>NZ_FOLS01000003.1:33305-336414 GCF_900112375.1 Pseudomonas citronellolis | reverse complement strand
CGGATCGGGCCCGTACCCAGGTGATAGTGCTGATGGGGGTGGCTGTTGAAGCTGGTTTCAAGCGCACGCAGGCTGCTCGCGCCTGCCAGGTGGGCGTACACCATGGCCACCAGGTGATCCCAACTGCCAAAGCGCTTGCTGTGCTTGTCGGCGTTTTGTTCGGCGACCAGTCGATCGAAGACGCCGCGAGGTAGCGCTTTTAGAACATCGTGAAAACGGCTTATCCTGAACATCTTGCGGGGGCTGTGAGGTTGAGTTGGCGCTCAACGGTTTAACCCGTGCCTTCAGCCCCCGCAAGCCCTCCAGACTTTCCCCGATAAATATTCCGGACAGTAGTGCGCGTTCGCGGGAATGACGGGGGTCAGGCTGGGTGCAAGGGGACCAAGGTTCACAAGCGATAGCCTCATCCCATATGAAAAATGCCGTTTCCCCCATGGAGAGAAACGGCATTCTTTTCTTAACGCCCGGAATTCCCCGCCATCGCGGGCTCAACGTGGTGCGCTGACACCACCCTGCGACATGCCAAAGAGGAACAACAGCAGATCGTGGTCCGGCCGCGCCGCCTGTTTGGCCTGCACATTCGCCGGCACACGGCAGCTGGCCTGCTCGCCATGGGAGCCGATCACCTCGGGACCCGGCTCATGCCAGGCAGCCGCCGCCAGCGTTGCCACGCCCAAGGCGCCAACGAGGAGCAAACTTCGTGTGATTTCTAGTTTCATGTCTGCAACCCTTTGATGGCGCTGCCAAACGCCGCCTCGTAACCATAGACAAAGGCTTGCCACTGCGCTTCCGTCCACGACGAACGGCGTTTCACCTGGCGCAGGTCGTGGCGGGCCGCGCGGCGGGCGCTGAAGCGCTGGCGGGCTTTTTCCATGTCGATCAGGGCGACGTCGATCTGCTCGCCCTCGACCTTGACGAAGACATGCTTGAGGTACAGGCAGCCATGCTGCCAGCGGCCCAGGTTGAGCCTGGCGAGGGTCTTGCCGTACTGCTGCAGGATGCGCTGGTGCACGGCCTCGCCCCAGCGCTCGTGGTCGCCGCGGGCGTAGCAGTCTTCCAGGCTCGAATAGCCGTCCAGCGACTCGGTGACCAGCAGCGCCTGCCATTCGCCGTCCACCTTGCGGCAGCCGGCGTAGACCAGGGTCGGCACCTTGACGCCCAGGCTCGCGGCGGCCTGCAGCGCATCGCGCTCGCGGATGGCGGTCGGGTAGCCGAAGGGGTGCAGCAGGTCGCGGTAGATATGCCCGACCTGCTGCTTGCGATAGAGCAGGCGGCCATCGTCGGTCAGCACGCGCTGGACCCCGCTTTCGCCGCCCCGCCGCCGATTCGGCTCCTCTACCCATTTGCCGGGAATCTGCAACCAGCGATCGATGGCATCTTCACCGGAAATTCGCTGCAGAGCTGCCAAATCAGCGCCCATCATTACTCCTTACGCAGAATGTAGACCCGCCACATGTGCACCAGCGGGACGAAATCGATATGGTCCTGCACCGAGAAACCGGCCTGGCGGAACTCCTCCTCGATGCTGCGGGCAGGAATCACGAAGCGGTTCTGGTACGCGTGCTTCTTGCGCCCTTCCTCGGCGCGACGACGTTTCCAGGCCTTGAAGTTGCCGTCGACCCACAGCGAGAGGATCACGCTGTCGCGGGTCACGCGGTGGAACTCGCGCAGCATGGTCATGCGGTCGCTCGGTTCACCGATGTGGTGCATCAGGCGCATGCTGAAAATGCTGTCGACGGCGTTGTCCGGCAAATCGATGGCGAACGCCGAAGTCTGCAAAGGTCGCACGCGTTTGACAACCTCCTCCGGCTGGCCGGCGCAGGCCACGGCGATCATGTCGGCGGAATTGTCCGCGCCGATGATCACCCGGTTGTCCTTCTCGGCCAACATCGGCCAGAAGCGACCGGCGCCGCACGGCAGGTCCAGCACCAGGTTCGGCTGGCCGGCCAGCTTGAGCGCCTGGCGGGCGATCTGGACATCGCGCCAATGGGAAAGTTTCCGGGACAGCCCACTGCGATGCTTGCGCAGGTAGCGCTCGGCATGCTGACGGTCGTATTTCTGGGAAAACTCGAGCTCGACGGGCTTGTCGCTCATGATGGGGTTCCTGCTCATTTTTTATACGAAACTAAGGGTGATTCTGTATCCATGCGGTCATGCGCATGTGAAAAATTCGTCAAGGCTCGCCCACCAGGCGAACCTCGAAACGGCATCCGTGCGGTTGCGCCGGCGTGAGGCCGACTTCCCAGCCTTCCGCCGCGCAGATCCGCTTCACCAGCGAAAGGCCCAGGCCAAGGCCCTCGCCGCGCTGTTGCGGGCCGCGGACGAAGGGCTGGAACATGCGTTCGCGCTGTTCCTCGGGGATGCCCTGACCGCTGTCCTCGACGACGAAACCGCTGTCGGTCAATTGCAAGCGGATATGTCCGGCGTCCGTGTAGTGCATGGCGTTGCGCAACAGGTTGCTCATCACCGAGCGCAGGAAAGCCGCGTTGTATTCCTCCGGCGGCACTCCCCGCACCTCGTAGATCAGCTGCAGCCCCTTGGCCTCGATGGGCCCGCGCCATTGCCCGGCCAGGTCGTCGGCGATGCGCTGCAGGCCGGCCCGCGGGGCGATGTCCAGTTCCTTGGTGCGCGAGCGCGCCAGCATCAGGAAGGTCTGTACCAGGTCGCGCATTTCCTCGCTGGCGGTAGTGATCCGCGCCAGCTGGGTGCGCGCCTTCGGGCTCAGGCCCGGCTCCTCGGCAAGCAGCTCGCTGCTGGTGGCGATCACCATCAGCGGCGTGCGCAGCTCGTGGCTGACGTCGCTGGTGAACAGCTTCTCGCGGGTCAGCACCTGGTGCAGTTGGCCGATCGCATAGTCGAAGGCCTCGGCCAGTTCGCCGACCTCGTCGTGGGCGTAGTCCGGCGCCAGCGGCGGCGCCAGGTCCAGCAACTGGTCGCGGTGGCGCACCTGGCGCGCCAGGCGCACCACCGGCTCCATCACCTTGCGCGAGAGCAGCCAGCCGAGCAGGCCGGCCAGCGCCAGGCTGAGCACGTAGCCGGTCACCACGGCGGCGTACAGCACCTGCTCGCGCGCCTCGAAATCGCTCTGGTCCTGCAGCAGCACGTAGCGGCGGCCGTCGGTGTCGCGCACCAGCGCGTGGAACGACAGCTCGCCGTCGAACACTTCGTGGAAGCCCGACTCCAGGCGCCGCAGCGCCGGCGGCATGGCATAGATGCCGACGCCATCGCTGACGAAGAAGCGCATGCCCGGGTCCAGCCGCGGGCCCCTGCCGCTGTGCAGGTCCTCGTTGATGATGCGGTCCAGTTCGCCGCCCAGGTCACGGGAGATCAGGCGTTCCTCGACCACGTGCACCACGCCGACGATGCTCAGCGAAAACAGGCCGCCGACCAGCGCGGTCATGAACACGAAGGCAAAGACGATCCGGCGGGAAAGGCTCTGCCTATACTCCATTCGTTTCCTCCGCCAGGCGGTAGCCGACACCGTGGACGGTGTGCAGCAACGGCAGGGCGAAAGGCTTGTCGATCACCTGGCGCAGTTGATGGACGTGGCTGCGCAGGCTGTCGCTGTCCGGGCAGTCGTCGCCCCAGACGGCCTCCTCGAGCACGTCGCGGCGCACCACGTGGGGGCTCTTCTGCATCAGCACGGCCAGCAGCTTGAGGCCGATGGGGTTGAGCTTGAGCGCCTTGCCGGCGCGGTTCACTTCCAGGGTGTCGAGGTTGTAGCTCAGGTCCGCCACCTGCAGCTCGCGGCGGCCGCCGCCCTGGGTCCGGCGCAGCACCGCCTCGATGCGCGCGGCCAGCTCCGACAGGGCGAAGGGCTTGAGCAGGTAGTCGTCGGCGCCGGAGCGGAAGCCTTGCAGGCGGTCATCCAGTTGGTCGCGGGCGGTCAGCATGATCACCGGGGTGTCGCGCCGCGCGTCTTCGCGCAGGCGCCGGCACAGGGTGAAACCGTCCAGGCCGGGCAGCATCACGTCCAGGACGATCAGGTCGTAGTGCGCGGTGGCCGCCAGGTGCAGGCCGGACAGGCCGTCCTGCGCGCAATCCACCGTGTAACCCTTGAGCCCCAGGTAATCCGCCATATTGGCCAGGATGTCCCGGTTGTCTTCCACCAACAGAATCCGCATGTTCCTCTCCGCTTTGCAGGGCACCCTAGACTAGCTCGCTTAATTGGAACTTAAGCGTCTTTGACGTTTTTTTCACAAAGCGCCAGGCCGCGCCAGCCGGGGCGTGAAGGGGATCGCGGGAGAGGTGTCGCGAAGAGTCGCGGGGGCGAACTCGCAGCGCCCCCGCGGCGGTTCATCTGCCTATCAGCCAGTTGCCGGTGAACAGGCCGAGCAGGGTCATCGCCAGGGAGCCGCAGACATGCACGGCGACCGCGCCCATGGCCCAGGCCAGGCGGCCTTCCTGCAGCAGGGTGACGACCTCGGCGGAGAAGGTCGAGAAGGTGGTCAGGCCGCCGCAGAAGCCGGTGATGATCAGCAGCCGCCACTCCGGGGCGATGCCCTGGGCGCTGGCGAAGTAGGCGACGGCGACGCCGATGATGTAGCCGCCGATCAGGTTGGCGGCCAGGGTGCCGGGAGGGACGTTGGGCATCAGGCTGTTCAGCTTGAGGCCGAGGTACCAGCGCAGCAACGCGCCGATGGCGGCGCCGAGGGCGATGGCGAGAACGGGTTTCCACATGATCCTGTCCTTGAGGGGCTTTCGGACAGGCCGCAGGCGAACGCCTACGCGCCTGGTCCAGGTGAATGCGTAGGCATCATCAGCCACGGGGGGCGGTTGAAGGAGGAATGCCATCTCCTGCGCGGCACATCTTGGCACAAAGGGCCGGAAACGAAAAAGCCCCGCCGAAGCGGGGCTTTTTCTCAGCCTGGGGCCGGGTGACTAAGAACCTATCTACGATCTGCTGCGCGTCGGCATAACTGCGTTAAAAACAGACGAGTGATGCTCATTTAGCGGACTAAACTCGAACGCGAGCCCGGTGCTTCCCTCGCCTGTTTTGACTCGCTGCGCTCGCCCTTCGGGCCAGCCTTCGGCTGTTACTCCCGTTGGTCGTTGCGCCTTGTTCTGCTCTAGCTCGCGAGATCGTAAACAGGCTCTTACATCATGCCGCCCATGCCACCCATGCCACCCATGTCCGGCATGGCCGGAGCGGCCTTGTCGTCCACCACTTCGGCAACCATGGCCTCGGTGGTGATCATCAGGCCGCCGATGGAGGCAGCGGCCTGCAGGGCCGAACGGGTGACCTTGGCCGGGTCCAGGATGCCCATCTCGATCATGTCGCCGTAGACACCGGTAGCGGCGTTGAAGCCGAAGTTGCCGGAGCCTTGCTTGACCTTGTCGACCACCACGCTCGGCTCGTCACCGGCGTTGGCGACGATCTGGCGCAGCGGGGATTCGACGGCGCGGCGCAGCAGGGCGATGCCGACGTTCTGGTCTTCGTTGTCGCCCTTCAGGCCTTCGATGGCCTGCAGTGCGCGCACCAGGGCCACGCCACCGCCGGGGACCACGCCCTCTTCCACCGCAGCGCGGGTAGCGTGCAGGGCGTCTTCGACGCGGGCTTTCTTCTCTTTCATCTCGACTTCGGTGGCAGCGCCGACCTTGATCACGGCAACACCGCCGGCCAGCTTGGCCAGGCGCTCTTGCAGCTTCTCGCGGTCGTAGTCCGAGGAGGTCTCTTCGACCTGCTTGCGGATCTGGGCGACGCGGGCCTCGATGTCGGCCTGGGCGCCGGCGCCGTCGATGATGGTGGTGTTTTCCTTGTTGATGGAAACGCGCTTGGCGTTACCCAGGTGCTCCAGGGTGGCACCTTCCAGGCTCAGACCGACTTCTTCGGAGATGACGGTACCGCCGGTCAGGACGGCGATGTCCTGCAGCATGGCCTTGCGGCGATCGCCGAAGCCCGGGGCCTTGACGGCGGCGACCTTGACGATACCGCGCATGTTGTTGACCACCAGGGTGGCCAGGGCTTCGCCCTCGACGTCCTCGGCGACGATCAGCAGCGGACGGCCGGCCTTGGCGACGGCTTCCAGCACCGGCAGCATTTCGCGGATGTTGGAGATCTTCTTGTCGACCAGCAGCAGCAGCGGGTTTTCCAGCTCGGCCACCATGGTGTCCGGCTTGTTGATGAAGTAGGGCGACAGGTAGCCGCGGTCGAACTGCATGCCTTCTACGACGGACAGTTCGTTTTCCAGGCCCGAGCCTTCTTCGACGGTGATGACACCTTCTTTACCGACCTTGTCCATGGCTTCGGCGATGATCTGGCCGATGGATTCGTCGGAGTTGGCGGAGATGGTGCCGACCTGGGCGATGGCCTTGGAGTCGGTGCACGGCTTGGCCAGGTCTTTCAGCTGGGCGACGATGGCGATGGTGGCCTTGTCGATGCCGCGCTTCAGGTCCATCGGGTTCATGCCGGCGGCAACGGCCTTCAGGCCTTCGTTGACGATGGCCTGGGCCAGGACGGTGGCGGTGGTGGTGCCGTCACCGGCGGCGTCGTTGGCCTTGGAGGCAACGTCTTTCACCAGTTGGGCGCCCATGTTCTCGAACTTGTCCTTCAGTTCGATTTCCTTGGCAACGGACACGCCATCCTTGGTGATGGTCGGTGCGCCGAAGGACTTGTCCAGGACGACGTTACGGCCTTTCGGGCCGAGGGTGGCCTTGACGGCATCGGCCAGCACGTTCACGCCGACCAGCATTTTCTTGCGAGCGGAATCGCCGAATTTGACTTCTTTAGCAGCCATGTTCTGTTTCCTCTAAATCGAATTCAGTGGGGTTGGGGCGGACTGATCAGTCTTCCAGGACGGCGAGGATCTCGGACTCGCCCATCACCAGCAGTTCTTCGCCGTCGACCTTGATGGCGTTGCTGCCCGAGTAGGGGCCGAACACCACCTTGTCACCCACTTTCACTGCCAGAGCGCGAACTTCGCCGTTGTCCAGCACGCGGCCGGCACCGACGGCGACCACTTCGCCACGGTTCGGCTTCTCGGCGGCGGAACCCGGCAGCACGATGCCGCCTGCGGTCTTGGTTTCTTCCTCGCTGCGACGGATGACGACGCGATCATGCAGAGGACGAAGCTTCATAGTCGTAACTCTCCCAAACAGTGGTTTACAACGGCCGGATCAGTGTCCGGCAGGTTTTGTTGAAGCCGGCTTCGCCGGTTTGCGGCCCGACGGGCGAGCCGCGTAAGACAGCCTGTCCGAATGACAGGGACCTTGCGGTGCCTGCTACATGAGGTCGTCGTGGGGCATTTCAAGGCCGTGAAGAAAAAATTTTCAGCGCAGGCGATCGTTGTCGCGGCGTTCGAACTCGCCCTCGATCACGTTCGGCCCTTGCGGGCCGCGGGATTGCGCCGACGGGTCGCCGGCGAAGGCGCGGCGCCGCTCTTCCTGCTCGCGCATGCGCCGGCGCAGGCCGCCCAGCAGCAGGCTGCGGGTGAACGGCAGCAGGCAGAGCAGGCCGAAGACGTCGCTGATGAAGCCCGGCAGCATCAGCAGGGCGCCACCGACAGCGATCAGCAGGCCCTCGAGCATTTCCTGCTCGGGCATCTCGCCGCGGGCCAGGCGCTCGCGGGCGCGCCACAGGGTGGCCAGGCCGGCCACGCGCAGCAGCGCCGCGCCGAGGAAGGCGCTGGCGACCAGCAGCAGCAGGGTCCAGCCCACGCCGATGACGCTGCCGACCTTGATCAGCACGGCCAGTTCGATCAGCGGGAAGAGCAGCAGGAAGAACAGGGTAACTCGCATTTCAGGGGTCCTTGGCGGGGCGTCGGCCCGGATATTCAGTAGTTGGCGCCGACACCCGCCTATTTCAAGCCTGGATCACCTCGGTACCCGGCCAGGCCTGCGCCCGCGCCAGTTGCACCAGCGCCTGGCGAACCTCGCCGGGGTTGGCGCAGGGCGCCGGGAACGGCAGCCAGTGGAGGATGGAGCCGACGCGCAGGTGGAAACCTTCCGTATCGATTCCCACCAGCTCCGGGCCCTCGCCCACCGGCAGGCCGGCCAGCTCCAGGTAATGCGCGATGGCGTTGGCGTGGTCCTGGTTCATGTGCCCGACCATGCCCCGCTCCACCTCGCCGACGAAGGGGTTGGCCAGCGGCACGCTGTCGGCGCCCAGCCAGTGGATGTCGCCGAAGCCGCCGATGAAGCGCCACTGCACCGGCTGCAGCACCCAGAAGTCGAAGTCGTGGGCCGTATGGTAGTCGCGCGAGCCGGGGAAGAAACGGTAGTAGCGCTCCGCCGCGGCCTCGATCTCCTCGACATCCTCCAGTTGCCGGGCCTCGGCCAGCAGGGTCAGGCGGCCGGCGGCCTGGATGTCGTCGGCGCCGCGCTCGCCGACCAGCAGCGAGCACTTGGCGTCGGCCTGCAGGTTGTGGGTGTGCTGGGCGATCCGGCTGATCAGGATCAGCGGCCGGCCGGCGCCGTCCAGGCAGTATGGAACCACCGAGCCGAAGGGATAGCCCGGCCACTTCTTCGACTGGGTGGAAAGCACTGCCCGGTATTCCTTGAGCAGCAATTCTCGGGCATTCTTGGCAGCTTTCACGCTCACCTTATGACTCCTCGCTAAGAATCCGTCGCAAACGGACGGGCACAGAAAATTCGTTCACCGTTGCCGGCGAGGCCAATCACCAGACATTGCCGTGGGGATTCCAACCATGCAATTGCAAGACAAGGTCATCATCATCACCGGCGGCGGCCAGGGCCTGGGCCGCGCCATGGGCGAGTTCCTCGCCGCCAAGGGAGCGAAACTGGCGCTGGTCGACCTGAACCAGGAGAAACTGGACGAGGCCGTCGCCGCCTGCAAGGCCGCCGGCGGCGACGCCCGCGCCTACCTGTGCAACGTGGCCAACGAGGAACAGGTTAGCCACATGGTGGCCCAGGTGGCCAGCGACTTCGGCGCCATCAACGGCCTGGTGAACAACGCCGGCATCCTGCGCGACGGCCTGACCATCAAGGTCAAGGACGGCCAGCTGAGCAAGATGAGCCTGGCCCAGTGGCAGGCGGTGATCGACGTCAACCTGACCGGCGTGTTCCTCTGCACCCGCGAAGTGGCGGCGAAGATGATCGAGCTGGACAACAAGGGCGCGATCGTCAACATCTCCTCCATCTCCCGCGCCGGCAACATGGGCCAGGCCAACTACTCCGCGGCCAAGGCCGGCGTCGCAGCCGACACCGTGGTCTGGGCCAAGGAACTGGCGCGCTACGGCATCCGCGTGGCCGGTGTGGCGCCGGGCTTCATCGAGACCGACATGGTCGCCAGCATGAAGCCCGAGGCCCTGGAGAAGATGACCAGCGGCATCCCGCTCAAGCGCCTGGGCCGCCCGGACGAGATCGCCCACTCGGTGGCCTACATCCTCGAGAACGACTACTACACCGGCCGCGTGCTGGAGCTGGATGGCGGGTTGCGTCTGTGATTCCGTCGCGCTGACGAAAAAGCCCCGCTGATGCGGGGCTTTTTTGTTTGGGGTGCTTTTTTGTAGGAGCGAGCTTGCTCGCGAACAGGGCTTCCGGGGACTTTGGCGCCAAGACTGAGAGCACCCTCTCCCTAACCCTCTCCCTGAAGGGAGAGGGAACCGTTGGGCAGATGCTGATAGTTCGGCGTTAGCCGGCTAGCACAGTGATTACCGACTGAAACCATACCTTCTCTCGGCACGGACAACCCCCCTCTCCCTTCAGGGCGGGGCGCGCAGCCGAGGGCTGGGGAGAGGGCGCTCTAGAACCCAACACCGCAGCCGCCGGCGAGCCCCTTTCGCGAGCAAGCTCGCTCCTACGAAAAGCCTGCCTACCACCCCACCCCGATCCCCAGCGTATAGCGCCGCTGGTTCACCCCGCCGTCCTCGGCGCTCAGGCGGTCCCACTCGCCCTTCAGGCTCAGGGCCGCCCAGGAGGTCAGCTTGTAGCGGACGCCCGCCTCGCTCTCCACCTCGTAGTCCACCTTCGAAGACAGCGGCTTGCCCACCTCGCCGTTGGTGAAGATCTCGAACTGCTTGGCGAACAGGTAGCGGTTGTAGTCCCACTTCACGCTCGCCGAATAAAAGTGGTCCTTCTCGCCGCCGACGAAGTCGTAGTCGTTGCGGTTGACCAGGGTGGCCAGGGAGAAGGCGCCCAGCTCGTTGTCCCAGAACTGGTAGCCGGGGCCGGTACCGACGGTGCGCTTCTTCTCCAGGTCCTCGACCCAGTCGCGCTTGTATTCCACCTTGCCCTGCCAGAACCAGTGCTCGTCCAGGAAGCGGTCCAGGGCGTATTCGGCGGAATAGTTGTTGACGCTGACCGAGTCGTCCTTCTTCTCGCGGTTGTACTCGCCCTGCAGGTTGTGCCGCCACATGCCGTGGCGGGCGTTGGTCTTGAAGTCGACGTCGTAGTCCTCGACGTCGTTCTCGGCCATGGTGTGGTCGACGGAGAAGTCCACCTGGCCCTTCCATACCCAGTCCTGCAGCAGCGGGCGCGGCGGCACTATCTGCTCGATGCTGGCCAGCGGTATCGTCTCCTCGGCGCCGTTGACCAGGGTGACCTTGCCCGGCTCGGCGGCCTTCAGGCCCTTGGAGTGCTCGCCGGTGGCATCCTCGTCGTGCTTGACCAGCAGGTTCTGCTCGGTCTGCAGGGTGGCGATCTTGTCGCCGGTCAGGGTGACCTCGCCGGCATAGTCGGTGGCCAGCACCAGGCGGCCCCCGTCGTAGAGCTTGATCTTGCCGGTCAGCCGGTCACCGTTCTTCAACCAGACGGTATCGGCCAGGGAAGTCAGGGGAGCGGCGGCGACGGCAAGGCACAGCAGGGTTCTCGACAGCATGAGCGGCATTCAATTCGGATGGCTGGAAAAAAAGCCGGGCATTATCCGCATACCCGACACCAGAGCAACGACTGACCGGGGCCCATGCAGGGAGTTCAACTGGATGGATGAAGGGTACCTCCTGCATCATTGCCCCGACGGTGCCTGGCGATATGCTGTCGACCTGGCCCGCAGCCATCGGAAAGCCGCCCCATGCCTTCGAGAAAACCGCCCGCCCCCGCCCCTGAAAATGTCGCCGACCTCGGCCTGGAAAGCCTGCAGGTGCGCCGCGAAGCCATCTACCTGGCGCTGTCCCAGGTGCCCGAAGGTTACGTGGTGAGCTACGGCGAGCTGGCCCGCATGGCCGGCCTGGGCCGCGCAGCGCGCCTGGTGGGCCGCGTGCTCAGCCAGTTGCCGGAGGGCTCGCGCCTGCCCTGGCACCGGGTGATCGCCGCCGGCGGGCGCATCAGCCTGCCGCTGGGCAGCCCGGGCGGCGACGAACAACGGGCACGATTGCGCGCCGAGGGAGTCCGAATCCACAACGATCGGGTGGACATACGTCGGCATGGCTGGCTTCACGCCGGGCTCTGCTAGTAGAGTTCGCGATAATTTTTTGCGTGCTGGAAACCTTTCATGAAGAAGCACTCCTGGCGAGAGGCACTGGTTGCCTACAAGTCTCCCGCCAGTCTCGCGCTGTTGCTGCTCGGCTTCGCCGCCGGGCTGCCGACGATGCTGGTCTTCACCACCCTCTCGGTGTGGCTGCGCGAAGCCGGCGTGGCGCGGGAAACCATCGGCTTCGCCAGTTGGCTGGGGCTGGTCTACGCGTTCAAGTGGGTGTGGTCGCCGATGCTCGACCAGTGGCGCCTGCCCGTCGTCGGCCGGCTCGGCCGGCGCCGCTCGTGGCTGGTGTTCTCCCAGGCGCTGATCGCCATCGGCCTGCTCGGCATGGCCCTGTGCAACCCGCAGAGCCACCTGCCGTGGCTGATCGGCCTGGCCCTGGTGGTGGCCTTCGCCTCGGCCACCCAGGACATCGCCATCGACGCCTACCGCCTGGAGATCGCCGAGAACACCCGCCAGGCTGCCCTGGCCGCCTGCTACATGACCGGCTACCGCGGCGCCGTGCTGCTGGCCAGCGCCGGCGCGCTGTTCCTCGCCGAATGGCTGGGCTCCAGCAGCCTGCACTACAGCCAGGCGGCCTGGGGCCTGACCTACGCGCTGTTCGCCCTGCTGATCCTCCCCGGCCTGGTCACCAGCCTGCTGATCCGCGAGCCCGAGGTGAACGTCCAGCCGCAGGCGGTGGGCAACTCCGCCTACGCCTTCAACCACCAGCTGCTCTCGGTGCTGCAGCTGCTGGTGCTGCTGATCTCGGTGCCGGCCATGCTCACCGCGCTGACCAACCAGGCCTGGCCGCGGGCGGCGCTCTACGCCCTGTTCATCGTCCTCTGCCTGAGCCCGCGCGGACGCAAGCAGATCCGCCCGGTGCGCGAGTTGCTCTCGCGGGTGCGCCGGCCGCTGCTGATCGCCGCCCACGGCAAGGGCGTGCCGCAGTTCGACTTCGTCCACCAGGCGGTGTCGGTGATAGTGCTGATCATCCTGCTGGTGACCGGCACCGCCATGACCAGCTCCGCGGGCGCCGGCAAATGGTGGCTGGCGAGCCTCTACCTGCTGATCGCCCTGAGCTGCCTCTCGGCCCCCGGCCGCCTGCTGATGGCGCCGGTGCTCACGCCCATCACCGAGTTCATCCGCCGCTACCGCTGGCAGGCGCTGCTGCTGCTCGGGCTGATCTCCACCTACCGGCTCTCCGACACCGTGATGGGGGTGATGGCCGGGGTGTTCTACATCGACATGGGCTTCTCCAAGGAAGTGATCGCCACCGTCAGCAAGCTGTTCGGGGTGATCATGACCCTGGTCGGCGCGGCGGCCGGCGGCCTGCTCATCGCCCGCTTCAGCATCCTGCCGATCCTGTTCATCGCCGGCGCCGCCTCGGCCGGCACCAACCTGCTGTTCGCCATGCTCGCGCACATGGGGCCGATCACCGACCCGAGCGTGATCAGCGAAGACGTCTTCACCCTGCTGCGCGAATTCGAGCCCCACGTCAGCATGTTCGTGCTGACCATCATGCTAGACAACTTCAGCGGCGGCCTGGCGGCCTCGGCCTTCGTCGCCTACCTGTCGAGCCTGACCAACCTGAAGTTCTCCGCCACCCAGTACGCCATGCTCAGCTCCACCATGCTGCTGCTGCCGCGCTTCATCGGCGGCTACTCGGGCAAGATGGTCGAGCACATGGGCTACGAGCATTTCTTCTTCGTCACCGCTGTGCTCGGCATCCCCACCCTGCTGCTGATCGGCTGGCTATGGATGCGCCGCGACAAGGGCATGCCCGACGGCGTGCCGAGCGAGCCGGAAGAACCGGTAGCCACGCGGCACAGCGCCGAGCGCAGCGGCTGAGCTGCCTTGGGCGGGCCCTACCCGCGATTCGCGCGCAGGGCGCGCTCCTACAGGGGAATCTGCACCGAGGCGCCTTCGTAGGATGGGTTGAGCTTGCGAAACCCATGCGGTCATGGCGATGGGTATCGCTTCGCTCCACCCATCCTACGCCAGAATTCTCCCTCGACCTGTAGGAGCGGGCCCTGCCCGCGATTGCGCCGGCAAAGCCGGCGCAGAAACGAAAAAGGCCGGCATATCGCCGGCCTTTTCCATGGACTCGCCCTTATTCGGCCAAGGCTTCTTCCTCGGAGCCCCTGACCACCCGCACCACCCGGCTCGGCAGGGCCAGGTCGATGCCGCGGTCGCGCAGGCACAGGCGCACCTGCTCGTTGAGCATGAAGGTCACCGCGCCGAAATCGGCGTTGGCGGTCCACAGGCGCAGCGACAAGGTCACCGAGTTCTCGCCCAGGGCCGAGACCACCACCACCGGCGCCGGGTTCTTGAGCACGCGCGGGTCCTGGGCCAGTTCCAGGAGGATGCCACGGGCCGCGTCCAGGTCGGCGTCGAAGGCCAGCTTGATGTCGAAGATCACCTGGCGCGTGGCCTGGCTCGAGACGTTGGTGATGATGCCGTTGGACAGCGCGCCGTTGGGCATGATGACCGTGCGGTTGTCGCCGGTGCGCAGCACGGTGTGGAAGATCTGGATGCTGTCCACGGTGCCGGAGACGCCCTGCGCCTCGATGGCATCGCCGACCTTGAACGGACGGAACAGCAGGATCAGCACGCCGCCGGCGAAGTTCGACAGGCTGCCCTGCAGGGCCAGGCCGATGGCCAGGCCGGCGGCGCCGATGGCGGCGACGAAGCTGGTGGTCTGGATGCCGATCATCGAGGCCACGCTGACCACCAGGAGGATCTTCAGCGCCACGTTCACCAGGCTGCCGATGAAGCCCTGGAGAGTCTTGTCCACCCGCTGGCTGGCCATCAGCCCGCCCACCCGGCGGGTCAGCAGGTTGATCAGCCACCAGCCGATCAGCAGGGTGATCAGCGCCAGCACGGCGTTGCCCAGGTAAGTCAGCACCACCGGCATCCAGGCCTCTGCGCTCCGTACTAGCTGGTCGTAATTCATGTCCATGGAATGGGGCCCCCTTGGTTTTCGATTATTAGAAATACGAACGCCATGGCGAACCATGGCGATCGGTATTCGCCGAGCGGCGCTCTATTTGCGACGCCGCCCGGACAACGAGGTTCCGCTCAATCGCGGAAGTTGTTGAACTGCACCGGCATGCCCAGGGACTCGCCGCGCAGCATGGCGATCACTTCCTGCAGGTCGTCGCGCTTCTTGCCGGTGACGCGCACCTGCTCGCCCTGGATGGCGGCCTGGACCTTCATCTTGCGGTCCTTGATCAGGCCGACGATCTTCTTCGCCAGGTCCTTGTCGATGCCCTCGCGGAAGTTCACTTCCTGCTTGACCACCTTGCCCGAGGGGTAGGCGTCCTTGAGCTCCATGCACTGGATGTCGATCTTGCGCTTGATCAGGTTGCTGCGCAGGATGTCGAGCATCTGCTCCAGCATGAAATCGGCCTCGGCGGTCAAGGTAACCGACTTGTCCTTGGGCTCGAAGCTGCACTTGCCCTTGAGGTCGAAGCGGCGCTCGAGCTCCTTGCCGGCGTTGTCCAGGGCGTTGGTCAGTTCGTGCTTGTCCAGTTCGGACACCACGTCGAACGAAGGCATGTCATCTCTCCAGATGGACGGCGCGATCCGGTTCACACTCGGGCACGCGCCTGGCTTGACGGTAAAAATGCGCGCTCATTATAACTGAGCCACAAGCACGCGCCCGGCCCAGAACCGGCGAATCCCCGCCTCCTCCGAGTTCCCTGCCCCATGCCAACCAACCATCTGAGCATCCTGGTGGTCGACGACGCGAAATTCTCCAGCGCCATGATCGGCCGGGCGCTGAGCCAGGCCGGCTACCAGAACGTGCGCTTCGCCAGCAGCGCCAGCGAGGCCCTGCAACTGCTGGAACGGGAACCGGTGAGCGTGCTCCTGGCCGACTGGCTGATGCCGGAGATGGACGGCCTGGAGCTCACCGCGCGGGTACGCCAGCTGGACGAAAGCGGCGACCACTACACCTACATCATGCTGCTCACCGGCAAGGAGGGCGACAACGCCCTGGCCGAGGCCTTCGACCGCGGCGTGGACGACTTCGTCAGCAAGACGGCGATGAGCGAGCAACTGGTGCCGCGGGTGCTGGCCGCCGACCGCCTGTGCAACACCCTGCAGCGCCTGCTGGTGGAGAACCGCCTGCTCACCGAGAACATCAACCGCCTGGAAGAGCGCAACCTGGTGGACGCCGCCACCGGCCTGGGCAACCTGCGCTACCTGCGGCAGAAGCTCGCCGACAGCATTCGCCAGGTGGAATCCCGCGGCGGCGCGGTGTGCTACCTGCTGATCGGCATTCCCGTCCTGCTGGAGCAGGACGGCCAGCATTTCCCCGGCTTCCACCAGGAGCTGCTGCACGGCATCGGCCGGCGCCTGCAGCAACTGGTGCGGCCGCTGGACGTGCTGACACGCATCGACGAACAGCACTTCGGCCTCATCACCCTGATCGACGACCTCCAGGAATGCTCGCCGAGCAGCTTCCGCCGCCTGCACGAAGGGCTCAACCTCAAGGCCTTCAAGACCAGCCGCGGCTTCGTCAGCCTGAAGGCCGGCATCGGCCTGGTGGGGCTGGACGCCAAGTCCCTGCCGCTGCAGGCCGAAGAGGTGATGGAACAGGCCCGCCAGCTGCTGCCCGACGCCTATGCCAGCGGGCGAATCAACGCCAGCCGGCTGCCCGGGGTGCGCTAGACTTCGCTGTACGCCCATCGACACGCGAAGCCCACCATGAACTGGACCATCCTCGGCGCCGGCAGCCTCGGCAGCCTCTGGGCCGCCCGCCTGGCCCGCGCCGGCCTGCCCGTGCAGCTGCTGCTGCGTGACCGCCAGCGCCTGGCGGCGTACCGCGCCCGCGGCGGCCTCACCCTCTGCGAGGACGGCCGCGAGAGCCTCTACCCGATCCCCGCGGAAACCGCCGGGCACCTGAACGCCCCGATCCAGCGCCTGCTCCTGGCCAGCAAGGCCTACGACGCCGAGGAAGCCGCCGCCAGCGTGGCCGCGCACCTGGCGCCCGGCGCCGAGATCATCCTCCTGCAGAACGGCCTGGGCAGCCAGCAGGCGGTGGCTGCGCACCTGCCGCGGGCACGCTGCCTGTACGCCTCCAGCACCGAAGGGGCGTTCCGCGACGGCGACTTCCGCGTGGTCTTCGCCGGCCGCGGGCAGACCTGGCTCGGCGACGAGCGCGGCGGCCCGGCGCCGGCCTGGCTGGACGACCTGCCCCGCGCCGACATCCCCGTGCAGTGGAGCGGCGACATCCTCGAACGGCTGTGGCGCAAGCTGGCGCTGAACTGCGCGATCAACCCGCTGAGCGTGCTGCACCACTGCCGCAACGGCGAACTGGCCGGCCATGCCGAGGAAGTCGCCGGCCTGTGCGATGAACTCGGCCAACTGCTCCACGCCTGCGGCTACGACACGGCAGCGCGGGAGCTGCAGGGCGAAGTGGAACGGGTGATCGCCGCCACCGCGGCCAACTATTCCTCCATGTACCAGGACGTGGCCAACGGGCGGCGCACCGAAATCGCCTACCTGCTCGGCCATGCCTGCGCCGAGGGCCTGCGCCGCCACCTGGCGCTGCCTGGGCTGAACGCCCTGCACCGGCGCCTGCGCGACGCGCTGCGCCAACGCGGATTGCCCGAGGCCTGAGCGGCGGGCTAACCTGCCCGCCCCCGCTTTCGATCGCCGAGCCCCTATGCCGTCCTTCATCAACCTGCGCCAGCGCCTGGAAAACCTGCCGGTCGGCCAGAAGATCCTCGCCGCCCTGCTGGTGCTGCTGGCCACCGTGTTGCTGGCGGCCAACCTGGCGTTCATCAGCGCGGCCTACTGGATCTCCCAGGACAGCGTGGCGCCCCAGGCCCTGCAGACCATCGGCCGGCTGATCGCCAACCCGGCGCTCAGCTACCCGGCGCTGAGTTCCCCGGAGCAGGCCGATACCCTGCTGCACCAGCTCGACGACTACCAGCCGTTGCGCGCCGCCGCGCTCTACGACGCCAACGGCACGCGCATCGCCCAGTCGCCGCGGGAAGGCTCGCTGCCCAGGCACCTGGAGGATCTGGAACGCTGGCGCGCCCACGAATACCGCCTCAACGCCCTGTTCGAACTGCCGCAGCCCGGCGGGCGCAACGGCTACCTGCTGCTGGTGGCCAGCAGCGAGCTGCCCGGCGCCTTCTACACCGGCACGCTGACCGCCAGCCTGGCGATCCTGGCCGTGAGCGTGCTGCTGTGGATGCTGATCGCCCGGCAGATCCGCCGCCTGATCACCCGGCCGATCCGCAGCCTGGAAGAGCTGTCGCGCCAGGTCACCCGCGAGGAGAACTACTCGCTGCGCGCCGAACGCGGCAATGCCGACGAGATCGGCCGCCTGTCCGACGCCTTCAACACCATGCTCACCCGCATCGAGGCCCGCGAGCAGCAGCTCAAGCGTGCCCGCGACGACGCCCAGGACGCCATGGCCCAGGCCCAGGACCTGGCCGAGGAAACCCGCCGCTCCAACCGCAAGCTGGAACTGGAAGTGCAGGTGCGCAGCAAGATCGAGAAGAAGCTCACCGGTTTCCAGCACTACCTCAACAGCATCATCGACTCCATGCCCTCGGCGCTGATCGCGGTGGACGAGCAGCTCTACGTCACCCAGTGGAACCAGGAGGCCAGCCGGCTTTCCGGCACCAGCCTGGACGACGCGGTGAACCAGCCGGTGTTCCTCGCCTTCCCTTCGCTCAAGCCCTTCCTCCTGCAGCTGACCCGCGCCGCCGAGCAGCACAAGGTGGAGCGCGTGGAGCGCGTCACCTGGGCATTGATCGACTCGCCACGGCACTACGCCCTGACCTTCTACCCGCTGATGGGCGGCACCGGCCGCGGCGCGGTGATCCGCATCGACGACATCACCGAGCGCCTGGGCATGGAAGAACTGATGGTGCAGTCAGAGAAGATGCTCTCGGTGGGCGGCCTGGCCGCCGGCATGGCCCACGAGATCAACAACCCGCTGGGGGCCATCCTGCACAACGTGCAGAACATTCGCCGGCGGCTGTCGCCGGAACTGCCGAAGAACCTGGAAGTGGCGGCCGAGGTGGGCGTCGCCCTGGACGACCTCAACCACTACCTGGAGGCGCGGGAGATTCCCAAGCTGATGGACGGCATCCAGTACGCCGGCTCGCGCGCCGCCAAGATCGTCACCCACATGCTCGCCTTCAGCCGCCGCAGCCACCGGCAGATGGCTCCCTGCGAACTGCCCTCGCTGATCGAGCAGGCGGTGGAGATCGCCGGCAACGACTTCGACCTGGCCGGCGGCTTCGACTTCAAGTCGCTGGAGATCGTCCACGAGTTCGATCCGCGCCTGGGCCCGGTGCCGGTCATCGCCAACGAATTCGAGCAGGTGCTGCTCAACCTGCTGAAGAACGCTGCCCAGGCCATCCACCTGCGCGACGACGAAGAGGAAGGCGAGCACGGCCGCATCGTCCTGCGCACCCGGCTCAACCCGCCGTGGGCGGAAGTGCAGGTGGAAGACAACGGCTGCGGCATGCCGGAGACGGTGCGCAAGCGCATCTTCGAGCCCTTCTTCACCACCAAGGAAGTGGGCCAGGGCACCGGCCTGGGCCTGTCGGTGTCGTATTTCATCATCACCAACAACCATAAGGGGCAGATGGAAGTGCAATCGGAACTCGGCCAGGGCACCTGCTTCACCCTGCGCCTGCCGCTGGGCGACGAGCCCGTGGCGCCGGTGGCGCTGCCGCCCCCGCAGAACAAGGAGCTCTGAGGCATGGGCTATCGCCTGTCGAAGATCTACACCCGCACGGGCGACGCCGGCGAGACCGGCCTGGCCGACGGCAGCCGGGTGCCGAAACACCACCCGCGGATCGAAGCCATCGGCTGCGTGGACGAGCTGAACAGCCAGCTGGGGCTGCTGCTGGCCGACCTGCAGGAAGCCCGCAGCGCCGCGCTGGACCAGTTGCTGACGGTGCTGGCGCCGGTGCAACACCGCCTGTTCGACCTCGGCGGCGAACTGGCGATGCCGGAATACCGCGCCCTGGACGACCACGAGGTGGCGCGCCTGGAGCAGGCCATCGACGCCTGGAACGAGGAACTGGAACCGCTGAAGGACTTCATCCTCCCCGGCGGCTCCCGGCTGGTGGCGCAGATCCACGTATGCCGCGCCCTGGCGCGCAAGGCCGAGCGCCGCTGCCAGCAGCTCAACGCCGAGGAGCCGCTGGAAGGCGCCGGGCTGCGCTACCTGAACCGGCTGTCGGACCTGCTGTTCGTGGCGGCCCGCATGGCCGCCAAGCGCCAGGGCGTCGCCGAAGTGCTGTGGAAGGCGGCGGAAAAGCCCGCCTGAAACAAACTGTAGGAGCGGGCCCTGCCCGCGATTCGCGCGCAGGGCGCGCTCCTACAATGGGAATGGCATGAGTGGGGCAGCGTAGGAGCGGATCTCATCCGCGAATCGCGCCGATACCTCCGGCTATCGCGGACAGAGTCCGCTCCTACGGGGAAACGCCATGCCTCACGGCGAAACTGTAGGAGCGGGCCTTGCCCGCGAATCGCGCGCAGGGCGCGCTCCTACAATGGGAATGGCATGGGTGGGGCAGCGTAGGAGCGGATCTCATCCGCGATCCGCGCCGATACGTCCGGCTATCGCGGACAAGGTCCGCTCCTACGTTGCTGGGGAGCACGGCTTTTCGTAGGAGCGAGCTTGCTCGCGAACAGGAACCGCTACGGGGCTCATTCGCGAGCAAGCTCGCTCCTACGAAGAGCACCTCGGTACGGCCTGGCTGCTCCGGCCTACGCCCCGGCCTTCGGCCAGAGCGCGCGGATGCCCGCCACGCCCTGGGCGCCTATCTGCCAGGCGCGTTCCAGGTCCTGCGGGCCCAGGCCGCCGAGCAGGAATACCGGCTGGTTGAAGCCTTCCACCAATTTCTGCGCCACGTCCCAACCCATTGCCGGTTCGCCCGGATGGCTCTCGGTCGGCTGCACCGGCGACAGGGTGACGAAGTCCACGCCCATCGCGCTGGCCAGCGCCAGCTCCTCAGCGCCGTGGCAAGACGCCGCCAGCAGGCGCTCCTGGGGGAACGGGCGGCCGTTGGGGGCGTACTTGCGCAGTTGCTCGGCGGTCAGGTGCCAGCCGGCGGCGGGGAAGTCGCCCAGCCATTCCAGCGGACCCTTGAGCATCAGTTGCGCCTTGCCCGCGCACAGCCCGACGGCGTCCACCGCCATGTCGCGGTACTCCGGGCTGTACATGTTCGGCGCGCGCAGCTGGATCAGGCGTACGCCCCCGGCCACAGCGGCGCGGATGCCTTGCAGGACTTCCTGCGGCTCCAGCCCGTCGGGTGTGATCAGGTAGCGCTCGGGCAGCCGCGCGGCCTGCACGATGGGCCGGTTGGCGGCGGGGAATTCGTAGTCAGGCAGCTCCCGGGGAGCCACCCAGGCCAGCGGCTGGCCCTCGGCGCCATGGGGTTCGCCGGAGAACGCCGAGACCTCCCAGACGTCCAGCAGCACCTGCTTGTCCGGGTAGTCGTGGGCCACGCGGATCAGCGGCCGGGCGCGCTCGACGCGGATGCCCAGCTCCTCTTCCAGCTCGCGGGCCAGCGCGGCCTGCACCGGCTCGCCCTCCTCCACCTTGCCGCCGGGGAATTCCCACAGGCCGCCCTGGTGCTTGTCGTCCGGGCGCCGGGCGATCAGCACGCGGCCATCGGCGCCACGGATCACGGCGGCGGCGACATGTACTCGTTTCACAGCATTACTCCTCGTCGGTTGCCGGCGCTCAGGGGCGCTCGGCCAGCGCGGCCTGCAGCCAGGGCTGGAAGGCCGCCCACTGGTAGATGGTGTCCACGTAGGCCTTGGCCAGCGGCGGCAGCTCCACGGCGTAGCTGCGCAGGCGCGTGGCCACCGGCGCGTAGAAGGCGTCGGCGATGCTGGCGTGGCCGAACAGGAACGGCCCGTCCTGGCCGAAGCCCTGGCGGCACAGGGTCCACAGCTCGACGACGCGGGCGATGTCGGTTTCCACTTCGGGCGGCACCTTGGCCAGCGGCTTGTGCCGCTGCAGGTCCATGGGCATGTGCGAGCGCAGGGCGAGGAAGCCGCTGTGCATCTCCGCGCAGATCGACCGCGCCAGCGCCCGGGCCGCCTCGCCGCGCGGCCACAGGTGCGCCTCGGGGAAGCGTTCGGCCAGGTATTCGGCGATCGCCAGGGAATCCCAGATCACCCCGTCCTCGCACTTGAGCACCGGCACCTTGCCGGTGGGCGAGTGCTCGCGGATGCGCCGCGCGGTGTCGACGCCGCCCAGCGGGATCAGCACTTCTTCGAATTCCGCACCGGTCAGTTGCATGGCCAGCCAGCCACGCAACGACCAGGACGACAGGTTCTTGCTGCCAATGACCAGTTTCATCGCTCGTTCCTCGCGCCGGCTGAAGGCTGAAGGCTGAAGGCGAAGAGCGTATCACCCCGCGCCGGACATCAAGCTCTATCGCTCGTACCTACAGCCTTCAGCCTATAGCCGCTTTCAAGTCCTGTATTCCGCGTTGATCTTCACGTACTCGTGGGACAGGTCGGTGGTCCAGATGGTCTCGCTGCAGTCGCCGCGGCCCAGCTCGATGCGGATGGTGATCTCTTCCTGGGCCATCACCCGCGCGCCCTGGTCCTCGGTGTAGCTGGCGGCGCGGCAGCCGCGGCTGGCGATGCAGACTTCGTCGAGGAAGACGTCGATCCTGCTGACGTCCAGGTTCGGCACGCCGGCGTAGCCGACCGCGGCCAGGATGCGGCCCCAGTTAGGGTCGGAGGCGAACAGCGCGGTCTTGATCAGCGGCGAGTGGGCCACGGCGTAGCCGACGTCCAGGCACTCCTGGTGGGTGCCGCCGCCGTTGACCTGCACGGTGACGAACTTGGTGGCGCCCTCGCCGTCGCGGACGATGGCCTGGGCCAGCTCCATGGACACCTCGATCACCGCCTGCTTCAGGGCGCTGAACAGCGCGCCGCTGGCCTGGGTGATCTCCGGCAGCGCGGCCTGGCCGGTGGCGACCAGAATGCAGCTGTCGTTGGTGGAGGTATCGCCGTCGATGGTGATGCGGTTGAACGACTTGTTCGCCGCGTCGCGCAGCAGGTCCTGCAGCACGCCCTGGGCGACCTTGGCGTCGGTGGCGATGTAGCCGAGCATGGTGGCCATGTTCGGCTTGATCATGCCGGCGCCCTTGCTGATGCCGGTGACGGTGACGGTGACGCCGTCATGCACGAACTGGCGGCTGGCGCCCTTGGGCAGGGTGTCGGTGGTCATGATGCCGGCGGCGGCCTCGGCCCAGTTGTCCGGGCCCAGGGCGGCCAGGGCGGCCGGCAGCGCGGCTTCGATCTTGGCCACCGGCAGCGGCTCGCCGATCACCCCGGTGGAGAACGGCAGCACCTGGCTTTCGTCCACGCCGGCCAGCTCGGCCAGCTTGGCGCACACCGCCGAGGCGTTGGCCAGGCCCGGCTCGCCGGTGCCGGCGTTGGCGTTGCCGGTGTTGGTCACCAGGTAGCGCACCGGCCCGAGGAAGCGCTGCTTGCACAGCAGCACGGGCGCGGCGCAGAAGGCGTTGGTGGTGAACACACCCGCCACGCTGGAGCCTTCGGCGCAGCGCATCACCACGACGTCCTTGCGACCGGGGCGCTTGATGCCGGCGGAAGCGATGCCGAGTTCGAAGCCGGGGACCGGGTGCAGGGTGGAGATGGGGCCGAGACCGACAGCCATGGATGTGCTCCTCAGGAAAAAGGGTGGATCGAATGTGAAAAACGCCGCGAGCGGCAGGGCCGGTCGCGGCGTCGGGGGTTACGACGGCAGGCGGATCAGTTCACCTGGCCGTGGCAATGCTTGTACTTTTTGCCGGAACCGCAGGGGCACAGCTCGTTGCGGCCGATCTTCGGCTCGGCGCGCACCGGCTCCAGCGGCACGACCTGGGCCGGGCCCTGCTCGCCCTCTTCGCCTTCCTCGGCATCGGGGGCCTGGTCGATGGGCGGCGCCTCGGCGTGCTGGAACTGCATGCGCTTGGCCATTTCCTCGGCTTCGCGGCGCAGACGCGCCTCTTCCTCGGCCGGGTCCTCGCGGCGGACCTGGACGAAGGACAGCACGCGGATGGTGTCGCGCTTGATCGAATCCAGCAGTTCCTGGAACAGGTTGAAGGACTCGCGCTTGTACTCCTGCTTCGGGTTCTTCTGCGCGTAGCCGCGCAGGTGGATGCCGTGGCGCAGGTGGTCCATGGTGGACAGGTGGTCCTTCCACAGGTCGTCCAGCACGCGCAGCAGCATCTGCTTCTCGAAGGTGCGCAGGGCCTCGGCGCCGGCCAGATCTTCCTTCTCGTTGTAGGCGGCGACCAGCTCGGCGAGGATCTTCTCGCGCAGGGTCTCCTCGTAAAGCTTCTCGTCGTCGTCCAGCCACTGCTGGACCGGCAGCTTCAGGCCGAAGTCGCTGTACAGCGCGGCTTCCAGGCCGGCGATGTCCCACTGCTCGGGCAGCGACTGCGGCGGGATGTGCTGGCTGATGGTGTTGTTCAGCACTTCCTCGCGGAATTCGGCGATGGTGTCGCCGATGTTCTCCGCGGCCAGCAGGCTGTTGCGCATGTGGTAGATCACCTTGCGCTGCTCGTTGGCCACGTCGTCGAATTCGAGCAGCTGCTTGCGGATGTCGAAGTTGCGGCCTTCGACCTTGCGCTGCGCCTTCTCGATGGCGTTGCTGACCATGCGGTGCTCGATGGCCTCGCCCGGCTGCATGCCCAGGGCCTTCATGAAGTTCTTCACCCGGTCGGAGGCGAAGATGCGCATCAGGTTGTCTTCCAGCGACAGGTAGAAGCGGCTGGAGCCCGGGTCGCCCTGGCGGCCGGAACGGCCCCGCAGCTGGTTGTCGATGCGGCGGGATTCGTGGCGCTCGGAGGCGATCACGTGCAGGCCGCCGGACTCGATCACCTGCTGGTGGCGCTTCTGCCACTCGGCCTTGATCTGGGCGATCTGCTCGTCGCTGGGGTTCTCCAGGCTGGCGATCTCGGCTTCCCAGTTGCCGCCCAGGAGGATGTCGGTACCACGGCCGGCCATGTTGGTGGCGATGGTCACCGAGCCCGGCGCACCGGCCTGCGCGATGATCTCGGCTTCCTTCTCGTGGTACTTGGCGTTGAGCACCTTGTGCTCGATGCCGGCCTGCTCCAGCAGCTTGGACACGTACTCGGAGGTCTCGATGGACGCGGTACCGACCAGGATCGGGCGGCCCAGGGCCTGGCTCTGCTGGATGTCGGTGATGATCGCGGCGTACTTCTCTTCCTGGGTCAGGTAGACCAGGTCGTTGAAGTCCTTCCGCGCGACCGGGCGGTGGGTCGGGATCACCACCACGTCCAGGCCGTAGATCTGGCGGAACTCGAAGGCCTCGGTGTCGGCGGTGCCGGTCATGCCGGACAGCTTGGCGTAGAGGCGGAAGTAGTTCTGGAAGGTGGTGGAGGCCAGGGTCTGGCTCTCGGCCTGGATCGGCAGGTTTTCCTTGGCCTCGATGGCCTGGTGCAGGCCTTCGGAGAGGCGGCGGCCGGGCATGGTGCGGCCGGTGTGCTCGTCGATCAGCAGGACCTGGTCGCCCTGGACGATGTACTCGACGTTGCGGTGGAACAGGGTGTGGGCGCGCAGCGCGGCGTAGACGTGGGTCAGCAGGCTGAGGTTGTGCGCCGAGTAGAGGCTCTCGCCCTCGCCGAGCAGGCCGGCCTGGCTCAGCAGTTCCTCGACGTAGGCGTGGCCCTGCTCGTTGAGTTCGACCTGGCGGGTCTTCTCGTCGATGCTGTAGTGGCCCTGCTGGGTCACCTGGCCCTCGACTTCCTCGATGTGGCGCTTCAGGCGCGGGATCAGCTTGTTGATCTTGATGTACAGCTCGGAGCTGTCTTCGGCCTGGCCGGAGATGATCAGCGGGGTCCGCGCCTCGTCGATGAGGATGGAGTCCACTTCGTCGACCACGGCGAAGTTCAGCTCGCGCTGGAACTTGTCCTGCAGGCTGAAGGCCATGTTGTCGCGCAGGTAGTCGAAGCCGAATTCGTTGTTGGTGCCGTAGGTGATATCCGAGGCGTAGGCCGCGCGCTTCTCCTCCGGCGGCTGGAAGGGCGTGACGATGCCCACGGAGAGGCCGAGGAACTCGTACAGCGGACGCATCCAGTTGGCGTCGCGGCGGGCCAGGTAGTCGTTCACGGTGACCACATGCACGCCCTTGCCGGACAGCGCGTTCAGGTATACCGCCAGGGTGCCCACCAGGGTCTTGCCCTCGCCGGTGCGCATCTCGGCAATCTTGCCCTCGTGCAAGGTCATGCCGCCGATCAGCTGGACGTCGAAGTGGCGCATGCCCATCACCCGCTTGCCCGCCTCGCGGCACACGGCGAAGGCTTCAGGGAGGAGCTCGTCGAGGCTTTCGCCCTTGGCCACGCGCGCCTTGAACTCTTCGGTCTTGGCCTTCAGTTGCTCATCGGAAAGCGCCACCATCTGTGGCTCGAGCGCATTGATGGCCTGGACCTGCTTGGCCATGCGCTTCACTTCACGCTCGTTCTTGCTTCCAAAGAGTTTTTTCAACAAAGGCGCAAACATATCGACTGGGTCATCCGAACTTGGGGAATGGAGGGCTGCCCGACTGGCTGGCCGCGGCTTGCATCGACGGCAAAGGGGGCATTCTACTCGGAAACGTGCACGAAAGAAGTGCCCAGGTCATGCCGGGGACTTTCCATGCGCGCACATTGCCCGGCAGGAACTCGGGGGAGGACTGGCAGTCCGCCTGCTTTATATTGTGTCGCACCGGCAAAGTTCAAGGCTCGGCGCCGACGGGCGTCGGCGCGACGGCCTGCGATGACCGCATTCTGATACCATCGGCGCTCAACAACCCCGGAATTTTCACCATGGCGTTCCGCCCGCTGCCCGCACAGGCCACCACCAAGCTGCTGCGCGAAGCCAAGCCGCTGCAGTCGCTGTTCAACGAGGCCCAGCGCCTCGCCCAGCTGCAGCAGTTGCTCGACAGCCAGCTGCAGCCGGCCGCGCGCCCGCACTGCCGGGTCGCCTCCTGGCGCGGCGGCAACCTGCTACTGGTGCTCACCGACGCACACTGGGCCACACGCCTGCGCTACCAGCAGAAGCGCCTGCTGCGCCAGCTGCAGATGTTCGACGAGTTCGCCGGGCTGCAGCACATCCTGTTCAAGGTCCAGCCCCAGGTCGAGCGCCAGGCGCCGGTGCGCACCCACCAGCTCTCCCCCGCCGCCGCCGAGGCTCTGCAGGAAGCCGCCGAGGGCATCGCCAACCCGCGCCTGCGCGCGGCGCTGGAACGCCTGGCCAGCCGCAGCCGCCCGCGCGAAGACTGAACCGCTCGCCTACCACTGGTCCTTTCGCGCCCCTCGTCGGCTCTTGCCGATGAACTCGTGAGAACTTTCCCCCTCCAAACTCCAAGCCTCCTGCCCGCGCCATTTCGCGCGCATAAAAAAAGGCCACCCGAGGGTGGCCTTCAATATGTACAGCTTGAAAGGAGGAGGTTCCCTCAAACGGCCGCAGCGGGCCGCATGTAGGAAATCGGCGCGGTGCTCGCGTCTTCGAAGGTGACCACTTCCCAGGCCTCCTTGTCCGCGATGAGTGCGCGGAGCAGGCGGTTGTTCAGGGCATGGCCGGACTTGAAGCCGCGGAACTCGCCGATAAGGCTGTTACCAAGCAGGTACAGGTCACCGATGGCGTCCAGGATCTTGTGCTTGACGAACTCGTCCTCGTAACGAAGGCCGTCTTCGTTGAGCACGCGATACTCGTCGACCACGATGGCGTTCTCCACGCTGCCACCGAGCGCCAGGTTCTGCGAACGCAGGTACTCGATGTCGCGCATGAACCCGAAGGTCCGCGCACGGCTGACTTCCTTGACGAAGGAAGTGCTGGAGAAGTCCACCGTCGCCTTCTGGGTGCGACCACGGAAGACCGGATGATCGAAATCGATCTCGAAGCTCACCTTGAAGCCGTCGAAGGGAACGAAAGTGGCGCGCTTGTCGCCCTCTTCCACGGTCACTTCACGCTTGATGCGGATGAACTTCTTGGCCGCCTCCTGCTCCTGCAGGCCGGCGGATTGGATCAGGAATACGAAGGGCCCCGCGCTGCCGTCCATGATCGGCACTTCCGAGGCGGACAGCTCGACATAGGCGTTGTCGATGCCCAGGCCAGCCATGGCCGAGAGCAGATGCTCCACCGTATCCACTTTGACGTCACCCTTGACCAGGGTGGTCGACATGGTGGTCTCGCCGACGTTCGAGGCCCGAGCCGGGATTTCCACCACCGGGTCGAGGTCGGTACGGACGAACACGATACCGCTGTCCACCGGAGCCGGCTTCAGGGTGAGGTAGACCTTCTCCCCCGAGTGCAGACCGACGCCGGTGGCCCGGATGATGTTCTTCAAGGTGCGTTGTCTGATCATGGCTTTGGCCGCTTTCGCGCAAGTTGCGAACTGTTGTCAACAATGGGCGGCGATGATAGCAGAACCGCCCTTTGCTGAACACCAATCACATTCATACTCCTGATAAATTGCCTCAATCGGCCTGGCGACGCAGGAATGCCGGGATATCCAGGTAGTCCAGGTCGTCCTGCGGGTTGAGCTTGGCCGCGGTGGCCGCGCTGCCGTGCGCCTGGTTGCGCATCACGGTCGGGCGGTCCAGGTCGCGGTAGTTCACCGATTGCTGCTCGCGCTGTACCGGAGCCTGGCTGCTGACCGCCTGGGTCTGCACGGTGTTGTCGACCACCTTGACCGGTTTTTCCAGGCGTGCGCCCAGGCCGGTGGCGACCACGGTGACGTGCAGCTCGTCGCGCATGTCCGGATCGATCACGGTGCCCACCTTGACGGTGGCGTGCTCGGAGGCGAACTGCTCGATGATGTTGCCGACGTCGGAGTACTCGCCCAGAGACAGGTCGGGACCGGCAGTGATGTTCACCAGGATGCCGCGCGCGCCCTGCAGGTTGACGTCCTCCAGCAGCGGGTTGCGGATCGCCGCCTCGGTGGCCTCGCGGGCGCGGTTCGGGCCGCTGGCGGCGCCGGTGCCCATCATGGCCATGCCCATCTCGCTCATCACGGTCTTCACGTCGGCGAAGTCGACGTTGATCATGCCCGGACGCTTGATGATGTCGGAGATGCCGCGCACGGCGCCGGCCAGCACGTCGTCCGCCTTGGCGAACGCAGCCAGCAGGCTTGCGTCCTTGCCGAGGATGGTCAGCAGCTTCTCGTTGGGAATGGTGATCAGCGAGTCGACGCTTTCCGCCAGGGAGCGGATGCCCTCGTCGGCGATCTGCATGCGCTTGCGGCCTTCGAACGGGAACGGACGGGTGACCACTGCAACGGTCAGGATGCCCATTTCCTTGGCCACCTCGGCGATGATCGGCGCCGCACCGGTACCGGTGCCGCCACCCATGCCGGTGGTGATGAAGACCATGTCGGCGCCTTCCAGCACCTCGGCGATGCGCTCGCGATCCTCAATCGCGGCCTGGCGGCCGACTTCAGGGTTGGCGCCGGCGCCCAGGCCCTTGGTCACGCCCGGGCCGAGCTGCAGCACGGTGCGCGCCGCGATGTTCTTCAACGCCTGGGCGTCGGTGTTGGCGCAGATGAATTCCACGCCGTCGACGTTGTTCTTGGCCATGTGATTCACGGCGTTGCCGCCGCCACCACCGACACCGATGACTTTGATTACTGCCGTTTGTGGGACGTTATCGACGAGTTCGAACATTTTCCCCTCTCCTTCCTTTCTAGTTGTGTCGCCTACGTTTTACCGCGCCGGTAAATCAGAAATTGCCCTGGACCCAGCGTTTGAGCCGTTCCAGAACAGGTGTCTTGGGTTCATCGCTGAAGCTGCTGCCGCCGGACATGGAGATGCCGTCGGATTGCTTCTGCAGGCCATACATGAGCAGGCCCACGCCAGTGGAATAGATAGGATTGCGCACGACGTCGGTCAGCCCCTTGACGCCATGCGGCACGCCCAGGCGCACCGGCATGTGGAAGATCTCTTCAGCCAGCTCCACGGCGCCTTCCATCTTGGCGGTGCCGCCGGTCAGGACGATCCCGGCCGGGATCAGGTCCTCGTAGCCGCTGCGGCGCAGCTCGGCCTGGACCAGGGTGAAGAGCTCGTCGTAACGCGGCTCCACGACCTCGGCCAGGGCCTGGCGCGACAGCTCCCGCGGCGGCCGGTCGCCGACGCTGGGCACCTTGATGGTTTCGCCCGCGCCGGCCAGCTTGGCCAGCGCGCAGGCGTAGCGGATCTTGATTTCCTCGGCGTACTGCGTGGGTGTGCGCAAGGCCATGGCGATGTCGTTGGTGACCTGGTCGCCGGCGATCGGGATCACCGCCGTATGGCGGATGGCGCCTTCGGTGAAGATGGCGATGTCAGTGGTGCCGCCGCCGACGTCCACCAGGCACACGCCCAGTTCCTTCTCGTCCTCGGTGATCACCGAGTAGGCCGAGGCCAACTGCTCGAGGATGATGTCGTCGACTTCCAGGCCGCAGCGGCGCACGCACTTCTCGATGTTCTGCGCGGCGTTCACCGCGCAGGTCACCACGTGCACCTTGGCTTCCAGGCGCACGCCGGACATGCCCAGCGGCTCGCGCACGCCTTCCTGGTTGTCGATCACGTAGTCCTGCGCCAGGGTGTGCAGCACCCGCTGGTCGGCCGGGATCGCCACGGCCTGGGCGGCGTCGAGCACGCGGTCGATGTCGGCCGGGCTGACTTCGCGGTCGCGGATCGCCACGATGCCGTGGGAATTCAGGCTGCGGATGTGGTTGCCGGCGATGCCGACGAAGGCCGAGTGGATCCGGCAGCCGGCCATCTGCTGCGCCTCGTCGATGGCGCGCTGGATGGACTGCACGGTGGACTCGATGTTCACCACCACGCCCTTCTTCAGGCCGCGCGACGGATGGGTGCCGATGCCGACGATCTCCAGCTTGCCATCGGCCGCTACCTCGCCCACCAGCGCCACCACCTTGGAGGTGCCGATGTCCAGGCCGACTACCATCTTGCCGCTCTGCACGCTTGCCATGTTTATTGCCGTCTCCTCAAATCACTGCGCGGGCGCGGCCTGGGCCACGTCCGTCTGCGGCAGCGGGTCGCGCCACGCCACGGCCAGGCCGTTGGGGTAGCGCATGTCGATGCGCGCAATCTTCGATATCTGTTCTTTCAGGGCCTTTTCGTAGATGGTCACGAAACGGCGGATCTGTTCGACCGTGTGGTCGCGGCCCAGGACGATCTGCACGCCCTGGGCGGTGTCCAGGGTCCAGGCGCCGCGCGAGCTCATCTCCAGGCTGGCGATGGTGAAGCCCAGGGGCCGCAGCAGCTGGCTGAGGATCTGGTACTGCTGCATCACCTTCTGCTGGGCGAACTGCGGCCCGGACAGGCGCGGCAGGTGCTCGTAGTGCGACACCTCGTGGGGCGCGAAGGCCTGGCCCTGGTTGTTCAGCAGCGCCTCATCGCCCCAGCGGGCCACCGGCAGCTGTTCCTCCAGGTGGATCACCACCTGGTCCGGCCAGACGCGGCGGACTTCGGCGTGGGCGATCCAGGGCATCTGCTCCAGCTCCTGGCGCATGCCGGCCAGGTCGATGCTGAAGAAGCTGGCCGAGACGAACGGCGCGATGCGCTGCTGCACGGCCTGCTGGCTGATGTAGCTGAGGTCGCCTTCGACGCTGATCTTGGCGATCGGGCGGTCGGCGTAGGGCAGCACGTACTGCGCGCCCTGGTAGGCGCCGAAGCCCAGCACGGCCAGCAGCACCGGCCACATCAGGATGCGCAGGAAGCCGAAGCTGGGCCTGGGCAGGCGAGCGCTGATCGGCTCCTTCGCCACCAGGCGGCTGGCGCCGCGCGGCACCGGCTTGCGCGCGGGTGCGCGGCCGATACCGGGTTGCGAGTGGCGGAGCATCGCGCCGTTCATGGTCTTACCCCCTTGCCTCGACGCTGTCGGCGAGGATCGCCAGCACCAGTTGCTGGAAATCCAGGCCGGCCGCGCGCGCGGCCATGGGCACCAGGCTGTGGTCGGTCATGCCCGGTGCGGTGTTGACTTCGAGCAGCCAGAAACGCCCCTCGGCGTCCTGCATCACGTCGGTCCGGCCCCAGCCCTGGATGCCCAGGGCCTCGCAGGCGCGGGCGCACAGGTCCTGCAGCTCGCGCTCCTTCTCGGGGCTCAGGCCGCAGGGGATGCGGTACTGGGTGTCACTGGCCAGGTACTTGGCGTCGTAGTCGTAGAAGCTGTGCGGAGTGCCCAGGCCGATGGCCGGCAGCACCTGGCCGCGCAGGGTGGCCACGGTGAACTCGGGGCCGCTGATCCACTGCTCGACCAGCACTTGCGAGTCGTATTCGGCGGCGCTGCGCCAGGCGGCGATCAGCGCGTCCACGCCGTCGACCTTGGCCATGCCGATGCTGGAACCTTCATGGGCCGGTTTGACGATCAGCGGGAAGCCCAGTTCCGTCGCGGCGCGGCGGCAGTCGTCCGCGCTGGCCAGCACGGCATAGGCCGGCGTCGGCAGGCCCAGGCTCAGCCACACACGCTTGGTGCGCAGCTTGTCCATGGCCAGGGCCGAAGCCAGCACGCCGCTGCCGGTGTAGGGGATGCCAGCGACTTCCAGCAGGCCCTGCATGCTGCCGTCTTCGCCGCCACGGCCGTGGAGGATGATGAAGGCGCGGTCGATCTTCTCGCTCAGCAGGCGCCGCAGCAGGTCGTCGCCCACGTCGATGCCGAAGGCGTCCACCCCGGCGTCCTGCAGGGCCTTGAGGACCATGCCGCCGGACTTCAGCGACACCTCGCGCTCGGCGCTCTTGCCGCCGAACAGCACGGCGACGCGGCCGAAGGCGCGGGGCTCGAGGGTGGATTTGAGTGCGTCGTTCATCACGCCTTCCTCGGGGCGTCGCCGCCGAACATCGGGTTCTTGATCAGCGCCGGGGCCAGGCCGCCGATGTCACCGGCACCCTGGCAGAGCAGGATGTCGCCGGCGCGCAGCAGCGGCTTGAGCAGCGCGGCGAGGTCGCCGTCGCGCTCCAGGTAGATCGGGTCGAGCTGGCCGCGCTGGCGGATGCTGTGGCACAGCTGGCGGCTGTCGGCGCCGGGGATCGGCTCCTCGCCGGCCGGGTAGACCTCCATCAGCAGCAGCACGTTGGCCTCGCCGAGCACCTGCACGAAGTCTTCGTAGAGGTCGCGGGTGCGGGTGTAGCGGTGCGGCTGGTAGACCATCACCAGGCGGCGCTCCGGCCAGCCGCCGCGCACGGCCTTGATCACCGCCGCGACTTCGCGCGGGTGGTGGCCGTAGTCGTCGACCAGCATCACGCTGCCGCCGTCGACCTGCAGTTCGCCGTAGACCTGGAAGCGCCGGCCCACGCCCTGGAAGCCGGACAGGCCCTGGACGATGGCTTCGTCGGAGATGCCCTCGTCGGTGGCGATGACGATGGTCGCCAGGGAGTTCAGCACGTTGTGCAGGCCGGGCATGTTCACCGAGACGTCCAGCGGCTCGCGCTCGGGGCGCAGCACGGTGAAGTAGGTGCGCATGCCTTCCTGGCGAATGTTGATGGCGCGGACGTCGGCGTCCTCGCTCAGGCCGTAGGTGACGGTCGGGCGCGCCACCTGCGGGAGGATTTCGCGGACCACCGGGTCGTCCACGCACATCACCGCCAGGCCGTAGAACGGCAGGTTGTGCAGGAAGTCGACGAAGGTCTTCTTCAGCTTGTTGAAGTCGCCGCCGTAGGTGGCCATGTGGTCGGCGTCGATGTTGGTGACCACGGCGACCATCGGCTGCAGGTGCAGGAAGCTGGCGTCGCTCTCGTCGGCCTCGGCCACCAGGTAGCGGCTGGTGCCCAGCTGCGCGTTGGTGCCGGCGGCGTTCAGGCGGCCGCCGATGACGAAGGTCGGGTCCAGCCCACCGGCGGCGAACACCGAGGCGATCAGGCTGGTGGTGGTGGTCTTGCCGTGGGTGCCGGCAACGGCGATGCCGTGGCGATAGCGCATCAGCTCGGCGAGCATTTCCGCGCGCGGCACGACGGGCACGCGGCGCTCCAGCGCGGCGGCGACTTCCGGGTTGGCCTTGTTCACCGCGCTGGAAACCACCAGCACGTCGGCGCCGTCGGCGTTTTCCGCGCGGTGGCCGATGAATACCTGGGCGCCGAACTTCTCCAGGCGCTCGGTCACCGCCGAGGCCTTGAGGTCGGAACCGGACACTTCGTAGCCGAGGTTCAGCAGCACTTCGGCGATGCCGCACATGCCCGCGCCGCCGATGCCGACGAAGTGGATGCGGCGGATGCGCCGCATGGTGCGGGTGATGCCGTTGGGTTCCTTAACCACGGGCCACCTCCAGGCAGGCATCGACTACCGTGCGGGTAGCCTCGGGCATGGCCAGGCGCCGGGCGCTGGCGGCCATCTGCTTCAGGGATTCGGGATGCATCGATACCTCGGACAGCTGCGCGGCCAGGTCGGCGGCGCCGGTAGACTTTTGCGGCAGCAGGCGGGCGGCGCCCTCCCGTACCAGGAATTCGGCATTGCGGGTCTGGTGGTCGTCGATCGCGTGGGGCAGCGGCACCAGGAAGGACGGCAGGCCGGCGGCGGTCAGCTCGCTGACGGTCAGGGCGCCGGCGCGGCAGATCACCAGGTCGGCCCAGGCGTAGGCCGCGGCCATGTCGCCGATGAACGCAGCGACGTCAGCTTGGACACCGGCCTGGGCGTAACGCTCCGCGGTGACCTCGGCATGCTGACGACCGGCCTGGTGGTGAATGGCCGGGCGCTGCTCGGCGGGGATCAGCCGCAGCGCCTCGGGCAGTAGCTTGTTCAGCGGCTCGGCGCCCAGGCTGCCGCCCAGCACCAGCAGGTTGACCTTGCGGCCGGCCAGCTCGGCGCGGGCATCGTCGTCGAGGAACAGCTCGGCGCGCACCGGGTTGCCGGTGGTCAGGCGCTTGGCGCTGGCCGGGAAGGTGTCCGGGAAGGCCTCGCAGACGCGCTTGGCCAGCGGCGCCAGGCCGCGGTTGGCGGTGCCGGCGACGGCGTTCTGTTCGTGGATCACCAGGGGCGCGCCGCTCAGCTTCGCCGCCACGCCGCCGGGGCCGGTGACGTAGCCGCCCAGGCCGAGCACGCAGACCGGCTTGAGCTTGCGCACCACGCCCAGGGCCTGGAACAGCGACTTGAGCAGGTCGAAGGGCGCACGCAGCAGGGCCAGGCGGCCCTTGCCGCGCAGGCCGCTGACGTTGATCAGGTGCAGCGGCAGGCCGGCCTTGGGCACCAGGTCGTTCTCGATGCCGCGCGGGGTGCCGAGCCAGTGCACGGCGTAGCCGCGGGCCTGGAACTCGCGGGCGCAGGCCAGGGCCGGGAACACGTGGCCGCCGGTGCCGCCGGCCATGATGAGGACGTTACCTTTCATCGGCGAAGTCCTCCTCGGTGAATTCGTACTCTTCGCTGCCCACCGCGGTGCGCCGCTCCCATTCGATGCGCAGCAGCATGCCCAGGCAGCCGCAGCAGATGACCAGCGAGGAGCCGCCGTAGCTGAGGAACGGCAGGGTCAGGCCCTTGGTCGGCAGCAGGCCGACGTTCACCCCGACGTTGATCAGGAACTGGCCGATCCACAGGAACGCCAGGCCGTAGGCCACGTAGGCGGAGAAATACTGCTTGGCCTGCTCGGCCCAGATGCCGATGTAGAGCGCGCGCAGGCCGACGAAGACGAACAGGCCGACGGTGGCCAGGGCGCCGACGATGCCCAGCTCCTCGGCCAGCACGGCGAACACGAAGTCGGTGTGCGCCTCGGGCAGGTAGAACTGCTTCTGGATGCTGTTGCCCAGGCCCATGCCCAGCCAGCCGCCACGGCCGAAGGCGATCAGCGCCTGGCTGAGCTGGTAGCCGGCGCCGAACTGGTCGGCCCAGGGGTCGCTGAAGTTGGTCAGGCGCGCCATCCGGTAGGGTTGGGTCCAGATCAGCAAGGCCACCGCGCCCACTGCCAGGGCCACCATCAGGCCGAAGCGGAACAGGCCGACGCCGCCGAGGAACAGCATGGCCGCCGCGGCGCCCATCATCACCACGGTGGCGCCGAAGTCCGGCTCGCGCAGCAGCAGGCCGGCGAAGGGCAGCAGCACGGCGAAGGGCTTGAAGAAGCCGATCCAGCTCTCGCGCACCTCGTGCTGGCGGCGCACCAGGTAGCCGGCCATGAACACCACCACGAAGACCTTGGCGATCTCCGAGGGCTGGATGTTGAACAGGCCGAAGCCGATCCAGCGCATGGAGCCGTTGACCTCGCGGCCGACGCCGGGGGTGATCACCGCCACCAGCAGCAGGAAGGCCACGCCCAGCAGCTTCCAGCTGTGGCGCTGCCAGGTCTCCATCGGCGTCAGCATGGTCACGCCGCAGGCGACGAAGCCGATGGCCAGGTAGATCAGGTGGCGCACCGAGAAGTACAGCGGGTTGCCCGACTGCGCCGCCGCCACTTCCGAGGACGCCGAGGTCACCATCACCAGACCCAGGCCGAGCAGCGCCAGGCAACCGGCGAGCAGCGGGAAGTCCAGATCGATGCCGTTGCGGCTGATCAGCGGGGACGGGTATGGGCGCAGGAAGGAGAACATCAGGCGATCTCCTCCACGGCCCTGGCGAACAGGCGGCCGCGCTCTTCGAAGTTCTTGAACATGTCCAGGCTGGCGCAGGCCGGCGACAGCAGCACGGCATCGCCCGGCCTGGCTAGCTCGGCGGCCTTGCGCACGGCTTCGTCCAGTGTCTGCACGCGCACCTTCGGCGTCTCGTCGCTCAACGCGGCGCCGACCAGCTCGGCATCACGGCCGAGCAGCACCACTGCGCGGCAGAACTTCGCCACCGGCTCGCGCAGGGCGCTGAAGTCCGCGCCCTTGCCGTCGCCGCCGGCGAGCAGCACCAGCTTGCCGTCGATGTCGGCGCCCAGGCCCTCGATGGCGGCCAGCGCGGCGCCGACGTTGGTGGCCTTGGAGTCGTCGTAGAAGCTCACCCCGGCGCGCTCGCCGACCCACTGGCAACGGTGGGCCAGGCCGGCGAAGCGGCGCAGGGCCTGCAGCATGGGCTCGAACGGCAGGCCCACGGCGTGGCCCAGGGCCAGGGCGGCCAGGGCGTTGGATTGATTGTGGGCGCCGCGGATCTTCAGTTCGCGCACCGGCATCAGCGTTTCGAACTGGAAGGCCAGGTGCTTCTCGCCGCCCTCTTCCACCAGGCCGAAGGCCTTGAAGTCGGGCTTGTTGGTGCCGAAGGTCCAGCACGGCACGTTGTCGGCGATCAGCGGCCGGCTCAGGGCGTCGGCGCGGTTCACCACGACCTGGCGGGCGCCGCGGAAGATGCGGTGCTTGGCCAGGTGGTAGTCGGCCATGCCGTCATAGCGGTCCATGTGGTCTTCGCTGACGTTCAGGCAGGTGGCGACCTCGGCGCCCAGGCGCTCGCAGGTCTCCAGCTGGAAGCTGGACAGCTCCAGCACGTACAGCTCGACGTCGTCGGCCAGCAGGTCCAGAGCCGGGGTGCCCAGGTTGCCGCCCACGGCGACGCGTTTGCCGGCCGCCACGGCCATCTCACCGACCAGGGTGGTCACGGTGCTCTTGGCGTTGGAGCCGGTGATGGCGACGATCGGCGCCTTGGCGTGACGGGCGAACAGGTCGATGTCGCCGGACAGGCGCACACCGCGGGCGGCGGCCTCGACCAGCGCTGGCGTGCGCAGCGACAGGCCGGGGCTGACGTACAGCTCGCTGGCGCGGCAGAGGAAGCCGGCGTCCAGCTCGCCGCAGCGGACTTCCACCTGCGGGTACTGGGCGCGCAGGGTGGCCAGCTCCGGCGGATTCTCGCGGGTGTCGGCCACGGCGAAAGGCACGCCCTGGCGCGCCAGGAAGCGCACCAGCGACATGCCGCTCTTGCCGAGGCCGACAACGATGCGGAAATTGTCCGAAGCGATCAGGCTCATGCTCGCTCTGCCCTCAACGCAGTTTCAACGTGGCCAGGCCGATCAGCACGAGAATCACCGTGATGATCCAGAAGCGCACGATCACGCGCGGCTCCGGCCAGCCCTTGAGTTCGAAGTGGTGGTGGATGGGCGCCATGCGGAACACCCGTTTCCCGGTCAGCTTGAAGCTGGCGACCTGGATGACCACTGACAGGGTTTCCATGACAAATACCCCGCCCATGATGAACAGCACGATTTCCTGGCGCACGATCACCGCGATGGTGCCCAGCGCGGCGCCCAGGGCCAGCGCGCCGACGTCGCCCATGAAGACCTGCGCCGGGTAGGTGTTGAACCACAGGAAGCCCAGCCCGGCGCCGACGATGGCGGCGCAGAAGATGATCAGCTCGCCGGCCCCCGGCACGTTGGGGATCAGCAGGTATTCGGCGAATTTCACGTTGCCCGACAGGTAGCAGAAGATGCCCAGGGCGCCGCCGACCATCACCGTCGGCATGATCGCCAGGCCGTCCAGGCCGTCGGTCAGGTTCACCGCGTTGCTGGAGCCGACGATGACGAAGTAGGTCAGCACCACGAAGAAGATGCCCAGGGGAATCTCGATGTTCTTCAGCAGCGGCAGGATCAGCGTGGTCTCGACCGGCGTCTCGGCGGTCAGGTAGAGGAAGACCGCGGCGCCCAGGCCGAACACCGACTGCCAGAAATACTTCCAGCGGCTCGGCAGGCCGCGGGAGTTCTTTTCGATCACCTTGCGGTAGTCGTCGACCCAGCCAATGGCGCCGAACAGCAGGGTCACGGCCAGCACCACCCAGACGTAACGGTTCGACCAGTCGGCCCAGAGCAGGGTGCTGATGGCGATGGCGGTGAGGATCAGGGCGCCGCCCATGGTCGGGGTGCCCTTCTTCGACAGGTGCGACTGCGGCCCGTCGTTGCGCACGGCCTGGCCGATCTGGCGGATCTGCAGGGTGCGGATCATCCACGGGCCCAGCCACAGCGACAGGGCGAGCGCGGTCAGCACGCTGAGGATGCCGCGCAGGGTCAGGTACTGGAAGACGCCGAAGCCCTTGTAGAACTGTTGCAGGTACTCGGCGAGCAGCAGCAGCATTAATGTTTCTCCTCGGGGGACGCGCACAGCGCCGCGACGACCTTGTCCATCGCCGCGCTGCGCGAGCCCTTGATCAGAATGGTGGTGGTGGAGGGTTCGCCGGCCAGGGCCTGGATCAGGCTGGCCTGGTCGGCGAAGTGCCGGCCCGCCGCGCCGAACGCCTCGACGGCGTTGCGCATCAGCGGCCCCACGGCATAGAGCGCACCGACCTTGCCCGCGGCGTAGGCGCCCACCTCGCGGTGCGCGGCCTCGGCCCAGGCGCCCAGTTCGCCCATGTCCCCGAGGACCAGGACGGTCCGGCCGGAAAAGCCGGCGAGTATATCAATGGCCGCGCAGATTGACGCCGGGTTGGCGTTGTAGCTGTCGTCGATCACCCGCATGCCGTTCGTCGCCAGCTGGGCTACCGCGCGGCCCTTGACCGGCTGCAGTTGCTCCAGCCCCTGGACGATCCCGACCAGCGGCACGCCGAGGGCGTGGGCCGCAGCCACGGCGGCCAGGGCGTTGGCGACGTTGTGCTCGCCCAGCAGGTTGAGCTGGATGCGCGCCTCGCCGGCCAGCCCCAGCAGGGTGAAGCCGACGCAGCCGCGGGCGTCGCGCTGCAGGTCGCGGGCACGGAAATCGGCGCTGGTTTTGTTCAGCGCGAAACTCAGCACACGGCGTTCGCCATTGCGCTTCTTCCAGGTGTCGAAGGCGCGGTCGTCGAGGTTCAGCACGGCGGTGCCGGTGCCGTCGAGCCCTTCGAGAATCTCGCCCTTGGCCTGGACGATCTTGTCCTGGCCGCCGAACTCGCCGACGTGGGCGGTGCCGGCGTTGGTGATGATGGCCACCTGCGGGCGCGTCAGGCCGACGGTGTAGGCGATCTCGCCGACGCGCGAGGCGCCCAGCTCGATCACCGCGCTGGCGTGCTGCGGGCCGATCTGCAGCAGGGTCAGGGGCGCGCCCAGGTCGTTGTTCAGGTTGCCGCGGGTGGCCAGGACTTCGCCCTGGGTACGCAGGATGCTGGCGAGCATCTCCTTGACCGTGGTCTTGCCGCTGGAGCCGGTCACCGCCGCCACCTTGCCGGTGAAGCCGGTGCGGTTCAGCGCGCCGAGGCGGCCGAGGGCCTCGCGGGTGTCGGCCACCAGCAGTTGCGGCAGCGGCGCATCCGCCACTTCGCGCTGCACCAGGGCAGCGACGGCGCCCTTGGCGGCTACTTCGGCGAGGTAGTCATGGCCGTCGAAGCGCGGCCCGCTGAGGGCGACGAACAACTGGCCAGCCTCGATGGCGCGGCTGTCGGTGCTCACCGCGTCGAAGGCGACGTCGGCGCCCAGCACGCGGCCCTCCAGGGCGGCGGCGACTTCACTGAGCAGCAGCGGCTTAAGCATCTTTCTTCACCTCCCAGGCAACCAGCGCCTTGGCGGCTTCTTGCAGATCGGAGAACGGATGGCGGACGCCGGCGATCTCCTGGTAATCCTCATGGCCCTTGCCGGCCAGCAGCACCACGTCGTCGGCGCTCGCGCCGGCGATCAGTTGGGCGATGGCCAGGCCGCGGCCCGGCACGAAGCGCACGGCCTCGGGCCTGGCGAAACCGGCGCGGATGTCGTCGATGATCCGCGCGCTGTCTTCGCTGCGCGGGTTGTCGTCGGTCACCAGCACGCCGTCGGCATGCTGCTCGGCCACCTGGGCCATGATCGGGCGCTTGCCGCGGTCGCGGTCGCCGCCACAGCCGAACAGGCACAGCAGCTTGCCGTGGGCGTGCGGACGCAGCGCCAGCAGGACTTTCTCCAGGGCGTCGGGGGTGTGGGCGTAGTCCACCACCACCAGCGGCTTGTCGCCGCCGCCCAGGCGCTGCACGCGGCCCACCGGGCCTTGCAGTTGCGGCAGCACCTTGAGGATGTCGCCCAGCGGGTAGTCCAGGCCGAGCAGCGCGCCGACCACCGCCAGCAGGTTGCTCAGGTTGAAGCGACCGAGCAGCGAGCTGCGCAACACGCCTTCGCCCTTGGGCGTGACCAGCAGGGCCTCGACGCCGGCGTCGCTGAAGCGCGCCTCGCGGCAATAGAGGAAGGCGCTGGCGTCTTCCAGGCTGTAGCCCATCAGGCGCGAGGCGTGGGTTTCGCCGGCCAGTTGGCGGCCGAAGGCATCGTCCAGGTTGATCACCCGGCACTTCAGGCCCGGCCAGGCGAACAGCCGGGCCTTGGCGGCGCCATAGGCTTCCATGGTGCCGTGGTAGTCGAGGTGGTCGCGGGACAGGTTGGTGAACACCGCGACGTCGAATTCGAGGGCGGCCACGCGGCCCTGCTCCAGGCCATGGGAGGAAACCTCCATGGCCACGGCGCGCGCGCCGGCCTGCTTCAGCCGCGCCAGGGTGGCCTGCAGGGCCAGGGCGTCGGGCGTGGTGTGCTTGCCGCTTTCCAGGGCGCCGTGGAAGCCGTTGCCGAGGGTGCCGACGATGCCGCAGCGCTGGCCGAGCAGGTCCAGGGCCTGGGCCAGCAGCTGGCTGACGCTGGTCTTGCCGTTGGTGCCAGTGACGCCGATCAGCTCGACGCCGCGGCTGGGCTCGCCGTAGAAACGCCCGGCGATGGCCGACAGCTGCGCGGCCAGGCCCTTGATGGCGACCAGCGGCGTATCGCCGATGGGCGCGACGGACGCGCCCTCGGCTTCGTAGGCGATGGCGGCGGCGCCACGGGCGACGGCGTCGGCGATGTGCGCGCGGCCGTCATGCTGGGCGCCGGGAATGGCCAGGAACAGGTCGCCCGGCTTGATCGCGCGGCTGTCCAGGGTCAGCTCGCGGATCAGCACGCCGGCTTCGGCCTGCGGCAGCAGTTGGTTAAGGCTCATCGGCATCAGCCACGCCCTCCTTTCGCGGGCGCAGCATCGGCTTGCTGCTGCGGGGTCGTCTGCAGGTTGTCTGGCGGAATGTTCATCAAGCGCAGCGTGCCGGACATCACCTTGCTGAACACCGGAGCCGAGACCAGGCCACCGAAGTAGCCGGCCTTGCTGGGTTCATCGATCACCACGACGACCACGAAACGCGGGTTGCTCATCGGCCCGAAGCCGGCGAACAGCGAGCGGTAGGAATTCTCGGCGTAGCCCTTGGCGCCGGTCTGGGTCTTGCGCGCGGTACCGGACTTGCCGGCCACATGATAGCCGGGGACCTGGGCGCGATAGACGCCGTTCGGCGCCTCGACCACCTGCTGCAGCATGCCCTGCATGGTCTTGGCGACCGGCTCCGGGATCACCTGGCTGGCGGTCGGCTGGCGGTCGGCGCGGACCATGGTCAGCGGCACCGTCTGGCCGTTGTTGGCCAGGGCCGCGTAGGCGTGGGCCAGCTGGATGGCGGTGACCGACAGGCCGTAGCCGTAGGACAGGGTCGCGGTCTCGGCCTTGCGCCACTCGCGGTAGTTGGGCAGGTTGCCGACGCGCTCGCCGGGGAAGCCCAGCCCGGTGTCCTGGCCCAGGCCGACCTTCTGCATCAACTGGTAGATGGCCTCGCCGCCGATGTCGAAGGCGACCTTGCTCATGCCCACGTTGCTGGAACGGATGAGGATGCCGGTGAGGTCCAGCACCGGGCCTTCGGTGCGCGACACGTCGCGGATGGTGTAGCGGCCGATCTGCAGGGTGCCCGGGTAGACCTCGACGGTGTCGCTGGGCTTCCAGCGCCCGGTTTCCAGCGCCGCGCTCATGGAGAACGGCTTCATGGTCGAACCCGGCTCGAAGACGTCGATCATGGCGCGGTTGCGCATCATCTCCGGCTGCATGTCGCGGCGGTTGTTCGGGTTGTAGGTCGGCTGGTTGGCCATGGCCAGGACCTCGCCGGTCTTCACGTCGAGGATCACCAGGCTGCCGGCCTTGGCGCCGTTCTCGACGATGGCGTTGCGCAGCTCGCGGTTGGCCAGGTACTGCAGGCGCAGGTCGATGGACAGCGCCAGGGTCTTGCCGGCCTTGGCGTTGCGCGTGACCTGCAGGTCGCGGATCAGGTGGCCGCGGCGGTCCTTGAGCACCTGGCGCTTGCCCGGCACGCCGGCCAGCCAGCTGTCGTAGGACAGCTCGACGCCCTCGCGGCCGCGGTCGTCCACGTCGGTGAAGCCGACCACCTGGGCGGTGACGTCGCCGGCCGGGTAGAAACGACGAAACTCCTCGATGGAGTAGACGCCGGGAATCCTGTTGGCCTTGACCTCGGCCATCACCGCCTCGCCCTGCTCGGGCGTCAGCCCTCGGACCAGGTAGATGAATTCCTTGTCGGCCATCTGCTCCAGCCGTGCGCTCAGCGCATCGCGGTTGATCCCCAGGGCGTGGGCCAGGATCGGCCACTTGTCGCGTTCGAGGACCAGCTCCTTGGGGTTGGCCCAGAGAGTGGCAACGGGAGTGCTCACCGCCAGCGGCTCGCCGTTGCGATCGGTGATCTGCCCGCGGTGGGCCGGAATGGAGATGTGCCGCACGCTGCGCGCGTCGCCCTGCTCCTGAAGGAAGTCGTGGTCGATCACGTGCAGGTCGACGATGCGCCAGACGATGGCCGACACCATCACCAGCAGCAGGCCGACGGCGACGCGGAAACGCCAGGGGTAGAGCGCGCCGTTGAGGTTCTTCATGGCGCCACCATGATGATTTCCGCCGGGTCCGGCACGCGCATCTTCAGCTGGCCGGTGGCCAGGGTCTCGATGCGGTTGTAGGCAGTCCAGGTGCTCTGCTCCAGGACCAGCCGGCCGTACTCGGCCTGCGCCTTGTCGCGCACGCTCAGCTCGGTGTACAGGGTGTTCAGCAGCTGGCGGTTCCAGTAGGCGCTGTAGGCCACGGAAATAGCCGACAGCAGCAGGCCAATGAACAGCAGCAGCATGATGAAGCTGCCGGTGGGCAGGCGCTTGGCGAACAGGCGGCTCATCGCAGCTTCTCCGCCACGCGCATCACCGCGCTGCGCGAGCGCGGGTTGGCCTTGAGCTCGGCCTCGGAAGCGTACTGCGGCTTGCCCAGCAGCTTCAGGCGCGGCTCGAAGACCTTGGCGCGGATCGGCAGGTCGCGCGGCAGGTTGTCCGCCTCGCCCTTGGCGTGCTTGCGCATGAACTGCTTGACGATGCGGTCTTCCAGGGAGTGGAAGCTGATCACCACCAGGCGGCCGCCCACGGCCAGCGCCTCCAGGGCGGCGTCCAGGCCGCGCTCGAGGTCGCCCAGTTCGTTGTTGACGTGGATACGCAGGCCCTGGAAGGCCCGGGTGGCCGGGTTCTTGCCCTTTTCCCAGGCCGGATTGGCCTCGGTGATCACGGCGGCCAGGTCGGCGGTGCGCTCGAAGGGTTTCTCCGCCCGGCGCTGCACGATGGCGCGGGCCATGCGCTTGGCGAAACGTTCCTCGCCGTATTCCTTGAACACCCGGGCGATCTCGTCCTCGGCGGCGCTGGCGATCCACTGGGCGGCGCTGACGCCGCGACTGGGGTCCATGCGCATGTCCAGCGGGCCGTCGTTGAGGAAACTGAAGCCGCGCTCGGGGTCGTCCAGTTGCGGCGAGGACACGCCCAGGTCCAGCAGCACGCCGTCGACATGGCCGGTCAGGCCGCGCGCGGCCAGCTCTTCGCCCATCTCGGCGAACGACCTTTGTACAACGACGAAGCGGCCATCTTCGGCCGCCAGTGCTTGACCCGTGGCTATCGCCTGGGGGTCCTTGTCGAACCCGAGCAACCGCCCGCCCGGGTCCAGCCTGCCAAGCAAGGCCCGGCTGTGCCCTCCTCTGCCGAAGGTACCGTCCACATAGCAGCCGCCCGCCCTTGGGGCCAGCGCTTCGACGGCCTCCTCGAGCAGTACGGTGATGTGTTGGTAGGTGGCGTTCACAGGCAGGCTCACAAAATAAGGTCGCGTAGTTCGTCCGGCAGTCCGCCGGGTTCCTTGATGGCGGCGAGGTCGGCCTCTGCCACCGCATTCCACTTGTCTTCGTCCCACAGCTGGAACTTGTTCAACTGGCCGACGAGCATCGCCCGCTTGTCCAGCTTGGCGTACTCGCGCAGCCGCGGCGGCACCAGGAAACGCCCGTTGCCATCCAGTTCCAGGTCCACCGCGTTGCCGATCAGCAAACGCTGCAGGCGCCGCGTCTCTTCACGCAGCGAGGGCAGCTCGCGGAGCTTGGCTTCGATGATTTCCCATTCGGGCAAGGGGTAGACGGTCAGGCAGGGGTCGACGGCATCGATGGTGACGATGAGCTGGCCATTGCAACGCGAAACGAGCTCGTCACGATACCGACTCGGCATCGCGAGGCGCCCTTTGGCGTCGAGACTGATGGCGTTAGCTCCGCGAAACACGTCAGCGTTTCCCCCGGTGGTTGGCTTTCCTTGCCAATTGATCCCACTTTTACCCACTTCATACCACTTGCGCACACTATAGAAATGCGCGCTCCCCACCGTCAAGGCGAGGCTGGAGGGAAAAATCCTTATAGGACGGAGATTTAGCGTGCTTTTAAGAGGTTTCGCAGTGTTTTTGACGCCACCTTGAAAGGCAAAAAGCCCAGTGTTTTCAAAACACTGGGCTTTTCTACTTAAAGCAACTTCTTAAGATTTATGCTTCTTCCATCGCGCGACAAATGGTCGTTGTGGGAAGAAGTGGGAAAAGAGGAGAGAGTCGATCTGTAAGCCGGGTTCTGTCGAGGACAGCCATTCCTCTGGGACATCCATCACTGAACGCCTCAAGCGACCTACCCGAATCCAGCGCGGGCCACGCAACGGATTCCTATTTGGTCTTGCTCCGAGTGGGGTTTACCTAGCCACGCACTGTTGCCAGCCGTGCGGTGCGCTCTTACCGCACCTTTTCACCCTTACCGGCGCTGTAGCGCTTAGGCGGTTATTTTCTGTGGCACTTTCCGTAGGCTCGCGCCTCCCAGGCGTTACCTGGCACTCTGCCCTATGGAGCCCGGACTTTCCTCCCCCCCGTGGCGAACCACGGAGCAGCGACTGTCCAATCGACTCTCCGCCGCCAAGGTTAGCGACAGCGGCGACCTGCCGCAAGGGCAATCCGCCAGCCTGGTACGAAGGTCTTGGATTCGCGAACCAATGCCTCAGTCCGCCTTGCGCTCCAGCGCCGCCTGGTACAGCAGGTTCTTGCGCACACCGGTGATCTCCGCCGCCAGCGCCGCCGCGCGCTTGACCGGCAGCTCCGCCAGCAGCAGGTCGAGCACCCGCAGCGATTCGGCGTCGATGCCCTCTTCCTCAGGCGCCTCCCAGCCGGCCAGCAGCAGCACGCACTCGCCGCGCTGCTGGTTGGCGTCCGCCGCCACCCAGTCGCGCAGTTCACCCAGGGGCAGGCCCTTGAGGGTCTCGAAGGTCTTGGTCAACTCGCGGGCCAGCACCGCCTGGCGCGCCTCGCCGAACACCTCGGCCATGTCCTGGATGCACTCCAGGATGCGGTGCGGCGCCTCGTAGAAGATCAGCGTGCGCGGCTCCTCGCGCAGCGCCTCCAGGCGCGCCTTGCGCCCGGCGGTCTTCGCCGGCAGGAACCCTTCGAAGACGAAGCGGTCCGACGGCAGGCCCGCCGCCGACAACCCGGCGATCAGCGCGCAGGCCCCCGGCACCGGGACCACCCGGATACCCGCGGCGCGCGCCTGGCGCACCAGGTGGTAGCCGGGGTCGGAAATCAGCGGCGTGCCGGCGTCGGACACCAGCGCCACGTCGTCCCCCGCCAGCAGGCGGGTGATGAAGCGCCCGCCCTGCTCGCGCTCGTTGTGCTCGTGGCAGGCGGCCAGCGGCGTCTCGATGCCGAAGTGCTGCAGCAGGCGGATCGAATGGCGGGTGTCCTCGGCGGCGATGAGGGCCACCTCGCGCAGGGTGCGCTGGGCGCGGGCGCTGATGTCGTCGAGGTTGCCGATGGGCGTAGCCACCACATACAAGGTACCGAGGGACACGCAGCACTCCTTAAGCCCGAACCGGAAAATTCCCCATTGTATCCCGTTTCCGGCACCCGCCATCGCCTCAGCCAGCCGCCTTGGGTACAATTGCCGACTCTTTTTGAATGCGCCACGAGAAGCCCGATGATGATCGCTCGACTGCGTCCGCTTTCCGCCCTGTGCCTGGCCACCCTGCTGGCCGCCTGCGCCAGTTCGCCCTCTTCCAACCTCGGCGAACTGCCGCGCACCCCGAACGCCAGCATCGAGCAACTGCTGCAGCAGGCCGCCACCGCCAAGCCCGAGGAAGCCGTGCTGCTCAAGCTGTCGGCCGCCGACCTGGCCTACCAGCAGAAGGACGTCGGCCGCGCCGCGCAGATCCTCGAACAGATCCCGATGGATAGCCTGAAGCCGGCGCAGCAGATTTTCGCCAGCACCCTGGACGCGCAGATCGCCCTGGCCCGCAACAAGCCCAAGGCCGCCCTCAAGGCCTTCGACCACCCCAGCTTCACCCACCTGGGCGAACTGCCGGTGGAACAGCAGGCGCGCAGCGGCCTGGTCAAGGCCCAGGCCCTGGCCGCCGACGGCCAGACCCTGGCCGCCGCCCGCGAACGCGTGTTCGTCGACCCGCTGCTCAACGCCGAGGCCAGCAAGGCCAACCACGAGGCCATCTGGGGCCTGGTCTCCAGCCTGCCGGTGGAGCAGTTGCAACCCGTGGCCAACGAAGGCGACCTGAACGGCTGGATGGAGCTGGCCCGCGTGGTGAAGAGCGCCTCGACCCTGCAGGAGCAGCAGGCCAACATCGACACCTGGCGCCAGCAGAACCCGCAGCACCCGGCGGCCAAGCAACTGCCGGACGCCCTGGAGAAGCTCAAGTCGCTGGCCGCCCAGCCGCTGAACAAGATCGGCCTGCTGCTGCCCCAGCAGGGCCAGCTGGCCGGCGTCGCCCGAGCCCTGCAGGACGGCTTCATGGCCGCCTACTACCAGGCCCAGCAGAGTGGCAGCCAGCAGCCGGCCATCCAGCTCTACGACAGCAGCCAGGTGCGCTCGCTGGACGACTTCTACCGCCAGGCCCAGGCCGACGGCGTGCAACTGGTGGTCGGCCCGCTGGAGAAGCCGCTGGTCAAGCAACTCGGCGATCGCCCGCAGTTGCCCATCACCACCCTGGCCCTGAACTACACCGACAGCGCCCAGACCGGCCCGGCCCAGCTGTTCCAGTTCGGCCTGTCGGCCGAGGACGAGGCCCGCGAAGTGGCCCGCAAGGCCTGGGACGACGGCCAGCGCCGCGCCGTGGCTCTGGTGCCGCGCGGCGACTGGGGCGACCGCGTGCTGGCGGCCTTCAGCCGTGACTGGCAGGCCCGCGGCGGCACCCTGATCGCCGCCGAGCACGTCGACCAGCCGGTGGAGCTGGCCCAGCAGATCGCCGACCTGCTCCAGCTGCGCCAGAGCGAAGGCCGCGCCAAGCGCCTGCAGGGCGTTCTCGACAGCAACGTCGACACCCAGCCCTCGCGCCGCCAGGACATCGACTTCATCTTCCTCGCCTCGACCCCGCAACAGGCGCGCCAGATCAAGCCGACCCTGGCCTTCCAGTACGCCGGCGACCTGCCGGTCTACGCCACCTCCAACCTCTACACCGGGCAGAACAACCCGGCGCAGGACCAGGACCTCAACGGCATCCGTTTCTGCGAGACGCCCTGGCTGCTGCAGACCGGCAACCCGCTGCGCCAGCAGGTCGTGGCCCAGTGGCCGCAGGCCGCCAGCAGCCTCGGCCGCCTCTACGCCATGGGCGCCGACGCCTACCGCCTGGCGCCGCGCCTGCCGGAACTCAAGGCCCTGCCGAGCATGCAGCTCGACGGCTTCACCGGCAACCTGAGCCTGGCGCCCAACCAGCGCATCCAGCGCCAGCTGCCCTGGGCGGAGTTCCGCAATGGCCGGGCACAGCCGCTGGAGAACGGCGGCCTTTGAGCGGACGGCGCGGCGACTCGCAGGAACTCGGGCGCCGCGCCGAGCAGCTCGCCCGCGAGCACCTGCAGCGCCAGGGCCTGCGCCTGCTGGCGCAGAACTGGCGGTGCCGCCGCGGCGAGCTCGATCTGGTCATGCTGGACGGCGATACAGTAGTATTCGTCGAAGTTCGCTGCCGCCGGCACCAGGCCTGGGGCGGCGCCCTGGAAAGCGTGGACGCGCACAAGCGCCAGCGGCTGATCGCCGCCGCCGAACATTTTCTGCAACAGGAAGCCCGCTGGTCCCGGCACCCTTGCCGGTTCGACGTAATAGCGGTGCAGCCCTCCGCGGGAACCCCACCCGCTCAACTGAACTGGATCACCAACGCCTTTGACACCTGATCAGACGCTCGACGAAAGGTCACACCTGATGGACATGCAATCCCGTATCCGCCAGCTCTTCCATGCCAGCATCGAGACCAAGCAGCAGGCCACGGAAGTGCTGATTCCGCATATCGAACAGGCCAGCATGGTGATGGTCAATGCCCTGCTCAACGAAGGCAAGATCCTCAGTTGCGGCAACGGCGGCTCGGCGGGCGACGCCCAGCATTTCTCCTCCGAGCTGCTCAACCGCTTCGAGCGCGAGCGCCCGAGCCTGCCCGCAGTGGCCCTGACCACCGACAGCTCGACCATCACCTCGATCGCCAACGACTACAGCTACAACGAGGTGTTCTCCAAGCAGATCCGCGCCCTAGGCCAGCCCGGCGACGTGCTGCTGGCGATTTCCACCAGCGGCAACTCGGCCAACGTCATCCAGGCCATCCAGGCCGCCCACGACCGCGAGATGGTGGTGGTGGCCCTGACCGGCCGCGACGGCGGCGGCATGGCCTCGCTGCTGCTGCCGGAGGACGTCGAAATCCGCGTGCCGGCCAAGGTGACCGCACGCATCCAGGAAGTGCACCTGCTGGTGATCCACTGCCTGTGCGACCTCATCGATCGTCAACTGTTCGGGAGTGAAGAATGAGTCGTAGTCCGCTGACCCTCGCCGGCCTCCTTGCCCTGACCCTGGTCATGGGCGGCTGCAGCAGCTTCCTCAGCGCCACCCGCGAGGAGCCCATCGACGACAACCGCGGCACCCGCACCATCGGCAGCACCATCGACGACTCGCTGATCGAGACCAAGGTCGCGGTCAACGTCGCCAAGGCCGATCCGGACCTGGACCGCAATTCGCACATCGTGGTCATCAGCTACAACGGCGTGGTCCTGCTGGCCGGCCAGACGCCGCGCGCCGACCTGAAGAACAAGGCCGAGCAGGCCGCGCGCAACGTGCAGAAGGTCAAGACCGTGCACAACGAGCTGCAGGTCCTGCAGCCCTCCTCGCTGCTGGCGCGCAACAACGACACCTGGCTGACCACCAAGATCAAGACGCAGATGCTCACCGACGCCAACGTGCCGTCCTCGCGCATCAAGGTCGTCACCGAGAACGGCATCGTCTACATGCTGGGCCTGGTGACCCGCCGCGAGGGCGACCTGGCCACCCAGGTGGTGCAGAACGTCAATGGCGTGCAGAAGATCGTGCGGCTGTTCGAGTACATCGACTGAGCGACCTCAACCAGTTGAAAAAGCCCCGCCACGCGGGGCTTTTTCTTGCTACCGCGACCGCTGTAGGGCGCATAACCATTCGCGGTTATCCGCCGCTGGCCGTGCCACCGAGGTGTCCGGCGTGGCCGGTGAATCCAATCGCGGACGGAGTCCGCTCCTACGCCCGTGCTTCCCTGGAACCGTAGGAGCAACTGTCCTGCAGGCCGCGCCGAGGTGCTTTTCGTTGGATGGGTTGAGCCTGGGCGAAACCCATGTGGTCGTGGCGACGGGTATCGCTTCGCTCAACACCATCCTACGGGGCGTTGTGTTTGCCGGGAGGGCTAGGAGCGGACTCCGTCCGCGATTCGGCGGATAACGCCGTAGGCGTTGGCACACCGGAGAAATGCCACCTGGCGGCGAACCATCGCGACCGTGAGGGCATGAAAAAGGCGATCCTCGGATCGCCTTTTTTCCTACTTGACCACTTTCAGGCTGGGCCGCCCGCTGGGCCTTGGCGGCTCGTCGCTGGGGCCACCGTCGTCCTGCAACTCCTCGTCGTCCGCCGGCACCGGCGGCTCCAGGTCGAAGACCATGCCCTGGCCATTCTCCCTCGCGTAGACCGCCATCACCGCCTGGGACGGGATGTACAGGCTCTGCGCCACGCCACCGAAGCGCCCCTCGAAACTCACCGCCTCGTTGTCCATCTGCAGGTGGCGCACGGCCGTGGGCGACACGTTGAGGACGATCTGGCCGTCGCTGGCATAGCCCGGCGGCACCCTGACCCCCGGATACTCGGCGTTCACCAGGATATGCGGTGTACAGCCGTTGTCGACGATCCACTCATAGAGGGCTCGTACGAGGTAGGGTCGACTGGAATTCATCATCGGTTTCCTTAGCGCATATCACGTTCGATGGAGGACAGACTAGCCTGGAAGCCGTCACGGGCGAACTGCCGCTCCATGTAGTCGAGCAACGGTTTGGCCTGGCGCGGCAGCTCGATGCCGAGCAGCGGCAGGCGCCAGAGGATCGGCAGCAGGCAGCAGTCGACCAGGCTCAACTCCTCGCTGAGGAAGAAAGCCTTCTCGGCGAACAGCGGCGACACCCCCGTTAGACTCTCACGCAACTCCTTGCGCGCCAAGGCGCGATCGCCATCCTTCTGACGATCGTCGAGGATGCGGTCGACCAGGGCGCACCAGTCGCGCTGGATGCGGTGCACCAGCAGGCGGGTGTTGGCCCGCGCCACCGGGTACACCGGCATCAGTGGCGGGTGCGGATAGCGCTCCTCCAGATACTCCATGATCACCGTCGATTCGTAGAGCACGAGATCACGGTCGACCAGCGTCGGCACGCTGGCGTAGGGGTTCACCTCGGCCAGCTTCGGCGGGCAGCGCCCGGCCTGGACCTCGACGATGTCGGCCTGGACGTTCTTTTCCGCCAGGACCAGACGCACACGATGGCAGTAGTGATCGGCAGGGTCGGAGTAACAGGTGAGCTTATTGACTGCGGCCATGCCGGGCCTCCTCGCAACAGCATTTCAGGGAGGTAAAAAGACGCGCGCGCCCCGTAGGGCGCGCGCGCTTCAACGCTTGGAACTGACTGTGCTTAGTGCACGTCCTTCCAGTATTCGCGCTTGAGCAGGTAGGCGAACACGAAGAAGAAGGCCAGGTACAGCAGGACGTAGGTGCCGATGCGGTGGGAATCCAGCTTGTTCGGGTCAGCCGAGTAAGCCAGGAAGGTCACCAGGTTCTTCACCTTCTCGTCGAACTGCGCCTCGGTCAGCTGGCCGGTCTTCGGCACCACGGTGAGCTGGTCGCAGGCCTCGTGGGTCAGCGGCGTACCGGTCAGCGGATCGAACTGCTTCTTGCCATTTTCCACGACCTGGATCTGCTTGCAACCGATAACCTGGCGGCCCTGCACGCTACCCAGCACGTTGGGCATGCCGACGTTGGGGAACACCTTGTTGTTCACCCCCCACGGACGCTTGGGATCCTCGTAGAAGGAGCGCAGGTAGGTGTACAGCCAGTCGGTGCCACGCACGCGGGCCACCAGGGTCAGGTCCGGCGGCGCGGCGCCGAACCAGACCTTGGCGTCGGCCGGCTTCATGCCGATGTCCATGTGGTCGCCGATCTTCGCCCCGGTGAACACCAGGTGGCTGAGCATCAGCTCCTCGGGAATCCCCAGGTCACGGCCAACGCGCTCGTAGCGCTGGAACTTGGCGCTGTGGCAACCCATGCAGTAGTTGGCGAAGGTACGCGCGCCATCCTGCATGGCTGCTTTGTCGGTCAGGTCGATGTCGACGTGATCGAGGGCCGGTCCGTGGCCTTCGGCGGCGAAGCCGAAGAGGGGCACCAGGGCCAGAATCAATGCTGCGAATTGCTTTTTCATCAGCCAGTCACCCTTTCCGGAACCGGTTTGGTTTTCTCCATCCGGGTGTAGAACGGCATCAGGATGAAGAACGCGAAATACAGGATGGTGCACAGACGCGACAGCGTGGTGCCCAGCGGCGACGGCGCTTGCGAGCCGTAGTAGCCGAGGATCACGAAGGACACCGCGAAGATCACCAGCCAGATCTTGCTCAGCCAGCCCTTGTAGCGGATCGAGCGCACCGGGCTACGGTCGAGCCACGGCAGTACGAACAGCACGGCGATGGCGGCGCCCATGGCGATGACGCCCATCAGCTTGTCCGGAACGGCGCGCAGAATCGCGTAGAACGGGGTGAAGTACCACACCGGGGCGATGTGCTCGGGGGTCTTGAACTGGTTCGCCATCTCGAAGTTGGGCTTCTCGAGGAAGAACCCGCCCATTTCCGGGAAGAAGAAGATCACGGTGCAGAACACGAACAGGAAGACCACCACGCCGAGGATGTCCTTGACGGTGTAGTACGGGTGGAACGGGATGCCGTCCAGCGGGATGCCGTTCTCGTCCTTCTTCTTCTTGATGTCCACGCCGTCGGGGTTGTTCGAGCCGACTTCGTGCAGCGCCAGGATGTGCAGCACCACCAGGCCGAGCAGGACGATCGGCAGGGCGATCACGTGCAGGGCGAAGAAGCGGTTCAGGGTGATGCCGGAGATCAGGAAGTCACCGCGGATCCACTGCGCCAGCGCCTCGCCCACCACCGGGATGGCGCCGAACAGCGAGATGATCACCTGGGCCCCCCAGTAGGACATCTGGCCCCAGGGCAACAGGTAGCCCATGAAGGCCTCGGCCATCAGGGCGAGGTAGATCAGCATGCCGAACAGCCAGACCAGTTCGCGCGGCTTCTGGTAGGAGCCGTAGAGCAGGCCGCGGAACATGTGCAGGTAGACCACGATGAAGAACGCCGATGCACCGGTGGAGTGCATGTAGCGGATGATCCAGCCGTAGTCCACATCGCGCATGATGTATTCCACGGAGGCGAAGGCTTCTTCCGAGGACGGCGTGAAGCTCATGGTCAGCCAGATACCGGTGAGGATCTGGTTGACCAGCACCAGCAGTGCCAGGGAGCCGAAGAAGTACCAGAAGTTGAAGTTCTTCGGGGCGTAATACTTGCTCAGATGGTCTTCCCACATCTTGGTCGCGGGGAAGCGGGCATCGACCCAAGCCATGAACTTGTTCATCAGGCTTTCTCCTGGTCCACACCGATGGTCAGCACGTCACCATCGAGGCTATAGGGCGGAATCGGCAGGTTCAGGGGCGCGGGCTGGCCCTTGTAGACGCGACCGGCCAGATCGTAGTGGGAGCCGTGGCAGGGGCAGAAGTAGCCACCCTTCCAGTCCGGGCCGAGGTCGGCGGGAGCGACTTCCGGGCGGAAGGTCGGCGAGCAGCCCAGGTGGGTGCAGATACCAACGATGACGGCGAGTTCCGGCTTGATGGAGCGCAGCTTGGGATCGACGTAGGTCGGCTGGTCGGAGGCCTTGGAGTCCGGGTCGGCCAGCTGACTTTCGAGGGTCGGCAGGGCATCGAGCATTTCCTTGGTTCGGTGAACCAGGAACACCGGCTTGCCGCGCCACTCAGCGATGACCTGCTGCCCTGGCTCGATCTTGCCGACGTTCACCTTCACCGGTGCGCCGGCCGCCTTGGCCTTGGCACTGGGGAACCATGACCCCACGAACGGGACCGCAGCTCCGACAGCTCCCGCGGCGCCGACCACCGAAGTGGCCGCGACGAGGAAGCGACGCCGGCCTGCATTCACGCCGTCATTACTCATTCAGTCGTCTCCCATCAGCTTTAGCCCGTTATCTTCTCGGGCCTTAGAGTAAAAGTTGTGCCGCAGAAAAATTCGCCAAATGGTAAAGAAAAGCCCTGTACCTGACAAGGTAATTACCCCCGAGCAGGAAGCTGGAGCCCTTACGCCATGCGGCCCCCAGGCCATGCGACACCTTGCCGCATAAATTGCCGACCCCCTTAATCCTAGGCATAAAAAAACGCCCAGTCCTCTCGGCACTGGGCGTTTTTTTCGAAGCGTCGTATTAACGCTTGGAGTACTGCGGACGCTTACGCGCTTTACGCAGACCGACTTTCTTACGCTCAACCTCACGGGCATCGCGGGTGACGTAGCCGGCCTTGCGCAGGGTGCTGCGCAGGGTCTCGTCGTATTCGATCAGGGCGCGGGTGATACCGTGACGGATCGCACCGGCCTGGCCGCTGACACCACCACCGACGACGGTGACGTAGATGTCGAACTTCTCGGTGTTCTCGGTCAGCTCGAGCGGCTGACGTACGACCATGCGAGCGGTTTCGCGGCCGAAGAACACGTCCAGGCTGCGGTTGTTGATGGAGATATTGCCGGTACCCGGACGCAGGAAGACGCGTGCGGTAGCGGTCTTACGACGGCCAGTGCCGTAATTTTGAGTCGCCGACATGATGTGCTATCCCGTTAAATCTTCAGTTCTTGAGGCTGCTGAGCGGTGTGCGGGTGGCTGGCACCCTTGTACACTTTCAGCTTGCGGTACATGTCGCGACCCAGCGGGTTCTTCGGCAGCATGCCTTTGACCGCGATCTCGATGACGCGCTCGGGAGCCTTGGCAATCAGCTTCTCGAAGTTGATCGACTTGATACCGCCCGGGAAGCCCGAGTGATGGTAGTACATCTTGTCGGTGGCTTTGGCGCCGGTGACACGGACCTGTTCGGCGTTGATGACGACGATGTAGTCGCCGGTGTCAACGTGCGGGGTGTATTCCGGCTTGTGCTTGCCGCGCAGGCGGGTAGCGATTTCGGTAGCCAGACGACCCAGGGTCAGGCCAGCAGCGTCGACGACGAACCAGTCGCGCTTAACAGTTTCTGGTTTCGCGGTGAAAGTTTTCATTCGTTATAGCCTCAGGGGCCGCCTGAAAATAAGACGGCGAATCTTACTGGACAGTGGTTGCCTTGACAAGTCAAGGACAGCCAGAAACAGACACGATTTGGGGCTCGGGTCAGTGTGCGTCCGTAACGACTAGATGTATCAATCGGCAGGCTAGGCATCCCCCACCGATGAAAGGCTGCCGAATTATGCAGATTCCGGCAGAATTTACAACCTCGTCGACACTCGATTTCATCAGGAGAAGCGCATGGAGTACCGCCCGCTCGGCCGCACAGGACTGAAAGTCAGCGCCCTGTGCCTCGGCACCATGACCTGGGGGGAGCAGAACAGCGAAACCCAGGCCTTCGCCCAGATCGACCTGGCCAAGGCCGCCGGCGTCAATTTCATCGACACCGCCGAGATGTACCCGGTGCCGCCGCGCGCCGAAACCTACTCGCGCACCGAGCAGATCATCGGCGACTGGTTCCGCCAGCGCGGCGACCGCGCCGAGTGGATCCTGGCCAGCAAGGTGGCCGGCCCCGGCAACGGCATCAGCCACATCCGTGACGGCCAGCTCAAGCACGACCGCAAGAACATAGTCGCCGCCCTGGACGCCAGCCTGAAGCGCCTGCAGACCGACTGGATCGACCTCTACCAGCTGCACTGGCCCGAACGCAGCACCAACTTCTTCGGCCAGCTCGGCTACCAGCACAAGGCGCAGGACTTCACCCCGCTGGAGGAAACCCTGGAGGTGCTCGACGAGCAGGTGCGCGCCGGCAAGATCCGCCACGTCGGCCTCTCCAACGAAACGCCCTGGGGCACCATGCGCTTCCTGCAGCTGGCCGAGCAGCGCGGCTGGCCACGGGCGGTGTCGATCCAGAACCCCTACAACCTGCTCAACCGCAGCTTCGAAGTGGGCCTGGCGGAAATCGCCATCCGCGAGCGCTGCGGCCTGCTGGCCTACTCGCCGCTGGCCTTCGGCATGCTCTCGGGCAAGTACGACAACGGCGCGCGCCCGGCCAACGCCCGCATCACCCTGTTCAGCCGCTTCACCCGCTACACCAACCCGCAGAGCGAGCGCGCCTGCGCCCGCTACGTGGCCCTGGCCCGCGAACACGGCCTGGACCCGGCGCAGATGGCCCTGGCCTTCGTCACCCGCCAGCCGTTCGTGACCAGCAACATCATCGGCGCGACGTCGCTGGAGCAGTTGGAAAGCAACCTCGCCAGCTTCCAGCTGCAACTCTCCGAGGAAGTCCTGGCCGGCATCGAGGCGATCCACAAGGACCAGCCGAACCCGGCGCCCTGAGAGCCGCCCCTGTAGGAGCGAGCTTGCTCGCGAACCGCACTCTGCCGGACAGGCCCTGTGCAAGGAAGGTTCGCGAGCAAGCTCGCTCCTACGAAAGGCCCGCAGCCGCTTACAACGACCGGGCGATGATCTCCTTCATGATCTCGTTGGTCCCCGCATAGATGCGCTGCACCCGCGCATCGGCCCAGGCGCGGGCCACCGGGTATTCCCACATGAAGCCGTAGCCGCCGTGCAGCTGCACGCACTCGTCGAGCACCTTGCACTGCAGGTCGGTGGTCCAGTACTTGGCCATGGCCGCGGTGGGCACGTCGAGCTTGCCTTTCAGGTGCAGCTCCAGGCAGCGGTCGACGAAGGTGCGCCCGATCTGGATCTCGGTGGCCATCTCGGCCAGCTTGAAGCGGGTGTTCTGGAAGTCCGCCACGGCCTTGCCGAAGGCCTTGCGGTCGCGGGTGTAGTCGAGCGTCCACTTCAGCGCCGCCTCGGCCGAGGCCAGGGCGCCCAGGGCCACGGTCAGGCGCTCCTGGGGCAGTTCCTGCATCAGGTAGATGAAGCCCTGCCCCGGCTGGCCGAGCAGCGCCTCCTTGGGCACGCGGACATCCTGGAAGAACAGCTCCGAGGTGTCCTGGGCCTTCATGCCGACCTTCTCCAGGCGCTTGCCCTTCTCGAAGCCCGGGGTGCCGGCCTCGACCAGGAACAGGCTGGTGCCCTTGGCGCCGGCCTTGGGATCGGTCTTGGCCACCACTATCACCAGGTCGGCGAGGAAGCCGTTGGTGATGAAGGTCTTGGAGCCGTTGATCACGTACTCGTCGCCATCCAGCACCGCGGTGGTCTTCACCCCCTGCAGGTCGGAACCGGCGCCCGGCTCGGTCATGGCGATGGCGCCGACCATCTCGCCGGAAACCAGCTTGGGCAGGTAGTGCTGCTTCTGCGCCTCGCTGCCGTAATGCAGGATGTAGGGCGCGACTATGTCCGAGTGCAGGGAGAAGCCGATGCCGGTCAGGCCGAAGCGGCCGATTTCCTCGATCACCACGGCGCTGTAGAGGAAGTCCGCGGCCATGCCGCCGTAGGCCTCGGGGATGTGCGAGCAGAGCATGCCCGCCTCCCCCGCCTTGTTCCACAGGGCGCGGTCGATGTGACCGTCCTTTTCCCACTGGTGATGGAAGGGCACGGCTTCCTGCTCGAGGAACTTGCGCACGCTGTCGCGGAAAAGCTCGTGGTCGGAACTGAACAGGGTTCTGGGGATCATGCTCGCCTCCTGGCGCCTCGCTGAAGGGCCGAATGTAGGTCAGCCCGCCGAGCGGCGCCTACTGGACACTTGCGCCAAAAAATAAGACGATCCAGCCGCCATTTGACCGGTTAGGCGTCGAATGCGGCCCTCCACAACAATGATAAGAACGATGTCCGAACAATCCGAATCTTCCCTGAAAAGGGTCTGCATCCTGGCGACCGACGGTGTCTTCGCCTCCACCCTCATGCAGGCGCGGGACTTCCTGCACATGGCCAGCCTGCGCTTCGGCAGGCAGGAAGGCCTGGGCCTCACGCCGCTGCTGCAAAGCCGCATCGTCAGCCCCGACGGCCAGCCGGTGCGCGCCTTCAGCGGCGACCTGCTGGCGGTGGACGGCGCCCTCGAGGAATCCGACCTGGTGATACTGCCGGCCTTCTGGGGCGACTTCGACCAGCTCCTGGCGCGCTACCCGCAGGTGGTGCCCTGGCTGCGCGAACGCCATGCCGCCGGCAGCGCCATCGGCAGCGAGGCCACCGGGGTGTTCTGGCTGGCCGAGGCCGGCCTGCTGGACGGCAAGGAGGCGACCACCTACTGGCGCTTCTTCGACGACTTCGCCGCGCGCTACCCCAAGGTGCTGCTCAACCGCGAGAAGCACATCACCGACGCCGACAACCTCTACGCCGCCAGCGGCGTGACCTCCGCCCGCGACCTCTACCTGTACCTGATCGAGCGCTTCTGCGGCGCCAGCGTGGCCCAGGGCGTGTCCCGCGACATCCTCTTCGAGGTGCAGCGCAGCTACACCCCCGGGCGCCTGGGCTTCGGCGGCCAGAAGCTGCACCACGACCCGGCCATCCTGCAGGTCCAGCAATGGCTGGAGGAGCACTATGCGGACAAGTTCCGCTTCGAGGACGTGGCCCGCGAGCACGGCATGAGCATCCGCAACTTCATGCGCCGCTTCCAGGCCGCCACCGGCGACAAGCCGCTGCACTACCTGCAGCGCCTGCGCATCGAGACGGCGCGCAGCCTGCTGTCGACCTCGCGCAAGAGCATCAAGACCATCAGCTACGAGGTGGGCTACGACGACGCCAGCTTCTTCGCCCGGCTGTTCCGCCAGCACACCAAGCTGTCACCCAACCACTACCGCAACCAGTACCGACGGAAAGAGGCCTGAAACAAGCTATCCATAGGATAGGTCCCGTGCCTGCGGGCAGCTCCCTATGATCGGGGCTGCCCTTCCAGAACAAGAACACGGGATTCCCTCATGCGCCGCCTACTATTCGTCCTGCTCGCCTGCTTCTGCCTGCCCGCCTTCGCCGCCGGCGACTGGAAGCCCTTCCCCTACGACCAGAGCACCTTCGACTACTCCGGCGACAAGCTGCGCAGCGCCTGGCCACGGCTGACCCGCGGCTTCGGCGACTACCCCTTCCCCGACGCCGACTGGGTGACGAAGATGGCCGCCGCCCACCCGGACGCGGTGGCGAAGACTGTCGCCGCCGGCAGCGGCTTCAGCGGCAGGCCAGAGGAGGCCCAGGCCTATGCCGAGAAGCTGCAGGACGTATGGCGCAAGCTGTTCCGCGGCGACTTCGCCCAGGCCAAACAGGACGGCCTGGCCCTGGGCGTCGGCGGCCAGGTGCCGGCGATGTTCGCCCAGGTGCTCTACGCCATGTTCCTGGCCCCGGCGGCGGACAAGCAGCAACTGCTGGAAGAGGTGATCAGCTACACCGACCAGGCCGGCCCGCTGCTCAACGCCGACCCCATCGCCCAGTTCGGCCGCGCCTACGCCAAGGCGCGGCTGGCCGAGGAACTGCCGGTCCCGGTGGTGCTCAAGCGCGGCTACACCAGCGACATTCCCAAGGAACTGGACGCGATCCTCGCCAGGCGGCCCGGCCAGCCCTTCGCCCTGGCGCTGTACGGCGGCTACGAGGCCGGGGTGATCCGCAAGGTCGGCAAGCTGGTCGGGCGCATGACCTACGGCGTCAGCGCGGACAAGATGGAGACCTACTTCGCCCGCTCCTTCCGCGCCAGCGACGACCTGCCCATCGGGCACTACGAATATGCCAATGCGTTGGGTTATGTGTATGGCGACGACGAACAGGACAAGGCGCTGGAACAGTTGAGGAAAGCGGTGGCGATCAAGCCGATCAATGCCATGGAGGCGCTGGAAGTGGCGCATGCGAAGCAGTTGTTGCAGAAGGCTGAGGCGCAGACGGCGCAGCGCTGAACGCTTTTCGTAGAGCCCAAAACGAAAAAGGGCTGCCATCCGGCAGCCCTTTTCGCATCAGCACGACCCCATCAAGGCCGGTGCGGCCGGCTGAGGAACTCGTGGGACTGCATCTCCAGCAGGCGGCTCAGGGTGCGCTGGAACTCGAACTCCAGGCGCCCGCCCGTGTACAGGTCCTTCAGCTCCACCTCAGCGGAGATGATCAGCTTGACGTTGCGGTCGTAGAACTCGTCCACCAGGTTGATGAAGCGGCGGGCCATGTCGTCCTTGGCCACGTTCATCTGCTCGACGTTGGAAATCAGCACCGCGTGGAAGATCTTCGCCAGCTCGATGTAGTCGTTCTGGCTGCGCGGGCCGTCACACAGCTCGCGGTACTCGAACCAGGCCACGTCGTCGCAGGTCAGGCGCGCGCGGATCTCGCGGTTCTCGATCATCAGCACGTCGTCGCGGGTGGCCGCGGCGCATTCCGGGGTGAGCTTGCGGAAGTCGCGGGCCATGGCCTGCTCGGCCTGCTCGGTGAGCGGCCAGTGGTACAGCTCGGCCTGCTCCAGGGCGCGCAGGCGGTAGTCCACGCCGCTGTCGACGTTGACCACCTCGGTGTGCTCCTTGAGCAGGGCGATGGCCGGCAGGAAGCGGGCGCGCTGCAGGCCGTCACGGTACAGGCCGTCGGGCACGATGTTGGAGGTCGCCACCAGGCTGACGCCGTTCTTGAACAGTTCCTCCAGCAAGGTCGCGAGGATCATGGCGTCGGTGATGTCGGAGACGAAGAATTCATCGAAGCAGATCACCCGGGCCTCGTCGGCGAAGCGCTTGCCGATGATGGTCAGCGGGTTCTTCTCGCCCTTGAGGGTCTTCATTTCCTCGTGCACGCGCTTCATGAAGCGGTGGAAGTGCGTGCGCATCTTCTGCTTGAACGGCAGCGCGTCGAAGAAAGTGTCCACCAGGTAGGTCTTGCCGCGGCCTACGCCGCCCCAGAAGTACAGGCCCTTGACCGGCCCGTTGGACTTCTTGCCGAGCAACTTGCCGAACAGCCCGGGCTTGGCCTGGTCGGCCGCCAGCAGGTCGTCATATAGACGCTGCAGGTGCTTCACGGCATTGGCCTGGGCCGCATCGTGGAAGAAATCGGGACGTTTGAGGTCTTCCTGGTAGCGCTGAAGGGGCGTCATGATCGGTAGCAAGGCAACGAAAACGGGGCCGACACTTTAGCGACGGCCCCGCTTCTTGGCAATCGGCCATCCGTCGAGGATGGCTGTGTGCGGGCTTACTCCTGCGCCGCCAGGGCCTCGCGCACGCGCTCGATGGCGGCGTCACGGCTGGCGGCGTCGGCGAACTCGGGGCTTTGCGCCACGGCCGCGCCATCCAGCCACAGGGCGAAGGCATTGCCTTCGGCGCGCAGATCCAGCGCCTCGCCGCCCTGCAGGCGCTTGCTCACCGCACCGGCGGACTTGCCGTCGGCGAAGGCGTTGGACAGCAGCAGCTGCTCGCCGGCGGCGTCCAGCAGGCGGAAGCGGAAGCTGCCGTCATCCTCGCGGAAGCTGACGATGCGCGCGCTCTTGGCGGCCTTCTTCTTGCCCTTGCCGGCCACCTGCACCTGCTCGCGGAACGAGCGCAGGCCCACGGCCTCGCGCAACTCGCCGAGGAACGGGGTGGCGATGCGGCGGGCCTTGGCGGCGCCGGCCAGGAGGATGTCCTCCAGGTCGCCCGGGCGGGTGATCAGCGTGTGGTAGCGCTCGCGGGCCTCGCCCAGTTCGGCTTCCAGCAGCTCGTAGAGTCGCTGCTTGGCCTCGCCCCAGGCCAGGCCTTCGAGCAGCGCGGCGCGGAATTCGGCCAGCTGCGCCGGCGTGGCGAAGGCCTGGTAGAGGGTGAACAGGTGCGAGTTGTCCGGGTCCTTCGGCTCGCCGGGGGCGCGGGAGTCGGTGACGATGCGGGCGATGGCATCCTTGAGCTGCTTGCTGCTGCCGAACAGCGGGATGGTGTTGTCGTAGCTCTTGGACATCTTGCGCCCGTCCAGGCCCGGCAGGGTCGCCACTTCTTCCTCGATCACCACTTCCGGCAGGGTGAACAGCTCCTTGCCGTTGCCGAACAGGTGGTTGAAGCGCTGGCCGATGTCGCGGGCCATTTCCACGTGCTGGATCTGGTCGCGGCCGACCGGCACCTTGTGCGCATTGAACATCAGGATGTCCGCGGCCATCAGGATCGGGTAGCTGTACAGGCCCATGCTGACGCCGGCGTCCGGGTCTTCCCCGGCCTCTACGTTCTTGTCCACCGAGGCCTTGTAGGCGTGGGCGCGGTTGAGCAGGCCCTTGGCGCTGACGCAGGTCAGCAGCCAGGTCAGCTCGGGGATTTCGGGAATGTCGGACTGGCGGTAGAAGGTCGCCTTGTCGGTATCCAGGCCCAGGGCCAGCCAGGTGGCGGCGATCTCCAGGCGCGAGCGCTGGATGCGCAGCGGGTCGTCGCACTTGATCAGCGCGTGGTAGTCGGCCAGGAAGTAGAACGAATCGGCCTGCGGGTCGCGGCTGGCGACGATCGCCGGGCGGATGGCGCCAGCGTAGTTGCCCAGGTGCGGGGTGCCGGTGGTGGTGATGCCGGTGAGGATGCGGGTCGTCATGGGATACCAGAAATCAGCGCGGGAAAAATGAGCGGCCTGGATGTTAACCCGCGGCGCCGGCCGGCGCGAGCCGGGGCTGCAGCAGGTCCTTGAGCTCGATCAGCTTGCCGTGGAAGAAGTGGCTGCACCCGGGCACGCGCAGCAGTTCGTGGGGCAGCGCCAGCGACTCGCTCCAGGCGTAGACGCGGGCCGGGGTCACCACTTCGTCATCTTCGGGCTGTACCACGGTGATGGGACACTGCCGCGGCAGCTCGACCGCGAAGCGCTCCACCGGCGGCGCCAGCATGAACAGGTGGCGCAGGGCCACGCCCTGCCCTTCCAGGCGCGCCGCGGCATTGCCAGCCACGCAGGAGCCGAAGGAGAAGCCCATCGGCGTCAACGGCAGGCCGGGATGTCGCTCGCCGAGCCAGCGGGCCACGGCCAGGGCGTCGTCGATTTCGCCACGGCCGTCGGCGTAGCTGCCGGCGCTCTGGCCGACGCCACGGAAGTTGAAACGCAGGGTGGCGTAGCCGGCGTCACGGGCGATGCGCTGCAGGGTGGCGACCACCTTGTTCTGCATGGTGCCGGCGAACAGCGGGTGCGGATGGCAGATCAGCGCCACGCCGATGGCGTCGGGGGTGTCCAGGTGCAGGGCTTCCAGGGGGCCGTCCGGGCCATCGATGAACAGGGGGATTTCGCGGGTGGACAAACAACAACTCCGTGACCCCGAAGCGGGTCGTCTCGTCTAGCTCGATACCGCGCCGACACCGAGGCCTCGCCCCGTGGTATACAGCGCAGGTGCAAGCCGCTAACGTAAAGCAAAGCCGTCTATAGAGGAAGGATTCGCGTGGAACAGTCCCTCACCACCTGGTTGGTCCCGGTCATCGCTCTGCTCGTCGGGGCCGCTGTCGGCTTCCTGATCGCGCGCCTGCTGCCCAGCGCCGCACCCAACCGCATGCAACGCCAGGTCGATGACCTGCAGGAACGCTTCGACAGTTACCAGCGCGAGGTGGTGACGCACTTCAACACCACTGCCAGCCTGGTGAAGAAGCTCACCCAGAGCTACCAGGACGTCCAGGAACACCTGTCCGAGAGCGCCGAGCGCCTGGCCCTGGACGAGCAGACCAAGCAGCGCCTGCTGGCCGCCCTGCACGCCGAGGACAGCTACCCCGAACGCCGCGAGCGCCTGACCCCGCCGGCCAGCCAGGAAGCGCCGAAGGACTACGCGCCGAAGACCGGCGAAGGCCCCGGCACCCTGGACGAGACCTACGGCCTCAAGCGCAAGCTCTGAGCCCGCAGCGCCCGCAGAAAAGCCCCGCCATGGCGGGGCTTTTTCATTTCAGAAGCGACCTACAGGCACTGGCGACGAGCATCCCCTGTAGGAGCGGACTCCGTCCGCGATAGTCAGCCCTCCACTCGGAGGCTGATTCATGGACAGAGCACAGCGGGCATCCTGGCAATCCGGACACAAAGCCCTGCGCAAAGGCAGGGCCTCTGCTCCCAGTGGAATCTATCTCCTCACTGCCACCACCTCAGGGCGAAAACCCCTGTTCGCAAATTTCCGCTTCGCCTGCATCGTTGCCAGTTGCTTCGAGCAACCTCTAGCACTTGGAACGAATCGCCTGCTGGCCTGGGTGTTGATGCCAGACCACGCTCATTGGCTGCTGGAACTGGGAAAGGGCGAGCGGCTGGAAACCAGCGTGGGGCGTTTGAAGGCCGTAAGCGCCCGCCAGCTCAATGACTGGCGGATGGCACATGGAGCAGTCTGGGCTGCCGCTTTTCATGACCATGCGCTGCGACGGGAGGAGGACCTGTTGCCCACGGCCCGTTACATCATTGCCAATCCCGTGCGTGCGGGGTTGACCAGGCGGGTTGGCGATTATCCTTTCTGGAATGCGGTGTGGCTTTGAACAATCGCGGACGGAGTCCGCACCTACAACTCCTCGTGAGGCGTGACGTTCTGACCTGTAGGAGCGGACTTTGTCCGCGATGATCGAAGATGTCGGCGCGGATCACGGATGAAGGCCTACGCCGCCCCCACCATGCACCCCATGCAGGAGCGCGCCCTGCGCGCGAATCGCGGACGGAGTCCGCTCCTACAGCTCACCGTGAGGCGTGGCGTTCCGGCCCCCGTCGAGCACCAAAGAAAAAGCCCCGCCTAGGCGGGGCTTTTCACAACGCTGTCGCGATCAGATCGCGCCGCGCTGGCGCAGCAGGTCGAGGACCGCTTTCACGCCCTCTTCCACCGACTGGTGGTGGGTGTCGATCACCAGGTCGGCATCCAGCGGCACGTCGTAGGGGAAGGACTCGCCGGGGATGTTGTCCTGGCCGGCCGCGTACAGGCCCTGCGGGTCGCGTTCGCGGCAGACCTGCGGCGATGCCTGGACGTAGACGGTGATCAGGCGCTCGTCGCCGATCAGCGCCTTGGCCTGCTCGCGACCTTCGGCGCTGGGGGCGACGAAGGCGCACAGGCTGATCAGCCCCGCTTCGTTGAACTGCCTGGCGACGTGGGCGGTGCGCAGCCAGTTCTCGGTGCGCCCGGCGCGGTCCTGCGGCAGGCCCTTGTTCAGGTCGTGGCGCAGGTTCTGGCCGTCCAGCACGTAGACCGCGCGACCCATGTCGAACAGCTTGCGCTCCAGGGCGTAGGCCAGGGTGCTCTTGCCGGCGCCGGAGAGCCCGCTGAACAGCACCGTGGCCGGCTGCTGGCCGAAGCGCGCAGAGCGCTCCTCGCGGCTCACATGGGCGCCCTGGCCGTGGTGGCTGGCATGGCTCTGGCCAGCCTGCGGCGCGGCGATGATCATGCCGGCGCCGACGGTGCCGTTGGTCAGCCGGTCGATGACGATGAAGGCGCCGGTGGTGCGGTTCTGCGCATAGCCGTCGAGGGCGATGGGCGCATCCAGGCTGACCTTCACGCGGGCGATCTCGTTGAGCTTGAGTTCGCTGGCGGCGGTCTCTTCCAGGGTGTTCACGTCCACCTTGTGGGCGATGCTCGGGATCGAGCCCGGCACATAGCTGGTGGCGCGCTTGATGTCGTATTTCTTGCCCGGGAGCATGGGCTCCTCGGCCATCCACACGAGCATGGCGTCGAAGCCGTCGGTGACCTGCGGGCGGTTGTCCGCGTGGACCAGCATGTCGCCGCGGGAGACGTCGATCTCGTCTTCCAGGGTCAGGGTGATGGCCTGGCCGGGGCCGGCATGTTCCAGCTCGCCCTCGAAGGTGACGATGGACTTGACCTTGCTGCCCTTGCCCGACGGCAGCGCCACGACCTCGTCGCCCTTGCGCACGATGCCGCTGGCCAGGGTGCCGGCGAAGCCGCGGAAGTTCAGGTTCGGGCGGTTGACGTACTGCACCGGGAAGCGCATGTCGTCCAGGTTGCGGTCGCCGGCGATCTCGACGGTCTCGAGGATCTCCATCAGCGACTGGCCGGTGTACCAGGGCGAACGCTCGGACTTGTTGACCACGTTGTCGCCCTTGAGCGCCGACATGGGGACGAAGTGCAGCGAGCTGGTCTTGAGGTTGATCTTCTCGGCGAACAGCAGGTAGTCGGCCTTGATCTGCTCGAAGACGCCCTGGTCGAAGTCCTTCAGGTCCATCTTGTTGATGGCGACGACGATGTGCTTGATGCCCAGCAAGGATGCAATGAAGCTGTGCCGGCGGGTCTGCGTCTGCACGCCGTAGCGGGCGTCGATCAGGATGATGGCCAGGTCGCAGGTGGAGGCGCCGGTGGCCATGTTGCGGGTGTACTGCTCATGGCCGGGGGTGTCGGCGATGATGAACTTGCGCCTGGCGGTGCTGAAGTAGCGGTACGCCACGTCGATGGTGATGCCCTGCTCGCGCTCGGCCTGCAGGCCGTCGACCAGCAGCGCCAGGTCGACTTCGTCACCGGTGGTGCCGACCTTCTTGGAGTCCTTGGTGATAGCTTCCAGATGGTCTTCGTAGATCATCTTGGAGTCGTGCAGCAGGCGCCCGATCAGGGTGCTCTTGCCATCGTCGACGTTGCCGCAGGTGAGGAAGCGCAGCAGTTCCTTGCGCTCGTGCTGGGCCAGGTAGGCGAGGATGTCCTCGCTGATCAGGTCAGACTGGTGGGACATGGTCTTTCTCTATCGCTGAAGGCTTGAGGCTGGAGGCTGAACGAACAAGCGCACCTAGCAAGCCGATAATTCATGGACGTTGAAGTCGTTTTAGAAGGCCGGAAAGCATCGCCGCGATGCGCTTGCATCGCTCGATCCAGTCCCGGCCGATCTCGGCCGATATGAAGCCGACTTCAACACCTATATAAATCTGAGTTCTCAACTCCGAGCACGAGCCCTTGGCCATGCTCAGAAAGTAACGCTTTTCCTTGTCGCCATCCCGCGTCATGCCTTCGGCAATGTTGCTGGGAACGGACAGGGCCGATCGGGTGATCTGATCCTTGAAACCGAAGTCTCGGCAGCCAGCCAGCGCCCGATAGACATCAACCGAAAGCCTTGCGGAGAGCTTCCATACATCGAGTCGTTCGAAATCCATTTCGTCCAGCCTCAAGCCTTCCAGCGCTTTTTTCGGCTTTTAAAAATACCCTTGTCGCTTCTTCTCTTCCATCGAACCGGCCTGGTCGTGGTCGATGACCCGGCCCTGGCGTTCGGAAGTGCGCGTCAGCAGCATTTCCTGGATGATTTCCGGCAGCGTAGTGGCGGTGGATTCCACCGCGCCGGTCAGCGGGTAGCAGCCCAGGGTGCGGAAGCGCACCATCTTCTTCTGGATGCTGGCCTTCTGCTCGTCGCTGAGGTGCTCGAGGATGCGCTCGTCGTCGATCATGATCAGCGCGCCGTTCATCTCGATCACTTCGCGCTCGGCGGCGAAGTACAGCGGGACGATCGGGATCTGTTCCAGATAGATGTATTGCCAGATGTCCAGCTCGGTCCAGTTGGACAGCGGGAACACACGGATCGACTCGCCCTTCTTCACCTTGCCGTTGTAGACGTTCCACAGCTCCGGGCGCTGGTTCTTCGGGTCCCAGCGGTGCTTGCTGTCGCGGAAGGAGTAGACGCGCTCCTTGGCGCGGGACTTCTCCTCGTCGCGGCGGGCGCCACCGAAGGCGGCGTCGAAGCCGTACTTGTCGAGCGCCTGCTTGAGGCCCTCGGTCTTCATGATGTCGGTGTGCTTGGCGCTGCCGTGGGTGAAGGGGTTGATGTCCTGGGCCACGCCATCGGGATTGATGTGGGTGATCAGGTCCAGGCCCATCTCCTCGACCATCTTGTCGCGGAAGCGGTACATCTCCTGGAATTTCCAGCGGGTGTCGACGTGCATCACCGGGAACGGCAGCTTGCCGGGGAAGAAGGCCTTGCGCGCGAGATGCAGCATCACCGCGCTGTCCTTGCCGATCGAGTACAGCATCACCGGGTTGTCGAACTCGGCGGCCACCTCGCGGATGATGTGGATGCTTTCCGCCTCCAGCTGTTTCAGATGCGTCAGTTTGTCGACCATGGCTACTCACGGAATTGCTTATGGACGGCCTTCGGGCCGTAGACGAGGGCGCACTCTACCACAACGTCAGACTCTAACCGGGCGGCCACTTATACCGAAAGAATATACCCATATAGCCACTTGTCAGGCCGCGCAAGCGCCCAGGAGACTAGGGCCCCGGGCTTGGCCGGGCGGATCGGGCGCGCCGCCGGAAACGAGATATCCACAGACGCCCGCCTCTCCGACGAACAGCCGCGCCGCCCCACGAAATCGCCCCCTCCCGGCGGCCGGAAGCAGATTCAGGAGGAAGCGCATCCCGCCCTCCGCTAGAGTAGGTCCCCGGTAAGCGCGTCCATCTGCGCTACCCTATTCCTCATTCTCCACGCACCAGCAGATTTCCCATGCGCCGCATCGCCCCGCTCCTGCCTCTGTTCCTTCTCATCGCCGCCTGCAGCAGCAAGCCCACCGCGCCGACGCCGGCAGCCGCCCCGCAGAAAAGCGCCGCCACCGGCACGACGCGCCTGTACACCCCGGCGAACCCGGTGCAGCCGATCAGCCCGCTGACCGGCGACTTCGCCAACAACCCCAACGCCCAGCGCTTCGTCGACCGGATGGTCAGCCTGCACGGCTTCGATCGCCAGCAGCTGCAGGACGTGCTGGGCCGCACCCAGCGCCTGGACTGGGTGATCCGCCTGATGGACCGCCAGGCGCCGACCTACCAGGCGCCGAGCGGCCCGAACGGCGCCTGGCTGCGTTACCGCAAGAAGTTCATCACCCCGGACAACATCCAGAACGGCGTGGCCTTCTGGAACCAGTACGAAGACGCCCTCGAGCGCGCCTCGAAGACCTACGGCGTGCCGCCGGAGATCATCGTCGGCATCATCGGCGTGGAAACCCGCTGGGGCCGGGTGATGGGCAAGACGCGGATCATGGATGCCCTGGCCACCCTGGCCTTCGACTACCCGCGGCGCGCCGACTTCTTCGCCGGCGAGCTGGAGCAGTTCCTCCTGCTGGCGCGCAAGGAGCGCGACGACCCGCTGGCCCTGCGCGGCTCCTACGCCGGCGCCATGGGCTACGGCCAGTTCATGCCAACCTCGTTCGCCCGCTACGCGGTGGACTTCGATGGCGACGGCCACGTCGACCTGTGGGACCCGCAGGACGCCATCGGCAGCGTCGCCAACTATTTCCAGCAGCACGGCTGGGTCACCCACGACAGCATCGCCGTGCCGGCCAGCGGCCAGGCGCGCGGGCTCGAGGATGGCTTCAAGACGCAGTATCCGCTCCAGACGCTGAGCGCCGCCGGGCTGCGCCCGCAGGCCCCGCTGGGCAAGCACCGGAGCGCCAGCCTGCTGCGCCTGGACATGGGCCGCAACTACCAGTACTGGTACGGCCTGCCGAACTTCTACGTGATCACCCGCTACAACCACAGCACCCACTACGCGATGGCGGTCTGGCAGCTCGGCGCGGCCGTGGACCAGGCCCGGCGCCGCTACGCCTCGACGCCCTGAGCACCCACGGCGCTCAGGCGGGGTTCGGGCAGTCGATGAAACGGTGCTCGATGCCGAAGCGCTCGGCCAGGTAGCGGCCCAGCGCCTGCACGCCGTAGCGCTCGGTGGCGTGGTGGCCGGCGGCGATGAAGGTGATGCCGTTCTCACGGGCGCTGTGCACCGTCTGCTCGGAGACCTCGCCGGTGAGGTAGGCGTCCACGCCCGCCGCGATGGCCTGGTCGATGTAGCCCTGGGCGCCGCCGGTGCACCAGGCGATGCGCCGGATCGGCCGCTCGCCTTCCACCAGCAGCGGCTCGCGGCCCAGCACGCGCGCCACGTGGGCGGCGAAATCAGCCGGCGCCACGGGGGCCGCGGGCGCGCCCAGCAGCACGATGGAACGCGGGTTGCCCGGCTCCAGCGGGCCCTCGATGTCCAGGCCGAGCTGCTGGCCCAGCTGCACGTTGTTGCCCACCTGCGGGTGCAGGTCCAGCGGCAGGTGGTAGGCGATCAGGCTGATGTCGTGGGCCAGCAGGGTCTTCAGGCGACGCTGCTTCATGCCCACCACGCAAGGGTTCTCGCCCTTCCAGAAGTAGCCATGGTGGACCAGCACCGCATCGGCCTGCGCGGCCACCGCCGCGTCCAGCAGCGCCTGGCTGGCGGTCACGCCGCTGACGATGCGCCGCACCTGCGGCCGGCCCTGCACCTGCAGGCCATTAGGGCAGTAGTCCTGGATGCGCGCGGCGTCCAGGTAGCGGTCGGCCTCTTCGACCAGCTCGGTCAGATCGATCGCCATCGAATTTCCTCCAGGCATTAGGGGAGACGGCTATTTTCTTGCCACGCCGCCCGTATAATGGCGGCCACCCTAGCGGCCTTCCCCAGGCCGAGCAACCCCCAAGGATCGTCCTCCGATGCTGAAGGCCCTGCGTTTTCTCGGCTGGCCCGCGCTTGTCGGCGTCTTGCTGGCGCTGCTGATCATCCAGCGTAACCCCGAATGGGTCGGCCTGCCCGAACAGGAAGTCCACCTGCAGCAGGCGCCCCTGCTCAGCCGCCTGCAGCAGGGCCCCGGAACCTATGCCGACGCCGTGACCCGCGCCGCGCCGGCGGTGGCCAACCTGTACACCACCAAGATGGTCAGCCGGCCGGGCAACTCGATGCTCGACGACCCACTGTTCCGCCGCTTCTTCGGCGACAACCTGCCGCAGCAGAAGCGCATGGAGTCGAGCCTGGGCTCGGCGGTGATCATGAGCCCCGAGGGCTACCTGCTGACCAATAACCACGTCACCGCCGGCGCCGACCAGATAGTCGTGGCCCTGCGCGACGGCCGCGAAACCACGGCGCGCCTGGTCGGCAGCGACCCGGAAACCGATCTCGCGGTGCTCAAGATCGACCTCAAGGACCTGCCGGTGATGACCCTCGGGCGCTCCGACGGCATCCGCACCGGCGACGTCTGCCTGGCCATCGGCAACCCCTTCGGCGTGGGCCAGACGGTGACCATGGGCATCATCAGCGCCACCGGCCGCAACCAGCTGGGGCTGAACACCTACGAAGACTTCATCCAGACCGACGCGGCGATCAACCCGGGCAACTCCGGCGGCGCCCTGGTCGACGCCAGCGGCAACCTGGTGGGCATCAACACCGCCATCTTCTCCAAGTCCGGCGGCTCCCAGGGCATCGGCTTCGCCATCCCGATCAAGCTGGCGCTGGAGGTGATGAAGTCGATCGTCGAGCACGGCTCGGTGATCCGCGGCTGGCTGGGCGTCGAGGTGCAGCCGCTGACGCCGGAGCTGGCCGAGTCCTTCGGCCTGCAGGACCAGGGCGGGGTGGTGGTCGCCGGTGTCTACCGCGACGGCCCGGCCGCCCAGTCCGGCATGCAGCCGGGCGACATCATCCTCGACATCGACGGCAAGAAGGCCGCCGACGGCCGCACCGCGATGAACCAGGTGGCGCGCACCAAGCCGGGCGAGAAGATCAACATCCAGGTGCTGCGCAACGGCAAGCACGTCACCCTGGAGGCGGAAGTGGGCCTGCGCCCGCCGCCCACTCCGCCGGTGCAGCAACCGCAGCAGCAGTAACGAAGAACGGCGCCCGAGGGCGCCGTTTCTTTTTCAGCCGGGCGTGGCTCAGAGCCGCGTGCGCAGAGCGTCCAGCAGCGCCTGGTTCTGCTCCTCGGTGCCGATGCTGATGCGCAGGAACTGGGCAATGCGCGCCTGCTTGAAGTGGCGGACGATCACCCCCTGCTCGCGCAGGCCGGCGGCCAGCTCGGCGGCGTCGTGGCGCGGGTGGCGGGCGAAGATGAAGTTGGCCGCCGACGGCAGCACCTCGAAGCCCATGCCGCTCAGCTCGCCCACCAGCTTCTCGCGGCTGTCGATCACCGCCTGGCAGGTGCGCTGGAAGTACTCGCGGTCCTCGAAGGCGGCGATGGCGCCGGCCTGGGCCACGCGGTCCAGCGGGTAGGAGTTGAAGCTGTTCTTGACCCGTTCCAGGGCCTCGATCAGGTCCTCGTGGCCGACCGCCAGGCCGACGCGCAGCCCGGCCAGGGAGCGCGACTTGGACAGCGTCTGCGCCACCAGCAGGTTCGGGTAGCGCTCCACCAGGCCGATGGCCGTCTCGCCGCCGAAGTCGACGTAGGCCTCGTCCACCAGCACCACGCTGTCCGGGTTGGCCAGCAGCAGGCGCTCGATGGCTTCCAGCGGCAGCAGGCAGCCGGTCGGCGCATTGGGGTTGGGGAAGATGATCCCGGCGTTGGGGCGGGCGTAGTCCTCGACGCGGATCTGGAACTGCTCGTCCAGCGGTAGCGCCTCGAAGGGAATGCCATAGAGGCCGCAGTACACCGGGTAGAAGCTGTAGGTCACGTCGGGGAACAGCAGCGGCCGGCCGTCGTGCTGGAACAGCGCGTGGAAGGCATGGGCCAGCACTTCGTCGGAGCCGTTGCCGACGAACACCTGGCCCGGGCGCACGCCATAGTAGTCGGCGATGGTCTGCTTCAGGCGCTCGGCGTTGGGGTCCGGGTACAGCCGCAGGGCATCGCCCAGCTCGCCCTGCATGGCGGCCAGCGCCTTGGGCGACGGGCCGTAGGGGTTCTCGTTGGTGTTGAGCTTGACCAGCTTGGCCAGCTTGGGTTGCTCACCCGGCACGTAGGGCACCAGGTCCTTGACGAAGGGGCTCCAGAACTTGCTCATCGCCCTCTCTCCTTTAAAGAATCGCTGAAGGCCGAAGGCTGAAGGCTGAACGAAAAGGCGAAACCCACTTCGTCCAGCCTCAAGCCTCCAGCGGCTTTTATCGGTTTTTATCGGCTTTTCAGCCCTTGATCCGGTATTCGGCGCTGCGCGCGTGGGCGGTCAGCGACTCGCCGCGGGCCAGGACCGAGGCGGTCTTGCCGAGCACCGAGGCGCCGTCGGCCGAGCAGAAGATGATCGACGAGCGCTTCTGGAAGTCGTACACGCCCAGCGGCGAGGAGAAACGCGCGGTGCCGGAGGTCGGCAGCACGTGGTTCGGGCCTGCGCAGTAGTCGCCCAGGGCCTCGGCGGTGTAGCGGCCCATGAAGATGGCGCCGGCGTGGCGGATGTTCGGCAGCCAGCTTTGCGGGTCGGCCACCGACAGCTCCAGGTGCTCCGGGGCGATACGGTTGGCCACCTGGCAGGCCTGGGCCTGGTCGGCGACCTGGATCAGCGCGCCGCGGTTGCCCAGCGAGGTGCGGATGATCTCGGCGCGCTCCATGGTCGGCAGCAGCTTCTCGATGCTGGCGGCGACCTTGTCGAGGAAGGCGGCGTCCGGGCTGACCAGGATCGACTGGGCGTCCTCGTCGTGCTCGGCCTGGGAGAACAGGTCCATGGCGATCCAGTCCGGGTCGGTGCCGCCGTCGCAGACCACGAGGATCTCCGAGGGGCCGGCGATCATGTCGATGCCCACCTGGCCGAACACGTGGCGCTTGGCGGTGGCCACGTAGATGTTGCCCGGGCCGACGATCTTGTCTACCTGGGGCACGCTCTCGGTGCCGTAGGCCAGCGCGGCCACCGCCTGGGCGCCGCCGATGGTGAAGACGCGGTCGACGCCGGCGATGCAGGCGGCGGCGAGGACGATCTCGTTGATTTCGCCACGCGGGGTCGGCACCACCATGACCACTTCGGCGACGCCGGCGACCTTGGCGGGAATCGCATTCATCAGCACCGACGAGGGATAGGAAGCCTTGCCGCCGGGCACGTACAGGCCGGCGCGGTCCAGCGGGGTGACCTGCTGGCCGAGCACGGTGCCGTCGGCCTCGGTGTAGCGCCAGGAGTCCTGCTTCTGCTTCTCGTGGTAGCTGCGCACGCGCTCGGCGGCGGTTTCCAGCGCCTCGCGCTGGGCCGGGGTGATGCGCGTCAGGGCCAGTTCCAGGCGCTCGCGCGGCAGGATCAGGTCGGCCATGCTGGCGACCGCGAGGCCGTCGAAGCGCTGGGTGAGCTCGACCAGGGCGGCGTCGCCACGGCTGCGCACGTCAGCGATGATGTCCAGCACGCGCTGGTTCACGGCGTCGTCGGACACGCTTTCCCAGGACAGCAGATGGTCCAGATGACGCGCGAAGTCCGGATCGGCGGCGTTGAGTCGACGGATGGCGAAGGGTGCGGTCATAGCTGGCCTCTTAAAATTGGCGTGATCTCGGGCGCCGCTAGACTAGCAAGCCCACCGTGCGGGCACCCGAGAAAATTTGGCTATGACACGGATAGGCGGGCGCGGCGGGAAGGCCGCGCAGGGAATTACGCCCGGTGTCGAGACTCCACCGCTTCACGCAGAGTGTCGATCAGGGCCTGGATGCGCGCGTGCTGCATCTTCATCGAGGCCTTGTTGACGATCAGCCGCGAGCTGATGTGGGCGATCAGCTCCTGGGGTTCCAAGCCGTTGGCGCGCAGGGTGTTGCCGGTGTCGACCACGTCGATGATCTTGTCGGCCAGGCCGACCAGCGGCGCCAGCTCCATGGAGCCGTACAGCTTGATCACCTCGACCTGGCGGCCCTGCTCGGCGTAGTAGCGCTTGGCCACGTTGACGAACTTGGTGGCCACCCGCAGGCGCCCCTTGGGCTCGGCCGCGCCGACCGCGCCGGCGGTCATCAGCTTGCAGTTGGCGATCTTCAGGTCCAGCGGCTCGTACAGCCCCTGGCCGCCGTATTCGAGCAGCACGTCCTTGCCGGCCACGCCGAGGTCGGCGGCGCCGTGCTCGACGTAGGTCGGCACGTCGGTGGCGCGGACGATCAGCAGGCGCACGTCGTCGAGGCTGGTGGGGATGATCAGCTTGCGGCTCTTGTCCGGGTTCTCGGTCGGCACAATGCCTGCCGCTGCGAGCAGCGGCAGGGTGTCATCGAGGATCCGGCCCTTGGACAGGGCGATGGTCAGCATGTCTGGTCAGCCCTAGCCCGGTACGCGGCGGATCTTGGCGCCGAGCAGTTGCAGCTTCTCTTCGATGCACTCGTAGCCACGGTCGATGTGGTAGATGCGGTCGATCAGGGTGTCGCCCTCGGCCACAAGGCCAGCGATCACCAGGCTGGCGGAAGCGCGCAGGTCGGTGGCCATGACCGGGGCGCCCTTGAGCTGCGGCACGCCGGTGACGATGGCGGTGTTGCCCTCGACGAGAATCTGCGCGCCCATGCGGTTCATTTCGTAGACGTGCATGAAGCGGTTCTCGAACACGGTCTCGATCACCGCGCCGGTGCCTTCGGCCACGGCGTTCAGCGAAATGAACTGGGCCTGCATGTCGGTGGGGAAAGCCGGATACGGCGCGGTGCGGATGTTCACCGCCTTCGGCCGGTTGCCCTTCATGTCCAGCTCGATCCAGTCGTTGCCGGTGTTGATGTGCGCACCGGCCTCTTCCAGCTTCAGCAGCACCGCCTCGAGGATGGTCGGGTCGGTGTCCTTGAGCTTGACGCGACCACCGGTGGCGGCGGCGGCGACCAGGTAGGTGCCGGTCTCGATGCGGTCGGGCAGCACGTTGTACTTGGCGCCGCCCAGGCGCTTCACGCCATCGATGACGATGGTGTCGGTGCCGGCGCCCTGGATCTGCGCGCCCATGGCGATCAGGCAGTTGGCCAGGTCGACCACTTCCGGCTCGCGGGCGGCGTTTTCCAGCACGGTGCGGCCGTTGGCCAGGGCCGCGGCCATCATGATGTTCTCGGTGCCGGTCACGGACACGGTGTCGAAGAAGAAGTGCGCGCCACGCAGGCCGCCGGCCGGAGCCTTGGCCTTGATGTAGCCGCCTTCGACGGTGATCTGCGCGCCCATGGCCTCGAGGCCGCGGATGTGCAGGTCGACCGGACGCGAACCGATGGCGCAGCCGCCGGGCAGGGCCACCTCGGCCTCGCCGAAGCGCGCGACCATGGGGCCGAGCACCAGGATCGAGGCGCGCATGGTTTTCACCAATTCATAAGGCGCGACCAGGGTCCTGATGCTGTTGGCGTCGACTTCGACGTTGAGCTTCTCGTTGATCACCGGCTGCACGCCCATGCGACCGAACAGCTCGATCATGGTGGTGATGTCGTGCAGGTGCGGCAGGTTGCACACGGTGACCGGAGTATCCGCCAGCAGGGTGGCGGCAAGGATCGGCAGCGCGGAGTTCTTGGCGCCGGAGATGCGGATTTCGCCGTCGAGACGGGAACCGCCGGTAATGATCAGTTTGTCCATAGCAGGTATATCCCCGGCGGCTCAGGAACGCTCGGCCCAGGCGGCGCGGCTGAAGAATTTCATGGTCACGGCATGGATGGCGCCACTGGCGATCCATTCGTTAAGGTGCGCGTAGATCTGCTGCTGACGTTTCACCGGGCTCAGACCGGCCAGTTCGTCACTGATCAGGTTCAGCTGGAAGTTGCAGCCTTCGCCTTCCACTTCGACCTGGGTACCCGGGAGCTTGGCTTCCAGGATGTTCTTGACTTCAATCGCCTGCATGCTCGACCTCGATCGGCGCTCAACGCGCGCGGGCCGGCAATGATACAAAAAAGCCCCCCGCCTGCGAACCCCGCCAGGGGAAGTCGCGGACGGAGGGGCTTTTGGCCGCCCTGGTCAGCCTTGCAGCGGCAGGATGCCGTCGAGGTCGCTGACCTTGGCGATGTCCTGCATGTCCTTGGGCAGGCCGCGGACCTGCAGGCTCTTGCCCGCCTGCTGCGCATCGCGCAGGAAGGCCAGCAACAGCGACAGGCCGACGCTGCTGGACTTCTCCACCGCCGAACAATCCACCACCAACTGCTGGGCGCCGCTCGCGGCGATCAGGGCCTTGCCCTGCTCGCGCAGCTGCGTGCCGCTGCGGTAGTCGAGCACCCCGGCCAGGCGCAGCTCGCCGGCCGCGCCCTCGCTGATGCTGGCGGCGCTGGTCATTGCGCGCCACCCTCGTCCGGGTTGCCCTTGGCGGCATCCTTGGCATGGGCGACCACCTGGTCCCAACTGGCGATGGTCTTCTCCAGGTCGTTGCCGTTCTTCTGCATGGAGTCGGCGAACTGGTCGCGGAACAGCTTGCCGATGTTGATGCCGTTGATGATCACGTTGCGCAGGCGCCAGGTCCCCGACTGGTTGACCATGGTGTACTGCACCGGATAGACGGTGCCCTTGCTGTCACGGATCTCCATGTTCACGCTGGAGCGCTCCGGGTCCTGCTTGCCGGTGGACGGCAGCACGCGGATGTCCTGGTTGTCGTACTCGAGCAGGGCGTTGCCGTAGAACTGCATCAGGCTGTTCTTGAACACCGTCTCGAAGCGCTTGATCTGCTCCGGGGAGGCCTGGCGCGAATACTTGACGGTCATCACGCCCTTGGCGATGCCCTCGGAGTCCACCACCGGGCCGAGGATGCGGTCCAGGGCGGCGTAGAGCTGCTTGGGATCGGCGCGGTAGGCCGGCTTATTGGCCTTGAGGTCGGACAGCAGGTTGTCGACGGTCTGCTGCACCACCTGCTGCGCATTGGGCGCGGCGTTGGCGATCAGCGGCAGTGCTGCGAGCAGGACCAGCAGGCCGCGGCGCAGGAGAGTCAGCATGGCGTTCATCCTCATCATCGTCATTGCTTCTTGGGCTCTTCTTTGTTGACCGAGTTCAACAGGAACTTGCCGATCAGGTCCTCCAGCACCAGCGCGGACTGGGTGTCGTGGATGACGCCGCCGTCCGTGAGCATCTTGTCGTCGCCGCCGACGCTGATGCCGATGTATTTCTCGCCCAGCAGGCCTGCGGTGAGGATAGACGCGGTGGAGTCGTCCGGCAGGTTGTTGACGCTCTTGTTGATCTCCATGGTCACCCGGCCACGGTAGCTGTCGTGATCCAGGTCCACGGCGACCACCTTGCCGATGGTCACGCCGGCCATGGTCACCTTGCCGCGCACGGTCACGCCGGCGACGTTGTCGAAGTAGGCATACAGCTGGTAGGTGTCATTGGAATGCCCGATGGTCAGGCCGCTGACACGCAGCGCCAGCAGCAGCAGGGCCAGCAGGCCGCCGAGAAGAAACAGGCCTACACCGATTTCCAGGGTGCGGGTTTGCATCAGAAGTCTCCAAACATCAAAGCGGTCAGTATGAAGTCCAGCCCCAGTACCGCCAGGGAGGCATAGACCACGGTTCGAGTCGTTGCGCGGCTGATCCCTTCGGAGGTCGGCTCGCAGTCATAGCCCTGGAACACGGCGATCCAGGTCACCACGAAGGCGAACACCACGCTCTTGATCACGCCATTGAGCACATCCTCGCCGAATTGCACGCTGTTCTGCATGTTCGACCAGAAGGAACCCTCGTATACGCCCAGCCAGTCGACGGCGACGGCGGCGCCGCCCCAGATGCCGACCACGCTGAAGATCGCCGCCAGGAGCGGCATCGAGATGAAGCCGGCCCACAGGCGCGGCGCGATCACGTAGCGCAGCGGGTCGACGCCGATCATCTCCAGGCTGGAGAGCTGTTCGGTGGACTTCATGTTGCCGATCTCGGCGGTCAGCGCCGAGCCGGCGCGGCCGGCGAACAGCAGGCCGGTCACCACCGGACCCAGTTCGCGCAGCAGGGTCAGGGCCACCATCTGCCCCACCGCCTGCTCCGAACCATAGTCCTTGAGGATGTTGTAGCCCTGCAGGGCCAGCACCATGCCGATGAAGATGCCCGAAACCACGACGATCGCCAGCGACAGCACGCCCACCGAGTACAGCTGCTTGATCAGCAACTGGCCCATGCCGCCGGGCACCCGGCGGCCGAGCATGGCGTGGCCGAGGAACAGCGTGGAACGGCCGAGCGCCTCGAGCACGTCGAGGCCCGACCGCCCGAGCAGGCGAATCCGCTCGAGCAGTGAAGTCTTGCGCATCAGCGTTCCCCCAGCAGGTCGGCGCGATAGTCGCGCGCGGGATAGTGGAAGGGCACCGGACCATCCGGAATCCCCTTCATGAACTGGCGCACGCGCGGATCGTCGAGCTCCTTGAGCTCCGCCGGCGTGCCCTGCCCCAGCACCTTGCCGTCGCCGACGATATAGATGTAGTCGGCGATGCTGGCGGTTTCCGCCAGGTCGTGGGAGACCACGATGCTGGTGATGCCCAGGGCATCGTTGAGCAGGCGGATAAGCCGCACCAGCACGCCCATGGCGATCGGGTCCTGGCCGACGAAGGGTTCGTCGTACATGAGGATCTGCGGGTCCAGGGCGATCGCCCGGGCCAGCGCCACGCGGCGCTTCATGCCGCCGGACAGCTCGTCCGGCATCAGCTCCAGCGCCCCGCGCAGGCCCACGGCCTGCAGCTTCATCAGGACGATGTCGCGGATCATCTCCTCGGGCAGGTCGGTGTGCACCCGCAGCGGGAAGGCGACGTTCTCGAACACGTCCAGGTCGGTGAACAGCGCGCCGCTCTGGAACAGCACGCCGAACTGCTTGCGCATGTCGAACAGGTCGGCGCGGGCCAGCTTCGGCAGGTTCTGCCCGTTGACCATGACGTCGCCCTTGACCGGGCGCAGCTGTGCGGCGATCAGGCGCAGCAAGGTGGTCTTGCCGCAACCCGACGGCCCCATGATGCCGGTGACCTTGCCGCGCGGAATACGGATATCCACGTTGTCGAAGATGGCGCGGGTACCGCGCTTGAAGGTGACCCCCTTCAGCTCGACAGCGTATTTTTCATCGGTGCTCATAGAACTCCTTGCATGACGGCCCTGTCCCTGCAATGCCCCGTCGAACCGTCGGAACACGGTAACGCAAGACAGGCCGAACGGCGGCGAACTATAGCATTGGCGCGCGCGGCGGCCCAAGGCCCGCCGCCGGCGATTCAGCTCGGATTCAGCTTTCCCTGTGCAAGATCCGGTATCGGCAGGGTGAAGCCCGGACCGCTTTACCGTTATAATCTCGCCCTTCACTTCGCCCCACGCGATCGGAACATGAGCCAGAATCACGATTTCATCCAGTCGGCACAACGCACCATCGGCCTCGAGCGCGATGCGGTGGATGCCCTGCTGCCACGCATCGGGGCCGATTTCTCCAGGGCCTGCGAACTGCTGCTCGGCTGCAGCGGCCGCGTGGTGGTGGTCGGCATGGGCAAGTCCGGGCACATCGCCCGCAAGATCGCCGCCACCCTGGCCAGCACCGGCACCCCGGCGTTCTTCGTGCACCCGGCCGAGGCCAGCCACGGCGACATGGGCATGATCACCAGGGACGACGTGGTCCTGGCGCTGTCCAACTCCGGCTCCACCGCCGAGATCATCACCCTGCTGCCGCTGATCGCGCGCCTGGGCATCACCCTGGTGAGCATGACCGGCAACCCCGAGTCGCCGCTGGCCAAGGCCGCCGCGGTGAACCTGGACGCCGGCGTCGAACACGAAGCCTGCTCGCTGAACCTGGCGCCGACCTCCTCCACCACCGTCTCCCTCGTGCTCGGCGACGCCCTCGCCGTGGCCCTGCTGGAAGCCCGCGGCTTCACCGCCGAGGACTTCGCCTTCTCCCATCCGGGCGGCGCCCTGGGCCGGAGATTGTTGCTGAAAGTGGAAAACATCATGCACGTGGGTGAAGAACTGCCGCAGGTCTCCCCCGGCACTTCGCTCAGCGGCGCCCTGCTGGAAATGACGCGCAAGGGCCTTGGCATGACCATCGTCCTCGGCGAAGACGGCCGCCTGGCCGGCGTGTTCACCGACGGCGACCTGCGCCGCACCCTGGACAAGGGCGTGGACGTGCGCACGGCCACCATCGACCAGGTGATGACCGTGCACGGCAAGACCGTGCGCCCGGACATGCTCGCCGCCGAAGCCCTGAAGATCATGGACGACCACAAGATCAACGTCCTGGTGGTGGTCGACGGCGACGACCACCCGGTCGGCGTGCTGCACGTCCACGACCTGACCCGCGCCGGAGTCATCTGAATGACCGCAGACCTGCTGCAACGCGCCAGTGGCGTGCGCCTGGCGGTGTTCGACGTGGATGGCGTGCTGACCGACGGCAAGCTCTACTTCCTGCCCGACGGCGGCGAGTTCAAGACCTTCAACACCCTCGACGGCCACGGCATCAAGATGCTCATCGCCTCGGGCGTGCGCACCGCCATCATCAGCGGCCGCAAGAGCGCCGTGGTCGAGCGCCGCGCGCAGAACCTGGGCATCGAGCACCTGTTCCAGGGCCGCGAGGACAAGCTGGTGGTCCTCGACCAACTGCTCGCCGAACTCGGGCTAGGCTATGAACAGGTCGCCTACCTGGGCGACGACCTGCCCGACCTTCCGGTCATCCGCCGGGTCGGCCTGGGCATGGCGGTGGCCAGCGCCGACGCCTTCGTTCGCCAGCACGCCCACGGCGTGACCCAGGCGCGCGGCGGCGAAGGCGCGGCCCGTGAATTCTGCGAACTCATCCTGCGCGCCCAGGGCAACCTCGAGGCGGCGCAAAGCGCCTACCTGTAGAGCCAGACATGCCGAAGACCCTTCGCCAGAAGCTCCTCCTCGCCCTGATCGCGATCCTGCTGGTCGCACTGGGCTACTACTGGAACGTGCGCCTGGACTTCAACGAGCGCCAGGTCGCGCCGAGCAACGACGCCATCGACTTCTACGCGGCCAATGCCCACAGCCTGCAGTACCGCGAGGACGGCAGCCTGGCCTACGAGATGACCGCCGATCGCCTGGAGCACATGAAAGCCACCGACGTCACCAACGTTACCACGCCGGACCTGTTCTTCTTCCGCGAGGGCGAGCCGCAGCCGTGGCACGTGCAGAGCGTGCGCGCCGAGGTGGGCCCGGAAGGCAAGCAGGTCGAACTGATCGACAACGTCCGGGTCCAGCGCACCGACGCGCAGAACCGCACCCTGCTACTCACCACCACGCGCATGACGGTGTTCCCGGACAAGGATTATGCCGAGACCAGTCAACCCGTTAAGATCACCGAGCCCCAAGGGGTGACCACGGCGGTAGGCATGAAAGCGTATCTGAAAGACAGCCGGATGACCCTGCTGTCCAACGTAAGAGGTCAGCATGAGGTTCGTTAAAACCTTCCCCCTTTTCCTCGGCCTCGTCGCCGCCCTGGGCAGCAGCGCTGGCTGGGCGCTGCCGACGGATCGCGAGCAGCCGATCCGCGTGCAGGCCGACAGCGCCGAACTGGACGACAAGCAGGGCGTCGCCGTGTACCGCGGCGACGTGGTGGTGACCCAGGGCAGCATGAAGCTGACCGGCAACACCGTCACCCTCAAGCAGAACAAGGACGGCGAGATCGAGGTGGTCACCTCGGTCGGCAAGCCCGCCTACTTCGAGCAGAAGCCGGCGCCGGACAAGGAAATCACCAAGGCCTACGGCCTGACCATCCAGTACTTCGTCACCCAGAACCGGGTGATCCTGATCGACCAGGCCAAGGTGATCCAGGAAGGCAACACCTTCGAAGGCGAGAAGGTCGTCTACGACACCGAACGGCAGATCGTCAACGCCGGCCGCGCCACCGGCACCCAGGTGACCACCCCGCGCCCGCGCATCGACATGGTCATCCAGCCCAAGAAGAAGCAGGATCAAGCCCAGTAATGGCCACGCTCACCGCACAGCACCTCGCCAAGAGCTACAAGGGTCGCCAGGTCGTCCGCGACGTCAGCATGAGCATCGACAGCGGGCAGATCGTCGGCCTGCTCGGCCCCAACGGCGCCGGCAAGACCACCTGCTTCTACATGATCGTCGGCCTGGTCCGCGCCGACCAGGGTGTGGTCCGCATCGACGAGCAGGACGTCACCAACCTGCCCATGCACGGCCGCGCCCGCGCCGGCATCGGCTACCTGCCGCAGGAAGCCTCGATCTTCCGCAAGCTGTCGGTGGCGGACAACATCGGCGCCATCCTCGAGACCCGCGCCGACCTCGATCGCAACGGCCGCAAGGAGGCCCTGGAAGGCCTGCTGGAGGAGTTCCACATCCACCACATCCGCGACAACCTCGGCATGAGCCTGTCCGGCGGCGAGCGCCGCCGCGTGGAGATCGCCCGCGCACTGGCCAGCTCGCCGAAGTTCATCCTCCTCGACGAACCCTTCGCCGGCGTGGACCCGATCTCGGTGGGCGACATCAAGCAGATCATCCACCACCTCAAGGCCAAGGGCATCGGCGTGCTCATCACCGACCACAACGTGCGCGAGACCCTCGACATCTGCGAGACGGCCTACATCGTCAACGACGGCCAGCTGATCGCCGAGGGCGACTCCACGGCCATCCTGGCCAACGAACTGGTCAAGGAAGTCTACCTGGGCCACGAGTTCCGCCTCTGAGCCCCCTCGCCCCGGCCGCGCGCCGGGGCGGACGCCCGCCTCACGTCGGCCCGACCGACCGACAACAGATTTATGCGTAAACGCCCTAGGCAAAGTCTGAGAATTCAGGCATATAATTTGCTTCCTAGCGGCGTTCCGGAGCTTCGGCCCTGGCGCCCGTAGTCGTGGATATGGCGCACTACACGCCAGCGAACAAGGTGCCAAGTTCCAGCCATGAAACCATCGCTTGTCCTCAAGATGGGCCAGCAGCTGACGATGACTCCGCAGCTGCAACAGGCCATCCGACTGCTCCAACTCTCCACCCTGGATCTGCAACAGGAGATCCAGGAGGCGCTGGAATCCAACCCGATGCTCGAACGCCAGGAAGAAGGCGACGACTTCGACGGCAGCGATCCCTACGCCGAAGGCGCGGAAGCCCCCACCAACACCAACGCCAATTCGCAGAGCGAAAGCTTCCAGGAAACCACCACGCCCAGCGCCGACAGCCTGGACGAAGACCAGTGGGCCGAGCGCATCCCCAACGAGCTGCCGGTCGACACCGCCTGGGAAGACGTCTACCAGACCAGCGCCAGCAGCCTGCCCAGCAACGATGACGACGAGTGGGACTTCACCGCCCGCACCTCCGCCGGCGAAAGCCTGCAGAGCCACCTGCTGTGGCAGCTGAACCTCTGCCCCATGTCCGACAGCGACCGCCTGGTCGCCCTCAGCATCATCGACGGCATCAACAACGACGGCTACCTGGAAGAGTCCCTGGACGACATCCTCGCCTCCATCGACCCCGAGCTGGGCATCGAGATGGACGAGGTGGAAGTGGTGCTGCGGCGCATCCAGCAGATGGAGCCGGCCGGCGTCGGCGCGCGCAACCTGCGCGAGTGCCTGCTGCTGCAACTGCGCCAGATGCCAGCGGACACCTACCTGCTGAGCGAGGCCCTGCGCCTGGTCGCCGACCACCTCGACCTGCTCGGCAGCCGCGACTACACCCAGCTGATGCGGCGCATGAAGCTCAAGGAAGACGAGCTGCGCGAGACCATCGAGCTGATCCAGTCGCTGCACCCGCGCCCGGGTTCGCAGATCGAATCCGGCGAGGCCGAATACGTGGTGCCGGACGTGATAGTGCGCAAGCACAACGAGCGCTGGCTGGTGGAACTGAACCAGGAGGCGGTGCCGCGCCTGCGCGTCAACTCGCAGTACGCCGGCCTGGTGCGCCGCGCCGACTCCAGCGCCGACAACACCTTCATGCGCAACCAGCTGCAGGAAGCGCGCTGGTTCATCAAGAGCCTGCAGAGCCGCAACGAGACGCTGATGAAGGTGGCGACGCAGATCGTCGAGCACCAGCGCGGTTTCCTCGAGTACGGCGAGGAGGCCATGAAGCCGCTGGTCCTGCACGACATCGCCGAGGCGGTGGGCATGCACGAGTCGACCATCTCGCGGGTCACCACGCAGAAATTCATGCACACCCCGCGTGGCATCTTCGAGCTGAAGTACTTCTTCTCCAGCCACGTGAGCACTTCCGAGGGCGGCGAATGCTCGTCCACGGCGATCCGCGCGATCATCAAGAAACTGGTCGCGGCAGAAAGTCCGAAAAAGCCGTTGAGCGACAGCAAGATCGCTGGTTTACTGGAGGCACAGGGCATTCAAGTGGCACGTCGGACGGTCGCCAAGTACCGGGAATCTCTCGGAATAGCTCCATCGAGCGAGCGCAAGCGACTGGTCTGATTGACCCAAGCCAAGGTGTTCCGGCGGCAGGCCCCATAACCTGCCACTTATACACGGGCAATAAGGAGAAAGCGGTATGCAAGTCAACATCAGTGGCCATCAACTGGATGTGACCGACGCCCTGCGCGACTACGTGGTCGAGAAACTCGGCCGACTGGAGCGCCACTTCGACAAGATCACCAATGTTCAGGTCATCATGGAGGTCGAAAAGCTGAAACAGCGTATCGAAGCCACGCTGCACATCTCCGGTGGCGAAGTCGTGGCCTGCGCAGAACACGAAGACATGTACGCCGCCATCGACCTGCTGACCGACAAACTCGATCGACAACTGATCAAACACAAGGAAAAGTACCTCGAACGCCAACAGGGCGTTGGAGTCCGCTAACCCCCCTCCCCTATGATCCGACTTGAGCAGATCCTGTCCCCCGGCCGTTCCCTGGTGAACGTGCCGGGCGGCAGCAAGAAGCGCGTACTCGAACAGATCGCCAACCTGGTCGTGAAAGACCTTCCCGGCCTCGACGCGCAAGACATATTCGAAAGCCTGGTGGCCCGCGAACGCCTGGGCTCCACCGGCTTCGGCAATGGCATCGCCATTCCCCACTGCCGCCTGACCGGTTGCAAGGCGCCGATCAGCGCCATCCTTCACCTCGATGCACCGGTGGACTTCGACGCCCTCGACGGCGCTCCGGTCGACCTGGTGTTCGTCCTGCTGGTACCCGAAGCCGCCACCGAGGAGCACCTGGAGCTGCTGCGCCAGATCGCCTCGATGCTCGACCGCGCCGAGGTGCGCGAACGCCTACGCCGCGCGAGCGATGGCGACGCGCTGTACCAGATAGTCGTGGAAGTGCAGAACGGCCACTAGCATGCGCCTGATCATCGTCAGCGGCCGTTCCGGCTCCGGCAAGAGCACTGCCCTCAACGTCCTCGAGGACAACGGCTTCTACTGCATCGACAACCTGCCGGCCAGCCTGCTGCCGGACCTGGCCCAGCGCGCTCTGCTGCACACCGAACTGATGCACCCGCAGGTGGCCGTGTCGATCGACGCGCGCAACCTGCCCAGCCAGCTCAAGCGCTTCCCCGAGCTGCTGCAGGAAGCCCGCGACAAGCACATCCAGTGCGACGTGCTGTACCTGGACGCCGACGACGAGACGCTGCTCAAGCGCTTCTCCGAGACGCGCCGGCGCCACCCGCTGACCACCGACACCCGCTCCCTCGCCGAGGCCATCGCCGACGAGGAGCAACTGCTCAGCCCGATAGCCGACCTCGCCGACCTCAAGCTGAACACCACCAACCTCAACCTCTACCAGTTGCGCGACGTCATCAAGCTGCGCCTGCTGAACAAACCCGAGCCGGGCACCGCCTTCCTCGTCGAGTCGTTCGGCTTCAAGCGCGGCATGCCGGTGGACGCCGACCTGGTGTTCGACGTGCGCTGCCTGCCCAACCCCTACTGGAAACCGGAGCTGCGCGAGCAGTCGGGCCTGGACAAGGACGTGCAGGAATACCTCGCCGAGCAGCCCGACGTGGAAGAGATGTTCCAGGACATTCTGGGCTACCTGAACAAATGGCTGCCGCGCTTCGCCGCCAGCAACCGCGCCTACGTCACCATTGCCATCGGCTGCACGGGCGGCCATCATCGCTCGGTCTACCTCGCCGAGCGCATCGGCAATGCCCTGAGATCCACCCTGAAGAACGTGCAGATTCGCCACCGCGACCTGAGCTAGCAGCAGATAACGAAAGGACAGCCCCCTCGCGATGCCCGCCCTCGAGATCACCATCATCAACAAGCTCGGCCTGCACGCCCGCGCGGCGGCCAAATTCGTCGGCGTGGCCGGCCGCTTCCCGTGCCAGGTCCGCGTCGGTCGCAGCCCGGAGAGCACGGTGGACGGCAAGAGCATCATGGCGGTGATGATGCTGGCCGCGGGCAAGGGCACCAATCTGCACCTGAACGCCGAGGGCGAGCAGGCCGACGAGGCCCTGCAGGCTCTCGTCGATCTGATAAACAACTACTTCGACGAAGGCGAGTGACCGTCCGTCCGCGCAGCGCCGGGCGCTAGCCCAGCGACGTATCCAGCACCATCATCAGGCAGAAGCCGACGATCAGGCCCAGGGTCGCCTCCCCGGCATAGCCGCGCCGCTGCGATTCGGGAATGATCTCCCGCACCACCACGTAGAGCATCGCTCCCGCCGCCAGGGCCAGGCCCCAGGGCAGCAGCATCCGCGACACCCCCACCAGCCAGGCGCAGAGCACCGCGAACAGCGGCTCGACCAGCCCGGAAGCCGCGCCGGCCAGCATCGCCCGCACCCGCGACATCCCCGCGCCGGCCAGCACCAGAGCGATGGCCAAGCCTTCGGGCACGTCCTGCAGGGCGATGCCCAGCGCCAGGCCGCCGGTGCCCTGGACCTCGCCGCCGGCGGCAACGCCCACGGCCATGCCCTCGGGAATGTTGTGCAGGACGATGGCCGCGACGAACAACAGGATGCGGGCGGGAATGGCGGGGGTCGGCGCGTCGTCCAGGTCATGCTGGGCATCGTCCAGCATCCGCCCGGCCAGCATCAGCCCCAGAACCCCCAGGGCCATGCCGAAGCTGACCAGCAGCGCGGCGTACAGCGGCGAGCGTCCGCCCGCCTCGACCGCCTCCAGGGCTGGCAGCAGCAGGGAAAAGGCCGTCGCCGCCAGCATCACCCCGGCGCCGAAGCCCAGCAGGGTATCGGCCACCCGCGCCGGCATGCTGCGGATCAGCAGCACGGGCACGGCGCCCAGGGCGGTGCCCAGGGCGCAGATCAGGCCGCCGCTCAGCGCCTGGTACAGCGGCGCCGGCAATTGCAGGCGCGCCAGCAGCAACAGGTGGTTGAACAGCAGGCCGCTGCCCAGCAGCACTATCCCCAAGCCGAGCAGCCAGCGCAGGTTGCGCGCGCCGCCCTGCCGCGCGCTTGCCTCTAGCGGGCGCATGGCGTCACTTCCCCGGCGGGCATCAGGCGAGCCCCCGCTGCTCCAGGGCCAGGCGATAGCGGCGCGCCACTTCCGGCCAATCGACGACCTCGTAGAAGGCCGCGATGTATTCCGGCCGGCGGTTCTGGTACTGCAGGTAGTAGGCGTGCTCCCAGACGTCCAGGCCGAGGATGGGGATCAGGTCCTGCATCAGCGGGCTGTCCTGGTTGGCGCTGCTTTCCACCTTCAGGCGGCCCTGGCGGTCGACGCAGAGCCAGGCCCAGCCGCTGCCGAAGCGGGTCAACGCGGCTTTGGTGAAGGCCTCGCGGAAGGCCGCGTAGCCGCCCAGCTCGGTCTCGATGGCGCGGGCCAGGGCGCCGTCGGGCTCGCCGCCGCCGGTCGGCGACATCACCTGCCAGAACAGCGAATGGTTGGCATGGCCGCCGCCGTTATTGATCACCGCGCCGAGCAACTTCTCCGGCAGGTGGTTGAGCTGCTGCAGCAGTTCCTCCACCGGCAGTTCGGCGAAGGGCGTGCCCTCCAGCGCGGCATTCAGGTTGTTGACGTAGGTCTGGTGGTGCTTGCTGTGGTGGATCTCCATGGTCCGCGCATCGATGTGCGGCTCCAGGGCATCGTAGGCGTAGGGCAAGGCGGGAAGACAGTGGGGCATGGTCGCTCCTAGTGGTAGCGCATGGATTGCGGGGTGGCGAAGAGGCCGGGGCGCAGCTCCACTTCGCCCTGCTGGTGCAGTAGCTCGCGGGTGCGCGGGTAGTTGCCGTGCTCGCCGATGAAGTTGAGCAGTTCGAGGTAGCTGCGCCGGCTGTGGCGCAGCGCGGCCTCGCGCATGTCGCGGCTCTGCCGCGGGTCGATGCTCAGCTCCAGCAGCCGCTCGTGGCAGTTGCACAGGTATTCGGCGGCCTCTTCCGGCTGGCCCAGCTGCACGTGCAGGTCGCCCAGGTTGTGGTGGGAGATGACGAAGGCCATCACCGCCTCGTCCGGGTCGTGCCAGCGGCCCAGCAGCAACTGGGCGTGGGCCAGGGCATGGAGGTAGTGCTCGCGGGCATCGATCAACTCGTTGCGGATGAAGCAGCGGTTGCCCAGTTCGATGGTCTGTTGCCAATGGCGCATGTCACATACCTCCATGGTGGCGCGGCCTCAGAGGCCGCCGGCGGTGAGTTTCTCGGGGTCCAGCAGGGCCTCCAGGCGCTCGCGGCCGAGATCGGTGTTCTCCAGCGCCACCTCGATGATCGGGCGGCCCTCGCGGTAGGCCTGCTTGGCGATCTCGGCGGCCTTCTGGTAGCCGATGATCGGGTTCAGCGCGGTGACCAGGATCGGGTTGCGCGACAGCGCTTCGCGCAGGCTCGCCTCGTTGACCTTGAAGCTGGCGATGGCCTTGTCGGCCAGCAGACGGCTGACGTTGCCCAGCAGCTGGATGCTCTGCAGCAGGTTGTCGGCGATCACCGGCAGCATCACGTTCAGCTCGAAGTTGCCGGACTGCCCGGCCACGGCGATGGTGGCGTCGTTGCCGATCACCTGGGCGGCGACCATGGCGGTGGCCTCGGGGATCACCGGGTTGACCTTGCCGGGCATGATCGAGGAGCCCGGCTGCAGGGCTTCCAGCTCGATCTCGGCGAGGCCGGCGAGCGGGCCGGAGTTCATCCAGCGCAGGTCGTTGGCGACCTTCATCAGCGCCACGGCAACGGTCTTGAGCTGGCCGGAGACGGCCACGGCGGTGTCCTGGGCGCCGATCAGCGCGAAGAAGTCGTCGCCCGGGCGGAAGGCCAGGCCGGTCAGGCCGTTGAGTTCCTGGCAGAAGCGCGCGGAGAACTGCGGGTGGGCATTCACCCCGGTGCCGACGGCGGTGCCGCCCTGGGCCAGCTGCTGCAGCGCCGGCTGCAGGGCTTCGAGGTTGGCAGTGGCCTGGCGTACCTGCTGGGCCCAGCCGCCGAGCACCTGGCTCAGGCGCACCGGCATGGCGTCCATCAGGTGGGTACGCCCGGTCTTGACGTACTGCTGCACCTCGCCGGCCTTGCGCTCGAGGGTGGCCTGCAGGTGGCGCAGCGCCGGCAGCAGGCGCTCGTGGATTTCCAGGGCGGCGCTGATGTGGATGGTCGAGGGGATGATGTCGTTGCTGCTCTGCCCGCAGTTGACCTGGTCGTTGGGGTTGACCGCGCGGCCCAGGCGACGGCCGGCGAGGGTCGCCACCACCTCGTTGGCGTTCATGTTGGAGCTGGTGCCGGAGCCGGTCTGGAACACGTCCACCGGGAAGTGCTGGAGGAAGTCGCCGGCCAGCAGTTCCTCGCAGGCGGCGACGATGGCCGCGCCGGTCTCGGCATCCAGTTGCTCCAGGGCGACGTTGGCCCGCGCCGCGGCGGCCTTGGCCAGCAGCAGCGCGCGGATGAAGGCGGCGGGCATGCGCTGGCCGCTGACCGGGAAGTTGTTCACCGCACGCTGGGTCTGGGCTCCATACAGCGCCGCGGCCGGCACCGCCAGTTCACCCATGCTGTCGCGTTCGATACGGCTGTCAGTCATTCTGCTTTCTCGCTTACAGGTCGTGGTACGTCAGGGAAGGCGCCATCGGCTGCGTGGCCAGCCGGCGCGAAAGCTGTTGCAGGCGCTGCCTGCGTTCGGCATCGCCGGCGAGGCGGCGTAGGTCGCAGAGCGGGCGATAGGCGTGGTCGAGGCAGAGCCCGCGCCAATGCCACGGCAGGGCGACGTCGGCGGCGGTGTCGAGCAGCAACTGGAAGCTCTTCTCGAACAGCTGCCAGGCCGGCAGCGGCTCCCAGGCCACCAGGTAGCGCGTCTCGAACAGGTAAAGCTCCAGCAGGCGCGGCTCGTCGGGCTCCAGCGCGCAGCGGATGCGGGTGCCCAGGCGGTACCAGCGGTCGAGCAGGGAGGTGTGGGTTTCGACGAACATGGGAATCCCTCAACCGATAATGAGATTGATTATCGTTACGAGAGAAGGAAAATACAAGTCAGACCAAGGGAGTAGGGCAAATCGGGGGTGGTATGCGCCGGATGCTCTTCGTAGGAGCGAGCTTGCTCGCGAAGGGGGTTTCCCGGTGGCTTCGGTGTTTCGGGTTGACGCTGCCCCTCTCCCCAGCCCTCTCCCTGAAGGGAGAGGGGGCAGTCCGTGCCGAGAGACGGCTAGGTTTCATCCGGCAACTTTCGGCGTTGCCGGCTAACTCCAGAGCACCAGCGTCTGCCCAACGGTCCCCTCTCCCTTCAGGGCGGGGCGCGCAGCCGAGGGTTAGGGAGAGGGCGCTCTTGGGGCAAGCACCGAGCCTCGCCGGCAGAACGCCATTCGCGAGCAAGCTCGCTCCTACGAAGAGCCATTGCGGAAAGAAAAACGCCGCTTCCCTCGGCAGGAAACGGCGTTCTCCAGAACCACAGACTGCTATCAGTTACCAGCCACCATCATCCTTTCCACCAGCACCGACCCGGTATGCAGGTTCCCGCGGTTCTCCACGTCATTGCCGATGGCCAGGATGCTGGCGAACAGGTCCTTGAGGTTGGCGGCGATGGTGACTTCCTGCACCGGGAACTGGATCTCGCCGTTCTCCACCCAGTAGCCGCCGGCGCCGCGGGAGTAGTCGCCGGTGACCAGGTTGACGCCCTGCCCCATCAGCTCGGTGACCAGCAGGCCGCGGCCCATGCGTCGCAGCAGGGCCTTCTGGTCCTCGTCGCCGTGGCTGACGAAGAGGTTGTGCACGCCGCCGGCGTTGGCCGTGCTGGGCATGCCCAGCTTGCGCCCGGAGTAGGTGCCGAGCACGTAGGAAACCAGGGTGCCGTTCTCCACGAAAGGCTTGGCGTAGGTAGCCAGGCCGTCGTTGTCGAACGAGGCGCTGCCCAGGGCGCCGGGCAGCAGCGGGCGTTCGTCGAGGGTCAGCCACTCGGGGAACAGGCGCTGGCCCAGGCAGCCTTCGAGGAACGACGACTTGCGGTAAAGGCTGCCGCCGGAGATGGCGCCGAGGAAGTGGCCGAACAGGCCCACGGCGACTTCCGGGGCGAACAGCACCGGCACCTCGGCGGTCGGCACCGGGCGCGCGCCCAGGCGGCTGGCGGCGCGCTGGGCGGCGCGGCGGCCGATGCTCTCCGGGCTGTCCAGCAGTTCGCCGCGGCGCTTCACGTCGTACCAGTAGTCGCGCTGCATCTGCCCTTCGCCCTCGGCGATCATCACGCAGCTGAGGCTGTGGCGGGTGCTGGCGTAGCCGCCGATGAAGCCGTGGCTGTTGCCGTAGACGCGGCAGCCATGGTGGATGTTCAGGGTGGTGCCGTCGGCCTTGGTCACCCGCGGGTCGGCATCGAAGGCCGCAGCTTCGCAGGCCAGCGCGCGCTCCACGGCCTGGTCCGGGGTCAACGACCAGGCGTGGTAGAGGTCCAGGTCGGGCAGGTCGCGGGCCATCAGCGCGGGATCGGCCAGGCCGGAACAGTCGTCCTCGGAAGTGTGCTTGGCGATGGCCAGCGCCGCCGCCACGGTTTCGCGGATGGCCTCGTCGCCGGTCGCCGAGGTGCTCGCCGAGCCCTTGCGCTGGCCGACGTAGAGGGTGATGCCGAAGCCCTGGTCGCGGTTGAATTCGACCGTCTCGACCTCGCGCTGGCGCACGCTGGTGGACAACCCCTGCTCCAGGGACACCGCCACTTCGCAGCCCGTGGCGCCCTGGCGCTTCGCCTCGGCGACGATCCGCTCGACCTGCTCGCGCAGCGCCGGAAGTGCCTCGGGGCCGACTGCCTTGGCCTGTTCGCTCATTGCCAAACTCTCCTGTTCTGTTCCGCGGACGGGGCGACGGGCCCCGTGGCATCGCGGGCGGGCCGGACAAGCGACCCTCGACTCGTTATCATGGCGGCGTTTTCCACTGGACCACCGCCATGGCTGAATATCAAGACGACGACTCGCTGTTCGAAGAGAAGAGCAAGTCGCAAGTAAAACGCGAGCTGCACGCCCTGCAGGACCTCGGCGAGCGCCTGACTGCGCTCAAGCCGGACATGCTCGACCGCCTGCCGCTCACCGAGCCGCTGCGCCGCGCCATCGACGAGGCGCCCAAGCACAAGGCCAATGCCGCCCGCAAACGCCACCGGCAGTTCATCGGCAAGCTGATGCGCGACCAGGACCTCGACGCCATCGTCACCCTGCTCGACCAGCTCGACAGCTCCACGCGCCAGTACAACGAGCGCTTCCACGCCCTGGAGCGCTGGCGCGACCGCCTCGTCACCGGCGGCGACGAGGCCCTCTCCGCATTCTTCGCCGAATACCCGGACAGCGACCGCCAGCACCTGCTGCAGCTGATCCGCCACGCCCAGCACGAGGCCGCTCACGACAAGCCCCCGGCCGCGGCGCGGAAGATCTTCAAATACATCCGCGAACTAGACGAGCTCAAGCGCGGCCTCCGCTGAAAGCCTACCCACGACCTGCTGCGCGTCGGCATAACTGCGTTAAAAACAGGTGAGAAATGCTCATTTAGCATCAGTAAACTGCGCTTCCTCACCTGTTTTTGCCTTGTTCTGCTCTAGCTCGCGAGGCCGTGAGCAGACTTTCCAAATGCTTCCCGGCGCCTCAGGCGCCGGTCCCGCCCACGGTGATGCCGTCGATCTTCAGCGTCGGCTGGCCGACGCCCACCGGTACCGACTGGCCATCCTTGCCGCAGGTGCCCACGCCGCTGTCCAGGGCCATGTCGTTGCCGACCATGGACACCCGGCTCATCACTTCCGGCCCGTTGCCGATCAGGGTCGCGCCCTTCACCGGGCGGGTGATCCTGCCGTTCTCGATCAGGTAGGCCTCGCTGGTGGCGAAGACGAACTTGCCGCTGGTGATGTCCACCTGGCCGCCGCCGAGATTGGCGCAGTAGATGCCCTTCTCCACCGAGGCGATGATTTCCGCCGGGTCGCTCTGCCCGGCCAGCATGTAGGTGTTGGTCATGCGCGGCATCGGCAGGTGCGCATAGGATTCGCGGCGGCCGTTGCCGGTGCGCGCCACGCCCATCAGGCGGGCGTTGAGCTTGTCCTGCATGTAGCCCTTGAGGATGCCGTTCTCGATCAGCACGTTGTACTGCGTCGGGGTGCCCTCGTCGTCCACCGACAGCGAGCCGCGGCGCCCGGCCAGGGTGCCGTCGTCGACGATGGTGCACAGGCTGGAGGCCACCTTCTCGCCGATGCGCCCGCTGTAGGCCGAGCTGCCCTTGCGGTTGAAGTCGCCTTCCAGGCCGTGGCCCACCGCCTCGTGCAGCAGCACGCCGGACCAGCCGGCGCCCATCACCACCGGCAGGGTGCCGGCCGGCGCGGGGACCGCTTCGAGGTTGACCAAAGCCTGGCGCAGCGCCTCGCGGGCGTAGGACATGGCGCGGTCTTCAGAGAGGAAATAGCGATAGTCGGTGCGCCCGCCGCCGCCATGGCCGCCGCGCTCGCGGCGACCGTTCTGCTCGACGATGACGCTGACGTTGAAGCGCACCAGCGGGCGGATGTCCGCGGCCAGGGAGCCGTCGGCGGCAGCGATGAGGACCTGCTCCCAGACGCCGGCGAGGCTCACGGTGACTTGCTGGATGCGCGGATCGAGGGCGCGGGTGGCGGCGTCGATCTTCTTCAGCAGCTCGACCTTCTCGGCGCGGCTGAGCACGTCCAGCGGGTTCTCGCCGGCGTACAGGCGCGTCGGCGCGACCGCCTTGAACGCCTGCACCCGGCCATTCTGCCCGGCGCGGGAAATCGAGCGCGCGGCGCGCGCCGCCTGGGATAGCGCATCGGGGGTGATGGCATTGCTGTAGGCGAAGCCGGTCTTCTCGCCGGACTGGGCGCGCACGCCCACGCCCTGGTCCATGTGGAAGCTGCCTTCCTTGACGATGCCGTCCTCGAGCATCCAGGACTCGGACACCTGGCTCTGGAAGTACAGGTCAGCGGCGTCGATGCCCGGGCCGCTCAGCTCGTGCAGGATCGGCTGCAGGCCGTCGACGTCCAGGCCGCCGGGGGCCAGCAGGTGCTGGCTGACGGATGACAACAACTCGCTCATGGCTACTCCGTAGGCGCCGGTCCGGGTACGGCCGGCGGGTAGAATCTTCGATGGCGGACCACCGGCATGCGTTGCCGGAGCGCCGCTTGTTCTTCACTGTCGCGTTCGGCCAGCAGCACCGCCTCGCCCTTGTCGCGCTCGGCGAGGATGCGCCCCCAGGGGTCGACGATGGCCGACTGGCCCCAGGTCTCGCGGCCGCGCGGGTGGGTACCGCCCTGCCCCGCCGCCAGCACGTAGCACTGCGTCTCGATGGCGCGGGCGCGGATCAGCACTTCCCAGTGCGCCTGGCCGGTCACCGCGGTGAAGGCCGAGGGCGCTGTGATCAGCTCGGCGCCGGCCTCGCGCAGCCGGGTGTAGAGCTCCGGAAAGCGCAGGTCGTAGCACACCGTCAGGCCCAGCCGCCCGACCGGCGTGTCGGCCACCACCACCTGGCCGCCGAAGGCGTAGTCGTCGGACTCGCGGTAGCGGCCGCGGGCATCGGCGACGTCCACGTCGAACAGGTGCAGCTTGTCGTAGCGCGCCACCCGCTCGCCGCGCTCGTCGACCAGCAGCGAGCAGGCGTTGGCCTTGGCTTCGGGCTGGCCGTCCGGCGGCAGCGGCAGGGTGCCGGCGACTATCCACAACCTGAGGTCGCGCGCGGCGCTTTTCAACCAGGGCAGGATCGGGCCCTCGCCCAGGGCCTCGGCGCGGCCCAGCTCGGCCAGGTCGCGGCGGCCCATGGCAGCGAAGTTCTCCGGCAGCACGGCGAGGCGCGCGCCGCCCTCGGCGGCCTGTTCGAGCAGCCGACGGGCGGCGGCGAGGTTGGCCGGGACGTCGTCCTGGCTGACCATCTGGATCACGGCGAGGGACATGCGTTTCTCCGACGACAGATGCGATTCATCCTAACCGATGCCCGCCGGCTCTGCTCACCGCGGTTTCTCGAACGGCTTGTCGAAGGCGATCTCGGGGTTCTGCCAGGGCCCCTTGACGCGGTACTGCACGCTGGCGAAGCGCGCCACCTTGTCGCCCAGCAGCTTGTCCACCACGAAGAGCGCGCCGCCCACCGCCGGCGCGCCGACGATGAGCGCGGCCAGCGGCAAGTTGTTGGTCAGCGGCAGAGTCACCAGCAGCTTGGCGTCGATCTGGTCGTGGGCCAGGTCCAGGGTGCCGTTCATCTCGATGTTGCTGGACGGCCCGGTGAGCTTGATCGGCTCGCGGGTGAGGTAGACGCCATTGGTGGCGCCCAGCACGCCCTGCACGCGGTCGTAGCTCAGGCCCTTGCCGAACAGGTCGGAGAAGTCCAGGCGCAGGCGGCGGTTGATGGCGTTGAAGTTGAGCAGGCCGAACACCCGCAGGGCCTGGGCGCTGCCCTCGACGTCGACGAACTGGCCCTTGCGCATGTCGGCTTCCAGGCGCCCGCCGAAGCGGCGCAGGCTGATGTAGGCCGGCGAGCCGGGCCAGTTGCCGTCGATGTCCAGGCTGAAGCGGTCGCTGGTGGCGGTGGGGGCGAAGTCCCAGGCCTTGAGCACGTCGGCCAGGTTCTTGCCTTCCAGGCGCCCCTGGAAGGTGCTGCGCGTGGAGCCCACCGAGCCTTCCCAGCGCAGCGTCCCGCCGACCTTGAGGCCGCGCAGGTCGAGGTTGAGGCTGTTGAAGGCGATGCCGCTGGTGGTCGGGCGCACGTTGAAGCTCCAGGCGCCGATGGGCTTGCCGCCCTGGGAGATCTGGCGGATGGCCACGTCCATCGCCGGAATGCTGCGCGGGTCGACCTTTTCCAGCGGGTCGGGGGCGATGGTCGGCGCGGCGGCCAGGTCGTTGGTGGGGTTCTTCGGCAGGTCCAGGCGCGCCAGGTTGATCTGGATGGGCCGCTGGCCGCTGTCCGGGAATACCGCCTGGCCGGCCAGCGGGGCGCTGTCGACGCCCAGTTGCCAACCGCCGGAAATCCGCGCCAGGTCGAGCTTGAAGTTGTCCAGGCTGGTGCCGAAGCCGCGGAAATGGCCGATCTGCAGGTCGGCGCCGCGCAGCAGGCCCTGGGTATCGCTGGGCACGCCGCCGATGCCGTACTTCTTCAGCACCGCCTGCCACTGCTCGACGTCCAGGGTGTCCAGGCTGCCGCGCACCTGCACCCCGCTCCAGTTGGGCAGCAGCGCCGGGTCGCCGCCCAGGCGCAGGGTGCCGCGCCCGCCCAGGGGTTTGTCGGCGGGGGCGGCGTAGGCCAGGCTGGCCACCTTGTCGTAGTTGGCCCAGTAGCGCCGCTCGGGGCCTTCGAGGGTCATGCGCCAGTCGCTGGCGCGGGTCTCGTCGGCGGCCTTGCCAAAGGGGGCCGGCAGGTCGATGGCCAGGCCCTTGAGGTCGGAGCTGACCTGCAACTGGCTGTCATTGCCGTCGAGCAGCAGATCGAGCTGGAACGGCAGGCGCCCGGCGGCCGGCACGGCCTGCTTCACGCCGCCCCAGTCGAGCAGGCTCTTCAGCGCCACCTGGCCGCCCACCAGCACGCGGGTGCGCGGCTTGCCCGGGCTGCCCTCGGCGCGGATGCTGCCGCTGACGCGGCTGCCCAGGGCCTGGGCGCTGAGGCCCTTGGCGCTCAGGCCGCTGTTGGTGTCGTAGCGGAAGTCGCCCTTGAGCTGGGCCAGTTCCAGGGTCGGCTTGACGATCTTCAGGCGCGCGCCCTCGGTGGCGAAGTCCACCACCACCCGCGCCTGCTTCGCCTGCTCCTTGGCCAGCGGGATGTCCAGGTTCAGGTGGCCCTTGAGCGGGCCCTCGCCTTCCCAGCCGGCGAAGACCTGCTGCACGCCCAGGGGCGAGTCCTGGAGGATCTTCAGGCCATCGCCCAGGCTGCTGTCGACGTCGCCATCGACATGCAGGTGGGCGACTTCGCCCTTGGGCACGTGGGGAATGTCCACCTGCACGTCGCGGACCTGGCTCTGCAGGATGAGCCCGGACTGCGCGCGGATGCGCACGCCGCTGTCCTCCACCAGCACCTCGCCCTCGGCCTGGCTCAGCGCCGGCCAGCCCAGCTGGTAGTCCAGCTCGCCGTCGTGGACCTTGAAGTACAGGCTCATGGCGTGGTCTTCCGGCGCCGAGCCCTTCTTCAGTGAACCCTGCCACTGGAAGTAGCCCTGCTCCACGCGCCCGCCCTTGATGGCGGTGGCCAGCCAGTGGGCCAGGTCCTTGTTCATCTCCGGCAGCACCGTGGGCAGGAACTGCGGGGTGTAGCTGCCGTCGCCGTCCTCCAGGCCCACGCGCAGGTCCATGTAGCTTTCCTTGTCGTGGTCGTGCATCAGGCGGATCAGCATGTCGCCGCCCAGGCGGCCGACGTCGCCCTCGACCTTCATCAGGTGGCTGCCGAGGGTGAAGGCCTCGTCGTCCCACTTCCAGAACAGCCGCGCGTTGGCGCTGCGGAAGCGCCAGGGCTCGGGGAACAGGGTGGCCAGGTGGAGCATGAAGTCCTTGGCCGAGGCGTCCAGCTGGCCGCCGCCGAGGTTGCCGCTGAAGGTGCCGTCGACGTTGGCCACCGCTGGCACGTCGTGGAAGGCGCTGACGCCGACCTTCTCCAGGTTCACGCCATAGGCCAGGCGCTCGGCGCCCTGGCGCTGCGGCCAGTAATCGAGGTTGAGGTGGTGCAGCACGCCCTGCGGCGCCAGGCCCTGCAGCCACTCCACAGCCTTGTCCGGCAAGGGCGCCAGGCTTTCCACCACCGGCAGCAGCGGGCCCAGGTCCAGGCGGTCGGCGCGCAGGCGCCAGTGTTCTTCGCCGCGGGTCTGCCGGTTCAGCTCCAGCTCCGCCTCGCCCCAGCGCTTTTCGCCGAGGTTGGCCGCCAGATCATTGATACGCAGGCTCATTTCGTCGCCCTGGCGCTGGAAGTACAGCCCCACGCCGAGGTCGCCGACCTTCACCGCCTCGCGACCATCGAAGGAGGCCTGCACCTGCGGCGCATTGAGCCTGGCCACCGCCGCGCTGGGCTGGCCCTTGTCGATGCGCGCCCAGAACTCGCCGCCGGCCTCCAGGCGCTGGATGCGCCATTGCCGCGTCAGGCTCGCCGGCAGCCACTTCGCCCAGTCGCTCTGCGGCAGGCTGAGGTAGGCGTCGGCCGAGCTATGCTTCCAGTCCTCGCGGTCGATGCGCGTGTCCACCCGCAGCGCCACCGGCTGGCCGTCGGGCAGGTTGAAGCGGCCGTCCAGGCGCTGGCCGAACACGCCGCTGTGCAGCGTCAGGCCGAGGTAGGTCAGGTTGAGCGTCTGCCCCTCACGCGGCAGCAGGCTCAGCTGGCTGTCCAGCAGCGACAGGCGGCGCGGCGTCAGCAGCAGGTCGACGAGCTGGCGCGGGTCGCTGCCCTGCGGGCTGGCCGGCAGGCCCTCGACCTGCCAGTGGCCGTCCTCGCCCTCGCGCAGGCTCAGGTGCAGCCCCTGCAGTTCCAGGCTGTCGATGCGCGGCTGGCGCGCCAGCAGGCTGGCGGGGATGTCGGGGGTCAGGCGCACCTGCTCCAGGCGCAGGGCGTCGTTGCCCTCGCCGAGCTGGATGTCGCGCACCGTGATGATCGGGCCGAAGCCGCGCCAGCTGCCTTCCAGGGCGCCGATGCGCACCGGCATGTGCAGTTGCGCGCTGGCCTGCTCGGCCAGGTCTTCGCGATATTCCGCCACTAGCGGCGCCAACTGGCGCCCCAGGCTGACGTACAGCGCCAGCAGCACCAGGCCCAGGGCGCAGAGCCCCAGGAGCAGGCGCAGCAGGCGGGCGAACAGGCGGCCGAAGCGGTCCATCTCAGCCGCGCGCCTCAGAGCAGGACCACGTCGTACTGCTCCTGGGAATACATCGGCTCGACCTGGAACTTGATGGTGCGGCCGATGAACATCTCCAGATCGGCGACGTTGCCCGACTCTTCGTCGAGCAGGCGGTCGACCACCTTCTGGTTGGCCAGCACCACGTAGGAATCGGCCTGGTAGGCGCGGGCCTCACGGAGGATCTCGCGGAAGATCTCGTAGCAGATGGTTTCCGGCGTCTTCAGCATGCCGCGCCCCTGGCAGCACGGGCAGGGCTCGCAGAGCACCTGCACCAGGCTCTCGCGGGTGCGCTTGCGGGTCATCTGCACCAGGCCCAGCTCGGTGATGCCGATGATGTTGGTCTTGGCATGGTCGCGCTCGAGTTGCTTCTCCAGCGTGCGCAGGACCTGGCGGCGGTGCTCTTCGTCCTCCATGTCGATGAAGTCGATGATGATGATCCCGCCGAGGTTGCGCAGGCGCAGCTGGCGGGCGATGGCGGTGGCCGCCTCGAGGTTGGTCTTGAAGATGGTCTCTTCGAGGTTGCGGTGGCCGACGAAGGCACCGGTGTTGACGTCGATGGTGGTCATCGCCTCGGTCGGGTCGATGATCAGGTAGCCGCCGGACTTGAGCAGCACCTTGCGCTCCAGGGCCTTCTGGATCTCGTCCTCGACGCCGTAGAGGTCGAAGATCGGCCGCTCGCCGGGATAGTGCTCCAGGCGGTCGGCGATTTCCGGCATGAGTTCGTCGACGAACTGCGTGATCTTCTGGAAGTTCTCCCGGGAATCCACGCGGATCTTCTCGATGCGCGGGTTGACCAGGTCGCGCAGGGTGCGCTGGGCCAGGGACAGGTCCTCGTAGATCACCGTCGGCGCGCCGACCGTCTGCATCTGCGCGTCGATCTGGTCCCACAGCCGGCGCAGGTAGCGGATGTCGGCGAGGATTTCGTCCTCCCCGGCGCCCTCGGCGGCGGTGCGCAGGATGAAGCCGCCCTTCTCGACGATGCCCTCGGCCTCGACGCACTTGGCCACCACCTGCTTGAGGCGCTCGCGCTCCTGCTCGTCCTCGATTTTCAGGGAAATCCCGACGTGGCTGGTGCGCGGCATGTACACCAGGTAGCGCGAGGGGATCGACAGGTGCGTGGTCAGGCGCGCGCCCTTGGTGCCGATCGGGTCCTTGGTGACCTGCACCACCAGGCTCTGGCCCTCGTGGACCAGGGCGCCGATGCTTTCCACCGCGCTGCCCTCGCGGGTGGAGATTTCCGCCGCGTGGATGAAGGCCGCGCGCTCCAGGCCGATGTCGACGAAGGCCGCCTGCATCCCCGGCAGCACGCGGACCACCTTGCCCTTGTAGATGTTGCCGACTATCCCGCGGCGCAGCGTGCGCTCGACGTGGACTTCCTGAAGGACACCGTTTTCCACCACCGCCACGCGCGATTCCATCGGCGTGATATTGATCAGGATCTCTTCGCTCATGCGCCCTTCCTTATCGCGCCCGTGTGCAGCGCTACTTCTTCAAGACTGCCAGCAAGGGATCGCGAAGTCAGCCAACAGTTCCGCGGTCTCGCACAGGGGCAGGCCGACCACCCCGCTGTAGCTGCCCTCGACGCGGTTGACGAAGATCGCCGCCAGCCCCTGGATAGCGTAGCCACCCGCCTTGTCCTGGGGCTCGCCGGTGGCCCAGTAGGCCTCGGCTTCGGCCTCGGAAACATTGCGGAACGATACCAGGCTGGTCACCACCCGCACCTCGCAACGGTCGCGGTCGGCCACCGCCACCGCGGTCAGCACCTGGTGCTGGCGGCCGGACAGCGCGCGCAGCATGGCCAGGCTGTCCTCGCGGTCCGCCGGCTTGCCGAGGATGCGGCCGTCGAGCACCACCGCGGTATCGGCGCCGAGCACGCAGACGTCGGGCCTCTGGGCAAGCATAGTCAGTCCGGCCAGGGCCTTGCCGCGCGCCAGGCGCTCGACGTAGGTGGCCGGCGTCTCGCCGTCCTGCGGCGTTTCGTCGATATTGCCGGAAACCAGGTGGAAGGACAGGCCGATCTGTGTCAGCAGCTCGCGCCGGCGCGGCGAGCTGGAGGCCAGGTAAAGCTGGGGCATCTGCGACTCCCGGAAGAGTCCCGGCCGCCCCTCCCCCGGCCCGTGCCAGGTGGGAAGCGGCGGGACGGGTATTAGTAGACCTTCAGGCGCTGGCCCAGGCCCTTGAGCAGCACCAGCACCCAGGGCCAGAGCAGGCCGCTGACCAGCGCTGGCAACAGGAAGGCCAGGGTCGGCGGGCGGTTGCCGGTCAGGGCGTTGAGCCACAGCTGCACCAGCTGCGCCAGGCCGTAGACCACCATCAGCACCAGGCACTGCTGCCAGACGGGATACAGGCGCAGGCGCTGCTGCAGGGCCATGACCAGGAACACGATGAGGCTGAGGATCAGCGCGTTCTGCCCGAGCAGGCTGCCGTACAGCACGTCCTCGGCCAGGCCGCAGACCCAGGCGGTGACCATGCCCACCTTCTGCGGCACCATCAGCACCCAGAAGGTGAGGAACAGCGCCAGCCACAGCGGCCGGCCGATTTCCGTGAAGCTGGGCATCGGCGCCACCGACAGCAGCAGCGCCAGCAGCAGGCTGACCCAGATCAGCCAGCCGTTGCGCGGTCCTTGGGCGGGCATCAGTGACGGTTCCTTTGTGGCGCGGCCTGGGCCGGCGCCGGCGGATGCGCGGGGGTCGCGGCCGGCGCGGCGGGTGCGGGTGCCGGAGCGGCGCCCTGGGCCGGGGCAGCCGGAGCGGCAGGCGTGGCCGGAGCGGCAGGCGCAGGCGCGCTCGGCGCCGGTGCCTGGCCGGCGGCCTCGGCGGCCTTGCGGTCGGCCTCGGCCTGGGCTTCGGCGGCCTCGGTGGCGCGCTGTTCGGGGGTGCGGCTGTCGCTGAACACTAGCAGCACGTAGCGGCTGCGGTTCATCTTCGCGGTGGGCACGGCGCGGATCACCGCGAACGGCTGGCCGGAATCGTGGATGACTTCCTTGACCACCGCCACCGGGTAGCCGGCCGGGAAGCGCTGGCCGAGGCCGGAGCTGACCAGCAGGTCGCCTTCCTTGATGTCCGCGGTGTCGGCGACGAAGCGCAGTTCCAGGCGCTCCGGGTTGCCGGTGCCGACGGCGATGGCGCGCAGGCCGTTGCGGTTGACCTGCACCGGGATGCTGTGGGTGGTGTCGGTGAGCAGCAGCACGCGGGCGGTGTAGGGCATGACCTCGACCACCTGGCCCATCAGGCCGCTGGCGTCGAGCACCGGCTGGCCCTGGAACACGCCGTCCTTCGAGCCCTTGTCGATGAGGATGCGCTGGGTGAAGGGGTTGGGGTCGACGCCGATCAGCTCGCTGACCAGCACCTTGTCGTCCACCAGGGCGGCGGAGTTGAGCAGCTCGCGCAGGCGCACGTTCTGTTCGGTCAGGGTGGCCAGCTTCTGCAGGCGGCGCTGCATCAGCAGCGACTCGGCCTTCAGCCGTTCGTTCTCGGCGAGCAGCTCGCTGCGGCTGGTGAACTGGTCGCGCACGCCTTCCCAGGCGCGCACCGGCAGGTCGGCCACGCCATAGAAGGGGGTCAGCACCAGGCCCATCTGGCTGCGCACGGGCTTGAGGTAGTCGAAACGCGCGTCGACCACCATCAGGCCCACCGAGAGCACGGCGAGCACCAGCAGGCGCACGCCCAGCGAGGGCCCTTTGGAGAATAGCGGTTTGATGACCAGCTCCTAGCTGATTGAAGGCGGTTGATGTTTCGCCGCGCGCGACAAAACGTCAACCACCCTCAAGGCTCCCACCTCACTCGGTGGAGAGCAGGTCCATGGAGTGACGGTCCATCATGTCCAGCGCCTTGCCGCCGCCACGGGCCACGCAGGTCAGCGGGTCTTCGGCGACGATCACCGGCAGGCCGGTTTCCTGGGCCAGCAGCTTGTCCAGGTCGCGCAGCAGGGCGCCACCACCGGTCAGCACCAGGCCGCGCTCGGCGATGTCCGAGGCCAGTTCCGGCGGGGACTGCTCCAGGGCGCTCTTGACCGCCTGGACGATGGTCGCCAGGGATTCCTGCAGGGCTTCTAGGACCTCGTTGGAGTTCAGGGTGAAGCTGCGCGGCACGCCTTCGGCCAGGTTGCGGCCACGGACGTCCACCTCGCGCACTTCGCCGCCGGAGAAGGCCGCGCCGATCTCCTGCTTGATGCGCTCGGCGGTGGATTCGCCGATCAGGCTGCCGTAGTTGCGGCGCACGTAGGTGACGATGGCTTCGTCGAAGCGGTCGCCGCCGACGCGCACGGATTCGGCGTAGACCACGCCGTTCAGCGAGATCAGGGCGATCTCGGTGGTGCCGCCGCCGATGTCGACGACCATCGAGCCACGGGCTTCCTCGACCGGCAGGCCGGCGCCGATGGCCGCGGCCATGGGCTCCTCGATCAGGTACACCTCGCGGGCGCCGGCGCCGAGGGCCGACTCGCGGATGGCGCGGCGTTCCACCTGGGTGGACTTGCACGGCACGCAGATCAGCACGCGCGGGCTGGGCTGCAGGAAGCTGTTCTCGTGCACCTTGTTGATGAAGTACTGCAGCATCTTCTCGCAGACGCTGAAGTCGGCGATGACGCCGTCCTTCATCGGGCGGATGGCCGAGATGTTGCCCGGGGTGCGGCCGAGCATGCGCTTGGCCTCGGTGCCGACGGCGACCACGCTCTTCTGGTTGCCATGGTTGCGGATGGCCACTACCGAAGGCTCATTGAGGACGATGCCGCGTTCGCGCACATAAATAAGGGTATTGGCAGTGCCCAGGTCGATCGACAGATCACTGGAGAACATGCCACGCAATTTTTTGAACATGGAAAGGGAACCCTGGACGATGCGTGGGTGAAAAATGCGCGGGTAAAAAAGTGCGGCAAACTCTAACAACGACGGGGATTTTGGGCAAGGCGGCATTGTGTTAAATTGCTTGACTTTCAGCGCCTTTGAGGCCTGTCCCCGCGGTCCCTGGGACCGCCCGCCGCGGGTTCCGTTCCCCCGCCTACGTTTCGTCCGGCCATGCGTCCGATCGACGCTGGCAGCTCTAGCCTGGAGACCCCCGATGGCGCTTGACCGCTCCGACGTGGAAAAAATCGCCCACCTGGCCCGCCTGGGCCTGGCGGAAACCGACGTCCAACCGACCACCGCGACCCTGAACAACATCCTCGGCCTGGTCGACCAGATGCAGGCGGTGAACACCGACGGCGTCGAACCCCTCGCCCACCCCCTGGAAGCCACCCAGCGCCTGCGCCAGGACGTGGTGACCGAAAGCAACCAGCGCGAGGCCTACCAGGCCATCGCACCGGCCGTGGAAGACGGCCTGTACCTGGTTCCGAAAGTGATCGAGTAATAAGGAAGGACACGGACCCATGCTGCACCAACTGACCCTCGCCGAAGTCGCCCGCGGCCTCGCCGACAAGCAGTTCTCCGCCGAAGAGCTGACCCGTGCCCTGTTGAGCCGCATCGAGCAGCTCGACCCGCAGCTGAACAGCTTCATCAGCGTCACCGCCGAACAGGCCGTCGCCCAGGCCAAGGCAGCCGACCAACGGCGCGCCAATGGCGAAAGTGGTGCCCTGCTCGGCGCGCCCATCGCCCACAAGGACCTGTTCTGCACCCAGGGCGTGCGCACCAGCTGCGGCTCGAAGATCCTCGACAACTTCGTCTCGCCCTACGACGCCACCGTCGTCGAGCGCCTGGCCACCGCCGGCGCCGTGAGCCTGGGCAAGCTGAACATGGACGAGTTCGCCATGGGCTCGGCCAACGAATCCAGCCACTACGGCGCGGTGAAGAACCCCTGGGACACCAGCCGCGTGCCCGGCGGCTCCTCCGGCGGCTCGGCCGCGGCCGTGGCCGCGCGCCTGATCCCGGCGGCCACCGGCACCGACACCGGCGGCTCGATCCGCCAGCCGGCGGCGCTGACCAACCTCACCGGGATCAAGCCGACCTACGGCCGCGTCTCGCGCTGGGGCATGATCGCCTACGCCTCCAGCCTCGACCAGGCCGGCCCGCTGGCCCGCACCGCCGAGGACTGCGCGCTGATGCTCGGCGCCATGGCCGGCTTCGATCCCAAGGACTCCACCTGCGTCGACCAACCGCTGGACGACTACCTGGCCGCCCTGGGCAAACCCCTGGCCGGCCTGCGCATCGGCCTGCCGAAGGAATACTTCGGCGCCGGCCTCGACAGCCGCATCGCCGACGCGGTGCTGGCCGTGGTCGAGCAGCTCAAGCAACTGGGCGCGGTGGTCAAGGACATCTCCCTGCCGAACATGCAGCACGCCATCCCGGCCTACTACGTGATCGCGCCTGCAGAGGCCAGCTCCAACCTGTCGCGCTTCGACGGCGTGCGCTACGGCTACCGCTGCGAGAACCCCAAGGACCTGCAGGACCTGTACAAGCGCTCCCGCGCCGAAGGCTTCGGCGCCGAGGTGAAGCGCCGCATCATGGTCGGCACCTACGCGCTTTCCGCCGGTTACTACGACGCCTACTACCTGAAGGCGCAGAAGATTCGCCGGCTGATCAAGAACGATTTCGTCAGCGCCTTCGCCGACGTCGACGTCATCCTCGGCCCGACCACGCCGAACCCGGCCTGGAAGCTCGGCACCAAGAACGACGACCCGGTCGCCCAGTACCTGGAAGACATCTACACCATCACCGCCAACCTCGCCGGCATCCCCGGGCTGTCCATGCCCGCCGGGTTCGTCGATGGCCTGCCGGTGGGCGTGCAGCTGCTCGCCCCGTACTTCCAGGAAGGCCGCCTGCTCAACGTCGCGCACCAGTACCAACAGGTGACCGACTGGCACAAACAAGCACCGGCTGGATTCTGAGGACGACGCACATGCAATGGGAAACCGTGATCGGGCTGGAAATCCACGCGCAGCTCGCCACCCAATCGAAGATCTTCTCCGGCAGCGCCACCACCTTCGGCGCCGAGCCCAACACCCAGGCCAGCCTGATCGACCTGGCGATGCCCGGCACCCTGCCGGTGCTCAACGCCGAGGCGGTGCGCATGGCCTGCCGGTTCGGCCTGGCGATCAACGCCGAAATCGCCGAGCGCAACGTCTTCGCGCGCAAGAACTACTTCTACCCGGACCTGCCCAAGGGCTACCAGACCAGCCAGATGGACCACCCCATCGTCGGCAAGGGCTTCCTCGACATCACCCTGGAAGACGGCACTGTCAAGCGCGTCGGCATCACCCGCGCGCACCTGGAAGAGGACGCCGGCAAGAGCCTGCACGAAGACTTCCACGGCATGAGCGGCATCGACCTGAACCGCGCCGGCACGCCGCTGCTGGAGATCGTCTCCGAGCCGGACATCCGCAGCGCCAAGGAAGCGGTGGCCTATGTGAAGGCCATCCACGCGCTGGTGCGCTACCTGGGCATCTGCGACGGCAACATGGCCGAGGGCTCGCTGCGCTGCGACTGCAACGTCTCGGTGCGCCCGAAGGGCCAGGCCGAGTTCGGCACCCGCGCCGAGATCAAGAACGTCAACTCCTTCCGCTTCATCGAGAAGGCGATCAACCACGAAGTGCAGCGGCAGATCGACCTGATCGAGGACGGCGGCAAGGTGGTGCAGGAAACCCGCCTGTACGACCCGAACAAGGACGAGACGCGCTCCATGCGCAGCAAGGAAGAAGCCAACGACTACCGCTACTTCCCCTGCCCGGACCTGCTGCCGGTGGTGATCGAGCGCAGCTTCCTCGACGATCTGCGCGCCGGCCTGCCGGAGCTGCCGGACCAGAAGCGCGAGCGCTTCGAGAGCCAGTACGGCCTGTCCGCCTACGACGCCAGCGTGCTCTCGGCCAGCCGCGAGATGGCCGATTACTTCGAGCAGGTGCAGGGCATCTGCGCCGACGCCAAGCTGGCGGCCAACTGGGTGATGGGCGAGCTCTCCAGCCTGCTCAACAAGGACGGCCTGGAGATCGAGCAGTCGCCGGTTTCCGCCGAGCAGCTGGGCGGCATGATCCTGCGCATCAAGGACAACACCATCAGCGGCAAGATCGCCAAGATGGTCTTCGAGGCCATGGCCGCCGGCGAAGGCTCGGCCGATGAGATCATCGAGAAGAAGGGCCTGAAGCAGGTCACCGACACCGGCGCCATCGACAAGATGCTCGACGAGGTGCTGGCGGCCAACGCCGAGCAGGTCGAACAGTACCGCGCCAGCGACGAGGCCAAGCGCGGCAAGATGTTCGGCTTCTTCGTCGGCCAGGCGATGAAGGCCTCGAAGGGGAAAGCCAACCCCGGGCAGGTGAACGAACTGCTGAAGAAAAAGCTCGAAAGCTGAGCCCATTCTTCCTGACGCCGGGCTTGCCCGGCGTTTTTTCGTCCGGAGGTTCGATGCTGCGCTCCCTCGCCCTGCCTGCCCTGCTCTGCGGCCTGGCCCTGCTGGCCGGTTGCGCCAGTTCGTCCTATGAAAGCGGCTCGGCGCGCGGCTACCGCGCCGAGGGCACCGCGTCCTATTACGGCCGCGCGCACCATGGGAAGAAAACCGCCAGCGGCGAGCGCTTCGACCAGCACGCACTGACCGCCGCGCACCGCAGCCTGCCGTTCGGCACGCGGCTGAAGGTCACCAACCTCGACAACGGCCGCAGCGTGGTGGTGCGGGTGAACGACCGCGGGCCCTTCGGCCGCGGGCGGATCATCGACCTGTCGCGGGCGGCCGCGGAACGCCTCAACATGTTGCGCAGCGGCACCGCGCCGGTGCGCCTGGAAGCCATCGATTAGGAGCACCGAGCATGACCGACAAGCGCAAGGCCGGCGAACAGGTTCGCCGCGAAGTGATGGGCAACGCCTTCGTCGACCGCGCCCTGAACAACGCCACCGAGTTCACCCAGCCGCTGCAGGACTTCGTCAACGAAAACGCCTGGGGCAGCGTCTGGTCCCGCGACGGCCTGCCGCGCAAGACCCGCAGCCTGATCACCCTGGCCGCCCTGACCGCGCTGAAATGCCCGCAGGAGCTGAAAGGCCACGTGCGCGGCGCGCTGAACAACGGCTGCACGGTGGAGGAGATTCGCGAGGCGCTGCTGCATTGCGCGGTCTACGCCGGGGTGCCGGCGGCGATCGATGCGTTCCGTGCGGCGCAGGAAGTGATCGAGGCGTGGCAGGGGGATCAGAAGGCCTGACGGGCGCGGGCCTTGCCCGCGAATCGCGCGCAGGGCGCGCTCCTACATGGGCATGGTGTTGGGGCAATCCTTATCGCGCCGATACGTCCAGCTATCGCGGACAAGGTCCGCTCCTACGACAGCCGGAACGCCGGAGACCGGGGCCAATGGCGGATAACCGGGAGCTCCGCGATTCCAGCTCGCTCCGGACGGTCCCCTCTCCCTTCAGGGAGAGGGTTAGGGAGAGGGAGCGGAGCTCAGGCTATGCGCCGGAGCGCCGGCGAAGTCCGTAACCCTCTCCCCAGCCCTCTCCCTGAAGGGAGAGGGAGCCGTTCGGCGTAAAGGGAAAGCATGGAGTCAGCCGGCAACTTCGGCGCTTTCGTAGGAGCGAGCTTGCTCGCGAACCCGCCTCGCAGCAGAGCCGTTCGCGAGCAAGCTCGCTCCTACGAAAAGCCTCTGCCTCTCAGGGATAACTGAACCGCTTCACCAACGTCAGCTCCCCCGGCTGGCGCATCGGCACCAGGAAGCTCTCCTGCTTCTCGTTCGGCGTGCCCTCTTCCGTCACTATCGTCACCCTGGCCGTGGTCAGCGGCTGGGCGGCTTCCACGTCGCCGCTCTCCTCGTCCTGGCTGTAACCGCCGCCGAAGTAGTTCACGTAGACCAGATACGCCCCCTTCAGCGGCGTGGGCGTGGCAATGATTTCCGGGCCGTAGCCGGTGGTCACGTCGACGTCCTGGGTGGCGCCGTTGGGCAGGCTGCGGTTGCCGTACCAGACGTGGCCGCCGTCGGGGGTCACCAGGTGCAGGTCGAGGTCAGTGTTGTCGCTGTCCCAGGACAGCATCACCCGCAGCTTGGCCGGCACCTCGCCGCCGCCACCGCCGTGGTAGAACTGCACACGCTTGCGCTGCTGGCCGTCCGGGCTGATCACTTCCAGGCTGTTGCTGCCGGCCGGGAAGGCGTAAGGGCGGTCGAAGCCGCCGTCCTCGCCGATCTTCAGTGGCATCGACACGCCGTTGACCACCAGGGTGGCCGGCTTGTCCTTCGCCGCGTTGGCGATCTCGCCCTTGATCCGCGCGGTCATGGCCTGGTCGGCCGGGGTGTTCACCGAGGCCGCCGGGTAGTTCACCGTCTGCCGGAAGTTGGCGCCCTCGCCGCTGCCGGGGCGCCAGCCGCCCAGCGGGGCGTCCAGGCGGATGCCCGGCTCGGCGGCCTGGGCGAGCCCGGTGATGAGGAGGAGGAGCAGGCAGGGACGCAGCTTCATGGCGGTCATTCCAGTATCAGGCGGCGGGCGAGGCTTTCGACGAAGCCCTCGTCCTGGCCGTTGGGGTGCGCCTGGAAGGCCAGGTGCAGGTATTCGTGGGTGAGGTCGAGGCGGTCCTGCAGCGAGTACAGGCCGCGCACGTAGATGCGCTGGCGCTCGCGGTCGACGTAGGGGCGCCCGGAGGACAGCTGGCACACGGCGAAGCTCTGCAGTTCCTCGTAGCCTGGCTCGCCGTCCAGCTTCGTGCGCCACGCGCGGCGCTGCTTGCGCAGCCAGTCCTCGGCCGCCGGCAGCGGCTGGCAGGCGGCCACCGGGTTGTTCCAGGCGCTCAAGCTGGCTTGTGGAAAAGCGCGGGCGAGGATGGCGTCGAAGCGCAGGCCGTTGGCCGCCTGGGCCTTGGCGTCCTGCCAGGAGAGCTTCGCTGGCCCAGCCTGGTCGGCATGGTAGGTGACCGGGCTACCGGCCAGCACCAGGCCGTCGGTGAAGGCCGCCACGGCACGCATCTGCGCCGTGGCCGGGCGCGGCGCGACGCGCTGGCGCTGGCTGCTGTCGGCAATGCTCAGGCACTCGCCGCGCTGCCCGGCGTTCTGCAGCAGGTAGCTGCGGATGGCCACGGCCAGGGCGCGGGCGGCCTCGACCGGGGTCGCCGCGGCTTCGCGCTGCAGCACCCGGGCGACGTATTCCTCGCGGTCCAGGCGCGCCACCAGTTGCGGCTTGCCGTCGCGCTGCAGGAAGAGTTCGCCGTCGCTGTGGATATCCAGGTCGTTGCCGTTCGCGAAGCTCACCCGGTAGCTGCCGCTGAGACCGCCGGCCGCCGCCGGGCGGCCCTGGACGTCGAAGACCTCGCGCAGCGGGTAGCGCTCGAACAGCGTCACCGCCACGCAGCGCCCCGGCTCGCGCGGCCAGGGCGCCGGCAGCGCGGCACCGAGGGCTTCGGCGTAGTGCGCCAGCACCGTCTTGCTGGTGCCGGGCCCGGAGGCCCAGACTGCCGAGCCGTCCGCCAGCCAGCCGGCGAAGCCGCCGCGGCGGGCCTGCGAATCGTTGGGGTCGAGCCAGCTCCAGGTCTTCACCCGCAGGCGTCCGCCCAGGCTGGCCAGGGCGCGGCCGTCGTCGGCGTTGACCACCACGTCGAGCAGCACGCGGCGCGCCTCGGGCTGGGCCGGCAGGCGCGTCAGCATGTCGAGCAGTTCGGCCACCGGCACTTCGGTCTGCGGCTGCAAGCGTTCGAGGTCGAGCAGCCAGGCCGGCGCCTGGCGTTCCTGCCAGTAGCGGCGCCAGGTCGCAGCGTCCAGGCCGAGGCGCGCCGGCTGGTAGTAGAGGCCGCAGGACTTCACCAGCGCCTGGTCGCGGCCGATGCTCTGCCCGGCCGAGCAGCAGTAGACCTCCTCGCGGGACTGGCCCTTGCAGGCGTACTCCGGCTCGTGCCGGTCGTTGTCCACCAGCCAGGCGAAGACGAAGAGTTTCCACAGGCTGCCCAGCGGCGTGCGCAGGTCCGCCGGCAGGGGCCCGCGGGCGAGCACCTGCTGCTGGTCCAGGCGCAGCAGCAGGTCGCCCTGGGGGCTGCGCCAGGCCAGCTCGACGGGCGCCTGCGCCGCTGCGCACAGCGGCAGCAGAAGCAGCAGCCAGGCCAGGCGCCGTCCCATTTACTGCACCTTCACCTTGGCCAGCGCCGGGCTCTGCTCCAGGGCCTGTTCCGCCGGCGCGTACATGCGTACATAGCGCGCCGGCGGCAGGGCGAACTCGCCCTTCTGCGAGAAGCGCACCAGGTGGCGGAAGCGCAGCTCGCCGGCCAGGCTGTCCACCGGGATGCCGTAGTGCAGGTCGCCCGGCTCGTTGCGTGCGCGTTCCAGGCTGGTCGCCTCGGTGCCGCCCAGGCCGCTGACCTGGATGCCCCAGGTGGTGCGCTCGACGTCGGCGCCCGGCGGCAGCGGCACTTCCAGCATGCCGTAGCGCAGCGCGGTGGGCTGCTCGGTCTTGACCGTCACTTCATCCAGGTACAGCTCGTCGCTGGACAGCGGCTTGTCGCCCAGTTCCTCGACCTTGAACTCGAAGGCCTTGTCCCCCGGCACCAGGCGCAGCAGGCGGCGGCTGATGCTCACCGGCAACTGACTGGCCGGGGCCTCGGCACTGCGGAAGCTGAGCGAAGCATTGAGCGGGCGCGACGGCGGCGTCTGCAGGGTCAGCTCGGCGGGTACGCCCTGGCCTTGCCACTGCCAGTAGCGCTCGCCGCTGGGGCCCTGCTGCTCGGCCCAGTCCTTGCCCGGCTTGAGCGGTTCGGCCGCCGGCGCCTGGGCCAGGGCGCGCTGCAGCCAGGTCAGCGCCAGGGCGCGTTCCAGGGTCGACTGCTGCGGCCCCAGGCGCGCCAGTAGGGCGCGGGCACGGTTGACGTCGGGCGCCGCCAGCGACAGCTGCACCGCCTGGGCGAACGGCTGGTCGCTGTTGTTGACCTTGAAGCGAGCGGCATCCAACTGCTTGGCGAAGGCCGCCGGCAGCGGCACCTTGGCCTGCTGCGCAAGGTTCGCGGCCAGCACCCGCGCCACGGCCAGGCCGAGGCTGGAGTCCGGCTCGGCCATCACCAGGCTGACTTCGGCGTCGGCCGGCAGTTTCGCGTCCTCGCCCTCCCCGGCCTTGGCCAGGTCGTCGAGCAGGCCGCCGACCAGGGTCTGCACCGGCAGTTGCATGTCGCGGGCGAAGCCGAGGATCAGCGCGCGTTGCAGCAGCGGCGTCTGCTCGGCCAGCTTGGCGTAGAGGTCGAGCACGCGCTGCCAGTGCTCCGGCGGCAGGCTGATCTGCAGCGCGCGGCTGGCGTGCCAGTCGGCGTAGTAGGCGTAGGCGGTGAGGAAGGCGTCGCTGTCGGTGTTGTCGCCCCACCAGGTGAAGTAGGCGTTCGGCCCGGCCATCTGCACCAGGCGCAGGCGGCTGTTCTGCATGATCAGGCGCAGGCGGTCGCGTACCCGCGGCTCGCCCTCGGCCAGCAGCGGGTAGGCCACGCTCAGCGGCAGCAGGCGGCTGGCGGTCTGCTCGACGCAGCCGTAGGGGTAGGCCAGCAGGTCGTCGAGGCTGCCGCGGAACAGCGCGGCGGCGCTGTCGTCCAGGCGCAGGCGGATGTCGCGGGCGTCCGCCGGCAGTTGCAGCGGGCTGTTCTGCCCGGCCAGTTGCAGGCTGCGCGCTTGCAGCACCTGCCAGCCGTCGGCGGCCAGGGCGAAGCGCACGGCCAGACTGTCGCGCGTCTGGCCGTCCTGGCGCAGCTCGGCGCTCCACTCGCCGTCGCTCAGGGCCTGGGCTGGCAGGCGCACGTAGTTCACGCCCTTGGCCAGTTCCAGCGCCTGGGTCTGCTCCTGGCCGGCATAGCGCACCAGCAGCTCGGCCTTGGCCTGCTCGCCCTGGTTGAAGACGAACAGGCCGAGGTCCGGCTTGTCGCCAGCGCGGAAGCGCTTCGGGCCGCTCCATTTCAGGTACAGCGGTTTTTCCGAGCGGATGAACTGTTTCTTCTGGCCGACCTGGCCGTCGCCGTCCATGGCCCGCGCGGTGATGCGCCAGCGCGTCAGCGAATCGGGCATGCGGAAGCTGAAGCGCGCCTTGCCCTCGGCATCGGTGACCAGTTTCGGTTCCCAGGCGGCGGTGTCCACATCCTCGCGGCGCGGCCGCTCCAGCACCTTCACTCCGCGCTCGCTGCGGTTGCTGCGCCCCGGCGCGCTGGCGCTGCCCGGCAGGGCCACGTCGTAGCTGATGAACGACAGGCTGGCGCTGGTGCGCACGTTGTTGCGCCGCGGGTGGTAGAAGAACTGGTCGATGCCCGGGGCGATCTCCGGCTGCAGGGCGTAGATCATCTCGTCCACCACGCCCACCGCCACCTGGCTGGACACCGGCTTGCCGGCGTAGGTGGTGGAGAGGTCGACGGTCACGGTGTCGCCCGGCTCGTAGCGTTCCTTGTCGGTGGCGATGGCGATTTCCACCTGCGGCACCGTCACCTTGATGCCGGCGTTCTGGAAGCTGTAGTCGCCGCCGCGGGTGTAGAGCACGGAGAAGGTCAGGTTCGGCGAGAAGTCCGGCTTCACCGGGATGCGCGCGCGGTACTGGGTGGGGTTGAGCTTCTCCAGCTTGAGCCAGTCGCCGCCCTTGGACAGCAGCGCGGTGGCCTCGACCTTGTCGCGCTCCAGGGACAGCAGGGCGTCGTCCACCGGCTCGGGGAAGGTGATCAGCGCCAGGGCTTCGTCGCCGGCCTGGTACTCGGCCTTGTCGAGGACGATTTCCACGGTGCCGGGCACCGCCTTGACGCCCTCCCCGCTCACCGCGTGGCCGGTGCCGCCGAGCAGCTGGCCCTGGGCGTCGCGCAGCTCGATGCTGTAGGTGCCGGGCTTGTCGAAGGTGATGACGAACTTGCCGTCGCCGGCCTCGCCGTCACCCGTGGAGCGGTCCTCCAGGCGCACCCAGCGATAGCTCTTGGGCTTGAGTTCGGTGGGCTGTTCCGCCGCGTAGCTGAACTCGACCTTGTCGCCCACCGCGCTGAAGCGCTGCGGCGCGGCCAGGCGGTAGCGCGCGGCGCCGCGCTCGATGAGGATTTCCTTGCTGGTCTTCACCCGGTAGGCCGCGCCGTCGCTGGCGAACACCGTCAGCAGGTAGCGGCTGGGCTTGTCCGCCGCCGGCAGTTCGAGGGCCGCGCGGCCCTGGGCGTCGGTGGCAAGCTCGGTGCTGCTCAGCTCCACCGGGAACTGGCCGAGGTACTGCAGCTCGTTGTCGACCATGGACAGCTGCTGGGCGCGCAGGCTCAGTTGCAGCTTGGCGTTGGCCACCGGCTTGCCGTCCGGGTAGAGCAGGATCAGGTTGCCCTTCACCGCTTCGCCGGTCTTGAAGTCGGGCTTGGCCAGGTCGAGGGATATCTCGAAGTGCGGCTTGATGTACTCGGCCACGCGGAAGGCGCTGCTGTAGGTCTGCCCGCGGTAGTCGAAGCGCAGCTCGTAGCCGCCGGCGACGGCGTTGTCCGGCAGTTGGAAGCGGCCGTTGGCGCCGGCCTTGGGGTCCAGTTGCAGGTCGAGGGTCTGCAGGGTGGTGCCGGCGGCGTCGATCACGCTCAGCTTCACCGGCGCGGCCTGGGGCGCGGCGGAGTCGCGGGCGTTCTTGAATTCGCGGCCGTAGATCTTCAGCGCCACCCAGTCGCCGGGGCGGTACAGCGGGCGGTCGGTGAAGGCGTAGAGCTTGGTGTCGTAGATTTCGCTGTCGTAGTAGAAGTTTTCCGAGACGAAGACGCCGCCTTCCTTGTCCTCGCCGATCACGAAGGAGCGCTCGGGGCTGGCGTGCTGCAGGCGCAGCAGGCCCTCGGCATCGGTGCGGCCGCTGCTCATCACGCCCAGGCCGTCGGTCCAGAGCACCTGGGTATCCGGCACCGGGGTGCCTTCATGCTTGCGCGCCGACCACACCAGCAGTTCGTTGCCGGCGATCTTGCTCACCGCCACGCTGCTGGAGACGAACACCACGGTGGTGGCGCGGTACTTGCCCACCAGCGCCTCGACCAGGTACAGCCCCGGCTTGAGCTTGCCCAGCGGCACGTAGACGTTGCCCGGCGAGACGTTGATGAACTCGCTGGAGGAGCCGGCCAGCTTGACGTCGGCCGGCGGTTCGATGGGCTTGGCATCCCACAGCGGATAGCGGAACTGCTCGACCAGCGGCAGGCCGGGAATCGGCGCGTACTGCGGCTGGGCATCGTAGGGCGTGGGCGCGGCCATGGCCTGGCCCATCTTCAGCTCCGGCACCACCTCGGTGACCTGCTTGCGCGACTCGTAGGAGAAGGCGCGCTGCATCACCCGCCGCGACTTGCGGTACCAGTTGTCCCACAGGTAGGCCAGGGTGTTGGACAGCCCCTCGCCCTTGAACTGCCCCTCGGCCAGCACCCGGTGCAGGTTCTTCTGGCGCTTGAGGAAGTCCAGCGGCTTGTCGATGCGGTAGACGCGCATGTCCACCCCGCCGTAGGCCTCCATGCGGTAGCGGCGGTAGTCGCGGCCCGGCGCTTCCAGGCGCACGCGGGCCTCTTCGTCGGGGGCGAAGCTGCTGTCGGCGAGCAGGAAGAACGACTCGCCGCTGATCGGCGCGTAGTTGCTCGCCGGCACCTCGTCGTCGGCCCGGGCCTGCGCCGGCGCGCCCGCCAGCAGGCCGCCCAGGGCCAGGCCGGCGCACAGCGCGAGCAGCTTCATCGGGCGAGGAACGACAAGCGGTACACGCCGACGAAGTTGGGGTTGGCAGGGTCGGGTATCCATCGGGTGTCCTTCCATGTCATGAGTTGTTGCAGGCTGACCGAGCGCATGCCGTTGTCGGTCGGCGTGCTGGTACCTGTGTGGTAGGCGATGTTGCGGCCCATCCAGATCATCAGGTGCTGGTCGTCGCCCTGGTCGAAGAAGATCAGGTCGCCCGGCCGCGCCTGGTTGAGGTCGCGGCCGACGAGGGTGCTGTTGTACTGGATCAGCTTGATGGCGTTGACGTAGGGGCCGACCTGGCCGCCGCCCTGCCGCCAGTTCTGCGCCAGGGCGCGCTGCTCGTCGCTCAGCGCCAGCTCCGGCGGCAGGTAGCGGTTGGACAGGCCGTTGGCGCGCAGCCACTTGGCGTCGTGGGGCTTGAGCGCCTCGTTGGCGGCGAAGCGCACCAGGCCCGCGCAGTCCTGCTGGTGCCAGCGCGGGCTGGGGCCCTGGCGCAGTTGTTCCTCGGCGATGCGCACGAACCAGGCGCGGAATACCTGGGACTGCTCCGGATCGAGCGACGCCGCGCCGGCCTGGGCGGCCCACAGGCCGAACGCCAGCAGCAGGGCGCGTGCCGTCACAGCGCGCGCCACTGCAGCGGCAGCCATTGCCAGGGTTGTTCGGCGCGGCTGCCGGCGGGCAGGCCGAGGGCGTAGCCGCCGTGCCCGGCCAGGGCCTTCAGGCGCGGCAGCAACAGGCTGTCGGCGGCGTTGCGGAACACCGGCTCCATGTCCTGCGGCAGGCTGTCCAGGGTTTCGCGCTGGAGCAGCGTGGAAAGCGACTGCGGCGCCAGGTAGGCCGGCACCAGGGCATCCTTGGGCAGCACGTCGGCCAGCGGCGGGAAGCGCTTGTCGAGGGTGCCCAGGGCCTTGTCCAGCAACTGGTCGTCGAGGGAGAACAACAGGGTGCTGCCCTGCCGCGCCAGGCCGACGCGGAAGAAGCCGCGGCCGCTGAGCGCGTCCGGGTCGGCCGCATCGGCGGCGGCGTACTGGCCGAAATTGGAGCTGACCTGGCGCAGCCACTTGTGGGTCTCGCCCTGGTTCTGCTCGTCCACCGGGAAGTTGCCGCCTTCGGCGTTGGCCTCGTAGGCGCCCACCAGGCTGTCGAACAGCCTGCCCAGGTCGGCGTCCAGTTCCGGGCCGGGCGGCGCGCTGAGCGTGGCCACCAGCAGCGGCGTGTACAGGCGCGAGTCGGCGTACCAGCACAGGCCGGCGGCGCCGGAGAGGTGTTCGGAGAAGGCCGCGGCCATCTTCTGCTCGGCGCCCAGGCGCACCAGCAGGCTGTCGTACAGGCCCGGGGTGAGCGGCAGGGCCACGCAGGCGCTGGCGCCCATGGGCATGGCCTGCCACACGGGGCTGAAGTCGAGGTCCGGCTGGCGCTCCACCGCGTTCAGCGCCAGGTAGCTGCTCCAGCCCTTGGCATCCTTGTCGAAGCGCACCCCGGCGAAGGCCGGGATGAAGCGCTGGTAGCCCATGGCCAGGGCGCCGGCGCCGAGGCTGATGCGCTGGCTCAGCTCGCCGCGCGGGCCGAGGCCGAAGGCGCGCGGGAAGGCGTCGTCACCGCCGAGCAGGGCGGCCAGGTCGGCGCCGACCTGGGCATCGGCCGCGCCGGGCTCGTCGTCGCTGGCGTCGGGGAACAGCATCTTCGGGTTGGACAGCAGCACCAGGTAGTCGCCGCTGGAGGCGAACAGCAGGCTCTTCTGGGCGTTGTAGCGCAGGCGGTAGACGCCAGTGCCGCCCTTCAGCTCGCCGACCTTGCGCAGCTGGCTGTCGTCGGCGGCGATGTGCGCCAGCGGCTCCAGCAGCCTGGCCAGGCCGCCGCGCTTCATCACCACCAGGAAGTCGCGTAGGCGGCCATCGGCGCCACGCCACAGGGCGACCTGGGCCGGCTGGTCGAGCAGTTCCTCGACCAGGCTGTCCTTCAGCGTCAGGTCGTGCTCGTAGACGATGCGCCGCAGGCTGCCGGCCAGGCCGAGGCGGTCACCGTCGTTCTCGTAGTAGAAGACGAAGTCCTCGGTGAGGGTGTCGCGCAGCAGCGGCACCTCCAGCAGTTCCTTGGGCAGGCGGGCGAGCGAGGCGCTTTCGATGAGCGCGTCCGGGTGCCTGATGTCGCGGCCCGGGGCATTGGCCGGCGGCGCCTCCAGCCCGGCCAGCGGGCCGCTCGGCGGCGCCAGCCAGACGTAGCGCGCCAGCAGGCCGCCGAAGACCAGCAGGGCCAGCACCAGGCCGCCGAAGATCAGCGGCCAGCGCTTCACCGGCGCAGCGTCGGCGGAAGGAGTGGGGCTGGGGGAAGTGTTGTCGCTCATGCTTGCTCGATCCCGTTTCATCCCTGGCAGGGGACAGCTTTCAGTAGGTGAAGGTCTTGACCAGGACCAGGTCGCCGATGGTGCGCAGCGGCACCACGAAGGTCTCGCGCTTCTCGTCGACGCTGTTTTCGTTGAACACCAGGTTGACCTGGGCGGTGATCACGTCCTGCTGGTTGGCGCCGGCCTGGAAGTTATAGCCCTGCGCGCCGAAATTGCCCCAGTAGTTGACGTAGACCAGGTAGGTGCCGTGCAGCGGCGCGGCCATGGTGAACATTTCCGGGCCGGGGCCGTCGACGCCGTCCGGGTCGAGGCCGCCGCCGTTGCCCAGCCGCGGGCGCGCCCAGAAGGCGTGCTGGCCGTCGGGGGTGACTATGTGCAGGTCCAGCTCGGCCTTGGGGTCGTCCCAGCCCAGGGCCACGCGCACCCGCGGCGGCACGCGCCCGGCGTTGGCCTCGTAGAACTGCACGCGCTTGAGCGACTGGCCGTCGGCGCTGGCCACCTCGACGCTGTTGGAGCCCGCGCCGAAGGCATAGGGGCGGACGAAATGGCCCTGGGCATCGGTGTATAGAGGCAGCGGGTTGCCGTTGACCACCAGGCGCTGGGCGCGGTCGGTGCCGGCGAGGTTCTTCAGGTCGCCCTCGATCAGGCTGCGGCCGCGCTGGCCGCCACGGTCGATGGGCGGGGTCGGATAGGCCACGCGCGGGCTGTCGAGGTCGTCGAGCAACCCCGAGTAGCGCCAGCCGGCGGCCGGGCTGGACAGTTCGGCGCCGGGCCCGGCATACGACGACGCCAGCCACAGCAGGCCGAGCAGCAGCGCGAGGCTGCGGGCGGAATCCTGGAAACGCATGAGCAATCCTTTGTCGCGCGTTGGAAGGGGGTAAGTGTAACCGCCTGTAAAACGGCTTGAAATGGCCTTCGGGCAGAGTAAGTGATGCTGTCTGCGAATTCAGATTCTGCCTAGACCGCGCCCCAGCGGGAGGCTGTCCAGGGCGTAGGGCGTATAACGCCTACGGCGTTATACGCCGTTTGACCTCGATCCCAGTCGCGCTTCGAACTCGGTCACGGAGCGCCTGTTTCCGGGCACTCCGAGTTCGACTGCGACACCGGGCATAAGCTCGGTGTAACGGCGTATAACCGCGAACGGTTATACGCCCTACGCCGAGGGAGGGCTGGGCGTAGGGCGTATAACGCCTACGGCGTTATACGCCGTTTAACCTCGATCCCAGGCGCGCTTCGAGCTCGGTCACGGAGCGCCTCTTTCCGGGCACTACGAGTTCGACTGCGACACCGGGCATAAGCTCGGTGTGACGGCGTATAACCGCGAACGGTTATACGCCCTACGAACTTGCCGGCTGACGCCGCGATTCGGGGTTGAGCACCTCAGATCCACCCACCCCACTGCAGGATGAACAGCCCGAGGTTGGTGGTCAGCGCCGCGGCCAGGGTGGTGATGACGATGATCGAGGCCGCCAGTTCGGCGTTGCCCTGGGCGGCGCGCGCCATCACGTAGCTGGCGGCGGCGGTGGGGCTGGCGAAGTAGAGGAACAACACACCCAGTTCGGCGCCGCGGAAGCCGCAGAGCCAGGCGGCCGCGGTGCACAGCGCCGGCAGCCAGACCATTTTCATCAGGCTGGCGCTCAGGGCCAGGCTGCCGCTGCTGCGCAGGGCCGGCAGCGACAGGGTGCCGCCGATGCAGACCAGCGCCAGGGGCAGGGTCATCTGCGCGAAGTAGTCGCCGGAGGTGAGCACCCAGGCCGGCAGCTGGATGCCCCACCAGGCGAACGGAAAGGCCGCCAGCACGCCGATGATCAGCGGGTTGACCAGCACCTGGCGGGCGATGCTCAGCGGGTCGGACTTGAGCGCCGGGCTGTAGATCGCCAGGACCACGGTGGCCAGCGTGTTGTAGCAGAGGATCACCAGGGCCGCGAGCACCGAGCCCAGGGCCAGGCCGTGCTCGCCGTAGAGGCTGGTGGCCAGGGCCAGGCCGACGATGCCGTTGTTGCCGCGGAAGGCGCCCTGCACGTAGACGCCGCGTTCTTGCCGCGGCACCCGCCAGTGCGCCCAGGTCCAGGCGAGCAGAAAGCCGCCGAGGGTGGCCAGGCAGAAGAACGTCAGCACCGCCGGACTGGCCGCGCGGTGCAGGTCGGAATGGTAGATGCCGAGGAACAGCATCACCGGCATGGTGGCGTTGAACACCAGGGCCGAGGCGGTCTGGATGAAGCCCTGGTCGATCCAGCCGACGCGGCGCAGCAGCACGCCGATGAACAGCATGGAGAACACCGGCGCGGTGATGCCGAGGGTCTGGAACAGCAGTGCGAGCATGGAGGGGAAACGCCGGCGGAAGAACTGCGGCGATCATAGCAAGGGGCGGTGCTTCGCGTGCTAACGATTTGCCTCAGGCGGGCTCCGCTTCCTCGGCCCCGGCACGCGCCCGGTGGCTCTCGGGCGCCGGCAGTTCCAGCGGACGCTGTTCGTCCAGGCGGGTGAGCTTGCCGTCGACGCTGGCGCCGTTCTCCATGCTCAGCTGGCGGTAGTGGATATTGCCGATTACGCGGGCGTTGGAATGCAGTTCCAGCAGGTGTTCGACGTACAGGTCGCCGACGATGGTGCCGTCGATCAGCGCGTCGTAGCTGCTGACGCAGCCCTCGATCCGCCCTTCCGCGCCCAGGGCCAGCAGGCTCTGGGTGCCCGGCTTGTGGCGCACGTTGCCCTGGATGCGGCCCTGGACCTTCAGGCCCTCCTCGAACTCCAGGTCGCCCACCAGCGCCAGGTTGCCCGACAGCAGGCTGGAAAACCTGTCCACCGCCACCTGCGGCCCTTTCTTCTTGTTGCTGCTGAACATGTTCGTCCTCCTGCGGATCACTTGGCGGGTTTCTGCTGGCGGTAGAACGCCAGGTCGGTCTTGAGCTTCTTGAGTTCCCCGGACATCTGGTCGATGCGCCGCTGCAGCTGCTCGCGCGTGGCCTGGGCCTCGGCGGTCAGCAGGCGCTGGCGCTGCAGGTCGGCGGCCAGCGCGGCATTGCCGGCCTGCAGCGCTTCGATGTGCTGCTGTATTTCGGCCTGCTGCGAGCCGCGCCAGAAATGCAGCGCGGCGAAGGCCATGGCCAGCGCCAGCGCGGCCCAGAGCAGCGGCCGGTAGCTGCGCGCTACCTGGGCCCGCGGCTGGTGCTCGGCGCGCAGCAGTTCGCGGGTGGTCGCCGGCCTAGTCCTGCGCCAGCGCATCGAGAGCCTTCTCCATGTCGCCGAGGGAAAGGAAGTGCTGCGGGTCGACGAACTCGCCGCGGTAGAGCACTTCGAAATGCAGGTGCGAGCCGGTGGAGCGGCCCGTGGAGCCCATGGCGGCGATGCGCTGGCCGGGCATCACCACGTCGCCGACGCGCACCTCGGCCCTGGACAGGTGCGCATAGCGGGTGAGCAGGCCGTTGCCGTGGTCGATTTCCACGCGGATGCCGTAGGAGCTGAAGGGACCAGCAGCGACCACCCGGCCACCGGCGGCGGCCTGGATCTCGGTGCCGCCGGGCGCGGCGAAGTCGAGCCCGGAGTGGAAGGCCAGGCGGCGGTTGAACGGGTCCAGCCGGTTGCCGAAGGCCGAGCCCAGGCGCGCCTTGTCCACCGGGCGGTGGGTGGGGATGGCGAGGAAGTCGGCGTTGCGCCGCGACACCGCGTCCAGCAGCAGGTCGAGCTGACGCCTCAGGCAACGCGCGGCCTCGGTGCCCTGCTGCACGTCGACCAGCGGCGCGGCCTGGCATGGCCGCGGCGGCAGCAGCAGGCCGCCCTCCCCCTCAGCGCCGCGTGCCGGCGCCTGCTCCGGCACCAGGCCGGGGTCGATGCGCGCCAGCTTGCGGGCGATGTCCTCGTGGCCGTCGACCACTTTCAGCAGGTAGGCGGCGTCCTTTTCCAGCACTTGCAGGCGCCCGGCCAGCTCGCCCAGGCGCGCCACGGCGAAGCGCTGCTCCGGCGTCTGCTGCGGGGCGGCCTCGGCCAGCGGCGCGGGCGGCGCCATGACGCGGCCGAGCCACAGGCCGGCGGCGAAGGTCAGCAGCGCCAGCGCCGTGGCGCCGGCGAGCGCGAGGCCAAGGAAGCGGCGCGGGTTCACCAGGCGCAATGCCTCGCGCGTCAACGCCTGACCAGAAGGGGAAAGACCATGCATGGCGATATCCGGAATCCGAATGCGACGGGCTGTTTACCGCAAAGCCGTCGAGGGTACCGGGTATCGGTCAGGGAACGATGCAGCAGTCCCCAAAACTGCCAATCAATTGCGAGCTTTCCTGCAAAATCTGAAGGAATTCACAGCACGATCTTTCCCAAAATCCTATCGCCGGGGGATTCCCTTGCGACAGGTAGGCGTGTCAGGCCGGGAGCACCGCCTCGACCTCCCGCAGGTGACGATCCTCCAGGCGCAGCTGGCGCTCGTGGAAGCGCCTGAGGTCGGCGCGGTGGCCGATGCTGACCAGGGTCACGCCGGGCAGCTGCTCCAGCAGGGTCTGGTAGAGCGCGGCTTCGTCGTTGTCGTCCAGCGCCGAGGTGGCCTCGTCGAGGAACAGCCAGGCCGGCGCGTAGAGCAGCGCGCGGGCGATGGCCAGGCGCTGCTGTTCGCCCGGCGAGAGCAGGCGCTGCCAGTGCTGGGCTTCGTCCAGGCGTTCGCCCAGGTGCTCCAGGCGGCACAGGCGCAGCACTTCGCGCAGGCGCTCGGGGCCGTGCCGGTCGGGCGCCTCGGGGTAGCTCAGGGCCGTGGCCAGGCTGCCGATCGGCAGGTAGGGCTTCTGCGGCAGGAACAGCGTGCGCGCCGCGGGCATCTGCACCTGCCCGGCGCCGTAGCGCCAGAGCCCGCTCATGGCGCGCAGCAGGGTGCTCTTGCCGGCGCCGGAGGGGCCGCTGATCAGCACGTGTTCGCCGGCCCGCAGGGTCAGGTCGGTAGGCTCCAGCAGCACGCTGCCGTCGCCCAGGCGCAGGCTCAGGTGCTTGAGCTGCAGGCCGTTGCCGGCGGCGTGCACGGCGATGCTCTCGTGCTCGCCGGCGACCTCGTCCATGGCGTTGCGGAAGCTCAGCAGACGGTCGCAGGTGGCGCGCCAGGTGGCCAGGCTGGAGTAGGCGTCGATGAACCAGCTCAGGCCGTCCTGGACGTTGCCGAAGGCGGAGTTGATCTGCATGAGCTCGCCGAGCTGGATCTTGCCGGCGAAGTAGCGCGGCGCGGCCACCACGATCGGGAAGATGATGGCGATCTGGGCGTAGCCGGAGCTGAAGAAGGTCAGGCGCTTCTGCACCTTCATCAGTTCCCAGAAATTGCCCCAGACGTTGCGGAAGCGCGTCATCAGGCGTTCGTTCTCGCTGCCCTCGCCGTTGTACAGGGCGATGCTCTCGGCGTTCTCGCGGATGCGCACCAGGCCGAAGCGCAGGTCGGCCTCGTAGCGCTGCTGCTGGTTGTTCAGGCCGATCAGGCGGCGGGCGATCAGGTGCGTCAGCCAGCTGCCGACCAGGGCGTAGAGCAGCGCGGCCCAGAACATGTAGCCGGGAATGCTGATGCCGAACAGCTCGATGCTGCCGGACACGCCCCAGAGGATCACCGAGAAGGACACCAGGCTGACCAGGTTGCGAATCAGCCCCAGGCCCAGGCTCAGGGTGGTGTCGGTGAAGCTGTTGAGGTCCTCGGACAGGCGCTGGTCGGGGTTGTCGGTGTAGCCGCGCTGTTCCAGGCGGTAGTAGTTCTTGTCGGACAGCCAGGCGGCGAAGTGCTTCTCGGTGAGCCAGCGACGCCAGCGGATGGTCAGCATCTGCGTCAGGTACAGGCGGTACACGGCGACCAGGATGGCCACCGCGGCGATCCCGCAGAAGTACAGGATCAGCCGGATGAAGGCATCGAGGTCCTTGTTCTGCAGGGCGTTGTAGAAGTCGCGGTACCAGGTGTTGACCCACACCGAGACGCCCACGCCGACCAGCGACAGGGCGATCACCACGATCAGCAGCAGCCAGGCCGTGCCCTTCTCTTCGCTGCGCCAGTAGGGCGCCGTCAGTTTCCACACCTGGGAGAAGAAATGCCCGCGAACGGCATCGTTCGCGGCACGGTACTCGGCGCTTTCGGTCATTGATCAGGGCTCGGCACGGGCGGCACAAAAAAAAGAGCGCCCAGTCGGCGCTCCCTGTCTTAGAACCTGTCTACGATCTGCTGCGCGTCGGCATAACTGCGTTAAAAACAGGCGAGTGATGCTCATTTAGCGGACTGAACTCGAACGCGAGCCCGGTGCCTCCCTCGCCTGTTTTCGCCTTGTTCTGCGCTAGCTCGCGAGATCGTAGATACAGCTTCTTATGAATTCCTTAACGCCTTACAGGGCGCTTCTGCAGCTTACGCTGCAACGTCCGCCGATGCATCCCCAAGGCGCGGGCGGTAGCGGAAATGTTGCCGTCGTGCTCGGCCAGCACGCGCTGGATGTGCTCCCACTGCAGGCGGTCCACCGACATGGGGTTTTCCGGCACCAGGCTGTCCAGGTCGGCGTGCTGCGAGAGCAGTGCGGTCAGCACGTCGTCGGCGTCGGCCGGCTTGCACAGGTAGTTGGTGGCGCCGCGCTTGATGGCCTCCACCGCGGTGGCGATGCTGGAGTAGCCGGTGAGGATCACCACGCGCATCTCCGCGTCCAGCTCCAGCAGCTTGGGCAGCAGCACCAGGCCGGAGTCGCCGTCCATCTTCAGGTCGAGCACGGCGTAGTCGGGCAGGTCTTCCTTGGCCAGGGCCAGGCCTTCCTCGGCGGAGCCGGCGACCGATACGCGCAGGCCGCGGCGGCTCATGGCGCGCGCCATCACACGGGTGAAGGTGGCGTCGTCGTCCACCAGCAGCAGGTGGGGTTGCTCTTCGCCTTCGAACAGATTCTCTTCGCTCATGGGTACTTCCTCGCGCGTGGGTTCACACCACACCGTAGCTGCGCGGCAGGCGCAGCTCGGTAAGCGTGCCGCCGTCTTCGTGGTTGTACAACTTCACCGTGCCGCCGGCGCGGGTGACGCTGGCCTGGCTGAGGAACAGGCCGAGGCCGAAGCCCTTGCCCTTGGTGGTGAAGAAGGGTTTGCCGAGTTGCTCGGCGATCGCCAGGGGCACGCCGGGGCCGTGGTCGCGGATGCTCAGGCAGATGTCGGTGGCAGTCCAGTCGACGCAGATCTCCAGGTCGTCCGGGCAGGCATCGGCAGCATTGTTCAGCAGGTTCAGCAGGGCCTGGGTGAGGTCGGTGGGCGGCGTCAGCCGCGGGGCGCTGCCCGGGCCCAGGTTCAGGTAGCGGTAGGTGGCCTCCGGGCGCATCAGGTGCCAGCGGCGCAGCACCGCCTCCAGCCATTCGTTGACGCCCTGCTCCTGGATGGCCTGGCGGCGGTCGGCCTCGGCGGCGCGCACCAGTTGCTGCAGGGTGTCCTTGCACAGCTTGACCTGTTCCTGCAGCAGCGCCAGGTCTTCCTGCAGCAGCGGATCCTTCGGGTGCGCCTGGCGCAGCTCCTTGAGCAGCACGCTCATGGTCGCCAGCGGCGTGCCCAGCTCATGGGCGGCGCCGGCGGCCTGGGTGGCCACGGCGAGCAGTTGCTGGTCGCGCATGCCCTCCTCGCGGCGCTGCGCGACTATCTGTTCCTGGCGGCGCAGCGCCTGGGACATGCGCGCGACGAAGAAGGTGATCAGCCCGGCGGCCAGGGCGAAGCTCAGCCACATGCCGTAGATCAGCAGGTAGTCGCGCTGCGCCGGGGCGATGTTCAGCGGGTGGAACCACACCAGCAGCACCGTGTAAGCGGCCAGGGCCAGGCCGGCGAGGACGATGGTGTAGAGCCACGGCAGGGTCGCCGCGGCGATGGTCAGCGGCACCAGGTAATAGGAGACGAAGGGGTTGGACGAGCCGCCGGAGAAATACAGCAGGGCGCTGTGGATGATCAGGTCGCAGCCCAGCTGCACCGCGTATTCCACCTCGGTCACCGGCCAGGGCCCACGCAGGCGCAGGGCGGTGGCCAGGCACAGCACCAGGGACACGCCGAGGGTCACCCCCAGCGCCGCCCAGGGCAGCGGGATCAATTGGGCCTTGTAGGCGATGCCCACCGAACCGGCCTGGGCGGCCAGCACGAGAATACGGATGAGCGTCAGGTGCAGCAGGTTCTGCCGGCTGGCGGATAACTGGAAAACCGGTGTGCGCATGGTGAATTCCGGAATTTGCGCGAGTATAGCCAAGCCCCTTCCCCTCTCGGTGCGTCATAGCGACACAGCATACGAGATAAAGGCTATCGCGATTCAACCCCTTTGAACGCCGACCTGCGTCAATAGGTCTGACTGTCCATGTGCGGGGTCGTCTACCCTGCACCCGGGACTCATTACAGGACCAAGGAGTCGAACATGTCCGCATTGAAGAAAAGCCTCGCCGCCCTGGCCGCAGCCGTCGCCCTGGCCGCCACCAGCTTCGCCGCCCACGCCGACGAGCCGCGCTACAACCTGGTGTCGCTGCACGCCGAGGCCAGCCAGGAAGTGGCCCACGACCAGATGCACGTGACTCTCTTCAACGAAGCCCAGGCCAGCGACCCGGCCAAGCTCGCCGCCGAGACCACCGCCGCCCTCAACGCCGCGGTGACCGAGGCGCGCAAGGCCAAGGGCGTGACCGTCAGCCTGGGCAGCCGCAACAGCTACCCGGTGTACGACGACAAGGGCCAGAAGATCACCGCCTGGCGCGAGCGCGCCGAACTGCGCCTGGAAAGCTCGGACTTCGCCGCGCTGTCGCAGCTCACCGCCAGCCTGCTGGGCAAGCTGAAGATGGGCAACATGAGCTTCAGCATCGCCGACTCCACCCGCCAGCAGAACGAGGACAGCCTGATGAAGAACGCCGTGGCGGCGTTCAAGGCCCGCGCCCAGCTGCTGACCGACTCCCTCGGCGGCAAGGGCTACCGCCTGGTCAACCTGAACTTGAACAGCGCCGGCGCGCCGCGGCCGATGCCGGTGATGCGCATGGCGGCGATGAAGGCCGACGCCGGCTTCGCCGCGGCCCCGGAGATCGAGGCCGGCACCAGCCAGGTGACGGTGACCGCCGACGGCACCATCGAAGTGCAGATGCCCTGATGCGGGCCCGCCGCGGCGCCACCCGCCCGGGCGCCGCGGCGGGCTTCTTGCGTTATTGCGACATTCCCTTACGACTTCCCCACAGCTTCTACACTGTGGCGGGTGTGGCCCTTGCGCCCGGCATGTGCCCTGCATAGTTTCAGGCGACACGCCCCACAAGGACGTGCCTCGATGACAACCACAACAAACTGAGGTCAGCATGCGCAAGAATGCCGTCATCCGCTCCATGATCGCCGCTGGGTTGATCGCCAGCGCTCCCTTCGCCCACGCCGCCGGCAACCTGGTGTTCTGCTCCGAGGGCAGCCCGGCGGGCTTCGACCCCGGCCAGTACACCACCGGTACCGATTTCGACGCCGCCGCCGAGACGGTATTCAACCGCCTCACCCAGTTCGAGCGCGGCGGCACCCAGGTGATCCCCGGCCTGGCCGAGAAGTGGGACGTTTCCGATGACGGCAAGACCTACACCTTCCACCTGCGCCACGGCGTGAAGTTCCACACCACCGACTACTTCAAGCCCAGCCGCGAATTCAACGCCGACGACGTGCTGTTCACCTTCGAGCGCATGCTCGACAAGAACCACCCGTTCCGTAAGGCCTACCCCACCGAATTCCCCTACTTCACCGACATGGGCATGGACGCCAACATCGCCAAGGTGGAGAAGGTCGACGACTACACCGTCAGGTTCGTCCTCAACGAGGTCGACGCCGCGTTCATCCAGAACCTGGCCATGAGCTTCGCCTCCATCCAGTCCGCCGAATACGCCGACCAGTTGCTCAAGCAGAACCGCGCCAGCGACATCAACCAGAAGCCGATCGGCACCGGGCCCTTCGTGTTCAGCCGCTACCAGAAGGACGCGATGATCCGCTTCAAGGCCAACAAGGACTACTGGGTGCCCGGCGAGGTGAAGATCGACAACCTGATCTTCGCCATCAACACCGACGCCTCGGTGCGCATGCAGAAGCTCAAGGCCAACGAGTGCCAGATCACCCTGTTCCCGCGCCCGGCGGACCTGGAGTCGCTGAAGAAGGACGCCAACCTGAACATGCCTTCGCAGCCGGGCTTCAACCTCGGCTACATCGCCTACAACGTGCTGCACAAGCCGCTGGACAAGCTGGAAGTGCGCGAGGCGCTGGACATGGCGGTGAACAAGAAGGCCATCATCGACGCCGTCTACCAGGGCGCCGGCCAGCTCGCCGTGAACGGCATGCCGCCGACCCAGTGGTCCTACGACGACAGCATCAAGGACGCCGGCTACGACCCGGAGAAGGCCAAGGAACTGCTGAAGAAAGCCGGCGTGCCCGAAGGTACCGAGATCACCCTGTGGGCCATGCCCGTGCAGCGCCCGTACAACCCCAACGCCAAGTTGATGGCCGAGATGCTCCAGGCCGACTGGGCGAAGGTCGGCATCAAGGCGAAGATCGTCACCTACGAATGGGGCGAGTACATCAAGCGCGCCAAGGCCGGCGAGCACGACGCCATGCTGATCGGCTGGAGCGGCGACAACGGCGACCCGGACAACTGGCTGGGCACCCTGTACAGCTGCGACGCGGTCAACGGCAACAACTTCTCCAAGTGGTGCGACCAGCCCTACGACAAGCTGATCAAGGAAGCCAAGCGCACCCCCGACCAGGCCAAGCGCACCGAGCTGTACAAGCAGGCCCAGCACATCCTCAAGGAACAGGTGCCGATCACCCCGATCGCCCACTCCACCGTGTACCAGCCGATGCGCAAGACGGTCGAGGACTTCAAGATCAGCCCCTTCGCGCTCAACTCCTTCTACGGCGTGGGCGTCGGCAAGTAAGGCCCGCGGCGGCCGCGAGGCGGCCGTCACGCCATGCTGCGCTGGCTACAGCCGCTTGCCGATAGACGACCGGGCCGCCCCACGTGGGCGGCCCTGGCGTTGCTGTTCGCCGCCGCGCCGACGCTGGCCCGGCCCCTGGTGGTATGCACCGAGGGCAGCCCGGAAGGCTTCGACATCACCCAGTACACCGCCGCCACCACCGCCGACGCCACGGCGGAGACGGTGTACGAACGCCTGGTGCAGTTCGCCCCCGGCAGTACGAAGGTGATCCCCGCGCTGGCGCAAAGCTGGGACATCAGCGCCGACGGCCTGGCCTACACCTTCCACCTACGCCCGGGCGTGAAGTTCCAGCGCACCGACTACTTCACTCCTACCCGCACCTTCAACGCCGACGACGTGCTGTGGAGCTTCCAGCGCCAGCTCGACCCGGCGCACCCGTGGAACAAGCTGGCCCCGCGCGGCTTCCCCTATGCCCAGTCGATGGGCCTGCCGGGGTTGATCGAGCGCGTCGAGAAAGTCGACGACCTGACCGTGCGCTTCACCCTGCGCCACCCCGAGGCGCCCTTCCTCGCCGACCTGGCCATGGGCTTCGCCTCCATCTATTCAGCCGAATACGCCGACCTGCTGCTGGCGGCCGGCAAGCCCGAGCAACTGAACAACCTGCCCCTGGGCACCGGCCCCTTCGTCTTCCAGCGCTACCAGAAGGACGCCCAGGTGCGCTTCGCCGCCAACCCCGACTACTGGGGCGGCACGCCGAAGATCGAGCGCCTGCTGCTGGCGATCACCCCCGACCCCAGCGTGCGCCTCCAGAAACTGCGCGCCGGCGATTGCCAGGTGGCGGTGTACCCGCGGCCTACGGACATCCCCGAGCTGCGCAGGGACCCGCGCCTGAAGGTGGAGGAACTGGACTCCCTGCTGGTCGCCTACGTCGCCATCAACACCCGGCACAAGCCGCTGGACGACGTGCGCGTGCGCCAGGCCATCAACCTCGCCTTCGACCGCGACGCCTACCGCAAGGCGCAGTTCGGCGAGGGTGGCGCCAGCCCGGCGGTGGCGCCCTACCCGCCGACGCTGTGGGGTTCGGACCCGGACCTGAAGGGCTGGCCGCGCGACCTCGAACGGGCCCGCCAGCTGCTGGCCGAGGCCGGCGTGCAGCCCGGGCAGAAGCTCAGCATCTGGACCCGCCCCGGCGGCGGCCCGGCCAACCCCAACCCCGGCATAGGCGCGCAGATGCTGCAGAACGACCTGGGCAAGCTGGGCATCCGCGCCGACATCCGCGTCTACGAATGGGGCGAACTGATCCGCCGCGCCAAGCACGGCGAGCACGACCTGGTGTTCATGGGCTGGGTGGGCGACAACGGCGACCCGGACAACTTCCTCACCCCCAACCTGTCCTGCGCCGCCGCGCAGAGCGGCGAGAACATGGCCGGCTGGTGCAACGCCCAGTTCGACGACCTGCTGCGCCAGGCCCGCGCCAGCACAGACCAGGACGCCCGCGCCGCGCTGTACCGCCAGGCCCTGGCGATCTTCCAGCGCGAAGCGCCCTGGATAGCCCTGGCCTACCCGAAGCAGTTCGTGGTGCTGAGCCCCAGGGTGAAGGGCTTCACCCTCAGCCCGCTGGGCTCGAACAACTTCACCCACGTCGAACTGGGGCCCTGAGCCCGTATTTCCCGTCTCCTGTAGGAGCGAGCTTGCTCGCGAACCGCATGGCACCGCCTTTGTTCGCGAGCAAGCTCGCTCCTACGAGAAACCGTACCCACCGGCTAAGGAGCGGACCTTGTCCGCGATAGCCGAAACCACCGGCGCGATTCGCGGATGAGATCCGCTTACGCTGCCCCACCCACGCCGCTCCCATGTTAGGAGCGCGCCCTGCGCGCGAAATCGCGGGCAGGGCCCGCTCCTACAGGTGGGCGCCAAGATTCCCACCACGCTGCCTCCAAAAATACCGCGAAGCCTCTATTCCGGGCATCGGCGAGAAGCGGCGTAGTGAAGCACCAGGCATTTTTTCATTGTCGCGGCCGCCAGGCATGGCTTAGCTTCCCCCCTGAAGGTCCGGCAGCCCCGGCCCCCACACCTTCCACGGCACGGCAGACCCGCCGCTGCCGCCCCTGCGCCCGCCCCATCCGCTGCGGGCAGCCACGAGCCAGGCCCGACCGGCCAGGCTCTTCCAACAATCATCCCACCGCACTCGCTTCCCGCCTTGCAGCCGGCCACCGGCCGTTCCCGGCGCGCGCCCAGGTGCCCGCCGTTGCGCACAGCACTAGAAACGAGGAGCAATCAGATGACCAATCCACACATCCGCCCCACCACCATCGGCCTGGCGCTGCTCGCCGGCGTCACCGGCCAGGCCTGGGCGGCCGAAGAGGACGACAGGCAGCGGGGGCAGGCCGCCGCCAAGGGCTTCATCGAAGGCCAGAGCCTGACCCTGAGCACCCGCAACTTCGCCTCCCATGAGCAGAAGCACGGCCGCTTCATCTTCAAGATCCCCAAGGGCGACGGCTACGAGCCCACCCACAGCCGGCGCACCTGGGTGCAGGGCAGCATCCTGCAGTACAGCTCCGGCTACACCCGGGGCACCGTCGGCTTCGGCCTCGACGTCGGCGCCTTCCATGCCCTCAACCTGGAGCGCGGCAAGGGCGTGGTCGCCAGCGGCAGCAACCGCACCCTGACCGACAGCGACGGTCGGCCGCTGGACGAGTGGTCCAAGCTGGGCGTGGCCAACCTGCGCCTGCAGCTGTCCAACAGCGAACTGCGCGCCGGCCGCTTCCAGGTCGAGACGCCGGTACTGGCCACCATCGACAACCGCGCCCTGCCCTCCACCTTCCGCGGCGTCGGCCTGACCAGCAGCGAACTCACCGGGCTCAGGCTGCAGGCCGGCAGCTTCGATCGCGTCAGCCCGCGCACCGGGGCCGGCGACGAGAAACTCACCACCACCTACGGCGACCGCAAGGCCAGGGGCGACCGCTACAGCTACCTCGGCGGGACCTACCGCGCGGCGCCCAACCTCAGCCTCAGCGCCTACGGCGGCGAGTTCGAGGACATCTGGCGGCAGTACTACCTGGGCTTCTCCCACGACCTCGGCGACCCCGACGTGCTGGCCCTGCACACCCGCTTCGACGGCTACAGCACCCGCGATGCCGGCAGCCGCAAGGCCGGCTACATCGACAACGATACCTGGAGCCTGGCCTTCACCCTCGCCCGCGGCGCCCATAGACTGATGGCGGGCTGGCAGCAGGTCGATGGCGACGAGTACTTCGACTACGTCAACGAGACCGCGGCCATCTACCTGGTCAACTACCTGCAATCCGACTACAACGGCCCCAACGAGAAGTCCGCCCAGCTGGCCTACGGCACCGACTGGGCCCGCTACGGCATACCGGGGCTGAGCAGCACGTTGTGGTACGCCAAGGGCTGGGGCATCGACGGCACCCGCTACGACGGCGACCGCAACGGCGCCCACGGCAGCTACGCCGAGGTGCGCAAGCAGGATGGCGAAAGGCATCGCGAACTGGGCATGACGCTCGCCTACAAGATCCAGGACGGCCCGCTCAAGAGCAGCAGCATCAAGCTGACCTACCGGCGCCACCGGGCCAGCCAGAACCAGGCCGACGGCAGCATCGACGACGTGCGCCTGATCACCACCCTGCCCTTCAACCTGCTGTAGTCCCCACCCCGGCGCCGCCCCGCCAGAGGCGGCGCCGGGCAGGTACGCGCCCTCCATCGCCCCCGCGCCTACCTTCGACGAGTACCCCGTCGCCCGAATGCAATCCCCTGAATATTCGGAATTTTCCGTTTTTCGCAGCGCGGCCGAATCCGCCTTGATCGCCCTTCCCGCCCCCACTTAGCTTCGGCCCCTCACAGGGGCCGGGGCGTCCATCAGGCACACCCCGGACGCCGGTACCGTCATCGGCATAGCCCCTCCAACAAGAAAAACAAGAAGGGAGCAACAGCCAATGATCCAGCAGCACATCCGCCCCACGGCCCTGGGCCTGTCCCTCGGCGCCTGCCTGTTCAGCCAGGCCTGGGCCGCCGAGGACGACCGCCGCGAGGCCCGCGGCCAGGCCGGTGCCAAAGGTTTCGTCGAAGGCCAGAGCCTGAGCCTGCGCACCCGCAACTTCGCCGCCCTGGAGCAGGCCCAGGACAGCAACGGCTTCCGCATCCCCAAGGAAGACGGTTCGGAGTTCACCCACAACCGCCGCACCTGGGTGCAGGGCACCCTGCTCAAGTACAGCTCCGGCTACACCCGGGGCACCGTCGGCTTCGGCCTGGACGTGGCCGGCTACCATGCCCTCAGCCTGGAGCGCGGCAAAGGCGTGATCGCCGGCGGCGGCGGCAACCGTACCCTGACCGACAGCGACGGCAACGCGGTGGACGAATGGTCCAAGCTGGGCATCGCCAACCTGCGCCTGCGCATCTCCAGCACCGAACTCAGGGGCGGCCGCTTCCAGGTCGACACGCCGGTGTTCAACAGCCACGACAACCGCGTCCTGCCCGCCAGCTTCGACGGCTTCGCCCTGCTCAGCGAGGAACTGCCGGGCCTGGCGCTGCAGGCCGGCAGCTTCACCCGCGCCAGCCCCCGCGCCGGCGCCGGCGAGGAAGACCTGACCACCGAATACGGCACCCGCCTGGCCAAGGGCGACCGCTACAGCTACCTCGGCGGCAGCTACAAGGCCCCCGGCGGCCTGTCGGCGACACTCTACGGCGGGCATTTCGAGGACATCTGGAACCAGTACTACCTGGGCCTGGGCCACAGCATGGGCGACCCGCAGAAGCTCGCCCTGCGGACCCGCGCCAACCTCTACAGCACCCGCGACACCGGCCGCCGCGCCGCCGGCTACATCGACAACGACACCTGGAGCCTGGACTTCACCCTCAGCCGCGGCGCCCATTCGCTGATGTTCGGCTGGCAGCAGGTCGAAGGCGACGAGTACTTCGACTACGTGCACGAGACCAAGGCCATCCACCTGAGCAACGTGGCCTTCGCCGACTACAACGGGCCCAACGAGAAATCCGCGCAGCTGCGCTACAACACCGACTGGGCGGCCTACGGCGTGCCGGGGCTGAGCACCTCGGTGTGGTACGTCAAGGGCTGGGACATCGACGGCACGGGCTACACCGGCGACCGCAACGGCGCCTACGGCAACTACGCGAAGGGCCGCGAGCAGGACGGCGAGAAGCACCGCGAACTGGGCCTGTCGGCCGCCTACGTGGTGCAGAACGGGGCGCTCAAACGCAGCCACTTCCGCCTCATGTACGTCAGCCACCGCGCCAGCCAGAAGCAGAGCAACGGCAGCGTCGACGAGCTGCGGCTGGTCAGCACCTTTCCCTTCGAGTTGCTCTAGTAGCCGTGCAACATTGCAGGCTGTACCGAGGTGCTCGCTCCTACGAAAAGCTGTGCTCGCCTGCAAGGAGCGGACCTTGTCCGCGATAGCCGGACGTCCCGGCGCGGTTCGCGGATGAGATCCGCTCCTACGCTGCCCCACCCGCACCAGTCCCCTGTAGGAGCGCGCCCTGCGCGCGAATCGCAGGCAGGGCCTGCTCCTACAGGTCGCCGGGCAGCGCGGTATTTCTCCCGTAGGAGCGGACCTTGTCCGCGATAGCCGAACGCCCCGGCGCGATCACGGATGAAATCCTGCGCCGCCATCCCCCTGTAGGAGCGCGCCCTGCGCGCGAATCGCGGGTGGGGCCTGCTCCTACAGGTTGCCGGACAGCGCGGCATTTCTCCCGTAGGAGCGGACCTTGTCCGCGATAGCCGAACGCCCCGGCGCGATCACGGATGAAATCCTGCGCCGCCATCCCCCTGTAGGAGCGCGCCCTGCGCGCGAATCGCGGGCAGGGCCCGTTCCTACAATGCCCTCCGGTGCGCTAGGCCCTACCCCGCCAGACCGAACGGATCGTCGATGGAATGGCTCGGCCGGGTGAACCAGCGCGGGCCTTCGGCGCTCATGTAGAAGTGGTCTTCCAGGCGGATGCCGAACTCGCCGGGCACGCAGATCATCGGTTCGTTGCTGAAGCACATGCCGGCCTCCAGCGGGGTTTCGTCGCCGCGCACCAGGTAGGGGCCTTCGTGTATGTCGAGGCCGATGCCGTGGCCGGTGCGGTGCGGCAGGCCGGGCAAGGCGTAGTCCGGGCCCAGGCCGCCGGCCTCCAGGCAGCGCCGCGCGGCGGCGTCCACCGCCTGGCAGGGCGCACCCGGCACGGCGGCGGCGAAGGCGGCCAGTTGCGCGGCCTTCTCCAGGTTCCACAGGCTGCGCTGGCGCTCGCTGGGCGTGCCGAATACGTAGCTGCGGGTGATGTCCGAGTTGTAGCCGTGCAACTGGCAGCCGGTGTCGATCAGCACCATGTCGCCTTCGCGCAGCGGGCGCGGCTCGCGCACGCCGTGGGGGAAGGCGCTGTCCTCGCCGAACAGCACGATGCAGAAGGTCGAGCCGGGCGCGCCGACGCGGCGGTGCGCGGCTTCGATGAAGCGCACCACCTCGGTGGTGGTGATGCCTTCGCGGAGGATGCTGGCGGTGGCCTTGTGCACTTCCAGGGTCATGTCCTTGGCGCGCTGCATCAGCGCCAGCTCGGCGGCCGACTTGCGCTGCCGTCCATGGTCGACGACGGCGCTCGCATCCACCAGGCGCAGCGAACCGACGACTTCGCGCAAGCGCTCGACCATGCCGAACGGCAGGCTCGGGCACAGGCCGAGGCGGGCGTTGGCCGGCACGCCCAGCTCCACCAGCATGTCCAGCAGCAGGCGGTAGGGGCTCTGGTGTTCCTGCCAGGTGCGGATCGCCCCGGGCAGCACCTGGAAGTCGCGCACCGTGCCCTCCTCGAAGGCCGGGGCGAGGTACTGCGGCTCGCCCTCGGCGGGCACCAGCAGGCCGACCAGGCGTTCGCTGGGGTTCCATTTCACCCCGCTGAAATAGCGCAGGTAGCTGCCGGCATCGACGAATGCCGCGGCCATGCCCTGCTCGCGCAGGCGCGCCTGCAGGCCGGCCACGCGGGCCCGGTATTCGTCCAGCCCGATCGGCCCGACGCCACCGCTCATATCGTGCAGCCCCGCCAGAGCCTGCTCGGGACTACTGCCCCCAACGCCCAACGTCATCGCCAACTCCCATCCTGAAAATTCCGGCGAAATTTAAGCACTACTTAAAATCATTGCCAAACGAATTTTAAGCACCACTTAAAATCACAACAAAAGCCCTCTTCGCAAGCCAACCTTTCCGGCCCTCCTCCTCCGCCTTCCTTCGCCGGTATACTGCCGGCATCCTCCAAGAGCCCAGCCAATGACCGTCGATCGAATCGGAGAGCGCCTGCGTCGCTATCGGCGCGCCGCGAAGAAGACCCTCAACCAGGTGGCCAGCGAATCCGGTCTCACCGCCAGCTTCCTGTCCCAGGCCGAACGCAACCTCACCGGGGTTTCCATCTCGTCCCTGGCCAGCATCGCCAAGTCCCTGGGGGGGCCGCTCAACGAACTGTTCGACCAGCCGCAGCAACCGCAGCCGGACACCCACCAGGGCGAGCGCGTGCGCTATGCCATCGAGGGCCAGCCGCTGGGCTACGAGCGCCTGTCCAGTTCCTTCCCCGGCAACCAGCTCAACGCGGTGAAGATGAACATGCCGGTCGGCTACCAGTCCGAGCTGATTGCCCACGAGGGCGCGGAATTCGCCTACGTGCTCAGCGGCAGCATCGTCTACACCATCGACGGCCGCAGCTACCCCCTGGGCCCCGGCGACTCGGTGCACTTCGACGCCGGCAAGCCCCACTGCCTGCGCAACGCCGGCGGGGAAACCGCCGAGGTGCTGACCGTCACCACCATGCCGTTGTTCGGCGAGCATCCGGGTACCTGAGACATTCCCTAGGTATTAGGACTCTTCTGATTTTTGCAGTAGCACTGAATTTAAGTTGACCTTAATTTCAGCCTGACTTAACTTCGCGTTCGACGTTCGCCGGCTACCCCGGCGGCATCCGACCATCGCCCACGGGGGAGCGGTGGCGCCCGAGCCGGCACAGGCCCATCAGGCCCACGCCCGGTTCCCTCAGAAAAAGAACAACGAGGTTAGGCATGCGTATGAAGCGTCGTAACTCCATGCATTCACTGGTCGCCGGCGGCCTGCTGCTGGCCAGCTCGGCGAGCTTCGCCGGCAACACCCTGGTGTACTGCTCCGAAGGCAGCCCGGCCGGCTTCGACCCGGGCCAGTACACCACCGGCACCGACTACGACGCCACGTCGGAAACCCTGTTCAACCGCCTGGTGCAGTTCGAGCGCGGCGGCACCGAGGCCGTGCCGGCCCTGGCCGAAAGCTGGGAGACCAGCGCCGACGGCAAGGCCTGGACCTTCCACCTGCGCCACGGCGTGAAGTTCCATACCACCGACTACTTCAAGCCCAGCCGCGAGTTCAACGCCGACGACGTGGTCTTCACCTTCGAGCGCATGCTCGACAAGGACCAGCCGTTCCGCAAGGCCTACCCCACCGAATTCCCCTACTTCACCGACATGGGCCTGGACCGCAACATCGCCAGGGTGGAGAAGCTCGACGACTACAGCGTCCGCTTCGTCCTCAACGAGGTCGACGCCGCCTTCATCCAGAACCTGGCCATGAGCTTCGCGGCCATCCAGTCCGCCGAGTACGCCGGCCAGTTGCTCGCCCGGGGCAAGGCCAGCGAGATCAACCAGAAGCCCATCGGCACCGGGCCCTTCGTGCTCAGCCGCTACCAGAAGGACGCGCTGATCCGCTTCAAGGGCAACAAGGACTACTGGAAGCCCGAGGACGTGCGCCTGGACAACCTGATCTTCGCCATCAACACCGACGCCTCGGTGCGCATGCAGAAGCTCAAGGCCGGCGAATGCCAGATCAGCCTCAACCCGCGCCCGGCGGACCTGGCCTCGCTGAAGCAGGACGCGAACCTGAACATGCCCTCGCAGCCGGGCTTCAACCTCGGCTACATCGCCTACAACGTCACCCACAAGCCGCTGGACCGCGTCGAGGTGCGCCAGGCGCTGGACATGGCGGTGAACAAGCAGGCGATCATCGACGCCATCTACCAGGGCGCCGGCCAGCTGGCGGTGAACGCCATGCCGCCGACGCAGTGGTCCTATGACGAATCCATCAAGGGCCAGGCCTACGATCCGGCGAAGGCCCGGGAACTGCTGAAGCAGGCCGGCATCGCCGAAGGCACCGAGATCACCCTCTGGGCCATGCCGGTGCAACGCCCGTACAACCCCAATGCCAAGCTGATGGCCGAGATGATCCAGGCCGACTGGGCCAAGGTCGGCATCAAGGCGAGGATCGTCAGCTACGAGTGGGGCGAGTACATCAAGCGCGCCCACGCCGGCGAGCACGATGCCGCCCTGTTCGGCTGGACCGGCGACAACGGCGACCCGGACAACTGGCTGGGCACCCTCTACGGCTGCGACGCAGTCAACGGCAACAACATCTCCAAGTGGTGCGACGCGGCCTACGACAAGCTGGTCAAGCAGGCCAAGGCCACCACCGACCACGCCCAGCGCGTCGCCCTCTACCAGCAGGCCCAGCAACTGCTCGCCCAGCAGTTGCCCATCAGCCCCATCGCCCACTCCACGGTGTACCAGCCCATGCGCAAGTCGGTGCAGGGCTTCCTCATCAGCCCCTTCGGGCGCAACACCTTCTACGGCGTGAGCAACCAGCCCTAGCCGAGGCTTTCGGCCCGCCGACCCGGCGCAGACCGGGCGGCCCTTCGTTTCGCCACTGCCCCACACCCCGCGCGCCCGCCCAGGCAGGCGCGGCGGGATGCGTTTGCCGTCTCGAACAACAACGAAGAAGAAAAAGGAGCAATCCATGCAGTGTCCCTACCTCAAACCCGCTGTACTGGGCCTGGCGATCGGCGCCGGGCTGCTCGGCCAGGCCCAGGCCGCCGAGGACGATGCGAACAAGGGCCAGGCCGGCGCCAGCGGCTTCATCGAGGGCCAGAAACTGACCCTGAGCACGCGCAACTTCTTTTCCCGCGAGCAGATGCACGACAGCTTCGGCTTCCGCATTCCCAAGGAAGGCGGCTCGGAATTCACCCACAGCCGCCGCGCCTGGGTGCAGGGCACCATCCTGCAGTACAGCTCCGGCTACACCCAGGGCACCGTCGGCTTCGGCCTCGACGTGGCCGGCTTCAACGCCATCAACCTGGAGCGCGGCAAGGGCGTGATCGGCGGCGGCGGCAACCGCACCCTGGCCCACAGCGACGGCGAGGCGGTGGACGAGTGGTCGAAGCTGGGCATCGCCAACCTGCGCCTGCGCGTCTCCAACACCGAGCTCAAGGCCGGGCGCTTCCAGGTGGAGACGCCGGTGTTCAACAGCATCGACAACCGCGCCCTGCCGTCGAGCTTCAACGGCGTCGGCCTGCTCAGCGAGGAACTGGCCGGCCTCTCGCTGCAGGCCGGCAGCTTCACCCGCGCCAGCCCGCGCACCGGGGCGGGCGACGAGGACTTCACCACCGAGTACGGCACGCGCCAGGTCAAGGGCGACCGCTACAGCTACCTCGGCGGCACCTACAAGGTCGCCGACAACCTCTCGGTGAGCGCCTACGGCGGGCATTTCGAGGACGTCTGGAACCAGTACTACCTCGGCCTCTCCCACGACCTGGGCGACGCCCAGAGCCTGGCCCTGAATACCAGCTTCAACCTCTACAGCACCCGCGACACCGGCAACCGCGAGGCCGGCTACATCGACAACGACACCTGGAGCCTGGCCTTCACCCTCAGCCATGGCGCCCACAGCCTGATGCTCGGCTGGCAGCAGGTCGACGGCAACGAGTACTTCGACTACGTGCACGAGACCTCGGCCATCTACCTGGCCAACTCGCTGCTGTCGGACTACAACGGTCCCAACGAAAAGTCCGTGCAGCTGCGCTACGGCACCGACTTCGCGCCCTACGGCGTGCCCGGCCTGAGCACCGCGGTGTGGTACGCCAAGGGCTGGGACATCGACGGCACCCACTACGACGGCGATCGCAACGGCGCCTACGGCAACTACGCCGAGGTCCGCGGCCAGGACGGCGAGAAGCACCACGAACTGGGCCTGATGGGCACCTACGTGGTCCAGGACGGCCCGCTCAAGCGCAGCAAGTTCCGCCTGATGTACATGAAGCACCTGGCCAGCCAGAACCAGGTCGACGGCAGCGTCGACGAGGTCCGCCTGGTCAGCACCTTCCCCTTCGACCTGCTGTAGGAGAACCCGCATGATCCCGCGCTACCTGCCCCTGCTCCTGGCGCTCGGCGCCGGCCCCGCGCTGGCGCAGAACCTGGTGGTGTGCACCGAGGCCAGCCCGGAGGGTTTCGACATCGTCCAGTACACCGGCGCGGTCACCGCCGACGCCGCCGCCGAGACGGTGTTCAGCCGCCTGGTGGCGTTCCGCCCGGGCACCACCGAGGTCGTGCCGGCCCTGGCGCAGCGCTGGGAGGCCAGCCCCGACGGGCTGGCCTACACCTTCCACCTGCGCCCGGGGGTGAAGTTCCACAGCACCGAGTACTTCAAGCCCAGCCGCACGCTGAACGCCGACGACGTGCTCTGGAGCTTCCAGCGCGCCCTGGACCCGCAGCACCCCTGGCACGCCTCGGCGCCGCGCGGCTACGCCTACTTCGAGGCCATGGGCATGGGCGAGCTGATCAAGTCGGTGGACAAACTCGACGAGCTGACTGTGCGCTTCACCCTCAACCACCCGGAAGCGCCCTTCCTCGCCGACATGGCCATGGGCTTCGCCTCCATCTACTCGGCCGAATATGGCGACCAGCTGCTCAAGGCCGGCAAGCAGGAACAGCTCAACGCCCAGCCCATCGGCACCGGCCCCTTCGTCTTCAGCCGCTACGCCCGCGACGCCCAGGTGCGCTACAAGGCCAACCCGGACTACTTCGGCGGCAAGCCGGCCATCGACAACCTGGTGTTCGCCATCACCCTCGACCCCAACGTGCGCATGCAGAAGCTGCGCCGCGGCGAATGCCAGGTGGCGCTCTACCCGAAACCGGCCGACGTGCCGCAACTGCAGAAGGAAGCGGGCCTGGCGGTGGACAGCACCGACGCCCTGCTGACCACCTACGTGGCCCTCAATACCCAGCACAAGCCGCTGGACGATGCGCGGGTGCGCCAGGCCATCAACCTGGCCATCGACAAGCCGGCGTTGCTGGAGGCGGTGTTCGGCCCCGGCGCGGCGACGCCGGCGATCAACCCCTACCCGGCGACGCTGCTCGGCTACAACCGGCAGCTCCAGGACTGGCCGCACGACCCCGAGCGCGCCCGGGCCCTGCTCAAGGAAGCCGGGGTGGACGACGGCCTGAAGCTGACGCTATTCATCCGCAACGGCAGCTCGCCGACCATCCCCAACCCGGCGCTGGCGGCACAGATGATGCAGGCGGACCTGGCCAAGGTCGGCATCGCGCTGCAGATCCGCTCGCTGGAATGGGGCGAGCTGCTCAAGCGCTCCAAGGCCGGCGAGCACGACCTCTCGCTGCTCGGCTGGGCCGGCGACAACGGCGACCCGGACAACTTCCTCAGCCCCAACCTCAGCTGCGCGGCGGCCAGGTCCGGGGAAAACCAGGCGCGCTGGTGCGATGCGGCCTTCGAATCACTGATCCAGCAGGCCCGGCGCACCGACGAGCGGTCGAAACGGCAGGAACTTTATGAAAAGGCGACAAAGATATTCCACGAACAGGCCCCCTGGATTCCCCTGGCGCATCCTAAGCTGTTCAATGTGCGCCGCAGCAATATCGAGGGCTACACCATCAGCCCGCTGAGCAATAACAACTTCGCCGAGGTGCGGCTTTCCGATATCCGGGTGAAGTGACAATAAAAACGGGCGCCCGCGTTATCCCCGCGGGCAGCCGCGTGATGAGGAGTCCGCCCCCACCATGCTGAGTTTCATCGCACGCCGTTTCGGCCTGCTCATTCCGACCTTCTTCGGCGTCACGCTGCTGACCTTCGCGCTGATCCGCATGATCCCCGGCGACCCGGTCGAGGTGATGATGGGCGAGCGCCGCGTCGACCCGCAGATGCACGCCGAGGCCATGCACCGCCTGGGCCTGGACAAGCCGCTGTACCAGCAGTACCTGGACTACATCGGCAACCTCGCCCAGGGCAACCTCGGCGAATCCCTGGTGACCCGCGACAGCGTCTGGCACGAGTTCCTCACGCTGTTCCCGGCGACCCTGGAGCTGGCCATCGCCGCCATGCTCTTCGCCGGCACCTTCGGCTTGCTGGCCGGGGTCATCGCGGCGCTCAAGCGCGGCTCGATCTTCGACCACGGGGTGATGACCATCTCCCTGGCCGGCTACTCGATGCCGATCTTCTGGTGGGGCCTGATCCTCATCATGCTGTTCTCCGTGACCCTCGGCTGGACGCCGGTGTCCGGGCGCCTGGACCTGCTCTACGACATCGAGCCGAAGACCGGCTTCATGCTCATCGACACCCTGCTCTCCGATGAGGAGGGCGCCTTCCTCGACGCCCTGCACCACCTCATCCTGCCGGCCATCGTGCTGGGCACCATACCTCTGGCGGTGATCGCCCGCATGACCCGCTCGGCCATGCTCGAAGTGCTGCGCGAGGACTACGTGCGCACCGCCCGCGCCAAGGGCCTGTCGCCGGCCCGCGTGGTGTTCGTGCATGCCCTGCGCAACGCCATGATCCCGGTGCTCACCGTGTTCGGCCTGCAGGTCGGCGCGCTGCTGGCCGGCGCCGTGCTGACCGAGACCATCTTCTCCTGGCCGGGCATCGGCAAGTGGCTGATCGACGCCATCAGCCGCCGCGACTACCCGGTGGTGCAGAACGGCATCCTGCTGGTCGCCACCCTGGTGATCCTGGTCAACTTCACCGTGGACATCCTCTACGGCCTGGTCAACCCGCGCATCCGCCACCAACGCTGAGGAGCCCGCGATGAATTCCATGCAAAACGCTCCCGCCGGCGACCCGAGCCTGGTCTACCCCTCGCCCCTGAAAGAGTTCTGGCAAGCCTTCGCGCACAACAAGGGTGCGGTGGGCGGCCTGGCCTTCATGGTGCTGATCGTCTTCTGCGCGCTGTTCGCGCCCTGGGTGGCGCCCTACGACCCCAGCGAGCAGTTCCGCGACTTCCTGCTCACCCCGCCGGTGTGGCTGGAAGGCGGCACCGGGCGGTTCCTGCTGGGCACCGACGAAGTGGGCCGCGACATGCTCTCGCGGCTGATCTTCGGCGCCCGCCTGTCGCTGCTGATCGCCTTGAGCTCGGTGGTCATCTCGCTGCTGCCGGGGCTGGTGCTGGGCCTGGTCGCCGGCTTCTCGCCGAACCGCCTGGGCCCGGTGATCATGCGCCTGATGGACATCATGCTGGCGCTGCCCTCGCTGCTGCTGGCGGTGGCCATCGTCGCGGTGCTCGGCCCGGGGCTGTTCAACACCGTGATCGCCATCGCCGTGGTCTCGCTGCCCTCCTACGTGCGCCTGACCCGCGCGGCGGTGCTCGGCGAAGTCAACCGCGACTACGTCACCGCCTCGCGCCTGGCCGGCGCCGGCCTCTGGCGGCTGATGTTCGTCACCGTGCTGCCCAACTGCATGGCGCCGCTGATCGTCCAGGCCACCCTGAGCTTCTCCTCGGCCATCCTCGACGCCGCCGCCCTGGGCTTCCTCGGCCTCGGCGTGCAACCGCCGACCCCGGAGTGGGGCACCATGCTGGCCTCGGCGCGCGACTACATTGAGCGCGCCTGGTGGGTGGTGAGCCTGCCCGGCCTGGCCATCCTGCTCAGCGTGCTGGCCATCAACCTGGTGGGCGACGGCCTGCGCGACGCGCTGGACCCGAAACTCAAGAGCGCGGCGTGAGGATGACCCCGATGAAGACTGCGCTTTTCGTAGGAGCGAGCTTGCTCGCGAACCTGCCTCCCCGCCATACCGCCGTTCGCGAGCAAGCTCGCTCCTACAGGAAGAATTCGCTGGAGACCGCCGTATGAGCCTCCTGGAAATCCGCAACCTCTCGGTGCGCTTCGGCGGCGCCGACGCCGTGCCCGTGGTCGACGGCCTCGACCTGAACGTCGACAAGGGCGAGGTGCTGGCCATCGTCGGCGAGTCCGGCTCCGGCAAGTCGGTGACCATGATGGCGCTGATGGGCCTGATCGACGCCCCCGGGCGCATCACCGCCGACACCCTGCGCTTCGACGGCAGCGATATGCTCAAGCTCAAGGGCCGCGAGCGCCGGCGCATCGTCGGCAAGGACATCGCCATGGTCTTCCAGGACCCGATGACCGCGCTCAACCCCAGCTACACCGTGGGCTTCCAGATCGAGGAAGTGCTGCGCCTGCACCTGGGCCTGCGCGGCAAGGCCGCGCGCCAGCGCGCCCTGGAACTGCTGGAGAAGGTGGAAATCCCCGGCGCCGCCCAGCGCCTGGACGCCTACCCGCACCAGCTCTCCGGCGGCATGAGCCAGCGCGTGGCCATCGCCATGGCCATCGCCGGCGAGCCCAAGCTGCTGATCGCCGACGAGCCCACCACCGCCCTGGACGTGACCATCCAGGCGCAGATCATGGAACTGCTGCTGAACCTGCAGCGCGACCAGGGCATGGCGCTGATCCTGATCACCCACGACCTCGCCGTGGTCGCCGAGACCGCCCAGCGCGTCTGCGTGATGTACGCCGGGCAGGCGGTGGAGATCGGCCAGGTGCCAGCGCTGTTCGACCTGCCCACCCACCCGTACACCGAGGCGCTGCTCAAGGCCATTCCCGAGCACAGCGCCGGCGAGGAACGCCTGGCCACCCTGCCCGGCATCGTCCCCGGGCGCTACGACCGGCCGCAGGGCTGCCTGCTGTCGCCGCGCTGCCCCTACGTGCAGGACAACTGCCGCGCCATCCGCCCGGCCCTGGAACCCCACGTCCGCGGCGCGGTGCGCTGCTACTACCCGCTGAACCTCAAGGAGGTGGTCTGATGGAAGCCGTACTGACCGCCCGCGACCTGACCCGCCACTACGACATCGCCCAGGGCCTGTTCAAGCCCCACGCCCTGGTCCGCGCCCTCAACGGCGTGTCCTTCGAACTGCAGGCCGGCAAGACCCTGGCGGTGGTCGGCGAGTCCGGCTGCGGCAAGTCCACCCTGGCCCGTGCCCTGACGCTGATCGAGGAGCCCACCTCCGGCTCCCTGCGCATCGCCGGCCACGAAGTGAAGGGCGCCAGCCACGAGCAGCGCAAGCAACTGCGCCGCGACGTGCAGATGGTGTTCCAGAACCCCTACGCCTCGCTCAACCCGCGGCAGAAGATCGGCGACCAGCTCGGCGAGCCGCTGCTGATCAACACCAGCCTGTCGCGCAGCGAACGCCGCGAGCGGGTGCAGGCGATGATGCAGCAGGTGGGCCTGCGCCCGGAGCACTACCAGCGCTACCCGCACATGTTCTCCGGCGGCCAGCGCCAGCGCATCGCCCTGGCCCGCGCCATGATGCTGCAGCCCAAGGTGCTGGTGGCCGACGAACCGACCTCGGCGCTGGACGTGTCCATCCAGGCCCAGGTGCTCAACCTGTTCATGGACCTGCAGCAGGAGTTCGGCACCGCCTACGTGTTCATCTCCCACAACCTGGCGGTGGTGCGCCACGTGGCCGACGACGTGCTGGTGATGTACCTCGGCCGCCCGGCGGAAATGGGCCCGGCGGACAAGCTCTACGAACGCCCGCTGCACCCCTACACCCGCGCCCTGCTCTCGGCCACCCCGGCGATCCACCCGGACCCGGGCAAACCGAAGATCAAGATCCAGGGCGAGTTGCCCAACCCGCTCAACCCGCCCAGCGGCTGCGCCTTCCACAAGCGCTGCCCCTATGCGACGGAGCGCTGCAAGGTGGAAGTGCCGGAACTGCGGCTGCTGGATGAGCGGCAGGTGGCTTGCCATCATGCGGAGCAGTTTCTGGGGTAATGGTGCTAATGCTGGGCTCCGCTCCCTCACCCTAACCCTCTCCCAAAGGGAGAGGGGACCGTTCGGAGTGCGCTGATGTTTCGGAGTCAGCCGGACACTGTGATATCCGGCTGAAACTTCACCCCCAGCCGGCACGGACAAGCCCCCTCTCCCTCCGGGAGAGGGCTGGGGTGAGGGGAACGGAGCATCCCTGTACTCCACAACTCCCCCCACACCCAACCCCTCTTGTAGGAGCGAGCTTGCTCGCGAACCCGCCCAACCCCACTCCCCCCCGGCGAAACCTCTTCGCGAGCAAGCTCGCGCCTACACCTCCCTCAACAACGCCAACCGCGCCCCGAACCCGATCAGCAACGAAGCAAAAGCCCACTGCTGCACCCGCTGCGCCAAGGCATGCCGCTCCAGCCAACGCCCCAACCGCGCCCCGCTCAACGCATAGAAACTATCGAACACCAACCCCACCCCCACCAACACAGCCCCCAGCACGCCGAACTGCAACGCCAACGGCCCCGCATCCGGCCGCACGAACTGCGGCAGCAGCACCGAACAGAACAACAACGCCTTGGGATTGAGCAGATTGGTCAACAACCCATTGCCAAAGGCCCGCCGCCAACTCCGCGCCTGAACCTCGGCCACAGGTTCGATGCCCGCCAACGACGGCCGCGCCAGCAACATGCGCAACCCCAGCCACGCCAGGTAGGCCGCGCCAGCCAAACGCACCGCATCGAAGGTCCAGGGCACGCTGCGGAACAGCAGCGCCAGCCCGGCACCAGCCAATACCACGTGGCAACCCCGCGCCGTGGCCAGGCCCAGGGCGGTGACCAGGGCCGTGCGGCCGCCGCGGCTGGCGCCGGTATGCAGCAGCAGGAGCATGTCCGGCCCGGGCAGCAGGTAGACCATCGCCAGGGCCAGCAGGAAGACGCCGAAATCCATGGTTCGCACTCCGCAGCAAGGGGCTCCGGTCAAGGATTCTATGCCCGAAGGCCAGGGCAGGTGCTTGCGTATTCGGCTTGCCAGCCTGGGTAGTTTTGGCATGATCTGCCAATCCAAATCCTGGAAGCTGGCCAGCTATGCCAAACCACCAACTGGACGCCTACGACCATCGCATCCTCGCCGCCCTGCAGCGCGACGGCCGCCTGAGCAACGTGCAACTGGCCGAGGCCATCGGCCTGTCGCCTTCCCCCTGCCTGCGCCGTGTGCGCCTGCTGGAAGAGGCAGGGGTGATCCGCCGCTACGGCGCCGACCTGGACCGCGACCAGGTCGGCCTGGGCCTGACGGTGTTCGTCGGGATCAAGGTGGAGCGCCACCACGAGGAACAGGCCGAAGCCTTCCGCCGCGCGGTGGTCGACCTGCCCGAGGTGATCTCGGTGCACCTGGTCTCCGGCGAATCGGATTTCCTGCTGCAGGTGGTGGTCCCGGACCTGCGCGCCTACGAGCACTTCCTCACCGGCACCCTGCTGAAACTGCCGGGGGTGAGCGACATCCGCAGCAACTTCGCCATCAGCACCCTCAAGGAATCGGCGCCGCTGCCCCTGCAGCACCTGCCCCGCTAGCCGCGGAAGAAACGGTAGAAGCGCCGCAGCTCGTCCTGCGCCACTTCCAGCGTCGTCTCGACAAAGCGCACCTCGGCGTGGGCCGGGCACTGCGCCAGGCGGCCCAGGTCCAGGGGGTGGACGAAACCGAGCAGCGGATAGCCGCCCATGCTCTGGTGGTCGGCCTGCAGGACGATGGGCTGGCCGTCCGGCGGCACCTGGATGGCGCCGCGGACCATGCCCAGCGACCATTGCCGGCTGGGTGCGCGGATCGGCTCACCGTGCAGGCGCGCGCCCATGCGGTCGGATTGCGGGCTGAGTTGCCAGGTGCGCTCGAAGAAGGCCCCCCGCTGCTCCGGCTCGAAGACGTCGCCGCCGGGCAGCACGCGCAGCACCGGCGTCTCGCGGTAGTCCGGCACGTAGGGCCAGGGCACGCTGGCGCCGCGTTCGAAGGCTGCACCGCTAGCCGCGCAAGGCAGCAGGTCGCCCTCCTCCAGCGCCCGGCCGTCGCCGTGCAGGCCGCCCAGGCCCTCGCGGCGCTGGGTGGCGACGCTACCCAGCACGGGTTCGACGCGGAAGCCGCCCGCCACCGCCAGGTAGGCGCGCTGGCCGCTGGCGGCGAAGCCCAGTTCCAGTTCCTGCCCGGCGCGCAGGGCAAAGCGCGACCAGCCGGGGCGTGCATCGCCGCCCACGCGAATCGGCACTTGCGCACCGCACAGCGCCAACCAGCAATCCGCTTCGGCCCGCAGGCGCAGGCCGCCGAGGGCTACCTCCAGCAGCGGCGTGCCCCAGGCGTTGCCCAGCAGATGGTTGGCCCAGGCCGCGGCATGGATATCCACAGGCCCGCCGGTGGAAACACCCAGATGCTGCCAGCCGTGGCGGCCGGCATCCTGCAGCAGGCTCAGCGGGCCGGCCTTGAGCACCCGCAGGCCACTCATGGGCAGCCTCCGGCGCGGCGGAAGGCAGCCTCGTCGATGGGCAGGAAACGCACCCGGTCGCCCACTGCCAGCGGGCACGGCGGCTCCTGGTGTGGGTCGAACAGGCGCTGCGCGGTGAGCCCCAGCAGGTGCCAGCCGCCCGGCGAGGCCTGTGGATAGACCGCGGTCTGCCGCTCGGCGATAGCCAGGCTGCCGGCCGCCACGCGGATGCGCGGGTTGGCCCGGCGCGGCAGGGCCAGGCGCTCGTCCAGCTCGCCGAGGTAGGCGAAGCCCGGGGCGAAACCGATGGCGCCGACGCGGTACTCGCGGGCGCTGTGCAGCTCGATCACCTGGTCCCGCTGCAGGCCACAACGCCGGGCCACCTCGTCGAGGTCCTCGCCGGCGTACCACACGCCGATTTCATGCAGGCGCCCGGCGTCGTCGCTCGGCTCGGGGCCGGGCCAGTCCGCCAGCAGCGGCGCCAGGCGGCGCTGCAGGTCGAGGGGCTCGGTGCAGCGCAGGTCGTAGTGCAGCAGCAGCGTGGTCCAGCCCGGCACCAGGTCGGTCAGCACCTCGCCCAGGGCCGAGCGCAGGCGTTCGGCCAGGGCGGCGATGCGCAGCGGCAGGTGCACGTCCGGGTGTTCGGCCAGGGTCAGCAGCAGGGCTTCGGCGCCGAAGGGCTCGACGCGGATCATGCGGCGTCCAGCAGGCCACGCAGGCGCCGCAGCACCGCCAGGGATTCGGGGTTGTCGCCGTGCACGCAGAGGCTGTCGGCGCGCAGCCGCAGCGGGTTGCCGTCGATGTCCGGGAAGGGTTCGCCACGGGCGATGGCCAGGGCCTGGTCGAGGATGCGCTGCGGCTCGTGGTGCACCGCGCCGGCCAGGCGCCGCGGGGCCAGCTGGCCGTCGGACAGATAGGCGCGGTCGGCGAAGGCCTCGAACATCAGCGGCACGTCGGCGGCGTCGGCCAGGGCCAGTTCGCGGCGGTTGTCGGCCAGGGCCAGGACCATCAGCGGCAGGCCCTTGCGGTAGGCCGCGCAGGCATCGAGCACCGCTGCCAGCAGGGCGTCGTCGCGCACTAGGTCGTTGTACAGCGCGCCGTGGGGCTTCACGTAGTCGACGCGGGTGCCGGCGGCGCGGCAGAAGGCGTCCAGCGCGCCCACCTGGTACAGCACCAGGGCCTGCACCTCTTCCGGCGAACAGCTCATATGACGGCGGCCAAAACCGGCCAGGTCGGGGTAGGACGGATGCGCGCCTATGCTCACGCCCTGCTCCAGCGCCAGGCGCACGGTGCGCTGGATGGTCAGCGGGTCGCCGGCGTGGAAGCCGCAGGCCAGGTTGGCCTGGTCGATCAGCGGCATGGCGTGGACGTCGTCGCCCATGCGCCAGGCGCCGTAGCTTTCCCCCATGTCGCAGTTGAGCAGGATGCGAGTTGACTGATCGGTCATGATACTGCCTCGACTTCGCCGGCGAGTTTCGGAAACATCCCTAGGTTAAACCAGAGGGCCATCATTTAGTCTTAGGAATATTCAGTAACGATTCAGGGGAGTAATATCCTTCGCTTCCTCCCGCCGAAAGCCATCGACTCGAAGATGAAAGCCCTGATCCTGGCTGCCTACGCGGCCTGCATCGCCTATGTGCACGTACGCGGCAAGGTCCGCCACAAGCTGTCCCGGCAGCTGAGCGACCACTCCAGCTTCCTCGCCCCGCTGAACTGCTTCATGTACCTGTTCTCCAGGGTGCCCAACACGCCCTACCTGACGCCCAACGCCTTCCCGGAGATGCAGAAGCTCACCGACAACTGGGAAGTCATCCGCGCCGAGGCCCTGCGCCTGCGCGAGGCCGGCAGCATCAAGCGCTCCGAGCAGTACAACGACGTCGGCTTCAACTCCTTCTTCAAGACCGGCTGGAAGCGCTTCTACCTGAAGTGGTACGACGACGCCCATCCCTCGGCCGACGTGGTCTGCCCGCAGACCACCGCGCTGCTGCGGGAGATCCCCTCGGTGAAGGCGGCGATGTTCGCCGAGCTGCCGCCGGGCTCGCGCCTGGTGCGCCACCGCGACCCCTACGCCGGCTCGCTGCGCTACCACCTGGGGCTGTTCACGCCGAACGACGAGGGCTGCTTCATCGAGGTGGACGGCCAGCGCTATGCGTGGAAGGACGGCGAGGCCGTGGTGTTCGACGAGACCTACATCCACTACGCCGAAAACACCACCGAGCACGACCGGGTGATCCTCTTCTGCGACGTCGAGCGGCCGCTGAAATACCGCTGGGCGCAGGCCTTCAACCGCTGGTTCAGCCGCAACGTGATGGCCGCCGCCGCCTCGCCCAACGACGACGGCGACAAGACCGGCGGCATCAACCGCGCCTTCGGCACGCTGTACAAGATCCGCCTGCAGGGCAAGGCGCTGAAGAAGCGCAACCGCAAGCTGTACTACCTGCAGAAGTGGGCGTTCTTCGGGGCGATCCTGGCGTTCATTCTCTGGGTTTGAAGAGCCGCTGGAGGCTAGAGGCTGAAGGCTGGAGGTAAGAGCCTTTCCGCCTTCAGCCTTCAGCCTCTTTAATAAACATCCCGCCGATAGCGCCCTTCTTCCAGCAACGCTTCCACCGCCAGGTCACCCAGCGCTTCGCGCAGCACCGCATCCACGCCGCCGGCCATGCCTTCCAGGCTGCCGCAGACGTAGATCGCCGCGCCCTCTTCCAGCCACTGCCGCAACTCCTCAGCACGTTCACGCAGCACGTCCTGCACGTAGACCTTGCTCGCCTGGTCGCGGGAGAACGCCACGTCCAGGCGCTGGAGTTCGCCGCTCAGCAGGTAGTCCTCCAGCTCTTCGCGGCAGTAGAAGTCGTGCTCGCGGTTGCGTTCGCCGAACAGCAGCCAGTTGCGCCGGCGGCCCGCGCCTATGCTGGCGCGCAGCAGCGAGCGCAGGCCGGCCAGGCCGGTGCCGTTGCCGATCAGGATCAGCGGGCGGTCTTCCTCCGGCAGGTGGAAGCCGGCGTTGCGGCGCAGGCGCAGGGCCAGGCCGGCGCCGGGTTGCAGGTATTCGGTGAGCCAGCCGGAGCCCACGCCCAGGCTGCCGTCGGGGTGGCGCTCCTGGCGCACGATCAGCTCCAGGGCGCCGTCGCTGGGCAGCGAGGCGATGGAGTATTCCCGCGCCGCCAGCGGCACCAGGGCGTCCAGCACGGCCTGTGGGTGCAGGCCGACCAGATGGCCGAGGGAGGCCGGCAGCTCGCGCCCGGTCAGGGCTTCGGCCAGGCCCACGCGGCCGCCGTCGACCTCGACGCAAGCCATGCTGTCCACGCCCAGGCGCGCCAGCCACGCCAGCACGCGTTCGCGCGGGTGCTGCGGAAGGATTTCCACCAGGTCGCCGGCGCGCCAGTCGGCGCTGCTGCCGGCCGGCGCCTGCAGGCGCAGCAGCCAGGTGGACTGGCCCTGGCTGCCGGGGTTCAGGTGTTCGCGAGCGGCCAGGCTCCACAGCTCGTATTGCGGCGCGGCGAAGGGCGTCGGCGCGGCCACGCCGGTCAGTTGCGCCAGGTGTTGCTGCCACTCGCGCAGGGCAGCGGCGTCGCCGTTGTCCACTTCCACGCCGTCGAACAGCGGCTGCGCGCCCTGCCCTTGCAGCCAGCCCTGCATCCGCCGGGCGAAGCCGCAGAAGGCCTGGTACTGGCGGTCGCCCAGGGCGAGCATGGCGAAGCGCAGCTGGCCGAGGCCGGCGGCTTCGCCGAGCAGCTTGCGCTCGAAGCCGCGGGCGCTGTCCGGGGCCTCGCCGTCGCCGAAGGTGCTGACCACGAAGAGCGCGTTGCGCGTCTGCTCCAGTTGCTGGCGGTCCAGGCGCGCCAGGGGCTCGACGCGCACCGCCAGGCCCGCGGCCTGCAGCTGCCCGGCGCTCTGCCAGGCCAGTTGCTCGGCGAAACCGCTCTGGCTGGCGTAGCCCACCAGCCAGGCATCGGCGCCGCCGGCGCCAGCCAGTTCGACGCGGGCGGCCTGGGCGGCCTTCTTCTTGCGCCGGCGGTCGAGGTAGAGCAGCCAGCCGGTGACGAAGAACAGCGGCATGGCCAGGCTCGCCAGCATCATCAGGATGCGCCCGGGCATACCGAAGTAGCTGCCCACGTGCAGGGCGTAGACGCTGGTCAGCAGTTGCTTGCCGAAGCTGCTGTCGGCGTAGCGCTTGTCGCCCAGCAGGCGGCCGCTCTTCGGATCGATGCGCATTTCGTTGAAGGCGCGTTCGTGGGTGGCGTCGTCCAGGCGGTAGAACACCGTGGCCGGCTGCCCACCCACCGGCGGCAGGCGCAGGTTGTAGGCCTCAAGGCCAGGGCCGGCGGTGCTGCGCAGGGTGTTCCACAGGGCGCTGTAGTCCACTTCCAGCGGCGGCCCCTTGGGCGCTTCGCCGCCACGGCCACCGCGGCCGCCCTGGCGCTGCTGGCCGGCCGGGGCGTCGTCGAGCAGCTTGAACAGCGCGCCGCGGTACCAGTCGTAGGACCAGTACAGGCCGGTCAGCGAGGCCAGCAGGTAGAAGGCCAGGCACCAGGTGCCGGCCACGGCGTGCAGGTCCCAGTTGAAGGCGCGGCCCTTCTTGCGCCAGTCCAGGGCCAGCCAGGCGCGCCAGCTCAGGGTCTTGCGCGGCCAGCGCAGGTACAGGCCGGAGAGGCAGAAATAGATGAGGATCAGGGTGCAGGCAGCGGTCACCTGCTTGCCGAACTCGCCCAGGGCCAGGAAGCGGTGCAGCTGCATGATGAACATGAACAAGCCTTCCCCGGACGGCGCCGGCAGCGAGGCACCGGTGTAGGGGTCGACGTAGCGCGATTCGCCGCGGCGCTGGCCCGGCGGCGGGGTGAAGAAGATGCGCGCGGCCTCGTCGCCGTCGACCTTGGCCCAGACGAAGGACACCTTTTTGCCCGGCTCGGCGGACTCCACCCGCCGTACCAGTTCGTCCAGCGCCAGGGTGCCGCCGGGCTGCTCCTGCACCGTCAGGCTGGCAGGGTTGAAGGCGCGCAGCAGTTCGTCCTGGAACGACAGCGCCGCCCCGGTCACGCCCATCAGGGCCAGCACCAGGCCGGCGCTTATGCCGAAGAACCAATGCAGCTGGAACCAGACTTTCTTCAACACCTTGCTCTCACCTCGGGCGCGGGGCGCCAAACAATAGAAAACCCCGCCCGAAGGAGCAACGGGCGGGGTGCACGGAAGGCCGTGCGATCAGAAGTGCAGGTTCACCCCCAGCAGCGCCGTGCGGCCCGGGGCCACGTGGGCCATGTGGGTGCTGTAGACCTGGTCGAAGTAACGCTTGTCGGTCAGGTTCTGCACGTTCAGCTGCAGGTCGACGTTCTTGCTCAGCTTGTAGCTGGCCATGGCGTCGTAGCGCCAGTAGGACGGGATGTAGGTCGAGTTGGCAGTGTTGCCGAACTGCTTGTCCACGTAGGTGGTGCCGCCGCCGATGGTCAGGTCCTGCAGCACCTCGTAGGTGGTCCACAGGGTGAAGTTGTTCGGCGCCACCTGCGGCATGCGGTTGCCTTCGTCGGACTTGGTGGTCGACTTGCGGATCTCGCTATCCAGGTAGGTGTAGCCGCCGAAGACCTTCCACTTGGGCGTCAGCTGGCCGCTGAAGCCCAGTTCCACGCCCTGCACGCGCTGTTCGCCGTCGAGCACCTGGAAGGAGCTGTTGTCCGGGTCGGCGACGCGGGCGTTGGTCTTGTCGGTGCGGAACACCGCGGCGTTCAGCGACAGCGCCTCGTCGAAGAAGTCCCACTTGGTGCCCAGCTCCAGGTTGCGGTTGCGTTCCGGGTCCAGGCTGGTGTTGGCCGCGCTGACTTCCTGGCCGCCCTCGCCTGCGGTCTCGCCGCTGGGGTTGCTGGAGGTGGACCAGGCCAGGTAGATGCTGCCGTTGGGCAGCGGCTTGTAGACCAGGCCGGTCTGGTAGTTCCAGAAGTGGGTGTTGCTCTCGCGCTTGAAGTTGCCCGGCGCCGAGCCGCGGCCACCGGTGCTGTAGCCGCTGGACTCGGTGTCGAAGTCGTCGTAGCGCAGGCCCAGGTTCAGGTCCCACTGCTCGTTGAGCTTGAGGGTGTCGAACACGTAGACGGCCGAGGTCTTGGTATCGGTGTCGGTGTAGGCCTGGCTGTCGACGATGCTGCCGGTCCAGGGGTCCTTGGGCGTCGGGTTGGCCAGGCTGGTGCAGTCGCCGCTGGCCAGCAGGGCGGCGTTGCAGGTGTTGCCCGCGGCCCCCGGGGTCACCACGTAGGGGCGGTTGTGCACGTCCTCGTAGCTGAACTCCAGGCCGGTCACCAGGCTGTGCCTGATGCTGCCGGTGTCGAAGGTGGCCTTCAGGTCGGTCTGGTTGACCCAGCCCTTGGAGGTGGAATTGCGGTTCTTCGACGAGCGATAGACGTAGCCGTTGGCGACGTTGCCGCGGCTGTCGTCGGGGTTGCTGACCACGTAGTCGAGCGTGGTGCGGACCATGCGGAAGCTGTTGGACAGCGTCAGGTCGTCGTTGAGGTCGTGCTCGATGCGGAAGGTGCCGCTGTCGGTGGTGCTCTTGCGGTAGTCGCGGTGGGTCAGGCCGTAGAAATTGTCGCGGTCGACCGAGGCCGGCTTGCTCGGGTTGTGCTTGCTGCGGTCGACGTTGGTCAGCGGCAGGCCGTAGTCCGGGATGTCGTCGGTAGCCAGGTGGTAGTAGGAGAAGGTTGCGCGGGTCGGGGTGTTGAAGCCGAAGGTGATGGTCGGCGCTACGCCCCAGCGGCTGACGCTGACGTCGTCGCGGCCGGCGACGTTGGCTTCGTGCTTCATCAGGTTCAGGCGGAAGGCCGCGTTGTCGCCCAGGGTGTGGTTGACGTCCAGGGTGGTGCGGTGGGTCTGGTCGGAACCGTAGGTGAAGCTGGCGTCGTTGAAGTCCTGCAGCTTGGCGGTTTTGCTGACCAGGTTCAGGCTGCCGCCGGTGGAGCCGGCGCCGGTGTAGGCCGAGCCCGGGCCCTTGCCGACTTCGATCTGCTCGATGTTGAACACTTCGCGGGTCTGCGAGGCGACGTCGCGCATGCCGTCGAGGAAGGTGTCGCTCTCGGCGTTGAAGCCGCGGATGAACGGACGGTCGCCCGCCGGGTTGCCACCCTCGCCGGCGCCGAAGGTGATGCCGGGCGTGGTGCGCAGGGCATCGACCAGGGTCAGGGCGCCGGTGTCCTTAATCACCTGCTGCGGGATCACGGTGACGGTCTTGGGCGTGTCGAGCAGCGGCGCGGTGTACTTCTGCGAGGCCGACTGCTGGACGTTGTAGGTTTCTTCGCCCTGCTGGCCGACGACGGTGTCGGCATCCAGCGACAGCACATCCTGTGCGGGCTTCTTCTCGGTGGACTCCGCCGCCTGGGCGAAGTGGCTGCCGGACATGGCGGTGATGGCCACACCGACGGCGGAGACCAGCAGGCGCGGAGCGCCGGTGGCTTCGACAGATTGACGCGACATCGAAAGTTCCCTCCCCAGGGACTTGCTGAAGGCGGCGCAATCTAGTGCAAAACGAGAATCTGTATCAATTAGTAAATATTATCAGACGCACTTTATTTACAACATTTACATTTACTCCGTGCGACCGTTCGCCACCTCCGCTATACGCTGCAAATGCAAATGTCTATCATCGGCATCGGATTTTCATCTGATCGAGCCCCGCCATGTTGCTGCACATCCCCGGCCTGTTCACCCGCGACGAGGTGACCCGCATCCGCACCGCCCTGGAACAGGCCGAATGGGGCGACGGCAAGGCCACCGCCGGCTACCAGTCGGCCAAGGCCAAGCACAACCTGCAGCTGGCCCAGGACCACCCGCTGGCCCGCGAGATCGCCGAGGCCATGCTGCTGCGCCTGTGGCAGAGCCCGCTGTTCATGTCCGCGGCCCTGCCGCACAAGGTGTTCCCGCCGCTGTTCAACTGCTACACCGGCGGCGGCAACTTCGACTTCCACATCGACAACGCCGTGCGCGACGTGCAGGGCGGCCGCGAACGGGTGCGCACCGACCTCTCCTCCACCCTGTTCTTCAGCGACCCCGAGGACTACGACGGCGGCGAACTGGTCATCCAGGACACCTACGGCGAGCAGCGCGTGAAGCTGCCGGCCGGCGACCTGGTGCTCTACCCCGGCACCAGCCTGCACAAGGTCGAGCCGGTGACCCGCGGCGCGCGCTTCGCCTCGTTCTTCTGGACGCAGAGCCTGGTGCGCGAGGACAGCCAGCGCGCCCTGCTGTTCCAGATGGACCAGGCGATCCAGAAGCTCAGCGCCGACGTGCCGGAGCACCCGGCCCTGGTCGAGCTGACCGGCACCTACCACAACCTGCTGCGGCGCTGGGTCGAGGTCTGACATGGCGTTCGTCCTGCGCCGGCGCGAAGAGCTCTCGGTGGAGCAATTGCGCGCCCGCCTGGCCAGCGACCCGCGCCAGGTCGCGGCGGCCATCCTCGAAGCCGCGCGCCAGGGCGACGTCGAGGCCCAGGCGCTGCTCGGGCAGATCCTCCTCGACGGCCAGGGCATCGAGAGCGACGCCGCGCTGGCGGCGACCTGGTTCCGCATCGCCGCCGAGCGCGGCCACGCCATGGCGCGCAACATGCTCGGACGCTGCCTGGAGCACGGCTGGGGCGTGCCCGCCAACCCCGCCGAGGCAGCCGAGCACTACGCCCGCGCGGCGGCCGTGGACCTCGACTGGGGCCTGTACAACCTGGCCAACCTGCTGGCCACCGGCCGCGGCGTGCCACGCGACGCGGCCCATGCCCTGGCGCTGTACCGGCGCGCCGCCGACCTCGGCCACGCCAAGTCGATGAACCTGGTCGGCCGCCATTACGAGGAAGGCCTGTGCGTGCCGCGCGACCCCGAGCAGGCCCGCGAGTGGTACCGCCGCTCGGCGGTGGCCGGCGACTTCCGCGGCCAGTTCAGCCACGCCGCGGCACTGGCCGAACGGGGCGAGGTGGAGGACGCGCGCTACTGGCTGCTGCGCGCCCTGGAGGGCGGCAACCTGAACTTCCTGCGGGTGGCCCGCGAGCAGCTGGAACGGGCGCCGCAGGCGGAACTGCGCAGCCTGGCCCTGGCCTACTACCGGCGCGCCGCGGAACTCGGCGAGACGGCCGACGCCGACCTGTTCGCCGCGGCGCTCAAACGCCTGTAAGCGATTTCTTGACGTTTTTTTCACACGCCCTTGCCCCGCCCTTCACACGCTCCCCGCTAGGCTCGCTGCCCAACTGACCGCCCCGCACGGGCGGCCCCTGCAAGACGAGGCAAGCGTGTCGACTGCAACCAACCCCTCCCGCCGCAAGGTGGACTGGGCCGGCCTGGGCTGGCTGCTGCTGTTCTTCTGGTACTTCTCCGGCGTCACCCAGGCGCTGATCCTGTTCAGCGGCACCACCGGCTTCGCCGGCTTCCGCGACGCCTTCTTCCTCAGCAGCCTGTGGCTGGCCCCGCCGTTGCTGCTGCCGCGCTTCACCCGCGGCCTGGCGGCGCTGATCGGCCTGGTGCTGTGGGCGGCCTCGCTGGTGGGCCTGAGCTACTTCGGCATCTACCACCAGGAGTTCTCGCAGAGCGTCATCTTCGTCATGTTCGAGTCGAACACAGCCGAGGCCGGCGAATACTTCAGCCAGTACTTCAGCACCTGGCTGTGCCTGGCGCTGCTGCTCTATACCGCGGTGGCGGTGCTGCTGTGGCGGCGCGTGCGCCCGCTGCGCATGCCGGCGCCGGCCCGGGTGGCCCTGGCCGTGCTGCTGGTGGCGGCGAACCTGGCCTACCCCTTCTACAAGCAGATGGTCAGCCAGGAGCGCAGCTTCGCCCAGGCCCTGGAGAAGGTGCAGCAGCGCATGGAGCCAGCGGTGCCCTGGCAACTGGTGGTGGGCTACGCGCAGTACCGCCAGCAGTTGGACAACATGCAGAAGCTGCTGCAGCGCAACGCCGCCCTGCCGCCGCTGAAGAACCTCAAGGATGACAGCGGCGAGGCGCCGCGCACCCTGGTGCTGGTGCTGGGCGAATCCACCACCCGCGAGCACATGCACCTGTACGGCTACGACCGGCCGACCACGCCGAACCTCGACGCCCTGGCCGCCGGCGACCGCAACCTGACGGTGTTCAAGGACGTGGTCTCGCCGCGCCCCTACACCATCGAGGTGATGCAGCAGATCCTCACCTTCGGCGACGAGCAGCAACCGGACCGCTTCCTCACCGACCCGTCGCTGATCAACCTGATGAAACAGGCCGGCTACAAGACCTTCTGGATCACCAACCAGCAGACGATGACCAAGCGCAACACCATGCTCACCACCTTCTCGCAGCAGACGGACGAGCAGTTCTACCTGAACAACCAGCGCAACCAGAACGCCCGCCAGTACGACGACGTGGTCTTCGCGCCCTTCGAACAGGTGCTCAAGGACCCGGCGCCGAAGAAACTCATCGTGGTGCACCTGCTGGGCACCCACATGGACTACCGCTATCGCTACCCCGAGGCCTCGGCCCGCTTCAACGACCGCCAGGGCGTGCCGGCCGGGCTCTCGGACGATCAGGCGGACACCTACAACGCCTACGACAACGCGGTGCTGCACAACGACTTCGTGGTCGCCAACCTGATCAAGCGCTACGCCGCCAGCGAGCCGAACGGCTTCCTGGTGTACCTCTCCGACCATGGCGAGGAAGTCTTCAGCTCCGGCAAGCACGACCGCCTGGGGCGCAACGAGGGCGACCCGACGCGGCCGATGTACACCATCCCCTTCCTGCTCTGGACCTCGCCGAGCTGGCAACAGGCCCATCCGCGCGACCTGCAGGCGCTGAGCGGAAGGCCCTACAGCAGCTCGCACCTGATCCACACCCTGTCCGACCTGGCGGGCCTGAGCTACGACCGCTACGAGCCGGGCAAGAGCCTGGTCAGCCCCGAGTTCGTCGCGGCGCCACGCTGGATCGGCGATCCCTACGCGAAGAACGGCCTGCACGAGTTCGACAAGTTGCCGCTGGATAACGCAATGGGCGACCAGCAGTTGGCCAAGGCAAGCAAGGCGCCGGCCGCCGTACAAGTGCGCCAGGCCAACGAGGGTTGAGGGCGCGCGCCTACAGGGGAATGGCGTGGGTGGGGTAGCGTAGGAGCGGATCTCATCCGCGAATCGCGCCGACACCTCCGGCTATCGCGGACAGGGTCCGCTCCTACGCCCGTGCTTCCCTGGAACTGTAGGAGCGGGCCCTGCCCGCGATTTCGCGCGCAGGGCGCGCTCCTACATGGGAATGGCGTGGGTGGGGCAGCGTAGGAGCGGATCTCATCCGCGAATCGCGCCGACACCTCCGGCTATCGCGGACAGGGTCCGCTCCTACGCCCGTGCCATCCAGGAACTGTAGGCTGCGCCGAGGTGCTCTTCGTAGGAGCGAGCTTGCTCGCGAACCGGGCTGGCACGGTGCTGGAGGGTTGGTTCGCGAGCAAGCTCGCTCCTACGAAAAGCCGCTCCTCCGGCAATCCTACGAAAAGCACCTCGGCGCAGTCGGAAAGGCATTGGCTGGGACAAAAGAAAAAACCCCGCATCGGCGGGGTTTCTTCGGTTCAGCTGCGGCTCAGATGTAGAAGGCCTTCAGCGGCGGGAAGCCGTTGAATTCCACCGCGCTGTAGCTGGTGGTGTAGGCGCCGGTGGACAGCCAGTACAGGCGGTCGCCGGCGGCCAGGTTCAGCGGCAGGCCGTACTTGTAGTGCTCGTACATGATGTCGGCGCTGTCGCAGGTCGGGCCGGCGATCACCACTTCTTCCATCTCGCCCTTCTTCTCGGTCCAGATCGGGAACTTGATGGACTCGTCCATGGTTTCGATCAGGCCGGAGAACTTGCCCACGTCCGCGTACACCCAGCGCTCCACCGCGGTGCGCGACTTGCGCGCCACCAGCACCACTTCGCTGACCAGGATGCCGGCGTTGGCGATCAGCGAGCGGCCCGGCTCGAGGATGATTTCCGGCAGGTCGTCGCCGAAATCTTCCTTGAGGAAGCGGATGATCTCCTCGGCGTAGGTTTCCAGGTCGTTGGTCTTGGCGATGTAGTTGGCCGGGAAGCCGCCGCCCATGTTGATCATCTTCAGCTCGATGCCGTCTTCTTCCTTCAGACGCTCGAAGATCACCTTGACCTTGGCGATGGCGGCATCCCACACGGAGATGTCACGCTGCTGCGAGCCGACGTGGAAGGAGATGCCGTAGGGCACCAGGCCCAGCTGGCGGGCGAGGATCAGCAGGTCCATGGCCATGTCGGTCTGGCAGCCGAACTTGCGCGACAGCGGCCAGTCGGCGGTGGTCGAACCCTCGGTGAGGATGCGCACGTAGACCTTGGAACCCGGGGCGGCCTTGGCGATGTTGCGCAGGTCGGCCTCGGAGTCGGTGGCGAACAGGCGCACGCCCTTCTCGTAGAAGTAGCGGATGTCCTTGGCTTTCTTGATGGTGTTGCCGTAGCTGATGCGCTCCGGGCCCACGCCGGTCTTCATCACCTTGTCCAGCTCGTAGATCGAGGCGATGTCGAAGTTCGAGCCCTTGTCGCGCAGCAGCTCGGTGATCTCGGTGGCCGGGTTGGCCTTGACCGCGTAGTACACCTTGGCGAACGGGAAGCAGTGGGTCAGCTGGTCGTAGGCGTCGGCGATGGTCTGCTTGTCGATGACGACGAAGGGGGTTTCCTGCTTGTCGGCAAATGCCTTCATACGCTGGAAGGTTTCAGGGGCGAAGTAATCCTCGACCTTGATGGACATGGTTGGGACTCCCAATGGCAAAACACATGGATACGTAGGGGTGAAGCTGAACGTCTAATCCGTTTCCCCACTTTGGTTCGCCTACTTCCCAAGGCATGTCGCCGAGTATCACCTGGTGCCCGGCGCTTTCTGCGAAGGGCTCGCAGAAACCACTGAACTGATTAGTCAGGCAGACTCTCGTCGTCAGTACTTGAGCCGGATGGATCGTTTCCAGCATGGACGTTCGGGCGCGAACTTTAGGACCTGAAGTCCGTGAGTTCAACCAGAAATTGCCGCTTTCCCGAATCCCTTTGTCGCCTTGCCGGTTGACTGTTCTAGATACTCCACAAAATGCACGGAATACCGCACAGCACGGGCTTTCCAGGGGTTTCGGAACGCCCCGATCATCCCCCTTCTTTTTGACAGACCCGGGACAGCGACGAGGGTTCATCCGCAGCATCGTCACGCACCAGGTTTTGGAGAAAGTTCGCGCACCAGGCTCGGAAACCCTGACCACGGGAGGAACCCATACTCCCCGCCCCTGTCGGACGAAACCTCGGCGCTCGCCAATATGTCCGCCATATCCGGTTATCATCCGGTCTCTTTCCGCGTGCCCCCGACCCAGGGATAGGTCACTGGGGCCGGCCCACTTGCCTTGCCAAGGAGTACCTGCGACATGCTCGACCTCGCCGCGGCGTTCATCACGCTGACCACCCTGCTCACCTACGTGAACTACCGCTTCGTGCGGCTGCCGCCGACCATCGGCGTGATGGCCACGGCGCTGGTGTTCTCGCTCCTCGCCCAGGGCCTGTCGATGGCCGGCTACCCGGTGCTGGAGGTGGAGATGCAGCAGATCATCCGCCGCATCGACTTCTCCGAAGTGCTGATGACCTGGTTCCTGCCCGCGCTGCTGTTCGCCGGCGCCCTGCACGTGAACCTCAGCGACCTGCGCAACTACAAGTGGCCCATCGGCCTGCTGGCCACCTTCGGCGTGCTGATCGCCACCACGGTGATCGGCTACCTGGCCTACTACACCTTCGCCCTGTTCGGCTGGCACGTGGACTTCATCTATTGCCTGCTGTTCGGCGCGCTCATCTCGCCCACCGACCCCATCGCCGTGCTCGGCATCCTGCGCTCGGCCGGCGCGCCCAAGCCGCTGGCCACCACCATCGTCGGCGAGTCGCTGTTCAACGACGGCACCGCGGTGGTGGTGTTCACCATCCTCCTGGGCATCCTCATGGCCGGCGAGACGCCGACCGTCTCGGCCACCGCCTGGCTATTCCTGCAGGAGGCGGTGGGCGGCGTGCTGTTCGGCGCGGCGCTGGGCTACGGGGTGTTCCTGATGATGCGCGGCATCGACCAGTACCAGGTGGAAGTGATGCTGACCCTCGCCCTGGTCATCGGCGGCGCCGCCCTGGCCGCGCGCCTGCACGTGTCGGCGCCGATCGCCATGGTGGTGGCCGGGCTGATCATCGGCAACCAGGCGCGCCAGTACGCCATGTCCGACGAGACGCGGCGCTACATCGACAAGTTCTGGGAGCTGATCGACGAAATCCTCAACGCCCTGCTGTTCGCCCTGATCGGCCTGGAACTGCTGCTGTTGCCGTTCAACTGGCTGCACGTGGTGGCCGCCTTCGCCCTCGGCGGCGCGGTGCTGGCCTCGCGCCTGCTCACCGTGGCCCCGGCCATCCTGGTGCTGCGCCAGACCGAGGCTGGGCGCCGCCAGGTGCCGGGCGGAACCATCCGCATCCTGGTCTGGGGCGGCCTGCGCGGCGGCGTCTCGGTGGCCCTGGCGCTGTCGCTGCCGCTGGGCGAGCAGCGCGACCTGATCCTCAGCCTGACCTACGTGGTGGTGCTGGTGTCCATCCTGCTCCAGGGCCTGTCCATCGGCCCGCTGGTGCGCACCATCTACCGCGGCGCGGCGCCCGCGGCCGACGACGGCCACTGAGGCGGGGCCTTGCGTCGCCGCACCTGCCGGCGACGCAAGGCTTTGGGCTATAATCCCGCGCTTTTCCGGGCCGACCGCGCCCGCCGTCACCGAACTCCAGCAGGCACGCACCCATGACCAACCAGGCCGCCGAAGTCGCCAAGCGCCGCACCTTCGCGATCATCTCCCACCCCGACGCCGGTAAGACCACCATCACCGAGAAGCTGCTGCTGATGGGCAAGGCCATCGCCGTCGCCGGTACCGTGAAGTCGCGCAAGTCCGACCGCCATGCGACCTCCGACTGGATGGAAATGGAGAAGCAGCGCGGCATCTCCATCACCACCTCGGTGATGCAGTTCCCCTACCGCGAGCACATGGTCAACCTGCTCGACACCCCCGGCCACGAAGACTTCTCCGAAGACACCTACCGCACCCTGACCGCGGTGGACTCGGCGCTGATGGTGCTCGACGGCGGTAAAGGCGTCGAGCCGCGGACCATCGCCCTGATGGAAGTCTGCCGCCTGCGCGACACGCCCATCGTCAGCTTCATCAACAAACTCGACCGCGACATCCGCGACCCCATCGAGCTGCTCGACGAGATCGAGGCGGTGCTGAAGATCAAGGCCGCGCCCATCACCTGGCCGATCGGCTGCTACCGGGACTTCAAGGGCGTGTACCACCTGGCCGAGGACAAGATCATCGTCTACGTGCCCGGCCACGGTCACGAGCGCATCGAGACCCAGGTCATCGACAAGCTCGACTCCGACGAGGCCCGCGCGCACCTGGGCGACCTCTACGACAACTTCCTCGAAGAGCTGGAACTGGTGCAGGGCGCCTGCCACGAGTTCGACAAGGACGCCTTCCTCAAGGGCGAGATGACCCCGGTGTTCTTCGGTACCGCGCTGGGCAACTTCGGCGTCGACCAGGTGCTCGACTGCATCGTCGACTGGGCCCCGCAGCCGCTGGCGCGCGCCACCCACGAGCGCGAAGTGCAGCCCACCGAGGAGAAGTTCACAGGCTTCGTGTTCAAGATCCAGGCGAACATGGACCCGAAACACCGCGACCGCATCGCCTTCATGCGCATCTGCTCGGGCAAGTACGAGAAGGGCATGAAGATGCGCCACGTGCGCCTGGGCAAGGACGTGAAGATCGCCGACGCCCTGACCTTCTTCTCCAGCGAGCGCGAGCAGCTGGAAGAGGCCTACGCCGGCGACATCATCGGCCTGCACAACCACGGCACCATCCAGATCGGCGACACCTTCAGCGAAGGCGAGAACCTGGGCTTCACCGGCATCCCGCACTTCGCCCCGGAACTGTTCCGCCGCGTGCGCCTGAAGGACCCGCTGAAGTCCAAGCAGCTGCGCCAGGGCCTGCAGGAACTGGCCGAGGAAGGCGCCACCCAGGTGTTCTTCCCCGAGCGCAACAACGACATCATCCTCGGCGCAGTCGGTGTGCTGCAGTTCGACGTGGTCGCCAGCCGCCTGAAGGAGGAATACAAGGTCGAGTGCGCCTACGAGCAGATCAACGTCTGGTCGGCCCGCTGGATCGAGTGCAAGGACGAGAAGAAGCTCAAGGAGTTCAAGGACAAGGCCTTCGAGAACCTCTCCGTGGACGGCGGCGGCCACCTCACCTACCTGGCCCCCACCCGGGTGAACCTGAGCCTGATGGAAGAGCGCTGGCCGGACATTACCTTCCGCGCTACGCGCGAGCATCACTGAGTTCGGTGCCTTCGTGAAAACGCCCGCCGTTGTGCGGGCGTTTTTGTTTGGGTGGGTTCGCGAGCAAGCTCGCTCCTACGAAAAGCAGGTACCACGCCCGACCTGTAGGAGCGAGCTTGCTCGCGAACCGCCCCAGACACCTCCCATCCCGGATAAATCCGACACCTCTCCCTGCCATGCTCCCAGCGCCACCCCAGCAAGGAGCACCCCATGGGCTTCCACGGAAAGGACCTGCGCAAGGGCCGCCATTCCATACCCGGCCAGATCTACCTGGTCACCACGGTCACGCCCCACCGCGAACGCCTCTTCGAGGACTGGGCGACCGCCTGCCAGGTCTGCCGGCAAATCCACCATGCAGAGGAGTTGCAGACCCTCGCCTGGGTTCTGATGCCGGACCATCTGCATTGGCTGTTGCAACTTCAGGAAGAGCGCCTGGAACACGTAATGCGAAGCTTCAAGTCGCGCACGGCTATCGCCATCAATGCAGCCTCGCAGCGAACAGGAAAAGCCTGGCAATCCGGCTACCACGACCGGGCTCTGCGGCATGAAGAAGACCTCAAGGCCGTCGCCCGCTACATCATCGCCAATCCGCTGCGGGCAGGCCTGGTGAAACGCGTCGCCGACTATCCCTTCTGGAACGCCATCTGGCTGTGATGCCGCACAGTGCTCTTCGTAGGAGCGAGCTTGCTCGCGAACAGATTCCGCAGTGGGGCTGGTTCGCGAGCAAGCTCGCTCCTACGAAAAGCCGAAAGGCCTAAAAGCCGAAAGGGCGTGCGGTGTTATGGATCGAGCGCACCGGAGGTCCAGGTGCTCGACGGCGCCGCCCCGGTGAACTTCGCCGCAATCGCCCCGCGCTGTATCAACCGGTCGCGATAGCGGGTAACGAACAACCCGCTCTGCGGCGCCCGCAGCACCACCTCGCTCCCGGCATCCCCCGGCCTCGCGATGATGCGGGCGAAGCGCTCGCCAGCCTGCACCACCTCGCCCAGCTCGCGCTCGAACACCAGCACCCCGGCCACCGGCGCGAACACCGTTTCCATGAAACCCATGGGCACCGCCACGCCTTGCCAGGCCGGTAGTTCCACCGCTTCGTCGATCACCCCGCGCCCGCAGAGGAAGGCCCACAGCCCGTCAGCATCCTGCTGCGCCAGCGCGTCGCTGACGTCGCCCTGGCCACGCAGTTCCAGCGTGGCCACCAGGCGCCCGTCGAAGCGATCCTCGGCCAGCCAGGGTGCGATCACCACTTCCTCGAAGGCGCCGTCGCTGTCGCCTTCCCAGATGATCGCCAGCTCGGCGCGCAGCGCCGCGGCCAGGTCCTGCGCCGCCGGCCACAGGCGTTCGTGGACGTAGAGGTACTGCAGCGCCTCGTCGTCGGTATGCAGGTCGAGGACGATGTCCGCCGGCGCCGCCAGCGCGGCCAGCTGGCGCTGCCAGTCGCTGAGGTTGTCCACTGTGCCCGTGGCTTTCGCCGAGGCCGGGAAGCCGCGGTTGAAGTTGCGCGCCGTCGCTTCGTGATGGCGGCCGAGGATGCGCCCCTGGCGGAACTGGCCGATGCCGAAGGGGTTGGCCTGGGGCACCAGCGTCACGCTGCCGTTGAGCCGCCCCTGCTCCGCCGCCCGGCGCAGCCTCGGCAGCAGTTGGTGCAGCACCAGCATGCCGGCGATTTCGTCGGCGTGGACCCCGGCCTGCAGGTGCACCCGCGGCCCCGGCCGGCCGGCGTCGATGCGCCAGGCCGGCACCGTCAATGGCGCGCCGGAATCCCCGCTCAGCCGCAGCGATACGTCTTCGATCATGCTTGCCTCCTCCCTCGTCGCGGGGCATGGCAAACTTGCCCGGCGCCCCCTAGTATCGATTCCACCCACCGCGCCCCGGCGCCCCGCACAAGGAACTCCCCGCGTGGACAGCCCCCGCCAGAAAGCCCGCCGCGCCACGCCCGAGGAACGCCGCGAGGACCTGGTGCGCGCCTGCCTCAAGTGCCTGGTCGCCGATGGCCACGCCGGCATCTCGGTGCGGCGCATAGCCAAGGAGGCGGGGGTGGCCGTGGGCCTGGTCAACCACCACTTCGGCAGCATCGAGGCGCTGGTCGCCCAGGCCTACGAGAGCCTCGCCGCCGGCGTCACCCAGTCGCTGCGCGAGAGCGTCGCCGCCGCCGGCCCGGACCCCGCAGCGCGCCTGGACGCCTTCCTGGTCGGCTCCTTCTCCCCCGGCGTGCTCGACCCCGACCTGCTCAGCCCCTGGGTGGTGTTCTGGAGCCTCATCCGCCACTCCACGCCGGTCAACGACGCCCACGAGCGCGGCTACCGCGCCTACCTGCAACTGCTCGAAGGCCTGATCACCGACCTTGCACGCAGCGAGGGCTTCGCCATCGCCAACCCGCGCCTGGCCTCCATCGGCCTGTCGGCCATGCTCGACGGCCTGTGGCTGGAGTGGTGCCTGAACCCCACCACCTTCAGCGCCGAGGACGGCCTGCAGCTCAGCCGCCACTGGGTCGAGGGCCTGCGCCGCGGCGCCTACGCCTAGACCTTCGCCTTGCGCCGCCAGAACACCCAGCCGGCGCGCGAACGCGGCTCGGCGGACTCGCGGCGGACCGGCGTGGTGCGCTCCAGCAGGTTGAAACAGCCCTCGATGATGAACGTCAGGCACACGTAGATGGCCGCCACCAGCAGCAGCGGCTGGTACACCTGGAAGGTCTGCGCGCGCACCACGTTGGCCGCGCCCAGCAGGTCGACCACGGCGATGGTCGAGGCCAGCGCGGTGGACTTGAGCAGCAGCACCGTTTCCCCGGCCAGGGTCGGCAGCAGCAGGCGAATCGCCCGCGGCAGCCACACCCGGTAGAGCACCAGGCGGCGGTGCATGCCGAAAGCCGCGGCGGCTTCCAGCTCGCCGCGCGGCACGGCCTTGAGGCCGCCGCGCACCACCTCGCCGACGTAGGCCCCCACCGACAGCACCAGCGCCAACACTATGTACCAGTAGCCATCGCGCAGGTACGGCCAGAGGAAGCTGCTGCGGATCGGCGGGTAGGTGGCGAACAGGCTGCCCAGGCCGTAGTAGCAGGTGTAGATCTGCACCAGCAGCGGCGTGCCGCGGATGACGCTGGTGAAGGCCAGGCTGGCCTTGGCCACGAACAGGTTGCGCGACATCCGCGCCAGCGCCACCAGCAGCGCCAGGGCGAAGCCGAGCACGGCGCTGGCCAGCAGCAGCGACAGGGTGGTGCCCAGGCCGCGCAGCAGCAGGCTGGCGTAGGCGAATATCCAGTGATCGCTCATCGCGCGCGCCTCATACCGCCGGTATCCAGCGGCGGAAACGCCGCTCGAGCCAGCCGGAGAACAGGTTGGAGAGCACCGTGAGCAGGTAGTACAGCGCCGCCGCGGTGAGGTAGAAGGTCAGGTAGTGACGGGTCGAGCCGGCCGCCTGCTTGGCGGTGTAGAGCAGCTCGTTGGTGCCCACCACGCTGATCAGCGCGCTGTCCTTGATCAGGTTGACCCACAGGTTGGCCATCCCGGCCAGGGCGTTGGGCGCCATGATCGGCAGGGTGACGCGGCGGAACAGGCCGAAGCCGTGCATGCCGTAGGCCCGCGCCGCCTCGATCTGGCCGTAGGGGATGGCCTGGATGGCGCCGCGGAAGATTTCCGAGGCGTAGGCGCCCTGCACCAGGCCGAGCACGGCGATGGCGACCATGGTGCCGTTGAGCCTCACGTCGCCGTAGCCGAGCCAGGCGAACAACTGGTTCAGGCCCATGGAGCCGACGTAGTACAGCAGCAGGATCAGCAGCAGCTCCGGCACCGCCCGGCACAACGTGGTGTAGCCGCGCGCGGCGGCGGCCAGCGGGCGCGGGCCGTTGAGCTTGGCGCTGGCGGCGCCCAGGCCGATCAGCATGCCGACCAGGAAGGCGCCGAAGGATATCTGCAGGGTGACCAGCAGCCCGCGCAGCAGCGCCGGCCCCCAGCCCTGGGCGCCGAAGCCGACGAGGTCGAGATAGGATTGCATGGCGAATTCCTCGAACGACGGCGCCGCCCGGGCAGGGGCGGCGCCGGCTCATCACTGCTGCTTGGGCGCGACGCTGAGGCCGAAGTACTTGTCCGACAGCGCCTTGTAGTCATCGCTGGCCAGCAGCTTGCCGATGGCCTCGTCGAGCCTGGCCTTCAGCGCGGTGTCGTCCTTGCGCAGGCCGGCGCCCACGCCGCGGCCGAACAGCGGGTCGTGGGGCACCTCGCCCTTGCTGACGATGCCGGCGGCCTTGGCGTCGGGGGAGTCGAGGAAGGATTTCACGGCGATGCCGTCGGCCATCATCAGGTCGATGCGCCCGGCCACCAGGTCGGCGTTCACCGAGTCCTGGGTGTCGTAGTAGCGCACGTCGGCGATCTTCTCGTAGTACTTCTTCAGGTAGTTGGAGCTGACGGTGGAGATCTGCACGCCGATCACCTTGCCCTTCAGGCCCTCGGGGCTGATGGTGATGTCGCTGGCGGCCGGCGCGGCCACCGCCACCGGGGTGTCGTAGTAGGGCACGCTGAAGGCGATCTGCTTCTCACGCTCGTCGGTGATGGACATGGAATTGAAGATGACGTCGATCTTCTTCGCCATCAACGCCGGGATGATGCCGTCCCAGGCCACCTCGTCGATCTCGCACTGCGCCTTCATCTCGGCGCAGACCTTGTGGATCAGGTCCGGCTCGAAGCCGGTCCACTGGCCGTCCGGCTGCTTCACCGAGAACGGCGGGTAGGGCTCCGCCGCCAGGGCGAAGCGCAATGTCTCCGCCTGCGCGCTGGCCATGCCCGCCGCCAGCAATGCCGCACCCGCCAACCAACCGCAAAGACCCTGTCTGTTCATGATGCCCCTTCCGCTTTCTTGTGGTTTGTCGTGCTAGAAGCTTGCCCGGGTGGCCGCGCGGGGCGGCCGGTTCAACGATTCTGGTGCGCGTTGACGAACTGCCGGCAGCGCTCGCTGCGCGGCCGCGCGAAGACCTCCTCGGGGGTGCCCTCCTCCTCGATCAGGCCCTGGTGGAGGAAGGCCACGTGGCTGGAGACGTCGCGGGCGAAGGCCATTTCGTGGGTCACCAGGATCATGGTGCGGCCCTCCTCGGCCAGGGAGCGGATCACCCGCAGCACCTCGCCGACCAGCTCCGGGTCCAGCGCCGAGGTCGGCTCGTCGAACAGCATCACCTTCGGCCGCACCGCCAGGGCGCGGGCGATGGCCACGCGCTGCTGCTGGCCGCCGGAGAGGAAGGCCGGGTATTCGTTGCGCTTCTCCGCCAGGCCCACCCGCGCCAGCAGCGCCTCGGCACGTTCGCGGGCCTCGGCCTTGCTCTCGTGGAGGACGAAGGTCGGCGCCTCCATCAGGTTCTCCAGCACGGTGCGGTGCGGCCACAGGTTGAAGTTCTGGAACACCATGCCCAGCCGCGAACGGATGCGCGTCAGCTGCTTCTGGTCGGCCACCCGCGGCTCGCCGTGGCGGTCCTGGTCGAGGCGGATGATCTCGCCGTCGACGCTGACGCTGCCGGCGTTGGGCACCTCCAGCATGTTGATGCAGCGCAGCAGGGTGCTCTTGCCCGAGCCGCTGGCGCCGATCAGCGAGACCACGCCGCCCTCGCGGGCCGACAGCGAGACGCCCTTGAGCACCTCGAACTGGCCGAAGCGCTTGTGCAGGTCACGGACTTCGATCACGGGTTTGCCGGCGGGCTGCGCCGGTACGCTCTGTGTAGGAGCGCGCCCTGCGCGCGATTCGCGGGCAGGGCCCGCTCCTACAGGGGAGGCCGCGGGCAGGGATTCGACGAAGGCGAGGATGCGCTCGCAGGCCTCGGCCAGGGTCTCGTCGGCCAGGGTGAAGGACAGCCGCACGAAGCCGTCGGCCTGGGGCCCGAAAGCGGCGGCGTCGAGCACCGACACGCCGCGGGCGCGGAACAGCTGCCAGGCGAAGTCCAGGGAGCTGAGGCCCGTGCCGCGCACGTCGACCATCACGAACATCCCGGCCTCGGGGCTCAGCACCTTCAGCCGCGGGCTGCGCGCCAGCTGCCGCAGGACCAGGTCGCGGCGCCGGCGGTAGACCTCGCGCATCCCGGCGGCCACCTCGTCGTGGCGGCGCACCGCCGCCAGCGCGGCCTCCTGCACGAAGCCGGGCAGGCCGTAGAGCATGTTCAGCGCCAGGTTCTCGATGTGTTCGACCAGCTTCGGCTCGGCGACGATCCAGCCGGCGCGCCAGCCGGTCATGGCGTGGGACTTGGACAGGCTGCCCAGGCTCAGGGTGCGCGCGGCCATGCCCGGCAACGCGGCGAAGCTCTGGTGCGGCTGCTCGAAGGTCAGCGCCTCGTACACCTCGTCCACCACCACCCAGAGGTCGTGGCGCTCGGCGACGGCGGCGACGGCGCGCAGCTCATCGGGGCGCATGACCACGCCGGTGGGGTTGTTCGGGTTGGCGAAGAAGATCGCCTTGGTGCGCGGGGTGATGGCCGCTTCCAGGGCCGCCGCGTCGAGGCGGAAGCCGTTGTCGGCGGGGGTCGGCACCGCCACCAGCTTGGCGCCGGTGGCCTTCAGGGTGGCCTCGTAGGTGACGTAGACCGGGTCGAAGACGATGACTTCGTCGCCGGCCTCCAGCAGGCACAGGGCGGCGGCGAACAGGGCGTTCTGCGCGCCGGCGAGGACGATGACGTTGTCCGCGCCCACCTGCAGGTCGAAGCGCCGCCGGTACAGGTCGGCGATGGCCTGGCGCAGTTCCGGGCGCCCGGCCACGTCGCTGTAGTGGGTGTCGCCGGCCTGCAGCGAGGCCACCGCGGCGTCGGTGATGAAGGCCGGGGTGGCGAAGTCCGGATCGCCGACGCTGAGGACGATCGCGTCCTCCCCGGCGCGTTGCGCCGCCACGGCGGCGTAGTGGATATCCCAGGCGGCTGCGCCTGGCCCGACCATCCTGTCCACAAGCGACGAATAACGCATGCACGGACCTCACCCGAATGACGGAGAACCCGCGGCGGGAACGGCGTTCGGCAGCGGGGCGTGGCATCACCATAACCACGAATGAACGAGTGTTCAACAGTGTTTTCCGGCCAAATCGAGCGATCGTTCAGTTTGCCCCGGAATAGAGCGGCCGCGGCCTGCGGGCCCATTTTCGGCGCCCGCCGCGGCAAGCGCCGAAGACTCTGGCGAAGGGCGCCGGGCGGCCCAGGTCAGCGTTTTTCCGCCGCCCCGGGACGGTGCAGGCGGCCAGCCGACATTTTCCGAACATGCTCATAACGGGTTCTTAACGAATGCTCGGCGAGCATGGACGCACCCAATGGCCACAGTCCCGTGACCCGCATGGACAACGCGTTCCTCCCCTTCTCCCGGCCCAGCATCGGCGCCGAGGAAATCCAGGCCGTCAGCCAGGTGCTCGGCTCCGGCTGGATCACCACCGGCCCGCAGAACCAGTTGCTGGAGCAGCGCTTCGCCGACTACGTCGGCTGCAAGCACGCAGTGGCCGTGGCCTCGGCCACCGGCGCCATGCACATCGCCCTGCTGGCGCTGGGCATCGGCCCGGGCGACGAGGTGATCACCCCGTCGCAGACCTGGGTGTCCACCGCCAACATGATCTGCCTGCTGGGCGCCACGCCGGTGTTCGTCGACGTCGACCGCGACACCCTGATGACCGATGCCGCGCGCATCGAGGCGGCCATAACCCCGCGCACGAAGGCGATCATCCCGGTGCACTACGCCGGCGCCGCCTTCGACCTCGACCCGCTCTACGCGCTGGCCGAAAAACACGGCATCGCGGTGATCGAGGACGCCGCCCACGCCGCCGGCACCCGCTACCGTGGCCGTCACGTCGGCGCGCGCGGCACGGCGATCTTCTCCTTCCACGCGATCAAGAACATGACCTGCGCCGAGGGCGGGATGTTCGTCAGCGACGACGAGGCCCTGGCCAACCGCGTGCGCACCCTGAAGTTCCACGGCCTGGGGGGGGACGCCTACGACCGCCTGAGCCACGGCCGCAAGCCCCAGGCGCAGGTGATCGAGCCGGGCTTCAAGTACAACCTCACCGATATCAATGCCGCCATCGCCCTGGTCCAATTGGATCGCCTGGAGGCGCTCAACGCCCGCCGCGCCGAACTCGCCGCCCAGTACCTCAAACGCCTGGCGCACCTGCCGGTGCAGCCGCTGAGCGTGCCCGGCTACCCGCAGCAGCACGCCTGGCACCTGTTCATCCTGCGCATCGACGAGCAGGCCTGCGGCATGCATCGCGACGCCTTCATGCAGGCCCTGCAGCAGCGCGGCATCGGCAGCGGCATCCACTTCATCGGCACCCACCTGCACACCTGGTACCGCCAGCGCTTCCCCGGCGTCAGCCTGCCCGCCACCGAATGGAACTCGGCGCGCCTGTGTTCCATCCCGCTGTTCCCCGACATGACCGACGCCGACCTGGAGCGCGTGGTCGGGGCTTGCGAAACCCTCCTTCGGTGAACCCGTGAAACCCTATGCCATCGACTGCGTCTCCGTGGTCATCCCGGTGTACAACGAGCAGGACAGCCTGCCCGAACTGCTGCGCCGCACCGACGCCGCCTGCCGCCAGCTCGGCCGCGCCTACGAAATCGTGCTGGTCGACGACGGCAGCCGCGACGGCTCCGCCGAACTGCTCCAGGAAGCCGCCGAGGCGCCCGACAGCCACGTGCTGGCGGTCATCCTCAACCGCAACTACGGCCAGCACGCGGCGATCATGGCCGGCTTCGAGCAGTGCCGCGGCGACCTGGTGATCACCCTCGACGCCGACCTGCAGAACCCGCCGGAGGAAATCCCGCGCCTGGTCGAGCAGGCCGCCAGGGGCTACGACGTGGTCGGCACGGTGCGCGGCAACCGCCAGGACTCGGCCCTGCGCCGCTGGCCGTCGAAGCTGATCAACCTGGCCGTGCAGCGCTCCACCGGCGTGGCCATGAGCGACTACGGCTGCATGCTGCGCGCCTACCGCCGCGGCATCGTCAAGGCGATGCTGGCCTGCCGCGAGCGCAGCACCTTCATCCCCATCCTGGCCAACAGCTTCGCCCGCCACACCAGCGAGATAGTCGTCGGCCACGCCGAGCGCGAGCACGGCGAGTCGAAGTACGGCTTCCTGCGCCTGGTCAACCTGATGTTCGACCTGGTCACCTGCATGACCACCAGCCCGCTGCGCCTGCTCAGCCTGGTCGGCGCCGGCATGGCCCTGGCCGGCACCGCCTTCGGCGCCCTGCTGCTGGTGCTGCGCCTGCTGTTCGGCGCGGCCTGGGCCGGCAACGGCCTGTTCGTGCTGTTCGCCATCCTCTTCCTGTTCAGCGGCGTGCAGCTGGTCGGCATGGGCCTGCTCGGCGAGTACCTGGGCCGCATGTACAACGACGTGCGCGCCCGCCCGCGCTTCTTCATCGAGCGCGTGGCGCGCGGCGCGGCCCTGCCCACCGCCAGCACCGCGTCGATCTCCCCTACCCCTGCCGTCGAGTCCCTAGCCCAATGAGCGCCAAGACCCTCGTATTCGCCTACCACGACATCGGCTGCGCCGGCATCGAAGCCCTGCTGGCCGCCGACTACCAGATCGACGCGGTGTTCACCCACGCCGACGACGCGCGGGAAAACCGCTTCTTCGGCTCGGTGGCGCAGCTGTGCGCGCAGCGCGGCATCCCGGTGCACGCCCCGGAGGACGTCAACCACCCGCTGTGGATCGCGCGCATCCGCGAGCTGCAGCCGCAGTTCATCTTCTCGTTCTACTACCGCCACCTGCTCGGCGAGGAACTGCTGGCCTGCGCCCGCCGCGGCGCCTTCAACCTGCACGGCTCGCTGCTGCCGCGCTACCGCGGCCGCGCCCCGGCCAACTGGGTGCTGGTCAACGGCGAAAGCGAGACCGGCGTGACCCTCCACCGCATGGTCAAGCGCCCCGACGCCGGCGCCATCATCGCCCAGCAGCGCGTGGCCATCGACGCCGAAGACACCGCCCTGAGCCTGCACGGCAAGCTGCGCGAGGCCGCCGGCGAACTGCTCGACCGGCTGCTGCCGGCGATGCTCGAAGGCGACTTCGTCGAGCGCGAGCAGGACGAAAGCCAGGCCAGCTACTTCGGCCGCCGCACCCCCGCCGACGGCCTGCTCGACTGGCGCCGCCCGGCCGGCGAGCTGCACAACCTGGTGCGCGCGGTGACGCAGCCCTACCCCGGCGCCTTCGCCCCGGTGGGCGAGCGCAAGCTGATCGTCTGGCAATCGAAGGTGGTGCCCGGCAACCAGGGCCGCCCGGCCGGCGCCGTGCTCAGTGTGGAGCCGCTGCGCATCGCCTGCGGCGAAGACAGCCTGGAGGTAGTCGCCGGCCAGCAGGGCGACGCCGGGCTGTTCCTCGCCGGCGCGCAACTGGCCCGCGAGATGGGCCTGGTGACCGGCTCGCGGCTGCACGCGGTGGGCAAGCCCCGGCGCAAGACGCGGGTGCTGATCCTCGGCGTCAACGGCTTCATCGGCAACCACCTCTCCGAGCGCCTGCTGCGCGACGGCCACTACGAGGTGTACGGCCTGGACATCGGCTCCGACGCCATCGAACGGCTGAAGAGCAACCCGGACTTCCACTTCGTCGAGGGCGACATCAGCATCCACACCGAGTGGATCGAGTACCACATCAAGAAGTGCGATGTGGTGCTGCCGCTGGTAGCCATCGCCACCCCCATCGAATACACCCGCAACCCGCTGCGCGTGTTCGAACTGGACTTCGAGGAAAACCTCAAGCTGGTGCGCTACTGCGTGAAGTACGGCAAGCGGGTGATCTTCCCGTCCACCTCCGAGGTGTACGGCATGTGCAGCGACGCCAGCTTCGACGAGGACAGCTCCAACCTGGTGGTGGGCCCGATCAACAAGCAGCGCTGGATCTACTCGGTGTCCAAGCAGCTGCTCGACCGGGTGATCTGGGCCTACGGCCAGAAGGGCCTGCGCTTCACCCTGTTCCGCCCGTTCAACTGGATGGGCCCGCGCCTGGACCGCCTGGACTCGGCGCGCATCGGTAGTTCGCGGGCCATCACCCAGCTGATCCTGCACCTGGTGGAAGGCACGCCGATCCGCCTGGTCGACGGCGGCGCGCAGAAACGCTGCTTCACCGACGTGGACGACGGTATCGAGGCCCTGGCGCGCATCGTCGACAACGACGGCGGGCGCTGCGACGGGCAGATCGTCAACATCGGCAACCCGGACAACGAGGCGAGCATCCGCGAGCTGGGCGAGGAACTGCTGCGCCAGTTCGAGGCCCACCCGCTGCGCGCGCACTTCCCGCCCTTCGCCGGCTTCCGCGAGGTGGAGAGCCGCAGCTTCTACGGCGACGGCTACCAGGACGTGGCGCACCGCAAACCGAGCATCGACAACGCCCGCCGCCTGCTGGACTGGGAGCCGAAGGTGCACATGCGCGAGACCATCGCCAAGACCCTCGACTTCTTCCTGCGCGAGGCCATCGCCGAGCAGCAGCAGGCCGGCAAGCTGAGGGTCGCCAGCTGATGCAGGCCGGGCTGCGCATCGACATCGACACCTACCGCGGCACCCGTGACGGCGTGCCGCGGCTGCTGGAGCTGCTCGACGAGGCGGGGGTGAAGGCGACCTTCTTCTTCAGCGTCGGCCCGGACAACATGGGCCGCCACCTGTGGCGCCTGGCGCGGCCGCGCTTCCTGTGGAAGATGCTGCGTTCGAAGGCCGCCAGCCTGTACGGCTGGGACATCCTCCTGGCCGGCACCGCCTGGCCCGGCCGGCCCATCGGCCGCGACCTCGGCCCCTTGATGCGGCGCACCCTGGCCGCCGGCCACGAGGTCGGCCTGCACGCCTGGGACCACCACGGCTGGCAGGCCAACGCCGGCCACTGGAGCGCCGAACAACTGCACCGGCAGATCGCCCTGGGCGTGGACAGCCTCAGCGACATCCTCGGCCAGCGCGTGGACTGCTCGGCGGTGGCCGGCTGGCGCGCCGACGAGCGCACCGTGCAGGCCAAGGAGGCCTTCGGCTTCCGCTACAACAGCGACTGCCGCGGCGCCTCGCCGTTCCGCCCGCGCCTGGCCGACGGCCGCCCGGGCACCCCGCAGGTGCCGGTGGACCTGCCGACCTTCGACGAGGTGGTGGGCCCGGACCTTTCCGCCGACGCCTTCAACGACTTCATCATGGCCCGTTTCCGCCCGCAGGCGCTGAACGTCTACACCGTGCACGCCGAAGTGGAAGGCATCGTCATGGCCGACGCCTTCCGTGCGCTGCTGGGCCATGCCCGCGAGGGCGGCATCCGCTTCCGCCCCCTCGGCCAGTTGCTGCCGGCTGACCCGGCGACGCTACCACTGGGCGAACTGAGCCGCGGCAGCCTGGCGGGCCGCGAAGGCTGGCTGGGCGTACAGCGATGAACCGGCGCTATAGCTTGCTGGCCGGGGCCGTGCTGGTCCTGTTCTTCCTCGTGCCGCTGGGCCTGCACGGCCTGTGGATACCCGACGAGACGCGCTACGCGCAGGTCGCCCAGGAAATGCTGCAGCGCGGCGACTGGGTAGCGCCGCACTTCCTCGGCCTGCGCTACTTCGAGAAGCCCATCGCCGGCTACTGGCTGGTCGCCCTCGGCCAGGCGGCGTTCGGCGAGAACCTGTTCGGCGTGCGCTTCGCCTCGGTGCTGGTCAGCACCTGCAGCACCCTGCTGGTCTGGCTGCTGGGCCGGCGGCTGTGGCCGCAGCCGGGCCGGGCGTGGATGGCCGCGCTGCTCTACGCCAGCTTCGCGTTGATCGCCGGGCAAGCCGGCTACGCCAACCTCGACCCGCAATTCACCTTGTGGGTGAACCTGAGCCTGTTCGCCCTGTGGTTCGCCTTCGAGGCCACCTCGCCCCGCGCCCACCTCGGCGCCTGGGTGGCGCTGGGCGCGGCCTGCGCCATGGGCTTCATGACCAAGGGCTTCCTCGCCGGCCTGCTGCCGGTGCTGGTGGCGCTGCCCTACGCGCTGTGGCGCCGGCGCCTGCGCGAACTCTTCCTGCTCGGCCCGCTGGCGGTGCTGGTGGCGCTGCTGGCCAGCCTGCCCTGGGTGCTGGCAGTACACCTGCGCGAGCCGGACTTCTGGCATTTCTTCTTCTGGCACGAGCACATCCAGCGCTTCGCCGGCAGCGACGCCCAGCACGCGCGGCCGTTCTGGTTCTTCGTGCCGCTGCTGTTCGCCTGCGCGGCGCCCTGGACGCTGCTGGTCCCCGCCGCCTTCCAGCGCGGCTGGCAGGCGCGCCGCTCGCCTCACGCGGTGTTCCTGCTGCTGTGGTTCGCCATGCCCTTCCTGTTCTTCAGCCTGGCCAAGGGCAAGCTGCCGACCTACATCATGCCCTGCTTCGCGCCCCTGGCCCTGCTGATGGCCGATGCCCTGGCCGGCGCCCTGGAGAGCGGGCGCCTGCGGGCGCTGCGCCTGAACGGCGCGCTGAACCTGCTGCTGGGCCTGCTCGGCCTGGCCGCGCTGGCATTCCTGCAGGCGAAGAAGGCGCTGTACCACCAGCAACTGCCGAGCCTGCTGCTGATCGGCCTGGTCTGCGCCCTCTGGGCCCTGTGCGGCATCCTGCAATGGCTGCGCCCGCAGCAGCTGTGGGCCGCGCCGGCGCTGGCCGCCTGGCTGCTGGTGGCCGCGGCGCCGGCGGCGATGCCCGAGCGCATGGTCAACAGCAAGATGCCCGACCAGTTCATCGCCCAGCATCTGGAGGAGCTGGCCAGCGCCCGTACCCTGTTGAGCAACGACCTGGGCGGCGCCTCGGCGCTGGCCTGGCGCACCGGGCGCAGCGAGGTGTTCCTGCTCAACACCGAGGGCGAGCTCAAGTACGGCCTCGGCTACCCCGACGCCCAGGGCCGCTCGCTGGGCCTGGAAGGCTTCCCCGCCTGGCTCGCCGATGCGCGCCGCAAGGGTCCGGTGGGCGTGATCCTGCGCGTCAACAGCCCCGGCGACGAAGCCGAGCTGGCGCTGATGCCGCGGGACGTCACCAGCTACCGGGAAAACCACCTGGTCTTCCTGCTGATCCCGCAGGCCGCGCCATGACCGCCCTGCTGCTCGCCGCCGTGTGCCTGCTCACCTGCCTCGGCCAGGTGGCCCAGAAGCTCGCCGTGGACGGCTGGGGCGAACGCAGCCTCGGCCTTGCGGGCAAGCTGCTGTCGCCCTGGCTGCTGCTGGCCCTGGCCTGCCTGGGCGCCGCCCTGCTGCTCTGGCTGCTGCTGTTGCAGCGCCTGCCGGTGGGCCTGGCCTACCCGATGCTGAGCCTGAACTTCGTGCTGGTCACCCTGGCCGCGCGCCTGCTCTTCGGCGAAAGCGTCGATGCGCGCCACTGGCTGGGCATCGTGCTGATCGGCGCCGGCGTGGCGCTGCTGGGGGCGCAGGCATGAGCCGCGTCACCGGCTTCGCCCTGGCGCTGGGCAGCGTAGGCCTGGTCAGTGGCGCCCAGCTGGGCATGCGCTGGGCCATGGTGCGCCTGCCCGAGCCGGCGCAGTGGCTGCAAGCGCTGAGCACCTACCACCTGCCACTGCTGGGGATGCTCGCCGCCGCCGTGCTGGCCTACGCGCTGTCGCTGCTGTGCTGGCTGGGCGCCCTGCGCCACCTGCCGCTGGGCCGCGCCTATTCGCTTCTGAGCATCAGCTACGCCCTGGTCTACCTGGGCGCCGCCGCGCTGCCCGGCTTCGGCGAACCGCTGAACGCCCGCGGCGCCCTCGGCGTGGCCCTGGTGATCGCCGGCGTGCTGACCATCAACGCGCCGCGCGGCAAAAGAACCGTAACGAAGCACCGGCATGCTGGCCCAAGCCAGGGCGGCAGCACGGCGGTGCGCTCGAATCACCCGTAACCACCAGGGACACAACCATGAAAATCAGCGTATTCGGGATCGGCTACGTCGGCCTGGTGCAGGCCGCGGTCATGGCCGAAGTGGGCCACGACGTGGTCTGCATGGACATCGACCAGGCCAAGGTCGCCAAGCTGCAGCGCGGCCAGGTGAGCATCTACGAACCCGGCCTGGCCGAGCTGGTGAAGGAGAACCTGGAAGCCGGCCGCCTGCGCTTCACCAGCGAGGTGGAAGTGGCCGCGGCCCACGGCCTGGTGCAGTTCATCGCCGTCGGCACGCCGCCGCTCGCCGACGGCTCGGCCGACCTGGGCGCGGTGTTCGCGGTGGCCGAGGGCATCGCCCTGCACCGCAAGGCGCCGGTGGTGATCGTCGAGAAATCCACGGTGCCGGTGGGCACCGGCGACCTGGTCAAGGCGCACATCCACAAAGTGCTGAGCCAGCATGGCCGCAGCCTGGACTTCGATATCGTGTCCAACCCGGAATTCCTCAAGGAAGGCTCGGCCCTGGCCGACTGCCGCCGCCCCGACCGCATCGTCATCGGCTGCGAGCGGCCCGAGGTGCTGGACGTGATGCGCGAGATCTACGAGCCGTTCAACCGCAACCACGACCGCATCCTGTGCATGAACCTGCGCAGCGCCGAGCTGACCAAGTACGCCGCTAACTGCATGCTCGCCACCAAGATCAGCTTCATCAACCAGATCGCCGAGCTGGCCGAGCACCTGGGCGCCGACATCGAGGCGGTGCGCCAGGGCATGGGCGCCGACCCGCGCATCGGCTACCACTTCATCTACCCCGGCTGCGGCTACGGCGGCTCCTGCTTCCCCAAGGACGTCCAGGCCCTGATCCACAGCGCGGACGACGCCAGTTGCTCCAGCGACCTGCTGCGCGCGGTGGAAGCCATCAACCAGCGCCAGAAGCACAAGCTGTTCGAGCGCATCGCCGCCTACTTCAGCGGCAACCTCAAGGGCCGCACCTTCGCCCTCTGGGGCCTGTCGTTCAAGCCCAACACCGACGACATGCGCGACGCCCCCAGCCGCGCCCTGATGGAGGCGCTGTGGGCGGCCGGGGCCAAGGTCCGCGCCTTCGACCCCGAAGCCATGCCCGAGGCCCAGCGCCTGTACGGCCATGACGAACGCCTGACACTGATGGGCACCCCCGAGGCGGCGCTGGGCGGCGCCGATGCCCTGGTGATCTGCACCGAGTGGCAGCAATTCAAGGCCCCGGACTTCGAGCTGCTGGCCAGCCGCCTGAAGGCGCCGGTGATCTTCGACGGGCGCAACCTCTACGATCCGGAGCGGATGGCGCGCTATGGGTTCGAATACTTCGCCATGGGCCGGGGGGATTCGCACCGGCTGCCGGTGCCGGCGCAAGAGCAGCCGTTGCGGCGCAGCGCCTGAGGGGCGCTCTTCGTAGGAGCGAGCTTGCTCGCGAATGGCATTTCCCGGTGACTCCGCAGTTGAGCTGAACTCCGCTCCCTCTCCCCAGCCCTCTCCCTGAAGGGAGAGGGGGCTTGTCCGTGCCGAGAGAAGGAATGGTTTCAGCCGGCAGTCTCTGTGCTAACCGGCTAACGCCGAAATACCCGCGCACACCGAACGGTCCCCTCTCCCTTCAGGGAGAGGGTTAGGGAGAGGGCGCTCTTCGGGATGAACGCCAGGCCCGCCGGCAAACACCGTTCGCGAGCAAGCTCGCTCCTACGAAAATCAATCCCCATCCAGCCCCTACGCAGGACGGCACCACCGTAGGAGCGGACTCCGTCCGCGATTGAACACCCAACCTATGCCCGCCCCGGCACCCCCACCATCCCCTGCACCTCATCCCGCTTGAGCACGGCATAAATCACCCCCGTCACCACACTCCCCACGACGATCGCCAGCAGATACGCCAGCGCATGATTCATCGCATTGGGAATCAGCAACACGAACAACCCGCCATGGGGCGCCAGCAGCTTGCAGCCGAAGTACATCGACAGCGCCCCGGTCAGCGCGCCGCCCACCACGCTGGCCGGCAGCACCCGCAACGGGTCCTTGGCGGCGAAGGGAATGGCGCCCTCGGAGATGAAGCACAGGCCCAGCACCAGCGCCGCCTTGCCCGCCTCGCGCTCGCTCTGGGCGAACTTGCGCCGGGCCAGCAGGGTGGCGAGGCCCATGCCGATCGGCGGCACCATGCCGGCGGCCATGGTCGCCGCCATGGGCGCGTAGCTCTGCGAGGCCAGCAGGCCCACGGAGAAGGCATAGGCGGCCTTGTTGATCGGCCCGCCGAGGTCGACGCACATCATGCCGCCGAGCAGCAGGCCGAGGAGAATGGCGTTGGCCGTGCCCATGCCGGCCAGGAAGTCGGTCAATGCGCTCATCAACCCGGCCACCGGCTGGCCCACCACGTAGATCATCACCAACCCGGTGAACAGGCTGCACAGCAGCGGGATCAGCAGGATCGGCTTGAGCGCCTCCAGGCTCTGCGGCAGCTTCAGCCACTGGCTCACCGCGCGCGCCGAGTAGCCTGCCAGCAAGCCCGCCACTATGCCGCCGAGGAAGCCCGCGCCCAGGCTGCTGGCCAGCAGCCCGCCGATCATCCCCGGCGCCAGGCCCGGGCGGTCGGCGATGGACCAGGCGATGTAGCCGGCGAGCATCGGCACCATCAGCTTGAAGGCGCTTTCGCCGCCGATCTGCATCAGCGCCGCAGCCAGGGTGCCCGGCTCCTTGAAGGCCTGGATGCCGAACACGAAGGACAGCGCGATCAGCAAGCCGCCGGCCACCACCATCGGCAGCATGAACGACACGCCGGTCAGCAGGTGCTTGTACAGCCCGCGCGCCTCGCCCTTGCCCGGCTTCTGCGCAGCGGCGGCGACGGCGCTTTCCGTGGCGCCTTCCTCCAGGGCCTTGCGCAAGGTCGCCTCGGGCTGCTTCAGCGCCACGCCGGTGCCGCAGCGGAAGATGCGCTTGCCGGCGAAGCGCTCGGCGTTCACCTCGATGTCGGCCGCCAGCAGCACCACGTCGGCGGCGGCGATGTCCTCGGCCGACAGCGGGTTGCGCGCGCCCACCGAGCCCTGGGTTTCCACCCGCAGTTGCCAGCCCAGGCGCTCGGCGGCCTGCTGCAGCGCTTCGGCGGCCATGAAGGTGTGCGCCACGCCTGTGGGGCAGGCGGTCACCGCCACTACCCGCACCGCCTTGGCCTCGGCCTGCGTGCCTTGCCAGGGCTGCGCCTCGGCGGCGGCGCGTTGCAGAAAGGCCGCCGGCTCGGCCAGGGCCTCGGCCGGGCGCGCCTGGAACAGCGGCTTGCCGGCGAAGCGGGACAAGTCCAGCGGCTGGCTGCTGACCACCAGCACCAGGTCGGCCGAGCCGATCTGTTCGGCGCTCAGGCGCTGCTCGGGGCGCTGCGGCTCGTTGCTCTCGACGCACACCGACCAGCCCAGGCGTTCGGCGGCGGCGCGCAGCAGGCGCGCGCTGAGCAGGCTGGTGACCTGGCCGTTGGGACAGGCAGTGATCAGGGCAAGGTTCATCGTCGTACCTCTTGTTATGGCTCCGCCCGGCGCTGCGGGCGGGCGGATCAATCCAGCGCGCGCACCGCCACCTGCGCCTGCAGGCAGGCCAGGCGCTCGCGGTCGGCGATGCCGAAGTCGAACTGGGTCACGGCCAGGGCGGCCACCGCGGTGGCCTGGCGCAGCACCTGCGCGGCGGGCCGCCCGGCGAGCAGGCCATCAACCATCGCCGCCAGCAGCGAGTCGCCGGCGCCCACGGTGCTGGCCACCTCGACCTTCGGCGGCGTCGCCTGCCACAGCCCGTCCGGGCCGTACCAGCGCACGCCCTCGGCGCCCTCGGAGAGCACCAGGTGCTCGATGCCGCCGGCACGCAGGGCGCGGGCCTGGGCATCGGCGCCGCCCGCGCCCGCCGGGCCGCAGGCCTCGGCCAGCTCCTCGGCGTTCGGCTTGACCAGCCAGGGCCTGGCCGCCAGCCCCTGGCGCAGGGCCTCGCCGCTGCTGTCCAGGGCCACCCGCAGGCCCAGGCGCTTCAGGCGCAGCAGCAGCTCATACAGCCACTGCGGCTGCACGCCGCGCGGCAGGCTGCCGGCCACCACCACCAGGTCCTGATCGGCGGCCAGTTCGTCCAGGCCGTCCAGCAGACGCCGCTGGGCCTCGGCATCCACTTCCAGGCCGGGGCCGTTGAGGTCGGTGATGCGCCCGCTGCGCTCGGCCAGCTTGATGTTGCTGCGCGTCTCGCCCGGCACCCGGACGAAGGCGTCGCGGAAGCCGCGGCGGCGGAACAGCGCCTCGAAGGCCTCGGCGTTGTCGGCGCCGAGGAAGCCGCCCACGCTCAGCTCATGGCCGAGGTCGGCGAGCACCTGGGCGACGTTCAGGCCCTTGCCGGCGGCCTGGGCCAACACCGCCTCGCTGCGGTTCACCGCGCCCAGTTCCAGGCTCGGCAGGCGCACGGTGAGGTCCAGCGCCGGGTTCAGGGTGAGAGTGAGGATGCGGGCCATCAGCGCGCCTCCCCCAGGGCCCGCGCCACCAGGGCGCGGACCTCCGCCGCCGAGGCCAGGCCGAGGGCGGCGCCGGCCAGTTCGCGGGCCCGGCCCAGGTCCAGCTCGCGCACGCCCTGCTTCACCAGCGGGATGCTGCGCGCGGACACGCTCAGCTCGTCCACCGCCAGCCCCAGCAGGACCGGCAGCGCCTGGGCGTCGGCGGCCAGCTCGCCGCACACGCCCACCCACTTGCCGTGGGCATGGGCGGCGCGCACGGTCATGTCGATCAGTTGCAGCACCGCCGGGTGCAGGCCGTCGGCCTGGGCGGACAGCGTCGGGTGGCCGCGGTCGATGGCCAGGGCGTACTGCGTCAGGTCGTTGGTGCCGACGCTGAAGAAGTCCACCTCGCGCGCCAGCACCGGCGCCAGCAGCGCCGCCGAGGGCACCTCGACCATGATGCCCAGCTGCAGGTCGGCGCAGTCGTACTCCTCGCGCAGGGCCAGCGCCAGGTCGCGCGCCCGGCGCCATTCCTCGACCTGGCCGACCATCGGGAACATGATCCGCAGCGCCCGCCCGGCGGCCGCCTGCAGCAGGGCGCGCAGTTGCGTCTCGAAAATCTGCGGGCGCTGCAACGTCAGGCGGATGCCGCGCACGCCCAGGTAGGGGTTGGCCTCGGCCGGGATCGGCCAGTACGGCAGCGGCTTGTCGCCGCCTACGTCCAGGGTGCGCACCACCAGCGGGCGGCCGCCGAGGGCGTCGAGCACGCGGCGGTACTCGGCTTCCTGGGCCGCCAGGTCCGGCGCGCGCGGGCTGTCGAGGAAGACGAACTCGCTGCGCAGCAGGCCCACGCCTTCGGCGCCCAGTTCCACGGCCTGGGCGGCGCCGGCGCTGTCGCCGAGGTTGGCGCAGACTTCCACCGCATGGCCGTCGCGGGTGCGCGCCGGTTCATGCCGGCGCGCCTCGGCGAGGGCCTGGCGGCGCTGGTGTTCCTCACGCCGGCGCAGGGCCTGTTCCAGCACCTCGTCCGCGGGCGCCACCACGAAGCGGCCGCGCTCGCCGTCGAGCAGCAGCGGCGTGCCCGGCGGCAGCGCCAGCAGCCCTTCACCGGCGCCGACCAGGGCGGGAATGCCCAGGGCGCGGGCGATGATGGCGCTGTGCGAGGTAGCACCGCCGCGCACGGTGAGGATGCCGGCCACGCGCTCGGGGTCCAGGCGCGCCACGTCGGAGGGGCCGACCTCGTCCATCACCAGGATGTACGGCTGCGCCGGCTCGGCGGCCAGGCTCACCCCGCACAGGCGCGCCAGCACCCGGCGGCCAAGGTCGCGCAGGTCCGCCGCGCGCTCGGCGAGCAGGGCGTCGCCGAGGGCCTCCTGCTGGCTGGCGGCCCGTTCGATCACCGCGTGCCAGGCCGCTTCGGCGCTGGCGCCATCGGCCAGTTGCACGGCCACTTCGGCGCCCAGTTCGGGGTCATCGAGCAGGGCCTGGTGGGTGACGAAGATGTCGCGCACCGCCTTGCTGCGGCTGTGCTCCACCAGGGCCTCGATCTCCGTGGCGATGGCGGCCTTGGCCTCGGCCAGGCGCTGCGCCTCGATCTCGGGGGATTCGCCGCGGGCGGGGTACTGGAATTTCGGCTCCACCTGCAGGTGCGCCGGGCCGCTGGCGATGCCCGGGGCGGCGGCGATGGCATCCAGCCACTCGCCCCGGACCAGTTCGGGCAGGTGCGCTTCCGGCTCGGCCGGCGTCTCGGGCTCCACGGGCGCTTCCGTCAGCGGCAGGACGTCCTCGCCCAGGCCCTGCTCCACCGCCTCGCGTAGGGCCGGCAGGGCCGCCTCGGCGATCGCAGGTTCAGCGAAGAATTCCAGCACCTGGCCACGCCGCGCGCCCAGGCTGAGCAGCTTGCTCAGGCTGCGGATGGATACCGGCGCCGCCTCGCTGTCGGCGATGCGCACGCGGATTTCGCCGTCGAAGTCGCGGGCCATCTGCATCAGCACCTGCGACGGCCGCGCATGCAGGCCATGGGGGTTGGCCAGGGGCACGCGCAGGCTCGGCCAATCCACCGGCAGCTCGCCGCCCAGGGCCTCCAGCACGGCGCGTACCGAAGTCGCACGGGCCAGTTCGGCGCCGCGGCCGTCCACCAGCAGGTCGCACAGGCGCTCCAGCACAACGCACGCCGCATCGCCGCGCTCGGCCAGGCAGAACAGCCCGCGCAGGGGCTGGCCGGCGTGCTGCAGCTCGCGTTGCGGGGTGACGAAGGCCAGGCCGGGCCGGCTGACCTTCTCGCCGCCGCCCAGCCACCACAGGCCCTCGCCCAGCGGCAGCGCCTCGCCTTGCTGCAACGCGGCGAGGAAGCCGCTCTCCACGCAGCCGGCGACCTTGAGCCGGCGCGCGGCGAGCAGCAGCAGTTCGTCGAAGTCTTCGGCGCCCTGCCCCAGCGCCACCAGTTGCGCGTCCAGGGCCAGGGCTTGCGGGGCGCCGCTCAGGGCCTTCAGCAGTTGCTCGGCATCCTGCGCCTCGCGCAGCACCGCGCCGGTGTCGCCCTCGCCCAGGGCGCGGGTCAGCAGTTGCAGCAGGTTCAGGTGCTCGTCCGAGCGCGCGGCGATGCCGATGGCCAGGTAGACGATCTGCCCGTCGCCCCAGTCCACGCCGTCGGGAAAGTGCAGCAGGCGCACGCCGGTGCGGCGCACGAGGTCGCGGGTCTGCGGGGTGCCATGGGGGATTGCGATGCCCTGGCCGAGGTAGGTGGAGCCCTGGGCCTCGCGATCCTTGAGCCCGGCGAGGTAGCCCGGCTCGACCAGGCCGTCGGCCTCCAGGGCCTGGCAGAGCAGTTCGAGGGCGGCCGGCTTGTCCGCGGCCCGCTGTTGCATGCGGACCTGCTGCGCGGTCAGTTCGAGCACATCGTTCTCCTCAGCGGCTCGCCCGGGAGGAAAGCCGGGCTGCCGAAACGGGGCGGTTATCCGCTTGTTGGGGTGAACAGCGAGGCTGTCCCTGGTGACCAGCATAGTGGCCGCAGGCAGGGGGACAGCTTTTGCTGAATCGTTTCACCTATTGAGACTGGCACGTTACCCGATAATGCGTGATCCTTGGAAGCCTCCAGTTGTCAGTCAGCAGTGCCGGGGTATGTGTTGAAACTCAGTGATATCGCCCGTCTGGCCGGGGTCTCGGTGACCACGGCCAGCTACGTCATCAACGGCAAGGCCGTGCAGCGGCGCATCAGCGCGGCCACCGTGGAGCGCGTGCGCGCGGTGATCGAGGCCCACGGCTACCACCCCGACCAGCAGGCCGCCAGCCTGCGCCGCGGGCAGACGCGCACCCTCGGCTTCATCCTCCCGGACCTGGAGAACCCCAGCTACGCGCGCATCGCCAAGCTGCTGGAACAGGGCGCCCGCGCCCGCGGCTACCAGTTGCTGATCGCCTGCTCCGACGACGAGCCGGAGAGCGAGCGCCAGGCCCTGAACCTGTTCCGCGCGCGGCGCTGCGACGCCCTGGTGGTGGCCAGCTGCCTACCGGCCGACGACGACAGCCACCAGCTACTGCTGGACAAGGGCGTGCCGGTGATCGCCATCGACCGCCAGTTGGACCCACGGCGCTTCTGCTCGGTGGTCAGCGACGACCGCGACGCCGCCCAGCGCCTCACCGCTACCCTGCTGCAGCCCGCGCCGCGGCACATCGCCCTGCTCGGCGCGCGCCCGGAGCTGATCATCAGCCAGGAGCGCAGCGCCGGCTTCGAACAGGCCCTGCAGGGCTTTGGCGGCGAGCGCTTCATCGAACAGGGCGCCAGCTTCAGCCGCGAGTGCGGCCGCCAGTTGATGGAGGGCCTGCTGCAGCGCCTGGGCTACCTGCCGGACGCGCTGATCACCACCTCCTACGTGCTGCTCGAAGGCGTGTTCGACGTGTTCCAGGCGCTGCCCGGCGGCTGGCCGCGCGACCTGCGCCTGGGCACCTTCGGCGACACCCAGTTGCTCGACTTCGTGCCGCTGAAGGTCAACGCCATTTCCCAGCAGCACGCGCTGATCGCCGCCCGCGCCCTGGACCTGGCCCTGGAGGCCGTGGAACACGAGCACTACCAGCCCGGCGTGCACCCCATCCCGCGCACCCTCAAGCTGCGCGCCGGGTGACCGCCATGCGCCTGGTCGACACCCACAACCACATCGACTTCCCGGACTTCGACGCCGACCGCGCCGCCCTGCTGCAACGCTGCGCCGGGCTCGGCGTGGAGCGCCAGGTGCTGCTGGGGGTGTTCCGCGAGAACTGGGAAAGGGTGCTGCGACTGGCAGAGGAAAACGATTCGCTCTACGCCGCCCTGGGCCTGCACCCGATCTACCTGGCGCAGCACCGTCCCGAACACCTGCGCGACCTGCGCGAGCACCTGCAGCGCCTGGCCGGCCACCCGAAGCTGTGCGCGGTGGGCGAGATCGGCCTGGACTACTACCTCGAAGACCTGGACCGCGAGGCGCAGCAGGCGCTGTTCGAGGAACAGCTGCGCATCGCCATCGACTGCGAACTGCCGGTGCTGCTCCACGTGCGCCGCGCCCACGCCGCGATGATCGCCACCCTCAAGCGCTTCCGCCCGCCGCGCCGCGGCATCGTCCACGCCTTCGCCGGCAGCCGCGAGGAAGCCCGCGAATACATCAAGCTGGGCTTCCGCCTTGGTCTGGGCGGCGCGCCCACCTGGCCCCAGGCCAACCGCCTGCGCAAGACGGTGGCGGAACTGCCGCTGGAGTCGATCGTGCTGGAGACCGACGCCCCGGACATGGCCCCGGCGATGTTCCCCGGCCAGCGCAACAGCCCGGAGCACCTGCCGGCGATCTGCGAGGCGCTGGCAGCGTTGCGGGGGGTGAGTGCGGAGGAGTTGGCGGAGGCCAGTACGCGGAATGCGGGGGAGGTTTTCGGCTGGACGTAGGGCGTACAACCGTTCGCGGTTGTACGCCGATACATCAGGGCCACAGCCAACGCCAAGGTCAACCTCGGAGCCGCCGCGAATCAAGGCCAGACGGCGTATAACGCGGAGCGTTATACGCCCTACACCAGACCCACCCATAACGTAGGGCGGATAACCGTTCGCGGTTATCCGCCGTTACACCGAAGCCACAGCCAACGCCAAGGTCAATCCCGGAGCCGCCGGGAATCAAGGCCAGACGGCGGATAACGCGGAGCGTTATACGCCCTACGCTCCCGGCAACAGCCTTTTCACCGACAACCCGGCACCCGCGAGATGGGGAAGCATCCTTGCGCTCGCGCGGATGCCGGGCTGCTGGTGAAACCCTTTAGACCCTGAAGGCGCCGATCAGCCGCTTCAGTTCCACCACCTGTTCGGACAGCTCGCGGCTGGCGCGCTCGGTCTCGTTGGCGCCCAGGGCGGTGCGCTCGCCGGCCTGGTTGATCTGCACGATGTTCTGGTCGATGTCGTGGGCCACCGTGGTCTGCTGCTCGGCGGCCGCGGCGATCTGCTGGTTCTGGTCGACGATCATGCCCACCGCGCCGAGGATGTTGTCCAGCGCCTGCTGCACCTGCGCCGACTGGCTGACGGTGCCGTCGGCGGTCTGGTGGCTGCTGCCCATGGCCTTCACCGCGGCGCCCACGCCACTCTGCAGGCGCGAGATCATCTGCTCGATCTCCTCGGTGGACTGCTGGGTGCGCTTGGCCAGGGTGCGCACCTCGTCGGCCACCACCGCGAAGCCCCTGCCCTGCTCGCCGGCCCGCGCCGCCTCGATGGCGGCGTTGAGCGCCAGCAGGTTGGTCTGCTCGGCGATGCCCTTGATCACGTCCAGCACACGGCTGATGGAGGCGCTGTCGGCGGCCAGCTGGTTGATCACTTCCACCGACTGGTCGATCTCCGCGGCCAGGCGCTGGATGCTGCCCACCTGGGATTCCACCAGATCGCGGCCGCTGACCGTCTCCTGGTTCACGCTCTGCGCGCTGCCCACGGCGGCGGCGGCGCTGCGCGCCACTTCCTGGGCCGTGGCGGCCATCTGGTTCATCGCCGTGGCCACCTGCTCGATCTGGTCGCGCTGGCCGGCCACCGCCTGGTTGCTCTGCGCCGACACCACTTCCACGCGGCCGGTCTGCCGTTCCACCTCGGCCACGGTGCGGCCCACCTGCTCGATCAGGTCGTGCACGCGGCGTACCGTCTCGTTGAAGGCCTGGCCCAGCTCGCCCAGTTCGTCGCGGCTCTGCGCCTGGTAGTTGACCGTCATGTCGCCGGCGGCGACGCGCTCCATCATCGCGCCCAGGCTCTTGAGCGTGGAGCGGGTGGAGACGTAGAAACCGCCGTAGAGGTAGACGATGGCGAGGAACACCACCAGCAGCGCCACCACCAGCAGGACCATCTGCGCCTGCTTGCCGGTCAGGCGCTGCTCCAGCTGGCCGCCGAGGTAGCCGAGCACCTTGTCGTTGAGCTGGTAGGTCTTGTCCATGCCCTGGCTGATCTGGTCGTAGAACTGCGCCCAGGGCAGGTCGAGGGAGTCGGCCATCACCACCTTGTCCTCGATCAGCTTGCCCAGGCTCTTGAGCGTCTCGCGGCTGGCCTCGGCCTCGCCGGCCAGCGCCTGCTGCGCCGCGCTGCTGGCGCCCAGGGCCTCCTGCAGCTTCAGGGCGTATTCGGCGTGGAGCTTCTCCAGGTCCTGCAGCAGGTCGTCGAGCTTGCTGCTGGTGGAGGAATTGAGGAACCCCTGGCCCAACGCCGCGGTGCCCAGCACGCGGCCGCGGCTGATGGTCTCGGTGACCGCCGGGGTGACGCTGCTGATCAGGTCGGCCATCTGCCGCACTTCGGCGCTGTCGTCCTGGCTCAGCCCGGACTGCGTGGCCAGCAGCTTGTTGAAGATCTGCACATTGCTCAGCAGGCGCATGGCCATGCCGGCCTTGCTCTGCATCGAGCCTTCGGTCTCCACGGCCTTGAGGGCGGCGAGCAACTCGTCGCGCTTGGCGGTGAAGGCGGCCACCTGCTCGCTGTCCCGCGCCACCGGCTGCAGCGCCGAAAGCGCCGCGTGCAGGCGCTGCTGCAGCTGGCCGATGCGGCTGTCCAGGTCGCCGGTGGTGCGCGTCTGGCCGATGCCGATGTTGATCTGCAGGAGATCGTTGTAGGCCTCGACGTCGCGGCGGATCTGCATGCCCGAGGCGATCAGCTGCAGGCTCTGCAGCTCGGCGCGGGTGCTGACGAACTGGCGGTAGGAATCACGCACCAGGTAGAAGTTGGTCACCAGCATCGGCAGGAAGAAGAGCACGCTGATGAGGCTGAACTTCATGCCGAAGCTCAGGCGGTTCATCAGTGCGATAGCTGGATAGAGCACGGTCTTCACGTAAGACGTCTCCTGTTCCCGTTGTTGTTTTTGTGTGGGATGGCCGAGGCGGGCTATGAGCCCGCGCTTGGCGCAGGCTCCTGTGTACCCGATATCGGCGGGACGTTCTGTAACTTAAGGTTAAAACGCCATCAGTGGCGACGTGCGGTACTCAGAGGAAAATCGCGCACAGGGCGAAGGCCGCGTACCAGAACACCGCCGTGCGCACCAGCAGCTGCCAGAGCGCATCCAGGCTGGCCACCCCGGCCGGGCCGGGGGTGGCGTCGCACAGGTCCTCGCCGACGCAGGCGGCCAGGGCCAGCAGGCGCGCCGCCGGGAAGTCCCAGGCCAGCAGGTGGTGCAGCAGCACCCGGGCCACGGCGACGAAGTTGCCGACGAAGGCGAAGCTCAGCGCCAGGGCCCGCGCCGGCAACCAATCGAAGGCATGGCGCAGCAGCGCGGCCCGCTCGCCGAGGCCCGTGCCCCGCCCCAGGTGCACCTCGGTCAGCGACAGCAGGCGATAGGCCAGGGCCGCCGCCGGGCCCAGCAGGGCGTACCAGAAGATCACCGCGAAGAAGCCCTGGAAGGCCTGCCACACCAGCATGCCCTGGACCTGGGCGAACAGCTCGGCATCGGAATCGGCCTGCACGCCCAGGTCGCGCTCGGCGACGTGGTAGGCGCCCTGCAGGTCCTCGCGGCGCCAGGCGTCGCGGAACGGCCCCATGGCCTGGTGCACGTCGCCGCGGCCCAGGCTCCAGATCAGCACCAGCAGGTGCACCGGCAGCGCCAGCAGGCCGTAGGCCAGCGGCTGCAGCAAGGTCAGGATCAGCGCCAGCACCAGCAAGGGCCCGAGCAGGGCCACCAGCAGCGCCAGCCAGGGTCGCGCCGCCACGCCCGGCAACCCCTGCACCAGGCCCAGCCAGGCGAGCCAGGCACCATCCCTCTGCAGGCGCGCGCGCCAGCCGGAGAACTTCTCTACCAGCAGGGCCAGCAGCAGTACCAGGAAACTCATGTCGACTCCTTGCAGAGGGCGGCGAGGAAACGCTGCCAATCGAAAGCCGGGCCGGGATCGGTCTTGCGCCCCGGGGCGATGTCGCTGTGGCCCTGGATGCGCTCAGGGGTGATGGCCGGGTAGGCCCGCAGCAGTTGCCGGCCCAGCTCAGCCAAGGCGGCATATTGCGCATCGCTGTAGGGCTCATCGTCGGTGCCTTCCAGCTCGATGCCGATGGAGAAGTCGTTGCAGTTCTCCCGGCCGTCGAAGCGCGACACGCCGGCATGCCAGGCGCGGTCGTTGCAGGAGACGAACTGGAACACGCCGCCATCGCGCTCGATGAGGAAGTGCGCGGACACCGTCATCTGCGCGATGTCGGCGAAATAGGGATGCTCGTCGGCATCCAGGCGGTTCTGGAAGAAGCACTGCACCTTGCCGGTACCGAACTGCCCCGGCGGCAGGCTGATGTTGTGGATCACCAGCAGGGAGACCACCTCCCCTTCCGGGCGGGCATTGAAATTGGGCGAAGGACAGTGGCTGACGCCCTGGCACCAGCCGCTGCGGGGATCGAACTGCATAGGGGCTCCTTGATTGGGCCCACTCTAAAGCAGCTTGCGGCGGAAGAGAACGGCCGCTGCGGTGCGGGAGCGACAGTCTTGCCGACTGCGCCGAAGCGCTTTTCGTAGGAGCGAGCTTGCTCGCGAACCGTGTTTCCCGGGGGCGCTGGTGCGTTGGGTTGACTCCGCTCCCTCACCCCAGCCCTCTCCCAGGGGGAGAGGGGGCTTGTCCGTGCCGAGAGAAGGTCTGGCCTCAGCCGGTAGTCACCGTGCCAGCCGGCTGACTCAGGAACACCAGCGTCTGCCGAACAGTCCCCTCTCCCTCCGGGAGAGGGTTAGGGGGCCGCAGGCCTGCTAGCTCGATTCCAAGTCGTAGGGCGTATAACCGTTCGCGGTTATACGCCGCAGTCCTACGGGTTCGACGTGAGATACGGCATCCCCTGTAGGAGCGGGCCCTGCCCGCGATTCGCGCGCAGGGCGCGCTCCTACACAGTCCCAAGGAGGCGGCTGGCTCAGCCGTTCTTCAACCGCCGCAGGTTGCCGATCACCGACTCCAACGCCCGGTCGAACAGCAGCGCGTCATCCAGCAGCCGCACGGCGTTGCGGCGGAATTCCACGGCCAGGCCCATGCGGGTCTTTTCCAGCACCTTCATGCCGGTGCGGTTGACGAAGATGTAGCGGCCGGTCGGCTTGATCACCGCGGCCAGCTTGCAACGCAGCTTGTGCTCGGAATCCTCGAGGATTTCCACCCAACTGCCGACGCGCAACTCGTCGACCTTGCGCAGCGACTCGTCGTCGTCCGCCAGCAGTTCTTCCGGCTCCGGCACACGCTCCTCGCCGGGCGTCGCCAGGACGATTTCCTCCACCACGGCGACCATTTCCGGCTGGCTGCTAGCCTGGGCCGCAGGCGCCTCGACAGCCTCGTCGAGCAGCGGAATGCCATCGAGCAGGTCGTCGTCGGCCGCCGCTTCCTGCGCCTGCTTGAAGCGCTGGAAGGCCTGCACGTGCAGGCTCTCCAGGCGGCTGAAGAACTCGCCGGTGGAGAACGGATCGAAGGCCGCGCTGGTCAGGCCCTCGCGTAGCGACTTGAGCAGTTGCGGCACCATTTCCAGCAGGCGCGTGCGGGACTCCGGATCCTCGTGGGGCTCGACGCTCCAGATCAGGTCATCCATGGTCGCCACGGCGTCGCGCCAGGGTTGCGAGTCGCTGCCGTGCTTCAGGCAGGTCAGCAGCAGCACCTTGCTCCAGGCCTCGCGCAGCAGGCGCACCACCACTTCGGGCAGGGTGCGGCCGAACAGCCGCTGGTTGAGCACCTGCGCCACCTCGTGCCGAGCCGCGTCGGCGCGGGCTCGGCCTTCCTCGGCGTCGCGGGTGCGTTGTTCAAGCAGTTCGCTGCGGCGGCGTTCATCACCGGTGAAGGCGATGAAATCTTCCAGCAGCACGCCGAAGATCGCCGTGTCGTCGACGAAGTCGTTCAGCAGGCGCATCACCACCTGCTCGATCTTCTGGTACAGGCTGTCGCGCTGCAGGTCGGTCTGTTCCGCCCAGCCGAGCGCCGCCGAGGCGATCTCGTTGAGCAGGCGCCGGGCGGGGTGGTTGCCGCGGCTGAAGAAGGTCTTGTCCAGCACCGCGACCTTGAGCATGGGGATCTGCATGCGGCCGATCAGGGCCTTGAGCGAATCCGGCAGGTTGCGGTCGTCGAGGATGAACTCGAAGAGCATGGACACCAGGTTGATCACGTCCTCGTCGACCTGCCCCACCACCCGCGAGCGCCCGCTCTTGTGGCTGACGCGGGTGAGCAGGTGGTCCAGGTGGTGGCGCACGTCCACCTCGTCCATGCCTTGGGCCGGCAGGTGGTCCTGCAGGTGCGAGAGCAGGCGCATCAGGTCGTTGCTGGAAATCGGCACCGCGTCGGCGGGCACCTGGCGGCGCGCGGCCAGGCTGCCGCGAACCTGGGACATCAGCTCCTGCAGCGCGCCGAAGGCTTCCTGGCTCTCGGCATCCAGGTAGGCGCCGGAAGCGGCGGCCTGGGCGGCGGCACCGGCGTAGCCGGCGCTGGCCGGGGCCTCGGCGGCGGGACGCGGCGGGCGGCGCACGGGGGCGGACTTCAGCTCCGGCAGCACGCCATGGGTGACGAGAATCTCGTTGGCCTCGGCATACAGTTGCTCGAGCTCGGCAAGCACGTACTTCTCGAACAGCTTGAGGACGATCAGCTTGACCTTGATCTCCACGCCCAGGCCCTGGCAGGCCTCGAGGAAGGCCTCGCACAGCGGGCGCGGGCCGAGCGGGTTGGTCTTGTCCTCGACCTTGTTGCTGACCAGGGTGTTCAGGCGCGTGGTCAGGTGGCCCAGGGCCAGGCCGTCGCGGCTGAGCACCTTGCCGACCATGGCATCCATCGCCACGGTCTCTTCCAGTTCGTCGTTCTGCACCAGCGACAGGTTGTCGAATGAGACGGCGTCCAGCTGCGGCGCCTTGCCGATCTGGTACTGGTTGAGGTTGGCGAAACCTTCGAAGAATTTCTGCACGAAGCCGCGCTCGATGCCCTTGCGCTTCAGGCGCAGGTCGCGCATGGCCTCGAAGAAGGCGCTCTGCTCGGCGTTGCTGGTGGCGCGGTCGGCCATCTCGAAGAGGGTGTCGTCGGCATTGTCGAACAACACCTGCAGGGCCTGGCGCAGCTGCACCGAAGCCTTGTCACGGACGTTGACCAGCGCCGCGGGCAGGCGCCCGGGGATAGCAGTCGGCGACTGGCCCTGGGCCGCCTTGTTCAGCGGCACTACGTTCGCGTCGTTCTGCATTGCTAGTCTCCTGCCGCCAGGCCTGCCAAGGCCCGATGGCACCAATCAGGGGAGCGTCGTCCGTAACGTCAATCGACTGACGTCAAAATAGAAATATTCAGACTTATCTTATAGACAAGCATCAATCACAACCAGGGTCCTTAGAAGGCATTCTTGATGAAATTCACACAAGAACAGCCACCGTTCGTCCGACTCCCGCCGGCCGCCGCGGATGCACACGGCGGCCGCCGCGCCCCGTATAATCCCGCCACCGCGAATCAGGAGTCCGCCATGCCGAACCTCACCCTTGCCGACCTTTCCGGGGAAATCCAGGCCAACGTCCGCGCCGCCCTGGCCGAAGACATCGGCAGCGGCGACATCACCGCGCAGCTGATCCCCGCCGAGCGCGAGGCCCAGGCCCGCGTCATCACCCGCGAAGATGCCACCGTCGCCGGCTGCGCCTGGGTCGACGAGGTATTCCGGCAGATCGACCCCCGCGTGCAGGTGCAATGGCAGGTGCGCGACGGCGAGCGGGTCAGCGCCGACCAGACGCTGTTCAGCCTGCAGGGCCCGGCCCGCGCCCTGCTCAGCGGCGAGCGCAGCGCGCTGAACTTCTTCCAGCTGCTCTCCGGCACCGCCACCCGCGCGCGCCACTACGCCGACCTGGTGGAAGGCACCGGCGTCAAGCTGCTGGACACCCGCAAGACCCTGCCCGGCCTGCGCCTGGCGCAGAAGTACGCGATCACCTGCGGCGGCTGCCACAACCACCGCATCGGCTTGTACGACGCCTTCCTGATCAAGGAAAACCACATCGCCGCCTGCGGCGGCATCGCCCAGGCCATCGCCGAGGCCCGGCGCATCGCCCCGGGCAAGCCGGTGGAAATCGAAGTGGAAGACCTGGACGAACTGAACCAGGCCCTGGCCGCCGGCGCCGACATCATCATGCTCGACGAACTGAGCCTGGAAGACATGCGCACCGCCGTGCGGGTGACCGCCGGCCGCGCCAAGCTGGAAGCCTCCGGCGGGATCAACGAAAGCACCCTGCGCGGCATCGCCGAAACCGGCGTGGACTACATCTCCATCGGCACCCTGACCAAGGACGTCAAGGCGCTGGACTTGTCGATGCGGTTGAGCCTGTAACGGCGCGGCGGGTCAGATCAGCTCCACCAGGCCGATACGCTCGTCTTCCAGGCTCCTTTTCAATTGCTCTGCCGAATTGCAAAGAGCCTGGACGATCGCCTGGTTCGAACTGTTGCCCATCGCCAGCAGGATCACCTTGGGTGGATATCCCCAAGCTGCCTGCAAATCATGAAAGTCCTCGTCCTTGGTGACGATCACGTAGTCGTGCTGCTTCGCGTATTCCCATATCCGCCGGTCGCTTACCTGCTCGAGCCCGAGCAAGGCAACCTGGGAAGAGCCGGGAAAGTCCATTTCCAGGGAGGGCAACATGCGCCGGGAAAGATTCTCGTCCAGCAGCAGCTTCATGCCGCCTTGATCCAGGCCGAATGCTTCATGCGAGCCGCTGCGAAGGCCAGGCAAGCGAGAATGTCTTCACGCTCGAGCTCCGGGTAGTCAGCGATGATTTCTTCCGGGCTCATTCCGGCGGCCAGCCAGCTCAGGACATCCTCCACGGTTATCCGCAGCCCACGCACACAGGGCTTCCCGCCACGCTTGCCGGGCTCCAGGGTAATCCTCGACTCATCCGCCATGGCTCTGTCTCAGCTGAAAGGGTAACGACGTCCAACTATATCATCCGCTATGGCCATCGGTTTCTACCCTGGGCCAGCATGGGGCTGCTCGGCAATCAGGGGATACCAGCCTGCGACCAATAGCCAATACAGTCCGCGCCCTGCGCCAGGGCCTTCGGCTAGGCCCGGCGCGCCGCGGCGTCCAGCTCGGAAGCCAGGACGATGCGGTCGCGCCCCTGCCCTTTGGCCTCGTACAGCGCCTGGTCGGCCCGGCGCAGCCACTCGGTGGCGTCGGGCATGGCCGGATCGAAGCCGGCGACACCGATGCTGAGGCTGACGCGCAATTCCGGCACCCGCTCCCAGGCCTCCCCGGCCAACTCGCGGGACAGCCGCGCCAGAACCTCCCGCGCCGCCTCCGGCTGCAGCCCCGGCAGCAGCACGCAGAACTCATCGCCGCCATAGCGCCCGGCCAGGTCCTCGGCGCGCAGGTGGCTGCGCATGAACTCGCTGAGCCGACGCAACACCAGGTCGCCGATCACGTGCCCGTGGCGGTCGTTGGTGGTCTTGAAGTGGTCGACGTCGATCAGCGCCAGCGAAGCGGGCTGCTGCGCCTGCCGGCAGTGCTCGAAGGCCTGCTGCAGGCGCTCCTTCCAGTAGCCGCGGTTGAACAGCTGGGTCAGGCTGTCGGTACGGCTCAGGTCGCGCAGCGCCTTCTTGTGCCGCGACAGCTGGATGGCCAGGCGATAGAGCACCAGGCCGATGGTCATGGGGTGGATGACCAGCATGGGAATACAGGCATACAGCTCGGCCTGGGACGTATCAGGCGAGAAACCGAAGCCCAGCACCAAGCCGGACAGCAACATGCCGAGCGCCTGCAGCACGAACCCTTGGACCACGAACCGCGCCCCGCCCGCCGCGGTGTTGTTCATCGCCAGCATGGAAAGCATCATCACCGAGGGCAGCACGTTGAACTGGATGGTGGCGATCCAGAATCCGCCCATCAGCGAATCGAAGAGCACGAAATACCGCTCCAATTCCTTGGGCCGCGGCGAACGCGAAGTGATCTGGTAGGCCATCAGCGGCCACAGATAGCAGAACCACAGCAGCAGCCCCCACAGCCAAGGCGAATACCCCTTCCCCCAGAGCACGCCGGCGACACAGAAGAACCCCACGGCCAAACCCACCGCGCGCGGCAAAAGCACGCGCTGGGCATAGGAACGGCTGAACCTGGCGGACTCACTCGACTGCTTCACAGACCGCTCCCTTCCTCACCGAAAGCTTCCCTGGGCAGCGGGAGTATAGTCCGGCAAATGATGGCAGTTCGATAGCGCCCGAGCGGCAAGTACGGCGGTTTCGGAGCCGGAAAGCAAAAAGCCCCGCCGAAGCGGGGCCTTTGCCAGAGATGGTGCCGGTAAGAGGAATCGAACCCCCGACCTTCTCATTACGAATGAGCTGCTCTACCGACTGAGCTACACCGGCGGGCGGGGCGCTAAATTAACATCCGCTCATCTGGCAGGCAATCATCTGCCTACCTCGATTGCTCCGACCTCCTACAGGCCAACAGCGCATAGCTCATGGCGAGCATTACTTGGGGGAAAGCGTGGAACAGAACACCGTCCACCAGGGAAAGCACGAACAGCGAAATCACCAGGGCCGCGCCCAGCAGCCTTGCATCGCACGAATGCGCCGCGGCGATAGGACCGGGTAGATGTTTCAGCAGGCCGAACAACATACCTCCGCCGATCACCAGAACGCCCAGCCCGCCCCATTCCACCGCAACCTGCAATGGCCCATTGTGCGCCTGTACGATCGGCCAGTCCGGGAGCAACCTCCTGACCGCCCCCCCTCCCCAGCCAAACCAGGGACGCTCCAAGACATGAGTCCACAACTCCGACCAGATCAACAAGCGACTGGAGCTGAGGCGGTTAAGCGACTCCGCCGATTCGGAGCGAGCCAACGCCGCCATCCAGCCAAGGCCCGGGAAGTCGACAGGGAACAGCGCTGCCAACAGCAATGCCAGCAAAAAGCCGATCAACATCCAGGCTATCACCCGTCCCGAGCAGAACTTCCTCCCCAGCCAGAGGACGCCAGTTCCTCCGACCAGGCAGGCTATGAACGCACCGCGCCCACCGGACCACAGCAGAAGCCCCATGGCCACGACATAGGTCAGCCAAACCAGCCCCCGGGCAAGCCCCCTATAGCGCAACATCGCCCATATGCAGAGGACGATTGCCACGCACAGGAAGTAAGCAACATGTCGAATGTGATTGAACAATGGTGGCGAGCCAAACCAGTTGTATGCGCTCGGGTTATCCAGACGCAACCAAAGCGAAGCGATCGCCCCCAGACATAGAAAAACCATCAACACAATGGTCGCAACCACCCAATCCACTGCAGATGAGTCTTCTCCAAACCAACGACATAGGCAGATAGCAAAGGCGAGATGCCCCAGCACCTCGAATAGCCGCTGATCATTTACAGCAGGCGCCCCATCAATAGCGGCCAGGTGATCGGAAAGCGCCATCAGTACTGCTACCACCACCACCCAGGGCAGTATCAGGCGGGGCAGGGGGCCTGTGCCCCGAAAAACCATCAACCCCAGCAATACGATGGAAATCTCTAGAAAAAATACACTGTGGTGATATTCATCAAAAGAGCCAGAATTGCCCAGTATCAGCCAGAGTAAAAATACACAGACTGCCAAGCGAAACAACTGCACAGGTGAAAGGAAAAGCGACCGCCCCTCACGCCAGCCCAACACCCCAACCCAACTTCCATGCACCAACGCAAAATGCAAGAGCCGCCAACTATATAGTGTTTGCCCCTCCACAAGTAGCGGCACCACGCAAAACGAAAAGGACAGGAGTGGCAAGCCAAACGCTGCAATCTGGGAGCGCCTGGAGCATTCGACACGGGCCCAAGAAAGCGAAACCGCCAGCAACAACAATTGCACACTAGTGAACGGCAAGTAGTTGATCAGATCGATCGATGCCAGATAAAGCAAGTAAAACAAAACAACTAATACCGAAACACGACTTACCTGTTGTCGAGCCAAGCCAGCTCCCTGGAAGGCCAAGTCCATACTCTTCCTCTAATCAATGAACGTACTTCAGTCTGTAAGTAGCTATTTTCGAAATATCTTCATCCCGAGGCGTCCGCTGCTCGTAAGGCCTCCCCTGATCATCGAGCCCATAGGACAGATAACGCTTCTTCACCGGCTCGTACCAGGTAAGCCGATCCGCACAACGTAATCCGATATCCTTGGCGACCAACAACGCCGGCAAAGCGTCCTCCCGAAGACGCATACGCCCTTGAGAGTCGATCTCGTAGAAAGATGCTGCCTGCTGTACGACCGTCCCCTCGCTCAGGGTTCGGTAGTCGGCGGCTGCCTCCAAGCGGATGCCAGTCTCTACGATCACGCAAGGATCACGTGCCACTATATTGAAATCATCACCAGCAGCATATCCTTCTATCGCCCGCTTGAGGTCCAGCAGGGAAACCTGCTGGTTGCGACTCCCAGCCGCATCGAGCGGCTCACCGCCAACGAACTGCGTAGCGGCCAGCACTATGCGGTTCTGCCATTCGCTGAGCAGATTCACGCCGTGCCCATACCCTTGGACAGGCACTGGATGTCCATCCAATTCGATCGTTGCCTCCAGCTCCCCCAGCCCTTCACCATGATCGGAAACAACGACCACGAGCGCATTGTCCAACACGCCTTTGCGGCGCAACTGCTCCATGAGTCGTCCAACCTGCGCATCCACCGCAGTCAACGCCTCGAGATGCTTCACCAGGATGGGATTACTGCCCTGCACCTTCATACGAGCATGCCGGGTCTTGAAGGGGAAGTGTGCAGACTCGAAATGAACAGCAAGAAACAGCGGCTTATCCGGCTCCGCGGCTGCCGCAACGGCATCCACGAAACCATCCGCCGAATAATTGGCAAAAGCGGCGGTATTTATATAGGAGTAAGGAAGCAGAAACCCACCGAGCCGAGTCTGCAGCAACAGATTGCTTAAGGGCGTATCACTGGCCGACTGGAGCAGAAAGTCCAGAACCCCAGGGCGAGGCCCCACTACCTCGTCAAAACCGAAGCTTTCATCAATGTTCGAGAAACGTCGCTCATCGATACCAAAAACCGTCCGGTACCCCAGCCCCCGGAGGACTGAAGGCAACAAGCCGGCTCGCGACACATGGTCCATGTTGCGCAGGTTGAAAAAGGCGCCATTCTCTGCAGGAAGCCGCCCACTCAGCAGCGTGACCCAGGCCGGAAACGTCCGCCCCAAGGGCGTATAGGCTTTCGTATAGTACTGAGCGTGCCGGGTAGCCTCTGCCAGATTGGGCAACAGCAAAAGATTCTGTTCGAAAACTCGAGCAGAAAGAGAGTCGACCCCCAAGATTATTATATTCCGCCCTGTTTCGGGCGCCTTCGTTGCAGACGAACCGATGCTGCCTATACCGAAGAGCAGGATCAGCAGGGAAGCTATCAGTCCATATACCTTTAGGCGTGCGGCGCCCGCCCGCCGGAACAGAACAATACAAAAGCCGATTACAGATACGACTGCCAGAATTTTTCCAAGCAGCGGAGAACTCAATACGGAAAACGGGACAGAATAGCTCGACAGGGGAAAAAGCCAAGCATTCACAGCGACCAGTAGCCCCCAACCAAACAGCAGGACACAAGCCTCCAGCAGAAGACCCGATGCCTCAAAAGCCCGCCCCAATGCGCTCGCCATCCAACGCAAGAGAGCCAACCATAAAAAACACAAGAGCACATTTACAAAAACAAAGTAAATCGCTCCCCAAACAATTGCCGGTGTAACTAATGCCCGATCTAACAGCGAGCGTATCTGTGGCTCACTTATCGAAAGCGAGCCGGGCTCTAGCAACAAAGGCATAAAGTAAAGAGCTACAAAAAGTCCATGCAGGATTCTCTTCCAGTAGTTCACCCCTTCTCCTGTAGCAAAGCGTCTTCCAGCAATTTCCAAAAAAAACGCCCTGCAATGCAGGGCGCTTATAGAGAACTGCTAACTAATTAGCGGCACTCAGCGGGCACGTATTTGGCTGCGGTAGTAGTAGCGCAAGTCCAGGTAACCGGGCCACCAGAGACTTGGGCCGGGGTCAAGGTAAAAGCAACGTTCTGCGCGGTAGCATCCATGAGCACGGAGATTTGACCAGTAGTAGCAGTACAAGTGATCGACGACACATGACCACCAGCAGTGGTATTCGCGCCGGCACAACGGTCGGTAGTGGTCGGATCGTTAGCCATGTTCTCGGCAACGGTAGTCTTGACACCACTTGCCAGGCTCAGACCTTCGGAAACGCGAGCGCGGACGGTATAGTCCTGATAGGCCGGCAGGGCGATGGCAGCCAGGATACCGATGATCGCTACGACGATCATCAGTTCGATGAGGGTGAAGCCTTTCTGAGCGTTCATGCAACTCTCCTTGAGTAGGGTAGCGGTCCTAGGACCTAAAATTCCTCAAGCACAGGTCGTGCCAATATTCTTACGCCAAGAATGGACATTTCGCACGCATAATTCAGGAATAGGCAACCGCAATCAGGCAACAACTGACAAAAAACGGCACGCCCGGGACGCACATTTGGCACTAGGAAGGCGGTGCGTTATAAGGCCTAGTGAATCCTTCTTTCGGCCCATACCTACATGAACGATCAAGTCGTGCTTTCCGGCCTCGCACGCCAGTTAGTGATTGCCGAACTTCTTGACGAGAAAAGCGCCCAGCAGGCGCAACAGCAGGCCCAGCGCAACAAGCTTTCGCTGGTGACCTACCTGGTACAGAACAAGCTGGTGAAAAGCCGGCCCCTGACCGAACTGGCGGCGGACCAGTTCGGCGTGGCGTTCTGCGACCTGAGCTCGATAGACAAAGAAGGCATCCCGAAAGAGTTGATCAGCGAGAAACTGGTCCGCCAACACCGAGTCATTCCCCTCTGGCGCCGCGGCAACAAATTGTTCGTCGGCCTTTCCGACCCAACCAATCATCAGGCCATTACCGATGTCCAGTTCAGTACCGGCCTAACCACCGAAGCCATCCTGGTCGAGGACGATAAGCTCGGCGATGCCATCGAAAAACTCTTCGAGAGCGCTACTGGCGGGCTGGACGATCTGGGCGATGTAGACCTGGATGGTCTGGACATAGAAAGCGGCGATGCTGAGCGTAAGGAAGAAGCCATTGGCGGTGATGCCGACGATGCGCCAGTGGTGCGCTTCGTCAACAAGATGCTGCTGGATGCCATCAAGGGTGGTTCATCAGACTTGCACTTCGAGCCCTACGAGAAGATCTATCGAGTGCGCTTCCGTACCGACGGCATGTTGCACGAAGTCGCCAAGCCACCGATCCAATTAGCCAGCCGTATTTCCGCACGCCTAAAGGTAATGGCTGGTCTGGATATCTCTGAACGGCGCAAACCCCAGGATGGGCGCATCAAGATGCGCGTGTCCAAGAGCAAGTCCATCGATTTCCGCGTCAATACCCTGCCCACACTGTGGGGTGAGAAGATCGTAATGCGGATCCTCGATTCGGCCAGCGCGCAGATGGGCATTGACGCTCTTGGCTATGAAGATGCGCAGAAGCAGCTCTATCTGGAGGCCCTGAAACAACCGCAGGGCATGATCCTAGTGACTGGCCCGACCGGCTCCGGCAAAACGGTGTCTCTCTATACCGGCCTCAATATCCTCAATACCCCGGACATCAATATCTCCACAGCCGAAGATCCGGTGGAGATCAACCTGGAGGGCATCAACCAAGTCAACGTCAATCCCCGCCAGGGAATGGATTTCGCCCAGGCATTGCGCGCGTTCCTACGCCAGGATCCGGATGTGATCATGGTCGGGGAGATTCGCGACCTGGAAACCGCCGAGATCGCCATCAAGGCCGCGCAGACCGGCCATATGGTGATGTCCACCCTGCATACCAACAGCGCAGCGGAAACCCTGACGCGCCTGCTGAACATGGGTGTGGCCTCCTTCAACCTAGCCACTTCCACCAACCTGATCATCGCCCAGCGCTTGGCACGCAAGCTCTGTCCACATTGCAAGAAGGAACACGATGTTCCTGCCGAAACCTTGCTTCACGAAGGATTCCCAGAAGACAGGATCGGCAGCTTCAAACTCTACGCCCCGGTGGGGTGTGAAAATTGCAAGAACGGCTACAAGGGCCGCGTGGGTATTTATGAAGTGGTTAAAATCACGCCGGCGCTGCAACGGATTATCATGGAAGAAGGCAACTCCATTCAGATCGCGGAGCAAGCCCGCAAAGAAGGCTTCAATGACCTGCGCACCTCGGGCCTGCTCAAGGCCATGCAAGGCATTACCAGCCTCGAGGAAGTCAACCGCGTGACCAAGGATTAATCCATGGCGGAAAAAGCGTTAAAAGTCAGCCTCTTCAGCTGGGAAGGTACGGACCGCAAGGGCGGCAAGATCAAGGGGGAGCTGTCGGGCACCAATGCCGCGCTGGTGAAGGCACAATTGCGTAAGCAGGGCATCAACCCGATCAAAGTGCGCAAGAAAGGTATTTCTCTGCTGAGCAAGGGCAAGAAGATCAAGCCCATGGACATCGCCCTGTTCACCCGACAGATGGCGACCATGATGGGCTCGGGGGTGCCTTTGCTGCAGTCTTTCGACATCATCGGTGAGGGCTTCGACAACCCGAACATGCGCAAGCTGGTCGATGACATCAAGCAGGAAGTAGCTGCGGGTAACAGCCTGGCCAACTCCCTGCGTAAGAAACCCCAATACTTCGACGACCTTTATTGCAACCTGGTTGATGCTGGCGAGCAGTCAGGTGCCTTGGAAACCCTACTCGACCGGGTCGCCACCTATAAGGAAAAGACCGAGTCGCTGAAAGCCAAGATCAAGAAAGCGATGACGTACCCCATCGCAGTAATCGTCGTCGCCATCATTGTTTCGGCGATTCTGCTGATCAAGGTAGTGCCACAATTCCAAACAGTTTTCTCAAGTTTTGGTGCTGAATTGCCAGCATTCACCCAGATGGTCATTACCCTCTCGGAAATCCTGCAGCAATGGTGGCTCATTGTCCTGATCGCCCTATTCGCAATTGCTTTTGGCCTCAAGGAAGCACACAAACGCTCGGAGAAGTTCCGCGACTCGGTCGATAGAGGCATCCTGAAACTCCCCATTGTCGGCGGCATCATCTACAAGTCCGCCGTTGCCCGTTATGCACGCACCCTGTCCACTACATTCGCCGCTGGCGTGCCGTTGGTGGAGGCACTCGATTCGGTAGCTGGTGCCACCGGCAACGTGGTGTTCCGCAATGCGGTGAACAAAATCAAACAGGACGTTTCCTCTGGTACCCAATTGAATTTCTCGATGCGTACCACCGGTGTCTTCCCGACCATGGCCATCCAGATGGCAGCTATCGGCGAAGAGTCCGGTTCGCTCGACGGCATGCTGGACAAAGTAGCCTCCTACTATGAAGAAGAAGTCGACAACGCCGTCGACAACCTCACCACCCTGATGGAACCCATGATCATGGCAGTTCTCGGCGTACTGGTTGGCGGCCTGATCATCGCTATGTATCTCCCCATCTTCCAACTGGGCTCCGTCGTCTAAGCATGCCTGTACTCGACTTCCTGGCCAGCCACGCGCTGGCCTTTGTTTTATGCGCCGCCCTGCTCGGTCTTCTAGTCGGCAGCTTCCTCAACGTAGTCATCCACCGCCTCCCGAAGATGATGGAGCTGGAATGGCAACAGCAGGCGCGTGATGCGCTTTCCCTGCCCCAGCCTGAGCAAAAGGCCACCTACAACCTGGTCCTGCCCAACTCCCAGTGCCCTCATTGCGGCCATGAGATACACGCTTGGGAAAATATCCCCGTGGTCAGCTACCTGGCCTTGCGCGGCAAGTGCTCGGCCTGCAAGGCGCCGATCAGTGCGCGCTATCCGCTGGTCGAGCTGGCCACCGCCCTGCTCTCCGGTTTCGTTGCCTGGCATTTCGGCTTTACCTGGCAGGCCGGGGCCATGCTGTTGCTGACCTGGGGGCTGCTGGCCATGAGCCTGATCGATGTCGATCACCAGTTGCTGCCGGATGCCTTGGTGCTGCCGCTGCTCTGGCTGGGGTTGATCGTCAATTACTTCGGGTTGTTCACCAGCCTGGGCGATGCGCTCTGGGGCGCGGTGTTCGGTTACCTGAGCCTGTGGTCGGTGTACTGGCTGTTCAAGCTGCTGACCGGCAAGGAAGGCATGGGTTATGGCGACTTCAAGCTGCTGGCCATGCTCGGCGCCTGGGGTGGGTGGCAGGTGTTGCCGCTGACCATTCTGTTCTCGTCCCTGGTCGGGGCCGTGCTGGGCGTCATTCTGCTGCGTCTGCGCAATGCCGAGAGCAGCACGCCGATCCCCTTCGGGCCCTATCTGGCCATCGCCGGCTGGATTGCGCTGCTCTGGGGTGATCAAATAACCACTACCTATCTGCAGTTCGCCGGTTTCCGGTAGCTCCTGCTCGAACGCTGGCTCGCCTGGGCCCCTGCGTTCGCGGGGCGACGGGGAGCCTGGCGCGAGGAGTACGATGAAACCCTGGATCCTTGGCCTCACCGGCGGCATCGGCAGCGGCAAGAGCGCCGCCGCCGCCCACTTCGCCAACCTCGGCGTGCACATGGTGGATGCCGACCATGCCGCGCGCTGGGTCGTCGAGCCCGGCCGGCCGGCGCTGGCGAGCATCGTGGAGCGCTTCGGCGAAGCCATGCTGCAGCCCGACGGCACCCTGAACCGCGCCGCCCTGCGCGAGCGCATCTTCCTGTCCGCGGAAGAGCGCCGCTGGCTGGAGCAGTTGCTGCACCCGCTGATCGGCCAGGAGATCGCCAGCAACCTGGCGCAGGCCGAGTCGCCCTATGCCATTCTGGTTTCGCCGTTGCTGGTGGAATCCGGACAGCACCGCATGGCCCAGCGGGTGCTAGTGGTGGATACACCCGAGCACCTGCAACTGGAGCGCACCGTGCGCCGGGACAACGTTTCCGAGGAACAGGTGCGCGCCATTCTCCAGGCGCAGGCGCAGCGCGACGACCGCCTCAAGCATGCCGATGACATACTGCTGAACGACCGCGATCTCGGCCACCTGCAGCGCGAAGTGGAGCGCCTGCACGACTTTTATCTCAGCCTGCGCGGAGGACGCCCATGAGCCAGCCCCTGACCGTTGAATGCCCGACCTGCGGCGCCCCGGTGGAGTGGAGTGCCAAGAGCCTCTACCGCCCCTTCTGTTCCGAGCGCTGCAAGCTCATCGACCTGGGCGCCTGGGCCGCCGAGGAGCATGCGATTCCCGGCAATGACCTGGAGGACGATGTGTTCTCCGGGGAGTTGGATGCCCCACCACTGCGGGGGCATTGAGGGTTCGCGAGGTGGGATGGGCCGGCCTGTTGGCCGGCATCGCGGATGAATCCGCTCCTACACCTTCCGGCAAAACACCCCGTAGGATGGTGTTGAGCGAAGCGACACCTATCACCCCGGCCGCATGGGTTTCGCAAGCTCAACCCATCCTACAAAGAGCATCTCGGCGCAGTCGGTAAAACTGTTGCTCCTACGAACCAACCAGAGATTTCACGGTTGCGCCCTGGTCCACACCGGGGTGTAGACTGACAAGAATCGCAGCAGAGGCCCGGATCATGAGCGCCCGACTTTCCCCCATAGTCTCCGAGTTCGAAACCCCGGAGCAGGCAGCCAGCCATGATCGCTGGTTCCGCCAAAAGGTGCAGAAGTCCCTTACAGACAACCAACCAGGGCGTCCCCATGACGAGGTAATGGTCGACATGGACGCCATCATTGCCCAGGCCGAAGCCCGGAGCCAGGGCAACGACTAGTGCTATCGATCATTTGGCGCAGGAGCGCCAGTGATGACCTCGCAACCATTCTCGCCTAGATAGCCAACGGCAAGGCGCCTCAAGAGTCTGCCGTGCTGCCGTTGGCCCAGCATCCCTACCTTTACCGTCATGGACGAGTACCCGGCACACGAGAAGTCGTGGTCCATCCCAACTACATCCTGGTCTACCGGATCGACGCTGAATGCATCGAGGTCATCAGCGTCCTGCATTCGCGCCAGGAATATCCCTGATCGTCTTCACGGCCGCATGAACGCGTAGTCCCGATCCTCGTCGAGGTTCTCGGCGAGGAAGTGCAGTTCGTGCGCCAGGTCTTCTTCCGTGCGGACCTGGGCGTTGGCCCGCACCACCGAGCTGAGCAGGGCGCGCAGCACCAGTTGCGTGTCCATGCCCGCCGCTTCGGCTTCCAGCAGCAGTTCGTGAAGGCGTTGTTCGGCCCAACTGTGAATGCTCATGCCGTTCTCCATTGCTGTGGGGCAGCAGAGTGTCCCGGCGTAGCGGTTGTGGCGAACTGACCTGGATCAATCCGAGGAAAAGGATGACAGCGGCGAATTGGCTGTCATCAATGCGGCTCATCCTCGTCGTCCTTGCCCTCTTCCTTCTTCTCTTCTTTCCAGGGTGCCTGCAGGTAGCGGGTGCGGTTGAAGGTTTCCAGCCAGTCCGGGTAGAAGACCACCAGGCCGGTGACCACGGTGCCGTTGATGAAGGCCTCCGGGAACATGATCAGCCACAGGTAGCCGATGAAGTCGTCCAGCCAGGGCGGCATCGGGAAGATGCCGTCGACCCACAGCAGGCCCAGGCCCAGCAGCATGCAGCACAGGGCCGCCAGCGCCGCGGGGAAGAAGCCCGAGCAGAAGATGTAGACGAACAGGTTGCGTGGCTGGCGGCGCTCGACGAACAGCGCGGCCATTTCGGTAATGAACACCGGCACCAGCACCAGCAGCACGCCGTTGACGCCGATCGCCGCCCAGTCCTGGCGCCCCAGCAGGCACAGGCCGAGTTGCGCCACCAGGCCGACGAGCAGCGCCAGCGGCCAGTCCAGCAGCAGGGTCACCGCGGTCATGCCGATGAAGTGGAAGGACAGGCCCGAGGCGAAGTCCCGGCGCACCAGCCACAGCAGGAACAGCGCCAGCATGGTGCCGAACACCAGGTGCTGGCGGCGGAAGTCGCTGACCATTTCCACCCAGGGCGCGCGCCACGCGGCGAGCACCAGCGCGGGCAGGTAGATCGCCCAGCCCAGGGCCAGGCTCTCTTCCGAGAGCAGTTGCGCCGCTATCACGGCCGGACCTGCTCCAGCGCCTCACGCAACGCGGGCGCCGAGGTATAGGCCTGGCTGGCGAGCACCCTGCCCTGCTGCAGGCTTATCCACAACACGCTGTCTTCCGGCACCTGAAAGTGGCTGGCCACCCGCGGTTCGCGGTCGAGCAGCACGCGGTAGTTGTAGTCGCGCATGGCCGGCACGGCGAACATCCTGGAGATCAGCGAGGGCATGCGGCTGATGTCGGCGACGAAGACCGCGTGGCGTTGCTCCAGGTAACCTTGCGGGCGCCCTTCCAGCGCGGCCTTGACCAACTTGCCGCCGGCCATGCCGCGGGCCACCAGCAGGACCTTCAGGTCATCGTTCTGGGTGTAGGACTTGTCGTACTGGTCGAGCAGCGTCCAGCCCGCCGGGGAACCCGCCTCGCCGGCGGCCAGGGCCAGCAGCGGGACCAGGGACAGCAACAGTGCGACGCAGACTCTTCTCATTACTCAGACTCCGGCGGAATAGATCAGGATGTCGTCGCGCCGCCCCCAGTCGGCCTGGCCCTCCCAGAAGGCCAGCGCTTCGGGGGCGTCGCGCAGGACGAAGACATGGGACTTGCCGATGCCCAGCCGCGCCAGGCGTGCCAGGGCCTCGTCGAGCATCCGCCGGGCCAGCCCGCGGCCGCGGTAGGGCGCATCCACCACCAGGTGCTGCAGGTAGCCGCGGCGGCCGTCATGGCCGACCAGCAGGCTGCCGATCAGCGCACCCTCGGCCTCAAGCACCAGGCTGAGGTCGGGGTTGCGGGCGAGGTAGGCGGCGAAGGGTTCGAATTCGTCATCGCTGCGCAGTTGGATGCCCGGCGTGCGTTCCCAGAGGGCGATGAGCCGCGGGTGATCGGCGGTCGAGGCGCTGCGCAGGAACATGCTGAAGGGCTCCGGGGAAGGATCGCCACAGTGTACACAGGGCGCCGCCGATTCCGCCGCTTTTGCCCCGCCGCGGGGTGAGGCGCCATGTCGCAGTGGGACCTATGCGCCAGCAGCGGCTAAGCTGTTGATATGAATGAAGCCGATTACCTGCACCTGCTCCGGCGCCAGGCGGAACTGGCCAATGAGTTCCTCTCCAACGCGCGCAAGTGGGATCGGGAGTGCTGGGCCTGCGAGCGCCTGCTGCAGACGCTCAAGGTGCCCTTTCGCCAGGACGAGTTCATCGCGCCGGAACAGCAGCCGCCGGACGTGCTGTTTCGCGATGCCTGCTTCGAGGTGTTCTTCGTCCTCGACGAGGGCCGCCGGCTCAACGAGGAATGGCGCGACGAACTGCAGCGCCGGCGCCTGGCCCAGAGCCTGCGCCAGCTGATCCGTCGCGAGCAGAAGCCCAGGCGGATCAACTGCGCCGAGCTGCAGCGGCGCCTGGCGCCGACCCTGCGCAAGAAGGCGCACAACTACAGCGAGCGCGGCATCGACCCAGGCGAGCTGGACCTGCTCGCCTTCGTCAGCCTCAAGCGCGAAACGCCGGACTTCAACACCCCTTTTCCGCCGCCCACCGAGTTCCTGCGCCAGGGCTGGCGTTCGCTGTCGCTGGTGGGGCCGAACTTCGCCCGGGTGATCTTCGCCCACGACGACGCCCCGGACTTCCTGCGCGACCAGCTCGGCCGCGTGGTGCTGCTGGACAACGGTGTCGGGCTCTGACCGCCGGGTCGGATTGAGCGCGAGCCAACAGCCGACTAGAATGCTCGGCATTAGAAACGGAGGCCGCCCATGCCCAGTCGCTTGAGCCCCGAAGACCAGCAGAAGGTCGAGCAGTACCTCAGCTCGCCCGTTCACCAAGTCGAGCGTGCACCTTTCAAGCCCTGGCTGATGATGGCCGGGCTCACCCTCGTGGTCATCGTCCTGGGACTGCTCAGCCGCCTCCTGGCCTACCTCGCGCATTAGCAGCGCCGCCGGCCCGCACAGGATTCCCTAGCTATGAGTACGTCCCATGTCCCATCGTATCGTGATCGTCGGCGGCGGCGCCGGCGGGCTGGAGCTCGCGACCCGTCTCGGCCGCACCCTGGGTAAGAAGGGCCGCGCCCAGGTCACCCTGGTCGACGCCAACCTCACCCACATCTGGAAACCCCTGCTGCACGAAGTGGCCGCCGGCTCGCTCAACTCCTCGGAGGATGAGCTGAACTACGTCGCCCAGGCGAAATGGAACCACTTCCAGTTCCAGCTCGGCCGGATGAGCGGGCTGGACCGTGCGACCAAGCGCATCCAGCTGGCCGCCACCCTCGACGAGGACGGCCGCGAGCTGTTGCCGGCGCGCACCCTGGACTACGACACCCTGGTCCTGGCCATCGGCAGCACCACCAACGACTTCGGCACCGCCGGGGCCGCGCAGCACTGCATCTTCCTGGACACCCGCGAGCAGGCCGAGCGCTTCCACAAGCAACTGCTCACCCACTACCTGCGTGCCCATGCCCGCCAGGGCGAGGACGACCAGATCAGCGTGGCCATCGTCGGCGCCGGCGCCACCGGCGTCGAGCTGTCGGCCGAGCTGCACCATGCCGCGCAGGAACTGGCGGCCTACGGGCTGACCGGCATCCAGCCGGAGAACATGCGCATCACCCTGATCGAGGCCGGCCCGCGCGTGCTGCCGGCGCTGCCCGAGCGCATCAGCCAGCCGGTGCACCGCACCCTGGAGAAGCTCGGCGTGCGGGTGATGGTCGGCTCGCCGGTCAGCGAGGTGACCGCCGAGGGCCTGAAGACCGCCAGCGGCGAGTTCATCCCCGCCAGCCTCAAGGTCTGGGCCGCCGGCATCCGCGCCTCCAGCCTGCTGAAGGACCTGGACGGCCTGGAGAGCAACCGCATCAACCAGTTGGTGGTGCGCCCGACCTTGCAGACCACCCGCGACGACGACATCTTCGCCTTCGGCGACTGCGCGGCTTGCCCGCTCGGCGACGGCAGCGAACGCAACGTGCCGCCCCGCGCCCAGGCCGCGCACCAGCAGGCCTCGCTGCTGGCCAAGTCGCTGGTGGCGCGCCTGGACGGCAAGCCGCTGGGGGAATACCGCTACACCGACTATGGTTCGCTGATCTCGCTGTCGCGCTTCAGCGCCGTGGGCAATCTCATGGGCAACCTGATGGGCAGCGTGAAGCTGGAAGGCTGGCTGGCGCGGATGTTCTACATCTCGCTGTACCGCATGCACCAGATGGCGCTGTACGGCGTGACGCGCACGGCGCTGATGATGATCGGCGACCGCATCGGACGTAGCACCGAGCCGCGGTTGAAGTTGCATTGACGGCCACAAGGGGCGCGGTGCGGGGCAACCCGTAGGAGCGGATCTCATCCGCGAAACGCGCCGATACGTCCGGCTATCGCGGACAAGGTCCGCTCCTACGCCCACAGGGAAATGCCGTGCGCCCTGTAGGAGCGGGCCCTGCCCGCGATTCGCGCGCAGGGCGCGCTCCTACGGTGGGCACATCGTAGGAGCGAGCTTGCTCGCGAACAATAAGCACCGCAGCGGAGCCTGTTCGCGAGCAAGCTCGCTCCTACGAAAAGCCGTGCCCGTCCGCACCGTATCGTCCGCGATGTTTTTCCAGGCATGAAAAAGCCGCCCCTCGGGGCGGCTTTTTCGTACCACTGGTTTGCCTTAGAGCGCGGCGACCAGCGCCGGGGCCGGGAGGCCCTGGAAGTCGATCGACATCATCAGGCTCAGCACGCTGATGGCGATGATGGAGAACGCGAACAGCTTGCGTGCCCACAGGCGATCGTCTTCGGCGCGGAAGCCCGACACGGCGATGAACAGCCACCAGGCGCTGACCGCCAGGGCCACCACCAGGTAACCGTAGCCGGCGAAGCCGGTCACGGTCAGCAGCAGGGTGGCGGCGCCGAAGGCCAGCACGTAGTAGAGGATCTGCCGCTTGGTCGCTTCGATGCCACGCGCCACCGGCCACACCGGGATACCCGCCGCCTTGTAGTCGTTCAGGCGGAAGATGGCGATGGCGTAGGAGTGCGGCATCTGCCACAGGCAGAAGATCAGCAGCAGCACCGCGGCGCCCATGTCGAAGTGACCGGCCGCGGCGCAGTAGCCCACTACCGGCGGCATAGCCCCGGAGAGGCTGCCCACCAGGGTGCCGTAGATCGAGGTGCGCTTGAGCCACAGGCTGTAGAAGCCGACGTAGACCACGAAGCCGAACGCCGCCATCAGGGTCGCCTGCAGGTTGGTCTTCCACAGCAGCAGGCCGAAGCCGGCCAGGCCGAGCACCACACCGTGGGCCAGGGCGGCCTTCAGCGAGATCTGCCCGGTCACGGTCACGCGGCCGCGGGTCCGCTCCATGTGGCGGTCGATGTCGCGGTCGATGCAGTTGTTCAGCACGCACCCGCTGGCCACCACCAGCGACAGCCCGATCACCGTCGCCAGCAGCAGCATCGGGTCGACACTGCCGCGCGCGGCGAGGAAGAAGCCCCCCGCCACGGCGATCAGGTTGCCGAAGATGATGCCCGGCTTGGTCACCAGGAGATAACGCTTCAGCTTCACGTCGTCAGCCTCAGTTCACCATCGGCATCATCAGGCCATCGGCGCTGAAGATGATCCACAGCGACAGGCCCACCACCAGCAGGATGACGATCACCGTGAAGATGAACGCCATCACGTTCCAGCGGCCTTCCGAGGACATGTTCATGTGCAGGAAGCACACCAGGTGCACCACCACCTGCACCAGGCCGAGGATGACCATGGTGAGGATGGTCGCGTGGCGGGTGAAGCCACCGTCCATGACCATGTAGAACGGAATCGCGGTGAGGATGATCGACAGCACGAAACCGATTGCGTAGGAACCCAGGCTGCCGTGGCCGGCGCCGTGGTTGTCGTGTGCAGCGGCGCTCATTACACGGCCCCCATCAGGTAGACGACTGTGAATACGCAGATCCAGACGATGTCCAGGAAGTGCCAGAACAGGCTCAGGCACATCATGCGGGTGTTGGTCTGCGCGGTCAGGCCACGGCTGCCGATCTGCGCCATCAGCACCAGCATCCACAGCAGGCCTGCGGTCACGTGCAGGCCGTGCATGCCGACAAGGGTGAAGAAGGACGACAGGAACGCGCTGCGGCTCGGGCCGAAGCCTTCGACGATCAGGTGATGGAACTCGTTGACTTCCATCGCGATGAACGCGGCGCCGCAGAGGAAGGTCACGCCCAGCCAGGCGATGGCCTTGGCCTTGGCGCCCTTGTGCGCGGCCAGCATGGCCAGGCCGTAGGTGCAACTGGAGATCAGCAGGATCGCGGTTTCGACGGCCACGTAGGGCAGTTCGAAGATGTCCTTGCCGCTGGGGCCGCCGGCCGTATGGCCGACGAGCACAGCGTAGGTGGCGAAGACACTGGCGAACAGGATGCAGTCGGTCATCAGGTACAGCCAGAAGCCGAAGACCGTCATGCCACCCGCGTCGTGGTGTTCGTGATCGTGGTCATGCCCCGCTTCGTGGGCGACCGAGTGTTTGCTCAATACTGCCGTAGACATGGATCAGACCTGTTTGGCGAGTTGCTGGAAGTGGCGGTTCTCGATGCGCTCGATCTCGTCCGGCTGGACGTAGTAGTCCAGGTCGGTGACGTAGCTGCGCACGATGACGGAGGCGATCATGCCGACGAAGCCGATGCCCGCGAGCCACCAGATGTGCCAGATCGCAGCGAAGCCGAAGATGAAGGCGAACAGCGCGATGGAGAAGCCAGCGGCGGTGTTCTTCGGCATGTGGATCGGCTTGTACGAGGCCGGGGCCTGGTAGGCGCGACCGTTCTGCTTCATTTCGTGGAAGGCGTCGACATCACGCACCACCGGCAGCTCGGCGAAGTTGTAGTACGGCGGCGGCGAGGAAGTGGACCATTCCAGGGTACGGCCGCCCCACGGGTCGCCGGTCACGTCGGCCAGTTGCTTGCGGTTCTTGATGGAGACGAACAGCTGGATCAGCTGGCTGAGGATGCCGAACAGGATCAGCACGGCGCCGAAGAACGCCACCACCAGGTACGGCTTCCACAGCGGGTTGTCGTAGTGGTTCAGGCGACGGGTCATGCCCATGAAGCCGAGGATGTACAGCGGCATGAAGGCCATGTAGAAGCCGACCAGCCAGCACCAGAAGGAACGCTTGCCCCACTTCTCGTCCAGCTTGAAGCCGAAGGCTTTCGGGAACCAGAAGACGAAGCCGGCCAGGTAGCCGAACACCGCGCCACCGATGATGGTGTTGTGGAAGTGGGCGATCAGGAACAGGCTGTTGTGCAGCAGGAAGTCAGCACCCGGAATAGCCAGCAGAACGCCGGTCATGCCACCGATGGTGAAGGTGATCATGAAGCCCAGGGTCCACAGGATCGGGGTGTCGAAGCGCAGGCGGCCGCGGTAGATGGTGAACAGCCAGTTGAACAGCTTCACCCCGGTCGGGATGGAGATCAGCATGGTCGCAACGCCGAAGAAGCCGTTGACGTCGCCGCCCGAACCCATGGTGAAGAAGTGGTGCAGCCACACGGTGAAGCCGAGGAAGGTGATCGCGGCGCTCGCCCACACCATCGAGGTGTAGCCGAACATGCGCTTGCCGGCGAAGGTGGCGGTGACTTCGGAGAAGATACCGAAGGCCGGCAGGATCAGGATGTACACCTCAGGATGGCCCCAGGCCCAGAAGAGGTTGATGTACATCATGGCGTTGCCGCCGAGCTCGTTGGTGAAGAAGTGCATGTCCAGGTAGCGGTCCAGCGACAGCAGGCCCAGGGCCGCGGTCAGGATCGGGAAGGACGCGACGATCAGGATGTTGGCGAAGGTGCAGGTCCAGGTGAAGATCGGCATCTGCATCAGCTTCATGCCCGGGGTGCGCATCTTGAACACGGTGACCAGGAAGTTGATACCGGTCAGCAGCGTACCCATGCCGGATATCTGCAAGGCCCAGATGTAGTAGTCCACACCCACGCCCGGGCTGTAGGCCAGCTCGGACAGCGGCGGGTAGGCCACCCAGCCGGTACGGGCGAATTCGCCCAGGCCCAGGGACACGTTGACCAGCATCGCACTGACCACCAGCAGCCAGAAGCTGAGGGAGTTCAGGAACGGGAAGGCCACGTCGCGGGCGCCGATCTGCAGCGGAACAGCCAGGTTCATCAGGCCGGTCATGAAGGGCATGGCCATGAAGATGATCATGATCATGCCGTGCGCGGTGAAGATCTGGTCGTAGTGCTCAGGCGGCAGGAAGCCGTGGTTGGCACCTTCGGCCAGGGCCAGCTGGCCGCGCATCATGATGGCGTCGGCGAAGCCGCGCAGCAGCATGATCAGGGCGACGATGATGTACATCACGCCGATCTTCTTGTGGTCGATGGAGGTCAGCCATTCGGTCCACAGGTAGGTCCACTTGCGGTAGTAGGTGACCGCGCCGAAGACGCCGATGCCCAACAGGGCAACGACCGCCAGCGTGATCATGATGATCGGCTCGTGGTAGGGCACGGCCGACAGAGTCAGTTTCCCGAACATCTGCGCGGTTACTCCTGGATACTCGGATTGGATTGCGATTCTGCTTCGCCTTCGGCGTGTTCAGCCTTGCCCTTGCCCTTGCCCATCGCCAGGCCAGCACGCTCGTGCTTGGTCAGGATGTGCTGGAACAGGTCCGGGGTGACCGAGGAGAAGTAGGTAGCCGGAACGTTCTCGCTCGGCTTGGCCAGCTCGGGGAAACCTTCCTCGGTGAGGCCGGCCTGGGCGGACTTGACCTTGGCGACCCAGTCCTGGAAGCCCTGCTCGGAAGTGGCGATGGCCTTGAACTTCATGCCGGAGAAGCCGCTGCCGCTGTAGTTCGCGGAGATGCCGTCGAACACGCCTTCTTCGTTGGCGATCAGGTGCAGCTTGGTCAGCATCCCGGTCATCGAGTAGATCTGGCTACCCAGTTGCGGGATGAAGAAGGAGTTCATCACGGTGTCCGAGGTGATCTGGAAGTTCACCGGGGTGTCTTTCGGGAAAGCGATCTCGTTGACGGTCGCGATGCCCTGTTCCGGATAGATGAACAGCCATTTCCAGTCCAGCGAGACGGCCTGGATGGTGATCGGCTTGACGTCGGAATCCAGCGGGCGATAGGGGTCCAGCTTGTGGGTGGATTCCCAGGTCAGCCAGCCGAGGATGGCGATGATGATGCAAGGCACCAGCCACACAACCACCTCGATACGGGTGGAATGCGCCCAGTCGGGCATGTAGGTGGCCTTGGTGTTGGAAGCGCGGTATTTCCAGGCGAATGCCAGGGTCATGACGATGACCGGCACCACCACGAGCAGCATCAGCAGGGTGCAGGTGATGATCAGCGACTTCTCGTCGACGCCGATCTGCCCCTTGGGGTCGAACAGGACCATGTTGCAACCACCCAGCGAGAGCAGGGGGAGCAGCACGGACAATCTCTTCAGGTATCCAGAGTACTGGTCTATTTTCATCTTGCGGCCTTAATGGATGAACATAGCTACACCGCCCATGAGATTTACCCACGCAGGGTTCATGCTCGACGAACTGCCCGCCGCGCCTTCCAAGGCGAGACGTCTTAGTGGATCCATGGGGTAGCGAATCGGCGCTGCAAGAAAACAAGGCAAAAGGAACCCAGCCCGGCTTTCGCGTAGCGAAACCGATCCGTGTGCTGATTCGTTCCGTGTTATTCAGCGTGTTGGCGCCTGCCCTGCCGCTTCCTCGGAAGCCTGCCTGGCCGACACCTGTTCACGAGCGGATTGCCCTACTCGTTGTTGAGCAGAAACCCACCACAGTCAGCCCCTCGTTGTTATTCCAGCACCGCCTGCGGCGGGTGCCTGCCAAGGTTCTGCGACGCTGGAACCGAGGCGCTATGGGGTCAGGAATGGGCGGGCGATATTACAAGACATTTCAGAAACCACTGGCAAGGCCTGATGGTCTCATTTTTAACAAGACATTATCTCGCCAGGGTTAAGAGTGACCGCCGCCACTGCTCGAAAAACGAGCAATTCCCACAGGAAATGCAAGGTTGGAAAAGTGCCTTTCGGAGCCTTCCTGCAGTCATCGCTGAAAGGCCTGGATACTACGGCTGGCGCGGCATCCAGCCGCATCGGAAGGCGCCTTGGCGAGGCGCTTTATAACAGCGCCGCGAGGTTGAAAATGATCTCGATCAAGAGAGCTGGAAACGCCGTCGCAAACGCCCTGCGCAGAGTGCGACACATCGCCGCAGTAAGCGATTCGGGTGGGAAAAGCGTTTCAGATTCTGACTGGCTGGCCGTTTTTGACTGGGCAAAACCCGGCCGGATATGACTGATTTCGCGAAGGGTACAAACGGTGAAAAACATTAGCTCGGCGAAATGACAGCGTGATTGGGTTTGTATTTCAGCGAGGTTTCAGTCGTACCAGCTGACGCTAAAGGGATGGTTCGGCTCTTCGTAGGAGCGAGCTTGCTCGCGAATGGAGGATGCCGGATGACTTGGTGTACATCCTCAAGAGCCCCTCTCCCCAGCCCTCTCCCTGAAGGGAGAGGGGGCTTGTCCGTGTCGAGAGGAGGAATGGTTTCAGCTGGAAACCTTCGGCGCTGCCGGCTAACTCAGGAATACCCACGCACTCCGAACAGTCCCCTCTCCCTTCAGGGAGAGGGGACGGAGTTGAACCCGAGCGCAGAAGTCACCGGCCGGTTCGCGAGCAAGCTCGCTCCTACAAATCCCAGCACCGGCAAACCCCATGCCGAAAAACGAAAAAGCCCGCAATCTCAACGAGACTGCGGGCTTTTCGATTGCCGTTCACCTGGGCGACCGGCTGGAAGATGGTGGGTCGTGTAGGATTCGAACCTACGACCAATTGGTTAAAAGCCAACTGCTCTACCGACTGAGCTAACGACCCTCGATATGGTCGGGGTAGAGAGATTCGAACTCCCGACATCCTGCTCCCAAAGCAGGCGCGCTACCGGACTGCGCTATACCCCGCTTGGAAGTTGGCTCCGCGACCTGGACTCGAACCAGGGACCCAGTGATTAACAGTCACTTGCTCTACCGACTGAGCTATCGCGGAACGACGAGCCTTCCAATCCCTTCTACGTTTCGGCGTTGCCGTTTCCCGTATCAGAGGCGCGCCATTTTACGGGTCTCGAACGGACTGTCAACCCTCTGATCCAAAAAGTTTTTCTTCTTTTTCTTTGCAGGCCGGCAGGCAGATTGCTATATCTGCATAAAACAAAGTTGCCCTCGCCTGCAGGCACTGAGATCACGGACAGGATCGCCCATGAGTTCGAAGGACACCCCGCCGTCTTCCAACGTCGCCAGCCGGGCCATCCAGCCACGCTTCGGCGAGCTGGTACAGGGCTGCCGGCAGTTGGCGATGAACCACCTGGCGGAACTCCTGGCGGCGGTTTTCGCCCAAGTCGACGACACCCTCTTCGAATGCGCCGAGAAGGCCGAGAACAACCAGGTGCAGGCGCTGTTCTTCGACAGCATGCGCGAGATCCGCCGCCAGCGCCCCACCCTCGAGCGCCTTTATCACCAGCGCTTCGCCAAGGGCCTTGGCGACTTCATGCAGGGCACCCTGCCCTCCCGGGCGCACCTGGAGGAGCTGGACGTCGAGCAGTTGTCCCTGGTCGGCAACGAGGAATACGAGGAAACCCTGCTCATCACCAACATGGTGAACCAGGTCAAGGCGCAGTGCGCGCAATCCCTGTTCGCCCTGGACCAGCGCCTGGCCCTGCTCAACAACGGCAGCAAGCTGGCCGAGGACAGCAACCCCTTCGGCCCCCAGGCGATCGCCCAGTGCTTCCGCGAGATGCTCGCGGAAAGCCGCTTCGCCCTGCGCATCAAGACCGTGCTCTATGTCTTGTTCGACCAGCAGGTGATGCGCAACCTGCCACCTCTATATGAACAACTGAATCGACGCCTGACCGAGGCCGGCATCCTGCCCAACCTGCGCTACCGCGCCCAGCAGGGCTCGCACCCGGCACCACGCCCGAGCGCAGCGGCCCCCGGGCAAGCCACGCCAGCGGCGTCGGCCGATACCGGCAGCGGAGGCAGCAACGCCGCGGTACCTCCCGGCGCCCCGGGCGCATCCGCCAGCACCGAAGCGCCGCCGCTGGACTTCAGCGAGCTGCCGCCCTACCCGCCCAGCGACCAGCAGGCGCTCTACGGCGGCCTCAACGCCCTGCTCGCCGAACACCGGCGGCGCGGCCTGGAGAACTTCGGCCATAGCGACAGCATCGCCCGCCTGACGCCACGCGGGGCGACCCGCACCTACAGCGCCGGGGAACTGCTCGACGCGCTCAATCGCCTGCAGCGTATCTCCGCCCAGGACCTCGCCCGGCGCATCCGCCAGCCCCAGGCGGTCCAGCAGTTCAAAGAGGACCTGCACCAGCAACTGGAAGCCGGCAGCGACCGCCCCGGGCAGAACAAGCTGACCGACCAGGAAGCCGACGTCATCGACCTGGTCGGCATGGTCTTCGACTTCATCCTCGACGACGAAAGCCTGCCGGACAGCTGCAAGACCACCCTCTCCCACCTGCACACGCCCTTCCTCAAGGTGGCCCTGCAGGACAAGGCGCTGTTCACCCAGCACCACCACCCGGCCCGCCGCCTGCTCAACGCCATGGCCCAGGCCGGCTCGCTGTACGGCGGCGACGGCGAGGAGCGCGGGCTGCTGGCGAAGATGCACTGGGTGGTCGAGCGGGTGATCCAGGACTTCGCCGGCGACCTGCGCCTGTTCGACGAGCTGCTCAGCGACTTCAACGAATACATCGGCAACATCCGCCAGAAGGCCGAACTGCGCGAACGCCGCGCCACCGAGGCGGCCCGCGGCCGCGACCGCCTGCTGGGCGCGCGCGAACAGGCGATCGAGGTCATCCGCAACGCCTGCGCCGAACGCGAACTACCGCAACTGGTGCGCAATTTTCTCGACCTCAGCTGGGCCGATGCCCTGACCTTCATCATCCTGCGCAACGGCGAGGACAGCGATGAATGGCGCCGCGCCTGCGAGATCGCCGAGCAACTGGCCTGGAGCGTCACGCCGCAGGACAGCGCCGGCCGCGAGCGCCTGCAAGCCATGCGCCCGGCGCTGCTGGAAGACCTGCGCAAGGGCCTGGAAGTGCTCGGCGGCTACCACGAGGAAGGCATCCGCCGCCTGCTGCAGGACCTGGTCGCCTGCCAGCACGCGATCCAGGCGCAGCAGCCGGAAATCGCCGCCAGGCTGCACCCCGAACTGCCGGAAAGCCCGCTGGGGGCGATGCTCGACGGCGAAAGCGTGGCCGAGCGGCAGACCGAGGAAAGCCTGTCCATCCGCGCCCGGGCGATCATGGAGGAACTGCGCCGCATCGAATTCGGCACCTGGTTCGAGTTCACCGACAGCACGCCGCCACGGCGCCTGAAGCTGTCCTGGTTCAGCCCCACCACGCGCAACTATATGTTCGTCGATCACCTGGGGCAGCGCGTCGCCGTCAAACCCATCGGCCAGTTGGCGCTGGAGATGGAACAGGGCAAGGTGCGCCTGGCCGGAGCCGGGGCCCAGCCCCTGGTCGACCGCGCGCTCGGCGCCATCTACCGCATGCTGCAGCGCTTTGCCGGGCGCCCCAACAGCCCATCCGAGGAGTAAGCGATGGACGAACGCCGCCAGCACAACCGGCACAGCACGGACCTGAAGGTCGAGGTCTTCGACCGCCACACCGGACGCAGCCTCGGCCGCCTGGCCGACCTCTCCGTCGAAGGCTTCATGCTCTGCGGCGTCGACGTGCCGGCAGCGGATTCGGTGCTGGAATGCCGCCTGGTGCCCCTGCCGCCGCTGCACGAGGTGGGCGAGATCACCCTGGGCGCCGACTGCCTGTGGAGCCGCAGTGGCGGCGAGGGTCAGCTGGGCTGGGCGGGCTTCCACATCATCGACCTGGCGGACGACCAGGCGAAGGCGCTGGAGGAGTTGATTGCGCATCTTTGAAGGGCAGCACTTGTGCAGTGCTCCGACCGTCTGAGCGCTGGTTTCGCCCGGTCTTTCGAAGGGGCGCTCCAGTGCGCGCGGATGTTTCATCGTAGGGCCATAACGCCTACGGCGTTATCCGCCGAATCGCGGACAGAGTCCTCCTCCCCCCACCGGCAAACCACCCCGTAGGATGGTGTTGAGCGAAGCGATACCCATCACCGCGGCCGCATGGGTTTCGCAAGCTCAACCCATCCTACGAAGAGCATCTCGGCGCAGTCGGCAAGACAGTTGCTCCTACGATTACAGGGAAGCACGGGCGTAGGAGCGGACTCCGTCCGCGATTGGATTCACCGACCACGCCGGACATCCCGGCGGCACGGATGGCGGCGGATAACCGCGAACGGTTATGCGCCCTACGCGCCTACAAAAAAGAAAAAGCCCCGCAACGCGGGGCTTTTCCAGAGGCACCAAGATCAGGCAAACACGATCTCGTCGCCCTCCACCTTGGCATGGATCTTCGCCCCGGGAAGGAACTTGCCGGCCAGGATCAACTGCGCCAGCGGGTTCTCGATCCAGCGCTGGATCGCCCGCTTCAGCGGCCGCGCGCCGTACACCGGGTCGAAGCCGACGGAGATCAGCTTGTCCATCGCCTCCGTGCTCAGCTCCAGGCTCAGCTCGCGTTCGGCCAGGCGCTTGCGCAGGCGGCCCATCTGGATCTCGGCGATGCCGGCGATCTGCTCGCGGGCCAGCGGTTCGAACACCACCACCTCGTCGATCCGGTTGATGAACTCCGGACGGAAGTGCGCGTTCACCGCGTCCATCACCGCCGCGCGCTGGGCCTCCTGGTCGCCGACCAGTTCCTGGATCTGCGCCGAACCGAGGTTGGAGGTCATCACCACCACAGTGTTGCGGAAGTCCACGGTGCGGCCATGGCTGTCGGTCAGGCGGCCGTCTTCGAGCACCTGCAGGAGGATGTTGAAGACGTCCGGGTGGGCTTTCTCCACCTCGTCCAGCAGCACCACCGAGTACGGCTTGCGGCGCACGGCTTCGGTCAGGTAGCCGCCTTCCTCATAGCCGACGTAGCCCGGCGGGGCGCCAATCAGGCGGGCCACCGAGTGTTTTTCCATGAACTCCGACATGTCGATGCGCACCAGCGCCTCTTCGGTGTCGAAGAGGAATTCGGCCAGGGCCTTGCACAGCTCGGTCTTGCCCACCCCGGTCGGGCCGAGGAACAGGAAGGAACCGCTGGGCCGGTTCGGGTCGGCCAGGCCGGCGCGGGAGCGGCGCACGGCGTTGGCCACGGCCACCACCGCTTCGTGCTGGCCGATGACGCGCTTGTGCAGCTCATCTTCCATGCGCAGCAGCTTCTCGCGCTCGCCTTCGAGCATCTTCGACACCGGGATGCCGGTCCACTTGGACACGACCTCGGCGATCTCCTCGTCGGTCACCTTGTTGCGCAGCAGCTGGTTCTCCGCCTTGCCGTGCTGGTCGACCATCTGCAGGCTGCGCTCAAGGTCCGGGATAACCCCGTACTGCAGCTCGGCCATGCGGTTCAGGTCGCCCTTGCGGCGGGCCAGTTCCAGCTCGGTCTTGGCCTGCTCGATCTTCTGCTGGATCTGCGCCGAGCCTTGCACCTCGGCCTTCTCCGACTTCCAGATCTCTTCCAGGTCGGCGTATTCGCGTTCGAGCTTGGCGATGTCTTCTTCCAGCTTGGCCAGGCGCTTCTTGGTGGCCTCGTCGTCTTCCTTCTTCAGCGCCTCGCGCTCGATCTTCAACTGGATCAGCCGGCGGTCCAGGCGGTCCAGCTCCTCCGGCTTGGAGTCGATCTCCATACGGATGCGGCTGGCGGCCTCGTCGATCAGGTCGATGGCCTTGTCCGGCAGCTGGCGGTCGGTGATGTAGCGGTGCGACAGCTTGGCCGCGGCGATGATGGCGCCGTCGGTGATGGTCACACCGTGGTGTACCTCGTAGCGCTCCTTGAGGCCACGCAGGATGGCGATGGTGTCTTCCTCGCTGGGCTCGTCCACCAGCACCTTCTGGAAACGCCGCTCCAGGGCCGCGTCCTTCTCGATGTACTGGCGGTATTCGTCCAGGGTGGTGGCGCCGACGCAGTGCAGCTCGCCGCGGGCCAGGGCCGGCTTGAGCATGTTGCCGGCGTCCATCGCGCCCTCGGCCTTGCCGGCGCCGACCATGGTGTGCAGTTCGTCGATGAACAGGATGATCCGCCCTTCCTGCTTGGACAGCTCGTTGAGCACCGCCTTCAGGCGCTCCTCGAACTCGCCGCGGAACTTGGCGCCGGCGATCAGCGCGCCCATGTCCAGGGCCAGCAGGCGCTTGTCCTTGAGGCCGTCGGGTACTTCGCCGTTGACGATGCGCTGGGCCAGGCCTTCGACGATGGCAGTCTTGCCCACACCAGGCTCGCCGATCAGCACCGGGTTGTTCTTGGTGCGCCGCTGCAGGACCTGGATGGTGCGGCGGATCTCGTCGTCACGGCCAATCACCGGGTCGAGCTTGCCGTCCTCGGCGCGCTTGGTCATGTCCACGGTGTACTTGTCCAGGGCCTGGCGCGACTCCTCGGCATTGGGGTCGTTGACCGCCTCGCCGCCGCGCAGGTTGTTCACCGCGTTCTCCAGGGCCTTCTTGCTCACGCCCTGGCCGAGCAGCAGCTTGCCGAGCTTGGCGTTGTCGTCCAGGGCGGCGAGCAGCACCAGTTCGCTGGAAATGAACTGGTCGCCCTTCTGCTGGGCCAGGCGGTCGGCCTGGTTGAGCAGGCGCGCCAGGTCCTGCGACAGGTTAACGTCGCCGGTGGGGTTCTGGATTTTCGGCAGCGCGTCCAGTTCTTTATTCAAGGCTGCGCGCAGGGCCGGGATATCGAAGCCGACCTGCATCAGCAGGGGCTTGATGGAGCCGCCCTGCTGTTCGAGCAGAGCGGAAAGCAAGTGCACTGGCTCGATGGCCGGGTGATCGTGGCCAACGGCCAGGGACTGGGCATCGGACAGCGCCAGTTGCAGCTTGCTGGTCAAACGGTCGATTCGCATGGAGTTCGTCCTTCCTTCTAGATAGCGGGTCGGGGCGATACCTGCCCCTGATGAAGAAACAACCCGCCGGGATGCCAGTTAGATAAGGACGATTTTGGCCGCTTCAAGCCAAATCGCCATGACGCCGGTCAGTTCGTGCCGGCGCAAGGCCACCACGGCATAGGCATCCGAATGCAGGGGAAGGGTGTTGCCGACTGCGCCGAGGCGCTCTTCGTAGGATGGGTTGAGCGAAGCGATACCCATCACCACGACCGCATGGGTTTCGCAGGCTCAACCCATCCTACGGGGCTGCGGAACCTGTTCGCGAGCAAGCTCGCTCCTACGAAGATCGGGAGCTACAGAGTCAGGCCAGCCAGACCAGGCTGGCCTGGCGCCCGGTGCGCGGGTTGCGGCGGTAGGAATAGAAGCGCTCGGTGTCGCTGAAGGTGCACAGCCCCCCACCGTAGACGGCGGTCACACCCCGCGCGGCCAGGCGGATACGTGCGAGCTGGTAGATGTCGGCCATGTAGCGGCCGGCATTCATGCTGGGCACGAAGGCCGCCTCGGCCTCGGCGTGGTCGGCGAGGAAGGCTTCACGGACTTCCGGGCCGACCTCGAAGGCCTGCGGGCCGATGGCCGGGCCGAGCCAGACCAGCACCTCGTCAGCCGGCACCGCCAGCCTGTCCAACGTGGCTTCCAGCACGCCGCCGGCCAGCCCGCGCCAGCCGGCATGGGCCGCTGCAACACGGGTGCCGGCGCGGTCGCAGAACAGCGCCGGCAGGCAATCGGCGGTGAGCACCGCGCAGGCGATGCCCGGCGTGGCGCTCCAGTTGGCGTCGGCAGTGGCGACGCGGGAAGGATCGGCTTCCACCACCTCGATGCCGTGCACCTGGCTCAACCAGGCCGGCCGGCAACCCTGGGCCTGTTCCAGGCGGCGGCGGTTCTCGGCCACCGCGGCCGGCTCGTCGCCGACGTGGTCACCGAGGTTGAAGCTGTCGAACGGCGCCTGGCTCACCCCGCCGGCGCGGGTGCTGACGCAGGCGCGCACGTTGGCCGGCGCCGGCCAGTCGGGGATGAGCCAGGGCGAGGTCATACGAAGGACTCGTTGTCCTGGCGCAGCAGGCTGAGCAGCCAGGTGAAGTCGTCAGGCAGCGGCGACTCCCACTTCATGCGCACGCCGGTGGCCGGGTGGTCCAGTTCGAGGAAGCGCGCGTGCAGCGCCTGGCGCGGGAAGTCGCGCAGCGACTCGACCAGCGTCGGGCTGGCTCCCGGCGGAATGCGGAAGCGCCCGCCGTAGACCGGGTCGCCCACCAGCGGGAAGCCGATGTGCGACATATGTACGCGGATCTGGTGGGTGCGGCCGGTCTCCAGCTTCACCCGGGTGTGGGTGTGCGAGCGGAAGCGCTCCAGCACCCGGTAATGGCTGATCGCCTGCTTGCCGGTGGACACCACCGCCATCTTCTGGCGCATCACGCCGTGGCGGCTGATGGGCGCGTCGATCTTGCCGCCGGCGACTATCACCCCGACCACGATGGCCTCGTAGATACGGCTCACCGAGCGCGCCTGCAACTGGGCGACCAGGTTGGTGTGGGCTTCGAGGGTCTTGGCCACCACCATCAGGCCGGTGGTGTCCTTGTCCAGGCGGTGCACGATGCCGGCGCGCGGCACGTTGGCCAGGTGCGGCACGTGGTGCAGCAGGGCGTTGAGCAGGGTGCCGTCCTGGTGCCCGGCGGCCGGGTGGACCACCAGCCCCGCGGGCTTGTCGATCACCAGGATGTGCTCGTCCTCGTAGACGATGTCCAGCTCGATGTCCTGGGCCTTCCACTCGCCCTGGGCCTCCAGTTGCACCTCCAGCGCCAGGCGCGAGCCGGCGTGGACGACGTCCTTCGGGCGCAGCACGGCGCCGTCGACGGTCAGGTGGCCGTCCTTGATCCAGCCGGCCAGGCGCGAGCGGGAGTGTTCGGGGAAGAGTTGTGCGGCGACCTGGTCGAGGCGTTGGCCTCCCAGGTCGAACGGCACTTCTGCCGCCAGTTGGATGAGATCGGACATGATGGGACGCAGTGGGCGCGCCACCTTTTGGTGGGCGGCACGCTGTGGTTAAATACGGGGCCTTTGTCCCAGGGGTTCGCCTGGGGCGCCAATCATAACAGACGGATGCGGCCGCGACAGCCGACCGTCCAGGGACGCAAGCCGCCATGCAAGTGAAACACCTGCTGCTGATCGCCACCCTCGTCTTGGTCTCCGCCTGCTCGTCCAAGGGCGACAAGGTCGACGAGAACCTGAGCGAGAGCCAGCTGTACCAGCAGGCGCAGGAAGACCTCGGCAACAACAGCTACACCAACGCCATCAACAAGCTGAAGGCGCTGGAGTCACGCTACCCGTTCGGCCGCTACGCCGAACAGGCGCAGCTGGAGCTGATCTACGCCAACTACAAGAACGCCGAGCCGGAAGCCGCGCGTTCGGCGGCAGAGCGCTTCATCCGTCTGCACCCGCAGCACCCGAACGTCGACTACGCCTACTATATGAAGGGCCTGGCCTCCTTCGACCAGGACCGCGGCCTGATGGCGCGCTTCCTGCCGCTGGACCTGACCAAGCGCGACCCGGGCGCGGCGCGCGACTCCTTCAACGAGTTCGCCCAGCTCACCAGCCGCTTCCCCAACAGCCGCTACGCCCCGGACGCCAAGGCACGCATGGTCTACCTGCGCAACCTGCTGGCGGCCTACGAAGTGCACGTCGGCCACTACTACCTCAAGCGCAAGGCCTACGTGGCCGCCGCCAACCGTGGCCGCTACGTGGTGGAGAACTTCCAGGAGACCCCGGCCGTCGGCGATGGCCTGGCGATCATGACCGAGGCCTACCAGCGCCTGGGCCTGAACGACCTGGCCGACAGCAGCCTGCAGACCCTCAAGCTCAACTACCCGGACAACCCCAGCCTGAAGGACGGCCAGTTCGTACCCCGCGAGGACGACGACAGCAGCCGCTCCTGGCTGGCCAAGGCCACCCTCGGCCTGATCGACTCCAACACCGCGCCGCCGCAGATGGAAACCCAGGCGAGCAAGGACGTGATGCGCCAGTACGAGGACGCGCGCCAGCAGATCCCGCGCGAGCTGCAGCCGGAGCACCAGGACGAGGAAACCGAGAAGCCCGACACCAGCGGCAAGAAGAGCCACTCCTGGTGGCACTACCTGACCTTCGGCCTGGTCGACTGATCGACCCGCCATGCAGAGGGAGGCTCCGGCCTCCCTTTTTCATGCCCGCGCGAATCTTCCGCACAGTAGCGGACAGCGCGACTTGTACGCCGTGGTGGCTCGGATAAACTGCGGCTCTTCGAGAAAAAAGGGAACGCCATGGTCCGCCTGCTGTTCTGGATCCTCCTCATCGCCCTGATCTGGTGGCTGTGGCGCAAGGCTACCCGCCCGCAACGCCCGCCCCAAGCACCGCCGGACGACCCGGCCGAGCCCATGGTCCGCTGCGCCCAGTGCGGCGTGCACGTGCCGCGCGCCAACGCGCTGCCGCACGAGCAGCGCTGGTACTGCAGCCAGGCCCACCTGCAGCAGGACAGCCAGCGGCATGGCTAAGGCCATCCCCATCAGTGGCCAGCAGGGGCAGCGCATCCTCCGCCTGTACCACCTGTACCGTCTGAGCATCGGCCTGCTGCTGGTGCTGCTGATCTCCAGCGACCTGGACGACCGGGTGCTCAACGTCAGCCAGTCCACGCTGTTCCATGCCAGTTGCTGGAGCTACCTGATCGTCAACATCCTGATCGCCGTGCTGATGCCGACGCCGCGCCAGCTGCTGCCGATCTTCCTCCTGGCGCTGTTCGACATCCTCGCGCTGTGCGGCCTGTTCTACGCCGCCGGCGGCGTGCCCAGCGGCATCGGCAATCTGCTGGTGGTGGCGGTGGGCATCGCCAACATCCTGCTGCGCGGGCGCATCGGCCTGCTGATCGCCGCCGTCGCCGCGATCGGCATGATCTACCTGACCTTCTACCTCAGCCTCAGCCAGCCCGCGGCGATCAACCACTACGTGCAGGCCGGCAGCCTCGGCGCCCTGAGCTTCGCCGCCGCCCTGCTGCTGCAGGGCCTGGCGCGACGCCAGCAACTCACCGAGCACCTGGCCGAGGAACGCGCCACCACCGTGGCCAACCTCGAAGAGCTCAACGCCCTCATCCTGCAGCGCATGCGCACCGGCATCCTGGTGCTGGACAGCCGGCACTACGTGCTGCTGGCCAACCAGAGCGCCCTGAGCCTGCTGGCCCAGCCGGAGCTGGTGGGCAAGCTCGCCACCGAACGTTGCCCGGAACTGCTCGAAAGCCTGCAGCAGTGGGTACAGAACCCCTCGCTACGCCCGCCGAGCCTGCAGGCGCCCGAAGGCGGCCCCATGCTGCAGCCGAGCTTCATCCCGCTGCGCCGCGGCGAGGAACAGCACACCCTGGTATTCCTCGAAGACATCTCGCAGATCGCCCAGCAGGCCCAGCAGCTCAAGCTGGCGGCCCTGGGCCGGCTCACCGCCGGCATCGCCCACGAGATCCGCAACCCGCTGGGCGCCATCAGCCACGCCGCGCAACTGCTGCAGGAATCGGACGCGCTCGACGCCCCCGACCGGCGCCTGACGCAGATCATCCAGGACCAGTCGCGGCGCATGAACCTGGTGATCGAGAACGTCCTGCAACTGTCGCGGCGACGCCAGGCCGAGCCGCAGCAGCTGGACCTCAAGGAGTGGTTGCAGCGCTTCACCGACGAGCAGCGCGAAGGCCTGCGCGGTGACCAGCAGATCCACCTGCAAATGGGCGGTGGCGAGATCCAGACGCGCATGGACCCCAGCCAACTCACCCAGGTGCTGGGTAACCTGGTGCAGAATGGGTTACGGTACAGTGCCCGGCAGAACGGCAGCGGCCAGGTGTGGTTGAACCTGTTCCGCGACCGGGACAGCGACCTGCCGGTGCTGGAGGTGCTCGACGACGGCCCCGGCATCGCCCCGGAGCAGTTGGGCAAGCTGTTCGAGCCCTTCTTCACCACCGAGAGCAAGGGCACCGGGCTGGGCCTGTACATTTCCCGCGAGCTGTGCGAAAGCAACCAGGCCCGCATCGACTTCAAGAACCGCGACGAAGGCGGTGGCGGCTTCCGCATCACCTTCGCCCACCCGCGCAAGCAGAGCTGACAGAAAAGAGCATGAGCCGGCAAAAAGCCCTGATCGTCGACGACGAACCGGATATCCGCGAGCTGCTGGAGATCACCCTCGGCCGCATGAAGCTGGACACCCGCAGCGCCCGCAACGTCAAGGAGGCCAAGGAATACCTGGCCCGCGAGCCCTTCGACCTGTGCCTGACCGACATGCGCCTGCCCGACGGCACCGGCATGGACCTGGTGCAGCACATCCAGCAGCGCCACCCGCAGGTGCCGGTGGCCATGATCACCGCCTTCGGCAGCCTGGACACCGCGGTCAACGCGCTCAAGGCTGGCGCCTTCGACTTCCTCACCAAGCCGGTGGACCTCGGCCGCCTGCGCGAACTGGTGGCCACGGCCCTGCGCCTGCGCTCGCCGGGTGCGGAAGACGCGCCGGTGGACAACCGCCTGCTGGGCGACTCGCCGCCCATGCGGCAGATGCGCAACCAGATCGCCAAGCTGGCGCGCAGCCAGGCGCCGGTCTACATCAGCGGCGAATCCGGCAGCGGCAAGGAGCTGGTGGCCCGGCTGATCCACGAACAGGGCCCGCGCAGCGAAGTGGCCTTCGTCCCGGTGAACTGCGGCGCCATTCCGTCCGAGCTGATGGAAAGCGAATTCTTCGGGCACAAGAAAGGCAGCTTCACCGGCGCCGTGGAAGACAAGCAGGGCCTGTTCCAGGCCGCCAACGGCGGCACCCTGTTCCTCGACGAAGTGGCCGACCTGCCCTTGCCGATGCAGGTGAAACTGCTGCGCGCCATCCAGGAAAAGGCCGTGCGCGCAGTGGGCGGCCAGCAGGAAGTGGCGGTGGACGTGCGCGTGCTCTGCGCCACCCACAAGGACCTGGCCGCGGAAGTCGCCGCCGGCCGCTTCCGCCAGGACCTCTACTACCGCCTGAACGTCATCGAACTGCGCGTGCCGCCGCTGCGCGAGCGCCGCGAGGACATCCCGTTGCTCACCGAGCGCGTGCTCAAGCGCCTGGCCAGCGACAGTGGCCTGGCTGCGGCCCAGGTCAGCCCCGAGGCCCTGGAGAAGCTCAAGAGCTACCGTTTCCCGGGCAACGTGCGCGAGCTGGAGAACATGCTCGAGCGCGCCTACACCCTGTGTGAAGACGACGTCATCCAACCCAACGACCTGCGTTTCGCCGAGGCCACGGGCGGCAATGAAAGCGGCGAGGCCAGCCTGGCGCAGATCGACAACCTCGAGGACTACCTCGAAGAGATCGAGCGCAAGCTGATCATGCAGGCGCTGGAGGAAACCCGCTGGAATCGTACCGCCGCGGCCCAGCGGTTGGGCCTGACGTTCCGTTCGATGCGCTATCGCTTGAAGAAGCTGGGTATCGATTGATCATGGGGGCTTGAGCCCCGTGGCATGGTCGTAATGCTATTCAATGAAGAGCGAATGCCGTTTCTCTCCATGAGAGAAACGGCATTTTTCATATGGGGTGGGGCTAGGGCTTCGCGCGCGAATCCTGTCCTCCGCTCCACCCTTAACCCCGTCATTCCCGCGAACGCGGGAACCCAGAGGCTTAGGGGCTTGGTGTGACGCGCCGCTCCGAGTGTTCGGATGTCTCTTGTTTCGCCCCCTCGGGCGAGTCACTTCTTTCAAACGCCAAAGAAGTAACCAAGAAGGCTTGCCCCAACATACGGGCCCGATGAAGCCGGGCTACCCTCGCGAACTCCCCCGCCACGGAGGCCCGCCCCGAGGGCACATCCCTGTAGCCCACGGGGCTCTCGCGACATCCATGTCGCATGACCTCCTGAGCGCGGGTTTCGCTCGGCCTTCTGAAGGGGCGTTTCGGTGCGCGCGGATGTTTCTCTGGAAATCCAAAAGCCAGAGCAAGAGCGAACGCGCTTTTGCTTTTGCTTTTGCTTTTCGTAGGAGCGAGCTTGCTCGCGAACCCACCAGCCACTGGATTCCCGCGTTCGCGGGAATGACGAGGTGGGGTTAGGCGTTTCAGGATGACTCAGGATTCTCCAGCCACTCCGAACAGCCCCCTCTCCCTCCGGGAGAGGGCCGGGGTGAGGGCAACGGACTTCACCAATACTCCGCCACCAAACCAACACACCTCACTTAAACAACCAGCCCCACACGCTCTACGCCAACGGCGTCGCCAGCAACCGCCCTTCCGGCGCATAGGGTTGCGCCTCGATGATCGGCTCGCGCTTCAACATCAGGTCCGCCAGCAACCGGCAGGACGCCGGCGCCAACACCAGGCCGTTGCGGTAGTGCCCGGTGTTCAGCCAAAGCCCTTCGTACCCCAACACCTGCCCGATGAAGGGAATACCCTCGGGCGAACCCGGCCGCAGCCCTGCCCAATGCCCCACCGGCGCCTGCCCGGCGAGTGCCGGCAGCAGTTCCTCGGCGGAGGCGCGCAGGCTGGCCAGGGCCTCGTCCGTGGGCGTCTTATCGAACCCGGCGTGCTCCAGGGTGCTGCCCACCAAGATATGGCCGTCGCGTCGGGGAATGGCGTAGCGCCCCTTGGCCAGCACCATGCTGGAGAGGAAATCCGCCGCGCACTTGTAGAGGATCATCTGCCCCTTCACCGGCACAACCGGCAGTTCCAGGCCCAGGCTGGCCAGCAGTTCGCCGCTCCAGGCGCCGGCCGCCAGCACGGTCGCATCGGCCCGCAGTTCGCCGGCGGCACAACGCACCCCGCGAATGGCACCCTGCTCATGAATGAAGCCACTGACCTCGCAACCCTCAAGCACCTCGACGTTCGGCATGCGCCGCAACGCTTCGCGCAGCGAGCGCGCCAGGCGCGGGTTGCGTACGTTGGCTACGCCCGGCATGTGGACCGCTTTCTGGAAACCGGCCCCCAGCGCGGGAACGGCATCATGGACCGCCGAAATGTCTACTTCCTGTAGCGGCCGGCCGTTGGCGCAGGCCCAGGCCAGGGCCTCGGCCTGGTCGTCCAGGTCCAGCCAGTAGAGGCCGGTGACGTGCACCTCGGGGTCGACGCCGGTGTCCTCCAGCAGTTGCTGGCCCAGCGCCGGATAGAAGTCCTGCGACCAGTGCGCCAGGTTCGCCACCGCCCGGCTGTAGCGCCAGGGGTAGAGCGGGGAAACGATGCCGCCGCCGGCCCAGGAGGCCTCGCGCCCGGTCTCGCCACGCTCGAGGAGGGTCACCCGCAGCCCCTCTCGCCCCAGGGTCCAGGCACTCAACAGCCCGACAACGCCACCACCGACAAGCAGAACATCCGACATACCGCTGCACCTCGAACCGACAGGAAACCGGACGGTCATCCGGCGCGCCACTATACCAACCCCACCGAAGCGAATCGTCCTACACTCTCGACAGAATCGACGCACAACACCCAAGGCCCAGATAACGGACCAGAAGAAAGATACTGCGGCAGCAAGGCAAAGCCAGGGACGGCTCCTCATGCCCAAGAATCGCGGATTCAGCCTGCTGGAAGCATTGCTCTCGATTCTCCTGCTCTCGCTGCTCGCCAGCCTGGCCGTACCGGCCTTCAACAACCTGCTCCAGTCAAATCGCGCCCTTGTCGCCCTGCACAGCCTGCATGGCGCCCTGAGCCATGCCCGGCAAACCGCGGTACTGACCGGCCGCCCGGTCAGCGTCGTGGCCCACGAAGGCGATTGGGCCAAAGGCTGGGCGCTGTTCCACGACGACAACAACGACGGCCAGCAGCAATCCGGCGAACCCCGGCTACGCCTCCACCCCCCCCTGGAAGGCGTGCAGATATACCCGGACGAAACCTCCCGCAGCTACATCCACTACCGCCCCCAGGGCCAGGCCATCCGCCCCAACGGCGCCTTCCACGCCGGCCATTTCAGGATCTGTACCCAGCACGCCACAGCCCACCGGATCGTGATCAACCGCAGCGGCCGCATCCGCAACGAAAGCGCCCCCAGCGCCAGCCTCTGCCCACGCTGACCAGCGCACAACCGCTCTGCGACCGAGGTCACAGAAGACCAGCGGACATGACCGGACATCGCGCGATTTGTATCGGCCATCCAACAAAAAGGGACATTTCCCACACAAATTGGCAGCATTTCCTTCAAGACAAACTGGAGGAATGCGCCATGTCGCGCCCCAAGGAAATGGCGGGGTTCACGTTGATCGAGTTGATGGTGACGATTGCCGTATTAGCCATCCTGATCTCCATCGCCGCCCCATCCATGGGTGATTTCATCACTCGACAACGGATCTCCGGCCAGACCACCGATCTCGTGGCCAGCCTCGCCATGGCTCGCGCGGAAGCCGCAAAACGCAACGCCAATATCGTGGTTCTGCCCGCCGCGGGCGGCGCTGACGGCTGGAGCAGCGGGTGGTGCGTCGGCCCTTCGTCGATCGCCAATTGCCAGGATGGCAATGTCATCCAGCACTACGATGCAACCAGCGGCATCCAGATCACCAGCGCCTACCAGTTAAGCGCCAACAAGCTGACCTTCCGCCGCGACGGGAGCTTGCTCAGTGGCTTGAGCGCCACCCCCTTCAAGATCAATGCCTCCGCCTCTTCGAGCGTGCCAGATGCGCGCTGCATCGATATCAATGCCGTCGGCCGCGCCGCGGTCCGCTCCATCACCCGCGACACATCGTGCTGAGGAGACAACGAGCATGGCATCAACACGTCAGCACGGTATGACCATGATCGAGGTCCTGGTGACGCTCCTGGTTTTCACCGTGGGGCTGCTGGGCGTCGCCGCCCTGCAACTGAATGCACTCAAGGGAACCGCCGATAGCGCCCAACGCTCCCAGGCAACCTGGGTACTACAGGAGCTGGCCGAACGAATGAGAGCCAACAACATAGGCTCCAACGAATCCAACTACACCACTGCAGCCACTTGTACCAGCCTGCCTTCGCCCTGGTGTGCCGACCATTACAACCCCATCTCCGGGGCCAAGGTGAATGCGGCTACCTGCACCAGCGCCGAAATGGCTGCCTTCGATCGCTGGGAAGCACAATGCTCATATGCAGCCACCACGACTTATGCAGCCAACGCCACAGCAGCTGCCGGTCGCTATACAAGCTCTGACTTCCTCATTCCCCCGTCACAGGGCAGCACTCTCAGCGTCCAGGCCGACAGCAGCCATCTCCTGACGCTGACCAGCCATTGGCGCAGCAGGGGCGACGATGCCAAGCAGCAATCCACGGAGTCGGTCCTCAGCAGTGCTTTGGAGATCCGTCGATGAGCAGAGCAAGGTTCTGGCGGCATAAACAGGATGGTCTGACGCTGGTCGAACTCATGATCGCCATGACACTCAGCCTGCTGCTGATACTCGGGGTCATCCAGGTCTTCCTCTCGGCGCGACAAACCTACAGCACCAATGACGCGGCATCGCGCATGCAGGAAAGCGGACGCTTCGCCCTGACGTTCATTTCCAATAGCGTGCGCCTGGGAGGCTACCTGGAACCAGGCTCGCTCCTACCCAAGCCCATGCCCGTACAAGGGCCGAACTGTCCGGGACCGGACGATACCCCTTGCACCAGCAACGGGACCGGTACTGCCTCCGATACCCTGGCCGTTGCTTACCAAGCACCACAGGACAGCTCCGACGGGAACAAACGCAGGGACTGTGCCGGCACGGAAGTTACCACTGCCAACGCCAACAAGGTGTTGGTGAACGTCTTCCGCATTCACAACGGCAACCTGAGCTGCAGTTCCTATTTCCTGGGCGAAACCGCCTGGCTGACTCAGGACCAGGATCTGGTACCGGGCATCGACTCGATGCAGATCCTCTACGGCATCAGCACCGACGGTAATCCGGACAGTGTGACCCGCTACGTTTCCGCCAACCGCGTCAGTCGCTGGAGCGATGTGAAAGCCGTGCGCGTCGCCGTCCTGGCCAACTCGCAGAGCAACGTCACTCCCAAGCCGCCGCAGCGCAACTACTACCTGCTGGATGCGCCGCCGCTATCGCCGAACGACAGTCTCGCCAGGCAGATCTTCAGCACGACCATCCAATTGAAGAACACTTACTGAGGTTCGTATGCGCAAGCGCATCTCTCTTGAAGCCGAAAAGGGCGCAGGCCTGATCGTGGCGCTGGTGTTCCTCGCGGTACTGACCATCGCCGGGATTACCGCTGCCCGCCTAACCAGCATGGAAGAGCGGATGGCAAGCAACATCCAGTTCCGTGGCATCACCCACCAAAACGCCCACAGCGAGATACGGGCGCAAATGGCGCTCTATAACTCCGGCATAGTGGGACGCAAGGCCCTGCAGGATGCCGAGAACAGACCTGCCGATGCGATCAGCGGTTTCCCGGACCGACGCCAGACCCAGACGCTGACAGTGGCTCTCGGCGATAACGCAAAGATCACTACCGATACCATTCGCTTCATGAACAGAGGGGTTTGTGAAGGCGCCAGCATCGGCAAGTTCGAATGCTCGGCATATGAAATAAACAGCAAATCACAATTGGACAACGGTGCCTCGTCCAACCAGACCCAGGGCATCTACTTCCTCAACCTTAAATAGGCCAGAGCATGAAACGCTTACTTATATTGGTCTTCCATTTCTGCACATTCATCTTTCTTGGCGCGGCCTACGCCGAGGGGGAAGGAAACAATGCCCATCTCGAAGACACGCAGATGATCATCAACGCAACGCCCGGCACAAGCGGAACCTCAGGCGTCATCCTTGCACTACCCTGCCCGGAATGCCAGAGCCGGCGATTCTCTTTCGATAGAAACACCAGGTTCTACCTGAACGGAGCCGCCATCGAACTGAAGACAGTGGGGCAAAAGATAGACTGGCGCGGAATGATCAACTTCTCTCCTCGCGACCCCGATCATGCCCTAGAGGTATTCCTGAGCCAGCCGGAGTCCAGAAAATGAAACGCAAATACAATCTGGCTGTTGGAATCTCTGCCTTCGCCTATCTGTTCTGTGGCCTGCAGTCGGCCATGGCCGACGATACAGAAATCTATGTAACTCGTGATTTGCCTGCCGATCAGCGTATCCGCCCCAATCTTCTGTTCTTGATTGATACTTCCGGTTCCATGCTCGATGGAGTACCTGGAACCAACTGTAAATCGCTCGACTTCGATGGTAGCAAGGAGGTTCCTCGAAACTGGTGCACGAGCGATAGTAACAAGAACAGTAATAGCGCTCAGAAAACCCGCATTCAGGTGGTGAAAGAGGTCGTAAACTCCTTGGTTGACGAGCTTGCCACTAGCAATGATGTGAACATAGGCTTGGCGCGCTTTGACTCCTCCAGCAATGGCGGCTTCATCAACATTCCAATTCAACGAGCAGGCAATATTGCCAGCACTTTCAAGAACTCGTTGAACAGCTATTATGCGAACGGCGGAACCCCGCTATCGGAATCTCTATACGAGACCTATCTGTATATGTCAGGCGGTACTCCAGCCTGGGGTCTGTCTTCGCGTGGGTATATTGAGGACAACGGCTATGACAGGCGTGGCAACAGAGTATTCACGGCGGATCTCCAAAATCCCTGGTCAAGCGACTCTTCATCACGCAGTGGAGGAAAATACATATCTCCAATTCAATACTCATGTCAGAAAAGCAACATCATTTTGCTGACAGACGGGCTCCCGAGTAGTGACACCGGGAGCAATAACGCCATCAGCAACCTGGTCTCATCGTCCAACCAGGTTTACAAGTCCTGCAAAAGATATCCGACGGATGATGGCACTTCCAACTCCAACTCCGGATGCTGGCTGCCAGGCCTTGCCGAATACATGGCCAACCAGGACATGAGTTCGAGCCAGACAGGCAAGCAAACAGTCAACACCTACACGATTGGCTTCGGCAATATCAGCGACACTACCTTGTTGCAGGATACCGCCAGCTTGGGCGGCGGCCGCTTCTTCACTACTAGCAATACCTCGGAGCTGGCTGATGCCCTACGCTCGATCGCGGTGGACATCCTGGCCGAGAACACCACATTCGCCACCCCCAGCGTCTCGGTAAGCGCCTATAACAACCTCGGCTACCGCAATGACCTCTACTACGCCCTGTTCCGTCCGGCAGCAGGCGCCCGCTGGTTTGGCAACGTCAAGAAGTACAAGCTCGGCAAGGACTCCTCGGGCAACTCGATCGTCATGGACAGTGCCGGGCGCAACGCCGTGGATAGCACCACGGGCTTCTTCAACGCCACTTCGGTGAGCTACTGGAGCACTGTGACCGACGGCAAGGACGTGATGCTTGGCGGTGCCGCCGGACGCCTGACCGCCCCCACCACCCGCAATGTCCTGACGTACACGGACCAAGACGCACGCGCACCTGGCTCGAGCGGCACGGTCGCACTGACCGCCCTGTCCCCTGACAACACGGCGATTACCAAGACCATGCTGGGCCTGCCCAGCAATGCCACCGATCAGTCCAGGACCGATACCCTCAAGTGGGGACGGGGAATCAACCCCAGCGACAACACTGCTCGCCTCGCGCTGGCTGACGTGCTTCATAACGAACCCAAACTGGTCGCCTACGTCACCGACGAAGACCTGCAAAGGGTCGCCAACTCCCAGGCCACTCCAGCCACCGCGACCTCGGCGGAAAAACTGGTGCTCTTCTATGGCACCAACGAAGGCTTTATCAACGCCGTGGACCCAGCCACCGGCAATGAGATTTTCTCGTTCATTCCCAGGGAGTTGCTGCCCAACCTCAACTTCTACATGAACGACCCCAAGGGCACTGCCAACAAGCGCTACGGGATGGATGGCCAGTTCGACATGAGCATCACTTATGGCGCCCTCAACGCGACTTCCCAGACGCGTACGGTTAGCCAGGCAACCCTGTATGCAGGTATGCGGCGCGGCGGGCGCAATTACTACGCGCTGGATGTCAGCCCTTCCGGAACCTCTGGCTCGGTGACCATCACGCCGAAGATGAAGTGGATCATCAAGGGAGGCACTTCGACAGGCTTCGAAAAACTTGGCCAGACCTGGTCCACGCCAAAGCTGGCGAAAGTGAAGTTCAATGGCTCGGTGAAGAAAGTGCTCTTCTTCACCGGCGGCTATGACACCCGGCAGGATACCGAGTCGCCCAATACACCAGCAGACGACACCATCGGCAACGCCCTGTACATGGTCGACGCCGACACCGGTGCGCTGCTCTGGCACGCTGGCGTGACCAGCGAAGAATCCGCGAACCTGAAGATATCCACCCTGACCAATAGCATCCCGGCCGACCCCACGCTGGTCGACATCACCGGCGACGGCCTGATCGATACCATTTTCATGGCCGATACCCGTGGCCAGGTCTTCCGCATCGACATCAACTCGGGCAACACCGGCGCCACAGGCTTTGCCACGGGCGGGCGCATTGCCTCCCTTGGGGGCACGACTGCGGCAAGCAACCGCCGTTTCTACAATGCTCCGGACGTATCCCTGATCCGTGAACGCGGCGGCAAGACCTATTTCACCATCGCCCTGGGTAGCGGATATCGGGAGCATCCGCTCAACGAAGACACCATCGATCGCTTCTACGTCCTGCGCGATAGCAATGTCTATACGCAGCCCAGCAGCTATACCACCCTGACCGAATCGAGCCTGGTGGACGTCACCAGCGTCAACCTGACGACCGAACAGGCCCAGCAGATCCAGCAGCAGATCAACACCAAACTGGGGCTGATCGACCAGTTGAACACCGCGACCAGTACCGCTGACAGCAACTTCGAGGCGTACAAGAACAGCATCGGTTACACGCAGAAGTTCAACCAGATGACCCAGGCCAACAGCGACGCCAACCAACGCCAGGCGCAGATAGACGCCATCTACAAGGAGAATCCCTACCTCAACGAGCACGCCCCGGAATCCACCCAGCAAAGCGCCCTGCAGAACCAGTTGCTGACACTGCAGAACGCCTTGAAACCGCTCTACACCTTCTCTCCGGAGCTCGCCCAGACACTGGGGCAGCAGATGGCCGGCGTAATGATCGTGCAGAAGACACTGGAAAATGCCGCTACCGGCGTCACGGCGAAAGAGCAGGCGCTCCTGGATGCGAAAGCGAGCGGCGCATCGGAGGAAACCGTCGCGGCCCTGCAGACGGATCTGGACCAGGCCCGCACCGACTACCAGGCTTCAGCGGCATATACCCAGCGAATGACCATCGGTGGCCTCGACCTCAGCACAGCCATCAACAACCTGAACCTGGCGATACAAGCCAACGACAGCACCGCTGCGAACACTGCCATCCAGCAGATCACTACGCAGTTGGCGCTCACGGATATTCCAGCCAGCGTCGATGTACCCACGTTGAACGGCCTGGACGAGGCAGGCAAAGCTGCCACCCTGAGCGACCAGGCGAGTAGCCAGAATGGCCTCGTGCAACTGGCCAATACCCTGGAAACCCAGCGTCTCGCCCTGGCCGGGCAGGCGTCTTCACTGCAAGCCGAGCTGAATGCACTGTCCAACAGTGCGTACGATACCGCGAGCAATCTGCTGACTTCCGAGCAACTGCAGGAAGCCACGCAGCAGGACAGCAGCCCGCCGCTGACGACATTCGAAGCCTACGACTACCTGCGCAACAAGGCCCGCAGCAATGCACTGGCCCAGATTCCGACCCTGCGCAGCGATATCAACTCGCTCTACCAGCAGCTGAGCCCGGGTGACAGCTATACCGTGAACTCCGACCTGCTGAACGCCAGCAGCGGCTGGTTCGTACGCTTCCCCCAGGGCGAAAAGGTCCTGTCGGCCTCGATCAGCTTCCAGGGCGCCGTGCTATTCACCACCTTCAGCCCCAACGGCCAGACAGTCACCACTTGTGGCCCGGACGTCGGACATGGACGGTTGTATGCCATGAACCTGGTGGATGCCTCCGCCGTCTTTACCAAAACGGTGAACGGCGCGGAAACACCGAGCCGCAGCTTCGACCTGGTACGCGGCGGTATTCCGCCTACCCCGGCCATCATTCTCGGCGACAATGGCACCACGGTTCTGGTGGGCTCGGAGAAGCCATCGGCTGATGGCGCAGGCGGCGACCTGAAATGCACCTTCACCAGTTCCGGGTTCTGCAAGACGAACAATGCGGTGAATGGCACCTACTGGAGAGAGAACTGATGCGACAAAAGGGCTTCACCCTGATCGAGGTGATGGTAGTAGTGGCGATAGTCGGCATCCTCGCCGCTATCGCCTATCCCAGCTATCAGCAGTACGTGTTGCGCTCCGGACGCGCGGACGGGAAAGCCAAGCTGATGGAAGTCATGCAGGCCCAGGAACGTTACTTCTCCCAGAACCAGGAATATGCAGCATCGCTAGGGACTGGAGAGAAGGGATTGGGATATTCGACCGATGCCAATGGGGCTGTAGGCAGCGAAAGTCGGAAATACAACATCACAACCGCTGCCTGTGCGAACAAGACCCTCGCCAGTTGCGTGGTACTAAGCGCCGCGCCGGTCGGAGGTCAGGCCAACGATAGCGAATGCGGCACCTTGACGCTCGACAGCACCGGTATCAAGACGGAAAGCGGTAGCGGAACGGTAGCCACTTGCTGGTAAACAAAAAGGGCCGACAATGTCGGCCCTTTTTGTTGGAAGAGACATATCGGTTCGGAGTTAAACCGCCTTCACCCGCAACTCCTTGGGCATCGAGAAGGTAATGTTCTCCTCCCGCCCATCCAGCTCCACCTCGGGCTCCGCGCCCCATTTGCGCAGTTGCTCAATCACACCGCGCACCAGCACTTCCGGGGCGGAGGCGCCGGCGGTGATGCCGATGCGCTGCTTGCCTTCGAACCATTCGCGCTTGAGGTCCTCGGCGCCGTCGATCAGGTAGCCGGGGGTGCCCATGCGTTCGGCGAGTTCGCGCAGGCGGTTGGAGTTGGAGCTGTTCGGGCTGCCCACCACCAGCACCAGGTCGCACTGGTCGGCCAGTTCCTTGACCGCGTCCTGGCGGTTCTGGGTGGCGTAGCAGATGTCGTTCTTGCGCGGGCCCTTGATGTGCGGGAATTTCGCGCGCAGGGCGTCGATCACCTTGGAGGTGTCGTCCATCGACAGGGTGGTCTGGGTGACGAAGTGCAGGGCCTCGGGGTTGCGCACTTCCAGCGCCGCTACATCTTCCTCGTCCTCGACCAGGTAGATGTCGCCGCCGTTGTCGCGGTTGTACTGGCCCATGGTGCCTTCCACCTCGGGGTGGCCTTCGTGGCCGATGAGGATGCACTCCTGGCCGTCGCGGCTGTAGCGCACCACTTCCATGTGCACCTTGGTGACCAGCGGGCAGGTCGCGTCGAAGACCTTCAGGCCGCGGTTCTCGGCCTCCTTGCGCACGGCCTGGGAGACACCGTGGGCGCTGAAGATGACGATGGTGTCGTCCGGCACCTGGTCGAGTTCCTCGACGAACACCGCGCCGCGGTTGCGCAGGTTCTCCACCACGAACTTGTTGTGCACCACTTCATGGCGCACGTAGATCGGCGGGCCGAACACGTCCAGGGCGCGGTTGACGATTTCGATCGCCCGGTCGACGCCGGCGCAGAAGCCGCGGGGATTGGCGAGTTTGATTTGCATGGTCGGTTGTCTCGGCGCGCAGAGGGGATGGCGTGATGGGTATCGCTTCGCTCAACCCATCCTACGCCTGCGAAGGGCCCTCAGAGCGCCCTTACGTCGATGATTTCCACTTCGAAGGTCAGGCTCTTGCCGGCCAGCGGGTGGTTGAAATCGATGGTCACCTGCTGTTCGTCGAAGGCCTTGACCACGCCGGGCAGCTCGGTCTTGGCGGCGTCGTTGAAGATCACCAGCAGGCCCTCGGCCAGCTCCATGTCCTGGAACTGGTCGCGCGGCATCACCTGTACGTTGGCCGGGTTCGGCTGGCCGAAGCCCTGCTCCGGCTCGATGTTCAGGGTGCGCTTGTCGCCGGCCTTGAGGCCGAACAGCGCCTGCTCGAAGCCCGGCAGCAGGTTGCCGTCGCCGACCTTGAAGGTGGCCGGCTGCTTGTCGAAGGTGCTGTCGACGACGTTGCCGTCTTCCAGCTTGAGGGCGAAGTGCAGGGTGACTTCGGTATCCGCTCCGATGCGCTGGATATCACTGCTGCTGTCAGCCATGGGCGGTCTCTCCGGATTTCTTCGTCTTGAACATGTCCAGCGCCAGCATGATGGCGCCAACGGTGATGGCGCTGTCGGCCAGGTTGAACGCCGGGAAGTACCAGCGGTTCTGCCAGTGCACCAGGATGAAGTCGATCACGTGGCCGAGCACGATGCGGTCGTACAGGTTGCCCAGCGCGCCGCCCAGCACCAGGGCCAGGGCGATGGCGAGCCAGGTGTCGCTGGGCTTCAGGCGCTTGAGCCAGATGACCAGCACCGCGCTGACCACGATGGCGATCAGGGCGAACAGCCAGCGCTGCCAGCCGGAGCTGTCGGCCAGGAAGCTGAAGGCCGCGCCGGTGTTGTAGGCCAGGGTCCAGCTGAACAGGTCGGGGATGACCACGATCTGCTGGTACAGGCTCAGCGTGCCTTCGAAGTAGGCCTTGCTGACCTGGTCGAGGACCAGGACCAGCACGGTTATCCACAACCAGCCAAGGCGGCCGAAGCGGTTAGGCATAGTGGCGAACCTCGCCGGCGCCTTCGATGTTCTCCACGCAACGGCCGCAGATTTCCGGGTGTGCGGCGTTACTGCCGACGTCCTCGCGGTGGTGCCAGCAACGGGCACACTTGGCGTGGGCCGACTTCACCACCTTCAGCTTGAGGCCGGGCAGTTCGCTCTGCACGGCATCGGCCGGGGCATCGGCCAGGGGCGCGAGGGTGGCGGTGGAGGTGATCAGCACGAAGCGCAGCTCGTTGCCCAGCTTGCCCAGGCTGCGGGCCAGGTCGTCCTCGGCGTAGAGGGTGACCTCGGCCTGCAGGTTGCCGCCGATGGCCTTGGCGGTGCGCTGGTTCTCCAGTTCCTTGTTGACCGCGGCCTTGGCGGCCATGACCTGTTCCCAATAGGCGCGGCCCAGCTCGGCGTCGGCCGGCAGTTCGGACAGGCCGTCGTACCAGGTGGTCAGCATGACCGACTCGGCGCGCTCGCCGGGCAGGAACTTCCACACTTCCTCGGCGGTGAAGGCGAGGATCGGCGCGACCCAGCGCACCAGCGCCTCGGCGATGTGGAACAGCGCGGTCTGGCAGGAACGGCGGGCGACGCTGTCGGCCTGGGTGGTGTACTGGCGGTCCTTGATGATGTCCAGGTAGAAGCCGCCCAGCTCCTGCACGCAGAAGTTGTGCACCTTGGAGTAGACGTTCCAGAAGCGGTACTCGCGGTAGGCCTCTTCCAACTCGCGCTGCAGCAACAGGGCGCGGTCCACGGCCCAGCGGTCCAGGGCCAGCAGTTGGTCGTTGGGCAGCAGGTCCTTGGCCGGGTCGAAGCCGGTCAGGTTGGAGAGCAGGAAGCGCGTGGTGTTGCGGATGCGCCGGTAGGCGTCGGCGCTGCGCTGCAGGATGGTCTGGGAGACCGCGATCTCGCCGGAGTAGTCGGTCGAGGCGACCCACAGACGCAGGATGTCGGCGCCCAGGGTGTCGATCACGGTCTGCGGCACCACGGTGTTGCCCAGGGACTTGGACATCTTGCGGCCGGACTCGTCCACGGTGAAGCCGTGGGTCAGCAGCTGGCGGTATGGCGCGTGGCCATCGATGGCGCAGCCGGTCAGCAGCGAGGAGTGGAACCAGCCGCGGTGCTGGTCGGAGCCTTCCAGGTAGAGGTCGGCGGCCGGGCCGCTGGCGTGGCCCAGCTCGGCGTGGGAGCCGCGCAGCACGTGCCAGTGGGTGGTGCCGGAGTCGAACCAGACGTCCAGGGTGTCGCTGATCTTGTCGTACTGCGCGGCTTCGTCACCGAGCAGTTCGGCGGCGTCGAGCTTGAACCAGGCCTCGATGCCTTCCTTCTCCACGCGCTGGGCGACTGCTTCCATCAGCTCGACGGTGCGCGGGTGCAGCTCGCCGGTGGCCTTGTGCAGGAAAAACGGGATCGGCACGCCCCAGTTGCGCTGGCGCGAGATGCACCAGTCCGGGCGGCCGGCGATCATGCCGTGCAGGCGCGCCTGGCCCCAGCTGGGCACGAATTCGGTCTGGGTGATGGCTTCCAGTGCGCGCTCGCGCAGGGTGGCGCCGCTTTGCGGCTGCTTGTCCATGCCGACGAACCACTGCGCGGTGGCGCGGTAGATCAGCGGCGTCTTGTGCCGCCAGCAGTGCATGTAGCTGTGGTTGATGCTGGCGTGCTTGAGCAGCGCGCCCACTTCCTCGAGCTTGGCGACGATGTTCGGGTTGGCCTTCCAGATGAACTGGCCGCCGAAGAACGGCAGGTCCTGGACGTATACACCGTTGCTCTGCACCGGGCTGAGGATGTCGTCGTTGCTCATGCCGTACTGCTTGCAGGTACGGAAGTCGTCCTCGCCGTAGGCCGGCGCGGAGTGGACGATGCCGGTACCGGCGTCCAGGGCCACGTACTCGGCCAGGTAGATCGGCGAGAAGCGCTCGTAGAACGGGTGGCGGAAGCGGATCAGGTCCAGCGCCTCGCCCTTGGCGGTGGCGATGACCTGGCCTTCCAGGCCGTAGCGCTGCAGGCAGGACTCGACCAGTTCCTCGGCCAGCACCAGCAGGCGCGCGCCGGTGTCGACCAGCGCGTAGGTGAATTCGGGGTGGACGTTCAGCGCCTGGTTGGCCGGGATGGTCCAGGGGGTGGTGGTCCAGATGACGATGGCGGCGGGCTTGCCCAGGCTCGCCAGGCCGAAGGCGGCGGCCAGCTTGCCTTCGTCTTCCACCGGGAAGGCGACGTCGATGGCGTCGGACTTCTTGTCGGCGTACTCGACTTCCGCCTCGGCCAGGGCCGAACCGCAGTCGAAGCACCAGTTCACCGGTTTCAGGCCCTTGAACACGAAGCCCTGCTTGACCATCTCGGCCAGGGCGCGGATTTCGCCGGCCTCGTTGGCGAAGTTCATGGTCTTGTAGGGGTTGTCCCACTCGCCGAGCACGCCCAGGCGGATGAAGTCGGCCTTCTGCCCCTCGATCTGCTCGGTGGCGTAGGCGCGGCACAACTCGCGGGTCTTGTCCGCCGGCAGGTTCTTGCCGTGGGTGGTCTCGACCTTGTGCTCGATGGGCAGGCCGTGGCAGTCCCAGCCCGGCACGTAGGGGGCGTCGTAGCCGGCCAGGGTGCGCGAGCGGACGATCAGGTCCTTGAGGATCTTGTTGACCGCGTGACCGATGTGGATGCTGCCGTTGGCGTAGGGCGGGCCATCGTGCAGGATGAATTTCGGGCGACCTTCGCCGGCCTTCCGCAGCTTCTGGTACAGGCCGATGTCGTTCCAGAACTTCAGGGTTTCCGGCTCGCGCTGGGGCAGGCCGGCTTTCATCGGGAACTGGGTATCGGGAAGGTTCAGCGTGGCTTTGTAGTCGGTCATCTCAGGGCCTGTTCGGAATCTCTTCAATCAAGCGGTTGGCCCAGCCAGTAGGCCCGGGCGGCGGCTATGTCGGCGAGGATCGCCGCCTTCAGTGCCTCGAGGGAGGCGAAGCGCTGCTCATCTCGCAGCTTCTGGTGGAAGGTCACATCCAGGTGCAGGCCGTAGAGGTCGCCGGCGAAGTCCAGCAGATGCACTTCCAGGTGGGGCCGGCCGTCGCCGTTGACCGACGGCCGCGTGCCGATGTTGGCCACCCCGTTGACGCGCTGGCCGGCCACTTCCGTGCTGACCAGGTAGACGCCGCTCAGCGGCGCCTTGCGGCGCTTGAGCTGGATGTTGGCGGTGGGCGAACCCAGGGTGCGGCCGAGCTTCTGCCCGTGCAGCACCCGCCCGCTCAGGCGGAACGGCCGGCCCAGCAGGCGCTCGGCCTGGTGCAGGTCGCCGTCGGCGAGCACCTTGCGGATGCGCGAGCTACTCACCCGCATGCCGTCGACTTCCACCGTGGTGGCGGCCTCGACGGTGAAACCCTGCTCGGCGCTGGCCCTGACCAGGAAGGCGAAGTCGCCGGAGCGGTCGCAGCCGAAGCGGAAGTCGTCGCCCACTTCCAGGTGGCGCACCGCCAGGCCGTCCACCAGCACCTGGCGGACGAACTCGGCGGCCGACAGTTCGCGCAGGCGGCGGTTGAAGGTCAGGCACAGGACGAAATCGACACCCTGCTCGCGCAGCAGTTCGAGCTTCTCGCGCAGGCGCGTCAGGCGCACCGGCGCGGCATCCGGGGCGAAGTACTCGCGCGGCTGCGGCTCGAAGATCACCACGCAGCTGGGCACGCCCAGCTCCTGCGAGCGCTCGCGCAGACGCGCCAGGATCGCCTGGTGGCCAAGGTGGACGCCGTCGAAATTGCCGATGGTGGCAACGCAGCCCCCGGACAGGGGCCGCAGGTTGTGGAGGCCTCGAAGCAGCTGCATAGCGCGCGTATTGCTCAGAAAGTGGTCGATTATACCTGCACCCGCCGCCGCGCGACAGGCACAAAGCCGCCGTGCGTCACGGATGCACCCAAGTGCCGACGGCGGGCTAGCTCACCGCCCGCCGCGAGAAGTCGCGCAGGCGGAAGCCCAGCAGCGCCAGCATACCGAAATAGGCCACTACGCCGGCCACCACCAGCACGCCCAGGCGCGCCAGGCGCAGCGGCATGCCGCCCAGGTCCCAGGCCGGCATGAAATGCATCAGGCCCAGCAGCACGGCGGACATCACCAGCACCGCCAGCACCAGCTTGCCGAGGAACTTCGCCCAGCCCGGCTGCGGCTCGAACAGGTCGTGCTTGCGCAACTGCCAGTACAGCAGGCCGGCGTTGAGGCAGGCCGCCAGGCTGATGGCCAGGGCCAGGCCCGCGTGCTTGAGCGGACCGATGAACACCAGGTTCATCGCCTGGGTGGAAACCAGGGTGAAGAGCGCGATCTTCACCGGCGTGCGGATGTTCTGCCGGGCATAGAAGCCCGGCGCCAGCACCTTGACCAGGATGATGCCGAGCAGGCCCACGGCGTAGGCGATGAGCGCGCGCTGGGTCATGAGCGCGTCGTGGGCGCTGAACTTGCCGTACTGGAACAGCGACACGGTCAGCGGCTCGGCGATCAGCGCCAGGGCCAGGGCGCAGGGCAGCACCAGCAGGAAGCACAGGCGCAGGCCCCAGTCCATCAGGCGCGAGTATTCATGGCGGTCGTCGCTGGCGTAGGTCTTGGCCAGGGACGGCAGCAGGATGGTGCCCAGGGCCACGCCCAGCACGCCGGAGGGCAGCTCCATCAGGCGGTCGGCGTAGTACATCCAGGACACCGAGCCTGCGGCCAGGAAGGAGGCGAAGATGGTGTTGATGATCAGCGAGATCTGGCTCACCGACACGCCGAGGATCGCCGGGCCCATCTGCTTGAGCACGCGCCACACGCCTCTGTCGCGCAGGTTCAGGCGCGGCAGCACCAGCATGCCGATCTTCTTCAGGTGCGGCAGCTGGTAGAGCAGCTGCGCCAGGCCGCCGGCCAGCACCGCCCAGCCCAGGGCCATCACCGGCGGGTCGAAGTACGGCGTGAGGAACAGCGAGAAGACGATCATGCTGACGTTCAGCAGGGTCGGCACGAAGGCCGGCACCGAGAAGCGGTTCCAGGTATTGAGGATGGCCCCGGCCAGCGAGGCCAGGGAAATCAGCAGGATGTAGGGGAAGGTCACGCGCAGCAGCGCGGTGGTCAGGTCGAACTTCTCCGGAGTGTCGGCGAAGCCCGGCGCGGTGATCCAGATCACCCAGGGCGCGGCGAGGATGCCCAGCACGGTGACCAGCGCCAGCACCAGGGTCAGCAGGCCGGAGATATAGGCGATGAAAGTGCGGGTGGCCTCCTCGCCCTGCTGCGTCTTGTATTCGGCGAGGATCGGCACGAAGGCCTGGGAGAAGGCGCCCTCGGCGAAGATGCGGCGCAGCAGGTTGGGCAGCTTGAAGGCGACGAAGAAGGCGTCGGTGGCCATGCCGGCGCCGAACATGCGCGCTACTATGGTGTCCCGGACGAAGCCGAGCACCCGCGAGATCATGGTCATGGAGCTGACCGCGGCCAGCGATTTGAGTAGATTCATTGCATCCGGGACTTGTCAGCGCAGGGTGGCCCTGCCCGCGGGGCGGCCGGATCGCCCGGCGGCCAGTAAAGGGCGTCGAGTGTATGGCCGCCGGTCGAATAAATCACCCACCCAGTCCGCGAATCCCCGGCCATGCCGCTCGTCGGCGGCCGCTCATACCCTTGACAAGGCGCGGACTCGACGGCATCATTCGCGGCCTTAATTTATTCGCTACATCCCAAGTTTTTCTCGAGGAGCTCGACGGTGGCCAACACACCTTCCGCCAAAAAACGCGCCAAACAGGCTGAGAAGCGTCGCAGCCACAACGCCAGCCTGCGTTCCATGGTCCGCACCTACATCAAGAACGTAGTCAAGGCAGTCGATGCCAAGGACCTGCCCAAGGCCCAGGCCGCTCTGGTTGCCGCCGTACCGGTCATCGACCGCATGGCTGACAAAGGCATCATCCACAAGAACAAGGCCGCCCGCCACAAGAGCCGCCTGAACGCCCACGTGAAGGCCCTGGCCACCGCGTAAGCGTTCCGTTCTTGAAAAACCGGCCCTGGTGGCCGGTTTTTTATTGCCCGCTAAAAGCCCAACCCCGGCCCCGGACCTGTAGGAGCGAGCTTGCTCGCGAACGGTGCTTCCCGGTGGCGTAGGTGCTGGAGTTAAGAGCGCCCTCTCCCCAACCCTCTCCCTGGAGAGGGGGCTGTTCGGAGTGGGTGAGGAGTTTGGAGTCATCCTGAAACGCCTAACCATCCCCCGTCATTCCCGCGAACGCGGGAATCCAGTGACGGGCGGATTCGCGAGCAAGCTCGCTCCTACGAAAAGCAAAAGGCTTTTATTTCGTCGGCCAGGGCATGATCGGGATGGCGGTCACCGCGTTCTGCGGGCTGCCTTCGATGATGCGGTCGCTGTAGACGAGGTAGACCAGCGCGTTGCGCTTCTTGTCGAAGAAGCGCACCACCTGCATGGACTTGAACACCAGCGAGGTGCGCTGCTTGAACACTTCCTCGCCGTCCTTGAGCTCGCCGGCGAAGCGGATCGGCCCGACCTGGCGGCAGGCGATGGACGCCTCGGCGCGATCCTCGGCCAGGCCCAGGCCGCCCTTGACGCCGCCGGTCTTGGCCCGCGACAGGTAGCAGGTCACCCCTTCCACCTTGGGATCGTCGAAGGCCTCGACCACGATCTTGTCGTTCGGCCCCACCCACTTGAACACCGTGGAGACCTCACCGATCTCCTCCGCGCCGGCCAGCGCCGGCAGCATCAGCAGACCGGCGCACACGCCCTTCCATAGCTTCATGGCTCGCTCCTTCAGACCAGCACAAGGTTGTCGCGGTGCACCAGCTCCGGGCCGTCGACGTAGCCCAGCAGACCTTCGATGGCATCGGTCGGCTGGCCGATGATCTTCTGCGCCTCCAGGGCGCTGTAGTTGGCCAGGCCGCGGGCGATCTCGCGACCCTGCGGGTCCACGCAGACCACCATCTCGCCGCGACGGAAGCTGCCCTGGACCTGCTTCACGCCCACCGGCAGCAGGCTCTTGTGGTCCTCGGCGATAGCCTTGACCGCACCGGCGTCCAGCACCAGGGTGCCGCGCATCTGCAGGTGGCCGGCCAGCCACTGCTTGCGCGCGGCCTTGCGGCTCTGCTCAGGGGTCAGCAGGGTGCCCAGGCGCTCGCCGGAGCGCAGGCGGTCGAGCACGCGCTCGATGCGCCCGCCGACGATCACCGTGTGCGCGCCGGAACGCGCCGCCAGGCGCGCCGCGCGCAGCTTGGTCTGCATGCCGCCGCGGCCGAGGGCGCCGGCGCTGCCGCCAGCCACCAGGTCGAGCTGGGCGTCGTCAGCGCGGGCTTCGTAGATCAGCTGGGCTTCGGGGTTGTTGCGCGGGTCGGCGTCGAACATGCCGTCGCGATCGGTGAGGATCACCAGCAGGTCGGCTTCCACCAGGTTGGCCACCAGGGCCGCCAGGGTGTCGTTGTCGCCGAAGCGGATTTCGTCGGTGACCACGGTGTCGTTCTCGTTGATCACCGGGATCACGCCGAGGTCGACCAGGGTGCGCAGGGTGTTGCGGGCGTTCAGGTAGCGCTTGCGGTCGGACAGGTCGTCATGGGTCAGCAGCACCTGGGCGGTCTGCAGGCCATGCTGGCCGAAGCTGGACTCCCAGGCCTGCACCAGGCCCATCTGGCCGACGGCCGCCGCGGCCTGCAGCTCGTGCATGTCGCTCGGGCGGGAGACCCAGCCCAGGCGGCTCATGCCCGCCGCCACGGCGCCGGAGGACACCAGCACCAGCTCGACGCCCGCGCAGTGCAGCGCGACCATCTGCTCGACCCACACCGCCATGGCGTCGCGATCCAGCCCGCGGCCATCGGCCGTGAGCAGGGCGCTGCCGATCTTCACCACCCAGCGCCGCGCGCCGGTCACTTTCTCACGCATACATCAACCTTACGAAGTCAGGTTTCACCAGGTTGCTTCGGGACCGGCGCACGCGGCGCCGGTCAGGGCACGTAGAAGATTTCCGGCCCGTCGCCGTCGTCCTCGTCGTCGAAATCATCGTCGTCGTCGAGGTCGTCGGCATTCTTCAGGCCGGCACGGCGCAGCGCGCGCACGTCATCCAGGGCCTGCAGACGGGAACGCGCCTCGTCTTCGATGCGCTGGTCGAGTTCGGCCAGGGCCTCGCCGTAGGCCGGGTCTTCCTCGATGCGCAGGCTACGCTCGTCGAGGTACTTCATGATGTCCTGGCTGAGCGCCTCGGTGCCTTCGCGCTCCAGGGCGGAGATCACGTAGACCGGACCTTCCCAGCCCAGGCGCTCGACCACCTGCTGCTTGCGCCGCTCCTGCTCCTCGGGCTCGAGGATCTGGTCCATCTTGTTCAGCACCAGCCAACGGTCACGCTCGGTGAGCGCCGGGCTGAACTTGGCCAGCTCGTTGACGATGGTCTCGGCGGCATCGGCCGGGTCGCTCTCGTCCAGCGGCGCCATGTCGACGATGTGCAGCAGCAGGCGGGTACGCGCCAGGTGCTTGAGGAAGCGGATGCCCAGGCCGGCGCCTTCGGCGGCGCCCTCGATCAGGCCGGGGATGTCGGCGACCACGAAGCTCTTGAAGCGCCCGACGCTGACCACGCCCAGGTTCGGCACCAGGGTGGTGAAGGGGTAGTCGGCGACTTTCGGCTTGGCCGCGGACACGGCGCGGATGAAGGTGCTCTTGCCGGCGTTTGGCAGGCCCAGCAGGCCGACGTCGGCCAGGACCTTCAGTTCCAGCTTGAGGTCGCGGGCCTCGCCGGGCTTGCCCGGGGTGGTCTGCCGCGGCGCGCGGTTGGTGCTGGACTTGAAGCGGGTGTTGCCCAGGCCATGCCAGCCGCCCTGGGCGACCATCAGGCGCTGGCCGGGCTCGGTCAGGTCACCGATGACTTCATGGGTGCTAGCATCGATCACGGTGGTGCCCACCGGCACCGGCAGAACCAGGTCGTCGCCCTTGGCGCCGGTGCAGTCCTTGCTGCCGCCATTCTGCCCGCGCTGGGCGTCGAAACGGCGGGTGTAGCGGTAATCCACCAGGGTGTTCAGGCTCTCGTCGGCCTCGAGGAACACCGAGCCGCCGTCGCCACCGTCACCGCCGTTGGGGCCGCCCTTCTCGATGAACTTCTCGCGGCGAAAGCTCATGAGGCCATTGCCGCCGTCACCGGCTTTCACGTGGATGGATACTTCGTCGACGAATTTCATGGGAACGCCTCCCGCCAGCGTGGCGGGTTGAATAAGAAAAGGAGCATAGGATACAGCCAAGCCCGCGCAAACGCAGGAGCCCGGGATCCGTTGCCGGGAAACGCCAGAAACAAAAAAGCCCCGTCGCGAGACAGGGCTTTTTCAGTGAAGGCTCGCTTAGGCAGCGACGACGCTTACGTAGCGACGGCCGAAGGCGCCTTTCACTTCGAACTTGATCACGCCGTCGATTTTCGCGAACAGGGTGTGATCCTTGCCCATGCCAACGCCGTAGCCGGCGTGGAACTGGGTGCCGCGCTGACGCACGATGATGTTGCCTGCTTTGACAGCCTGGCTACCGAACAGCTTCACGCCAAGGCGTTTACTTTCGGAATCGCGGCCGTTGCGGGTACTACCGCCAGCTTTCTTGTGTGCCATGAGTCATATCCTCCAAAAAAGGAATTAGGCCTGGATGCCGGTGATCTTGATTTCAGTGAACCACTGGCGGTGGCCCTGACGCTTCATGTGGTGCTTGCGGCGGCGGAACTTGATGATGCGCACCTTGTCGTGACGACCGTGGGAAACCACTTCAGCGGTCACTTTCGCGCCTTCTACCACCGGCAGGCCGATCTTGACGTCATCGCCATTGGCGACCAGCAGAACGCGATCCAGGTTGATCGCTTCGCCGGTGGCGACGTCGAGTTTCTCGACCTTGAGGAATTCGCCTTCGGCGACTTTGTATTGCTTGCCGCCGGTAACAATAACTGCGTACATCTGGATGTCTCCGTTAGACCTGCTCACCCGACGCTTTATAGGAAGAGATATCGGTCGGCATGGCTGCATGGGGCCGGAAGGACGCCCGTGCAATTGCGTAAGGCAGGGTATGCCAGGGAAGTTCGGGGCCGCGATTGTACGCAAAGCCCTACGCGGACACAAGCCTTGCGGCGCTTTCCTTGACAGCCCCCACCCCGGCACCTAGCATGCCGCGCATTCTTCGAGGAGCGCCTTCGTAATATGCAACCCCAGGCTTTCTATCGGGTGGTGGCGGACGACTTCACCGCCGTCGACGGCATCATCCGTCGCCAGCTCAGCTCCCGCGTTCCCCTGGTCGAGAAGATCGGCGACTATATCATCTCCGCCGGCGGCAAGCGTCTTCGCCCGCTGCTGGTGCTGCTCAGCGGCAAGGCCCTGGGCTACTCCGGGGACGACCTGCGCCTGCTGGCCGCCACCATCGAATTCCTGCATACCTCCACCCTGCTGCACGACGACGTGGTCGACGCCTCCGGTCTGCGCCGCGGCCGCGCCACCGCCAATGCGCAATGGGGCAACGCGCCCAGCGTGCTGGTCGGCGACTTCCTCTATGCCCGCTCCTTCGAAATGATGGTCGAACTCGGCTCCATGCCGGTGATGCGCATCATCTCCCAGGCCACCCGGGTGATCGCCGAGGGCGAGGTGCTGCAGCTGACCAAGGTGCGCGACGCCAGCACTACCGAAGAAACCTACATGGAAGTCATCCGCGGCAAGACCGCGATGCTCTTCGAGGCCTCCACCCACAGCGCCGCCGCCATCGCCGGCGCCACCGCGGAACAGGCCGAGGCCCTGCGCCAGTTCGGCGACGCCCTGGGCATCGCCTTCCAACTGGTGGACGACCTGCTGGACTACCGCGGCGACGCCAGCACCCTGGGCAAGAACGTCGGCGACGACCTCGCCGAGGGCAAGCCCACCCTGCCGCTGATCGCCACCATGCGCGACGGCACCCCGGAGCAGGCGCAGTTGGTGCGCAAGGCTATCCAGCAGGGCGGCAGCCAGGACCTGGAAGGCATCCGCACCGCCGTGGAAGCCGCCGGCGCCCTGGACTACACCGCGAAGCTGGCGCGCGAATACGCCGCCCGCGCCATCGACTGCCTCAAGGCGCTGCCGGACAACGAGTACCGTGACGCGCTGATCGAGCTGAGCGAGTTCGCCGTCGCCCGCACCCACTGATCCACACGCGATCCGACGAACGCCCGCCCGGCCCTGCCGCGCGGGCGTTCTGCGTTATGCGCGGTTGATCCAGGCCATGGCATTGGTCGGTTGGTGGAAAAAAATTCTGCATAGGGGCTTGCTATCGAGATAATAAGAATTATTCTCATTAACTCGGCTACCAAGGAGATGCAGAGATGACCTACATGATCGATGCCTGGCTGGACCGCCCCCATCCCTATCTGCGCATCCTCAATCGCGATACCGGGGAAGTCTGCGCCCTGCTGCAGGAAGACGCCCTGGACGAGTTGCGCGAACAGGGCGGCCTGGACCTTCACGAACTGGGCACCAGCGAGCCGCAGGTGCTCAAGGAGCTGGTGCGCAACCTGTTCCTGTTCTGCTACGCCCGCGCGCTGCGTTGAACGCCGCGGCTGTTCGCGGGAGCGACGGGGCTTTCGTAGGAGCGGACCTTGTCCGCGATAGCCGGACGATCCGGCGCGATTCGCGGATGAGATCCGCTCCTACGCTGCCCCACCCACGCCATTCCCCTGTAGGAGCGCGCCCTGCGCGCGAATCGCGGGCAGGGCCCGCTCCTACAGTTCCGGGCGATGGCGGGATGAGCGCCGGCACTGCCGGCGGAATCGCGGATAAATCCACTCCTGCATCTCATCTGGCAAACATAACGACCCGTAGGGCCGTTCGCGAGCAAGCTCGCTCCTACGAAGAGCATGAGCCGGGGCGGGAGCGGGATGTACAGGTTTTTTTGCGATGGCGCAGGACGCGCCATCCGTGCGGCCGCCGCCCGGGAGGCGGCTGCACACTGGGGGCAACGTGGAGCCCCCTGCACGCCGCGGCGGCCAGGGACGGCCGCCGCGGGCTGCATCCATCAGAGGATGTCGAGCAGCTCGACGTCGAACACCAGGGTGCTGTGCGGCGGGATGCTGCCCACCGCCTGGCCGCCGTAGGCCAGCTCGGCCGGCACGTGCAGGCGCCACTTGCTGCCGGTGTTCATCAGTTGCAGGGCCTCGACCCAGCCGGCGATCACGCCGCCCACCGGGAACTCGGCCGGCTGGCCGCGCTGGTAGGAGCTGTCGAACACGCTGCCGTCGATCAGGGTGCCATGGTAGTGGGTGCGCACGGTGTCGTCGCGGGACGGCTTGGCGCCCTCGCCGGCGACCAGCACTTCGTATTGCAGGCCGGACGGCAGCACGGTGACGCCCTCGCGCTTGGCGTTCTCCACCAGGTAGGCCTTGCCTTCGGCGGCGGCCGCATCGGCCTTGGCCTGGGCTTCGGCCTGCATGCGCTGGCGGATCACCTGGAAGCTGGCGGACAGCTGCTCGGCGGGCACCCGGCTATCGGCACCGGCGAAGGCGTCGGAGAGGCCGGCCAGCACCGCGTCCAGGCTCATGCCCGGGACCGGGTTGGCACGCAACTGGTCGCCCAGCTGGCGGCCGACGCCGTAGCTGACGCGGGCTTCGTCGGTGGAAAGGTTGAGTTCGCTCATGGCGGGGCTCCGCTGGGTGAAAAAGGGCGGCCAGCCTAGCACAGTCGGCCGCCCCACCCCACCGCGACCTCAATGCAGCGGCATGGGCACGCCCTCGTCGTTCTGCGCGCTGCCGCTCTGCGAGCCGCACATCTCGTCCTGCACCGCGGCATGCACCAGTTGGAACGGAATCGGTGGCAACGCCGTCAGCAGTTGGCGGGCGTGCTCCAGCGAACGCACCCCGAGCACGTGCCCCTTGGCGTCCTGGATCGGGAAGAAACGCTGGCCCACGCGCGCCTCCAGCACGTAGATGCCGCCCTCCAGGGATACCAGGTTGAGTTCGTCGATATCCCCGGCGAGGGAACGGTTGGTCAGCTCTTGCAGGTTCATTGCGCACCTCCAGGGTAGGGTCCAACGCAGCCAGTCTGGTACAGCACGCCGGCTGCGCCCAGCGCAAACGACACCGCCCGTCAGTTGCGGCTGACGGGCGGTGCGCTGGAGGCGGCAAAAACGATCAGTGGTCGTGGCGCGTGGCCTTGTCCAGGTAGCCCATGGCGAACGCGGAAAGGACGAAGGTAAGGTGGATGATCACGTACCACATCAGCTTGTTGTCATCGACGTTCTTGGCGTCCATGAAGATGCGCAGCAGGTGGATCGAGGAGATCGCCACGATGGAAGCCGCCACCTTGTTCTTCAGCGAGCTGGCGTCCATCTTGCCGAGCCAGCTGAGCTTTTCCTTGCCTTCGGAAATGTCCAGCTGCGAGACGAAGTTCTCGTAGCCGGAGAACATCACCATCACCAGCAGGCCGCCGACCAGGGCCATGTCGATCAGCGACAGCAGCACCAGGATCAGGTCGGCCTCGGCGATGGAGAAGATGTCCGGCAGGATGTGGAAGATTTCCTGGAAGAACTTGATGGTCAATGCCAGCAGCGCCAGCGACAGGCCGATATAGACCGGCGCCAGCAGCCAGCGGGCGGCGTACATGCTGTTTTCGATGAAACGTTCCATGGCCTTCGCAAGGGGAGTTCAGAAATGGCGCAGGATTATAGCTGAAGGCCCGCGGCGAGTTATCCAGTTATTCTGTGGATAAATATGTGCAGGAAGGTGGGAAGAAACGCGCAAGCCCCCGCCCGCCGGGGATTCGCGGCGGTCGCTCAGAGACTGCGCAATGCGCCTTCAGGACTCGGGGTGAGACTGGTAGTCCCCGAAATTGCGCACGCGCTCACCATTGATGCGTCGCAGTTCGGCCTGCAGGTGCAGCTGCCAGATGGGCAGGTCGTCGGCGGGCACGTAGCCCTGCTGGGCCAGGCAGTCGGCGATGGCATCGAGCACGCCTTCTGCCACGAAAGGCCCGTAGAACGGGCCCTGGGCCTTGATGGCGGTGGGCTGAGCCCCCGCCATGCCCGCAGCGCAGAGCAGTGTCCAGAGTCCATTCTCTCCGGCCAGCGGCCTGATCACGCACTCGATGCGCGTGGTCAGCCCCAGACAGGGGCGGATAAGGCAGAGGTTACGCGGCATGGCGGCACCCTCGCGGTTGTCCTGTTTTCGAGCCTACACCCGGGGTTGACCTCGGGAAAGCCCGTTTTATCCACGATAGTTGTGGATATCGTTGTGGACACCACGGGGGCAAAGGCGCCCGACGAGCGCCATTGCTGGGGGGCCCGCCGCTGGTCAAGGACTGGCCAGCGGCAGCGGGCTCAGTCGCTGTCCTTCTTCTTGCGCGCCCGCTCCTTCTCCACCTGGGGCGCCTTGGCGGCTTTGGCGGCGGCCGGCGCGGCCTCCTTGGCGAGCTTCTCCTTGTCCTCCTCGTCCATGCCCATGGCGTCGATCTCCTTGAGGCGCTCGACCACCCGTGCATTGACGCTGCCGGCCGGGAACTGGCCCTTGGCATCCGGCGCGCCGGCCGGCTCGCCGACCAGCAGGCCCAGCGCCTCGTCGACGTGGCGCACCGCGTAGACGTTGAACAGGCCGTTGCGCACCGCCTGCAGCACGCGCTCGTCGAGCATCAGGGTGCTGACGTTGGAACGCGGGATGATCACCCCCTGCTCGCCGGTCAGGCCGCGGGCCTCGCAGAGGCGGAAGAAGCCTTCGATCTTCTCGTTGACGCCGCCCACCGCCTGCACCTCGCCGAACTGGTTGATCGAGCCGGTGATGGCGAAGCACTGCCGCAGCGGCGTGCGCGACAGCGCCGAGATCAGCGTGCAAACCTCGCCGAGCGAGGCGCTGTCGCCGTCGACGTAGCCGTAGGACTGCTCGAGCGCGATGCTCGCGGAGATTTCCAGCGGGTACTCCTGGGCATAGCGGCTGCCCAGGTAGCCGGTGAGGATCATCACGCCCTTGGAGTGGATCGGCTGGCCCAGGCTGACCTCGCGCTCGATGTCGACGATACCGCTGCCGCCCGGGTAGACGGTGGCGGAGATGCGCGCCGGCACGCCGAACACCGAGTCACCCACTTCCAGCACGGTGAGGCCGTTGCACTTGCCCACGGCGGCGCCTTCGGTGTCGATCAGCACGATGCCGGCCAGCATGTCGTCGAGAATCCGCGCCGAGACGCGGCCGGTGCGGGTTTCCTTGGCCTTGAGGGCGCGTTCGATGTGGCCCAGGTCGGTGACCGGCTCGTTGGCCAGCTGGCGGATGAAGTCCGCCTCGCTGACCAGTTGGAACAGGTCGCCGATGCGCGCCGACAGCCGCCCCTGGTGCTCGGCCAGGCGCGCGCTGTAGGTGGCCAGGCGCGCCACCGCGGTGGCGCTCAGCGGCGCCATGCCCTCTTCCGAGGTGCGCGTCTTGAGCAACTGGGCGAACTGTTCGAGGCTGTCCTCGGCCAGCGGGATGTCCTCGTCGAAGTCGACCAGCACGCGGAACATCTCCTGGAAGTCCGGGTCCAGGTCCTGCAGGGTGTAGTAGATCTGCCGCGAGCCGATGATGATGACCTTCAGGTGCAGCGGGATCACCTGCGGCGTCAGGCTCATGGCGGCCAGGCGGCCGAGTTCGGCCAGCGGCGACTCCATCTTCAGCTGGCGCGACTGCAGGGCGCGCTTGAGCGCGTCCCAGACGAAGGGCTCGCCCAGCAGCTTCTCCGCCTCCAGCACCAGGAAGCCGCCGTTGGCGCGGTGCAGCGCGCCCGGGCGCAGCTGCCGGTAGCTGGTGTAGAGGGCGCCCTGGTCGGAGGCGTATTCGATGCGGCCGAACAGGTTGTCGTAGGTCGGGTGCGACTCGAACACCACCGGCGCGCCGCTGGTGGTGTGGTGGCCGATCACCTGGTTGGGCGCGTACAGCTCCTGCAGCATCAGCTTGCGCTGGGCATCGCTGCGCTCGGTGTCCACCAACTGGTCGACCACGGTCTTCAGCAGGTTCAGCTGCATGGCCTGCAGGTAGGTGCACACGCCGCTGTTGTTGTTGTACTTCTCCACCAGCGGCGCCAGCAGCGGTTGCAGCGCGAGGGTGATGGTCTCCTCGTTGAGCTGACGCAGCTGGTTGCTGGACTCGCGCTTCCACTGCGGCAGGCTGGCCAGTTCCTCGTTGAGCTGTTCCTCGAGGTCGGCGATATCGGCGTGGAAACGCTCGCGCTCGGCCTCCGGCAGTTGGGCGAACTCGGCCTCGTCGAGGGCCTTGCCGTCCTTCATCGGGGTGAAGGCGATGTTCGCGCTGTCGCGGTACAGCGCCACGTCCTTGTCCAGGGCCAGGCGCTCGACGGTGTCCAGGGCCTTGTCGTAGCGCTGGTTGAAGGCGCGGTCGATGGCGCTCTTCTTCTGCTGGTAGGCCGGGTTCTCGAACACCGAGGGGAAGGTCGACAGCAGGTTGTCGATCAGTTGGTCGATGTCCGTGCCGAAGTCGGCGGCGCTGCCCGGCGGCAGCTCGATGGCGCGCGGCTCGCGGCCCTCCTCGAAATGGTTGACGTAGACCCAGTCGGCCGGCGTCGGCAGGCGCTTGGCCTCGGCCTTCAGATAGCGCTGTACGAAGGAGAAGCGCCCGGTCCCCGGCTCGCCCATGACGAACACGTTGTAACCCGGCCGCGGCATGGCCACGCCGAACTGCAGGGCCTCCACCGCGCGTTCCTGGCCGAGCACGCCGAGGAAGGGGTCCAGGTCGTCGGTGGTGGCGAAGGCAAACTGCTCGGGCGAGAAGGGACGGGTCAGTTCATCGGGCGCCAGGCGCAGGCCGGCGGCAACGGATTGGGGCATCGGAAATCCTTGCATCGGGCGGCGCGAGGCCGCGGAGAGTTGTCCGCATTCTCGCGCTGCCCGCGCGCCACTGGCAAGGCGCGCGCAAGGGCCGGTCGATCAGTGCTGCAGGTCGGCGCAGCGCAGACAGTATTCCGTGGCCGGCAGGGCGCGCAGGCGGCGGGGCTCGATGGCTTCGCCACAGCGTACGCATTGTCCGTAGGTTCCGTCCGCCAGACGCAGGCGCGCCAGGCCCACCAGGCGCATGCCCGCCTCGGCTTCGGCCAGCAGGGCCCGCAGCACATCGTCGTTCTCCCGCTGCTGGGCCTGCTCGGCGAAGTCCGGCGAGTGGGTCCGCGCCAGGTCGCTGCGGATCGCGGCGGCACGCTGGGAATATTCGCTGGCCAGCGCATCCAGTGCAGAACGGGGGTCGAAATCATCTACGGCCATGACGCCTCTCCGACGGACAAGGAACTGTTTCAAGTGTGGCCGGTTCCAAGGGAATCGCCGCTGATACCGATCAATAGCCTGTTGCGCAGAGCATGACGCAGTTCGCCCCGCGGTGGGATTGAGGGACATCGCGCCTTGACACCCTCAGGATATTCCTACAAAGCTCTGCCTGGCGCTGTTTGCTGTCAGCGGCTACGTACAGCCATGCATACGAACAAAGAGAGATACGCAGATGAAAAGGATTCTACTCGGTACCCTCCTCGCCACCGTTTCCATCGGCGCCTTCGCCGACGCCCCCGGCAGCGACGGCTGCGGCTGGGGCCAGATGCTCTTCAAGGGCCAGCGCGGCACCGCCACCCACGTGCTGGCGGCCACCACCAACGGCTCCTCGGGCAACAACACCTTCGGCATGACCACCGGCACCAACGGTTGCCACACCAATGGCGCGCTGACCTACGGCGGCAAGCCGATGATCGTGCTCAGCAGCATGATGGACGAGCTGTCCGAAGACATGGCCAAGGGTGACGGCGAAGCGCTGACCACCTACGCCGTGGTCCTGGGCGTGAAACCTGAAGACCGCGCGCACTTCGCCGAAGTGACCCACGAGCACTTCGCGCAGATCTTCAACAAGTCCGACGTCACCGCCGAGGACGTCTACGCCAACACCCAGGCCGTGCTGAAACAGGACACCCGCCTGGCCAAGTACGCCGAACAGGCCTGAGCCTGATGGCCCGCCCCACCGGGGCGGGCTCCCCTACCCCGACCCGCTAAGGTCCCCATGCCCAAACGCCTGTTGCCATGGCTGGCGCTGTGCGCCTGCGCATCCCTGCACGCGAGCCCCCAGTTTCCCGAATCCCGCCTCCAGGCCCTGGCCGCGCAGCCCTACTGGCTGGCCCTGGGGCACTACACGCCGAGCAAGCTGGGCGGCTGGCGCAGCTTCGTCGACGACGACAGGTTCTTCCTCGCCGAGGACGGCGACCGCTCGCCGGAGCATGAGCTCAAGGCCACCGTCGACGCCCTCTACGCCGCCCCCGGCCTCGGCGACAAGCATGCCCAGTGCGTCTACCCGGCGCGCACACGCTGGCTGAAGCAGCAATTGCAGTTGACCGGCCTGCCGCGGCCGGCGTGCAAGGAGTACGACACCTGGTACGGCGACATCAACCCGCACAGCGCCGTGCTGGTGTTCCCCGCCGCCTACCTGAACAGCCCCTCGTCGATGTTCGGCCACACCCTGCTGCGCATCGACCAGGCCGACGTCGACAGCAACAACACCGCCCTGCTCAGCTACGCGCTGAACTTCGGCGCCTACATCGAGGGCATGGACAACAGCATCCTCTACGCCTGGAAGGGCCTGATGGGCGGCTACCCCGGCCTGTTCGCCCTGGTGCCCTACCGCGAGAAGCTCTCCGAATACAGCCGCCTGGAGAACCGCGACCTCTGGGAATACCGCCTGAACCTCACGCCCGAGGAGACCGGGCGCATGGTCGAGCACGTGTGGGAACTCAAGCAGGTCCGCTTCAAGTACTTCTTCTTCGACGAGAACTGCTCCTTCCGCCTGCTCGAACTGCTGGAGATCGCCCGCCCCGGGGTGAAGCTGACCGACGAATTCCCGCTCTACGCCATCCCCACCGACACGGTGCGCGCGGTGAAGCAGGCCGGGATGATCGACAAGGTCGACTACCGCCCCTCGCGGGAGAAGGAACTGCTGGCCCGCGCCGAGCCGCTGGACGCCGGCGAGAAGCAGCTGGCCCGGCGCCTGGCCGACGACGACCGCCTGCTCGATTCCCCCGAATTCAAGGCCCTGCCCGCGCCGCGCCAGGCCCTGGTGCAGGACACCGCCTTCCGCCTGCTGCGCTACCGCGCCACCGGCAAGGAGCGCGACGAGGCCGACGCCGCGCGCAGCTACCAGCTGCTGCGGGCGATCAACCAGAACCCACCGCCGCCGGCCCAGGTGGAACGCCCGGGGCAGCCGGAGGAAGGCCACCAGTCGCTGACCTGGCAGCTCGGCGCCGGCAGCCGCGACGGCCAGGCCTTCGCCGACTACGGCCTGCGCATGGCCTACCACGACCTGCTGGACAACAGCTACGGCTTCCCCCAGGGCGCGCAGCTGGAACTGGGCGACCTGCGCCTGCGCCAGTACGAGGGCAACCGCTGGCAGCTGCAGCGCCTGGACCTGGTCAGCATCCGCTCCATGACGCCACGCAACGCCCTGCTGCAGCCGCTGTCCTGGCAGGTCACCGGCGGCTGGGAGCGGGTGCCGGGCAAGCACAGCGACGACGACCACGACACCCTGGCCGGCCACGTCAACGGCGGCGCCGGCGGCAGCTGGAAGCTCGCCGACGACCTGCAGGCCTACGCCCTGGGCACCGCGCGCATCGAGAACAACCCCGACTTCGCCGCGACCATAGCGCCGGCAGTGGGCTTCGACACCGGCGTGCTCTGGCGCAACCCGCTGGGCAACCTGGCCCTGGAGGGCAAGGGCGACTACTTCCACAACGGCGAGGTGCGCCGCAGCCTGAGCCTCGGCCAGCAGGTGGAACTGGGCCGCAACCTGGGCCTGCGGCTGTCCGCCGAACGCCAGTTCAGCCACCAGGCCGGGCCGGTCAGCGAGGTCATGCTGGAGTTGCGCTGGTACCATTACTGAATCGACGGATTCAGCGCCCGCCGCGATGGCGGGCGGGTAGCGCGCCATGAAAACCCCAGCCCCCACCCTGCTCGAAGTCGCCGGCGGCAAGCCGATCAAGCTCTGGACCCAGGGCGTGCCCGTGGAAGACGAGGCGCGCCAGCAGTTGATGAACACCGCGCGCCTGCCGTTCATCTTCAGGCACCTGGCAGTGATGCCCGACGTGCACCTGGGCAAGGGCTCGACCATCGGCAGCGTGATTCCCACCGTCGGCGCCATCATCCCGGCCGCGGTCGGCGTGGACATCGGCTGCGGCATGATCGCCGCGCGCACCTCGCTGCTCGCCGCCGACCTGCCGGACAACCTGCACGGCCTGCGCAGCGCCATCGAAAAGGCGGTGCCCCACGGCAAGACCTTCGGCCGCCACGACCAGGGCGCCTGGGGCGACGTACCGGCGCATGCCGACCAGGCCTGGAAGGGCCTGGCCCGGCGCTTCCGCGCCATCACCGACAAGTACCCGCGCCTGGAGAAGACCAACAACCGCCAGCACCTGGGCACCCTGGGCACCGGCAATCACTTCATCGAGGTCTGCCTGGACGAGGCCGGGCGCGTCTGGTTCATGCTGCACAGCGGCTCGCGCGGGGTGGGCAACGCCATCGGCTGCCTGTTCATCGAGCTGGCCCAGGCCGACATGCGCCAGCACCTGGCCAACCTGCCGGACAAGGACCTGGCCTACTTCGAGGAAGGCAGCCGGCACTTCGACGACTACGTCGAAGCGGTGGGCTGGGCCCAGGACTTCGCCCGGCAGAACCGCGAGCTGATGATGCAGGCGGTGATCACCGCGGCGCGCAAGGTGATCCGCAAGCCCTTCGAGGCCAGCCTGGAGGCGGTGAACTGCCACCACAACTACGTGCAGCGCGAGCAGCATTTCGGCCGCGAGGTGCTGGTCACGCGCAAGGGCGCGGTGTCGGCGCAGAAGGGCCAGCTGGGCATCATCCCCGGCTCCATGGGGGCGAAGAGTTTCATCGTCCGCGGCCTGGGCAACCAGGAGGCGTTCTGCTCCTGCAGCCACGGCGCCGGCCGCAGCATGAGCCGCACCCAGGCGAAGAAGCGCTTCAGCGTCGAGGACCAGGTGCGCGCCACCGCCCACGTCGAATGCCGCAAGGACAAGGACGTGATCGACGAGATCCCCATGGCCTACAAGGACATCGACGCGGTGATGGCCGCCCAGCGCGACCTGGTGGAAGTGGTGCACACCCTGCGCCAGGTGGTCTGCGTGAAGGGCTGAACGCCTGCGGCAAAGCCCCGCACCCCACCGCATGCCACGGGCTTGATCCCGGTCAAGTCGCCGCTTCGCCGGCTGGCCTCTCCTTGAATCAGAAAAGACCAATAGCCTGATAACGAGGAGAACACTCCATGCAGCCCCTGAAACTGGCCCTGGGCGGTTTATTGTTGGCCGCCAGCAGTACCGCCGCCCACGCCGACGCCTTGCGCGACCAGGCCAACGCCATCTTCAAGCCCATCCCCGAGCAGACCACCGGGCTGGACGCGGCCCAGGTGGAGCTGGGTCGCCAGTTGTTCTTCGAGCCACGCCTGTCGGCCAGCCACGTGATCAGTTGCAACACCTGCCACAACATCGGCACCGGCGGCGCCGACAACGTGCCGGCCTCCAGCGGCCACGCCTGGCAGAAAGGGGCGCGCAACTCGCCGACGGTGTTCAACGCCGTGTTCAACGTGGCGCAGTTCTGGGACGGCCGCGCCAAGGACCTGGAGGAACAGGCCAAGGGCCCGGTGCAGAACCCGGTGGAAATGCACAACACGCCGAAGAACGTCGAGACCACCCTCAGGAGCATGCCCGAGTACGTGGCGGCCTTCGAAAAGGCCTTCCCCGGCGACAAGCAGGCAACGAGCTTCGACAACATGGCCCGCGCGCTGCAGGCCTTCGAATCGACGCTGATCACCCCCGACTCGCGCTTCGACCAGTACCTCAAGGGCGACGACAAGGCCCTGGACGCCAAGGAGAAGAAAGGGCTGCAGGCCTTCATGAGCGCCGGCTGCATCAGCTGCCACAACGGCGTGAACCTCGGCGGCCAGGCCTACTTCCCGTTCGGCCTGGTGAAGAAACCCGACGCCAGCATCCTGCCCAGCGGCGACAAGGGCCGCTTCGCGGTGACCAAGACGCAGAACGACGAATACGTGTTCCGCGCCGCGCCGCTGCGCAACGTGGCCCTCACCGCGCCCTACTTCCACAGCGGGCAGGTGTGGGACCTGGAGGAAGCGGTGACGATCATGGGCACCGCGCAACTGGGCAAGCAACTGGATGCCGGCGAGGTGAGCGACATAGTCGCCTTCCTCAAGACCGTCACCGGCAAGCAGCCGCAGGTGGAATACCCGCTGCTGCCGCCGAGCACCGCCAGCACGCCGCGCCCGGTGGATTGACCAGGGGCCTCCCCCTGTAGGAGCAGGCCCTGCCTGCGATTCGCGCGTAGGGCGCGCTCCTACAGGGGAAAGGCGTAGGTGGCGCAGTGTAGGAGCGGATCTCATCCGCGAATCGCGCCGGAACCTTCGGCTATCGCGGACAAGGTCCGCTCCTACGGGTGGGAATACCGTGCTTCCCGGGAACTGTAGGAGCGAGCTTGCTCGCGAACCTGATACCCCGCAGCGGAGTTCGTTCGCGAGCAAGCTCGCTCCTACGAAAAGCACTTCGGTGCGCTCGCGTAGGATGGGTGGAGCGAAGCGATACCCATCGCCAACCGGTACGTAGGGCGTATAACCGTTCGCGGTTATACGCCGCTACACCTATCTCATGCCCGGCTTATTGATCGGGATCGAAGCGCCTCCGAAGCCAAATCCGGGCGCGCCTGGGACCAAGGCCAGGCGGCGTATAACGCGGAGCGTTATACGCCCTACGCCCCACCGGCCTTCGGCAGGTCAGACCACCCCTTGCGCCAGCATGGCGTCGGCGACCTTGACGAAGCCGGCGATGTTGGCGCCCTTCACGTAGTTGATCCGGCCGTTCTCCTCGCCGTGGGCGACGCAGGCGTGGTGGATGTTCTGCATGATGCCGTGCAGGCGCTGGTCCACCTCGCCGGCGCTCCAGTGCAGGCGCATGGCGTTCTGGCTCATCTCCAGGCCGCTGGTGGCGACGCCGCCGGCGTTGGAGGCCTTGCCCGGCGCGTAGAGGATGCCGGCTTCGAGGAAGATATCCACAGCCTCCAGGGTCGACGGCATGTTGGCGCCTTCGGCCACGCAGATGCAGCCGTTGGCCAGCAGGGTGCGGGCGTCCTCGGCGTCCAGTTCGTTCTGCGTCGCGCAAGGCAGCGCGATGTCGCAGGGCAGCGACCAGGGGCGCTGGCCGGCGAGGAAGCGCAGGCCGGGGCCGGCCATTTCGCTGAGACGGCCGCGGCGGACGTTCTTCAGCTCCATCACCTCTTCCCACTGTTCCAGGCTCAGGCCTCCCTCGGCGAACAGGGTGCCTTCGGAGTCGGACAGCGAGATCACCTTGCCGCCCAGTTCCATCACCTTCTGCGCCGCGTACTGGGCCACGTTGCCGGAGCCGGAGATGGCCACGCGCTGGCCGTCGAAGCCGCTTTCGCGGGCCTTGAGCATCTCCTGGGCGAAATACACGCAGCCGTAGCCGGTGGCTTCCGGGCGGATCAGGCTGCCGCCATAGGCCAGTCCCTTGCCGGTGAGCACCGAGCTGAACTCGTTGGCCAGGCGCTTGTACTGGCCGAACAGGTAGCCGATCTCGCGGGCGCCCACGCCGATGTCACCGGCCGGCACGTCCAGATCGGCGCCGACGTGGCGGTACAGCTCGCTCATGAACGACTGGCAGAAGCGCATCACCTCGGCGTCGCTCTTGCCCTTGGGGTCGAAGTCCGAGCCGCCCTTGCCACCGCCCATGGGCAGCGAGGTCAGGGAGTTCTTGAACACCTGCTCGAAGGCCAGGAACTTGAGCACGCCCAGGTTCACCGAGGGGTGGAAGCGCAGGCCGCCCTTGTACGGGCCGATGGCGCTGCTCATCTGTACGCGGAAGCCGCGGTTGACCCGCACCCGGCCCTGGTCGTCGACCCAGGGCACGCGGAACAGGATGGCGCGTTCGGGCTCGACGATGCGCTCGAGGATGCCGGCCTGCTGGTAGCGCGGGTTGGCTTCGAGGAATGGCCAGAGGGAACGCAGCACCTCTTCCACCGCCTGGTGGAATTCGGGCTGATCGGGGTCGCGCCGCTTGAGGCGCTCGAGGAACGAGTCAACGGATTGCGTCATGTCTACACCGGTCTTTCTGATTATGGGCGGGGCCCTTTTGCGGCGAGACTCTAACAACCGATATCGCACCGAGACAGTGCGACATGACGCCTTTATGAATCTTTTTGGTGCAAATCTGTAAGAAAGCCCTTTCAGCTACTGGGCTGCAGCAAGTATTTCAAAACATTTCAAACAGCTTCGTACACCTACGAAAACGGGGCCCGAAGGCCCCGTCTGTCGTGAGAAGCGGCTTACGCCAGCTTCTTGTAGCGCACGCGGTGCGGCTGCGCGGCAGCCTCGCCCAGTCGCTTCTTGCGGTCGGCTTCGAACTCGGTGTAGTTGCCTTCGAAGAAGGTCACCTTGCCGTCGTCCTCGTAGGACAGGATGTGGGTGGCGATACGGTCCAGGAACCAGCGATCGTGGGAAATCACGATGGCGGCGCCGGGGAAGTCCAGCAGCGCCTCTTCAAGGGCGCGCAGGGTTTCCACGTCGAGGTCGTTGGACGGTTCGTCGAGCAGCAGCACGTTGCCGCCCTGCTTCAGGGTCAGGGCCAGGTGCAGGCGGCCACGCTCACCACCGGAGAGGTCCTTGACGAACTTCTGCTGGTCGGCACCCTTGAAGTTGAAGCGGCCGACATAGCTGCGCGAGGGGACTTCGTAGTTGCCGATCCTGATCTGCTCGAAGCCGTCGGAAACCTGCTCCCAAACGGTCTTGGTGCCTTCCAGGCTGTCGCGGCTCTGGTCGACGCTGGCGATCTGCACGGTATCGCCGATCTCGATGGTGCCCGAGTCCGGTTGTTCCTTGCCGGTCAGCATGCGGAACAGGGTGGACTTGCCCGCGCCGTTGCCGCCGATCACGCCGACGATGGCGCCCTTGGGGATGCTCAGCGACAGGTCGTCGATCAGCACGCGGTCGCCGTAGCCCTTGCAGACGTTGTGCAGCTCGATGACCTTGTCGCCCAGGCGCGGGCCGGCCGGGATGTAGATTTCGTTGGTCTCGCTGCGCTTCTGGAATTCCTGCGACTGCATTTCCTCGAAGCGCTGCAGACGGGCCTTGGACTTGGCCTGGCGGCCCTTGGCGCCCTGGCGCACCCACTCCAGTTCGGCCTTCATGGCCTTGGCGTGGGAGGCCTCCTGCTTGGCTTCCTGGGCCAGGCGGCTGGCCTTGGATTCCAGCCAGCCGGAGTAGTTGCCTTCGAAGGGGATGCCGTGGCCGCGGTCCAGTTCGAGGATCCAGCCGGCGACGTTGTCGAGGAAGTAGCGGTCGTGGGTGATCGCCACCACGGTGCCGGGGAAGTCGTGGAGGAAGTGTTCCAGCCAGGCGACGGAGTCGGCGTCCAGGTGGTTGGTCGGCTCGTCCAGCAGCAGCATGTCGGGGGCCGACAGCAGCAGGCGGCACAGCGCCACGCGGCGCTTCTCGCCACCGGAGAGGTGTTCGATCTTCGCGTCCCACGGCGGCAGGCGCAGGGCGTCGGCGGCGACTTCCAGCTGGCGCTCCAGGTTGTGGCCGTCGGAGGAATGGATGATGGCTTCCAGCTTGGCCTGCTCGGCGGCCAGGGCGTCGAAGTCGGCGTCCGGCTCGGCGTAGGCGGCGTAGACCTCGTCCAGGCGGGCCTGGGCCTGCTTGACCTCGTCCACCGCTTCCTCGACCACGTCGCGCACGGTCTTCTGCGGGTCGAGCTGCGGCTCCTGCGGCAGGTAGCCGACCTTGATGCCCGGCATCGGGCGGGCTTCGCCCTCGATCTCGGTGTCGACGCCGGCCATGATGCGCAGCAGGGTGGATTTACCCGCGCCGTTCAGGCCCAGCACGCCGATCTTGGCGCCGGGGAAGAACGACAGGGAGATGTCCTTGAGGATTTCACGCTTGGGCGGCACGACCTTGCCGACCCGGTGCATGGTGTAGACGTATTGAGCCATGGATACCTAGCTTCTGGGATGAAAGAGTGAATGGCCGTCATGGCTGTCGCGGCCGGCGGGCCGGTGCGCCCCGGCATTCGGGGCGCGACCATTGGCCGCGGGCGACGGGCGAGGCGGGCGACGGCAGGGCCGGACTCGCGGAAACAGGGCGCAGCGTTCAACGCGCGCGTGCGGCAAAGCTACCGGAATGGACCGTGAAGGGCAAACGACGCTCGTCGGCGATACTGGCACTTGGCCCTGCTTCCGGGCATGCTACTGCGCGCCGAACCCCGTCGCCCCGTTCCAGGTAGCCGCTCCTTGTCCAGACCTCCCCGCCCTCCGGCCAGCCTGGCCCGGCCTGAACGGCTGGCCATCAGGAGCGCCCTGCTGCTGGTGCCGCTGATGCTCGGCCTGCTGCTCTGGCAGCTGGGCCAGGAATACTTCGGCCAGGCGCGGCTGGAGCGCGAGCGCGTGGTGCACCAGAGCCAGGAACTGGCGCACCAGCTGTCCCTGGCCCTGGAACTCAAGGCCCTGGCCGCGCGCAGCCTGGCGCTGCAACGCCTGGGCCGCGGCGAGGAGCCGGCGCTGCTGCTCGACGACCTGCGCCAGGTCTACCCCGCCCTGCGCAGCCTGGCCTGGTACGCGGCCAGCGGCGCCAAGCAACTGGACACCGCGCCGGACAGCGGCGACGACGCCTTCATCGCCGGCCTGCGCCAACGCGCCGGCGCCAGCCCCTTCCACTACGCCTACAGCGACGCCGATGGCGGTCACTTCTACCTGCTGCTGCGCCTCCAGGACGCCGGCGGCCCCTTCGCCGTGCTCCGCCTGGACGCCGCCGAGGCGCGCCGGCAATGGACCGGACGCATCCTGGACGGCGGCCACGCCTGGGTGCTGGAAGATGAGGTCGGCCACCCGATCCTGGCCGCGCCCGACGAGCCGACCGACGCCGCGCCGGAAAGCGTCGAAGCGCCGGCGCTGAAGGTCGCCAACAGCGACTGGCAGGTCCGCCCGCTGGTCGATGCGCCCGTCCTGCAGCCCAGGCTGCCGCCGCGCCTGCTCGGCGAGCTGGGCCTGCTGCTGTTGCTGGCCGGCATCAGCTGCGCCGCCCTGCTGCGCCTGCAACGCGAACAACAGAGCCTGCGCGCGCAGACCGCCGATTCGCAGTCGCGCCTGCGCCAGGCCGCCCAGGCCCTGGCGGCGGTGGACGAGCGGGTGCTGGTGACCAGCGCCGACGGCCGCCTGGTCTATCTCAACCCGCCGGCGGAGCGGCTGCTGGGCGTGAGCGCCGAAGACGCCCCGCAGCACCATCTCGCCCGCCTGCTGCCGGAACTGGAACGGCAGAGCGGCGAAGGCCAGCCATCGGGCACCCAGCACGTCACCCTGGAACGCAACGGCCGCCGCCGGCGCTATGCCGTCAGCCGCCATCCGCTGGAAGAATCCCCGCCGGGCGAGGCGCCCGGCTGGGTGCTGCGCGGCCAGCAGGCGCCGGGCGGGCACGTCTGGGTGCTGCGCGACGTCACCGAGGAACAGCGCTCGCTGCAGGTGCTGGAAGAAACGCGGCGGCGCTACCAGGACATCTTCGACGGCGTCGGCGTGGCGCTCTGCGTGCTCGACCTCTCGGACCTGCAGCGCTTCTTCACCGACAACGGCCTGCGCGAGCCGGGCCGCCTGGAGGCCTGGCTGGATCGCCGCGAGGAACACTGGCCGCAGCTGCTGCGGCTGATCCGCATCAGCGAGGTCAACGAGGTGGCGCGCCGGCTGTTCGGCGTGGAGAGCGGCGAGCAGGCCTGGCGGCGCCTGATCAGCGACAGCCCGCGGCGCCCCGGCAGCGCGCGCGCGCACATCATCGAGGCGATCCTCTGCGGCACCGGCCCCATCGAGCAGGAAGTCGCCATCCGCACCGGCCAGGGCGAGCTGCGCCACTTCTGGCTGCAGCTGCGCATCCCCGAGCACCTGCCGGACTACCGCGCGGTCACCCTGAGCCTGTCCGACATCAGCAGCCGCAAGCAGGTCGAGCTGTCGCTGATCGAGCGCGAGAAGTTCTGGTCCGACGCCGTGCGCGCGGTGCCCGACACCCTCTACATCCACGACATCACCGCGCGCCGGGTGATCTTCAGCAACCACCACCTGGGCAGCCAGCTGGGCTACGGCAAGGACGAGCTGGAGCAGATGGGCGAGCGCTTCTGGGAATGCCTGCTGCACCCGGACGACGTCGAGTACTACTGGCGCGTGCGCAACCTGCAACAGGTGATCGGCGACAACCTGCTGCTCGACAGCCTGCTGCGCTGGCGCCACCGCGACGGCAGCTGGCACTGGTTCGACATCCGCGAGCAGGCCTTCAGCCGCGACGCCGACGGCCGCGTGGCGCGCCTGATCGGCGTGGCCAAGGACATCACCGACACGGTGGAGGCGAACAACTCGCTGCGCGAGAGCAGCCGCCGCTACCAGATGCTGGCGGAAAGCATCAGCGACGTGATCCTCACCACCGATGCCCAGCTGAACATCGACTACATCAGCCCGTCGATCGAGCAGACCTTCGGCTACAGCCCGGCCTGGCTGCTGCACAACGACCTGCAGCAGATCGCCGCCAACCCGGCGCAGCTGGGGCGCCTGCACGACCTGCTGGAGCGCGTGCGCGACGCCATAGGCGCGCCGCGCCGGCTGGCCGCCCTGCGCGAATCCAGCGCGGTGCACCTGTTCACCTTCGACTGCCTGCGCGCCGACGGCCGCAAGGTCCCGGTGGAGCTGCGCATCGCCCTGATGTGGGACGACAACGGGCGCTTCGTCGGCCTGCTCGGCGTGGCCCGCGACATCAGCCAGCAGCGCCGCGCCGAGCGCGAGATGCGCATGGCCGCCACCGTGTTCGAGCATTCCACCGCGGCCATCATGGTCACCGACCCGGCCGGCTACATCGTCCAGGTCAACGACTCCTTCTCGCGCCTGACCGGCTACAGCGCCGCCGAGGTGCTCGACCAGCAGCCCCGCCTGCTCACCGCCGACCAGCAGGAAGCCAACCAGCTCAAGCACGTGCTCGACAGCCTGCAGCGCAGCGGCAGCTGGGAGGGCGAGATCCTGCAGAAACGCAAGAGCGGCGAGCTGTACCCGTCCTGGGTGGGCATCACCGCGGTGCAAGACGAGGAAGGCGACCTGGTCAGCTTCGTCTGCTTCTTCAGCGACATCAGCGAGCGCAAGGCCAGCGAGCGGCGCATCCACCGCCTGGCCTACTACGACGCCCTCACCCACCTGCCCAACCGCACGCTGTTCCAGGACCGCCTGCACACCGCGCTGATGCAGGCCGAGCGGCACCGCCAGTGGGTGGTGCTGATGTTCCTCGACCTCGACCGCTTCAAGCCGATCAACGACTCCCTGGGCCACGCCGCGGGCGACCGCATGCTCAAGGAAGTGGCCGAGCGCCTGAACCAGTGCGTCAGCGACAACGACACCGTGGCGCGCATGGGCGGCGACGAGTTCACCCTGCTGCTGCCGGGCCTGGAGGACCGCGACAAGGCGCTCAAGCGCGCCATCCAGGTGGCCGAGCGCATCCTCGCCAGCCTCGCCCGGCCCTTCACCCTGGAAGGCCGCGAGTTCTTCGTCACCGCCAGCATCGGCGTGGCCCTGTCGCCGCAGGACGGCGCCGAGCTGAGCCAGTTGATGAAGAACGCCGACACCGCCATGTACCACGCCAAGGAAGTGGGCAAGAACAACTTCCAGTTCTACCAGGCCGAGATGAACGCCCGCGCCCTGGAGCGCCTGGAGCTGGAAAGCGACCTGCGCCGCGCCATCGAGCAGGACGAATTCATCCTGCACTACCAGCCGCAGTTCACCGGCGACGGCCGCCGCCTCACCGGCGCCGAGGCCCTGCTGCGCTGGCAGCACCCCACGCGCGGGCTGATCGCGCCGGCCGAGTTCATCCCGGTGCTGGAGGAACTGGGGCTGATCGCCCAGGTCGGCGACTGGCTGCTGGCCGAGGCCTGCCGGCAGATCCGCATCTGGCACCGCGACAAGGTGCGGGTGCCCAAGGTCTCGGTGAATCTCTCGGCGCGGCAGTTCGCCGATGGCCAACTGGGCACGCGCATCGCCGGCATCCTCATGGAGACCGGCATCCCGCCGGCCTGCCTGGAGCTGGAGCTGACCGAAAGCATCCTGATGAGCGACGTGTCCGAGGCCATGCACATCCTCTCCGGCCTCAAGCGCCTGGGCCTGGCCATCGCGGTGGACGACTTCGGCACCGGCTACTCGTCGCTGAACTACCTCAAGCAGTTCCCCATCGACGTGCTGAAGATCGACCGCAGCTTCGTCGACGGCCTGCCCCACGGCGAGCAGGACGCGCAGATCGCCCGCGCCATCATCGCCATGGCCCACAGCCTGAACCTGATGGTGATCGCCGAGGGCGTGGAGAGCCAGGCGCAGCTGGACTTCCTGCGCGAGCACGGCTGCGACGAGGTGCAGGGCTTCCTGTTCGGCCGGCCGATGACCGCCGAGCAGTTCGCCGCGCTGTTCTCCAGCAATGCGCTGTTCCTGCTCGGCTAGCGCCAGGATTCCCCTGTACGGGCAGGCACGGCTTCTCGTAGGAGCGAGCTTGCTCGCGAATGAGCCCCCGCTGCGGAATCTGTTCGCGAGCAAGCTCGCTCCTACACCATGCCCCCGGCGCCACCTGTGGGAGCGCGCCCTGCGCGCGAATCGCGGGCAGGGCCCGCTCCTACAGCGCTCCCCCCGCGTGAATCCCGCTTGTCCGCCACATGACCGCCTTTCATATGCCAGCGCGCGCGCCCTGGGTTAGAATGCGCCCCTTTCCCAGCACCGATCCTTATGAGGACCGCCATGTTCAGCCGTGATTTGACCCTCGCCCGCTACGATGCCGAACTCTTCGCCGCGATGGAGCAGGAAGCCCAGCGCCAGGAAGAGCACATCGAGCTCATCGCCTCCGAGAACTACACCAGCCCGGCGGTGATGGAAGCCCAGGGTAGCGTGCTGACCAACAAATACGCCGAAGGCTACCCGGGCAAGCGCTACTACGGCGGTTGCGAGTACGTCGACGTGGTCGAGCAGTTGGCCATCGACCGTGCCAAGCAGCTGTTCGGCGCCGACTACGCCAACGTCCAGCCGCACTCCGGCTCCCAGGCCAACGCCGCGGTCTACATGGCCCTGCTGAATGCCGGCGACACCGTGCTGGGCATGAGCCTGGCCCACGGCGGCCACCTGACCCACGGCGCCAGCGTCAGCTTCTCCGGCAAGATCTACAACGCCGTGCAATACGGCATCGACGGCAACGGCCTGATCGACTACGACGAGGTCGAGCGCCTGGCCGTGGAGCACAAGCCGAAGATGATCATCGCCGGCTTCTCCGCCTACTCGCAGATCCTCGACTTCCCGCGCTTCCGCGCCATCGCCGACAAGGTAGGCGCCTACCTGTTCGTCGACATGGCCCACGTGGCGGGCCTGGTCGCCGCCGGCATCTACCCGAACCCGGTGCCCTTCGCCGACGTCGTCACCACCACCACCCACAAGACCCTGCGCGGCCCGCGCGGCGGCCTGATCCTGGCGCGCAAGAACGAAGAGCTGGAGAAGAAGCTGAACTCCGCGGTCTTCCCGGGCGGCCAGGGCGGCCCGCTGGAGCACGTCATCGCCGCCAAGGCCGTGTGCTTCAAGGAAGCCCTGCAGCCCGAGTTCAAGGCCTACCAGGAACAAGTGGTGAAGAACGCCCAGACCATGGCCCAGGTGTTCATCGAGAACGGCTACGACGTGGTTTCCGGCGGCACCCAGAACCACCTGTTCCTGCTCAGCCTGATCAAGCAGGACATCACCGGTAAGGACGCCGACGCCGCCCTGGGCCGCGCCTTCATCACCGTGAACAAGAACAGCGTGCCGAACGACCCGCGCTCGCCCTTCGTCACCTCGGGCCTGCGCATCGGCACCCCGGCCGTGACCACCCGCGGCTTCAAGGAAGGCGAGTGCCGCCAACTGGCCGGCTGGATCTGCGAGATCCTCGCCAACCTGGGCGACGAAGCCGTGGAAGGCCGCGTGCGCGAGCAGGTCAAGGCGCTGTGCGGCAAGTTCCCGGTGTATGGCAAGTAAGCCTTAGCCGAGAACGACGAAAAGCCCGGCATTTGCCGGGCTTTTTCGTTTCACCTTCGGATAGCCCCGCGCAGCCTGCGAGCCCAATCGCGGACGGAGTCCGCTCCTACGCCTCCGGGGAAGCACGATCGTAGGAGCAACTGTCTTGCGGGCCGCACCAAGGCGCTCTTCGTAGGATGGGTTGAGCTTGCGAAACCCATGCGGCCATGGCGATGGGTATCGCTTCGCTCAACCCATCCTACGATTGTCAGGCGCCCCCGTAGGAGCGGACTCCGTCCGCGATTATCCGTCGTTGGAAGCGACGGATCAGGGCTGCGCCGGCACATCCCGCAGCGCATTGAGCTGCCGCGCCAGCGTCTCCGCTTCCACCTGGCTGTCGAAGCCCTCCAGCATCACCCGGCCGTCGCGCACCGGCTCGGATACCTGCGGCAGCATGCGCAGGCGGCCGTCGATGACCACCGCCAGGGCCTTGCCCTGCTGCTTTTCGGTCAGCCGGGCCAGGCGCTTGCTGGCGTCGGGGGCGAAGGTCACCAGCACGCCGGGGCGGCCGCCGTTGCCCAGCACCACCTCGGCGCGCTGCACGTCGCGTTGGGTGAGTTCGGCGCGGGCCACGACCAGCACCGCCTGGCCCTGCGGGTCGGCCAGGGTGCGCGTGCTGGCGGTGGGCTTGTCGGCGGTGGCGTGGATGTCGAAGCTGTGCTGCGGCAGGACTGGCGGCGCGCCGGCGCAGGCGCCCAGCAGGGCGAGGAGGCAGAGCGGGATCAGGCGTTTCATGGGTCGACGATGGGGTCAGGCAACAATGGAATCGGGCCGAATGCCGGTTGGACAACGGCGCGCGCCGGTCATTGCGTACCGGCCGACGCATGATAACGCCAATGGCCTCCCGGCAGGCGTGGCCGAAGTCAACGAAGGGGCTGGCGCGGGCCCTTTGCTGGCAGTGACGGCCCCGGCCAACTAGGCTCGTCGTGGGGCCGGTCGACGGGCTCGATACCCGCGTTTCCGGCGAGCTGCTATCATGCCCGCCTTTTTTGCCCAGGCCGCGCAAGACGGCCAATCCTGACCGACCGGTCGAGCCGACAAGACGCCCAAACACGGGAGCACGACATGCTGGAAAAGCTGTTCCAACTCAAGGCGCACAATACCAACGTACGCACCGAGATCCTGGCGGGGATCACCACCTTCCTGACCATGGCCTACATCCTCTTCGTCAACCCGAGCATCCTCGGCGAAACCGGCATGGACAAGGGCGCGGTGTTCGTCGCCACCTGCCTGGCCGCGGCCATCGGCTCGTCGATCATGGGCCTGATCGCCAACTACCCCATCGCCCTCGCCCCGGGCATGGGCCTGAACGCCTTCTTCACCTACACCGTGGTGCTGCACATGGGCCACACCTGGCAGGTGGCGCTCGGCGCGGTGTTCCTCTCGGCGTGCATGTTCTTCATCATTTCGATCTTCCGCATCCGCGAATGGATCATCAACAGCATCCCGCTGGCCCTGCGCTCGGCCATCGCCGCCGGCATCGGCCTGTTCCTGGCGCTGATCGCGCTCAAGGAGTCGGGCATCGTCGTCGCCAACCAGGCCACCCTGGTGGGCATGGGCGACCTGGCCAGGCCCGAGCCGCTGCTGGCCATCCTCGGCTTCATCCTCATCGTCGCCCTGGAAGCCCGCCGCGTGACCGGCGCGGTGATGATCGGCATCCTGGTGGTGACCTTTGTCGCCATCGCCCTGGGCGTGACCCAGTTCGGCGGCGTGGTGTCGATGCCGCCGTCGCTGGCGCCGACCTTCCTCCAGCTGGACATCAAAGGCGCCCTGGACATCGGCCTGACCAGCGTGATCTTCGCCTTCCTCTTCGTCGACCTGTTCGACAACTCCGGCACCCTGATCGGCGTGGCCAAGCGCGCCGGGCTGATGGGCAAGGACGGGCACATGCCGAAGATGGGCCGCGCGCTGATCGCCGACAGCACCGCGGCCATGTTCGGCTCGCTGCTGGGCACCTCCACCACCACCAGCTACATCGAGTCGGCCGCGGGCGTTTCCGCCGGCGGGCGCACCGGACTGACCGCCATCGTGGTCGCCGTCCTGTTCCTGCTGGCGCTGTTCTTCGCCCCGCTGGCGGGCAACGTCCCGGCCTTCGCCACCGCGCCGGCGCTGTTCTTCGTCGCCGTGCTGATGGCCTCGGGCCTGGCCGAGATCGACTGGGACGACCTGACCGTGGCCGCGCCGGTGGTGGTCACCGCCCTGGCCATGCCGCTGACCTTCTCCATCGCCAACGGCATCGCCTTCGGCTTCATCACCTGGACCGCCTGCAAGCTGCTGTCCGGCCGCTTCCGCGAACTGAACTGGGCGCTGGTGATCCTCTCGGTGCTGTTCGTCATCAAGCTGGGCTGGTACAACGCCTGACCGATAGCGATACCCGTGCAGCATGGGTATCGCTTCGCTCCACCCATCCCGCGAATCACCTGCAGGATGGGTCGGGCGCAACGAAATCCATCGCCCGCCACCGCGCGCAGCAAGAGTTCCCCATGAGCAGTCCCCGTTTCGACCCCGCCACCTACGACACCCAACTGGCCGACAAGGCCGCGCGCCTGCGCGAGCTGCTGGCGCCCTTCGCCGCGCCCGAGCCGCAGATGTTCGACTCGCCCCGCGAGCACTACCGCCTGCGCGCCGAGTTCCGCCTGTGGCGCGATGCCGGGACCGAAAGCCGGCACTACGCGATGTTCGAGCAGGGCGACAAGCACACGCCCATCTACATCGAGCAGTTCCCCATCGCCAGCCAGCGCATCAACGCGCTGATGCCGCGCCTGAAAGCCGCCTGGGCCGAGCGCGCCCTGGGCCACAAGCTGTTCCAGGTGGAATTCCTCACCACCCTGGCGGGCGACGCGCTCATCACCCTCTGCTACCACCGCCCTATCGACGATGCCTGGCAGGCCGCCGCCGAACAGCTGGCCGCCGAACTGGGCGTGAGCATCGTCGGGCGCTCGCGCGGCAAGCGCCTGGTGGTCGGCCGCGACTATGTCGAGGAAGCACTGCAGGTGGCCGGGCGGACCTTCCGCTACCGCCAGCCGGAAGGCGCTTTCACCCAGCCCAACGGCGCGGTCTGCCAGAAGATGCTGAACTGGGCCTACGAGTCCCTCGGCCAGCGCGACGACGACCTGCTGGAGCTGTACTGCGGCAACGGCAACTTCACCCTGCCGCTGGCCACCCGGGTGCGCAAGGTGCTGGCCACCGAGATCAGCAAGACTTCGGTGAACGCCGCCCTGGCCAACCTGGCCGACAACGCTGTGGATAACGTCACCCTGGTGCGCCTGTCCGCCGAGGAGCTGACCCAGGCGCTGAACGAGGTGCGCCCCTTCCGCCGCCTGGCCGACGTCGACCTGAAGGGCTACGACTTCGGCAGCGTGTTCGTCGACCCGCCGCGCGCCGGCATGGACCCGGACACCTGCGAGCTGACCCGCCGCTTCGAGCGCATCCTCTATATCTCCTGCAACCCGGAGACGCTGGCGCAGAACATCGCCCAACTGCACGACACCCACCAGGTGACGCGCTGCGCGCTGTTCGACCAGTTCCCCTATACCCATCACATGGAAGCGGGCGTGCTACTGGAACGCCGCTGAGAGTCAGTCCACGATCTGCTGCGCGTCGGCATAACTGCGTTAAAAACAGGCGAGTGATGCTCATTTAGCGGCCTAAACTCCGCTCCCTCGCCTGTTTTTGCCTTGTTCTGCTCTAGCTCGCGAGATCGTGAACAGACTCTGAGGCTAACCCAACCTGGGTTGGGCGGCGCGCACCGCGCCGCCGGCTAGGCTGCTGTGGATAACCACAAGAGAGCCTCGCCATGCACCGCTTCCTGCTTCCCCTGCTCGCCCTGTTGCTGGCCGCCTGCGCCGGCAGCGACCCGGCCAAAGTCACGGTCTCCCCGGCCGCCGATGGCCACCAGGGCAGCTTCTCCATCCAGGCGGTACGCGCCCCCGGCCATCGCCTGGACCTGGAGGAGCGCTTCGACGCCGCCCTGCGCCGCGCCCTGGAAGCCAAGGGCTACCGCTTCCAGGCGCAGAATGGCGAATTGCGTGTGCTCTATGCATTGGGCCTGGAGCGCCAGACCGGGGTGATCCAGCGCCCGGTGGCGACCCAGGAAGGCGTGGTGAACCAGACGCAGTTCGCCGATTCCGACTTGGCGCGGCTGGTCATGCGCATCGTCGACGAACGCAGCCGCGAAGTGCTCTACGAAGCGCAGCTGAGCAGCCAGCTACAGGACCCGAACCTGAGCCAGGAGGCTTTCGACAAGGCATTGGCGAAGCTGCTGGAGGATTTCCCGGCGCACCGCCCCTGAGGCGGCTCAGCTGTAGCTGGAGGGAGTCTTGCGCACGAACTTGATGCTGTAGCTGAAGTCCGGCTTGCGGGTGACGCTGATGGCGCGGCGGGTGACGGTGTCCAGGGTGACGTTCCAGAACCCGGTGCTGGGCACGCGGATGCGCGCCGGGAAGCGCTCGAAGGCACCGCCGTGGTAGGCGTGGCGCGCGCCGTTCTTGAAGCTGCGGAAGTTGGCGTCGGTCATCAGGCGGATGTTGCAGGTGCGCGAGCATTCGATGACCACGAGGTCGCCCTCGTTGAGGTGTTCGCGCTTGTGGATGAATTTCATGTTGCGGGCCTGCGGGTGACGGTCGAACGGGGCGCAACGATAGCACGGAAGCCGGCGCCGCCCCAGCGGCGCCGGGCGGATGCGCGTCAGTTCGCGGCGCGCAGGCGGATACCGTCGGCCTCCACGCGCTGGCCCACCTGGAACTCGGCGTTGGGCGAACGCACGGTGCGCTGGCCGCCGTCCTCCGCCTGTACCACGTAGGCCTTCTGGCTGGCGCCGCTGGCCTGCTGCACGCTGCTGCCGGCCAACCAGCCGATGCCGGCCCCCGCCAGCGCGCCGAAGGGCCCGCCCAGGGCGCCGCCGATCAGCACCCCGCTGCCCGCGCCGAAACCGCCGCCGACCGTGTTGTCCGGCCGTTCAGCCACCACCTGGTCCGCCTGCGCCACCGCGCAGGACAACAGCACCACACCCATTGCACACAGGCTCGCTACTTTCATGATCGCTCCATTGGCGTTTGAAGGTAGCCAAGCCATTACAGCAAGCGTGCCAGCCCCCGAGGGCCCATGGATCAAGGGTTGGCGCGATGAAGGAGTCTAAATGACATCATCCGGCGGAGTCATCCTGACTCGCCGCAGAGTCATTCGGACCTTGTTTCAGAGCCCTTCGAAGTCGGCGTCGCGCACCTTCTCCACCGGCGCCTCCGGCAGCGGTTCGGCCGGCTCCGGCTCGCGCCGGCCGCGCTCCAGCCAGTACAGGGCGAAGATCGCCAGCAGCGACACGCTGCCGCGGTAGACCAGGCCGTAGAGGGTGGCGTCGGTGTCGATGCCCAGGCCCGAGGACCAGGCGATGAGCAGCCGCGACAGGGTCAGGGTGAGCTGCACCAGCACCACCAGGATCAGCCCGGCGCGCAGCAGCTCGCGGCGGCGCAGGGCGAACAGCAGGAACAGCGCCAGGGCGAACTGGTGGCCGCCGTAGAACACCTGGGCGTCGCTGACCGACTCCGGTTCCATCAGCAGCATGCCGCTGAGGTTGGCCATCTCGTAGGGGCGCACCCAGTACAGCAGGCCCAGGCCGGCCCACACCAGGGCCTGTAGCAGCAAGACGAAGCGGGCGAAGAGCATCCTGTTCCTCCTGGGGCCCGTCAGCCCTCGGCAAAATGAAGATGGATAAAGGACACAGACCTTGCTCGGCACGCCGAGTTCGCCGGCGGCGTCATAAGCTGATACAGAGCAGGGACGGGCGCCGCCGTCCCTGAGAGTATGCTCCACGGATTTCGTTCTGACAGGAGCTTCCCATGCGCCGCATCCTCCTTCTCGCCGCCCTCCTCGCCGGCACCGCCCAGGCCGCCCAGCCGCTGACCATCGACGTGCACCGCGACGCCAACTGCGGCTGCTGCAAGGACTGGATCAAGCACCTGCAGGCCAACGGCTTCACGGTCAACGACCACGTCGAGGCGGACATGAGCGCGGTGAAGACGCGCCTGGGCGTGCCCTACGCCATGGGCTCGTGCCACACCGGGGTGATCGACGGCAAGTTCGTCGAAGGCCACGTGCCGGCCAGCGAAGTGCTCGAGCTGCACGAGCGCGCCGACCTGGTGGGCGCGGCGGTGCCGGGGATGCCCATGGGGTCGCCGGGGATGGAGATGGGTGGGCGTTACGATGCCTACCAGGTGCTGGGGTTGGGCAAGGATGGGAAGGCGGTGGTGTTGGCGGATTATCCGGGGCGTTGAGGGGGGCTCGGAGTATCCCTGCTGCTTTGGAGCCTGGGATCAACTCCGCTCCCTCTCCCCAGCCCTCTCCCTGAAGGGAGAGGGGGCTAGTCCGTGCCGAGAGGAGGCCTGGTTTCAACCGGCAATCTCTGTGCTAGCCGGCTGACTCCAGAACATCCAAGCACTCCGAACGGTCCCCTCTCCCTTCAGGGAGAAGGTTAGGGAGAGGGCGCTCTTCAGCCCCCCACAAACAAAAAGGGGCGACCAACCGGCCGCCCCTTCTTCATTCATTCCCGCCTTATTCAGCCACCTTGGCCTTCGGCAACACCCCATCCGCCCGGAACATCGCCTTGATCCCCCGCACCGCCTGGCGCAAGCGATCACGGTTCTCGATCAACGCAAAGCGCACATGGTCATCGCCATAGTCACCAAAGCCGATACCCGGCGACACCGACACCTTGGCGTCCTTCAGCAGCTTCTTGGCGAACTCCAGCGAGCCCAGGTGCGCATAGGGCTCGGGGATCTTCGCCCAGACGTACATCGACGCCTTGGGGTTCTCGACCATCCAGCCGGCCTCGTGCAGGCCCTTGACCAGCACGTCGCGGCGCGCCTGGTACTGGCTGGCGATGTCGCGCACGCACTGCTGGTCGCCTTCCAGGGCGGCGATGGCGGCCACCTGCAACGGGGTGAAGGTGCCGTAGTCGTGGTAGCTCTTGATCCGCGCCAGGGCCGAGACCAGCTCCGGGTTGCCGACCATGAAGCCGATGCGCCAGCCGGCCATGTTGTAGCTCTTGGACAGGGTGAAGAACTCCACCGCGATGTCCTTGGCCCCCGGCACCTGCATGATCGACGGCGCCTTCCAGCCGTCGAAGACGATGTCGGCGTAGGCCAGGTCGTGCACCACCAGCACGTCGTACTGCTTGGCCAGGGCCACCACGCGCTCGAAGAAGTCCAGCTCCACGCACTGCGCGGTCGGGTTGGAGGGGAAGCCGAGGATCATCATCTTCGGCTTGGGGATCGACTCGCGGATCGCCCGCTCCAACTCGTTGAAGAAGTCGATCCCCGGCACCAGCGGCACCGAGCGCACCTGGGCGCCGGCGATCACCGCGCCATAGATGTGGATCGGGTAGCTGGGGTTCGGCACCAGGATGTTGTCGCCGTGGTCCAGGGTGGCCAACATCAGGTGCGCCAGGCCTTCCTTGGAGCCGATGGTGACGATGGCCTCGGTTTCCGGGTCGATGTCCACCGCGTAGCGCTCCCTGTACCAGTGCGAGATCGCCCGGCGCAGGCGCGGAATGCCGCGGGAGGTGGAGTAGCCGTGGGTGTCTTCGCGCTGGGCGACCTGCACCAGCTTCTCGACGATGTGCGGCGGGGTGGCGCCGTCGGGGTTGCCCATGGACAGATCGATGATGTCCTCGCCACGGCGGCGGGCGGCCATCTTCAGTTCGGCGGTGATGTTGAAGACGTAGGGCGGGAGACGGTCGATACGCGCGAAACGGCGTGCTGAACGGGGTTCAGTCATGATTTCCTCGGTGAACGTAAGCGCCCGGAACCGTCCGAGCGACGCCGGCCACTGCGGTGGCCTGAAAAGCTGGGCTTTTCTTGTCGGCGAACATATCCGCCGCTAGGCTCGCTGTCGAGCCCTACTTTCCACGGGAGCACCATGTCCTTTCTGCATTACTGGCAACTCGACGTGTTCGCCGACCGCCCGCTGGCCGGCAACGGCCTGGCGGTGTTCGCCGACGCGCGCGGCCTGGCCGACGCCACGCTGCAGGCGCTGACCCAGGAGCTGCGCCAGTTCGAGAGCATCTTCCTGTTCCCCAGCGCCGAGCTGGACACCTACGCCGCGCGCATCTTCACTCCCGAGGAAGAACTGCCCTTCGCCGGCCACCCGCTGCTGGGCGCCGCCGCGCTGCTGCACCACATCCACCAGCGTGGCGAACAGGAGCACTGGACGCTGCAGCTGGCGACCAGGGACGTGAACCTCACCACCCGCCGCCACGGCAACGGTTTCATCGCGCAGATGAACCAGGGCCAGGCGCAGTTCGGCGCCGTGCTCGACGCGGAGGAACGTCGCTGGTTCGCCGAAGCCTTCTCGCTGAACGCGGGCGACCTCGCCGACTACCCGGCGCAGGTGATCAGCACCGGCCTGCCCTACGTGCTGCTGCCGGTGCGCAGCGAGGCTCTCGGGCGCATCCGTCAGCGCGCCGAGCTGGGCGAGCGCCTGGCCGCCCTGGGCGCGGCCTTCGTCTTCCTGCTGGATGTGGATAACCGCGAGGGCCGCACCTGGGACAACGCCGGGCTGGTCGAGGATGTCGCCACCGGCAGCGCCGCCGGCCCGGTCGCCGCCTACCTGGTGGAGCTGGGCAAGGCCCGTCGCGGCGAGACCTTCGAGCTGAACCAGGGCCGCTTCGCCGGTCGCCCCAGCCTGCTGGAAGTGCGCGTCGGCGACGACGACCAGGTGCAGGTGGGCGGCAAGGTGCAACTGCTGGCCCACGCCCAGTTGCTCTGCGCGCTGGCCTGACGGCCGGCCTGGCGGGTCGGCCGGGCGCCGACGACACTCAATCCACGAACTTTCAGGAGAAGACGCCATGCTCTGGCGCAAAGGACGACGCAGCGACAACGTGGTGGATGCCCGCGACGACAGCGGCGGTGGCATGCGCATCGGCGGCCGCGGCCTGAGCCTGGGCGGGGTGGCCATCGTGGTGGTGGTCGGCCTGTTGATGGGCCAGGACCCGATGCAGATCCTCGGCAGCCTGCTCGGCCAGATGGACGCCGGCCAGGCCCCGGCGCGCCCGCAGGTGCAGGGCCGCCCGGCGACCGGCGCCGACCCGCAGGTGGACTTCGTGCGCGCCGTGCTCGGCGACACCGAGGACACCTGGGGGCAGATCTTCGCCCACAGCAACGCCCAGTACGAGCAGCCCAAGCTGATCCTGTTCAACGGCGGGGTGAACTCCGCCTGCGGCTTCGCCTCCTCGGCGGTGGGCCCGTTCTACTGCCCCGGCGACCACCGGGTGTACCTGGACCTGGGCTTCTTCCGCGAGATGGAGCAGCGCTTCTCTGCCGCCGGCGACTTCGCCCGCGCCTACGTGATCGCCCACGAGGTCGGCCACCACGTGCAGAACCTGCTGGGCATCTCGGCCAAGGTCGAGGCCGCGCGCCGCCGCGGCGCGCCCATGGAGGGCGCCAGCGGCCTGTCGGTGCGCCTGGAGCTGCAGGCCGACTGCTTCGCCGGCGTATGGGCCAACAACGCCCAGAAGCGCCTGCAATGGCTGGAGCCGGGCGACATCGAAAGCGCGCTGAACGCCGCCAACGCCATCGGCGACGACCGCCTGCAGAAGCAGTCGCGCGGCACCGTGGTGCCGGACTCCTTCACCCACGGCACCTCGGCGCAGCGCATGCGCTGGTTCAAGCTCGGCTTCGACTCGGGCTCGCCGGGCAAGTGCGATACCTTCAAGGCGCAGGCGTTGTAACCAGTACGAAGGGATTCCGCCGCGCGGACATGTTCGCGAGCAAGCTCGCTCCCACGAAAAGCCGTGCTCACCTGCAATGTAGGGTAGCCGGGAAGCACGGTCCTCCCCCCGTAGGAGCGGACCTTGTCCGCGATAACCGGCCATCCCGGCGCGATTCGCGGATGAGATCCGCTCCTACGCTGCCCCACCCGCGCCATTCCCATGTAGGAGCGCGCCCTGCGCGCGAATCGCGGGCAGGGCCCGCTCCTACAGGTAGCCGGGAAAGCGCGGTATTCCTCCCCCCGTAGGAGCGGACCTTGTCCGCGATGGCCGGACATATCGGCGCGGTTCGCGGATGAGATCCGCTCCTACGCCGCCCCACCTGCGCCATTCCCATGTAGGAGCGCGCCCTGCGCGCGAAATCGCGGGCAGGGCCCGCTCCTACAGGTAGCCGGGAAAGCGCGGTGTTCCTCCCCCGTAGCGGAGATGACCAGGGGCCTCACAGGCAACGCTTGAGCGTCCGCAGAAACTCCTCCGGCTCCACCGGCTTGAGCAGGAAGTCCAGCACGTTCAGGCGCATCGCCTCGACCACGTCGCGGGCGCGGGTGGTGCCGGAGAGCACGATGATCGGCAGGAAGGTGCCCCGGGCGTGGAGCTGGCGGATCAGCTCCAGGCCGGCGCCCTCGCCTTCCATGCACAGGTCGGTGACCAGCAGGTCGATGGCCGATTCGTCGCGGCCGATACGGCGCAGGGCCTGGGCACTGTTGCTCGCGGTCAGGCATTGCAGGTCGGCGCTTTCGATCAGCTCGCGCATCTCGGCGAGCACCTGCGGGTCGTCGTCCACCAGCAGCACCGTCGGGGGGCGCTCGGGACGGACGGTGATTTCCAGCAGCGCCTCGATCTCTTCGTCGTCGAGCAGGTTGCGGTACGCGTGAGGCAAGGGCTCACCCATGGCGGCGTTTTGCCGTGAGTATAGCGGCATTCTGCCACGCCACCGTAGCCACCCTGGGGCCCATGAAAAAGCCGGCCCGAAGGCCGGCTTTCAGCAAGGCGACTCGACTTAGCGCACGCCTTCCTGACGCAGCGCTGCGGGGGTGAAGTCGCTTTCAGAGGCGCTGTAGTTGAAGTCGTAGGCGGATTTCTCCTCGTTCTTCAGGCCCAGCACCAGGTAGCGGCTGGAGAGCAGGTCGTACAGGGTTTCCGCGGTGTACCACGGTACCTGGTTGTTGTAGTAGTACTGCGAGAAGGCCTCGGCTACGCGCCACAGGGTGCCGCGGCCGTCGTAATGGTCGATCTCGGCGGCTTGCCAGGTGTCCTCGTCGATGTAGAAGTCACGCTTGGCGTAGATGTGGCGCTCGCCGGCCTTCAGGGTGGCGACCACATGCCAGACGCGGTGCAGCTCGTAGCGGGTCAGGTCCTGGTTGAGGTGGCCGGGCTTGATGATGTCCGCATACTTCAGCTTGGGATCGTCGAGCTTGTAGTTGTTGTACGGGATGTACAGCTCCTGCTTGCCCACCAACTTCCAGTCGTAGCGGTCCGGCGCGCCGTTGTACATGTCCAGGTTGTCCGAGGTGCGCAGGCCGTCGGCGGCGGTGCCGGGGCCGTCGTAGGACACCTGCGGGGCGCGGCGCACACGGCGCTGGCCGGCGTTGTAGAGCCATGCCAGACGCGGTTCCTTGACCTGATCGAGGGTCTCGTGCACCAGCAGCACGTTACCGGCCAGGCGCGCCGGGGCGGTGACCTGCTGCTTGAAGTAGAACAGCACGTTGCTCGGCTTGCTCGGGTCGTAGTCCTTCAGGTCGGTGCGGAACACGAACTCGTCCTGGAAGTACACCAGCGAGTAGCTGCCGTTGACCTGCGGGGTGGCCTGGGTCACCAGACGGCGCACGTGGCCGCCGCGGTAGCGGGTGATGTGGTTCCAGATGACTTCCAGGCCGTTCTGCGGGATCGGGAAGGGGTTGGCGGTCTGGAAGTTCTGCAGGCCGTTGCCGCCCTGCACCAGGTTGGTGGCGGTGGCGTTCTTCCTGGTCGCTTCCAGCACCGAGTCAGGCAGGGTGGCGGTGCGGTGCGACGGGTACACCGGCATCTTGTAGGTGTCGGGGTAGCGCTTGAACATGGCCAGCTGGCCGGGGGTCAGCTTGTCCTTGTACTGCTCGACGTTCTGCGCGGTGATGGTGAACAGCGGCTTCTCGCTGGCGAAGGGGTCGGCGAGGAAGCCCTTGCTGTCCACGGCGCCGGCGTTCTTCGGCAGGCCGCCGGTCCAGGCGGGAATGCTGCCGTCGGCGTTGCCGGCCTTCTCGGCGCCGACCGGGGTCAGGGTGGTGCCCAGCTTGGCGGCGTCGGCGGCGGACACCGCAGCCATCACCTGGGTGGCCAGCAGGCTCAGGCCCAGGGCCAGTGCGCCGGTTTGCAGCAGTCTCTTTGTTGTTCTCATTATCGCGTCGTCCTCGATGAGTCGTTACTGCTCGCGCAGCGGCCGCGCCGCCGCGCTCGCGATCTCTGTCTGCTGGCGCCCCGCCCGGGCCCGGGCGGGGCGCGGGTGCCGCTTAGAAGTTCACGCCGAAGCTGAGCGCGACGAAGTCGCGGTCGACCAGGGTGGAGTACTTGCCGTCGAAGTAGTTGGTGTAGGAAAGGCTCGCGGTGTAGGTGTTCATGTAGTCGGCGTCGACGCCCAGGCTGATCGCCTTGCGGCCTTCCTCGAAGTTGCCGCCCGGGCCGGGCGAATAGCCGTCTACGTCGTGGGACCAGGCCACGTTGGGCTTGAGGTTCACCCCGGCGAACACGTCGTTGTAGTCCCAGATGGCGCGCATGCGGTAGCCCCAGGAGTCGGCGGTGGTGAAGCCGTCGTTCTCGCAGTTGCGCGACAGGTTGTTCTTCGGCGCGCTGCCCAGGGTCGAGTTGTTCAGCACCTGGCAGGTGTTCAGGTTGCCGGTCGCCGGGAGCGGGCCGGGGCCGAACACCGGGTCACGGCCGTAGCGCGCCTTGGAGGTGCTTTCCAGGCCGCCGACGTGGGTCCAGCCCACCTCGCCCACCAGGGTCAGACGCTCGGCGCCCATGACCTGGTCGAAGAAGTGGGTGAAGGTGGTCTGCAGCTGGGTGATTTCCTTGCGGCGATAGCCGTGCTGGTCGGTGTCCGGAGCACCCTGGAGCACCGAAGCGTTGCCGTACACGCCGCCCAGCGGCACCACGCCGGAGAACAGGATGTCGGTGGTGTTCAGCTGCACCGGGGCGTTGGGCCGGTAGCTGATCTCGCCCTGCCAGGCCGTCCCGGTGGGCAGGGTGGTGGAGAAGCTCAGGCCATACAGGTGGATGTCCTCCGGGTACTCGACGAAGTACGAGGAGTTGCCCGCCACCAGCAGCGGGGCGAAGGCTTGCAGCGGGGTGCCGCTGAGGGAGTTGGCCAGGTTGTAGATGGACTGGGAAGCGCCGCGGCCGCTGAAGATCGGCAGGCGGCTGTGGTAGTTCATGTAGTAGCCACCGAACTCGGTGTTCAGGGTGTCGGCGTAGTACTTCAGTGACAGGCCGTACTGGCCGCTGTCGCGAGCGTCGCGGTCCGGCCCGCGGCGTACCAGGGCGCCCTCGTTGTTGACGTCCACGCCGAACTGCTTGGCCAGCGCCACGTTCCCCGCCCCCAGCGCCTGGGCATTGGTCAGCACGCGCAGGTTGTCGGTGCAGCCGTCGGCGATCACGTCCGGCTGGGAGAAGAAGGTGCCGCAGTTGTCCACCACCGTCTGGTCCCACTCCAGTTGGTAGAAGCCTTCGGCGGAGAGGTTGTCGGTGAGGTTCTGCGACAGGTAGAACATGTTCACCGGCACCAGGGCTTCCTTGATCTCGGAGCCCGGGCGGCGCAGCGCGGTGACGTCGAACGGGTTGATCGAGTTGATGCCGCCCTGGATGAAGGTGCTCTCGCCCCAGTTCACCACCTGCTTGCCCAGGCGCACGTTGCCCGGCAGGTCGGCGATGCTGTACTTGTGGTAGATGAAGGCGTCCAGCAGCTCGGCGCCGGAAGCCTTGGCGGCAGTCTTGCGGCCACTGTCGCTGAGCGGCTTGAACTCGGTGCTCTCGTCCTTCTGCTCGAAGTCGTACCAGTACTTGCCGCGCAGGAACACGCCGGTGTCGCCGTACTTCAGCTCCAGGTCGTGGATGCCCTTGAAGATCTTGGAGAAGGTCTTGCCGGCCTTGTAGTTCAGGTGGCCGTCGTCGGAGGTCTGCGACAGGCCGTGACCGCCGTTGTTGGAACCGATCAGGTTCTTGTCCGGATTCTGCGTCGACCAGCTGGCGCCGACCGACAGGCTGGAGTCGAAGGAGCCCTCGATCTCGCCGATGTTGAAGGTGACCGCCGAAGCGGGGGTGGCAAGCGTGGAAGCCAGGCTGACGGCCAATGGCAAACGAGCCAGGCGCCAGATCTTCTTCATTTGTGTCATCGACGCTACTCCATGTGTGTTTTTTGTTATGAGTGGCAGCGACTATAGCCAGCCCCCCGGCGGGCTTGATCCCTCGAAAGTGTGATTTAGCGCGTCGCTGCGGCAACGAGCCGCAAGCTAGACGGCTCGCAGAAAGGATTAGCAGAGGCTGCGCCCCGTGCCAAGCGCTTGCTCGGGGGACGCAGCTTGTAGGGAAGGGCTTACAGGGCGGAGAGGAATTCGCTGCCGGACTCCTGCCAACGAGCGATATCCACACGGATGCGCTTCTTGTCCAGCTTGCCCACGCTGGTCTTGGGAACTTCAGTAACAACGGCGATCTGCGAAGGAATCGCCCACTTGTTGATGTGGCCCTGCTCGACGAAAGGCTTGAGGTGTTCCTTCAGCCCCTTGGCGTCCAGCTGCTGGCCCTCGAAGAGCACCAGCAGGGCGAACGGGCGCTCGCCCCATTGCGGGTCCGGCACCCCTACCACCGCCACTTCGCGCACCGCCGGGTGACGGCTGATGAGGTCTTCCAGCTCCAGCGAGGACAGCCATTCGCCGCCGGTCTTGATCACGTCCTTGATGCGGTCGCGGATGTCGATGAAGCCCATGCCGTCGAGGGTGGCCACGTCGCCGGTGTGCATCCAGCCGCCGGCCCAGAGTTCCTCGCCCTTCTGCGGCTCGCGGAAGTAGCCCTGGGTCAGCCAGGGCGAACGCAGCACCAGCTCGCCCTGGGACTCGCCGTCGGCCGGCAGCAGCTGGCCGTGCTCGTCCATGATCGCCGCGTCCACCAGCGGCACCGGCACGCCGGCCTTGATCCGGTAGGTGGTGCGCTCGTCCTCGCTGCCGGCCAGGAGTTCGTCGTTGAGGTAGGCGCAGGAGATCAGCGGGCAGGTCTCGGACATGCCGTAGGCTGCGGTCAGCTGGATGCCGCGGGCCTGGGCCGCCTCATACAGCGAGCGGTTCAGCGCGCTGCCGCCGATGATGATTTTCCAGTCCTTGAAGTCCACGCCCTGGGCGGCCTTGGCGTTCATCACCATCTGCAGGATGGTCGGCACGCAGTGGGAGAAGGTGACGTTCTCGCGTTTCCACAGATCGACCAGCAGTTCCGGGTCGTAACGCCCCGGGTACACCTGCTTGATACCGAGCATGGTCGCCACGTAGGGCACGCCCCAGGCATGCACATGGAACATCGGCGTGATCGGCATGTACACGTCGCTGTTGCCCATCAGGCGGATGCTGTCCAGGCTGGCGATGGTCGAGGCCATGGCCAGGGTGTGCAGCACCAGCTGGCGGTGGGTGAAATACACCCCCTTGGGGTTACCGGTGGTGCCGGTGGTGTAGAAGGTGGTGGCCACCGAATTCTCGTCGAAGTCGGGGAAGGCGTAGCGCGGGCTGGCCGCGGCCATCAGCGTCTCGTACTCGCCGATGCAGTCGTCCAGGGCGCAGCTCTTGTCGGCGCCATCGCTCAGCAGCAGGGTCTTCTGCACCGTGGTCAGTTGCCCGGCGATGCCCTGGTAGAGCGGCACGAACTCGGCGTTGACCAGCACGAAGCGGTCCTCGGCGTGGTTCATGGTGTAGAGGATCTGGTCCGGCGAAAGACGGATGTTGATGGTGTGCAGCACCGCGCCGATCATCGGGATGGCGAACATCGCCTCCAGGTAGCGATGGCTGTCCCAGTCCATCACCGCCACGGTGTCGCCGGCCTGCACGCCGGCCTCGGTGAGCACGTTGGCCAGGCGCGCCACGCGCTCGTTGAAAGTGGCGTAGTTGTAGCGCACCAGGTCGCGGTAGACGATCTCGCGGCTTTTTTCGTAGCGCGCGCCGGACAGCAGCAGGCTCTTGATCAGCAACGGGTACTGGTAGGCATTGCTCGCAGCGGGGAGGAGACGGGTCTTGAGCATATTCGGCTTACCTGTGGGACCTTCATGGGAGTCGATGCCGGTGACTGTAGAGGTGCAACCATGACCAATCATCCATCCAAAGAGTGATTTGCGGGTGACTCTTTGGCCTGATCGGGTCACGCGCTAGAATCGCCGCCACCCGGTCGTTCACGGCCGAGCCCCCAGAACACTCCGAGAACAAAAGCCAAGAGGTAGTTTTCCATGTCCGAAATCGTCATCGTCAGCGGCGCCCGCACCCCCATGGGCGGCTTCCAGGGCAGCCTGGCCGGAGTTTCCGCCGTCGACCTGGGCGCCGTCGCCATCCGCGAAGCAGTCGCCCGCGCCGGTATCGAGGCCGGCGATGTCGAGGAAGTGATCATGGGCTGCGTGCTGCCCGCCGGTCTGAAGCAGGGCCCGGCCCGACAGGCGGCGCTCAACGCCGGCCTGCCCGCCGCCACCGGCTGCACCACCATCAACAAGCTGTGCGGTTCGGGCATGAAGGCGGTGATGCTGGCCCACGACCTGCTCAAGGCCGGGACCAACCAGGTGATGGTCGCCGGCGGCATGGAGAGCATGTCCAACGCCCCCTACGTGCTGGAGAAAGCGCGCACCGGCCTGCGCATGGGCCACGCCGAGATCAAGGACCACATGTTCCTCGACGGCCTGGAAGACGCCCGCACTGGCCGCCTGATGGGCTCCTTCGCCCAGGACACCGCCGACAGGAACGGCATCACCCGCGAAGACATGGACGCCTACGCCATCGAATCGCTCAAGCGCGCCCAGGCCGCGATCCAGGATGGCTCGCTGGCCAGCGAGATCGTCCCGGTCACCGTCACCACCCGCAAGGGCGAGGTCGTGGTGAAGGACGACGAACAGCCGCTGACCGCCAACCTGGACAAGATCCCCAGCCTGAAACCCGCCTTCAAGAAGGACGGCACCATCACCGCGGCCAACGCCAGCTCCATCTCCGACGGCGCCAGCGCGCTGGTCCTGATGACCGCCGAGGAAGCCGCCCGCCGTGGCCTGAAGCCGCTGGCGAAGATCGTCGGCCACGCCACCCAGAGCCAGGACCCGAGCGAATTCACCCTGGCCCCCATCGGCGCGATGACCAACCTGTTCAGGAAGACCGGCTGGAACAAGGACGACGTCGACCTGTTCGAGATCAACGAAGCCTTCGCCATGGTCACCATGCTGGCCATGCGCGAGCACGGCCTGGACCACGCCAAGGTCAACGTCTACGGCGGCGCCTGCGCCCAGGGCCACCCGGTGGGCTCCACCGGCTCGCGGATCATCGTCACCCTGATCAACGCCCTGCAGAAGAAGGGCGGCAAGCGCGGCGTGGCCTCGCTGTGCATCGGCGGCGGCGAAGCTACCGCGGTGGCCGTCGAACTGCTCTGATGCCCTTCGCGCCGCCCCGCCGGGCGGCGCGCTCCACCTCAGCGTCGGCGCAGAGCCGCTACCTGCCGCGCGCTCACCGTCGGCGCCTCGTGCCCCCAGGCCTGGCGCAGGAAGGTCGCCAGCGCGGCCACCTGCCGGTCGTCCAGCCGCCAGCCGAAGTCCGGCATGCGCAGCCCGCTCGGCGCCGCCTCGGTGACCGCCATGCGCGAACCCTCGAGGATGATGCTGATCAGCGAGGAAGGATCGTCACCGAGCACCGCCGAGTTGCCCTTCAATTGCGGGAAGGTATTGCGATACCCGGCACCATCCGAGCGATGGCAAGCCGCGCAGTTGTCGAGGTACAGGGCCGCGCCCTCGCTGGCTGGCTGCCCCGAAGCCAGCGCCTGGTAGGTGGAGCCATCGTCGTGCAGCAACATCGCCGCGGAGTGGCCTTCGCCCAGCGATTTCAGATAGACAGCCACGGCCCGCAGATCTTTCTCGTCGAAGTACTGGGTACTGTCCTGCACCGCCGCGGCCATGGCACCGAAGGCCGCTGTACGCTCCGTATGCCCGGTCCGGAGAAAGGTCATCAGCTCGGACTCGCTCCAATTCTGCAGGCTGGCCGGCGTGGCGCCGGTCAGGTCCGGCGCATGCCAGCCCTCCAGGGTGCCGCCGCTGAGGTAGCGGGGGTCGCGCTGATCCACGGCCTGCTCCTGGAAGGCCAGCCCGCGCGGGCTGTGGCAACTGCCGCAGTGCCCCAACCCCTGCACCAGGTAGGCCCCCCGGTTCCACTCGGGCGAACGCCGCGGGTCGTCCTGGTAGGGCCCGCTGTCGGCGAACAGGCTGTCCCACGCCTGCAACGGCCAGCGCATGTTCAACGGCCAGGGAATCTCCGCGGCCCGGTTGGCCTGTTCCACCGGGTGCACACCCTGGCGGAAGTACAGGTACAGGTCAGCGATGTCCTGGTCGCTGATCCTGGCGAAGGAGGGATAGGGCATGGCCGGGTACAGGCGGTGACCGTCCGCTGCCACGCCCCCGCGCACGGCCCGGGAGAAATTCCCCAGGGTGTAGGTACCGATCCCGGTGTGCGCATCGGGCGTGATGTTGGTGGAGTAGATGGCGCCGATCGGCGTCCCCATCTTCAGGCCCCCGGCGAATGGGCGCGCGGGGTCGGTGGTGTGGCAGGCGGCGCAGTCCCCCAGGCGGGCGAGGTATTCGCCGCGGGCGATGGACGACGCCTCGTCGGCGCGGGCCGTACCTGCCACCGACAACGCCAGGAGCAGTGGTGCGAGCAGCCTTGCTGAAATGTTCATGGCCGGCCTCCTCATGCGTCCACCAGCGGGCCAGGATCGCGCAGGTAGCGTTCGCGGATCGCCTGGGCGGCCCAGTAGGCCAGCACCCCGACCATGCCGGTGGGGTTGTAGGCCATGTTCTGCGGGAAGGCGCTGGCGCCGAGGACGAACAGGTTGGGCACGTCCCAGCACTGCAGGTACTTGTTCAGCACGCTCTGCCTGGGGTCCTCGCCCATGATCGCGCCGCCGGTGTTGTGGGTGCTCTGGTAGCTGATGGCGTTGAAGTGCTCGCCGAAGGCCGGCGCGTGCACCACTATCTTCCGCGGGCCGAGCACCCGGGCGATCTCGCTCAGCCGCTCGGCCATGAAACGCCCCTGGCGGATGTCGTTGGCCTTCCAGTCGAAGGTCATGCGCAGCAGCGGCAGGCCGTGCACGTCGCGGTAGTTCGGGTCCAGGTCCAGGTAGCAGTCGCGGTAGGCCATGTTCGAACCTTCGGCGCCCAGCGACATGCTGTGCCCGTAGCTGTCGCGCAGCGCCTGTTTCCAGCCGCTGCCCCAGGTCGGCGCATCGTCCGGCAGGAGCGCCTGCTGGATCGGACGCCCGCCCGAACTGCCTACCGACAGATAGGCGCCACCGATGAAGTCCCGCTGCCCGGCCTTGAACGCCTCGCTGTTGAAGTCGTCCAGCGCCACGGTGCCGCCACCCGCCCCGATGAAGGGATTGAAGTGGGTGTCCTTGTCGAAGAACAGCGAAACCCCGGCATTCATCTGGTACGCATAGTTCTTCCCCACGACGCCTTCGCCCGTGCGCGGATCGTAGGGCTTGCCGATCTTCGAGAGCAGCAGCAGGCGCACGTTGTGCAACTGGTAGGCGCTGAGGATCACCAGTTCCGCAGGTTGCTCCACCTCCCGGCCCTGGCTGTCGATGTAGGTGACCCCGGTCGCCTTGCGGCCGCTGGAGTCGGTGTTGATGCGGATGACCTGGGCCTGGGTGCGCAGTTCGAAGTTCGCCTGCCGGTACAACGCCGGCAGGATGGTCGACTGCGGCGATGCCTTGGAATACAGGTAGCAGCCGAAGCGCTCACAGAAGCCGCAGTAGTTGCATGGCCCCAACTGCAGGCCATAGGGGTTGGTGTAGGCCTCGCTGCAGTTGGCCGCGGGGGAGGCGAACGGGTGCAGCCCCAGTTCCAGCGCGCCGGCCTTCAGCAGTTCGCCGGAGTAGAAGGTCTTCAGCGCCGCGGTCGGATAGGGTGCATGCCGGGGCGCCTCGAACGGGTTGCCGCCCGGCAGTATCCGCCCCTGCAGGTTGCCGGCCTGGCCGGCGGTGCCGCAGACCTTCTCGAAGCGATCGAAGCAGGGCTCCAGTTCCTCATAGCTCACGCCCCAGTCCTGGATGGTCATGCCCTCGGGGATGGCCGCCTTGCCATGCCGCTCCAGGGTATTGCTGCGCAGTTTCAGGTCGTAAGGCTGCATGCGCCAGTGCATGCCATTCCAGTGCACGCCGGCGCCGCCCACGCCGTTGCCGGGCAGGAAGGCGCCCAGGCGCCGGTAGGGCACCGCCCGGTCGGCCAGGCCATGGCGCAGGGTCACGGTTTCCCGGGCGAGGTTCTGGAACAGCTTGTAGCGGATGCCATAGGTCAGCTCGTCGGCGATCCTCGGGTAGGCGAAGTCCGGGTAGGTGTCGCGCTGCTCCCCGCGCTCCAGGGCGACCACCCGCAGCCCGGCATCGACCAGTTCCTTGGACATGATCGAGCCGGTCCAGCCGAGGCCGACCACCACCACGTCCACCGCCTCCCTGCGCGTGGCGCTCATAGCTCACCCCGCTGGCCGGAGATGCTGACCGGCCCTTGCGGGTAGGCCTTGTTCGGCTGGTCCACCCAGTCGGTGAAATCGGCGCGCGCACCGGGGAAGCCGATCATCCGCCAGGACGCCATGCTGCGGTTGCCGCCATGGATGGGATCGGCCAGGTAGCCCTCCCGGGTGTTCTGCCAGAGCTGTTCGAAGAACATCGACTCCGGGCAGGCCTCGAAGGCTATCCGGCCGCCCTCCATCTGCGTCAGCAATTCCTCCTGGCGGCCGCGCGGCAGTTCCTGGAAGCGCTTGCCGGCGAACTGCTGCCGACAGTGGCGCTGCAGCGCGGCGATACCCAGGCGGTAGATTTCCCTGGGGCTCAGGCGGCTCTGGTGGCCCAGTTCGGCGGGCGCCTCGAAGAACGGCCCCTGCAGGTACCAGATGCCGCCATGGCCATAGGCGGTCTCCATCTGCCGGTCGATGAACTCGGGCACCCCTTCGGCCACTGCGCCGGGGCCGTTGTCGTCATCGGGGATCAGGCAGTCGCAGGCGGCCAGCAGGAACAGCCACTCCTCGGAGTTGAAAAAGCGTGGCTGATAGGCCTGGCCCGGCTCCGGTGCGCTCTCGGCGCGAACAACGCCAGTCCCCATCACCGCCACGGCGGGAATGAGGCTCAGCGAGCCCTTGAGGAAACGGCGACGGGATGGGCCTGCAGCAGAGGCATTCCTTGGCATGGTTTGTTGACCTTCTCGAAGAGGAAACGCTTCGATACTAGCCATAGAGACCACACAGTTAGCAGGCTAATTATTGCAATAACGCTCTGTCGATTCCGCAAAAATCCCCGCGCAATCCAAGATCAAAAACCCGCTTTGCTTTTCGTAGGAGCGAGCTTGCTCGCGAACAAACGCGGTGCCATGCGGTTCGCGAGCAAGCTCGCTCCTACGAAAAGCGCGAGTCCCCAACCCTCAGCGCAACTCGGTGAAAGCCAGCTTGACCCCCAACCCCACCAGCACCGCCCCCATCATCCGGTCGAACCAGTGCCCCATGCGGGCGAAGCCGGCGCGCACGCGCTGCTGGCTGAACAGCAGCGCCACGAAGCTGAACCAGGCCGCGGTGGCGCAGGCCAGGTAGACGCCGTAGCCGGCCTGCACCAGCACCGGGGTGTGCGGGTTGATGACCACGGTGAACAGCGAGAGGAAGAACAGCGTGGCCTTGGGGTTCAGGCCGTTGGTGACGAAGCCGGCGACGAAGGCGCCGCGCGGGGTGCGTTCGCTGGGCGCGGCAGCATCCACGCTGCCGTCGCCACCGCTGGGCTTGGCGCGCAGGGCCTTGATGCCGATGTAGAACAGGTAGGCCGCGGCCAGCCACTTGAGGGTGTTGAACAGCATGATCGACTGCGAAACGATCAGGCCGATGCCCAGCAGCGAGTAGGTCACGTGGATGGAAATGGCGCAGCCCACGCCCAGCGCCGTCCAGGTGCCGGCGCGGCGGCCGTGGGTGACGCTCTCGCGCACCACCACGGCGAAGTCCGGGCCCGGGCTGGCCACCGCCAGCAGGTGGATCAGCGCCACGGTGAGAAATTCCGTCCAGTACATGCAACCTCCGCAGGGGTGGGAAAAAACCGTTAGGCTGGCAACTTTAAGAGCCTGCTCACGATCTCGCGAGCTAGAGCAGAACAAGGCGAAAACAGGCGAGGAAGCGCAGTTTAGTCCGCTAAATGAGCATTACTCGCCTGTTTTTAACGCAGTTATGCCGACGCGCAGCAGATCGTGAGCAGGTTCTCACGCCAGCCCCGCTTCCCGCAAAAGGTACAGCCAGCGATGAACAGCACTCGCGCCGTCTTTCTCGACACAGCCTCCCTCGACCTCGGCGACCTCGACCTGCAGCCCCTGCGCCAGGCCTTCGGCGAACTGGTCCTGCACCCCGCCAGCGCCCCCGGCGAAATCGCCGGGCGCCTGCGCGAGGCCAACGTGGCCATCAGCAACAAGGCGCCCATCAGCGCCGAAACCCTGGCCCAGTGCCCGGACCTCAGGCTGATCCTGGTCACCGCCACCGGCACCAACAACATCGACCTGGCCGCCGCCCGCGAGCGTGGCATCGCCGTGGCCAACTGCCAGGGCTACGGCACCGCTTCGGTAGCCCAGCACGCCATCCTGCTGCTGCTCGCCCTGGCCACCCGGCTGCCCGACTACCAGGCGGCGGTCCGCGCCGGACGCTGGCAACAGTCCACCCAGTTCTGCCTGCTGGACTTCCCCATCGTCGAGCTGGAAGGCAAGACCCTCGGCCTGCTCGGCCATGGCGAACTGGGTGGCGCGGTGGCCCGCCTGGCCGAGGCCTTCGGCATGCGCGTGCTGCTCGGCCAACTGCCCGGCCGCCCGCCGCGCGCCGACCGCCTGGCGCTGGACGAGCTGCTGCCGCAGGTCGACGCCATCAGCCTGCACTGCCCGCTGACCGAGCAGACCCGCGGGATGATCGGCCAGCGCGAACTGGACCTGATGAAGCCCGGCGCCTTCATCGTCAACACCGCCCGCGGCGGCCTGATCGACGAGCAGGCCCTGGCCGACACCCTGCGCCGCGGCCACCTGGGCGGCGCCGCCACCGACGTGCTCAGCGTCGAGCCGCCGAAGGACGGCAACCCGTTGCTGGCCGGCGACATCCCGCGGCTGATCGTCACCCCGCACAACGCCTGGGGCAGCCGCGAGGCGCGGCAGCGCATCGTCGGCCAGGTGACGGACAACGCCGCGGCCTTCTTCCGCGGCGACAAGCTGCGGCGGGTCGACTGAAGCGCGAAGTGCTAAACTCGCGCCCTTTTTCAGGAGGCCGCATGTCCAACGCCCCCACCAGCGAGGTGCTGCTGCGCCAGATCGAACGTTTCTCCGGCCGCGTGCTGCTGGCAGGCCTGCCCGCCGACGGCCTGCTCGGCGAGCTGCCGCAAGCCCTGGGCTGGAGCTGGCACGCCGGCGAGCAGCGGCAGCTGGACGGCCGCTACCCGGGACGCTGCCATTTCGGCGTGACGCCGCCGGAGGGCGAGTTCGACGCCGCCGTGCTGTTCCTGCCCAAGTCCCGCGAGTTGACCGACTACCTGCTGGCCGCCCTGGCCAGCCGGGTGCCCGGCGGCCAGCTGTACCTGGTGGGCGAGAAGCGCGCCGGCGTCGAGCGCGCCGCCAAGCAGCTCGGCGCCCTGGCCAAGGCCGCCAAGCTCGACAGCGCGCGGCACTGCCAGCTGTGGCACGCCGCTATCGACGGCGCCCTGCCCTGCCCCGACCTGCACGCCCAGTCCCTGCGCTACACGCTGGCCCTGGCCGACGGCGAACTGCAGGTGGTCACCCTGCCCGGCGTGTTCAGCCATGGTCGCCTGGACCGCGGCAGCGCCCTGCTGCTGGAACACCTGGACGGCCTGCCCGAAGGCCACGTGCTGGACTTCGGCTGCGGCGCCGGCGTGCTCGGCGCGGTGCTCAAGCGCCGCTACCCGGGCAGCCGCCTGAGCCTGCTCGACGTCGACGCCTTCGCCCTGGAGAGCAGCCGCCTGACCCTCGCCGCCAACGGCCTGGAAGGCGAGGTGATCGGCGGCGACGGCATCGACGCGGCGCCGGCCGGCCTGGCCGCCATCGTCAGCAACCCGCCCTTCCACCAGGGCGTGCACACCGACTACCAGGCCAGCGAGCGCCTGCTGCGCGAAGCCGCGCAACACCTGCGCCCGGGCGGCGAACTGCGCCTGGTGGCCAACAGCTTCCTCAAGTACCCGCCGCTGATCGAACAGCACCTGGGCCCCTGCCGCAGCCTCGCCGAGGGCGACGGTTTCCGCATCTACAGCGCCCGCCGCCCCTGAGCCCGGGCGCCTCGCCGCAGCCCCACTACACTCCACCCAGACCGAAAGGGCGCGCCGGGCCGGCGCGCCTCACGAGCCGAGGATCGCCGTGAAAAGCACCGTGAAAGAAGCCGAGCTGACCTTCGTGAAGTCGCCGGAGACGACTCCAGCGCACCTGAAGCGTTCGCTCAAGCCCAGGCACCTGAACATGATCGCCATCGGCGGCTCGATCGGCACCGGGCTGTTCGTCGCCTCCGGCAGCACCGTCGCCACCGCCGGCCCCGGCGGCGCGCTGCTGGCCTACGCGCTGATCGGCCTGATGGTGTTCTTCCTGATGACCAGCCTGGGCGAGATGGCCGCCTACATCCCCGATTCCGGCTCCTTCTCCACCTACGGCAGCCGCTTCATCGACGATGGCTTCGGCTTCGCCATGGGCTGGAACTACTGGTACAACTGGGCGGTGACCATCGCCGCGGAACTGGTGGCCGCGCAGCTGGTGATGCACTTCTGGTTCCCCGAGGTGTCGGGCATCTACTGGAGCGCCGGCTTCCTCGCCATCATGTTCGGCCTCAACTTCTTCTCGGTGAAAGGCTTCGGCGAGAGCGAGTTCTGGTTCGCGCTGATCAAGGTGGTGGCCGTGGTGATCTTCATCGGCATCGGCCTGGCCAGCATCTTCGGCATCATGCACGGCATCGACTCCCCCGGCTTCAGCAACTTCACCACTGGAGACGCGCCCTTCGTCGGCGGCCTGCAGGCCATGGTCGGGGTGGCGATGATCGCCGGCTTCTCGTTCCAGGGCACCGAGCTGATCGGCGTCGCCGCCGGCGAGTCGGAGCACCCGCACAAGTCGATCCCCATCGCCATCCGCCAGGTGTTCTGGCGGATCCTGATGTTCTACATCCTGTCGATCTTCGTCATCGGCATGCTCATCCCCTATACCGATCCGAACCTGCTCAAGACCGACAGCAGCGACATCAGCACCTCGCCCTTCACCCTGCTCTTCGAGCGCGCCGGCCTGGCCGCGGCGGCCGGGGTGATGAACGCGGTGATCCTCTCGGCGATCCTCTCCGCCGGCAACTCGGGGATGTACGCCTCCACCCGCATGCTCTACACCATGGCCCTGCATGGCCAGGCGCCGCGCCTGTTCCAACAGATCTCGCAGAGCGGCGTGCCACGCTACGCGCTCTATGCCACAACGCTGGTCGGCGGGCTGTGCTTCCTCACCAGCTTCATCGGCGACAAGACCGTCTACACCTGGCTGCTCAACACCTCGGGCATGTGCGGCTTCATCGTCTGGCTGGGCATCGCCATCTCCCACTACCGCTTCCGCAAGGGCTACCTGCTGCAGGGCGGCAAGCTGGAGGAGCTGCCCTACCGCGCCAAGTGGTTCCCCTTCGGCCCGTTGTTCGCCTTCGCCCTGTGCCTGGCGATCACCCTCGGGCAGAACTACCAGGCGTTCGTCGGCGAGACGATCGACTGGACCGGGCTGGTCGCCACCTACGTCAGCCTGCCGCTGTTCCTCGTCATCTGGTGGGGCTACCGGCTGAAGAACGGCAGCTGCTTCGTCCGCTACGAGGAGATGGACGTCACCTCCGGCCGCGACGTCGACTGAACGCCGGGCTTGCCCAAGCCGGACGACTTGGGCAGAATGCGCCCCGTCCTAGGGGAGTAGTCTCCCGCGAGCGGTTCCCGCCCTCGCCCGGCACGCGTCAACACACTTGGTCCGCAGACCATGGCGCGTGCGGCCCCAAGGCCCGCAGCAGTCGGGCCCGGGTTTGACAAGACCTATGACACGAGCGATCCGACCCGGGGTGGGCGGATGGCACGTGTCATTGGTGATTAGTCGACCCGCCCCCTTAGGAAAGCCTGATGGAATCCCTGTTCGTCCCCATCCTGGTGGTTGCCCTCGCCGAAATCGGCGACAAGACGCAACTGCTCGCCCTTGTCCTCGCCGCACGCTTCCGCAAGCCCTGGCCGATCATCGCCGGCATCATCGCCGCTACCCTGGTCAACCACTTCGCCGCCGGCGCCGTAGGCAAATGGGTCTCCACCTTCTTCTCCGAAGCCGCCCTGAGCTGGCTGCTGGCCGCATCCTTCCTCGCCGTGGCGGCCTGGACCCTGGTGCCGGACAAGCTGGATGACGACGAAGAGGGCGGCCTGAAGAAATTCGGTCCCTTCCTAACCACGCTGATCGCCTTCTTCCTCGCCGAGATGGGCGACAAGACCCAGGTCGCCACCGTGATGCTGGCCGCGCAGTACCCGCACTTCTGGCTGGTGGTGCTGGGCACCACCATCGGCATGCTGCTGGCCAACGTGCCGGTGGTGCTGGCCGGCAACTTCGCCGCCGAACGCCTGCCGCTGGCGCTGATCCGCCGCCTGGCCGCCTGCGCCTTCGCGGTCCTGGGCCTGGCCGCGGCCTGGCACGCGGCCAAGCTGTCAGGGCTGTTCTGACAGCCGCTCCGGCGTGGCGGCCAATGTTGCCGCCACGCCTTCGTCCTACAGTTGTGGCTGTCGTCCCTTCGCTGAAGGAAACAGCCATGACCGACAAGGACCTGAAACGCCTCGCCCGCCAGCACATCGACCTGAGCTGGAACAAGGGCCGCCTGGCCCTGGCCACCCAGCTGCACAGCCCCGACTTCCTCTACAAGAGCAGCTTCTCCGCCCAGCCCCTGGACAGCGCCGGCTACCGGCAACTGATCGAGGGCATCCGCGCGTCCATGGACGACCTGGAAGTGGTGGTCGAGGAATGCATAAGCGAGGGCCACAAGGTGTTCACCTGGAGCACCCTGGTGGGCACCATCAGCCGCCCCGCCTTCGGCTACCCGGCCAGCGACAAGGTGGTCAGCATCCCCGGCATGGCCCTGTGGCTGTTCAACAGCCAGGGCAAGCTGCAGGAGCTGTGCACGCTGATCGACATGGAAAGCTTCCGCAGCCAGATGGGCCTGCAGAACCGCCCGCTGGCGGAGCAGGCGTTGCCCTGAGGCGGCAGCCTTCTCTTGTAGGAGCGCGCCTTGCGCGCGAAATCGCGGGCAAGGCCCGCTCCTACAGTTGTCGGTGAGGCACGGCATTTCCCCGTAGGAGCGGACCTTGTCCGCGATAGCCGGACGTATCGGCGCGATTCGCGGATA
>NZ_FOLS01000003.1:0-32990 GCF_900112375.1 Pseudomonas citronellolis | reverse complement strand
TCGCGGGCAGGGCCCGCTCCTACAGTTTGCGGTGAGGCACGGAGTTTCCCCGTAGGAGCGGACCTTGTCCGCGATAGCCGGAACCACCGGCGCGATTCGCGGATAGGATCCGCTCCTACGCCGCCCCACCCACACCACCCCCTGTAGGAGCGCGCCCTGCGCGCGAATCGCGGGCAGGGCCCGCTCCTACAGTTTGCGGTGAGGCACGGCATTCCCCGTGCGGACATGGCTCTTCGCAGTCGGCAAGACTGTTGCGCCTACAGGTACCCGTTGGCGCGGAACCAGTCGATGGCCCGCTGCAGGGTGTCTTCCAGCGGCACGTGGCTTTCGAAGCCCAGCTCCTCGCGGGCCTTGCGTCCGTCGAGGAACTGCCCGCCGGCCATCACTTCGATGGCGGTTTCGTCCAGCAGCGGCAGCTTGCCGGTCAGGCGGTAGCGCCAGCGGCCCAGGGTGGCCAGGGCGCGGGCGCGGTGCAGCGGCATCGGCTGCGGTGCCGGGCGGCCCAGCAGGTGGGCGATGGTGGCGGTGAGCTCGGCCATCTCCACGTTGTGCCCGGTGAGCAGGTAGCGCTCGCCGATGCGCCCGCGCTCCAGGGTCATCAGCAGGCCGCGCCCCGCCTCGCCGGCATCGATCACGTTGCGCCGCCCCGGCACATAGTGGGACATCTCGCCGCGGCCGATGGCGGTGATCAGGCGCCCGGTGGTCGGGCCCATGTCCAGCTCGCCCAGCACCATGCCGGGAATCCCGATCACCACCGGCAGGCCGCCGCGGGCCTGCTCGCGGGCCTGTTCGTCCAGCGCCCACTTGCACATCACGTAGGCGCTCTTGCCGGTGGGCAGGCTCTCGTAGAACAGCCCCTCGTGGCCGGGCAGGCCCTGGGGGTGCGGGGGCATGGCAAAGGCCGAGCCGACGTAGAGGATGCGCGGCACCTTGTTGTGCAGGCAGGCCGCGTAGAAGTGGTTGGTCTGGTCCAGGGCGCTGGCCACTTCCTCCTGCCAGCGGCGCGGCCGCTGCGGGTAGTAGCCGGCGCTGAAGATCACCGCGTCGAGCCCGCTCAGGGCGCGCTCCAGCCCCTTGTAGTCGAACAGTTCGGCGACCCGGCACTCCGGCTCCAGGTAGGCCAGGCGCTGGATCTGCGAGGACGGGCGATGGACCAGCACCAACTGGTGGCCGGCGGCCTTGATGGCGCGCGCGGCGTGGTGGCCGAGGAGCCCGGTGGCTCCGAGTACTGCGATTTTCACTGGCGCTCCCTGGTGATGGTCGAACCGGCCGCGTCGGCGGCCGGCTGCAACGGATCGACGGCGTCGATCCCCCCGCTCGTCAATTGCGGCCCTTGGCCTGCTCGTACAGCGGCATCACCTTGGGAATGGCGGCCTGCAGGTTGGCCATGCGCGTGCTGTCCGCCGGGTGGGTGCTGAGGATTTCCGGCGGCGCATCGCCACCGGCCTGGCCCATCTTCTGCCACAGCGTCAGCGCGGCCTGGGGGTTGTAGCCGGCGCGGGCGGCCAGCTCCAGGCCGATGAGGTCGGCCTCGGTCTCGTTCTGCCGGCTGTTGGGCAGGGTCAGGCTGTACTGCACCACCTGGTCGGCCAGCTGCTTGCTGGTCTCGCCCAGGCCCAGCAGCGCGCCGCCGAGGTTCTCGCCCATCTGCACGGCGTAGGCGCGGGACATCTGCTCGCGGCCGTGCTCGCGCAGGGCGTGGGCGATCTCGTGGCCCATCACCGCGGCGATCTCGTCGTCGCTGAGCTTCAGCTGATCGATCAGGCCGCTGTAGAAGATGATCTTGCCGCCGGGGCCGCAGTTGGCGTTGAGCTCGTCGCTCTTGATCACGTTGACCTGCCAGTCCCAGCCCGGGGCGTCCTGGCGGAACGCACCGGTCTGCGGAATCAGCCGCGCGGCCACGGCCTTGACACGCTTGGCGTCGCTGCTGTCGTTGTCCAGCTTGCCCGCCGAAGTCGCGTCAGTGAGGGTCTTCTGGTACGACTGCGAGTACATCTGGTCGACCTGCTGGCTCGACAGCATGCTGAACATGTACTGCTTGCGCTCGACGCCGACGGCGCCGCCGCTGGTGGTGTTGACCTGCTGGCACCCGGCCAGGAGCAGGGCGGCGGCCAGGCCGGTGAAGCGGAATAGGCTGGGCATGATGCTCTCCTGAAGCAATGCAATCTCCCTTGGACAGCGCGCAATGGTAGGCCGCCCCCCGATGGCCGGCAACCGCTCCGCAAAGGAGACGACACAAGGGCGTTACAACCCATTACAGGCATTTCCTAAGGAAACTCTGAAGTCCTGCCGATACAGCGGAACAGGCTGTCCCTGGTACGCGAGTATTTCGCCATGAAGTTCAAGTCGATCCAGTTTTCCGTGGTGGCGTTGGCCGGGGCCAGTGTCCTGGCTGTGGTGGCTGCGTTGGTACTCTATGCCCTGTTCGCCGGCGGGCGCACCCAGACGCTGGTGCAGGAACGCACCCAGGCGCTGCTGGAGAAGGTCATCAACGAACGCCTGGTGGCCCTGGCGCGCGCCCAGGCCAGCCAGATCCAGCGCGAGCTGGAATACCCGCTGACGGTGGTCAAGGGCCTGGCCCAGGCCAACATGCTGATGGATGGCAAGGACGCCGAAGGCAAGCCGCTGCTGGGCATCAGCCGGGGCGAGATGTCCAACCTGCTGCGCCAGACCGTGCAGCAGAACCCCAAGCTGCTGGACGCCTTCGCCGGCTGGGAGCCCGGCGCCTTCGCCGGCCCCGACAGCCTCTACGCCGGGCAGACCGGCGCCGGCTACGACGCCAGCGGGCGCTTCATGCCCTGGTGGTACCGCAAGGCCGACGGCAGCCTCACCGTGGAAGCCATGGGCGACACCCTGGAAAGCCAGAAGGTGCTGCCCACCGGCGTGCGCGAGGGCGAGTACTACCTGTGCCCGAAGGAACGCCACAAGCCCTGCGTGATCGACCCCGCGCCCTATGAAATGGGCGGCAGGATGGTGCTGATGTCGTCCTTCAACGCGCCCATCCTGGTCGACGGCCAGTTCCGCGGCGCGGTGGGCGCCGACCTGTCCCTGGACTTCATCCAGGACCTGCTCAAGGCCGCCGACGCCACCCTCTACGACGGCGCCGGCGAGCTGGCGCTGATCTCCGCCAACGGCCGCCTGGTGGCCTACACCAAGGACGCCGGCAAGCTCGGCGAACCGGCCGACAAGGTGCTGGACGCGAGCCAGGCCGCCAGCCTCGGCAAGCTGCAGGGCGACGAGCCGCTGTACCAGCAGGACGAAGCCCGCGACACCATCGCCGTATTCCTGCCCTTCGCCATCGGCGACACCGGCACGCACTGGACGCTGATGCTGGAGATCCCGCGCCAGGCGGTGTTCGGCGAACTCAAGCAACTGCAGGGCGCGCTCAAGGCGCAGAGCGATTCCGACACCCTGGGCATGACCCTGGTCGGCCTGCTCATCGCCGCCGGCGGCCTGCTGGTGATCTGGCTGGTGGGCCACGGCATCGCCCGGCCGCTGCGCCAGCTGGTCGGCATGCTCGACGACATCGCCCAGGGCGAAGGCGACCTCACCCGCCGCCTGTCCAGCGAGCGCGCCGACGAACTGGGCTCCATCGCCCGCGGCTTCAACACCTTCCTCGGCAAGCTGCAGGGCATGATCGGCCAGGTGGTGACCTCGGTGCAGCACGTCAGCGACTCCTCCGAACACACCGCGGACATCGCCATCCGCACCAACCAGGGCGTGCAGAAGCAACTGGCGGAGATCGAACTGGTGGCCACCGCCGTCCACGAGATGACCGCCACTGCCCAGGACGTGGCGCGCAACGCCACCCACGCGGCGGAAGCGGCCAGCCACGCCGACCAGGCCGCGCACCAGGGCAAGCAGATCGTCGAGAGCAGCTCGACGGCGATCCAGGCCCTGGCCACCGAGATCGGCCGCGCGGTCGGCGTGGTGCAGTCGCTGGCCCGCGACAGCGAGAACATCAACGCCATCCTGGTGGCCATCCGCGGCATCGCCGAGCAGACCAACCTGCTGGCGCTCAACGCCGCCATCGAGGCGGCGCGGGCCGGCGAGCAGGGCCGCGGCTTCGCCGTGGTGGCCGACGAAGTGCGCAACCTGGCGCAGAAGACGCAGCAGGCCACCGAGGAAATCCAGAGCATGATCCAGCAGCTGCAGAACGGCACCCGCGAAGTGGTGCAGGTGATGCAGCAGAGCCAGGAGAAGACCGACGACAGCGTGCGCCACGCCCACGAGGCGGCCCAGGCGCTGGAGTCGATCACCCAGGCGGTGTCGGTGATCAACGACATGAACACCCAGATCGCCAGCGCCGCCGAGGAACAGAGCGCGGTGGCCGAGGACATCAACCGCAACGTCGCCAACATCGGCCTGGTCGCCAACCAGGTGGCCGGCGGCGCCGACGAAGCCTCCCAGGCCAGCGCCGAGCTGACGCGGCTGGCGGAGCAGCAGCGGCGGTTGGTGAATCAGTTCAAGGTGTAGGGCCTCGCCGTCACCCCTGAACCCGCCACAATGCCATGCCCATGTAGGAGCGCGCCCTGCGCGCGAATCGCAGGCAGGGCCTGCTCCTACAGTCAGCCTGGAGGCACCGTATTCCCCTGTAGGAGCGAGCTTGCTCGCGAATGGGGTTTGCCGGCAGTGTAGGTGCCGGACAAAAGAACGCCCTCTCCCCAACCCTCGGCTGCGCGCCCCGCCCTGAAGGGAGAGGGGGCTGTCCTGAGCAGGCTGGAAGTCAGGCGTCATCCTCACACCTTCGCCGTCTTTTCTCGGCTCCGGTGTCTTGAAAAGGCACCGTCGTAGGAGCCTTGCCGGCTGCGCCGGATGCTCTTCGTAGGAGCGAGCTTGCTCGCGAACCAGCCCCGCTGCGGAATCTGTTCGCGAGCAAGCTCGCTCCTACGAGAAGCCTTGCCCGCCCGTATGGTAGGAGCGGACTCCGTCCGCGATTGGACCCGCAGGCTACGTCGGCTTGCCCGGTGGCACGAAAACGGCCGTCAGAGCGGCTCCGGCAACCGCTCGCACAGCCGCGCCAGCGCCAGCGCCCAGGCCTGCTGGTCGTTCAGGCAGGGAATCAGCACCAGCTCCTCGCCGCCGGCGGCGATGAACTGCTCGCGGCCGCGCTGGCCGATCTCCTCCAGGGTCTCGATGCAGTCGGCGACGAAGGCCGGGCACATCACCAGCAGGCGCTTCACGCCCTGCTTCGCCAGGACTTCCAACTGCGCGTCGGTGTAGGGGCCGATCCACTTGGCGCGGCCCAGGCGCGACTGGAAGGACACCGACCAGCGGCCCTTCTCCAGTGCGGCGTTCTCGGCGAACAGCTCCGCGGTGCGCAGGCACTGGCTGCGGTAGCACAGCGCCAGGACCTCCGGGCGCACGTGGCGGCTGTCGGCGGCGTCGAGGTCGTGGTTGCGGTCGCCCACCAGCTTGCGGATGTGCCGCTCGGGCAGGCCGTGGAAGCTCAGCAGCAGGTGGTCGTAGGGTTGCTCCAGGTAGGGCTGCACGCTGGTCAGCAGGGCCTGCTGGTATTCCGGCTCGGCGTAGAACGGCGGCAGCACCATCAGGTGCATGCCGTGCAGGCCGAGCTGGCGGATCAGCCGCCGGGCCTCCTCGATGACGGTGGTGGTGGTGCTGTCGGCGAACTGCGGGTACAGCGGCGCCAGGGTCACCTGGCGCACGCCCTGCTCGTAGAGGTCCAGCAGGGCGTTCTCGATGGACGGCTGGCCGTAGCGCATGGCCAGCGCCACCGGGCCATGCGGCCAGTACTTGCGCATGACCTGCTGCAGGCGGCGGCTGATCACCACCAGCGGCGAACCCTGGTCCCACCAGATGGAGGCATAGGCGTGCGCCGACTCCTCCGGGCGCTTGCGCAGGATCAGCGACACCAGCAGGCGCCGCGCCGGCCAGGGCAGGTCGACGACGTACGGGTCCATGAGGAACTGGTCCAGGTAACGGCGCACATCGGCCACCTCCGTCGAGGCCGGCGAGCCCAGGTTGACCAGCAGCAGGGCGTTGAGGGTCATGCAGCATCCTTAGTGACGGTGGGCGGCCGCCGGGCGATGTGCGAGGACATCGGCGAGGGCGGCCGGCAGATCGTTGTAGCGGAACACGAAGCCGGCTTCCAGCAGGCGCCGGGGCTCCACGCGCTGGCCGCCGAGCAACAGCAGCGACAGCTCGCCGAGCAGGGTGCGCAGGGCGAAGGCCGGCACGCCCAGCAGGGTCGGGCGGTGCAGCGCCTGGCCCAGGGCCCGGGTGAAGTCGCGGTTGCGCACCGGCTGCGGCGCGCACGCATTATACGGACCGCTGGCGTCGCTTAGCTGCAAGAGAAAATCGATCAGGCCGATCATGTCCTCGATGTGCACCCAGGACATCCATTGCCGGCCGTTGCCCAACTGGCCGCCCAGGCCGAAGCGGAACGCCGGCAGCAGGCGCGCGAGGAAGCCGCCCTCCGGCGCCAGCACCAGCCCGGTGCGCAGGCGCACCACGCGGATGCCCAGGCCCTCGGCCTGCAGCGCGATCTGCTCCCAGGCCAGGCACAGCTCGCTGGCGAAATCCTCGCCGGCCGCCGCGCTGCCTTCGTCCAGCGGACGCTCGCCGGCGTCGCCGTACCAGCCGACCGCCGAGCCGCTGATCAGCACCGAGGGCCGCTGGCTGCGGCCTTCCAGCCACTCCACCAGACGCTCGGTGAGGCGTACCCGGCTGTCCCACAGCAGCGCCTTGCGCCGCGACGTCCAGGGCCGCTCGGCGATGGGCTCGCCGGCCAGGTTGACCACCGCGTCGACCTGTTCGTCGCCCACCGCCTCGAAGCTGGAAACGCCCCGGACCTCGCGCCCGCAAAGCTCGGCGACGCGCTCCGGACGGCGGCTGAGCACCGTCAGCCGATGGCCGGCGGCGCTCCAGTGGCGGCACAGGCGGCGGCCGATCAGGCCGGTACCGCCGGTAATGAAGATGTGCATCTGGACCTCCTTGCGCTGAACTCCCACACCTACCATCAGTCTGGACGAGGGAACGGCGCTTGCATTACTGCTCCCGTCCGAGTGTGGCGAACGTCTACGCTGTAAATGCCGGAACCGATACGCGACGCCCCCGAAGGAATGGCCGCGAAGCGTGGACGAAATTCCGCTCGACCGTTCGAACGGCGACCGAACAACTATACAAATAAAACCGATTGTACAAGGTTGTTCGACTCGCTAACCTGAACACAACAACCTACGAGGCATGTCATGAGCGCCCCCATTGCCATCATTGGCACCGGAATCGCCGGACTCTCAGCCGCCCACGCCCTGCTAGACGCGGGACAGGAAGTCCAGCTCTTCGACAAGGGCCACGGCAGCGGCGGCCGCATGGCGAGCAAGCGCAGCGATGCTGGCGCGCTCGACCTCGGCGCCCAGTACTTCACCGCCCGCGACCGCCGCTTCCTCGACGCCATCCAGCACTGGCGCGACGCCGGCTGGGTCGCCGAGTGGGACCCGGCCCTGTACCAGTACCGCGACGGCATGCTCAGCCCGTCGCCGGACGAGCAGCCGCGCTGGGTCGGCACCCCGCGCATGAGCGCCATCACCCGCGCGCTGCTGCAGGGGCTGCAGGTCACCTTCTCCTGCCGCATCACCGAAGTCTTCCGCGGCCAACAGCACTGGCACCTGCAGGACTCCGAAGGCTGCAACCACGGCCCGTTCAGCCACGTCCTGGTCGCCACCCCAGCGCCGCAGGCCGCGGCGCTGCTGGCCGGCGCGCCCAAGCTGGCGGCGGCGGCGGCGAGCATCGCCATGGAGCCGACCTGGGCCGTGGCCCTGGGCTTCGCCGAGCCCCTGCAGACGCCGGTGCAGGGCTGCTTCGTCCAGGAAGGCCCGCTGACCTGGATGGCCAGCAACCGCTGCAAGCCCGGCCGCGACGAACACATGGACACCTGGGTGCTGCACGCCAGCAGCAGCTGGAGCCGGCAGAACATCGACAAGCCCAAGGAAACCGTCATCGAGCACCTGCTGGGCACCTTCGCCGAGATGATCGGCTGCGCGGTGCCCGAACCGGTGTTCGCCCTGGCCCACCGCTGGCTCTATGCCCGGCCGCTGGAAGCGCACCAGCTGGGCGCGCTGGCCGATGCCGACCTGGGCATCTACGCCTGCGGCGACTGGTGCCTCTCCGGCCGCGTCGAAGGCGCCTGGCTGAGCGGCCTGGAAGCCGCCCGCCGGCTGCTGCAACACCTCTGAGCCCGACGGCACCCGCCTGGGCGCCGCACCCTGTACAAGTAATTTGCGGCTGTACAACGTTCGGCCTATGCTGAAAAATAGTTGTACACGCGAAGCCTACTTGTACAGGGTCCGACCATGTCCACCTCCCCTTCCCGGCCCAAGCTCGGCATCAGCGCCTGCCTGCTCGGCGCGAACGTCCGCTACAACGGCGGGCACAAGGCTTCGCGCCTGTGCCTGGAGGACCTCGCCCGGCACTTCGATTTCGTCCCGCTGTGCCCGGAAGTCGCCATCGGCCTGGGCGTACCGCGCCCCACCCTGCGGCTGGTCGGCGACGCCACGCAGCCACGCGCCGTGGACAGCCGCGATGCGACCCTGGACCACAGTGCGGCATTGCGTCGCCATGGCGCGGAACAGGCCGGCCAGTTGGACGAACTGGCCGGCTTCATCTTCATGCAGAAGTCGCCCTCCTGCGGCCTGCACCGCGTCAAGCTCTACGCGGTGGATGGCCAGCCGACCATGGCCGGCGCCCGCGGCCTGTTCGCCGAAGCCTTCTGCGCCGCCCGCCCCGAGCTGCCGGTGGAAGAGGAAGGCCGCCTGCACGATCCCCGCCTGCGCGAGAACTTCGTCACCCGCGTCTACGCCCATCTCGATTGGCTCGCCCTGTGCCGCGCCGGGCTGACGCACAAGGTGATCCTCGACTTCCACTCGCGCCACAAGTACCAGTTGCTCGCCCACCACCCGCGCCAGTACGCCGAGCTGGGCCGCCTGCTGGCGGACATCGGCCGCTACCCGGCAGAACAGTTCGGCCCGCAGTACTACCGGGCCTTCAGCCAGGCGCTGGGCCACTGCGCCAGTAGAGGCAGCCACAGCAACGTGCTGCAGCACCTGGCCGGCTACCTCAAGCGCGCCCTGGCGGCGGACGACCGCGCCGAACTGCAGTTGCTGATCGAGCAATACCGCCACGGCGAGGTACCGCTGGTGGTGCCCCTGGCGCTGCTCAAGCACCACTTCCGCCGCCACCCGCACCCGTACATCGCCCGCCAGGCGTACCTGCAACCCCACCCCGAGGCCCTGGGTCTACGCAATGCCATCTGAACGAAGCAACACCCTTCCCGACGATTATCGCCAGGCGCTGGCCGCCGGCTGGTTGCCGATCAGCGAAGTGGCGCGGCGCACCGGGGTGAACCCGGTTACGCTGCGCGCCTGGGAACGCCGCTATGGGCTGGTGGTCCCCCAGCGCACCGCCAAGGGCCACCGCCTGTACTCCGCCGAGCAGTTGGAGCGGATTCGCCGCGTCCTCACCTGGCTGGAGCGCGGCGTGGCGGTGGGCAAGGTGCGCGACCTGCTCGACGAACCGCCGCGGACGGCAACCGAGACCCACTCGCCCTGGGACGACCTGCGCCAGCAGGCGCTGAGCGCCATCGCCCGGCTCGACGAACAGCGCCTGGACGAGCTGTTCAACGGCGCGCTGTCGATCTACCCGGCGCAGACGCTGTGCGAGCACCTGATGCTGCCGTTGCAGCGCGACCTCCAGCTACGCTGGCAGGGCCAGTTCGGCAGCGGCCTGGAGCGCCTGCTCTACCACTCCTGGCTGCGCAGCAAGCTCGGCGGCCGCCTGTACCACTACAACCGCCAGCACCAGGGGCGGCCGCTGCTGCTGGTGAACCAGTCGGAACACCCGCGGGAAACCGGCCACTGGCTGTGCGCCTGGCTGGCCAGCTCCGCCGGCTGCCCGGTGCAGGTGTTCGACGGCCCGCTGTCCTGCGCCGAGATCGCCCTGGTCGAGCAGCGCCTGAACCCGCGCGCCCTGCTCCTCTACTCCGACCAGAGCCTGAGCCCGGCGCAGCTGTCGCGCCTGCTCGCCGGCTGCATCTGCCCCACCCTGCTGGTGGGCGCCAGCGTGGACATCCATGCCCAGGAACTGGCCGAGCTACAACGTGAAAGCCACCCAGGCCTGCACCTGGCGCAGGACCCGTTGCAGGCGCGTAACGCCCTGCATGCCCTGGGCCTGCTGAACGGCGGGGGCGGCGAATGAAGCGCCAGTTGCTCTGGCTGCGCAGCGACCTGCGCGTACACGACAACACTGCCCTGGTCGCCGCCGCGCAGGCCGGCCCGGTCGTCGCCTGCTACCTGCTCAGCCCCGGCCAGTGGCGCGCCCATGACGATTCGCCGAACAAGGTCGACTTCTGGCTGCGCAACCTGCACGCGCTGCAGCGTGACCTGGCGCGGCTGAACATCCCGCTGCTGCTGCGCGAGGCGGACACCTGGAGCCAGGCACCGGAAGTGTTGCTGCAGCTGTGCCGCAGCCTGGGCATCGCCGCGGTACGGGTGAACGAGGAGTACGGCATCCACGAAAGCCGCCGCGACGAGGCGGTGAAACAGCGCCTGGCCGAAGCCGGCGTGGGCTTCCACAGCCACCTGGACCAGTTGCTGTTCGCCCCCGGCAGCCTGCTCACCCGCGGCGGCGGCTACTTCCAGGTCTTCAGCCAGTTCCGCAAGCTCTGCTACCAGCGCCTGGCCACTGCCCTGCCCGCCTGCCTGCCGGCGCCGCCACCCCAGGCGCCGCTGGGGGTGGACAGCGACCCCGTGCCCCGGGAACTGCCCGGCTTCGCACCCAGTGCAACCCTGGCGCGGGAGTTCTGGCCCGCCGGGGAAAAGGCCGCCGGCGAACGCCTGGCCGGCTTCGCCGAAGATGGCCTGGCGCACTACCACGAACGACGCGACCGCCCGGACCTCGATGGCACCAGCCAGCTCTCTGCCTACCTCGCCGCCGGGGTGCTCTCGCCGCGCCAGTGCCTGCACGCCGCCGTGGCGAACAACCGGGGCGAATTCGAAAGCGGCGGGCCGGGCGCCGTGGCCTGGATCAACGAGCTGCTCTGGCGCGAGTTCTACAAGCACATCCTGGTCGGTTTCCCGCAGGTCAGCCGCGGCCGCGCCTTCCGCGCGCCAACCGAGGCGCTGCCCTGGCGCCACGCGCCAGCGGAGCTGGAAGCCTGGCAACAGGGCCGCACCGGCTTCCCGATCATCGACGCGGCGATGCGCCAGTTGCTGGCCACCGGCTGGATGCACAACCGCCTGCGCATGCTCACCGCCATGTTCCTCAGCAAGAACCTGCTGATCGACTGGCGCGAAGGCGAGCGCTGGTTCATGCGCCACCTGGTGGACGGCGATCTGGCGGCGAACAACGGCGGCTGGCAATGGAGCGCCTCCACCGGCACCGACGCCGCGCCCTACTTCCGCCTGTTCAACCCGCTGGCGCAATCGCGCCGCTTCGATCCCCACGGGCGTTTCCTGCGCCAGTGGCTGCCGGAGCTGGCCGGCCTGGACAACGAAAGCCTGCACGAGCCATCGCGCCTGGGCCTGTTCGGCGCGCCCGGCTACCCGGCGCCGATGCTCGACCTGGCGGCGAGCCGCGAGCGGGTTCTGGAGGCCTTCCGCAACCTGCCGGGGGGCTGACGAAGTCCGTTTAGGCGAGCACGGCTTCTCGTAGGAGCGAGCTTGCTCGCGAACAGACTCCGCTGCGGGGCTCATTCGCGAGCAAGCTCGCTCCTACGAAGAGCACCCCGGATGCGGTGCTACCCGATGACCTGTAGGAGCGGGCCCTGCCCGCGATTTCGCGCGCAGGGCGCGCTCCTACATGGAATGGTGTGGGTGGGGCGGCGTAGGAGCAGATCTCATCCGCGAATCGCGCCGGGGTGTGACATGGTCCGGAAGAAACACCCCGTAGGATGGGTTGAGCTTGCGATACCCATCGCCATGACCGCATGGGTTTCGCAAGCTCAACCCATCCTACGAAAAGCCCTTCGGCGTATTCGGCAAGCTCATACGGGCATAAAAAAACCGGCCACCAGGACCGGTTTTTTCGCACAGCTAGAACTTACAGCGGATGACTGTAGAACAGGCTGTAGGACTCGATGCCGTCGTTGGGCATCGAGAGCCCGGCATTCGAGTAGTGGATGGCGCGGATGCCCACCGACTGGCCGCCGGCGAACTTCAGGCCGAAGCCCAGGCGGTCTTCGAAGGCGAAGGCGCTGCCCAGGTCATGGTCGCCGACCTCGGAGCCGCTGAAGCCGGCGATGCCGATGCCCGCCTCGATGAAGGGCTTCACGCTGTCGCCGTTGAACTGGTAGACGAACACCGGCGCGACGGACAGCGAATAACGGGCGCCCGCGCGGTCGCCGGCCCCCCAGTAGGTGACGCCGGTGTCCCAGTAGCCGGTCAGGTGGCCGGTACTGCTTTCCCACCAGGTCTTGTCCCAGTCGAAACTCGCGCCCAGGCGCAGGGTCATGTCGCCCTGGCCGGTGGCACCTGCCGCGGCGGTCAGATTCGCGGCCTGCGCTGCGCCGGCTGCGCCCACCATCATGATTGCGGCCAAGGCGGCCAGCGAGAGTAGCTTCTTCATCGAAAGATCCTTATGGATAAGCTGAATGAAAAATCCCCGCGAATAGCTAATGATTATAAGGCGATTTGCCAGATATGGCCTGCGAAATGTCAGCGCATTGTTACGTATGTGCGGAAACTTCCTTGCTCAATCGGCAAAAAAACTGACCGATTCATCAAGGCCCCACAGCACCGGCAACACCCTCTCGAACATCTCGACTGCCCCGCTGGTGAAGAAGTGCGTTTTTTTTGCCGGCCCCCGCGCCTCCAGGCCACGGCTGGCCAGCGACGCCTGCAGGTGACGGGCCACTGCGGCGCCGGTGTCGATCAGCGATACGCCGGGCGGCAGCATCCGGCCCAGCAGCGGGCGCAGGAAGGGGTAATGGGTGCAGCCGAGGATCAGGGTGTCGCAGCCTTCGGCCAGCAGCGGCTCGACGAAGCCCTGGAGCAGCTCGCGGGTCTGAGGCCCATCCAGGTCGCCGGCCTCGATGCGCTCGACCAGCCCCGGGCAGGGCTGGGTGATCACCCGCACGTCGCTGGCGAAGCGGTCGAGCAGCGCGGCGAAGCGCGCGCTCTTCAAGGTGCCGGTGGTGGCCAGCACGCCGACCACGCCGCTGCGGGTTGCAGCGGCGGCCGGTTTCACCGCCGGCTCCATGGCCAGGATCGGCAGCTGTGGATAACGCTCACGCAGGTCGGAGGCCGCCGCCGCGGTGGCGGTGTTGCAGGCCAGCACCAGGGCCTTGCAGTCGCGGGCGATGAGGAATTCGGCGATGCGCCGGCAGCGCTCGCGGATGTATTCCGGGGTTTTCTCGCCGTAGGGCACGTGGCCGCAGTCGGCCAGGTACACCAGCGATTCGTCCGGCAGCCGCGCGCGGATCTCGCGCAGCACCGAAAGGCCGCCGACGCCGGAGTCGAAGACCCCTATCGGCCGCTCGTCAGCCATGCCGTGAACCGCAGACCGCGCACTGCGGGTCGCGCTTGACGCGCAGCTCGCGGAAGCGCGTGCCCAGGGCATCCACCAGCAGCAGGCGGCCCACCAGCGGCTCGCCGAAGCCGGCCAGCAGCTTCAGCGCCTCCAGCGCCTGCAGGCTGCCGACCAGGCCCACCAGCGGCCCGGCCACGCCGGCTTCGCTGCAGGTCAGCTCGGCTTCGCTGCCGTGGCCGTAGAGGCAGTGGTAGCAGGGGCTGTCGTCGCGGCGCGGGTCGAATACCGAGAGCTGGCCTTCCAGGCGGATGGCCGCGCCGCTGACCAGCGGCTTGCCGGCGGCGACGCAGGCGGCGTTGACCGCCTCGCGGGTGGAGAAGTTGTCGCAGCAGTCCAGCACCAGGTCGACCTGGGCCAGCACCGCGGCCAGGGAGTCCTCGTCCAGCGCCTGGCGGTGCGGCACCAGCTTCACCTGCGGGTTGATGGCGGCCAGGCGGGCCATGGCCGAGTCCACCTTGCTGCGCCCGACCTGGGTGCTGTCGTGCACCACCTGGCGCTGCAGGTTGGTCACGTCGACGCTATCGAAGTCGGCCAGGTGCAGCTCGCCGACGCCGGCCGCGGCCAGGTACAGCGCCACCGGCGAGCCCAGCCCGCCGAGGCCGACGATCAGCACGCGGCTCTGTTTCAGGCGCAGCTGGCCGTCGATGTCGATCTGCGGCAGGAGGATCTGCCGGCTGTAACGCAGCAGTTCTTCGTCGTTCAACATGGCAGGCGCCCCAGGCTGATGCGTTCGTGGCCGCCCAGGTCGCGGCGGCTCTCCACTTCGCTGAAACCGTTGCCCAGCAGCAGGTCGCGCACCGCAGCGGCCTGGTCGTAGCCGTGCTCCAGCAGCAACCAGCCACCCGGTTCGAGGAAGCGCGGGGCCTGGGCGACGATCAGGCGGATGTCGTCGAGGCCGTCGTGGCCGGCCACCAGCGCGCTCTTCGGTTCGAAGCGCACGTCGCCCTGCTGCAGGTGCGGGTCGCTGCCGGGGATGTACGGCGGGTTGCCGACGATCAGGGCGAAGCGCTCGCCTTCCAGGGCGGAGAACCAGTGGCTCTGGCGGAAGCCGACGTTGGCCAGGCGCAGGCGCTCGCGGTTGCGTTCGGCCAGGGCCACGGCCTCGGGAATGCGGTCGACGCCGCTGACCTGCCAGCTCAGGCGCTCGCAGGCCAGGGCCAGGGCGATGGCGCCGGTGCCGGTGCCCAGGTCGAGCACCCGCGCCGGGCTGGCCGGCACCAGCTGCAGGGCGGTTTCCACCAGCAGCTCGGTGTCCGGACGCGGGATCAGGGTGTGCGGCGCCACTTCCAGGTCCAGGCTCCAGAAGCCCTGGCGGCCGAGGATGTAGGCCACCGGCTCGCCGGCGCGGCGGCGCGCCAGCCAGCCTTCGAAGCGTTCACGCACCTCGCGGTCGACCACCCGCTCCGGCCAGGTGCGCAGGAAACTGCGCGGCTTGCCCAGGGCGGCGGCCAGCAGCAGCTCGGCGTCCAGGCGCGCGCTGGGCGAATCCGGCAGTTGCGCTTCGGCGAGCAGAGTCATGATGGTGGCCATGGCGCCTCAATCCCCCAGGGCGGCCAACTGGTCGGCCTGGTATTCCTGCAGCAGCGGTTCGATCACCTGCTCCACCTCGCCCTCCATCACCTCGCCCAGGGAGTACAGGGTAAGGTTGATGCGGTGGTCGGTGACCCGCCCCTGGGGGAAATTGTAGGTGCGGATGCGCTCGGAGCGGTCGCCCGAGCCCACCAGCAGCTTGCGGGTGCTGGCGATGGCCTGCTGCGCCGCGGCCTGCTGCTGGTCGTTGAGCTTGGCCGCGAGCCAGGCCATGGCCTTGGCGCGGTTCTTGTGCTGCGAACGCTCCTCCTGGCACTCGACCACGATGCCCGAGGGAATGTGGGTGATGCGCACGGCAGAGTCGGTCTTGTTCACGTGCTGGCCGCCGGCGCCGGAGGAGCGGTAGGTGTCGACGCGCAGGTCGGCCGGGTTGATCTCGATGGCCGCCTGCTCGTCGGGCTCCGGCAGCACCGCGACGGTGCAGGCGGAGGTGTGGATGCGGCCCTGGGACTCGGTGGCCGGCACGCGCTGCACGCGGTGCGCGCCGGACTCGAACTTGAGCTTGGCGTAGACGTTGTCGCCCTCGACACGGGCGATCACCTCTTTATAGCCGCCGTGTTCGCCCTCGTTCTCCGAGAGGACTTCGACGCGCCAGCCCTGGCGCTCGGCATAGCGCGAATACATGCGGAACAGGTCGCCGGAGAAGATCGCCGCCTCGTCGCCGCCGGTGCCGGCGCGGATTTCCAGGAACACGTTGCGCCCGTCGTTCGGGTCCTTGGGCAGCAGCATGCGCTGCAGGCGGTCTTCCAGTTCGACCAGGGAGTCCTTGGCGCTGGCGACCTCCTCCTCGGCCATCTCGCGCAGGTCCGGGTCGCTGTCCTTGAGCAGCGCCTGGGCGCCCTCGAGGTCGGCCTGGGTCTTGCGGAAGTCGCGGAACGCCAGGATCACCGGCTCGACTTCGGCGAACTCGCGGGAATAGGCGCGGAACTTGGTCTGGTCGCTGATCACTTCGGCGTCACCGAGCAGAGCGGTGAGCTCCTCGTAGCGGTCGCTGAGGTTGTCCAGCTTGGTCAACAGGGAGGCTTTCATCGCTTCTCAGGGCCCTCGTCGAGGGCGAACAGTTCCTGGGCCAGGGCCAGCGCATCGATGCGGCCCTCGGCGGAGAGTTTCTTCATCTGCACGCTGGGCGCGTGCAGCAGCTTGTTGGTCAGGCCGCGGGCCAGCTGGGCGAGGATGTCGGTCGGGTCGCCGCCGTTGGCCAGCAGGCGCTGGGCCTTCTGCAGCTCCTCGTCGCGCAGGCGCTCGGCCTGCTGGCGGTAGGCGCGCAGCACGTCCACCGCGGCCAGCTCGCGCAGGCGCTGCATGAACTCGTGGACGCCGTCGCCGACCAGTTCCTCGGCGGCCTGGGCGGCGCCCTGGCGGCTCTTGAGGTTCTCCGCCACCACTTCGTGGAGGTCGTCGACGCTATAGAGGTAGACGTCGTCCAGCTCGCCGACTTCCGGCTCGATGTCGCGCGGCACGGCGATGTCGACCATGAACATCGGCTTGTGCCGGCGCTGCTTCAGCGCGCGTTCCACCGCGCCCTTGCCGAGGATCGGCAACTGGCTGGCGGTGGAACTGATGACGATGTCGCTGTGCGCCAGGTGCTCGGGCATGTCCGCCAGCAGGATGGCCTCGGCGCCCAGCTCCTGGGCCAGCAGGCTGGCGCGCTCGAGGGTGCGGTTGGCCACCACGATGCGCTTCACGCCCTGCTCGTGCAGGTGGCGGGCGACCAGGGTGATGGTCTCGCCGGCGCCGATCAGCAGCGCCTGGCTGCGGTGCAGGTCGCTGAAGATCTGCCGCGCCAGGCTGACCGCGGCGAAGGCCACCGACACCGGGTTCTCGCCGATGGCGGTGTCGGTGCGCACGGTCTTGGCGGTGCTGAAGGTGGCCTGGAACAGGCGGCCGAGCATCGGGCCTATGGTGCCGGCCTCGCGGGCCACGGCGTAGGCGGACTTCATCTGGCCGAGGATCTGCGGCTCGCCGAGCACCATGGAGTCCAGGCCGGCGGCCACGCGCATCATGTGGCGCACCGCGTCCTCGTCCTGGTGCACATAGGCGCAGTTGCGCAGCTCGTCCAGGCTCAGGCGGTGGTAGTCGGCGAGCCAGGCCAGCACGTCCTCGGCCTCCGGATGCTCGATCTCCAGGTACAGCTCGCTGCGGTTGCAGGTGGAGAGGATCGCCGCCTCGCGGCTGGCGGTCAGCCGGCAGAGCAGCTGCAGGGCCTCGACCATCTGCCCGGGAGTGAACGCCACGCGCTCGCGGACGGCCACGGAAGCTGTCTTGTGGTTGATGCCAAGGGCGATGAAGGCCATGCGGGATCGCTGAGGTAATTCAGGAAGCCCGCAATTGTCCTACGTCGACCGGTAGAGGACAACCACTGCAATACAAGCAGCCGATCTGTGCGTCTATGCTGGGTTTGGCAGTCCCCACCCCATGGGCTTGCCGAATGGCTTATGTCATGATGGGGCACAACCCGCCGTCCAGGTCCCTCTCTTTCGTCTATGAACAAATCCCTAGCGCTGCTGACCGCCCTGCTGCTGCTCGGTGGCTGCCAATCCATGCTGCACAAGGAACCGGCGCCGAAACCGGCCAAGGACAGTGCGGCCAGCGCGGAGAAGGGCCGCAAGTACGGCTCCTTCAGCGAGGACACCCTGTACTCCCTGCTGGTGGCGGAGATCGCCGGCCAGCGCAACCGCTTCGACATCGCCCTGGCCAACTACGTCGACCAGGCGAAGCAGACCCAGGACCCGGGCGTGGCTGAGCGCGCCTTCCGCATCGCCGAGTACCTGGGCGCCGACCAGGAAGCCCTGGATACCTCGCTGATCTGGGCCAAGGCTGCCCCCGACGACCTCGACGCGCAGCGCGCCGCCGCCCTGCAGCTGGCGCGCACCGGCCAGTACGACGAATCCATGGTGTACATGGAGAAGGTCCTCAACGGCCAGGGCGACACCCATTTCGACTTCCTCGCCCTGTCCGCCGCGGAAACCGACGCGGACACCCGCGCCGGCCTGCTGCAGAGCTTCGACCGCCTGCTGAAGAAGTACCCCGACAACGGCCAGCTGCTGTTCGGCAAGGCCCTGCTGCTGCAGCAGGACGGCCGCCCGCAGGAGGCCCTGAGCCTGCTGGAGAGCAAGCCGGCCAGCCGCCATGATGTGGCGCCGATGCTGCTGCGCGCGCGCCTGCTGCAGAGCATGAAGCGCAGCGACGAGGCCCTGCCGCTGCTCAAGGCCGGCATCAAGGAACACCCGGACGACAAGCGCGTACGCCTGGCCTACGCCCGCCTGCTGGTGGAGCAGAACCGCCTGGACGACGCCAAGGCCGAGTTCTCCGCCCTGGTGCAGCAGTTCCCCGACGACGACGACCTGCGCTTCTCCCTGGCCCTGGTGTGCCTGGAGGCCCAGGCCTGGAACGAAGCCAAGGTCTACCTGCAGGAACTGGTCGAGCGCGACAGCCACACCGACGCCGCGCACTTCAACCTCGGCCGCCTCGCCGAGGAGCAGAAGGACCCGGAAACCGCCCTCAAGGAATACGCCCAGGTCGGCCCGGGCAACGACTTCCTCCCGGCGCAGCTGCGCCAGAGCGAAATCCTCATGGACTCCGGGCGCAGCGCCGAAGCCTCGCGGCGCCTCGCCGAGGCCCGCGAGCGCCAGCCCGACTACGCCATCCAGCTGTACCTGATCGAGGCCGAGGGCCTGTCCAACCGCAACCAGACCGACCGCGCCTGGCAGGTCATCGAACAGGGCACCAAGCAGTTCCCCGACGACCTCAACCTGCTCTACACCCGCTCCATGCTGGCGGAGAAGCGCGACGACCTGGTGCAGATGGAGAAGGACCTGCGCCTGATCATCCAGCGCGAGCCGGACAACGCCATGGCGCTCAACGCCCTGGGCTACACCCTGGCCGACCGCACCACGCGCTACGACGAAGCCCGCGAACTGATCCAGAAGGCCCACCAGCTGAACCCGGACGACCCGGCCATCCTCGACAGCCTGGGCTGGGTCAACTACCGCCTGGGCAACCTCGACCAGGCCGAAACCTACCTGCGCCAGGCCCTGGAGAAGTTTCCCGACCACGAAGTGGCCGCCCACCTGGGTGAAGTGCTCTGGGCCCGCGGCAAGCAGCGCGAGGCCCGCGAAGTCTGGAGCACCGCCCTGCAGAACCAGCCCGACAGCCCGGTGCTGCGCGACACCCTGCTGCGCCTGACCGGGTCCAAGACCCCCTGAGATTTCCCATGCGTCTGATTCACGTCCTTGGCGCCGCCGCCCTGCTCCTGCTCAGCGGCTGCGCCGGCTTCACCACCCAGGAAGCCCTGCAAGGCCAGGGCAACGCCAACAGCTGGAAAACCCACAAGGAACGCGTCGCCGCCCTCGACGGCTGGCAGATCGACGGCAAGGTCGGCATCCGCGCCCCCCGGGACTCCGGCAGCGGCACCCTGTTCTGGCTGCAGCGCCAGGGTTACTACGACATCCGCCTGTCCGGCCCGCTGGGCCGCGGCGCGGCGCGCCTGACCGGGCGCGAAGGCGCGGTGACCCTCGAAGTCGCCGGGCAGGGCCGCTTCCAGGCCGAGTCCCCCGAGGCCCTGCTGGAGCAGCAGATGGGCTGGCACCTGCCGGTATCCCACCTGCTCTGGTGGATCCGCGGCCTGCCGGCCCCGGACAGCAAGAGCCGCCTGACCCTCGACAGCGACAGCCGCCTGGCGCGCCTGGAGCAGGACGGCTGGGACGTGGAATACAGCAGCTACGCCCAGCAGGACGGCTACTGGCTGCCCGAGCGCCTGAAGCTGCACGGCGAGAACCTCGACGTCACCCTGGTGATCAAGAGCTGGCAACCGCGCCTGCTCGGCCAGGCCCGCTGACATGCGCGAACGCCTGACCCTGCCGGCCCCGGCCAAGCTCAACCTGTTCCTGCACATCCTCGGGCGCCGCGCCGACGGCTACCACGAGCTGCAGACGCTGTTCCAGTTCCTCGACCACGCCGACGAGCTGCACTTCGCCCCGCGCGAGGACGGGCAGATCCGCCTGCACACCGAGATCCCCGGCGTGCCCCACGACAGCAACCTGATCGTCCGCGCCGCGCGCCAGCTGCAGGAACAGTCCGGCTGCCGATTGGGCGCCGACATCTGGCTGGACAAGCATCTGCCCATGGGCGGCGGCATCGGCGGCGGCAGCTCCGACGCGGCCACCACCCTGGTCGGCCTCAACCATCTCTGGCAACTGGGCTGGGACGAAGACCGCCTGGCGGCCCTGGGCCTGGGCCTGGGCGCCGACGTGCCGGTGTTCGTGCGCGGCCGCGCGGCCTTCGCCGAAGGGGTCGGCGAGAAGCTCACGCCGGTCGAGCTGGAGGAGCCCTGGTTCCTCGTCGCCGTGCCGCAAGTCTTTGTCAGCACAGCAGAAGTTTTCTCCGATCCCGAGTTGACACGGGATACCGCGCCCATTAAAGTTCGCAGCCTTCTCGGGGTGGACGGTCGAAACGACTGTCAGACGGTCGTCGAGAAACGTTACCCAGCTGTACGTAACGCGCTGATGTTGTTGAACAAATTCACATCGGCCAGACTGACCGGAACCGGAGCTTGTGTGTTTGGGAGCTTCCCAAACCAGGGCGATGCTGATAAAGTTCGCCGCCAACTTCCGGCCACTCTGCCAAGCTTCGTCGCACGGGGTCGCAACATCTCCCTGTTGCATCGCAAGCTTCAAGAGCTGACCTGAGAAGGGATGCAGAGCATTCGGTTGTACGATACAGGGGCGTCGCCAAGCGGTAAGGCAGCAGGTTTTGATCCTGCCATGCGTTGGTTCGAATCCAGCCGCCCCTGCCATTAACCCCTCAGGGGTTTGCGTACGACGGTAACCGAAGCGCTGCACAGCAAAATTCATAGGGGCGTCGCCAAGCGGTAAGGCAGCAGGTTTTGATCCTGCCATGCGTTGGTTCGAATCCAGCCGCCCCTGCCATATACAAAAAAGCTGTTCAAAAGCCACGGCCTTTGAACAGCTTTTTGGTTCATCAGGCCCACCCTCAGCCGGCAGGTACTGCGCGTGTCCAAGATGATGGTCTTCACGGGGAACGCCAACCCCGACCTGGCACGCCGAGTCGTGCGTCAACTGCACATTCCCCTCGGTGATGTTTCCGTCGGCAAGTTCTCCGATGGCGAAATCAGTGTCGAAATCAACGAAAACGTCCGCGGCAAGGATGTCTTCCTGATCCAGCCGACCTGCGCTCCGACCAACGACAACCTGATGGAACTGGTGGTGATGGCCGATGCCTTCCGCCGCTCCTCGGCGACTCGTATCACCGCGGTCATCCCCTACTTCGGCTATGCCCGCCAGGATCGCCGTCCGCGTTCCGCCCGCGTGGCCATCAGCGCGAAGGTCGTCGCCGACATGCTGACCGTGGTGGGCGTCAACCGCGTCCTCACCGTCGACCTGCACGCCGACCAGATCCAGGGCTTCTTCGATATCCCCGTCGACAACATCTACGGCTCGCCCGTACTGGTCGACGACATCGAGGACCAGCGCTTCGAGAACCTGATGATCGTCTCCCCGGACATCGGTGGCGTGGTGCGCGCTCGCGCCGTCGCCAAGTCCCTGGGCGTGGACCTGGCCATCATCGACAAGCGTCGTCCGAAGGCCAACCAGTCCGAAGTCATGCACATCATCGGTGATGTCGAAGGCCGTACCTGCGTACTGGTCGACGACATGGTCGATACCGCCGGCACCCTCGGCCACGCCGCCAAGGCTCTGAAAGAGCACGGCGCCGCCAAGGTCATCGCCTACTGCACCCACCCGGTGCTGTCGGGCCGTGCCATCGAGAACATCGAGGGTTCCGTACTGGACGAGCTGGTGGTGACCAACACCATCCCGCTGTCCGCCGCTGCCCAGGCCTGTGGCCGCATCCGCCAGCTGGACATCGCGCCGGTCGTCGCCGAAGCCATGCGCCGGATCAGCAACGAAGAATCGATCAGCGCCATGTTCCGTTGAGGAACAGGGCCTGACGAACGCGCCCCGCCACGGCGGGGCATTTGAAGAGTCGCCCGAACGCTGGTCGCAAGCGCTCGGGCGATCTTGTCATTGTGGAGAAAGTGTAATGGTTGACTTTATTCTGAATGCCCAAGCGCGTTCCGACCTGGGGAAAGGTGCGAGCCGCCGCCTGCGTCGTAATGCCGGTCTGGTTCCCGCGGTCATCTACGGTGGCGAGAAAGCCCCGGTTTCCGTGACCCTGGAACTGCGTGAAATCGCCAAACTGCTGGAAAACGAGGCTGCCTTCAGCCACGTCATCGCCCTGGACGTCGATGGCGCCAAGGAAACCGTGCTGATCAAAGCCCTGCAGCGCCATCCGGCCAAAGGCTTCGTCATGCACGCCGACTTCCTGCGCGTCGTTGCCGACCACAAGCTGACCGCTCACGTTCCGCTGCACTTCCTCAACGAGGAAACCGCAGTTGGCGTCAAGCAAGGCGGCGGTGAAGTTTCCCACGTCATTTCCGAAGTCGAAGTTTCCTGCCTGCCGAAAGACCTGCCGGAATTCATCGAAGTCGACCTGGCGAAAGTCGAAGTCGGTCAGATCGTTCACCTGTCCGACCTCAAGCTGCCGAAAGGCGTGGAACTGGTTCAGCTGGCCCATGGCAACGACCTGGCCGTGGCCAACATCCACGCTTCCCGCGTAGTCAAGGAAGAAGGCGAGGAAGGCGCGGCCGAGTAATCGCTCGCTAGCCTCCCGCCTCAAGGAAAGGGCCCCCGTCGTGACCGCCGTGCAACTGATCGTTGGCCTGGGCAACCCAGGCCCGGAATACGAACAGACCCGGCATAACGCGGGGGCCCTTTTCGTCGAGCGCCTGGCCGACCGCGAACGCGTCAGCCTGAGCCCCGACAAGAAGTATTTCGGCCTGGTCGGCAAGTTCAGCCACCAGGGCCGCGACGTTCGTCTGCTCATCCCCACCACCTACATGAACCGCAGCGGCCAGGCCGTGGCGGCGCTCGCCGGGTTCTTCCGCATCCCGGTCGAAGCCATCCTGGTGGCCCACGACGAACTCGACATGCCCCCCGGCACCGCCAAGCTCAAGAAGGGCGGCGGCCATGGCGGGCACAACGGGCTGCGCGACATCATCGCCCAGCTCGGCAACCAGAACGGCTTCCATCGCCTGCGGCTTGGCATCGGCCATCCGGGGCACAGCAGCCTGGTCTCCGGCTTCGTCCTCGGCCGCGCCCCGCGCAGCGAGCAGGAGCTGCTGGACGCCAGCATCGATTCCGCCCTCGGCGTGCTGCCGGAAATGCTCGCAGGCGACTGGACCCGCGCGATGCAGAAGCTGCACAGCCCGAAGGCCTGACCCGTCTCGCCAGAGGTACACAGCATGGGCTTCAACTGCGGCATCGTCGGCTTGCCCAACGTCGGCAAATCCACCCTGTTCAACGCCCTGACCAAATCGGGTATCGCGGCGGAGAACTTCCCCTTCTGCACCATCGAGCCGAACAGCGGCATCGTGCCCATGCCCGACGCGCGCCTCGACGCCCTGGCGGCGATCGTCAAGCCCGAGCGGGTGCTCCCCACCACCATGGAATTCGTCGACATCGCCGGCCTGGTGGCGGGCGCCTCCAAGGGTGAAGGCCTGGGCAACAAGTTCCTCGCCAACATCCGCGAGACCGACGCCATCGCCCACGTGGTGCGCTGCTTCGAGGACGACAACGTCATCCACGTCAGCAACAGCGTCGACCCCAAGCGCGACATCGAGATCATCGACCTCGAACTGATCTTCGCCGACCTCGACAGCTGCGAGAAGCAACTGCAGAAGGTCGCCCGCAACGCCAAGGGCGGCGACAAGGAAGCCATCGCGCAGAAGGCCCTGCTGGAAAAGCTCATCGCCCACTTCACCGCCGGCAAGCCCGCGCGCAGCCTGGTCAAGGACATGGGTGACGAAGAGAAGCGCCTGGTGCGCGGCTTCCACCTGCTGACCAGCAAGCCGGTGATGTACATCGCCAACGTCGCCGAGGAAGGCTTCGAGAACAACCCGCACCTGGACGCCGTGCGCGCCATCGCCGAAGAAGAAGGCGCGGTCGTGGTGCCGGTGTGCAACAAGATCGAAGCGGAAATCGCCGAACTGGACGACGACGAGGAGAAGCAGATGTTCCTCGAGTCCATGGGCATGGAAGAGCCGGGCCTGAACCGCGTGATCCGCGCCGGCTACGAACTGCTCAACCTGCAGACCTACTTCACCGCCGGGGTGAAGGAAGTCCGCGCCTGGACCGTGCGCATCGGCGCCACCGCCCCGCAGGCCGCCGCGGTGATCCACACCGACTTCGAAAAAGGCTTCATCCGCGCCGAAGTCATCTCCTACGACGACTTCATCCAGTACAAGGGCGAAGCCGGCGCCAAGGAAGCCGGCAAATGGCGCCTGGAAGGCAAGGACTACATCGTCAAGGACGGCGACGTGATGCACTTCCGCTTCAACGTCTAAGCCGCCGGCAGCGCCCCAGGGCGCCCACCAGCAAGCCGAAAAGGCCCCGCGCATCCCGTGGGGCCTTTTTCGTTCCCGCCCTACCGCTCGTCCCGCTAAACGCTTGAAAGAACAGAAAAATATCTAACCAAAGGGGGTTGACAGCCCCCTAAAAGATCCGGAAAATGCGCGCCACTCGGCTACATAGCTCAGTCGGTTAGAGCGCAGCATTCATAATGCTGATGTCCCAGGTTCAAGTCCCGGTGTAGCCACCATACAAAACAAAGGGTTAGCGCAAGCTAACCCTTTTTTGTTTTGGCCGGCAGACTACAAACCGACTACATCCCGTCTACAGGTGCCACGCATTGCGTGACCTTGAACGTGATTGCCTCCCCCGCCTTGCTCGCAACGAGCACGCGATCACCATCCAAAAACGCCACACGCTGGCCCTTCTCTAGTTTGCACGGCGCTTTCTCAAACGTTTCAAACGTGTAGAGGAAGGATCGACTCCAGTCTTGGACGGTATCCCAGTAGGCCTTCTGGTTATTTTGATACCAATGGAATGCCACGATACTGAGCACGATAACGCTACCCACCTGGGCAAAGGCGGTCAGTCCACGATACCGAGGAACAACTCCTGCCTTGTACCACGGGTATATCAGCAGCTTCGTTTCCTCGTTTGGGAGGGTGACGAACATTAGATATAGGAACAGAAACGCCATCCCTAGCAGCACGATGAAATACAAACCAATGGCAACAAGCGGAATAGCAAAAAGCGCCGCAGAGAAGGTAATTGTGTGGATGAAGCGAGCGGGATCGATTCCGACCATTTCATTAACCCCTCCCGCAGCCATAGCAACTGCAAGATTCGTTAACAACGCAACAACAGCCAGCGCAATCAGCTTGCCGAAAATGGTATCGAAGACTTTTCGATAGAGAGCCGAGAGATCAGCAATCATTGCTAACCCCCAAGAAGCTGCTGCGAGAATCAATGCCGCAGTGGAACCATCTGCTGTAAACGGCTTCAGGGCAAACGAAATAGCAAGGAACACTGCGCCATTCAAATAGGCTCGCTGATTGGGCAGTAGCTCCTTGTACCCTGCCCAAAGCTGGCCTAGACGCTTCCTGACCGCATCCCTGATCCCGGTAACCGAAACTTCCGTATCCAACTCGTCCATCCCTTTTTGGTTGCTCTCTCGCATTCATAAGGTATTGGAACGGTTTTACACAAGTCAGGCAGGCGCTCATATCGAAACTCCGGATTGAGCTAGCGGCGACAGACGTACAGCAGACTCCAGATGCTCCGGCGACAAATGCGCATACCTCATCGTCATCGTGATCGTGATCGTGATCGACGAGTGCCCCAGGATCCGCTGCAATGTGAGGATGTCCCCTCCTCCCATCATGTAATAGCTCGCGAAGGTATGGCGGAGGATGTGGGTCAGCTGGCCTGGCGTCTGGAATCCACAGCGCTCATAGGCGCAACGGAAGGCGGCGCGGCAGGACATGAAGAGGCGGCCGGTTCCAGGCATACCCACCTTGAACATCAGTTGCTCCAGCTCGGCCGGGATCGGCACTGAGCGGCTCTGACGGTTCTTCGTCCGGTGATAGTGGACCTTTCCCCCATGTACGGCCCCACGGGCGATGCTCTCGGCCTCTTCCCAGCGAGCACCTGTAGCAAGACACAGGAGAGCGACCGGGTACGTGTGGTTGTTCGTGCTGGCCTTGCACTCCTCGAGGAGCTGGGCGACCTGATCCAGAGAGAGGAACGTCAGTTCGACCTGATCGGTCTTGATCTGCCGGACGTTGGCCAGTGGGTTTGCCTTGTGCCATGAGCCGAGGCGGATCAGCTCGGAGAAGATGGCAGACAGGTAACGCTGTTCGTGGTTGACCGTTTCCGGCTTCACCTCGGTCAGACGGCGTTGCCGATAGCGGGCCCAGGCAAGCGAATCAAACTCGAAGGCCAGAGGATCTCCGAGACGTTGAGCAAGCGCTTCGCAGCGCGCCAAGCGCTGAGCACCATCTTTCAAGGTGCATCCATGGAGGCCAAACCAGACCTTCACCAGATCCGAGAGCCGATCATCCAACGGGCGCCCCGTCTCACCCTTCACGGCAAAGAAGTCCTGCTCGTAGCGGATCGCGGCAGACTTGGTAAGAAATCCGTACTTCCTCACCCGGCGACCAGATCGGCCGTTCTCGTAGAAGTCAGCCGTCCACGTCTTTCCTTCCTTACGTGCCGTCATATCGCGTAGCCCCGCCTGATATAGCGATCGTTGATCAGTCCGATGACGTGCTTTTCGAGGTCGCGAGTGCTGTAGCCCTTGGCGGTGTAGTGGTCTTCGATCACGTGCCAGAAGGGGAGCGTTCTCCCGACCTCAAGCGCTTTTTTTGGTGGGATGCGCTCCCGGGCGATCAGGCTGGCGAACTGGCCCAGGAACATCTCGCAGTTCTTGCCGGAGAAGCCCTGAGCGGTCTTGTAGTAGCGGCGGTACTCGGTGCGTTCGATGAGCGGATCGGCTTCCACCTGGACCTTGGTGTCGAGGCTGATCAGCGACCAGAAGTCATCGAATATCCCTTCCCGGGAAATCAGCTTGTAGTTGTCGCAGGCGTACTGCCAGAGGCCTTGCAGGTGCGGGCAAAGGCCCTCATAGGTACGGCATCGTCGTAATCCCCTTGGCAGAAGATCGACTTACCCCGGTCGAGGTCGCGGCGGATTTTGTGGAGGTTGATGACGCGGCGGCGGCCGATCTTGGCGGTTGGCACGGTCTTGGTCTCGACCCAGCCGCGCACCACGTCTTCCGTGATGTCCTCCAGGCCCAGCATCTGAGCGAATATCGCCTGGGAGCAGAACGGAGCGGTGCGGAAGTCCGTGACCTTTTCCATCGCCCCCGTGACGATGAACCCCACTATTCCAGACTCTTCCATGGTTTTACCCTATAATAAAAATCACACTTACTGAGTAATATTTACTAAGTAAGACAAACCATACATCTAGATTGCTACTGAGTACAATCTACTAAGTAGAATATTTGGGCATGATAAAAGACCGCCTTATAACCTTGTTCAACAAGGAGCGGACAAGCGTCTGGTTCGAGAAGGAAACTGGTATTGATCGATACCGGTGGGGAAATGTGCGCAATGGAAAGGCACGCATTACAGATGCCGAGATCGAGGCCGTGATAGCCCTTTTCCCCCAGTACGCTCTATGGCTGGTGACTGGAGAGGTCGCGCCCGAAAGCGGCCAAACTAGCCCTGAATACGATGAGGCCCACCGAAACTTGGCCGGACAAGACGCGGGATAGAGATTACCGAGAGAGTCACTAGGCGTTGGTTTGCCCGAGAGAAATCCGCCAGGAAGACATGAGGCAAAGGCAGCAGGATAAGCCTGCATAGAGATAGATAAGGTGATGAGCATGACCACGGACTAGGCGCCGCTCACTGTTCCAGATCTTTCTTATTGACGCTGGGCACGTTCAGCTTAAGGTCTAGCTGACTATACACATCTCGAGATAATGCCCATCTCGGACTACACGGATGTAACTCAGATGAAGAAAGCTTTGATCACTCTTGCCATATCTAGCTGTACCGCCTTCGCATCTGCCGAAGAGAATACCGCCCTCGCCGAAGCAGCCGAAACGATGAAACCTATCATCGAAGTGCCTGCGCGATACCTCGAAAAAAGCATCATGCAAGGCCTTGCCGACGGGAAAGGGCCATTAGCGGAAGGGGCTAGAAGGAACCTAAAGATGCAGGCTCAACGCGACAGGGAAGCTAATAGAGGGGTACGAAAATCCATGAGGGAGTGTATTAAGCCTGGTAACGTAATCGACGATGACGTCAAAGAATGTACTGAAGGAACCAGAGAAAAAACCTGGTAGCGCAATAAAAGTTTCGCCATATAAAACCACCACGAATCGCAACAAAGGCTCTATAGGATCCAACTAAAGCGCACCTCTAATACAAAAATGAGTGCACATCTAAGCGGAAACTTTTAACTCTCTTAAAAAAGCTCCCCTTGCATTGCCGGTAAGCAGCTAACACCATACAGTGTCTCTATTTGCTTCAGAAAAATATTTTGCCCCCCATAGCTTGGGTGTCTGACCTTAGCAGACGCTATCTTAGGAGCCACTCTACTTATAGATGAAACGGCATCATTCCCCACTGCAATTAATCGCCGAGGCCGGAGGATGGTAACCAACTCCGTTAAAATCTCTTCGCCGATCTTTCTCTCGACAGCATTGTGGCTTCTATTCGAAAACGGTTCCCCGACTTCATGAGGATGAAGCGGAAACACATTCCAAAGAAATATATTATCTTCAATACACCTTAATGCATCCCATATCACGGATGCTGTTCTCTCTTTGCAGGGTTCCCCTTTAGTAGTTCTCTGCGCACATAGAGACCATCGCTCTGCGTATTCTTCAGCATGGATCTCATCCGTTAACGCAAGTCCCGTGCGACGCCCACCTCGGTAACCCAAATCTCTCCCAATCCATATAGCGTCGACTTCAACACAAGCAGCTTTTTCCAACATGCCCAAAAGTAATTGAAATCTAATCTTGTCTGCCGCTTTAACATCAAAAGCACTGCAAACCTGTGAGTATGGATTGAAGCTATTACTGGTAGTAACTGCCGACAATCTTCGGGCAAATTCTTTCGGTTTCATTTGCAGCCCTCGGCAGGCCGAAAAGTGATTGAACGCTCAATTCTACTACCAATTATCGTTCCCTGCTTATATTTTTTTAATTCCCGAAATACGCTATAACCATCCAAAATGGCCTTTTCGAACAACTTATATGAACATCGCTCAACCTCATAGCCTTTAACAAATTGCTTAACTGTCTTTAGAACATCGAAGGATATTCTGTCTTGCCCTTCAAAATAGTCATTCTCTTTTGCCAAAGAAAACACCCACGCGCTCAACCCTTCCTCAATAACAATAGCTCTTCCACCATCCTGTGACTCATCCACTCCGGGATTGCTTTTCCTTTTTTGCTTCAGTAGTGCCCGGAATACCGGCGACCAATGCAAAATGGCAGCATAAGCCATATGAAATACATCATGAAATCTATATCCATCTTCAACTGCAATATTATCGGTTAGAGGGTCGCCGATAAAAACGCCATGCATTTTCATGTATGTTTTTCCGTTGGATCTTTGGCTTACCTCAATTTCAAACTCCCTCGGCAACTGTTCATCTATATGTTCTTCAGCATCAAAGTCTGGCGAGCTAGACAAGTCTATAGGAGAGAATCTGCTCAATGATTTGTCCAGGTTGAAGTCAACGACTGCTTTAAAACTGACACCTGATGCCGACATCAAAGCGATATAGCTTTCAAAAAAGCTAGAGAGCGCCGCTTGATCTATAGTGGTTTCCGACTTCTCTAAAATTACCGCCGCATTTTTACCAAGTGCAGTACTGGCCTCAATCACGCTGATCTCAACCGGCGATGGCACAAGTGCAAGCGGAAATCTCTTTATTCCCGTCGGGGCAATTTGATAAGGCTTCCCACTAATAAAAGGGGCAGCAACGGTGCTCAAAGTTAATCCTTTCCTGTTGCACAAACGACAGAAATACCAAAGTACGTCTCCAAGTTCCTCTATAAATGAATGATTTGTGTCAAAAGCCCCTGCATCTCTCCTTGCTTTTTTTGACACCGACAGAACGCTCCCCACCTCTCCGAATAGCCCAAAAACTATTAACTCATCTGCATCCTCTCCAAGAGTGTCGGTAGGTTCAATGTCTCGCTCATAGTCCGATAAAAAGCTAACAAGCGTCATGTAAAAGTCCCTCTTTTTGTCCATCTCTCCGGAGTAGATATCTGTCCTTTCATCTGCCCCCTATACCAAACTAAGAAACTATCGACAAACTCCCGAGAGAATTCGCACTTATGGGCGCGCGCAACAATTAGCGCATTAAATTCTGGCGGCAAATCAACTGCATCTTTTCCCCAGTATGAAAAATTATTACCGATCAGAACGTTGTCTGTAGTTCCGGTATCTGCATCAATGTTTTCCTGAATTGGGCTGCCGTCCTCGTTGGTATGATGGGAGTTTTCTTGATGCCAAGTACCATCACCCTTCCTGTGGTATATGTTGTCCCCGAATGAATACTTATAGGACATATTAAGTCTTGGCTTTTTAGCCTGATATTGTTCTCCTTCCCAGTACTCATCAAAGCTTACTTTTGAGCCAACCTCCATCACATAACAAATCTTATTTCCCATATCTCTGGGGGTTATACCAACGATATAATCTCCTACATTCGCATGCTTTCTTATCTGAGGCTTACACGTGGCCAGCGTACAGAATCCATGGAATGGATTTGGCGCAAATCCATAATCTCTAGCGACTACATATGAGAAAATTCTCATTTCTTATTTCCGCATTTATATCTTTTAAATGGACGATCCTCTCTCATGGTGCCGTCACCGTTTTGCCATTCCCGGGGCTGCTCGGAAATTGCCTCGGGAAGGGCTGCAATATTAGGAATTAATACATCTCCCAACAGTTCAAAGCCGGAAGCAATTTCCGCACCTTGATCAAGGGAAATGCAAATAACTTTTATATTCAGCCTTGCAGCTTCAATCAATGCAAGGTCAATACATTTGTTTCCTTCATTCTCTCGAGACCCAAAATACACAAGAACCTTGGCATCAGTTAGGCGGGAAATTATCTCTTCCCTCTGGGTGCATTCAGAGTCGAAAGGCTTTGCAAGCTCAATAATATTAATATTGCAAGCTGAATCGGAGAGTACTCGTTCAATCTCCCCAACGAGAGCGAGTTCACTTTTATTTAGAAGGGCAAGAACATTCATATAAAAACTCCTACTCAATCCCGAGATTTTTAAAGGCAAGCCAAAACCCAAGGTCTAGTATTTTTAATTCATCTCCTCCTGAGGGATGGTTGTATAAGGCACAGCCCAATGGCCTACTTGTCTGTTGAGGCCAATAGATCTCTTGCCCCCCGGCAAACAGGGAACTTAGAGCACCCCCAGAACTCAGACCCAACATAGGATCCTCGTCTGGCAGTTCTAATCACCATTCGTTCATTGCACACGGGGCAATGAGGGGGACATAAACTACTTGTATGACCAGTATCATCATTTTTTGAAGCGGGTTGCATAATTTCAGGTCGATTGTTTATCCATCTTTTAAGCAAGGCGCCGTCAACTAGCTGTATATTTCTGCCATCAGCGAACGATTTAGCTTCTGCAGTAAATCTTCCCGAGGTCACAACGAAACCTCCTGCGGCTCCTTCCGCAGTCATCACACCGAAGAACTCTCGAATAACCGTGACACCAACGCTAATAGCCTTCCACTGTTTGCACTGAACTAGGTACTTGTCCGTTCTCAAGTGCAGCACGAGGTCAACGCCACCATCCGGCCCGTTACCGCCTTTCTCGATAACGGTGAACCCCTTGCGGCGGAAGGTTTCGCCCACTAGCAGCTCAAACTCGCGCCAGCTGATACCTTCAATGGTTTTCCCTGACTCGCGCGCATTCGTCACGTTTGCATGCAGCTTCTTGCGTTCGGCCCTGGCAAGCACAGAGCCAATTGCTCCAATCACGAATACCGCCGGCAGCACAAACTGGCCGAAAAAGGCAAAAGTACGAATGAGCTGCCCGACAACTGATTGCCCCATCTGGTGCAAGTCCTTGGGGACTTCGGGCTGACTGTTGGCAATAGGGTGAAGAACGAGCCAACTGCCCAAGGCAATGAGCAGGCTCACCCACCTGGGCAGGCGGCTAGCGATCTCGATGAGGTCCTCGATGAGCGAGGTTCTGCGGCGACGAGCCATCCCTGTCTCCAAAATACGCATTCATTCATGGCCAGAGGCCATACATGGAAGCTATCCTGAGACGCTAGTACCCGTAAAGTCTCTAGGGTGACTACATAAGGCCAATTGTCAGAAATAGCCGGTTGAATTGAGGTTTCGTCGCCTTTGAAACGCCCGGTTTACAGGGCTTCGGGGGAGCGCAGGGAGGCTCTCATGCGATTCATAATGCTGATGTCCCAGGTTCAAGTCCCGGTGTAGCCACCATTATTTTCAAGGGGTTAGCGCAAGCTAACCCCTTTTCTTTTGGGGCGGCGATTACAAAGCGTCCGCAACCTGGCTCCGTCCTCCCTGCGCGCTCAAGCCCCCCCGTATCCCTCTGTTCATTTAAGCGATGCGTTGGTTCAGCCAAGGTGCCTAATCCTGGCTCCGCTCCCCTCACCCCAGCCCTCTCCCGGAGGGAGAGGGGGCCGTTCGAAGCTGCCGGAAGCTCCAGAGTCATCCTGATACGCCTATCTTCCCCTCGTCATTCCCGCGAACGCGGGAACCCAGAGACGTCTTGTTTGGGTGTGTTTGCGCCGCTCCGAGTCTGCGGAGATTTTTTGTTTCGCCCCTCGGGCGAGTCCCTTTTGTCAAACGGTGGAAGGCCACCCCCGCAAAAAGGAACCAAAAAGGCTTGCCC
>NZ_FOLS01000027.1 GCF_900112375.1 Pseudomonas citronellolis | reverse complement strand
GAGTACTACGTGAAGGACTCCTTGGGCAGTGTGATCGGCCGTAGCACGGGTAGCGGACCCCTGCAGCGCCTCCACTACACACCCTACGGAGGCAACCGGAGCACCCCGGACGATCCTCAGCCGAGTCCGGCCAACAGCAATGGCACCTTGGCGAGAGGTTTCGCGCAATTGCACTGGCATCAGGCCAGTGGCCTGTACCTGGCCCTCTACCGGGCCTATGACCCGGAATCTGGACGATGGCTGAGCCGTGATCCGATTGGGGAACGAGGGGGGGATTAATCTTTATACCTATGTGGGTGGGAACCCAGTCACGTTTATCGATCCTAGTGGACTAGCTGCTCAGGCCTGCTTGGTCCCACCAATCGGAGCTGCATGTGTAAGTGCGCTATCCGGCTTGGTCAATCTAGCCGGCATAGGGGCTGGTTATATAGGCTTAAGCAGCATTGCTGATGATAATGAAGCAGTGCATCCAGAACAGTGCCCAGAGGTTCCTAATGATTTGGTAGGAGACAATCCTAAGGACTCTAGTGGCAAGAGAAAAAATAGTGACGGACTATCAGCTACCGCAGGTGGGACGGGGGACCCTCTGAAGGACTTCGATAAACTAACTGGCGGAACCGGTAAGCTTGATTCAAAGACAGGGTTTATCCAGGGGGATAATGGAATACAATATCGCCCAGGTAACGCGCGTAGAGGTCCAAGAATTGATATTCCAGCAAATGGTGCAAAGCCACCGGAGACTCTTCATTACTAAAGGGACGGTTGAATGGATAGGTCAGATGTAATAGAGCTTCTTAAAGAGTCGTTTGCACATCCGACATCGACTCCAAATATTGGGGAGGGGGGTAGGGATGAGTATATAAGTAAAAATCAGGAGTATTTAATTGAGCATGCTATTGAGCCGGTTGCTGTTGAAGTTTATACAACCGAGTGGACTAGAGAGTTTACGGAGTTTACTGCTGATTCTTATGAAATGCTGTGCATTGCAAAAAGCGAGAATGACGAGTTGCTTTATGATGAGAAAAATAAGACTTTTTCTTTGGCCATAAGAAATGATAAGGGGACGCTGTATCTGGTTGGATATGCCTCGTCGGATGCATTGGCTGAGTGGCTTGGGTGATTTCTATACGGACACTCAATACGAGCAGTCTAGCTACAGTCTACTTTCGCTGATGCCGAGTACGCCGGTAAATGAAAGTTCGGTCGTAAGAATTTTTCCCTGATTGAGATGGGTAGGTATAGTCACGGAAGGGTTTGGCTGCCTTGGTCGAGCTGAATTGCCCAAGGGGAAGGTGGAATATCTTGGTTGGGAAGCTTGTTGCGCCAAGTGAGAAGGTAACCATGAGAGAGTTTCTTTTCAATGGACTGATTTACTTGCTGGGATTTGTAGGCTTGGCTGCTGTCGGGTTGATCCCTTGTAGAGTATGGCAAGTGTTGAGGGACACGCTAAAAGGTGGGAGGCAGATACGGAATATAGTATTGGCGTTTCTCGCTATATTTTTCGCAGTAGTAGCCCTGTGGAGCGATGTTTACATTGCGGGGCGAGTTCTCAAGTGCCTTACCAGAACGTACTGTGGGCCGAGCATATCTAGTGGTTGGGTATATCTAGCAATGTTAGGTGTTGTATACATAATTTTTGAAATTATATGCTTTGCGATCCGGAAAGCTTGTCGAGCCAAGGAGGTTGGCCCTGTTATATAGATTGCGTAGTGTGTTTTTTGAGGCAGTAATTTGTTTGCTCAAAGTTGCACTCTAGTTAATATTCATATTTTCCTGGCGCTGCCATGGCGGGTGATAGTCATCTTGCTGACTTGGGCAAGGTCGATTGAGAAGTGTTAGTGGTTCTTGGGGTGTTTTGGCTGTGACTACTTGGCAGAGGCGAAGGGACCTACCGAGATAGGGCGCTGCTCGAGTCTCTGCGTAAAACAGCTATGACCAGGTGAGGCATCTCAGTCGGGCGTGTGCGAGCGGCAGGGGTAGCGCTGCAGGCTGCTGGCGAGCTGGGCGCCGGGGATCGGCTTGTCGAACAGGTAGCCCTGGCCGATGTCGCAGCGGTTGCGCCGCAGGAAGGCCAGCTGGGCGGCGGTCTCGACGCCTTCGGCGACCACCTGCAGCTTGAGGTTGTGGGCCATGGCGATCACCGCCGAGGTGATTTCCATGTCGTCCTGGTTGTCCGGGATGTCCTTGATGAAGCTGCGGTCGATCTTGATGACGTCGATGGGGAATTTCTTCAGGTAGCTCAGCGACGAGTAGCCGGTGCCGAAGTCGTCCATGGCCAGGGTCAGGCCCAGTTGCTTGAGGCGTTCGAGCTGCTGCTTGGTGTCGGCGGTGGCGTCCAGCAGCAGGCTTTCGGTCAGTTCCAGCTCCAGGCGCCCGGCCGGCACCTGTTCCTCGTGGAGGATGGCGGCGATGGAGCCGACCAGGTCGGGGTCGCTGAACTGCTTGGGCGACAGGTTGATGGCGATGTTCAGGTCGCCCAGGCCGTTTTCCGTCAGCTCGCGGCCCATGCGGCAGGCCTCGCGGATCACCCACTTGCCGATGGGGATGATCAGCCCGGTTTCCTCGGCCACGCTGATGAACTGGTCCGGGCGGATCATGCCCTTCTCCGGGTGCTGCCAGCGCAGCAGCGCCTCCAGGCCGAGCAGCTGGCCGCTGCGCAGGCACAGCTTGGGCTGGTAGTGCACTGCCAGTTCGTTCTGCACCAGGGCGCGGCGCAGGTTGTTCTCGACGAACAGCTTGTGGCTGGCCTCGGCGGTCATTTCCTCGGTGAAGGTCTGCAGCTGGTGCTTGCCGTTGGCCTTGGCCTTGTGCAGGGCGAGGCCGGCGTTCTTCATCAGCGTCTGCGGGTCATGGCCGTGCTGCGGCGCGTAGGCCAGGCCGATGGAGCCGGTGATGTTGATCAGCTGGTTGTCGACGAACAGCGGCTTGTCGAGCACGTCGAGAATCTGTGCCGCCACCCGCTCGCCGCGGCCGGGGCTGGATTCCTCCAGCAGCACGGCGAATTCGTTGCTGGCGAAGCGCGCCAGGGTGGTGCCGTCCACCAGGCTGCTGCGCAGGCGCCGGGCGAGGCTGGCGAGGAGCTTGTCGCCGGTCTGGTGGCCGAGGCTGTCGTTGATCCGCTTGAAGTTGTCGATGTCCACCAGCAGCAGGCCCAGGGGCGGGCCGGAGCCGGCGCGCAGGCGCTCTTCCAGCACGTTGATGAAGTAGTGCCGGTTGGCCAGGCCCGTGAGGTTGTCGCGGTAGGCGAGCTTCTCGATGTGCTGCTGGGCCAGCTTGCTCTGGGTGATGTCTTCGTAGATGCCGATGTAGTGGGTCAGCTCGCCGTCGTCGGCGTAGACCTTGGACAGCGACAGCTGCCCCCAGTAGGGCTCGAGGTTCTTGCGTCGGCTGCGGAACTCGCCCTGCCAGCTGTTCTGGTTGACCAGGGTGGAACGCGCGTCGAACAGCAGCTCGCTGAGGTTGGCCAGGGCCGGCACCTCGGCCAGGCGGCGGCCGCGCACTTCGTCGGCGCCGTACTGGGTGATGGCGGTGAAGCTGGGGTTGACGTATTCGATGACGCCGTCGCGGTCGATCAGTAGGAAGGCGCTGGCGCTCTGCTCGACGGCGCGCTGGAACAGGTGCAGGGCGCTGGAGGCGCTGCGCCGCTCGTGGTTCATCAGGACCTGGGCGTACTGGTCGGCCAGCTCGCCGGCGAAGGCGATCTCGTCGCTCTGCCACAGGCGCACCTCGCCGATGTGCTCCAGGCAGAGCACGCCGACCACCTCGCCGCCGACGCGGATGGTGGCGTCGAGCATGGCGCTGATGCCCTGCGGGCGCAGGTAGGCCTCGGCCAGCTCGCGGGTGCGCGGGTCCTGCAGGACGTTGTGGGCGTCGATGGCGCGGCCGCTGTTGATGGCGTCCAGGTAGTTGGGGTAGCGGCTGGCGTCGAAGCCGCGCGGCAGTTCGAACTGGTCGATGTCGCGGCGGTAGACGGCGATCGGCTCCATGTGGTCGTCGGCGGTCAGCCGCCAGATGCCGGCGCGGGCCACGTCGTAGGCCTCGCTGGCGGCCTGGGCGATCAGCTGCGCGGCCTCCAGCAGCGGGTCGCTGGACTGGTAGCGGTGCCGCGCCAGGCGCACGATCAGGTTCTGCTGGGCGCGCGAGCGCACCAGGTGCTGCAGGTGTTCGTCCTGGGAGCGCTGGTACATCTCCAGGGACATCTGCAGGCGCAGGTTCTGTTCCGCCAGCTCGCCCTGGGTTTCCTGGCGGGCGCCTTCCTCGTCCTGCAGCAGGTAGCCGTGGAGCAGCTGGCGGCCGCGCTGCTGGAAGGCCTCGCCGACTTCCAGCAGGTTCAGCACGCCGCGGGGCGTGTGCAGGGCGTAGCGCACCTGGTAGTGGGCGTGCTCCACCAGTTGCTGCTGGATCTGTTCGTGCAGGCGGTGCCGCGCCTCGGGTTCCATCAGGCTGGCGTAGGGGGCGTCGAGCAGGCCGCAGAGTTCGGCGGCGGGCACGCCAAAGGCGCGCTCGCAGGCCGGGTCGAGGAACAGCAGGGTCCAGCTCGGTTCATTCAACCGCTCGAAGCGCAGCAGCCCCAGCCGCGAAGGGACGGGGAGCTGGGTGACAGCCTCGACCGCCGGGCGATTGGCGGTATCGGGATGACTCTTCATGCTCGGCGGTTTTCCACTACTGGGCGAGGTACTTTGCCTCGGCCGACTTCTGTTGGGCGAAGGCAAGGGTGCATGATGCGGTTTTGTCTGACAAGCAATGCCTGTATCGGCGGGACCGGGAGGATTTTGAGCGGCATGCGGGGTGCCGTTGATCGGAGAATGCCATGGGTAATGGCTGTTTGCCATTATGGCGGCCGGCGCGAATAAAAAAAGCCCCGTCATCCGACAGGGCTGGAGAGAACGAGCGTGGCGTGCTCGTTGGTAGAAAGCGATCGGCCCCCTGAAAGGGGGCCGATGCGGTTACAGCAGCAGGGTGCGGATGTCGCCGAGCAGCTCGCCCAGGCGCTTGGTGAAGCGCGCGGCGGCGGCGCCGTTGATCACCCGGTGATCGTAGGACAGCGACAGCGGCAGCATCAGGCGCGGCTGGAAGGCCTTGCCGTCCCAGACCGGCTGCATGGTCGCCTTGCTCACACCCAGGATCGCCACTTCCGGCGCATTGACGATCGGCGTGAAGCCGGTGCCGCCGATGTGGCCGAGGCTGGAGATGGTGAAGCAGGCGCCCTGCATGGCGTCGGCCGAGAGCTTCTTGGTGCGCGCCTTTTCCGCCAGTTCGGCGGCTTCGGCGGCCAGCTGCAGCAGGCTTTTCTGGTCGACGTCGCGGATCACCGGCACCAGCAAGCCGTCCGGGGTGTCCACGGCGAAGCCGATGTGCACGTACTTCTTGCGGATCAGCGCCTTGCCGCTGGGGGCCAGGGAGCTGTTGAAGTCCGGCAGTTCCTTGAGCAGGTGGGCGCAGGCCTTGAGCAGGATCGGCAGCACGGTCAGCTTGACGCCGGCCTTCTCGGCGGCGGCCTTCTGCGCGACGCGGAAGGCTTCCATGTCGGTGATGTCCGACTGGTCGAACTGGGTCACGTGGGGCACGTTCAGCCAGCTGCGGTGCAGGTTGGCGGCGCCGACCTGCATCAGGCGGGTCATGGCCACTTCTTCCACTTCGCCGAACTTGCTGAAGTCGACTTCCGGGATCGGCGGGATGCCCGCGCCACCGCTGGCGCCGCCGGCCGGGGCCGACTTGGCGCGCTGCAGCTGTTCCTTGACGAACAGTTGCACGTCTTCCTTGAGGATGCGGCCTTTCGGACCGGTGGCCTTCACTTCGGCCAGCTCGACGCCGAACTCGCGGGCCAGCATGCGCACGGCCGGGCCGGCATGCACCTTGGCGCCGTCGCGGCTGGGCGCGCCGACCGGGGCCGGGGTTTCGGCCTTGGCGGCCGGAGCCGGAGCAGTGGCAGCCGGAGCGGCCGGAGCAGCAGCCGGAGCCGGCGCGGCGGCCGGTTGTTCGGCGGCGGCCGGGGCAGCGGCGCCCGCGACCTTGAGCTTGAGGATCAGGTCGCCGGTGCCGACTTCGTCACCGACCTTGATCGACACGCTTTCCACCACGCCGGCGGCCGGCGAGGGGATTTCCATGCTGGCCTTGTCCGATTCCAGGGTGATCAGCGACTGGTCGGCCTCGACCGTGTCGCCGGCTTTCACCATGACCTCGATGACGTTGGCCTTGCCCGCCGAGCCGATGTCCGGGACGGCGATGTCCTGGACGCTGGCCGCTGCCGCCGGGGCGGCGGCAGGCGCGGCTGCGGCGGCCGGGGCAGGAGCCTCGGCCTTGGGCGCTTCGGCGGCAGGGGTAGGCGCTGCGGCCGGAATCTCGGCTGCGCCACCCTCGACTTCCAGCTCGAGAATCTCGTCGCCTTCCTTCAGGGTGTCGCCCACCTTGACCTTCAGGCTCTTCACCACGCCAGCCTTGGGCGAGGGGATTTCCATGCTGGCCTTGTCGGATTCCAGGGTCAGCAGGCTCTGGTCGGCCTCGACCTTGTCGCCGACCTTGACCAGCAGTTCGATGACTTCACCCTGACCGTTGCCGATGTCGGGTACGCGGATCAGCTCGCTCACAATGCGTCTCCTCAGCAGTCCAGCGGGTTGCGTTTTTCCGGGTCGATACCGAGCTTGGCGATGGCCTCGGCCACCACCTTGGCGTCGATGTCGCCACGGTCGGCCAGGGCTTCCAGCGCGGCCAGAACGACCCAGCGACGGTCCACTTCGAAGAAGTCACGCAGCTTGCGACGGCTGTCGCTGCGGCCGAAACCGTCGGTGCCCAGGACCTTGTACTCCTTGCTCGGGACCCACTGGCGGATCTGCTCGGCGTACAGCTTCATGTAGTCGGTGGAGGCGATGACCGGGCCCTTGCGGCCGCCCAGGCATTCCTCGACGTAGCTCAGCTTGGGCTTCTGGCCCGGGTGCAGGCGGTTCCAGCGCTCGGTGGCCAGGCCGTCGCGGCGCAGTTCGTTGAAGCTGGGGACCGACCAGACGTCGGCGCCGATGCCGAAGTCCTCGCGGAGGATCTTCGCCGCGGCTTCCACTTCGCGCAGGATGGTGCCCGAGCCCAGCAGTTGCACGTGGTGAGCGGCGTCCTTCTTGTCCTCGTCGAGCAGGTACATGCCCTTGATGATGCCTTCCTCCACGCCCTTGGGCATGGCCGGCTGGACGTAGTTCTCGTTCATCACGGTGATGTAATAGAAGATGTCCTGCTGCTCTTCGATCATCTGCCGCGAGCCTTCGCGGATGATCACCGCCAGCTCGTAGGCGTAGGTCGGGTCGTAGGTGCGGCAGTTCGGGATGGTCGCGGCCAGGATGTGGCTGTGGCCGTCCTCGTGCTGCAGGCCTTCGCCGTTCAAGGTGGTGCGCCCGGCGGTGCCGCCGACCAGGAAGCCGTGGGCGCGGCTGTCGCCGGCGGCCCAGGCCAGGTCGCCGATGCGCTGGAAGCCGAACATCGAGTAGAAGATGTAGAACGGCAGCATCGGCTGGTTGTGGGTGGAGTACGAGGTGCCGGCGGCGATCCAGCTGGACATGGCGCCGGCCTCGTTGATGCCTTCCTCGAGGATCTGGCCCTTCTTGTCCTCGCGGTAGAACATCACCTGGTCCTTATCCACCGGCTCGTACAGCTGGCCGACGGAGGAGTAGATGCCGAGCTGGCGGAACATGCCTTCCATGCCGAAGGTACGCGCCTCGTCAGGCACGATCGGCACGATGCGCGGGCCGAGTTCCTTGTCCTTGACCAGCTGCGAGATGATCCGCACGAAGGCCATGGTGGTGGAGATTTCGCGGTCGCCCGAGCCATCGAGGATGGCCTTGAGGGTGTCCAGCGGGGGAACCGGGACCTGGAAGCTCTTCTCGCGGCGCACCGGCATCACGCCACCCAGGGCGGCGCGGCGCTCGGCCAGGTACTTGGCCTCGGCGCTGCCTTCTTCCGGGCGGTAGAACGGCAGGTTTTCCAGGTCGGCATCCTTGATCGGGATGTCGAACTTGTCGCGGAACGACTTCAGGCTCTCGACGTCGACCTTCTTGACGTTGTGCGCGATGTTCTTCGCTTCGCCCGAGCCCGTGCCATAGCCCTTGATGGTCTTGGCCAGGATGACGGTCGGCTGGCCCTTGTGGTTGACCGCCTGGTGGTAGGCCGCATAGACCTTGTAGGGGTCGTGGCCGCCACGGTTGAGCTTCCAGACTTCCTCGTCGGAGAGGTCCTTGACCATCTCCAGCAGTTCCGGGCGGGCACCGAAGAAGTGCTCGCGCACGTAGGCGCCGTCCTTGGCCTTGTAGTTCTGGTATTCGCCGTCGATGACTTCATCCATGCGCGCTTGCAGCAGGCCGGCGGTGTCCTTGGCGAACAGCGGGTCCCAGAAGCGGCCCCAGATGACCTTGTTGACGTTCCACTCGGCGCCGCGGAATACGCCTTCGAGTTCCTGGATGATCTTGCCGTTGCCGCGAACTGGGCCGTCGAGGCGCTGCAGGTTGCAGTTGATGACGAAGATCAGGTTGTCCAGCTTCTCGCGGCCGGCCAGGGAGATGGCGCCCAGGGATTCGGGCTCGTCGCACTCGCCGTCGCCCATGAAGCACCAGACCTTCTGCTTGCCGGCGGGGATGAAGCCGCGGCTTTCCAGGTACTTCATGAAGCGCGCCTGGTAGATCGCCTGGATCGGACCCAGGCCCATGGACACGGTGGGGAACTGCCAGAAGTCCGGCATCAGCCACGGGTGCGGGTAGGAGGACAGGCCGTTGCCGTCCACTTCCTGGCGGAAGTTGTTCAGTTGGTCTTCGCTGATGCGCCCTTCGAGGAAGGCGCGGGCGTACACGCCGGGGGAGGCGTGGCCCTGGAAGAACACCAGGTCGCCGCCGTGTTCGTCGGTCGGGGCCTGGAAGAAGTAGTTGAAGCCGATGTCGTAGAGCGTTGCCGAGGAAGCGAAGGAGGAAATGTGGCCGCCCAGATCCGGGTCGTGCTTGTTCGCCTTCATCACCATGGCCAGCGCATTCCAGCGCACCAGCGAGCGAATGCGGCGTTCCATGAACAGGTCGCCGGGCATGCGTGCTTCGTGGGTCACCGGGATGGTGTTGCGGTACGGGGTGGTGATGGCGTAGGGCAGTTGGGTGCCGGACCGGCTGGCCAGCTCGCCCATGCGGGTCATCAGGTAGTGGGCGCGGTCTTCACCTTCACGGTCCAGGACCGATTCCAGGGCGTCCAGCCATTCCTGGGTTTCGACGGGATCGAGGTCTTGCATGGCTTGCTCCAGGGCGGAAAGGCTTCCAGAATCGAAAGCCAGTAGATCGTTGCCGATAGCAGCGCCGGCCTCGTGGGCGACGCCGCGAATTCTTGGAAGTGCACCGGGGGTGGTTCCGGCGGGTTGTAGTTTTACTACAAAACGCGACTGGATACAGCCCTTGGGCGAAAAAAGTTAGTAGTAAAACTACAGGCGCCCGAATGGCGGGGCTTCCGCGGGGTTGCCGTTCATCAGGATCGATGCATGACTCTGCCGTCCCGGGCCGCCTTGCCGGCCACCTTGAAGTCCCTCGCCGAGCGCGCGGGGCAGACCTTCAGCACCGCCGTAGCCGATCTTCCCGCCGAAAACGCCGTCCTTTATGAGCAGTGGTCCGCCGAGCGCCACGCCGATTTCGCCCTGGTCTGCGCCGCCAGCGACTTCGTCGCCGAGCAGGCGGCGCGCGATGCCGCGGGCTTCCTCGAACTGGTGGCCAGCGGCCAGCTGGACCGGCCGCTGGAGCGCGGGGAGATGCGCGCGCAACTGGAAGCGCTGCTGGCCGACTGCGCCGACGAGGACGAACTGGGCCGCCGCCTGCGCCGCTTCCGCCGGCGCCAGCAGATGCGCATCGTCTGGCGCGACCTGACCCGCGGCAGCGACCTGGCCGGCACCTGCCGCGACCTGTCGGACCTCGCCGACAACGGCATCGACCTGGCCTACCGCTGGCTCTATGAAAGGCACTGCCAGCAGTTCGGCACGCCCATCGGCAACCGCTCCGGCCTGCCGCAGCAACTGGTGGTGCTGGGCATGGGCAAGCTGGGCGCCGGCGAGCTGAACCTGTCCTCGGACATCGACCTGATCTTCGGCTACCCCGAGGGCGGCGAGACCCAGGGCGCCCGCCGCGCCCTGGACAATCAGGAATTCTTCACCCGCCTGGGGCAGAAGCTGATCAAGGCGCTGGACGCCATCACCGTCGAAGGCTTCGTCTTCCGCGTCGACATGCGCCTGCGCCCCTACGGCTCCAGCGGCCCGCTGGTGCACAGCTTCGCCGCCCTGGAGCAGTACTACCAGGACCAGGGCCGCGACTGGGAGCGCTACGCGATGATCAAGGCGCGGGTGGTCGGCGGCGACCAGGACGCCGGCCAGCGCCTGCTGGAGCTGCTGCGGCCGTTCGTCTACCGGCGCTACCTGGACTTCTCGGCCATCGAGGCGCTGCGCAACATGAAGCAGCTGATCCAGCAGGAAGTGCGGCGCAAGGGCATGAGCGAGAACATCAAGCTCGGCGCCGGCGGCATCCGCGAGGTGGAATTCATCGCCCAGGCCTTCCAGCTGATCCACGGCGGCCGCGACCTGAGCCTGCAGCAGCGGCCGCTGCTGCGGGTGCTGGCGACCCTCGAAGGGCAGGGCTACCTGCCGCCGGCGGTGGTCGCCGAGCTGCGCGAGGGCTACCAGTTCCTGCGCTACGCCGAGCACGCCCTGCAGGCCATCGACGACCGGCAGACGCAGATGCTGCCGGAGGACGAGCTGTCGCGCATCCGCGTCGCCTTCATCATGGGCTTCGCCAACTGGTCGGCGTTCCACGAGGCGATCAACCACTGGCGCGAGCGCGTCGACTGGCACTTCCGCCAGGTGATCGCCGACCCCGACGAAGACGAGGGCGGCGAGAATGAAGGCGCCACGCCCGGCGCCGAGTGGCTGCCGCTGTGGGAAGAGCAGGTGGACGAGGAATCCGCCTGCCGGCAGCTGGCCGACGCCGGTTTCGCCGAGCCGGCGGCGGCCTTCAAGCGGCTCATCGACCTGCGCCACGGCAACCAGGTGCGGGCCATGCAGCGCCTGGGCCGCGAGCGCCTGGACGCCTTCGTCCCGCGGCTGCTGAACATGCTCGCCGAGCACGAGAAGCCGGACCTGACACTGGAACGCGTGCTGCCCCTGGTGGAGGCGGTGGCGCGGCGTTCGGCCTACCTGGTGCTGCTCACCGAGAACCCCGGCGCCCTGGAGCGCCTGCTGACGCTGTGCGCGGCCAGCCCGATGGTGGCCGAGCAGATCGCCAGGTTCCCCATCCTGCTGGACGAACTGCTTAATGAAGGGCGCCTGCTCAGCCCGCCGCAGGCGCCGGAACTGATCGCCGAGCTGCGCGAGCGGCTGATGCGCATCCCCGAGGATGACCTCGAACAGCAGATGGAGACCCTGCGTCACTTCAAGCTGGCCCACGGCCTGCGCGTGGTGGCCTCGGAAATCGCCGGCACCCTGCCGCTGATGAAGGTCAGCGACTACCTGACCTGGCTCGCCGAGGCCATCCTCGAACAGGTCCTGGCCCTGGCCTGGCGCCAGCTGGTGCAGCGCCACGGCCGGCCGCTGCGCGCCGACGGCACGCCCTGCGACACCGACTTCATCATCGTCGGCTACGGCAAGGTCGGCGGCCTGGAGCTGGGCCACGGCTCGGACCTGGACCTGGTGTTCATCCATGACGGCGACCCGCAGCGCGAGACCGACGGCGCCAAGCCCATCGACGGCTCGCAGTTCTTCACCCGCCTGGGGCAGAAGATCATCCACTTCCTCACCACCCAGACCACTTCCGGCGCGCTCTACGAGGTGGACATGCGCCTGCGCCCCAGCGGCGCTGCCGGCCTGCTGGTGAGTTCGCTGGCGGCCTTCCAGGCCTACCAGCAGAACGAGGCCTGGACCTGGGAACACCAGGCCCTGGTGCGCGCCCGCGTGCTGGCCGGCAGCGCGCGGGTGGCCGAGGCCTTCGAGGGCATCCGCGCCGCGGTGGTGGGGCAGCACCGCGACCTGGCCGAGCTGCGCCGGGAAGTCAGCGAGATGCGCGCGAAGATGCGCGACAACCTGGGCACCCCCTCGACCGCCGCCGGCACCGCGCCGAATGCCTTCGAAGCCGCGGCGCCCTTCGATCTCAAGCAGGATGCCGGTGGTATCGTCGATATCGAATTTATGGTGCAATATGCGGCCCTTGCCTGGTCGTGGCAGCACCCGGAGTTGCTGCAGTTCACCGACAACATCCGCATCCTGGAAGGGTTGGAGCGGGCTGGCCTGATCGCCAGCGAGGACGTCCGTTTCCTGCAGGAGGCCTACAAGGCCTATCGCGCAGCCGCGCACCGTCTGGCGCTGCAGAAACAGCCAGGGGTAGTGGGCGGCGACCGTTTCCATGAAGAACGCCGCGGAGTGATGCGGATCTGGCGCGAGCTCGAGCTCGCCTGATCCCGGGCAGTACGCACAGGTCGCCGGCGGGGCTGGGTTCCGCGGCGACCGGACGACGAATTTCTGTGAGGAGCTGGCAAATATGTCGATGGCCGATCGTGATGGCGTGATCTGGTATGACGGCGAACTGGTGCAGTGGCGCGACGCGACCACCCACGTTCTGACCCACACCCTGCACTACGGCATGGGCGTGTTCGAGGGCGTGCGCGCCTACAACACCCCGCAGGGCACCGCGATCTTCCGCCTGCAGGCCCACACCGACCGTCTCTTCGACTCGGCGCACATCATGAACATGAAGATGCCGTTCACCAAGGAAGAGATCAACGAAGCGACCCGCGCCGCGGTCCGCGAGAACAACCTGGAAAGCGCCTACATCCGCCCGATGGTGTTCTACGGAAGCGAAGGCATGGGCCTGCGCGCCGCCGGCCTGAAGGTCCACGTGATAGTCGCTGCCTGGCACTGGGGCGCCTACATGGGCGACGACGCCCTGGAGCAAGGCATCAAGGTGCGCACCAGCTCCTTCACCCGCCACCACGTGAACATCTCCATGACCCGCGCCAAGTCCAACGGCGCCTACATCAACTCGATGCTGGCCCTGCAGGAAGCCATCTCCGGCGGCGCCGACGAGGCCATGATGCTGGACCCCGAAGGCTACGTGGCCGAAGGCTCGGGCGAGAACATCTTCATCATCAAGGACGGCGTGATCTACACCCCGGAAGTCACCGCCTGCCTGAACGGCATCACCCGCAGCACCGTGCTGACCCTGGCCGACGAGCTGGGCATCAAGGTGGTGGAGAAGCGCATCACCCGCGACGAGGTGTACATCGCCGACGAGGCCTTCTTCACCGGCACCGCCGCCGAAGTCACCCCGATCCGCGAGGTGGATGGCCGGCAGATCGGCATCGGCCGCCGCGGCCCGGTGACCGAGCGACTGCAGAAGGCTTACTTCGACCTGGTCACCGGCAAGACCAGCGCCCATCCGGAGTGGCGCACACTGGTCAAATGAGCCGGAAGCTGGAAGCCTGAAGTCGGAAGCCAACGCGGTTCCAGACAGGCTTCCAGCTTCGAGCTTTCAGCCTCCAGCTTATGAACATTCTGATCGTAGGTCCCTCCTGGGTCGGCGACATGGTGATGGCGCAGACGCTCTTCGAGTGCCTGAAGCGCGAACACCCCGACTGCCAGATCGACGTGCTGGCGCCCGACTGGAGCCGGCCGATCCTCGAACGCATGCCCGAAGTGCGCCAGGCCCTGAGCTTCCCGCTCGGCCACGGCGTGCTCGACATCGCCGCGCGCCGGCGCATCGGCAAGTCCCTGGCCGGCCAGTACGACCAGGCCATCCTCCTGCCCAACTCGCTCAAGTCCGCGCTGGTGCCGTTCTTCGCCGGTATCGCCAAGCGCACCGGCTGGAAGGGCGAGATGCGCTACGGCCTGCTCAACGACGTGCGCAAGCTCGACAAGGCGCGCTACCCGCTGATGATCGAGCGCTTCATGGCCCTGGCCTACCCGCCGGGCACCGAGTTGCCCAAGCCCTACCCGCAGCCGCGCCTGGCCATCGACCCGGCCAGCCGCGACGCGGCCCTGGCCAAGTTCGGCCTGAGCCTGGACCGCCCGGTGCTGGCGCTGTGCCCCGGCGCCGAGTTCGGCGAGGCCAAGCGCTGGCCGGCGGAGTTCTATGCCAAGGTCGCCGAGGCGAAGATCCGCGCCGGCTGGCAGGTGTGGATATTCGGCTCGAAGAACGACCACCCCGGCGGCGAGGACATCCGCTCGCGGCTGATCCCCGGCCTGCGCGAGGAGTCGGTGAACCTCGCCGGCGGAACCGCCCTGGCCGAGGCCATCGACCTGATGTCCTGCGCCTCCGCCGTGGTCAGCAACGACTCCGGCCTGATGCACGTGGCCGCCGCGCTGAACCGCCCGCTGGTGGCGGTCTACGGCTCCACCTCGCCGCAGTTCACCCCGCCGCTGGCCGATGCCGTGGAAATCGTCCGCCTGGGCCTGGAATGCAGCCCCTGCTTCGACCGCGTGTGCCGCTTCGGCCACTACAACTGCCTGCGCGAGCTGCCGCCGTCGATGGTGCTGCAGGCGCTCGACCGCCTGGTCGCGGACCCGGTCGACGTCGAATGAGGGTACTGCTGATCAAGACGTCGTCCCTGGGCGACGTCATCCATACCCTGCCGGCGCTCACCGACGCTGCCCGGGCCATCCCCGGCATCCAGTTCGACTGGGTGGTCGAGGAAGGCTTCGCCGAGATTCCGGCCTGGCACCCGGCGGTGGCCCAGGTCATCCCGGTGGCCATCCGGCGCTGGCGCAAGAACCTCTGGCAGACTCTGAAGAACGGCGAGTGGCGGCGTTTCAAGAAGCGCCTGCGCGAGGTCGACTACGACCTGGTGATCGACGCCCAGGGCCTGCTCAAGAGCGCCTGGCTGACGCGCTACGCGAAGAAGGTGCCGGTCGCCGGGCTGGACAGGGAATCCGCGCGCGAGCCGGCGGCCAGCCGCTTCTACGACCGCGGCTACCCGGTCGCCTGGGGCCAGCACGCGGTGGAGCGCGTGCGCCAGCTGTTCGCCCAGGCGCTGGACTACCCGCTGCCAGCGGGCGTCGGCGACTACGGCCTGGATCGCGGCCTGCTGATCGACGGGAGCGCCGGCGAGCCTTATCTGGTCTTCCTGCACGGCACCACCTGGGTCACCAAGCACTGGCCCGAGGCCTACTGGCGCGAGCTGGCCGAGCGCATGGGCGAGCGTGGCTGGTCGGTGCGCCTGCCCTGGGGCAACGACAACGAGCGCCAGCGCGCCGAGCGCATCGCCCAGGGCTTGGAAAACACCTCGGTGCTCCCCAGGTTATCCCTCGCAGGCATGGCCAAGGTCCTGGCCGGCGCTTCCGCCTGCGTGGCGGTGGACACCGGGCTCGGACACCTGGCCGCCGCCCTGGACGTGCCGACGCTGTCGCTGTTCGGCCCGACCAATCCCGGGCTGACCGGCGCCTACGGGCGTTCCCAGGTGCACCTGGCCAGCGACTGGCCCTGCGCACCCTGCCTGCAGAAGACCTGCACCTACCAGCCGACGGCCGAAGACAAGCGCCAGTTCGACCTGCGGCAAGAGCAGCCCCTGTGCTTCACGCGCCTGAACCCGCAGCGCGTGGCGCTGCAACTGGAGGCGCTGCTGCTGGCCCCGGAGACGCTTCGATGAAACTGGCTTTCGTCCTGTACAAGTACTTCCCCTTCGGCGGGTTGCAGCGCGACTTCATGCGCATCGCCCTGGAATGCCAGAAGCGCGGGCACGCCATCCGCGTCTACACGCCGATCTGGGAGGGTGAGGTGCCGCCCGGTTTCGACGTGCGCGTGGCGCCGGTCAAGGCGCTGTTCAACCATCGCCGCAACGAGAAGTTCAGCGCCTGGCTGGCCGCCGACCTTGCGCGCGACCCGGTGGACCGGGTGATCGGCTTCAACAAGATGCCGGGCCTTGACGTCTACTATGCCGCCGACGGCTGCTTCGAAGACAAGGCGCAGACCCTGCGCAACCCCATCTACCGCCGCTGGGGCCGCTACAAGCACTTCGCCGACTACGAGCGGGCGGTGTTCGCCCCCGAGTCGAAGACCGAGGTGCTGATGATCTCCGAGGTGCAGCAGCCGCTGTTCATCAAGCACTACCACACCCCGATCGAGCGCTTCCACCTGCTGCCCCCGGGCATCGCCCTGGACCGCCGCGCGCCGGCCAACGCCGCGGAAATCCGCGCCGACTTCCGCCGCGAATTCAAGCTGGCCGACGACGACCGGCTGCTGGTGCAGATCGGCTCGGGCTTCAAGACCAAGGGCCTGGACCGCAGCCTCAAGGCCCTGGCGGCGCTGCCGCGGGACCTGCGCAAGCGCACCCGGCTGATCGCCATCGGCCAGGACGACCCCAAGCCCTTCCTGCTACAGGTCAAGGCCCTGGGCCTGTCGGACCACGTGCAGATCCTCAAGGGCCGCAGCGACATCCCGCGCTTTTTGCTCGGCGCCGACCTGCTGATCCACCCGGCGTACAACGAGAACACCGGCACCGTGCTGCTGGAGGCGGTGGTCGCCGGGCTGCCGGTGCTGGTCACCGACGTCTGCGGCTACGCCCACTACATCGCCGAGGCCGACGCCGGCCGCGTGGTGCCGTCGCCCTTCGAGCAGGACGCCTTCAACCGCATGCTGGCGGAGATGCTCCGGGACGACGCGGCGCGCGCCGCCTGGTCGCGCAACGGCCTGGCCTTCGCCGACACGGCGGACCTGTACTCCATGCCGCAGCACGCCGCGGACGTGATCCTGCAGGAGCGCCCATGAACACCCCTCTCCCCGGCTTCCCCGGGCTCCCTGTAGGAGCGAGCTTGCTCGCGAACGCTTTTGCGCCGGACAGGTTCGCGAGCAAGCTCGCTCCTACGAAAGGCGGGCGCCCATGAAGCTTGAGTTGCGCGAGCCGTTCAGGAGCCTGTGGGCCGGCAAGGACCCCTTCGTCGAGGTCGAGCGCCTGCAGGGCAAGGTCTACCGCGAGCTGGAAGGCCGCCGCACCCTGCGCACCGAGGTCGACGGCCGCGGCTACTTCGTCAAGATCCACCGCGGCATCGGCTGGGGCGAGATCTTCAAGAACCTGCTCAGCGCCAAGCTCCCGGTGCTCGGCGCCGGCCAGGAGCAGCGCGCCCTGGAGCGCCTGCACCAGGCCGGCGTGGCGACCATGACCGCGGTGGCCTATGGCGAGCGCGGCAGCGACCCGGCGCGCCAGCATTCCTTCATCGTCACCGAGGAGCTGGCGCCCACCATCGACCTCGAACAGCTGTCGCTGAACTGGCTGCGCGAGCCGCCGGCGCCGCGCTTCAAGCGCGCGCTGATCGACGAAGTGGCGAAGATGGTCGGCACCATGCACCGCGCCGGGGTGAACCATCGCGACTGCTACATCTGCCACTTCCTGCTGCACACCGATCGCCCGCCGACGCCCGACGACCTGCGCCTGTCGGTGATCGACCTGCACCGCGCCCAGACCCGCGCCGCCACGCCGCGGCGCTGGCGCGACAAGGACCTGGCCGCGCTGTACTTCTCGGCGCTGGACATCGGCCTGACGCAACGCGACAAGCTACGCTTCCTGCGCGGTTACTTCCGCAAGCCCCTGCGCGACATCCTCCGCGAGGAGGCCGCTCTGCTCGCCTGGATGGAGCGCAAGGCCGCCAAACTCTACGATCGCAAGCAGCGCTACGGAGACCTGCTCTGATGTCGGGCTGGACCCTGGAACCCGCCTACCGCCACCTGTCCGCCGACTTCGGCAGCCTGGACGCGGTATTCGCCCTGCAGGGCGAGCGCCTGACCAAGGACCCCAAGTCCGAAGTGATCCGCGTCGAACGCGACGGCGTGCGCTACTACGTCAAGCGCTACAACAGCGCCGGCAAGGGTTACCACCGCTACCTCGCGCGGCCGCGGATCAAGGCCGAGTGGCAGAACCTCAAGCAGTTCGCCAAGTGGGGCATCCCCACCGCCGAAGTGGTGGCCTGGGGCCTGGAGCGCAAGCACGGCGCCTTCGTCCGCGGCGCCATGGTCACCCGCGAGGTGCCGGGCACCGAGGACCTGGCCGCGCTGGCCCGGCGCGACGACCCGCGCCTGCGCGACCGCGCCTGGGTCGACCACGTCAGCCGGCAATTGGCCGCCCATACCCGGCTGATGCATGACCACCACTTCACCCACAACGACCTGAAGTGGCGCAACATCCTGGTCGACGCCGCCGGCACCGTGTATTTCATCGACTGCCCGATCGGCAACTACTGGGTCAGTTTCATGCTGCGCCACCGCGTGACCAAGGACCTGGCGACCCTGGACAAGGTGGCCAAGTACCACCTTTCCGCCACCCAGCGCCTGCGCTTCTACCTGCAGTACCGCCGGCGCGAGCGGCTGAACGCCTCGGACAAGGTCCGCGTGCGGCGCATCGCCCATTTCTACGAGGGACGCGAGTGAACGACTTCATCGCCGACGACGACCGCGAGCGCCTGCACAGCCAGGGCCTGGCCGACTTCGACGCGCTCTGGACGCTGCCGCTGGAGGCGGTGGACGAGCCCAACACCGAGCGCGGCGGCATGAGCTGCGTGTTCCGCCTGGAGCTGGAAGGCGGCACCTACTACCTCAAGCGGCAGAGCAACCACCTCACGCGCAGCCTGCTGCGCCCGGGCGGCGAGCCGACCTTCGCCCGCGAGTTCCGCAACATCCAGCGCTACCAGCAACTGGGCATCCCGGCGTTGCAGGCGGCCTTCTTCGGCGAACGCCGCGAGGGCGGCGAGCGCCGCGCCATCCTGGTGACCCGCGCGCTGGACGGCTGGCGCGACCTGGACGCCTGGCTGAAGGACTGGTCCGGCCTGCCGGCGGAGCGCCGCCAGGCCATCCTGCACGCCTGCGGCATGCTCGCCCGGCGCCTGCACGAGGCCGGGCAGATGCACGGCTGCTTCTATCCCAAGCACATCTTCCTGCGGGAGGCCGAGGACGGCTTCCAGGCCTGCCTGATCGACCTGGAGAAGACCCGCCCGCTGTGGTTCGGCCTGCGCGACCGCGTCAAGGACCTGGAGCCGCTGCTGCGCCGCGCGCCTGACTGGAGCGAGGTGGACGTGCGCCAACTGCTCGCCGCCTACTTGGGTAGCGCGGCCAGCGGCGCCGAGGTGGACCACTGGTACAAGCGCCTGGGCGCGCGCCGGCGCAAGAAGGAGAAACGCGGGTGAGGCTGGGCGAGATGCGAAACGCCGGGCGCCAGCCGACGCTGCCGCTGCGACTGGAACTGGCCGATGGCGCCGGCCCCGCCGAACTGCGCCTGGACAGCCTGCTGCGCGTGTTGCCGGGCCGGCGCTACGTCGGCGCAGGCAACTGGCGCGGGCGCCAGGTGCTGGCCAAGCTGCTGGTCGGCGGCAAGGCCGCGCGGCACTTCCAGCGCGAGCTGGCCGGCGTGCGCCTGCTCGCCGAACAGGGCCTGACCACGCCGCTGCTGCTGGCCGACGGCCTGCGCGAAGGCGAGGGCGGTTGGCTGCTCTTCGAATTCCTCGACGACGCCCACAGCCTGGGCGACGCCTGGCGCGCGGTGGAAGCCGAGCCGGCGCTGTCCGACGCCCAGCAGGCGGTGCTCGGCGAGGCCCTGGCGGCCATCGCCGAACTGCACGCCAAGGGCCTCTGGCAGGAAGACCTGCACCTGGACAACCTGCTGCGCCACGACGGCCGCCTGTACCTGATCGACGGCGCCGGCATCCGCGCCGAAACGCCCGGCCAGCCGCTGTCGCGCAAGCACGTGCTGGAAAACCTCGGGGTGTTCTTCGCCCAGTTGCCGGCCAGCCTCGACCCCTTCCTCGAAGAGCTGCTGGTGCACTACCTGCTGGTCAACGGCGAGCATGCCCTGCCGCTGGAGGCCCTGCAGAAGGAAATCGCCCGGGTGCGCCGCTGGCGCGTGGCCGACCTGCTGAAGAAGATCGGCCGCGACTGCAGCCTGTTCAGCGTGCGCCGCGGCGCCTTCGGCCTGCGCGCGGTGCGCCGCGAAGAGGAAGCCGGCCTGACGCCGCTGCTGGCCGAGCCGGACGCTTTCATTGACCGGGGGCATGTCTACAAGACCGGCGGTGCCGCTACCGTGGCGAAAGTGGAGCTGGATGGCCGCCCACTGGTAGTTAAGCGTTACAACATCAAGAACCTGCTGCACTGGCTCAAGCGCTTCTGGCGCCCCAGCCGCGCCTGGGCCTCCTGGCGCGAGGGCAACCGCCTGGAAGCCCTCGGCATCGCCACCGCGAAACCCCTGGCGGTGCTAGAGCGGCGCTGGCTGTGGCTGCGCGGGCCGGCCTTCCTGATTACCGATTACCTGGCCGGGCAGGATATAATTGCCCGTTTCAAACCCCACCTGGACGATCCGGATGGGGCCGGCATGCCGCCGGAGGCCGAACTCAAGGCCCTGGACAGCCTGTTCGCGGCGCTGCGGCGCGAGCGCATCAGCCACGGCGACCTCAAGGGCCACAACCTGTTCTGGCAGGGGGAGGGCGATGCGGGGCGCTGGGCGCTGATCGACCTCGATGCCATGCACAAGCACCACGGCCAGGCGGGTTTCGAGCGCGCCTACGCCCGCGACCGCGCACGTTTCCTGCGCAACTGGCCGCAGGGCAGCGCGTTGCACCGGTTGCTGGATGAACGAATACCTAAAGGCGGCTGAAGGCTGAAGGCTGAAGGCTGAAGGCTGAAGGCTGGAGGCTGAAAGACAGGAGCCCGGAGGCGGGTAGGTTGTTTTTGGCTTCCAGTTTCAAACTTCCGGCTTCGAGCTGCTTCTAAGAGAATTTATCCCGGTTTCAAGCCCGAGGCTTGATGCTGGAAGACGAAAGCCCCCAGGGGCTATGACGAATATCGCTGTTGCTTCAAGCTTCCGGCTTCAAGCTTCCAGCTGCTTTCAAAGAGGCTCTTACCCGTGTCATTGACCATCCTCGGCCTGTCCGGCGCCGTAAGCCATGACCCTTCCGCCGCCCTGTACATCGACGGCAAGCTGGTCGCGGCGGTCGAAGAAGAGCGCTTCGTCCGCGACAAGCACGCGAAGAACCGCATGCCCTACGAGTCGGCCAAGTTCTGCCTGGAGCAGGCCGGCATCAAGCCCGCCGACGTCGACGTGGTGGCCATTCCCTTCGCCCCCATCAGCCTGTTCGGCAAGGCCCGCTGGCACTACGCCAAGCGCTACGCCTACGCCCCGGACCGCGCGCTGGACGCCATCCTGCTCGGCAACCGCCGCTACAAGCGCTACTACAAGCGCATCCAGTGGTGCCTGCAGCAACTGGGCTTCGACCTGAAGAAGGTCAAGATCCAGCCGGTGGAGCACCACCTGGCCCACGCCTCCAGCGCCTACCACTGCTCCGGCTTCAAGGAGAAGACCGCGATCCTCGGGATCGACGGCAAGGGCGAGTACGCCACCACCTTCTTCGGCTACGGCGAGAACGGCAAGATCCACAAGATCAAGGAGTTCTACGACCCGGACTCCCTCGGCGGCCTGTACGGCGCGATCACCGAGTACCTCGGCTTCGACATGCTCGACGGCGAGTTCAAGGTCATGGGCATGGCGCCCTACGGCGACGCCAGCAAGTACGATTTCTCGCGCCTGGCCAAGTTCGAGAACGGCGAGCTGATCATCAACACCGAGTACGCCAACGTCATCGGCTTCCGCCGCTACAAGGAAAAGGGCAAGGGCTACTACTTCTCGCCCAAGCTGATCGAGTGGCTGGGCCCGAAACGCGAAGGCGACATCGCCGACGACCCATACATCCACTACGCTGCCAGCATCCAGGCGCTGTTCGAGAAGCTGGCGCTGGAGATGATGGACTACTACCTGGGCGACATCCTCCGCGAAACCGGCAAGATCGCCTTCGCCGGCGGCTGCGCGCTGAACGTCAAGCTGAACCAGAAGATCATCTCGCGTCCGGAAGTGAAGGAGCTGTACGTGCAGCCCGCTTCCAGCGATGCCGGCACCGCGGTCGGCGCCGCCGCCTACGTTTCCTGGGAGCGCGGCGTGCCGGTGGAGAAGATGGAACACGTCTACCTCGGCCCGGAATACAGCAACGAAGACGTCATCGCCGCCTGCGCCCGCCACGCGTCCAAGCCGGCCTGGCGCAAGATCGACAACGTGCCCGAGCTGATCGGCAAGGTGCTGGCCGACGGCAACCCGGTGGCCTGGTTCCAGGGCCGCATGGAATTCGGTCCGCGCGCCCTCGGCGGCCGCTCCATCCTCGGCTGCCCGAGCGTGCCGGGCGTGGCCGACCGCATCAACGCGCAGATCAAGTTCCGCGAGCGCTGGCGGCCCTTCTGCCCGTCGATGCTGGATACCGTCGGCCCGCAGATGTTCAAGATCGACCACCCTGCGCCGTTCATGACTTTCACCTTCGAGGTCAACGAAGAGTGGAAGACCCGCGTGCCGGAAGTCGTCCACGAGGACGGCACCTCCCGCGCCCAGGTGCTCAAGCGCAAGTTCAACCCGCGCTACTACGACCTGATGAAGGAGCTGGAGAAACTCACCGGCAACGGCGTGGCGCTGAACACTTCGCTGAACCGCCGTGGCGAGCCGATGATCTGCTCGCCGACCGACGCGCTGAACATGTTCTACGGTTCGGACCTGCAATACCTGATCATGCAGGACATCCTGGTGGTCAAGGAAGGCGCGGCGGCCTATGACTCGCTCGGCTGAACCGCGGGTCCTGCAGTTCTGCCACGGCTATGACGGGCCCTTCCTGGATTGCGCCCGTCAGTACGCCAGCCTGTTCGCCGGCACCGGCTACCGGGTGACCACGGTGTTCCTCACCGGCGCGCCCGATGCCGAGGTGGCCGCCGGCTGCGCCAGCGACGAGGTGCTGTTCCTCGACTACAGCTCGAAGGACGTGCGCGGCCTCAAGCTGCGCGCCATCCGCGACCTGCGCGAGATCGCCCGCTCGCGGGACTTCCGCTTCTGCATCGCCCACCGCTTCAAGCCCACCTGGGTCGCCATGCTGGCCACGCGCCTGCCGGTGATCGGCGTGCACCACGGCTTCGGCGACTACCGCCGGCTCGGCCGCAAGCTGTTCGCCAAGCTGTTCGCCAAGCGCCTGAGCCTGCTGGCGGTGTCCAACGCCGTGCGCGACGAACTGCGCCAGTGCCTGCCGGCCTGGCCGGCGGAGCGCATCGAGACGCTGTACAACCGCGTCGACGTCGACGCCCTGCAGGCCGAGCAGGTGGAGCGCTACCCGGCGCGCCAGCACCTGCGCCTGGCGGACAACGCCTGGGTGGTCGGCAACGTCGGCCGCCTGCACCCGGACAAGGACCAGGCCACGCTGCTGCGCGGTTTCGCCGAGGCCCTGCCGCAGCTGCCGCCGAACGCGCTGCTGGCGATCCTCGGCAAGGGCCGCCTGGAGGAAGACCTCAAGGCGCTGGCCCGCGAGCTTGGCATCGCCGAGCGCGTGCTGTTCCTCGGCCAGGTGCCGGACGCGCGGCGCTACTTCAAGGCCTTCGACGTGTTCGCTCTGAGTTCCGACCACGAGCCCTTCGGCATGGTCCTGCTGGAGGCCATGGCCGCCGGCGTGCCGCTGATCTCCACCGCCGGCGGCGGCGCCGGCGAAATCGTCGAGGGCCTGGGCATCCTCTTCCCGCTGCGCGACGACGCGGCCCTGGCCCAGGGCCTGGGGCATCTGGCGGCGCTCGACCGGCAGCAGCGCGAGGCCTGCGCCCGGCTGATGGACGAGCGCCTGCACACGCGCTTCTCCGACGAGGCCGTGCGCCAGGAGTTCTGGAGCCTGCCGATGGTCCGTGCGCTGACGCGTGGCGTTTCCGAATGACGGCCGCGGCCGCCAAGGGTGAATCTTGAAAGTCCTGTTCCTGGTCCAGAAAGAACAACGCGCCATTCTCGACCGCCTCTACGACGGCATCGCCGAGCACTGCGACTGCGACCTGCGCTGGCTGAGCAGCGACGAGCAGGCCAACCTGCGCCGCTACTTCCGCGAGCAGGTCGACGTCTCGCGCTACGACCGCATCCTGTTCTTCCTGCGCTTCAAGAAGGAAATGCGCCAGGCTTCCTTCATCGCCAGCGTGCCGAACCTGGTGATCCTCGAACACGATGCCTACCAGAACTACATCCCCTGCAAGTACACCGGCAAGTTCAGCGCCCACTACCGGCGCATGCCCTGGGCGCGGGTGATCAGCTCCGGCGCGGTGGTCGCCCGGCGCCTGCGCGAGGAGGGCTTCGACGCCGTCTTCGTGCCCAAGGGCTACGACCAGGACCTGCTCCACGACCTGGGCCGCGAGCGCGACATCGAACTGGCCTTCGTCGGCAGCACCGGCAGCGTCGCCTACAGCGGGCGCAAGGCGCTGCTGGACGAGCTGGGCAAGGTGGAGAACCTGCTGGTCACCAAGACCAACTCCGGCGAGGACTACCTGAACACGCTCAACCGCATCCGCTTCTTCGTCAGCGCGGACGTCGGCATGGGCGAGTACATGATCAAGAACTTCGAGGCCATGGCCTGCGGCTGCGTGCTTTTCGCCTACGACCAAGGCGAGGAGGAAAACCGCGCGCTGGGCCTGGCGGACATGCACAACGTGGTGTTCTACCGCGACATCCCCGAGCTGCGCCGCAAGCTGCAGGTGCTGCGCGAGGACCCCGCCCTGGCCGCGCGCATCGCCGCGCAGGGCCGCCGGCTGGCCGAGGAAGGCTTCGGTTTCAGCCAGATCGGGGCGCGCATCGTCGAGGCGATGACGCCACCCTTGCGCCCACGTCCGCAACCGGGCAGGCTGGAGCGATTACGCCGGGCTCTGGGAATTTGAACATTCATGCGCCGAAGCTTTCGTGGCGGCCATCGGGGCCGGAGGTGGTCGTGCCCAGGCCGCTGATCTCCGTGCTGGTTCCCTGTTACAACCGCGAACGCTACATCGAGGAGGCCCTGCTGAGCATCCTCGAGCAGGATTATCCGAATTTCGAGCTGATCGTCGTCGACGACGGCTCCCAGGATGCCAGCGCCGAAAAGATCGAGGCCCTGCGCCAGCGCTACGGCTTCCAGTTCTACCGGCAAGCCAACCAGGGCGTCAGCGCCGCGCTGAACACGGCCCTGAGCCATGCCCGCGGCGAGTTCATCGCCACGCCCGATTCCGATGACGTCATGCTGCCGGGCCGCCTGTCGCTGCAGGCCGCCTACCTCGAGGCGCATCCCCAGGTGGGCTGCGTCGGGGCGCGGGTGGTCTACGTCGACTCCGAAGGGCGGCGGCTGAAGACCGAGGAGGGCAAGTCGCTGCGCAGCTACAGCTTCGCCGAGCTGCTGTCCCGCGCCCACGCCATCGGCGCCCCCGTGGCCATGTATCGACGCGAGGCGCTGGACCGTGCCGGGGGCTATGACCCGGCGATCCGCATCCAGGATTTCCAGATCACCCTGAAGATCGCCCACCTGGGCTATCGCACGGATGTGCTGCCGGACCTGGTGACGCTCTACCGCAGGCATGCGGGCAACATGTCCAAGACCGCCTACCAGTGCCAGCTCGACTACGACCTGATGGCCATCGCCCCCTATCGTGGCCATCCCTGCTACTCGCAGGGCCTGACCTGCGTGATCAACAAGGCGCTCAAGTACTCGGTGGTATCGGACAAGGCCTATGCCCTGCGGCTTCTTCTGCGGCTGCCGCCATGGCGCTGGAATCGCGTGACCTGGCGTCGCCTGCGTCACCTCATGTTCAAGTTCCACGAGGGATGAGTGCGTCCGGGATGAAGTCGATGTTGTTGCAAGCGTGGCAGACCTGGCGGCCCGCGATGAGTCAAGGCGGTGTACCAATCGCCCGCAGGGACCGGGTGGCCGAGGCGATGCTGGGGTTCGGCGTGTTCTGGACCATCGCCGGGGTGTTGCTGACGCCGACCATGAAGTTCTACTACACCATGGTGGCGCTGTTCGTGTACCTGCCGGCGCTCTGGCTGGTAATCGCCCGCCGCGCCGAACTGGGGCGGCTGATCGCCGAACGCAGGGAAATGTGGTTGTTCCTGGCGCTGTTCGCCTGGGCCAACCTCTCGCTGTTGTGGGCCGTCGGCGATTTCGACCGATTGTCGCGGGTCAAGCAGTCGAGCCTCTTCGTATTGTTGGTCTGTGGCTGGCTGCTCTGGGCCCGGGCCAGCGAGCCACGCCTGCGCGGCACCCTGGTGCTGCTCGGTGTCCTCAACAGCCTCTACAGCCTGGCCGCGCTGCTCTGGGCGCCGGCTTATGCGCCCGAGCGCCTGAACGGCTTCGGAGGCTTCCTCGACAACCCCAACGCGGCCGCCTACGCCACGGGCTTCCTGCTGGTGATGGCGTTGCCGCTGCGTCCGACGAGGCGCGGCTGGTGGCTGGCCTGGCTGCTGTTGCAGCTCCCCCCGCTGGTCTATGTCGCCCTGTGCGGCAGCCGCGGTGCGCTCCTGGCGCTGATGGCCACGGCAGTGTTCTGCCTGGTGTTGCTGCCGGGCTGGCGCAAGCGCCTGGCTGCCCTGTCGGCCCTGGCCGGCGGCATCGCGCTGTTCTGCCTGGAGCCGAGCCTGATGGCAAGGGGGGATTCGGAGCGGCTGGAGCTGTTGCGCAGCGCCTTGCCGATCCTGCGCGAGCATTTCTGGAACGGCGTGGGCTACGGCACCACCTACGAGGTCCAGGGCTGGGCCGGCGGCTACCATGGCAGCGCCCACAATTTCCTGCTGCACACCGCCCTGCAGTATGGGATTCCGGCGCTGCTCGTCTGGCTGGTGCTCTGGGCGATGCTGGGCCTGCGGGCCTGGCGCAGCCGCCATACGCAACTGGGCCTGGCGTTGCTGCTGCTGTGGGTCTATGCCAGCGTGGCCATGCAGTTCGACGTATTCAGCCTGTGGGAGCGCACCCGCGCCATGTGGCTGATGCCCTGGGCGGTGTTCCTGCTCGGCCTGAGCCTGAAGCGCCCGGCCGGGCAGGCCGGCGGCGAACTCAACCGGCGTTGAGGATGCCCCGCAGTTCGCGGGCGTCCCAGCGTACCGTGCCGTGGCGCAGGTAGCCCTCGCTCAGCTCGCCGCCCTCATCCGCCAGCAACCACTGCCGATCCTCCGCATAGCGCAGCATGTGCGCGAAGTTGCGCTTGCGCTGGGCGCGGCCGAGGGCGCGGCGCTGGGTCTTCATGTCGGCGATGTCGATCAGCCCCAATTCGCCCTGCGGGGTCTGCACCACGTTGCCCAGGTGCAGCGAACGGAAGTACACGCCGCGCTCGTGCAGCCGGGCGATCAGCTCGCCCAGGCGCTCGCGCAGGGCGCTGTCGGCCTGGCCGGCGGCGATCAACTGGCGCAGCGTCTGGCCCGGCAGCGGGCGGTAGTGCACCAGGTCGCGGGCGATGCCGGGCACGCGGTAGACGCCGATCACCTCGGGGCAGGGAATGCCCAGCCGCTGCAGCGCCCGGGCGTTGTCGGCGAAGCGCTGGGCGTAGGGGTAGAGCGCCGCCGAGGAGATCAGCCGCTTGCGCCGGAACAGCTTGACGAAGTTGCCGTCGGGCAGGCGCAGGACCTTGTCGCCGTGCTTGTCGGCTTCCAGCACGGTGGCGCCGGCGCGAAGCGATTCGTAGGCGGATAGGTCGAGCTCTTGCATACCGGCTTCCTGGACGGGGGCCGGCTATAGTAGCCCAGGCGCCGGGCAAACGAGAGGCCTGTGTTATAATCGCCGGCCTTTTCAGCGTGCGATTCTTTCATGACCGGCAAAGACACCGCAGAGCCCTCGAGCCTGAAGATTTACTTCCGCCTGCTCACCTACGTGCGGCCCTATTGGGGCATGTTCGCCCTGAGCATCGTCGGCTTCCTGATCTTCGCCGCCACCCAGCCGATGCTGGCCGGCATCCTCAAGTATTTCGTCGACGGCCTGACGCACCCGGACGCCAAGCTGTTCCCCAACGCGCCCTGGCCCTGGCTGCGCGACCTCTCGCTGCTCTACGCGGTGCCGCTGCTGGTGGTGATGATCGCGGTGTGGCAGGGCATCGGCTCCTTCCTCGGCAACTACTACATCGCCCGCGTCTCCCTGGGCCTGGTGCACGACCTGCGGGTGGCGCTGTTCAACAACCTGCTGACGCTGCCCAACCGCTACTTCGACAGCCACAACTCCGGGCACCTGATCTCGCGCATCACCTTCAACGTGACCATGGTCACCGGCGCCGCCACCGACGCCATCAAGGTGGTGATCCGCGAAGGCATGACCGTGGTCTTCCTGTTCCTCTCGCTGCTGTACATGAACTGGAAGCTGACCCTGGTGATGGTCGCCATCCTGCCGGTCATCGCCGTGATGGTGACCAGCGCCAGCCGCAAGTTCCGCAAGCAGAGCAAGAAGATCCAGGTGGCCATGGGCGACGTGACCCACGTTTCCTCCGAGACCATCCAGGGCTACCGCGTGGTGCGCAGCTTCGGCGGCGAGGCCTACGAGCGCGAGCGCTTCCTGCAGGTGAGCCACGAGAACACCAGCAAGAACCTGCGCATGAACAAGACCTCGGCGATCTACACGCCGATGCTGCAACTGGTGATCTACAGCGCCATGGCGGTGCTGCTGTACCTGGTGCTGCTGCTGCGCGGCGACGCCACCGTCGGCGACCTGGTGGCCTACATCTCCATGGCCGGCCTGCTGCCCAAGCCGATCCGCCAGCTTTCCGAAGTCAGCTCCACCATCCAGAAGGGCGTGGCCGGCGCCGAGAGCATCTTCGAGCAGCTCGACGAGCAGCCCGAGGTGGACCATGGCAGCGTGGAGAAGGAGCGCGTGCAGGGCCGCCTGGAAGTGAAGAACCTCAGCTTCACCTACCCGGGCACCGACAAGCGCGTGCTCAATGACCTCAACTTCAGCGTCGAGCCGGGGCAGATGGTCGCCCTGGTCGGCCGCTCCGGCAGCGGCAAGTCGACCCTGGCCAACCTCATCCCGCGCTTCTACGACCACAGCGAGGGCAAGATCCTCCTCGATGGCGTGGACGTCGACGACTACCGCCTGCGCAACCTGCGCAAGCACATCTCGCTGGTCACCCAGCAGGTCAACCTGTTCAACGACAGCGTGCTCAACAACATCGCCTACGGCGACCTCGCCAGCAAGCCGCGCAGCGCGGTGGAGAAGGCCGCCGAGGATGCCTTCGCCCGCGAGTTCATCGACCGCCTGGCCGAAGGCTTCGACACCGAGGTGGGCGAGAACGGCGTGATGCTCTCCGGCGGCCAGCGCCAGCGCCTGGCCATCGCCCGCGCGCTGCTCAAGGACGCCCCGGTGCTGATCCTCGACGAGGCCACCTCGGCGCTGGACACCGAGTCCGAGCGGCACATCCAGGCCGCCCTGGAGAAGGTCATGGAGGGCCGCACCACCCTGGTGATCGCCCACCGCCTGAGCACCATCGAGCGCGCCGACCTGATCCTGGTGATGGACCAGGGCCACATCGTCGAGCGCGGCACCCACGACGAGCTGATCGCCCTCAACGGCTACTACGCGCGCCTGCACGCCAGGCAGTTCGCCGACGAGCCGGCCGAGGACGGCGTCGGCGAGTCGGTCTGAATGGCCCTGCTCGATCGCCTGCGCTGCTTCCGCGAGCGCGGCTGGACGACCATCGACGCCGCGGCCTACGCCGAGGCCTGGCAACGCTTCGGCGGCAGCGTGGCCACCCACCCGCAGGTGGTGGAGCGCCTGGCCGGCCTGGCCGGCATCCCGGTGCGCTACCTGGGCTGGGTCGCCGACGGCCAGCTGCGCGCCGCCATCCCCACCTGGGGCCGGCATCTGGCGCTGTCCAAGGACGTGCTCAAGCGCGAAGGCAAGAAGGCGCTGTTCGACCTGGGCAATGCCGAGGTCATCCTGCCGGTTGCCGAGGACGCGCGGATCGCCCTGCGCCACCGGGTGCGCTACCTGTCCGAGTTGAACCAGCAGCAGGTGACCGACGCCCGCCGGCAGGATGAAGAGCTGGCGCTGAACCGCGCGCCGGCGGACTTCTCGAAGAAATTCCGCTACAACCAGCGCCGCGAACTGCGCCTGCTGGAAGAGGCGGGCGGCGTGCTGCAGCCGATGGACGAGCTGAGCCCGGCCGAACAGGCGCGCATCTACGCCGAACTGTTCCAGCGCCGCTGGGGCTTCGAGGTGCCGGGCAAGGCGCGCCTGGCCGAGGTGCTGGAGTTGATGCGCGAATTCATGCGCGGCTCGCTGGTGCGCCTGGACGGCGAGCCGGTGGCGATCCAGATTCTCTACCGCGTCGAGTCGCCGAAGTGGATCAGCGTCGAGTACATCAACGGCGGCGTGGCCCCGGAGAACCGCGAGTTCAGCCCCGGCAGCGTGCTCACCCACGTCAACACCCAGCAGGCCTGGGCCGAGGCCGAGGCGCTGGGCAAGCCGCTACGCTATTCCTTCGGCCGCGCCGACCGCGAATACAAGGACCGCTGGTGCCACCGGGTGCCGGTGTTCCAGGTGTAAATGCTCGAAATGCTCTTCGTAGGAGCGAGCTTGCTCGCGAACAGATTCCGCAGCGGACTCATTCGCGAGCAAGCTCGCTCCTACATCCACAAGGCAATAGGTCCCTTCCCCGGAGAACGCCCATGAGCGCCCGCAAGCAGCAACTGCTCAAGGCCCACCGCCGCAAGAAGCGCCTGGTGCTGCTGGTCGCGCTGCTGGCGCTGGTCGCCCTCGGCGTGTTCGCCCCCTGGTGGAGCGTGCCGCTGGCCGTGCTGCTGGGCTGGGTGGCCCACGAGGCCTGGTTCGCCGACCACCTGTTCTACTCGCCGCGCGACGACTACCGCTACGACTTCCCGGAAGGCCAGCTGAGCCTGCCGGCCTCCCTCGGCCCGCACGGCCTGCACGTTGCCACCGATGCGCTGCCCGCGGACCACGAGACGCTGCTGCTGCAGATCCGCGTCAAGGCCAACTGGCTGGGGCGCTGGCTCGACCCGCAGGTGCTGATCGAAGGCAGCGAGGGTGTCGACCGCCAGGACTTCGAGCGCGGCGTGAACGGCGTGCGCTACCTCAACCTGTCCGGCCAGGGTGCGGCCCTACGCAGTGGGCACCTGCGCATCCGCGGCCGCCACTGCCGCCTCGACAGCCAGGGCACCCTGCACGCCTTCCACAACCCGGACTACGCCGAACGCCGGCTGATGGTCATCGCGCCCCACGCCGACGACGCCGAACTGGCCGCCTTCGGCCTGTACAGCCGCGCCGCCGAGGTCAGCATCGTCACCCTCACCCAGGGCGAGATCGAGGCCGAGCACTACCAGCGCCTGGGCCTGGACAAGGCCGCCGCGGCGCGCCTGAAGGGCCGCCTGCGCACCTGGGACAGCCTGGCCGTGCCGCTGTGGGGCGGGGTGCCGGCCAGCCGCTGCGTGCAACTGGGCTACTACTGCCTGCAACTGCCGGCGATGTGCGGCGAACCGGACAAGGGCTTCGGCTCGCGGGAGTCCGGCGAGAGCGACATCCGCGACCTGCGCCGGCATAACCCGCTGCAGCTGCCGGCCGACGCCGACGGCGTGCCCAGCTGGAACAACCTTGTGGCTGACCTCGCGGCGCTACTGGAGCACTTCCGCCCCGAGGTGCTGGTCACCCCGCACCCGCAGCTGGACCCCCACGCCGACCACGTGCACGCCACGCGCGCGCTGTGCGAGGCGATCGAGCGCAGCGCCTGGAAGCCGCAGACCCTGCTGTTCTACGCCAACCACCTGCACGACAACGACCGCTGGCCCATGGGCCCGGCCGAAGGCGGCGTGGCCCTGCCGCCGTGCATCGAGCCGCTGCCGGCCGACGCCCTGTGGAGCCCGACGCTGGACGCCGCCATGCGCCTCGACAAGGCCCAGGCCCTGGCCATGCAGCACGACCTGACAGTCCCTTTGCCGGCCAAGAAACGCCTGCGCCGGCTGATCCAGCGGGCCCTGGCCGGGCGCCGCTGGCCGGCCTTCGGCGAGGACGAATTCTTCCGCAAGGCGGTGCGTCGCCACGAGCTGTTCTGGGTGCGTCCGCTGCGCTGAACGACCGGCGTCCGGCGCGAGGCCGGGCGAGCGGCTATGGTATTATCCGCGGCGATTTCGACCTGCGGAGTTCCCATGAAACTGACCATGCCCCGTTTCGATCAGGCCCCTGTGCTGGTGGTCGGCGACGTGATGCTCGACCGCTACTGGCACGGCGCGACCTCGCGCATCTCGCCCGAGGCTCCGGTGCCGGTGGTGCGGGTCGAGCAGCATGAGGACCGCCCCGGCGGCGCGGCCAACGTCGCGCTGAACCTGGCCGCCCTGGGCGCCCCGGCCTTCCTGGTCGGCGTCACCGGCGAGGACGAGGCCGCCGCCAGCCTGGCCGACAGCCTCGGCGCGGTGGGCGTGACCACCCGCTTCCAGCGCATCGCCGGGCAGCCGACCATCGTCAAGCTGCGCGTCATGAGCCGGCATCAACAGTTGTTGCGGGTGGACTTCGAGGAACCCTTCAGGACCGACGCCGAGGCCCTGGCCCGCGAGACCGAGGCGCTGCTGGACCAGGTCCGCGTGCTGGTGCTGTCGGACTACGGCAAGGGCGCGCTGAAGAACCACCAGGCGCTGATCCAGGCCGCGCGCAAGCGCAACATCCCGGTGCTGGCCGACCCCAAGGGCAAGGACTTCTCCATCTACCGCGGCGCCAGCCTGATCACCCCGAACCTCTCCGAATTCGAAGCCATCGTCGGCCGCTGCCAGGATGAGAACGAACTGGTGGCCAAGGGCCTGAAGCTGCTCGGCGACCTGGACCTGGGCGCCCTGCTGGTGACCCGCGGCGAGCACGGCATGACCCTGCTGCGCCCCGGCCACCCGGCGCTGCACCTGCCGGCCCGCGCCCGCGAGGTGTTCGACGTCACCGGCGCCGGCGACACCGTGATCTCCACCCTGGCCGGCGCCCTGGCCGCCGGCGAAGACCTGCCGCAGGCCGTGGCCCTGGCCAACCTGGCCGCCGGCATCGTGGTCGGTAAGCTCGGCACCGCGGCCATCAGCGCCCCCGAACTGCGCCGCGCGGTGCAGCGCGAGCAGGGCTCCGAGCGCGGCGTGCTGGGCCTGGAGCAACTGCTGCTGGCCATCGAGGACGCCCGCGCCCACGGCGAGAAGATCGTCTTCACCAACGGCTGCTTCGACATCCTCCACGCCGGCCATGTCAGTTACCTGGAACAGGCCCGCGCCCAGGGCGACCGGCTGATCGTGGCGGTCAACGACGACGCCTCGGTCTGTCGTCTGAAAGGCCCGGGCCGGCCGATCAACAGCGTCGACCGACGCATGGCGGTGCTCGCCGGCCTCGGCGCGGTGGATTGGGTGGTGAGCTTCAGCGAAGACACCCCCGAACGCCTGCTCGCCCAGGTGCGCCCGGACGTGCTGGTCAAGGGCGGCGACTACTCCGTCGACCAGGTGGTCGGCGCCGACATAGTCGCCGGCTACGGCGGCGAAGTGCGCGTGCTCGGCCTGGTGCCGAACAGCTCCACCACCGCCATCGTCGAAAAGATCCGCCAGAAGCGCTGACGCCGATATCCCATGGACGTAGGGCGTATAACCGTTCGCGGTTATACGCCGCCTGACCTCGGCTGACCCCTGCTCGCTGCCAAACTCGAAGCGCCCCTCACCAGCCGCGCCAGGCTCAGGCGCTCCGGCCGACCTCCATATTGGACCCCAGAGTGCTCCGGGCTCGACCTCGGAGCCGCCGATGTGCCTGGGTGTAACGGCGTACAACCGCGAACGGTTGTACGCCCTACGTTCCCAGTGACCGTCGTGCCAGCGCGTCCCGGCAAAGCGGTCATGGTCCCCCCGCCGCTTCCCGGCGCATGATCCCGGCATCCCATCCCCGCGTGGAGCGAGATGCCATGACCACCGACGTGCAGGGCCGCGCCCTGGCCGTGCTCAACCGGGTGGCCCAGGCCGACTGGCCGGACCGCCTGAAACTGCGCAAACCCTTCGAGAAACTGCTCTACACCGGCAGTCGCACCGGCTTCCGCATGGCCAGCCAGCGCGCTGCCAAGCAGCTCAAGGCGCCGCGCAAGGTCGACCCGGACGGGCTCTTCGACCTGTCGCTGTCCGACGAACAGCAGATGCTGGTGGAAATGCTCGAAGGCTTCGCCGCCGAGGTGCTGCGCCCGGCCGCCCACGATGCCGACGCCAACGCCGGGGTGCCCGCCGAACTGCTCAACCAGGCCCTGGAACTGGGCCTGGCCTACTACGGGGTGAACGAAGTGCACGGCGGCATGGCCGGTGAGCGCACCGTGCTGACCAACGCCCTGATCGCCGAAGCCCTGGCCCGCGGTGACCTGAGCCTGGCCGCCGCGCTGCTGGTGCCGCTGTCGGCGGCCAACTGCATCCGCCGCTGGGCCAGCCCGCAGCAGCAGGCGCAGTGGCTGCCGGCGTTCGTCGGCGAGGACGGCCCGCCGCTGATCGGCATCGCCGTCGGCGAACCGCAGCTGCTGGCCGACGCCGCGCAACTGAAGACCCAGGCGCGCAAGCGCGGCGGCCATTACCTGCTGTCCGGCGAGAAGTGCCTGGTGGTGCGCGGCCTGGACGCCAGCCAGTTGCTGGTCGCCGCACAGACTGCCGACGGCCCGGCGCTGTTCCTGGTCGATGCCGCCGCCAGGGGCGTGGAACGCCGTCCGGAACCGGCCATGGGCCTAAAAGCCGCCGGCACCGCGCGCATCCGCCTGAAGAGCGTGAAGGTGGCCGCCGAACGGCGCCTGGCTGCGGAGAAATTCGACTACCAGGCCTTCCTCGACCTCAGCGGCCTGGCCTGGTGCGCCCTGGCTCTGGGCACTGCCCAGGCGGCGCTGGACTACGTGATCGGCTACTGCAACGAGCGCGAGGCCTTCGGCGAACCCATCAGCCACCGCCAGGGCGTAGCCTTCATGGTCGCCGACATCGCCATCGAGCTGGACGCCATGCGCCTGATGACCTGGCGCGCCTGCGCCCTGGCCGAGCGCGGCCAGCCGTTCCATCGCGAGGCCTACCTGGCGCGCCTGCTCTGCGCGGAAAAGGCCATGAAGATCGGTACCGACGCCGTGCAGCTGCTCGGCGGCCACGGCTTCACCAAGGAACACCCAGCCGAGCGCTGGTATCGCGACCTGCGCGCCGTGGCCGTGATGGCCGGCGGCCTGCACCTCTGAGGAGCGCCTGCATGTACCTGGAAACCCCGAAGAAATTCCGCGGCCTGGTCAACCAGGCGCACCAGGTGGCGGAAAACTACCTGCGGCCGATCTCGCGCAAATACGACAAGGCCGAACACGCCTACCCCAAGGAGCTGGACCTGCTGGCCGCATTGCTGGACGGCATGAACGCCGGCTCGCCGGATGCGGTGGGCGCCACCTCGGCCAGCAAGCGCAAGGGCGCGGCGGCGGAGGAGGGCGTGAAGAACGGCGGCAACCTCTCCGCCTGCCTGGGCGTGATGGAAATGTGCTGGGGCGACGTCGGCCTGCTGCTGGCCATGCCGCGCCAGGGCCTGGGCAACGCCGCCATCGCCGCGGTAGCCAATGACGAACAGCTCAAGCGCTTCGGCGGCACCTGGGCGGCCATGGCCATCACCGAGCCGGGCTGCGGCTCGGACTCGGCGGCGATCCGCACCACGGCGAGCAAGGACGGCGATCACTACGTGCTCAACGGCGAGAAGATCTTCGTCACCTCCGGCGCCCGCGCCGACGCGGTGGTGGTCTGGGCCACCCTGGACCGTGGCCTGGGCCGCGCGGCGATCAAGTCCTTCGTGGTGGAGAAGGGCACCCCGGGAATGACCGTCACCCGCCTGGAGAAGAAGCTCGGGATCAAGGCCTCGGACACCGCCTCCATCAGCTTCAGCGATTGCCGGGTGCCGGCGGCGAACCTGCTGGGCAATGCCGAGATCGACGTGCAGAAGGGCTTCGCCGGCGTGATGGAGACCTTCGACAACACCCGCCCGTTGGTGGCCGCCATGGCCGTGGGCGTGGCCAAGGCCTCGCTGGACCGCGCCCGCGAATTGCTGAAGAAGGCCGGGTGCCGTTTCGACTACGCCAAGCCGCTGCTCTCCGTCAGCCATGCCGAGGCGACCCTGTACCGCCTGGAGGCCGAATGGGAAGCGGCGCGCCTGCTGACGCTGAAGGCCGCGTGGATGGCCGACAACCGCCAGCCCAACTCCAAGGAAGCTTCCATCGCCAAGGCCAAGGCCGGGCGCGTGGCCAACGAGGTCACCCTGAAATGCGTGGAACTGGCCGGCGCCCTGGGTTACGGCGAGGACGAACTGCTGGAGAAATGGGCGCGGGACTCGAAGATCCTCGACATCTTCGAAGGCACCCAGCAGATCCAGCTGCTGATCGTGGCGCGCAGGCTGCTGGGCAAGACCTCCAGCCAGTTGAAGTGACCGGAGCGCAGGGCCTGCTCCTACGGTTCCAGGGCAGCACGAGCGCCTTGCCGGCAGCGCCGAAATGCTCTTCGTAGGAGCGAGCTTGCTCGCGAACAAACCCCGCTGCGGAATTCGTTCGCGAGCAAGCTCGCTCCTACGAAAAGCCGTGCCCGCCTGCAACGTAGGCGCAACTGCCTATTGGGTTCCCGCGTTCGCGGGAATGACGTTGGAAAACACGAATCTTAATCCCGTCATTCCCGCGAACGCGGGACGCGGCTCCATCGCGAACAGCGCTTGCGCTGGCCCGGAGGGGAATAGCCCAGAAAACAACAGAGCGAACCTTGTCTGCGTCAGGCCGTGCGCCGGCCCTTACCGGAATTGCCGTTGGCCGGCGGCAGGCTGTCGAGCCAGTCGCGGAAGCGGATGCGTTCGTCGCGCACCAGCCAGCCGTCCTGCTCGGCGAAGCTTTCCGACAGCCAGATGCCGCGGGTCGCGGCCTTCACCAGTTCGCCCTTGCGCAGGGTGAAGAGCGCGTCGGTGGGCTGGCCGTGTTCCAGCGGCAGCAGGTACAGGTCCGGGCGGCGGCGGTCCAGGCGGGCCACCAGGGGGCCGCTTTCCAGGCGTTCGTCGACGTGGAACAGGCTGACGTCGCGCACGTCCTTGGGCAGTTCCATGCGCAGGTCGTAGACCAACTGCAGCGAAGCGGTGGGCAGGTGCACGTAGGCCTGCGGGCGCTCGAGTAGACGCAGGGCGCCGGCCTGCACCGGGCGCGCGGCGCCGGACAGCGGCGTCAGCGAGAAGTGGCTGGCCTCGCGGTAGCGCAGGGTGCCCTGGTAGGGCGTCGGCAGCCAGGTGTCGCCGAAGCGCCCGCCCAGCCAGCCGTCGGCGGTTTCCACCAGGCATTCCTCGGCCACTTCCTGGATGGCGGTGAGCAGCGGCAGGTTCAGTTCGTGGGACGGCACGTAGCCGGAAATCAGCTTGAGCACGGTGTCGCCGCGGTCGGCGCGCTGCTGGCGCACCAGCACCCAGTAGTCGCGGCCCTGCCAGTTGAGCGTCAGGCGCACCGACACGCCCAGGTTGGCCAGCTCGGCGGTGAAGCGCTGGGTATCGGCCACCTCGACCGGGCGGCGGCGCTCCAGGACCTGGGAGAAATTCAGCGGCAGGCCGAGGCCCTGGTAGACCAGGCTGTCGGGGTTGGCCTCGACCAGCAACGGCAGGGTCTTGAAGGCGGTCGGGTCCTTGCGGGCGAGCGTACGGGGCATGGGCGGTCCTCGTCGTACAGGGCGCATCGGGCCGCCTTCAGGGTGGGCGGCCTGGCCGATCGTTCCGGGTTGCCAGTGGCTACGGCGTTGACGGCGAACTTCGAAAACCCTCGATTATTTCGAGGTTAGCCCTGAAAGGCGCTTTGTTTTCGGATGTTTTCCCTGTCAGCGAGCTTTTGGCGGCAATTTTACGTGCCGCAGTTTTTCACCGCGGAGTCTGAGCATGGCACAGGAATGCGCCCTTTGTGTCAACCTTGGGTGACTGCCGATCAACGGTCGTGGCGCCGCGGATTCGGCCGCCAGGGCTCAGCCGCCGAGGACTTCGGCCGCCAGCGCGACGTTGTGCCGCAGGTGCTGCGGGTCGATGGTGCCGACGATGGCCGCGCCCACCCCGGGGTGGTCGAACACCAGCTCGAAGCTGGCGCGCACGGGGTCCTGGCCCTCGCCCAGGCAGGCATGGCCGCTGGCCAGGGCCTTCTTCACCAGGATGCCGCGGTGGTGCTCCAGGGCATGGTCGATCACCGCTTTCTCGGCTTGCTCGTTGAGGTTGTAGGTGACCATGGCGCAGTCGCCGCGCTGCAGCGCCAGCAGGCCGCCATCGACGGTCTTGCCGGAGAAGCCGAAGCCGCGGATCAGGCCTTCCTGCTTGAGCCGTTCGAGGGTCTCGTAGACCTCGGTGTGCTGCAGGACGTGCAGGTCGTCGCCGTCGGAGTGCACCAGCACCAGGTCGACGTAGTCGGTCTCCAGGCGGCGCAGGCTGCGCTCCACCGACAGGCGGGTGTGGGCGGCGCTGAAGTCGAAGCGCGACTGGCCGTTTTCGAATTCCTCGCCGGTCTTGCTGACGATCACCCAGTCCTGGCGCTGGCCGCGCAGCAGCGGGCCGAGGCGTTCCTCGCTGCGGCCATAGGCCGGGGCGGTGTCGATCAGGTTGATGCCCAGCTCACGGGCCAGCGCCAGCAGGTCGGCGGCCTCGCGGTCGTCGGGGATGCGGAAGCCGCTGGGGTATTTCACGCCCTGGTCGCGGCCAAGCTTGACGGTGCCCAGGCCCAGCGGTGAGACGTTCAGGCCGGTGCGGCCCAGCGGACGGTGCAGTGCGTGCAGGCCGCTCATGGCAGCAGCTCCTCCCATACCGGGCGGGCCAGGGGTGGGCGCGGCAGCTCCGGCAACGCCTGCCCGGCGGCGGGGCGGATGCCGTCGCGGTCCAGGGCCTCGAAGACGCGGTCGGCGAAGTTCGGCGCCAGCGCCAGCTTGGTCGGCCAGCCCACCAGCAGGCGGCCCTGGTCGGCGAGGAAGGCGCTGTCCGGGCGCAGCAGGCCGGATTGCGCCGGCTCGGCGCGGTCCACCCGCAGGGTGGCCCAGCGCGCGGCGGAGAGGTCGACCCAGGGCAGCAGCTTGCGCAGCTCGCGCTGGGCCTCGGCGATCTGCTCGGCTTCGCTGCGGGCCATGCCCTCGGCTTCGGCGATGTCGCCGCCCAGGTACCACACCCACTGGCCGTCGGCGGCCGGGTGGGTGGTCACGGTGACCCGCGGCTTGGGCCCGCCGCCGACGCAGTGGGCGTACAGCGGCTTCAGCGTCGGCGCCTTGAGCAGCACCATGTGCAGCGGGCGGCGCTGCATGGCCGGTTGCTCCAGGCCGAGTTCGCGCAGCAGCGCCTCGTTGCCGGCGCCGGCGGCCAGCACCACGCGCTGGGCGCGGATGTCGCGGCCGTCGACGCGCAGGCCGACCAGCTCGTCGCCTTCGCGCAGCGGCTCGATGCGCTCCCCGGCCAGCAGGCCGTCGCCGCCCAGCACCGCCAGGTGGGCGACCAGGCTGGGCACGTCCAGCACCAGTTCGGAGAGGCGGTAGGCCTTGCCCTTGAAGGCCTTGTCCTGCAGCGCGGGCGGCAGTTCGTCGCCCTTCACCTGGGCGACGCGGCTGCGCACCGCCTTGCTGGCGAAGAAGCTGGTGAGGTTGCCGGCCAGGCCGCCCGGCGACCACAGGTAGTGGGCGTCGGAAAGCACGCGCACGCCGCGCAGGTCCAGCTCGCCGTCGCCGGCCAGGCACTGGCGCCACAGCGAGGGCATGTCGGCGATGGCTTCCGAGGCGCCGGTCAGCGCGCCGTGCAGGGCGTACTTGGTGCCGCCGTGGATGATCCCCTGCGAGCGCATGCTCTGCACGCCGCCGAGCGCGGTGTTCTCCACCAGCACGGTGGAATAGCCGGCGCGGCGCAGGCGGGCATTCAGCCAGAGGCCGGCGATGCCGCCGCCGACGACCAGGATGTCGGTGCTCAGGGGTTGGGTCATGGAAGGGCGCGCCTCGCGTGAAACGAAGCGCGCAGTATAACCGAGGGGGCTGTGGCTCAGTGGCTGACGCTGCCGGAGAACAGCTGGATCACCACCACGCCGCTGACGATCAGGCCCATGCCCAGCAGCGCCGGGGCGTCGAGTTTCTGCTGGTAGAGCACCAGCGCGGCGACGCTGACCAGCACGATGCCCAGGCCGGCCCAGATGGCGTAGGCGATGCCCACCGGGATGCTGCGCACCACCAGGGTGAGCATCCAGAAGGAGATGGCGTAGCCGACGATCACCAGCAGCAGGGGCAGCGGCGTGGACAGGCCTTTCACCGACTTCAGCGAAGCGGTGGCGATGACTTCGGCGACGATGGCGATGGCGAGATAGAGATAGCCGGGCATGTTCAGTCCTCCCCAGGAGCGGCCGGGCGGGCGGCCGATGTTGCGAATAGCGACATTCTAGTGTTCCTGGCGATGGGATAAAGTCATTACCTATCTGCAAAGGAGATAGGCTATGCAGTGGAACCTGGACCAGTTGCGACTCTTCGTCAGCGTTGCCGATCAATCTTCCTTCTCGGCGGCGGCGCGCCAGCTCCAGCGTGTGCAGTCGGCGGTCAGCTCGTCCATCGCGTTGCTGGAGAGCGACCTGGGCGTGAGCCTGTTCGACCGCAGCAGCGGCCGCCAGCCGGTGCTGACCCAGGAGGGCAGGGCGCTGCTCGACGAGGCCCGCGAGGTGCTGCGCCAGTGCCAGCGCCTGGAAAGCCGGGCGATGGCCCTGGTGCGCGGCGAGGAAGCGCGCCTGCGCCTGGCCCAGGACGAGGCCATGCCCTACCAGCCGGTGCTTTCCGGCCTGCAGGCGCTGGCCCGGGCCTTCCCCACCCTGGAAGTGCAACTGGCCAGCGGCGCCCAGGGCGACGTGGCGCGCAAGCTGCTGGAGCGCCGCGCCGACCTCGGCCTGCTGTTCCACCACGAGGGCATGCCGGACGAACTGGAGCGCCAGCACCTGGGCACCATCGAGATGGTCACCGTGTGCGGCGCCGGCCACGTCCTGGCCAGCCTGGACTACGCTGACCGCCGCGAGCTGGCGCGGCACCGCCAGTTGCTGATGGCGCCGCAGGACAGCCACTACCCCGGCGGCGAGCAGATCAGCCCGCTGGTGTGGCGCGCCGACAGCTTCTACGCCATGGCCGAACTGCTGATGCGCGACCTCGGCTGGGCCTGGCTGCCGCGCCACGTGGCGCAGTACCCGGCCTACCAGCCGCTGCTGGTGGAGCTGGCCAGCGACTGGACGCCGCCGCCGCTGGTGGTGGAGCTGGTCTGGCGCCGCGACGAGCCCCTGGGCCCTGCGGCGCAGTGGCTGGGCGAATGCTTCGCCGAGCACCTGAAGGAATAGGAGGCACGATTGTAGGAGCGGACTCCGTCCGCGATGGCTCGCCCCGCGCCATTGTGGTGGTTCATGATCGCGGATGAATCCGCTCCTACCCCGCGGGCGGGCACGGCTTCTCGTAGGATGGGTTGAGCTTGCGATACCCATCGGACTCTGGTGATGGGTATCGCTTCGCTCAACACCATCCTACGAAGAGCCTGTCGGCAAGGTAGGAGCCAGGCGAACCTCCGGCGTTATTTGCTACTCTCCGCCGCCATGAACCGGACTCTCTATACCCTGCTGTTCCACCTGGGCCTGCCGCTGGTCGCGCTGCGCCTGTTCCTGCGTTCGCGCAAGGCGCCGGCCTATGCCCGGCGCATCGGCGAGCGCTTTGCCTTCGGCCTGCCGGCGATGCAGCCGGGCGGCATCTGGGTGCACGCCGTGTCGGTGGGCGAGAGCATCGCCGCGGCACCGATGATCCGCGCCCTGCAGCAGCGTTATCCACAGTTGCCGATCACCGTCACCTGCATGACGCCGACCGGCTCCGAGCGCATCCGCGCGCTGTTCGGCGACAGCGTCCAGCACTGCTACCTGCCCTATGACCTGCCCTGGGCCGCGGCGCGCTTCCTCGACCGGGTGAAGCCGCGCCTGGCGGTGATCATGGAAACCGAGCTGTGGCCCAACCACATCCACCAGTGCGCCCGCCGCGGCATCCCGGTGGCGCTGGCCAATGCGCGCCTGTCCGAGCACTCGGCCCGCGGCTACGCGCGTTTCGAGGGGCTGACGCGGCCGATGCTCGGCGAGATGAGCTGGCTGGCGGTGCAGACCGAGGCCGAGGCCGAGCGCTTCCGCCGCCTGGGCGCGCGCCCGGAGTGCGTGAGCGTGACCGGCTCGATCAAGTTCGACCTGAGCATCGACCCCGAACTGCTCGCCCGCGCCACGGCCCTGCGCCATGACTGGCAGGTCGAGGCCCGGCCGGTGTGGATCGCCGCCAGCACCCATGCCGGGGAAGACGAGATCGTTCTCGCCGCCCACCGCAAGCTGCTGGAAACGCACCCGGACGCCCTGCTGATCCTGGTGCCGCGCCACCCGGAACGCTTCGACGGCATGTTCGAACTGTGCCGTCGCGAGGGCTTCGCCACGCTGCGCCGTTCCGGCGGCGAGCCGGTGCAGGCCGCCACCCAGGTGCTGCTCGGCGACACCATGGGCGAACTGCTGTTCCTCTACGCGCTGGCCGACGTCGCCTTCGTCGGCGGCAGCCTGGTGCCCAACGGCGGGCACAACCTGCTGGAGCCGGCGGCGCTGGGCAAGCCAGTGCTGTCCGGGCCGCAGCTGTTCAACTTCCTCGAGATCGCCGCGCAACTGCGCGAGGTCGGCGCCCTGCGCGAGGTGCTGGATGCGCCGACGCTGGCGGTGGCGGTGGGGCAGTTGTGGGATGAGCCGGCGGTGGCGCAGCGCATGGCTGAGGCTGGGTTGGGGGTGCTGCGGGCTAACCAGGGGGCGTTGCGGCGGCTGCTCGACGGTCTGGCGCGGTTGTTGGGGTAGGGCGGATAACGTTCGACGTTATCCGCCGTTTGACCGTGGCCCCAGGCGGCTCCAGGGCTGACCTTGGCGTGGACGGCCCGTACGGTCAGGCGGCGTATAACCGCGAACGGTTATACGCCCTACGCTGAGGATCAGAACGTCGGCGGCGTAATCACCCAAAGCACCACCGCATCCACGTCCCCGGGGTTGCCGTAGCGGTGCGGCTCCTGGCTGGAGTAGCTGAAGCTGTCGCCTTCGTTGAGCAGGAAATACCGCTCGCCCACCCACAGCTCGAAGGTGCCGCTGAGCAGGTAGCCGGCTTCCTCGCCCTCGTGGCTGTAGCTCTGCTGGCTGTAGGTGCCGGGCGGGAAGCGTGAGTGGAGGATTTCCAGCTGGCGGGTGGGTTGCGGGCTGAGCAGTTCGTCGACGATGCCGTCCTCGTAGTGCACGCTGGTGCGCGCATTGCGCCGCACCACGTAGCCGGCGTCGGCCGGGTCGGCCTGCACCTCGCTGGCGAAGAACCACTGGATGGTCACGCCCAGGCTGCGGGCGATGTTGAACAGCGCCGGGATCGACGGGTAGGCCAGGTTGCGTTCCAACTGGCTGATGTAGCCGGCGGTGAGCTTGCTCTGCTCGGCCAGCTCGGCCAGGGTCATGCCGCGCCGCTTGCGCAGGCCGCGAATGCGCGTGCCGAGGAACTGCGCTTCGGCGCTGGCGGGGGCTTGCTGCGGGGCTTTCGGGCTCATGCGGCGAGGGTCCTGGCGAGTCGGTCGTGGGGCATTCTAAACAATGCGCCGCGCCTGTGGGTCGCGTAGGGCGTACAACCGTTCGCGGTTGTACGCCGCTACACCTCGCTTGCCGCGGACGCTGTTGTTGGACTTGGCGTGGGACGGGGCGGCTTCGGGTTCGGCTCCGAGCGCGCGGTGGCCAAGGTCAAACGGCGGATAACCGCGAACGGTTATCCGCCCTACGCCCGCCCCAGCGACTCAGATTGCCCAGGCTGCCTTGAGGCCTTCGTAGATCGCTTCTTCGGCCGTGCGCGGGGCCAGGCAGTCGCCGATGCGGCGGAATTCCACTAGGCCTTCCAGTTCGGCGGCCAGGTCGTCCACCGGCTGGTGGCCCTGGCACAGTACCAGGGTGTCGATGCCTTCGAAGATCATCGGTTCGCCGCTGGCGCTGTGCTGCAGGTAGACGCTGCTGTCGTCGCAGCCGTACAGCCGCGCGTAGGGGGTGATCTCGATGCCCAGGCGGTGCAGCTCGCCGGCCAGGTGGTCGCGCACGTAGAGCGGCAGGTTCTCGCCGGCGTGGGTGCCGTTCACCGCCAGGCGCACCTGGTGGCCGGCGCGCACCAGTTGCTCGGCGATGCCGGGGGCGATCCAGTCGCAGCGCCAGTCGGTGACCAGCACCGAGCGGCCGATCTGCACCTCGCCGCGCAGCACCTGCCAGGCGTCCACCACCTGCAGTTCGCCGCCGCGCTCGAAGGGCGGCCAGTAGGGCCTGGCGCCGGTGGCGACTATCACCAGGTCGGGCTTCTCGGCTTCCACCAGGGCGCGGTCGACGCGGGTGTTGCGCCGCACTTCCACGCCGGCCAGCTGCATTTCGCGCTGCAGGTTGGTGGAGGCGCCGCCGAATTCGGCGCGGCGCGGCAGCAGTTGCGCCAGGTTGACCTGGCCGCCGAGCTGCGCGCCGGCCTCGCAGAGGATGACCTCATGGCCGCGCTGCGCCGCCACCGCCGCAGCCTTCATGCCCGCCGGGCCGCCGCCGGCCACCAGCACGCGCTTGCGTTGCGCGGCCGGCTCGATGCGCCCGTACTGCAGCTCGCGGCCGGTTTCCGGGTGCTGGATGCAGGAGATCGGGTAGCCGCGGTGGAAGTGGCCGATGCACGCCTGGTTGCAGGCGATGCAGGCGCGCACGTCCTCGACGTGGCCGGTCTCGGTCTTGTTCGGCATCTGCGGGTCGCAGATCAGCGCGCGGGTCATGCCGCACACGTCGGCCTGGCCGCGGGCGATGATCAGCTCGGCCTCCTGCGGCTGGTTGATGCGCCCGGTGACGAACAGCGGGATGTCCAGGCGCGCCTTGAAGGTCGCGGCGTTGCTGGCCAGGTAGGCGGCCTCGATGGCCATGGGCGGGACGATGTGGATGGCGCCGCCGAGGGAGGCGGAGGTGCCGGCGACTATGTGCACGTAGTCCAGCTCGCCCTGCAGTGCGCGCACGGCCAGCAGCGACTCGTCCTCGGTCAGGCCCTCGGGGTCGCGCTCGTCGGCGGAGATGCGCAGGCCGACGATGAAGTCCTCGGCCGTGGCCGCGCGCACCGCGGCGATCACCTCGCGGGTGAAGCGCAGGCGGGCGTCGAGGTCGCCGTTGTAGCCGTCCGTGCGGCGGTTCACCCGCGGGTTGAGGAACTGCGCCGGCAGGTAGCCGTGGCTGGCCACCACTTCCACGCCGTCCAGCCCGGCCTGGTGCAGGCGTCGCGCGGCGGCGGCGTAGCCGGCGACTATCTCGTCGATCATGCGCTGGTCCAGCTCGCGCGGCATCACGCGGAAGCGCTCATTCGGCGAGGCCGAGGCGGAGTAGGCCACCGCCAGCAGGCCGTCGCTGGACTCCATGATCTCGCGCCCGGGGTGGAAGATCTGCGACAGCACCAGGGTGCCCTCGGCATGGCAGGCCTCGGCGACGCGGCGGTAGCCGGGGATGCAGGCGTCGTCGGTGGCCATCAGCACGTGGGAGGTGTAGCGGGCGCTGTCGTGCACTCCCGCCACCTGCATCACGATCAGCCCCACGCCGCCCTTGGCGCGGGCCTGGTGGTAGGCCACCAGTTGGTCGTTGACCAGGTTGTCGGTGGGCATGGAGGTGTCGTGCCCGGTGGACATGATGCGGTTCTTCAGGCGCTTGCCACGGATTTGCAGCGGGCTGAACAGGTGCGGGAAGGCATGGCTCACGGACGTCGTCCTTTCTTGTTGTTCTGCGGGGGGGGGGCTCAGGCGTTGCGGGCCTGCCAGTCGACCGGGTAGAGGGCGTAGAACACGCAGGCCTTCTCGCCCTCGTAGGCCAGCGGCGTGCGCTCCGGCACCCAGATCACGTCGCCCGGCGCGGCCTCGATGACGCGCTCGCCCAGGCGCAGGCGGAAGTGGCCTTCCAGCACCACGATCAGCTCGTCGTAGAGCACCGTCCACTCGATGGAGCAGCCGTCGAAGCGGGCCAGGCCGGCGCCCATGGTCTGGCTGTCGGCCGGGCCGATCAGGCGGCAGATGGCGGCGTTCTCCGGCGCCTGGCCGGCATAGGGCTGGAACTGCAGGGCGGACTTCTGGAAGTGGATGACGTCGGACACGGCGGGGCTCCTGGTGGGCGGATGGTCATCTAACGTATTTCCATGGAAATTTACCTTCAGTAAAAAATCAACTTGTTTTTTTAAAAGTGACTGGGTAGTTTCATTTCCACGCCCCGTCGCCGACGAGGCGTGCCCAGCGACGTACTCCACAACAACTACAAGAGGAGATGCGCATGAACCGTGCCCCACGGTATCTACCCGCGCCGGCCGCTCCACGCCGCGGCGCCCCTTCGCCTCTGACTGCCAGCCGCCTCCATCCGCGAGTTGTTCCGGTACGCCCAACCCACCTCCGCCGTGCCACCGCGGTGGCCACGGTTCGCATCCACAGAGGGTCCGCTCGATGATTTCGCGCAAGAACGCTTTGCAACCCCTGCTGCTGCTCCTGGGACTCGGTCTCGGCAGCGCCCAGGCGCAGGATTCCATGGTCGTGGTCGGCTACGGCGGCGCCGGGCAGAAGGCCCAGGACGTAGCCTTCTTCCAGCCCTTCGCCAAGGCCAGCGGGGCGCGCCTGACCCAGGCCGAGTACAACGGCGAGATGGCGCGCATCAAGGTGATGACCGACACCGGCCACGCCGACTGGGACGTGGTGCAGATCGAGGGCCCGGACCTGGCGCGCAACTGCGACCTGGGCATGTTCGTGCCGCTGGACTGGAAGCAGCTGGGCGGCGCCGACCAGTTGGTGCCCAACGCCGCCAAGGAGTGCGGCTCGGCCGCGCTGGTGTGGGGCGTGGCCATCGCCTACGACGCCGACAAGCTGAAGACCGCGCCCAGCGGCTGGCAGGACTTCTGGGACCTGAAGAAATTCCCCGGCAAGCGCGGCCTGCGCAAGCGCGCGGTGTACAACCTGGAGTTCGCCCTGATGGCCGACGGCGTCGCCCCGGCGGACGTCTACAAGGTGCTCTCCACCAAGGCCGGCGTCGACCGCGCCTTCGCCAAGCTCGACCAGATCAAGCCATCGATCCAGTGGTGGGAGGCCGGCGCCCAGCCGCCGCAGTGGCTCGCCGCCGGCGACGTGGTGATGACCACCAGCTACACCGGACGCATCGCCGACGCCCACAAGAGCGGGCGCAACCTCGACCTGGTCTGGCCGGGCGCGCTGTACGGCATGGACTACTGGGCGATCATCAAGGGCTCGCAGCACGTCGACCTGGCCAAGCGCTTCATCGCCTTCGCCAACCAGGCCGACGCCCAGGTCGACTACGTGCACAACATCCCCTACGGCCCGACCAACAAGCAGGCCGCCGAACGCCTGCCGCAGGATCTGGCGCGCTGGGTGCCGACCGCGCCGGCGAACATCAAGGTGGGCCTGGCCATGGACGACGAGTTCTGGGCCGACCATGGCGAGGAGCTGGAAGAGCGCTTCAACGCCTGGGCGGCGCAATAGGTCAAGCTATAGGCTGCAAGCTGCAAGCTGCAAGCTGCAAGCTGCAAGCTGCAAGCTGCAAGCTACAGGCAAGAGCGAAGAGCCGGTCCCCTGTAGGAGCGAGCTTGCTCGCGAACCAAACCCGGCACCGTGCCCGCCCGGTTCGCGAGCAAGCTCGCTCCTACGAAGAGCCCCGCATATGCTCTTCGCCTGTCGCCCGAACAACAAGAGGAACCCCGGCATGACCATCCCGATGCCCTCCCGTGAAACCTGCTCCGCCGAAGAGTGGACACTGCGCGAGGAGTTGGCCGCCTGCTACCGGCTGATCGCCCATTTCCGCATGAGCGACCTGATCTTCACCCACATTTCCCTGCGCCTTCCGGGACCGGATCACCATTTCCTGATCAACCCCTACGGGCTGATGTTCGACGAGATCAGCGCCTCCAGCCTGGTGAAGATCGACCTGGCCGGCAACCCGGTGGCGCCGACGCGCTACAAGGTCAACCCGGCCGGCTTCGTCATCCACAGCGCCATCCACGCCGCCCGCGAGGACGCCCAGTGCGTGCTGCACACCCACACCCGCGCCGGTTGCGCGGTGGCGGCCCAGGCCGCGGGGCTGCTGCCGCTGAACCAGATGTCCATGGAGTTCTACGGGCGCCTGGGCTACCACGACTACGAGGGCATCGCGCTGTCGTTCGACGAGCAGCAGCGCCTGGTGCGCGACCTCGGCGACCACCTGGGGATGATCCTGCGCAACCACGGCCTGCTGACCGTGGGCGCGAGCGTGAAGCAGGCGTTCCTGCGCATGTACTACCTGGAGAAGGCCTGCGACATCCAGATCGCCGCCCAGGCCGGCGGCGAACTGGTGATCCCGCCGGACGCGGTGTGCCGGCGCACCGAGCGCCAGTTCAACGAACCCCATCAGCCGCAGGCCGAAGGCGAGCTGAGCGACCCGGACGGCATCGACCTGGCCTGGGAGGCGCTGCTGCGCATGCTGGACCGCATCCAGCCGGACTATAGGAACTGACGTAGGGCGTATAACCGTTCGCGGTTATACGCCGCCTAACCGTGCTGGTCGTCCACGCCAAGGTCGATCTCGAGCGGTCCGCAACTCCGGTCAAACGGCGGATAACGCCGTAGGCGTTATGCGTCCTACGCCCCTGCATGGAAATGGCGTGGGTAGCGGGCCCTGCCCGCGATTTCGCGCGCAGGGCGCGCTCCTACAGGGAAATGGCGTGGGTGGAGCGGTGTAGGAGCGGATCTCATCCGCGATCCGCGCCGGGACGTCCGGCTATCGCGGACAAGGTCCGCTCCTACGGGGGAGGAGGAATACCGTGCTCCCCAGCAACCTGTAGGAGCGGGCCCTGCCCGCGATTTCGCGCGCAGGGCGCGCTCCTACATGGAAATGGTGTGGGGTGTGGCGTAGGAGCGGACGGAGTCCGCCCCGCAAACAACAAGCCCGGCTTCTGCCGGGCTTGTTATTCACTGCTGGGTCCGCGCCTTGCTGCTGCTTTCCAGCTGCTGCTCGGCGGCCTTGGCCAGGTCCGGGGGGAGGAAGTCCTTGTCCGGGTTGTAGTCGGCCTTGAGGTAGGTGCCCAGGGCCTGCAGGTCGGCCGGGCTGAGGGTGCCGGCGGTCTGCTTCAGGCGCAGGTTGTCGAGGATGTAGTCGTAGCGGCTGTTGTTGTAGTCGCGCACCGCGCTGTACAGCTGGCGCTGGGCGTCGAGCACGTCGACGATGTTGCGGGTGCCGACCTGGTAGCCGATCTCGGTGGCTTCCAGCGAGCTCTGGTTGGAGATGATCGCCTGGCGCCGCGCCTTCACCGTTTCCACGTCGGTGTTCACCGCGCGGTGCTGGTTGCGCGCGTCCTGCACCACCTGGCGGCGCTGGCTTTCGCGCAGCTGCTCGCTCTGGTTCAGGCGCTGGTACGACTCGCGCACCTGGGAGCTGGTCAGGCCGCCGCTGTAGATCGGGATGTTCAGCTGCACGCCGACGCTGGTCTGGTCCACCCACTTGCCGTAGTGCGGGACGCTGCCGTCGGCGTTGGTGAAGCCCAGCGCGTCGTTGTCGCCCTTCTGGTACTGCACCACCGCGTCCACGGTCGGCAGGTGCCCGGCCTTGCGCTGGCGCAGGGTTTCCTCGGCGGCGGTAACCGCGAAGTTGCTGGCCTGCAGGGCGATGTTCTGTTGCACCGAGGTATCCACCCAGGCCTTGGCGTCGTTCGGCGTCGGCACCACCACCGGCAGCGAGTGGAGGATGCCCTCGATGCCGCTGTAGTCGCGGTTGGTCAGGGTCACCAGGGCCTGGAAGGCGTCTTCCACCGCCTGTTCGGCGACGATCCGGTTGGCCCGCGCGGTGTCGTAGCCGGCCTGGGATTCGAGCACGTCGGTCTTGTCCGACAGGCCGACGTCGAAGCGTTCGTTGGACTGGTCGAGCTGGCGCTTGAAGGCCGCTTCCTCGGCCTTGCTGGCGGCCAGGTTGTCCTGGGCGCGGAGCACGCCGAAGTAGGTCTCGGCGGTCTGCAGGATCAGCCGCTGCTGGGTCGCGGAGAATTCCAGCTGGGCCTGTTCGCTGATGTTTTCCGCGGCCTTGAGCTGGAACCAGCGGTCGGCGCGGAACAGCGGCTGGCTGAGGCTGGCCTGGACCAGCTGGCTGCTGCGGTTGAGGGTGACGTCCGGGGTGTCCAGCGAGGTGCGGCTGGTGCCCAGGCTGCCGCCGGCGTTGATCTGCGGCAGCAGGCCGGAGCGCGCCTGGGGCACGACTTCCTTGCGCGCCAGGTAGTCGGCCTGGGCGGCGGCGAGGTCGGCGTTGTTGTCTACGGCATCCTTGTAGACGCTGATCAGGTCGGTCTTGGTCGGCAGTGGAGCGACGCTCGACGTGGGCTGTGCTGCCCAGACGAAACCTGTGGAGGCGGCCACGGCGACAGCCAGGGAGAGTCTGCGCAGCATTCGTTCGTCCTAGAAAGTGTGCGGGTGGGGCAAGGCTACGGTCGCCCCGATTGGCGGTCAAGGCGCCATCTTCGGGCAATTCGTTGCAGCATTGTAGTTGCCGGGGCGTGACCGCGAAGTCGCATCCGATACTTTCGGCCCGGCGGCATTGGCCAAGCACCGAACTCTTGTTTAGACTGCGGACGTTCTTGTCGGGGTGCCCCATTGCGAGGGGCTGAGATCGGATAGTTCCGGATCCCGTTGAACCTGATCGGGTTAGCACCCGCGTAGGGAACAAGAAGTCCGCGTCCCCAGTGCCTTTCCGGCCGGCCCCAGCCCTCCCTGGACGCGTCCTTTCTCCGCAGTGCCTTGCGGCTCCCGCGTCACCCAGGTTCTCCCGACAATCAACCCAGGAGAGCCAGGATGAGCACCCAGAAGAACAACGTAACCCGCCTTGAACAGCTCGATCGCCAGTCGGCGCAGCCCTTCCCCAATTCGCGCAAGGTCTACCTGACCGGCTCGCGCCCGGACATCCGCGTGCCGGTGCGGGAAATTTCCCTGGCCGACACCCCCACCGCCTTCGGCGGCGAGAAGAACGCCCCGGTGTTCGTCTACGACACCTCCGGCCCCTACACCGACCCCGAAGTGCGCATCGACCTGCGCAAGGGCCTGCCCGATGTGCGCTCGCGCTGGATCGACGAGCGCGGCGACACGGAAATCCTCCCCGGCCTGACCTCCGACTTCGGCCAGGCCCGCCTGGCCGACGCCAGCCTCGACGCCCTGCGCTTCGCCCACGTGCGCACCCCGCGCCGGGCCAAGGCCGGGAAGAACGTCACGCAGATGCACTACGCGCGCCAGGGCATCATCACCCCGGAGATGGAATACATCGCCATCCGCGAGAACATGAAGCTGCAGGAAGCCCGCGCCGCCGGCCTGCTCAAGGACCAGCACCCGGGGCAGAGCTTCGGCGCCAGCATCCCGCAGGAGATCACCGCCGAGTTCGTCCGCGAGGAGATCGCCCGCGGCCGCGCCATCATCCCGGCGAACATCAACCACACGGAACTGGAGCCGATGATCATCGGCCGCAACTTCCTGGTGAAGATCAACGGCAACATCGGCAACAGCGCCCTGGGCTCGTCCATCGAGGAAGAGGTGGAGAAGCTCACCTGGGGCATCCGCTGGGGCGCCGACACGGTGATGGACCTGTCCACCGGCAAGCACATCCACGAGACCCGCGAGTGGATCCTGCGCAACAGCCCGGTGCCGATCGGCACCGTGCCCATCTACCAGGCGCTGGAGAAGGTCGGCGGCATCGCCGAGGACCTGAACTGGGAAATCTTCCGCGACACCCTGATCGAGCAGGCCGAGCAGGGCGTGGACTACTTCACCATCCACGCCGGTGTGCTGCTGCGCTACGTGCCGCTGACCGCCAAGCGCGTCACCGGCATCGTCTCGCGCGGCGGCTCGATCATGGCCAAGTGGTGCCTGGCGCACCACCAGGAGAACTTCCTCTATACGCACTTCGAGGAAATCTGCGAAATCATGAAGGCCTACGACGTCAGCTTCTCGCTGGGCGACGGCCTGCGCCCGGGCTCGGTGGCCGACGCCAACGACGCCGCCCAGTTCGGCGAGCTGGAAACCCTCGGCGAGCTGACCAAGATCGCCTGGAAGCACGACGTGCAGGTGATGATCGAAGGCCCCGGCCACGTGCCCATGCAGCTGATCAAGGAGAACATGGACAAGCAGTTGGAATGCTGCGACGAGGCGCCGTTCTACACCCTCGGCCCGCTGACCACCGACATCGCCCCCGGCTACGACCACATCACCTCGGGCATCGGCGCGGCGATGATCGGCTGGTTCGGCTGCGCCATGCTCTGCTACGTCACGCCCAAGGAGCACCTGGGCCTGCCGAACAAGGATGACGTGAAGACCGGCATCATCACCTACAAGATCGCCGCGCATGCTGCCGATCTCGCGAAAGGTCATCCGGGCGCGCAGATCCGCGACAACGCGCTGTCCAAGGCGCGCTTCGAGTTCCGCTGGGAAGACCAGTTCAACCTCGGCCTGGACCCTGACACCGCGCGCGCCTTCCATGACGAGACGCTGCCGAAGGACTCGGCCAAGGTCGCGCACTTCTGCTCCATGTGCGGGCCGAAGTTCTGCTCGATGAAGATCACCCAGGAAGTCCGCGACTACGCCAAGGAAAACGGCCTGACCGACGAGCAGAAGGCCATCGAGGCCGGCTTCCAGGAACAGGCCGCGCGCTTCAAGGATGAAGGCTCGGTGATCTACAAGCAGGTCTGATCGCTACACCGCGGCACCCGTAGGAGCGAGCTTGCTCGCGAACCGGCCCCGAGCCCGGGCTGTTCGCGAGCAAGCTCGCTCCTACGAAAAGAAGACACATCCCAATAACCCCAGAGCCTTGCGCACATCGTGACCACTCTCACCGCAACCAACTATTCCCCGGCCGTCGCCGTTGGCTCCGCCCAGCGCGTGCTCGGCCTGCGCGACCTGTTCTCCCTGTGGTTCTCCCTCGGCATCGGCCTGATGGTGCTGCAGACCGGCGCGCTGCTGGCGCCCGGCCTGGGCCTGGCCGGCTCGCTGCTGGCGATCTTCCTCGGCACCCTGGTCGGGGTGCTGCTGCTGGCCGCCGCCGGGGTGATCGGCAGCGACACCGGGCTGGCCGCCATGGCCTCGCTCAAGCTCAGCCTCGGCGGCCACGGCGCGGCGCTGCCGGCCGTGCTCAACCTGCTGCAACTGGTGGGCTGGGGCGCCTTCGAGGTGATCGTCATGCGCGACGCCGCCAGCCTGCTGGCCGCGCGCGCCTTCGGCGAGGGCAGCGCCTGGACCAGCCCGGCGCTGTGGACCCTGGTGTTCGGCGCCCTGGCCACCCTGCTGGCGGTCAGCGGGCCGCTGGCCTTCGTCCGCCGCGTGCTGCGCAAGTGGGGCATCTGGCTGCTGCTGGCGGCCTGCATCTGGCTGACCTGGGACCTGCTGCACCGCGCGGACCTCGCGGCCATCTGGGCCCGTGGCGGCGACGGCTCGCTGCCGCTGGCGGTGGGCTTCGACATCGCCATCGCCATGCCGCTGTCCTGGCTGCCGCTGATCGCCGACTACTCGCGCTTCGGCAAGCACGCCGGGCAGGTGTTCGGCGGCGCCGCGCTGGGCTTCTTCATCGGCTGCTTCTGGCTGATGGGCCTGGGCGTGGCCTACACCCTGGCGTTCGCCCAGGGCAGCGACGCCAACGCCCTGCTGCTGGCCCTGGCCGGCGCCGGCATGGGCATCCCGCTGCTGCTGATCCTACTCGACGAGTCGGAAAAGGCCTTCGCCGACATCCACTCGGCGGCGGTTTCCAGCGGCATCCTGGTGCCGCTGAAGGTCGAGCACCTGGCGCTGATCATCGGCGTGCTCTGCACCCTGATCGCCTGGTTCGCGCCGCTTGAGCAGTACCAGAACTTCCTGCTGCTGATCGGCTCGGTGTTCGCCCCGCTGTTCGGCGTGGTGCTGGTCGACCACTTCCTGCTGCGCCGCCGCGCCGCCGCCGAAGTCCGCCCCGGCCTGCGCTGGGGCTCGCTGCTGGCCTGGGCCGGCGGCGTGGTCACCTACCACCTGCTGGCCAACTACGCCCCGGACCTGGGCGCCACCCTGCCGGCGCTGCTGGTGGCCGGTGTGCTGCAACTGGCGCTGGGGCGCATCGGCGCGAAGGCTTGACCGGCCAGGCGGCCGGATCGCGGACGGAGTCCACTCCTACGTTGCAGGCGAGCATGGCTTCTCGTAGGAGCGAGCTTGCTCGCGAACAAACGCGGTGCCATGCGGTTCGCGAGCAAGCTCGCTCCTACGAAGAGCACTTCGGTGCAGCCTGTAAGACAGCTGCTCCTACAGGTTGATGCCGAACCCCCGTCCATGCCGGACAGCCCCCTCTCCCGCTTGCGAGAGAGGGAACGAATCCGAAGCACTGCTGCCGCCGGTGAACACCGTTCGCGGACAAGGTCCGCTCCAGGCAGCACCATGCCTCTCGGTGATCTGTAGGAGCGGGCCCTGCCCGCGAATCGCGCGCAGGGCGCGCTCCTACATGGGAATCGTGCGATGCCCTACTGCGCCCCACGCCCCGGGAAGTAATACGGCTTGACGATACCGTTGAGCCGCGGATACGGAATCTTCAGCTCCGGGTGCCCGACCGAGTGCGGGGCGATGCGGTCGATGTCGTACTTCAGCGTCAGCGCGCCGAAGGTCAGGGCGAAGTGCGGGGTCTTCTGGAACGGCCAGTCCCTGAGGAAGTTCGCGTCCTGTTCCACCAGCTTGTTCTGCACCACCCAGGCCTGGTGGGCCAGGCGCGCGTTCTGCCAGAAGGCCTCTTCCTGGCCGGGCAGCAGCACGTCCTGCAGCGTCAGCACCTTGTGCAGGCGGCGGTCGTAGTTGATGAAGGCGCGCCCCGGCTGGCCGTACTCGCCGCCGGTGAAGACGTAGCTGGACAGCTCGACGATCACCAGGCCGTCATGCTGCTCGCGTATCTTCGCTTGCAGATAGCTGCTCCAGCCCGGCTTGGCGCTGGCCAGGAAATCCCGCTCGTAGCCGGCGAGGCTGGCCGGGCGCGGGTCGTCCGGGGTGTTGCGGGCGAGGTCGAGCAACTGCGCCTCGATGGCCGCATTCAGCGCGGGCTCTGCGTCGAAGCTCAGGGTGTCCAGGTTGAACAGCGGGCACTGCTCGCCCTGGCAGCCCGGCTGCAGGTGTTCGAAGGTCGTGTGGCGGGCGCTCAGCGGGTCGCCCAGGCCGGGGCCGAAGAGGCTCTGGCAGCCGCCGAGCATCAGCAGCAGGCCCGCGGCGGCAAGGGTTTTCAGAAAATCCATGGGAGTCCTTCTTTGCGTGTCCGGCGGCGGTTGGCCGCGCGGCTTGGACCGGCGAAGCCGCGCCGGGTTCGCCGCGCCGCCGAGTGTAGCAGTGTCGCGCGGCTCCCCGCCGGGCGGTGGCGGAAAGAGGCTGCACGGGGCACGGCGTCGCGATAGGATGGCGCGAAGTTCAACCGATCGATGAGTGTGTGGGATGGCGGATATCTTCAAGGCGGGTCCGGACGACGTGGAGATCACTCGACGCGAGGAGTGCTTCCGCGGCTTCTATCGCATTGAGCGTCTGCACCTGCGTCATCGCCAGTTCGCCGGCGACATGGGGCCGCTGATCAGCCGCGAGCTGTTCGTCCGCCACGATGCCGTCTGCGTGCTGCCCTACGACCCGCAGCGTGACGAAGTGGTACTGATCGAGCAGTTCCGCGTCGGCGCCCTGGAGGCCGGGGTCAACCCCTGGCTGCTGGAGCTGGTCGCCGGGCTGATCGACAAGGACGAAGAACCTGAAGAGGTCGCCCGCCGCGAAGCCGTGGAAGAAGCCGGCCTGAACCTCGGCGCACTCTGGCCGATCAGCCAGTATCTGCCGTCGCCCGGCGGCTGCAACGAACTGGTGCACCTGTTCGTCGGCCGTTGCGACAGCAGCCGGGCCTCGGGCATCCACGGCCTGGAGGAGGAGGGCGAGGACATCCGCGTCCACGTGCTGGCCCTCGAGGATGCCCTGCAGGCCGTGCGCGACGGGCGCGTCAACAACGCCGCGAGCATGCTCGCCCTGCAATGGCTGGCGCTGAACCGCGCCGAGGTTCGTGGCCTATGGGTGTGAACCTGCTGCGTGAACGCTACCGTGTCGACCTGGCCGGGCTGCAAGCCACCTGCGAGGCCAACTACCTGCGCCTGATGCGGCTGCTGCCGGACATGCGCGAAGTGCAGTCGCAGCGCCGCGTGGCGCTGAGCGAGGGCGAACGCCTGCTCGGCGTGCTGGCCCTGGAAGTGATCGAGGCCTGCCCCTACACCACCACCCTGCAGGTGCGCCAGGAGCTGGGCCTGCCCTGGCTGCCCGCGCCGCGCCTGGAAGTGCGCGTCTACCATGACGCGCGCATGGCCGAAGTGGTCGGCGCCGAGCAGGCGCGCCGCCTGCTGGCCATCTACCCTTACCCGAACCAGGCCATGCACCAGCCGGACGAGAAGAGCCAGCTCAACCTCTTCCTCGGCGAATGGCTGAGCCACTGCCTGGCCTGCGGCCACGAGCTGGAGCCGGTCTTGCAACGCTGAAAGCGTGGGTGATGGCATTGCGCCATGATAGAATGTCGTTCGTCCGGCCGACGGCGAGCATACTGTGAACTGTGACTCTTTCCCGGTTTGCCCGGCACCGGGGCTGTCACCATACTTCCTTCAACGACGACGCCTCGCCTGACAGGAGAAGGCGCATTGCCTGCGAAAGAATTTTCCTCAAATGAGCCGGTGCTGCTGGTGCAGCTCACTGACAGCCATCTGTTCGCCGAGCACGATGGCCGGCTTCTCGGCATGGATACCGCGGACAGCCTGCAACAGGTGGTGAAGCGCGTCCTCGAGGAGCAGCCGCGGATCGACCTGGTCCTGGCGACGGGTGATATCTCGCAGGACGGTTCCCCGGAGTCGTACAGACGTTTCCTGGATATCTGTTCCAGCATTCAGGCACCGGCCCGCTGGTTCCCCGGCAACCATGACGAGCTGGCGCCCATGCGCGAAGTCTGCGCCGGCAGCGACCTCCTCGACCCGGTGCTCGACCTGGGTGCCTGGCGCATCGTCCTGCTCGATTCCACCATCCCCGGCGCGGTGCCCGGGCAGGTGTCCGCCGAGCAACTGGCGCTGCTGGACGAAGCCCTGCACGACGCGCGCGATCGCCACGTGCTGGTGGCCTTCCACCACCACCCGGTGAGCATCGGCAGCCAGTGGATGGACCGCATCGGCATCCGCAACCCGGACGACCTGTTCGCCGTGCTCGACCGCCACCGACATGTGCGCTGTCTGCTCTGGGGCCACGTGCACCAGGAGATCGACCGCCTGCGCGGCGACGTGCGCCTACTGGCGTCCCCCTCCACCTGCGTGCAGTTCGCCCCGGGCAGCGAGGACTTCGGCGTGGACACCCTGGCGCCGGGCTACCGCTGGCTGCGCCTGCTGCCCGATGGCGGCGTGCAGACCGGCGTGTCGCGGGTCACCGGCATCGATTTCCAGGTGGACTACAGCGTCCAGGGCTACTGACGTGTGCGGCTTGCAGGCAGCTGCCCGCTGCTTGTAGCCTCCCGCACCATGACCGATATCCTCTATATCCACGGCTTCAACAGTTCCCCGGCCTCGCAGAAGGCCCGCCAGCTGATGGCCGTCATGGGCCGCCTGGGCTTGCAGGCGCACCTGCGGGTGCCCGAACTGCACCACCACCCGCGGCAGGCCATGGCCCAGCTGCAGGCGGCCATCGGCGAACTCGACCGGCCCTTGCTGGTCGGCAGTTCCCTGGGCGGCTACTATGCGACCCATCTCGCCGAGCGGCACGGCCTCAAGGCCCTGCTGATCAACCCGGCGGTGCTGCCCCACGGCCGTTTCGACGGCTACCTGGGGCCGCAGAAGAACCATTACAGCGGCGAGGAATGGGTGCTGACCCAGGAACACGTCGACGCCCTGGCGGAACTCGAAGTGCCGCCGCCGGTCGATGCGGCGCGCTACCAGGTGTGGCTGCAGACCGGCGACGAAACCCTCGACTACAAGGTGGCCGCGGTCTTCTACCGGGCCTGCGCCTTGCGCATCGAGGCCGGTGGCGACCACAGCTTCCAGGGCTTCAGCCGCTGGCTGCCGGCGCTGCTGGCCTTCGCCGGAGTGCCGGCGAGCCGCTGGCACGACCTCGATTTCTCCACTTTCGACTGAATTTGCTGACTGAAAAGGGACCCCATGGCCCAGCAGAACGCCTATACCGCAGAAGCCATCGAAGTCCTCTCCGGCCTCGATCCGGTGCGCAAGCGCCCGGGCATGTACACCGACACCACGCGGCCCAACCACCTGGCCCAGGAAGTCATCGACAACTCCGTGGACGAGGCCCTGGCCGGCCACGCCAAGAGCGTGCAGGTGATCCTCCACGAGGACAACTCGCTGGAAGTGATCGACGACGGCCGCGGCATGCCGGTGGACATCCACCCCGAAGAGGGCGTGCCGGGGGTCGAGCTGATCCTCACCAAGCTGCACGCTGGCGGCAAGTTCTCCAACAAGAACTACCAGTTCTCCGGCGGCCTGCACGGCGTGGGCATCTCGGTGGTGAACGCGCTTTCCACCCAGGTGGAAGTGCGCGTCAAGCGTGACGCCAACGAATACCGCATGACCTTCGCCGACGGCTTCAAGGCCAGCGACCTGGAGGTCATCGGCAGCGTCGGCCGGCGCAACACCGGCACCACCGTGCGCTTCTGGCCCGATCCGAAGTATTTCGACTCGCCGAAGTTCTCCGTCAGCCGCCTGAAGCACGTGCTCAAGGCCAAGGCTGTGCTCTGCCCGGGGTTGCTGGTCACTTTCGAGGACAAGAGCAGCGGCGAGCGCGTCGAATGGCACTACGAGGACGGCCTGCGTTCCTACCTGGCCGACTCGGTGTCCGAGCTGCCGCGCCTGCCGGAAGAGCCCTTCTGCGGCACCCTGGCCGGCAGCAAGGAGGCGGTGGACTGGGCCCTGCTGTGGCTGCCCGAGGGCGGCGAATCGCTGCAGGAAAGCTACGTCAACCTGATCCCCACGGCCCAGGGCGGCACCCACGTCAACGGCCTGCGTCAGGGCCTGCTGGATGCCATGCGCGAGTTCTGCGAGTTCCGCAACCTGCTGCCGCGCGGCGTCAAGCTGGCCCCGGAAGACGTCTGGGAGCGCATCGCCTTCGTCCTCTCGATGAAGCTGCAGGAGCCGCAGTTCTCCGGGCAGACCAAGGAGCGCCTGTCGTCTCGCGAGGCGGCGGCCTTCGTCTCCGGCGTCGTGAAGGACGCCTTCAGCCTCTGGCTCAACGCCAACCCCGAGCTGGGCCTGCAACTGGCGGAGCTGGCCATCAGCAACGCCGGCCGCCGCCTCAAGGCGGGCAAGAAGGTCGAGCGCAAGAAGATCACCCAGGGCCCGGCGCTGCCCGGCAAGCTGGCCGACTGCGCCGGCCAGGACCCGATGCGCGCCGAGCTGTTCCTGGTGGAGGGCGACTCCGCCGGCGGCTCGGCCAAGCAGGCGCGGGACAAGGAATTCCAGGCGATCATGCCGCTGCGCGGGAAGATCCTGAACACCTGGGAAGTGGACGGCGGCGAAGTCCTGGCCAGCCAGGAAGTGCACGACATCGCCGTGGCCATCGGCGTCGACCCGGGCGCCGCCGACCTGAGCCAGCTGCGCTACGGCAAGATCTGCATCCTCGCCGACGCCGACTCCGACGGCCTGCACATCGCCACCCTGCTGTGCGCCCTGTTCGTCCGCCACTTCCGCCCGCTGGTGGAAGCCGGGCACGTCTACGTGGCCATGCCGCCGCTATACCGCATCGACCTGGGCAAGGAAGTCTTCTACGCCCTGGACGACGCCGAGCGCGACGGCATCCTCGACCGGCTGCTGGCCGAGAAGCGCCGCGGCAAGCCGCAGGTCACCCGCTTCAAGGGCCTGGGCGAGATGAACCCGCCGCAGCTGCGCGAAACCACCATGGACCCGAACACCCGGCGCCTGGTGCAGCTGACCCTGGAAGACGCCGAGGGCACCGTCGAGATCATGGACATGCTGCTGGCCAAGAAACGCGCCGGCGACCGCAAGTCCTGGCTGGAGACCAAGGGCAACCTGGCCGAGGTCCTGGCCTGATGCGCCGCGCGCTGGCCGCCCTGGCGGCCGTGCTCGGCTGCGCCCAGGCCCTGGCGGACGCACCCGCGGTAGGGCAGGGGCCGGCCCTGCAGTTCCTCTCCGAGCACGCCGTGGAAGGCATGCCCGCGGGCAACCTGTCGGGGCTGGCGCTGTGCGGCGGCGAGCTGTGGACGGTATCCGACCGCGACGACGACCGCCTCTACGGCCTGCGCCCGGACGAAACCCCGGGCAGCGTCTGGCAGGCCCGCGCCGAGACCTTCAGCGCGCCCGGGCTGCCCGACAGTGGCCTGTCCTGGGGCGCCCGCGCGCGCACCTGGCTGTATGGCCTGGTGCGCGGCGGGGCCATGGACTTCGAAGGCGTCAGCTGCGACGGCAAGGGCAACCGCTACCTGGTCAGCGAGGCCTATGCCGGCGTGCTGCGGGTGCCGGAGGCCGGCGCCGCGCAATGGCTGGAGCTGCCGCCGACGCTGCTGCGCCAGGCGCGCGCCAGCGGCCTGCTGATGGTCAACAACGCCTACTACGAAGGCCTGGCCATCGACGCCGACGGCAAGCGCCTGTGGCTCGCCGCCGAACGCCAGCGCCGCGGCCTGCTGCGCCTGCGCAACGACAACGGCAGCTGGAAATGCGACGGCGCCTGCGTGCTGCTCAGCGAGGCCGGGACGGCGCTGCCGCCGCCGCAGCTGGAAAGCGACAAGCCGCTGGCCCTGGACTTCTCTGACCTGGCGCTGTACCAGGGCAAGCTGTTCACCCTGGAGCGCCTGGTGCACCAGGTCTGCCGGCGCAACGCCGACAGCGGCGCCGCCGAGCGCTGCTGGTCGTTCGCCGACGGCGCCCTGGCGCCGGAGCGCCGCTACGCCTTGCCCTACGGTGTGGCCGAGGCCCTGGTGATCGACGACAAGGGCGCCTGGATCGGTCTGGACAATGGCGACGCGGCCCGCGCCGACGGCGATGCGCGACCCTACGTGCTGCGCTTCGCCGCCCCGGCGGAGGGCTGGCTGGGTGGCAAATGAACGACGCGCAACCCGGACGCCGCCTCGGCAAGGCCATGATGCTGCTCGCCTGGCTGGCCGGCATCGGCCTGGCCACGCACTTCTTCGGCCTATGGGAAAAGCGCCAGCACAACCCCAACGTCCAGCCGCAGTCGCTGCACGGCGACGGCTACGTGGAGCTGCGCCTGCTGGGCAACCGCCAGGGCCACTACGTGTTCGACGGTCTGATCGACGGTACCCCGGCGACCTTCCTGCTGGACACCGGCGCCAGCGCCGTGGCCGTGCCGGAGGGCCTGGCCCTGCGCCTGCAACTGCAGCGTGGCGCGCCCATCGACCTGGACACCGCCAACGGCCGCACCCGGGGCTGGCGCACGCGCCTGCAACGCCTGGAGCTTGGCGACATCCTGCTACGCGACGTGCCGGCGATCATCGCCCCGGGCATGGGCGGCAACGAGGTGCTGCTCGGCATGAGCGCCCTCAGACAACTCGAATTCTCCCAGCGCGACGGCACCCTGGTGCTGCGCCAGAACACTTCCCCGTGAGGCACGCATGAGCGAAACCCTCGATCTGAGCCTGGAAGGCGTGGAGCGCCGCTCCCTCGCCGAGTTCACCGAACAGGCCTACCTGAACTACTCCATGTACGTGATCATGGACCGCGCCCTGCCGCACATCGGCGACGGCCTGAAGCCCGTGCAGCGGCGCATCGTCTACGCCATGAGCGAACTGGGCCTGGACGCCGACTCCAAGCACAAGAAGTCGGCGCGCACCGTCGGCGACGTGCTCGGCAAGTACCACCCCCACGGCGACTCGGCCTGCTATGAAGCCATGGTGCTGATGGCCCAGCCGTTCTCCTACCGCTACCCGCTGGTGGATGGCCAGGGCAACTGGGGTGCGCCGGACGATCCCAAGTCCTTCGCCGCCATGCGCTACACCGAGGCGCGCCTGTCGCGCTACGCCGAAACCCTGCTCTCCGAGCTGGGCCAGGGCACTGCCGACTGGGTGCCGAACTTCGACGGCACCATGCAGGAGCCGGCAGTGCTGCCGGCGCGCCTGCCCAACCTGCTGCTCAACGGCACCACCGGCATCGCCGTGGGCATGGCCACCGACGTGCCGCCGCACAACCTGCGCGAAGTGGCCGCGGCCTGCGTGCGCCTGCTCGACCAGCCGGACGCCGGCGTCGGCGAGCTGCTCGAACACGTGCAGGGCCCGGACTTCCCCACCGAGGCGGAAATCATCACCCCGCGCGCCGACCTGCAGAAAATCTACGAGACCGGCCGCGGCTCGGTGCGCATGCGCGCCGTGTACCGCGTCGAGGACGGCGACATCGTGGTCACCGCGCTGCCGCACCAGGTCTCCGGGGCCAAGGTGCTGGAGCAGATCGCCGCGCAGATGCAGGCCAAGAAGCTGCCGATGGTCGCCGACCTGCGCGACGAGTCGGACCACGAGAACCCCACCCGCATCGTCATCATCCCGCGCTCCAACCGCGTGGACGCCGACGAGCTGATGACCCACCTGTTCGCCACCACCGACCTGGAAAGCTCGTACCGGGTGAACCTCAACGTCATCGGCCTGGACGGCAAGCCGCAGGTCAAGGACCTGCGCCAGCTGCTCAGCGAGTGGCTGACCTACCGCACCGACACCGTGCGCCGCCGCCTGCAGTTCCGGCTGGACAAGGTGGAGAAGCGCCTGCACCTGTTGGAAGGCCTGCTGATCGCCTTCCTCAACCTCGACGAGGTGATCCACATCATCCGCACCGAGGACCAGCCCAAGCCGGTGCTGATGGAGCGCTTCGCCCTCACCGACGTGCAGGCCGACTACATCCTCGACACCCGCCTGCGCCAGCTGGCGCGCCTGGAAGAGATGAAGATCCGCGGCGAGCAGGACGAGCTGGCCAAGGAGCGCGCCAAGCTGCTGGCGATCCTCGGTTCCAACGCCAAGCTGCGCAAGCTGGTGCGCGACGAGCTGATCGCCGACGCCGAGACCTATGGCGACGACCGCCGCTCGCCGATCGTCGAGCGCGCCGAGGCCAAGGCCCTCTCGGAAACCGAGCTGATGCCCACCGAGCCGGTCACCGTGGTGCTCTCCGACAAGGGCTGGGTGCGCTGCGCCAAGGGCCACGACATCGACGCCGAAGGGCTCTCGTACAAGGCCGGCGACACCTTCAAGGCCGCAGCGCCGGGGCGCTCGAACCAATACGCGGTGTTCATCGACTCCACCGGGCGCAGCTACTCGCTGGCGGCCCACAGCCTGCCGTCGGCGCGCGGCCAGGGCGAGCCGCTGACCGGCCGCCTGACGCCGCCGCCGGGCGCCAGCTTCGAGCGCGTGCTGCTGCCCGAGGACAACGCCCTGTACGTGCTGGCCTCGGACGCCGGCTACGGCTTCGTGGTCAAGGGCGAGGACATGCAGGCCAAGAACAAGGCCGGCAAGGCCCTGCTCAGCCTGCCCAATGGCGCCCAGGTCATGGCCCCGCGGCCGGTGGCCGACGTCGAGCAGGACTGGCTGGCGGCGGTGACCACCGAGGGCCGCCTGCTGCTGTTCAAGGTCTCCGACCTGCCGCAGCTGGCCAAAGGCAAGGGCAACAAGATCATCAGCGTGCCGGGCGAGCGCGTGGCCAGTCGCGAGGAATACCTGACCGACCTGGCAGTTCTGCCGCCGGGGGCGACCCTGGTGCTGCAGGCCGGCAAGCGCACCCTGTCGCTGCGCGGCGACGACCTGGAGCACTACAAGGGCGAGCGCGGGCGGCGCGGCAACAAGCTGCCGCGTGGCTTCCAGAGGGTCGATGCGCTGCTGGTCGAGTCACTGTCTCAGGACTGAAACGCTCTGCGATACACTCTGCCTCTGGAGCTATGGCGCCGGTTAAGGGATGATAGGTCCCTTTGACGCTGGCGCCATGGCTCCATTGTCGTTTTGGTTTGTGGTTTTTTGTAGCAAGTGACGCCGATCTTCGGCGAATTAACGGTGATTGCACGATGAGCGCCCTGCGCGTCCTCGCATGTCTTTCCCTCGTCGGCCTCCTCGGGCTGACGGGCTGTACGGTGAATCGGCCGACGCAACTGTACCAACTGGATGCCGGTGCGGCCCCGCTGCCGACCCGCGACAACGGTATCGCCGTACTCCTCGGTCCGGTGCAGCTGGCCGACTACCTGCAACGTGAGTCCATGGTCCAGCGCCAGGCCGATGGCATCCTCAACCTGTCCACCGAGGCGCGCTGGGCCGGCAGCCTGGAAACCAACGTCAGCCAACTGCTGGTGCGCCAGCTGTCCAGTAGTCTGGACACCACCCGCCTGGCGCTGTTCCCGGAACAGCCGGGGTTCACTCCGCAGGTGCAGGTGATGCTGACCATCACCCGCCTGGATTCCGGCCCGAAGGAGCCGGCGGTGCTGGATGCGCGCTGGCGCCTGCTCGACCAGAAGGGCACGCTGCGCGATAGCCGTGTGTTCCATGAAGAGGAAAAGCACGACGGCAGCCTGCAGGACCAGGTCCGTGCGCAGAGCGAACTGCTGCGCCGCCTCGCCGGGCAACTGGCCCAGGACGTGCGCCCGGTGGCGGTGGCCACCGAGCAGCCGGCCGCTCCGCGCAAGCCGGCGGCGAGCACCGAGCAGGCCGCCAAGCCCAAGGAAGAAGGGCCGAAGATGCCGCTGGTGGTGCCCATCCACAACAACGTCGAAGTCTTCCGCTTCTGATCGGCTGCGGCCCGCGAGGGTTCTCCTCCGCGGGCCGTCTTCATTGACGATTTCTTGACCGCGACGGTGCTAACAAGGCAGCGGTTCTGCCGGCACCGTTGATCGGAATCCCTTCGATCGGCCCCCGGCGGGGGTAAGCCCTTGCCCGTGTCCCTCTCCCTGTCGCCCTCCAGGCTGGCCAGCCTGGGCCCGGCCGCCCGCGCCTGGCTGCTGGGCGCGCTCGCCCTGCTGCTGTTCTGCGCCCAGGCCAAGGGGCGGGCGATCATCGGCTTCGACTCGCGCTTCGTGCTGTTCGCCCAGGAAATGCTGCGCCACGGGCCGAGCCTGTTTCCCAGCACCTATGGCGAACCCTACCCGGACTACCCGGGCACCTCGACGCTGCTCATCTACCTGCTGTCGCTGCCGTTCGGCCAGGTCGACAGCCTGGCCGCCTGGTTGCCCTCGGCACTGGCCGCGGCGGCGCTGGTGGCCCTGGTGTACCGCCTGCTGGAGCCGATCTCGCAGCGTTGGGCGCTGCTCGCCGTGGCGCTGTTGATGCTCACCGCGACCTTCGTCAGCGAGACCCGCGCGGTCTCGCTGGACCAGATGGTCGCGGCGCTGGCCCTGGGCGCCTTCTACCTCGCCTATCGCGATCGTGAACGTCCGCTACCGCCCCTGCTGGCAAAGCTGGGGGCGCTGCTGCTGGGCGGTTTCCTGGTCCGTGGCCCGCTGGGCCTGGTGATTCCCGCCGCAACGGTCTGCGCCTGCTGGCTGGCGGCGCGGGACTGGCGCCGGCTGCTGGTCTTCGGGCCGTTCGCTGCGGTCCTGCTGGTGATCTGCTGCCTGGCCCTGCTGGGCGCCGCCGAGCTGAGCGGCGGCCCCGGTTTCGTCCGGGAGGTGCTGCAGATGCAGGTCATCGGCCGTTTCGACGGCAGCGCCGGGGCCAGCTCGCCGTTCTATTACTTCCTCAGTGCGCCCGGCAATTACGCCCTGGCGTTCCCTTTGGCGCTGCCGGCGCTGTTGCTGCTGCCCGGCGCGCGTGGGCGGGGAGAGGCCGAGGGCACGCGGATACTGCTTGGGGCCTGCGCCCTGGCGGCGCTGCTGGTGATGCTCGGGCTTTCCGTGCCGCAGGCGAAGAAGGCCCGCTACATCCTGGCGGCGGCGCCCTACATGGCGATAATCGCCGCTTACCCCTTCCAGGTGGCTGGCAGCCGCCTGGCTTCGGCGTTGCGCTGGGTGATGCAGGGTGTCTGGTTGCTCCTGCCCGGGCTGTTGGCGCTGGCACTGGCATTCGCCTGGCGGCGTCTGGCCGGAGCCTTGCAGGGCTATCAGCTCGCCCTGTACGCCATCCTGGCGCTGTTGCTGCTCCTGCAGGGCTCGGCCCTGTGGGTGCTGCGCCACCCGCGGCTGCGGGCGCCGGGGCTGGCCGGCTGCGCCGTGCTGGCGCTATGGGCTGCCTATATCCTCGCCTTCGAGCCCATGGAACGAGCGCTGTACGGCACGCGCGCCTTCACCCTGGCCGCTGATGCCGCCATGGCCGCCAAACCGGCGCCGGTGGTTTTCGTTGGCCTGGGCAAGGACGCCAAGGCGATCAAGTACCTGGTCAACCTCGACCACGATCTGGTGCCGCGCTTCGTCGATCAGGACAACCAACTGCAGGGCCTGCGTGGCCCGCTCTACCTGGTGATGTCGGCGGCGCGCTTGCGGGCCCTGCAGCCACCGGCCCTGGCTGGCCTGAAGCCGCTGGTGGCTGCCGACTTCGACCATGAGCCCCATGTGCTGCTGTATCTGCCCTGAGGTTGCTCGACAGCGGGTTGCAGATGGGAGGCCGGCCGCCCATCGGGCGGCCGGCAGCGCGGTCAGGAGGTGCGCAGGGCGCGCATGCGGGTGAGCTGGCGTTCCAGCATCGACGGGTAGGGTTCCTTCAGCCATTCCACGCAACTGGCCTCGGCCGGGTTGGCGATGGCGCGGACGCGGGCGCGCTGGCGCACCTGCTCGTCCTCGGCGATGGCGCGCTCGATCAGCAGCAGGTTGCGGCTGTGCTGGCTGAGGTTCAGGGCGTTCTGCACGGCGCCTTCCTGCAGCAGCTCGGCCTGGGCCAGTTCCGCCAGTTCGTCGCCCTGGGTCAGGCCCAGTTGCAACTGTAGGGTGATGCCGCTGTCCACTACCTCGATCTGCAGGGCGTGGCCGAGGGCGCGCATCAGCTCGCCGCAGCACAGGGCATGGGTGAGGTAGTCGTCGTCGTCGCGGGCGTGGAAGAGGATCAGGCTGCCGCCGTCGCTGAGGGTGAACAGCTGGCCCTTGTACAGCCGTGCGGCCTGTTCCAGGCAGTCGCGGTAGCGCTCCAGCAGGTCCACCAGGCGGCTGCGCGGCAGGCGCCGCAGCTGTTCCTGGTTGCCCAGTTGCACGGCCAGCACGGCGCAGGGGTTGGGCAGCACCGGCTCGGGTTCTTCCTCGGGCTCTTCGGCGATTTCGGCGGCTTCTTCGGAGAAGTCCTCGGCGAACGCCTCAGTGGCCGCGGGCGTTTCGTCGTGCAGTTCGTCCTCGGCGAAGATGTTCTCGTCGAATTCGTGCTCGTCGCGCGGCAGGTCGAGGCGGGGTTCGCGTTCGTCGTCCGGCTCGCTGGCGATGTCGTCGTCGACGGCCTTCCCGGCGGGTTTCTCCGCGGCTTTCGCCAGGCTTGGCGCGGCCGCCTTGGGCGCGGGCTTGCGCGGCACGGGAGCGGGCTCGGGGGCCGGCGGCTTCTCCGGCACCAGGCGTGCCTGGAGCTGGCGGGCCAGGTCGCCGATCTCGTTCTGCAGGCCGGCGCCGGGGGCGGGGTCGTCCGGGTCGCGCAGCCACACGCGCAACTGCAGCAGCGGGGTGGAGATGTGGCGGCCCAGGCGCAGGCTGAGGGTCAGGGTGAGCAGCAGCAGGATCAGGCTGATCAGGCCCATGCTCTGCAGGCTGACCATCATCGGCTGCTGGAACTGCTCCATGTCCAGGCTGATGCGCAGCTGGCCGGCCATGACCTCCTGGAAGGTGATCTGCGTCGAGTAGACGCCCTCGCTATCGCCCAGCAGGCCCTGCTTGGGCCGCGAGCCGGCCTCGGCCAGGGTGCGGCCGTCGGCGCTGTAGATGGCGGCGTGGGCCACCAGCGGGTTCTTGGTCAGGTTGCCCAGCAGCACGTTGAGGCTGAGGATGTCATTGGACACCAGCAGCTCGGTGGCCGAGGCCGCGGTCTGGGTGGTCAGGCTCTGGCCCACGGCGTCGGCCTGCTGGTGCATGGCCTGCTTGAACTGCATGCCCATCACCCAGGCGTAGATCAGCAGCGCCGCCGCCACCAGCAACAGGCTGTGGATGGCGATGCGCAGGGCGATGGGCACCCGGCGCTGGCGCAGGGCGTGGTACAGCAACAGGAAGAAATTGTCGGGCTTGACGGACGTGGGCCGGGTCACAGCGGGCTCGGTCTTCTATGAAGGACAGTCCCGGCAGTATAACGGCGCCCCGGAAACGGGCAAAGCGCCGGTCCGTCCGTGATCCGGCCGGCACGGACGATCCGATCGGCGGTTGTGCCGCCGGCGGGCGAGGCGGCGGCCGAGAAAGGCGCTAGAATGTGCGCTTTTTCCATGGCGGAGACTGCGCCTTGCGCGAAATCGTCCTGATCAACATCACCGGGGAAGACCGCCCCGGCCTCACCGCCGCCATCACCGGCGTGCTGGCCCAGGGCGGGGTGAACATCCTCGACATCGGCCAGGCGGTGATCCACGACACCCTGTCCTTCGGCATCCTGGTGGAGATTCCCGACACCGAGCGGGCCTCCGCGGTCCTCAAGGACGTGCTCTTCACCGCCTACGAGCTCGACCAGCAGGTGCGCTTCACCCCCGTCTCCGAGGCCGACTACCAGCAATGGGTCGGCGGCCAGGGCAAGCCGCGCCAGATCGTCACCCTGCTGACGCGCCGGGTGACCGCCGAGCAGTTGCAGCGGGTCAGCTCGATCACAGCCAAGTACGGGCTGAACATCGACCACATCGACCGCCTGTCCGGGCGCATGCCGCTGGACATGCCGGCCGAGCGCGGCAAGGGCTGCATCGAGTTCTCCGTGCGCGGCGAGCCGGCCGACCCGGTGGCCCTGCGCGCCGAGTTCCTCAGCGTGGCCCAGGAGCTGAACGTCGACATCGCCTTCCAGCGCGACTCGCTGTACCGCCGCAACCGCCGCCTGGCGGTGTTCGACATGGACTCGACGCTGATCGAGGCCGAGGTCATCGACGAGCTGGCCAAGGCCGCCGGCGTCGGCGAGCAGGTGTCGGAAATCACCGAGCGGGCGATGCGCGGCGAGCTGGACTTCCGCGCCAGCTTCAAGGAGCGCCTGGCGCTGCTCAAGGGCCTGTCCGAGGACGTGCTCGAGGAAATCGGCGCCTCGCTGCGCCTGACCGAGGGCGCCGAGACGCTGTTCGCCGAGCTCAAGCGCCTGGGCTACAAGACCGCGATCCTCTCCGGCGGCTTCACCTATTTCGCCCGCCAGCTGCAGGCGAAGCTGGGCATCGACTACGTCTTCGCCAACGAGCTGGAGATCGTCGACGGCAAGGTCACCGGCGTGGCCATCGAGCCGATCGTCGACGCCCAGCGCAAGGCCGACCTGCTGCGCGAACTGGCGGCGAAGGAAGGCCTGCAGCTGGAGCAGACCATCGCCGTGGGCGACGGCGCCAACGACCTGCCGATGCTCGGCCTGGCCGGCCTGGGCGTGGCCTTCCGCGCCAAGCCGCTGGTCAAGCAGTCGGCCAAGCAGGCCATCTCCACCCTGGGCCTGGACGGCATCCTCTACCTGCTGGGCTTCCGCGACCGCGAGGGCGTGGACGGGCGCTGAGGCGGCAGGAATACGGGGATGCCGAACCGTAGGGCGTATAACGCTCCGCGTTATACGCCGCTTGACCTTGGCACCAGGCCGCTCGGGGTTGAGCTGGAAAAACGCCTGGTTGGAATGCGGAGCCGGCGAGGGCATGGGTGTAGCGGCGTATAACCGCGAACGGTTATACGCCCTACCGAGGCTCCGCCACGGGGTTCGATGTCGACCTGTAGGAGTGCGCCCTGCGCGCGATTCGCGGGCAGGGCCCGCTCCTACAAATGAATCCGTGCGCCGAGGCGCCTTTCGTAGGATGGGTTGAGTTTACGAAACCCATGCGGCCGTGATGATGGGTATCGCTTCGCTCAACCCATCCTACGTTTGCCGGAAGGCACAGGAGTATCGGCGTATAACCGCGAACGGTTATACGCCCTACCGAGGCTCCGCCGCGGGGTTCGATGTCGACCTGTAGGAGTGCGCCCTGCGCGCGATTCGCGGGCAGGGCCCGCTCCTACAAATGAATCCGTGCGCCGAGGCGCCTTTCGTAGGATGGGTTGAGTTTACGAAACCCATGCGGCCGTGGTGATGGGTATCGCTTCGCTCAACCCATCCTACGGGGTGCCGTGTTTGAGCGGATCACTCCTCCGAAGAGAAGTCGTAATCCATCGCCTGGCTCGGACCCTGCAGGTAGCGGCCCTGGATGTAGTTGGCGCCGGCCTGCCAGAGGGTGGCCAGGGCCGTGGCGCTTTCCACCATGGGCACTATGGTCAGCTTGGCCTGGGCGTGCAGGCTGGCCATCAGGGTGCGCAGGTTCTCCTGGTTCTCCGGGCGGCTGAGGTCCTGCACGTAGGAGCCGTCGATCTTCACGAAGTCGACGTTCATGTGCTTGAGCGTGTTGAACGGGTTCAGCGCGCAGCCGAACTGGCCGAGGGCGACCTGGCAGTGCAGCTCGGCGAGGCCCTGGCTCAGCGCCTTGGCCTGCTTGAGGTGGGCCACGGCGTCGGTTTCGCTGACCTGCAGGATCAGCGAGTCGGCCGGCAAGCGCGCGGCCTTCAGCGCCACCGCCAGCCAGGGCAGCAGCCCGGCGTCCTGCAGGCTGGGGCCGGACAGGTGCACGAAGAGCTTGGTGTTGTGGCCCTTGGCGCGGTGCTCGGCGAGCAGCTTGATGGAGTTGAGCAGCACCCAGCGGTCGATGCGCTCGGCCAGGCCGCCGGCCTTGGCCGCGCCGAAGAAGTCGGCGGCGGGCACTTCCTCGCCCTGCGGGTTGAGCAGGCGCAGCAGCACTTCGTACAGCTCGTGGCTGTCGCCGCGCAGGCTGATGATCGGCTGGAACAGCAGGCGGAAGGCATTCTTCTCCAGCGCCTGCTGGATGATCGCCAGCAGGTCGCCGCGGCTGGCGGCGGCGGCCAGTTCGTCGGCCGGGTCGTAGAGCTTGATGCCGTTGCCCTCGGCCTGGGCGATTTCGTCGGCGCAGCGATGGGCGCGGTCGATGACGTCCTGGGCGCGGCTGGTCTTTTCGTCGAGCCCGGCGCAGCCGATCGACAGGGTGACCTGGGCGGTGCGCCCGTGGATGTCGAACAGGTGGCCCTCGACCTTCTTCAGCAGGCTGGCGAACAGGGCCTTGCTCTGTTCCGGCGTCTGGCCGTCGAGCAGCACGCTGAAGGCGTCGTCGCTGAAGCGCGCCAGTTGCGCGCTTTCGGGGAAGTGCTCGCGCAGCAGATGGGCGAGGTCGGCCAGCAGCAGGTCGATGCTGGCGATGCCCAGGCTCAGCTGCAGGTGCTGCGCGCGGTCGAGCAGCAGGTAGGCGAGAGTGGCCGGCTGGCCGGCGGTGACGGCGCGCTCCACGGCGGCATCCATCAGGTCGAGGAAGTGGGCGCGGTTGAACAGGCCGGTGACCAGGTCCTGGCTGCTGACCTCGCGCAGCTTCTCCTGCAGCTCGCTGTTGTCCTGCTCGGCGCGGATCACCACCTGGATGCACGGCTCGCCGTCATAGGTGGCCGGCGAGAAGCCCATGCGCGCGCGGAAGGTCTGGCCATCGACGCGCACGCCGTCGCACAGCAGTTCGTTGTCGCCCTCGCCGTGCTGGTAGCCCTTGAGGAAATCCTTGAAGGTGGCCTGGTCGGCGGCGGCGATCAGGTCGATCATCGGCAGGCCTTCCAGTTCCTCGGCGTCCTCGTAGCCGAACATCGCGACGTAGGCGCGGTTGGCGTAGATGTGCATGCCGTCGTGGACGTAGGTGATGGCGTCCACCGAGCTGTCCAGCAGCAGCTGGCAGCGCTTTTCCGCCTCGCGCAGGGCGACCTCGGCGGTGCGCCGGGCGCGGCGTTCCTCCAGGGCGGCGAGTTCGCGGTTGGCCACCAGCACCAGGCGCTCGTCCTCGCCCTGGGGCAGGGCGTCCTGGGCGCCCAGGGCCAGGGCCTCGGTGATGCTGTCGGAGTCGTTGCCTTCGACCAGTTGGATGAAGGGGATGTCCTTGGCCTGGCGGCGCAGGCTGGCCAGGGCCTCCTCCGGCGCCAGGGCAGCGCTGTGCGGGGCGGCGATCAGCAGGTCCCAGGTCTGTTGCAGGGCCTCGCCGAGGTCTTCGCTGGAGGTCACGCGGTGGACGCGGGTCGCACGCCCGGCGTTGCGGAACAGGCTGACCAGACGTTCGGCCTCGTTCTGCGAGTCTTCCAGGATCAGCAGGCGGACGGTTTTCTTTTCATTGGCCATGAAGAGCTGCTTATGGCGCGCCGGACGGCAGCCAGGAGGCGACGAATGGAGTGCGGCCGAATCTACAGCGACTTCCAGAGTGAGTCAAAGTCTTCCTCCCCGTGCCCCGTGTGGCCGTTCGCTCCTGTGACGGGCTTATCGTCGGCGCCCTTCGGACGCTCCTGGGTACTGTATTCGAACTGGCTGAAACTGCCGGTGGCGGTGAGCTTGCGTGTCAGGGTGGCGCGGCGTTCCTCGCCATGCAGGTTGATCTGCACGCGGCTGCCTTCCTGGAACGGCAGCCGCGGCGAGATCAGCGTCGCCGGCCGCGAGATGGCGGCGATCTCCGGCAGCAGCAGGGCGCGCAGGTAGTGGCTGCTCTGCTCCGACTTGCGCAGCAGCTGCAGGCCGCAGGGCTGGGCGATGGGGGCGATCAGCTCGATGCCCATCTGCGTGCCGCCGCCGCGGACCTGGCGGATCCAGCGCACCACCGCGATGCTCCAGCCCTGGCCGGGAACGTCCTGGATGCCGAGCAGTTCGCCGGCCTGCAACTGGCTGGGGATTTCCTTCGGCCAGGTCAGGCAGTAGCCGCCGGGGCTGTGGTTGACGATGGGCAGGGCGAAGACCGGGTACTCGTCGCTGGTCGCCGACTCGGCGGCGTCGGCCGAGCCTTGCTCCGCCGTCCGCAGCGGCTGGTATTCGATTTCCTCCAGTGGCATGCCCGGTTGCCAGTCGGTGACCTTTTGCGCATCGAAGGCATTGGCCCAGGCGTCGTTCACTTCCGCCTGGAAGGTCGCCTGCACCGGTTCGGGCAGCTTGAGCAGGTCGGCGAACGGGCGCCGGCCGGACAGGTAGTAGTGCAGCGCGCTCATGCCGATGCAGAGGGTCAGCTGGCCCTGGCCGGAGGTGCGCTGGAAGCTGCGCTCGGCGATGTCGCCCCAGGCGCTGGCCAGGTGCTGCAGCAGGTCGATGCTGATGCGCTCGGCGCCCTTGAGCGGCAGCTTGGCGCGTTGCTCGGCGGGGGCGTCCATGTATTCCTTGATCGCCGCCACCAGGCGCTGCGGGTCCATGCCCAGGCCGTTGTGCAGGTCGCCGGCCTTGTACAGCGAGCGGTAGCGCGGCGGGCCGTCCACCTGCGGGGCGACCACGAACAGGCTGGACGGCAGGTCGGCCTCCTGCAGGCGCACCAGCGCGCCCCAACCCTCCAGGGCTTCGGCCAGTTGGGCGATGCCGGCCTGGCGCATCTGGTTGCAGCGGGCGCAGCCCAGCAGCAGGGCCACCAGGTAGGCCTGTTCGATGGTCAGGGTGTTGCCGTGCTTGGCCAGGTCGTCGCGGACCGCCAGGGCCTGCACGCCCTTGCTGCGCGCCAGTTGGTAGAGCTGGTGCAGCTCCAGCCACAGGCTTTCCGGCACCGGGCAGTAGAGCTGCTGGGCGCGGATCAGCGGGCCGCAGAGGCTGCGGATCGCCCGCTGCAGGGCGAGGGTGAGGATCTGTGCGCGTTCGCGGGTGAAGCGCGGCGCCTCGCGCACCACCACCAGCTTGTAGCCGACGGCCAGGTGGTTCTGCAGGGCCTGGCAGAGGTTGGCGACCTTGCGCGGACGCTCGTCGAGGACGATGGACTGGTTGAGGAAATGGCGTTCGAGGTTGTGGCAGACCGACTGGACTTCCGGGCGGAACAGCTCCAGCAGCTGCAGGCGGGCTTCCACCGGGAGCTTCAGTTGGTTCAGCTCGATCAGGCCCTGGTAGAGCTGGCGCGCGGTCTCGCCGAGGTTGGCCTTGGGCAGGTGGTCCAGCCAGTATTTGATGTCGCGCGCGGTGACGTTGCAGAAGCTCAGGCTTTCCTGCGTCGGAGTGGGAACGCGCAGCAATTGCTGGGGACTCGTATTGTCCATGGTCGGATGAGGTGCTCCACGATCTGGGCCGTTCGCTGGACCGTTGTGCCGGTCTTGGGCGCCGGTTTTTTCCAAACTCTAGCAGTATCCACCTGAGAAGGCAGCCCGTTCCCAGGTTGGGAAGCGGGCCTGCCGTTGGCTTTCGGGTAACAGGCCGGATACAGGCTACCCGGCCTGCGCCGACTCACACTTGGTGGGCGTTGCCCAGCAACTGGCCCATGCGCACCGGGCTGCCGGCGGCCAGTTGCTCGGCCCAGGCGACCTGCTCGGGGCCGAACAGCACGATGGCGGTGGAGCCCAGTTTGAAGCGCCCCAGTTCCGCGCCTTTTTCCAGGTGGATGGGCTGGCGGGCCGCTTCGTCGTAGGCGAAGGCCTTCAGCTCGCGCTTCGGCGGCGTGACCAGGCCGGCCCACACGGTTTCCACCGAGGCGACGATCATCGCGCCCACCAGGACCACGGCCATGGGCCCGCGTTCGGTGTCGAACAGGCAGACCACGCGCTCGTTGCGGGCGAAGAGTTCCGGCACCTGCTCGGCGGTGAGCTGGTTCACCGAGAACAGCCGGCCGGGCACGTAGACCATCTCGCGCAGGGTGCCGGCCAGCGGCATGTGCACGCGGTGGTAGTCCTTGGGCGAGAGGTAGACGGTGGCGAAGCTGCCGCCCATGAAGGGCGAGGCGCGCTCGGCGTCGCCGCCCAGCAGCGCGGTCAGGCTGAAGCTGTGGCCCTTGGCCTGGAAGATGCGCCCGTGCTCGATCGGGCCGAGCTGGCTGATGGCGCCGTCGGCCGGGCAGAGCACGCCGCCGGGCGTTTCGTCCAGCGGCCGCGCGCCGTCCTTCAGGGCGCGGGTGAAGAAGGCGTTGAAGTGCTCGTAGGCCTGCAGGTCTTCCACCAGGGCCTCGCGCATGTCGACCTGGTAGCGGCGGGCGAACCAGCCGATCAGGCGGTTCTTGAACCAGGCGGCGCGGCATTCGGCCGCGCAGCCGATCAGGCGCGACAGCAGATGATGCGGCAGCAGGTACTGGCCGAGGATGAACAGACGATCTTTGAACGACATTCCTTAAACCTCTACGGGGGTGTCGGGGTGGTTGCCCCATTCCGACCAGGAGCCGGCGTAGCCCTTGACCCGCGGGTAGCCGAGGGCCTTGGCCACCAGGTAGGTGAAGCCGGAACGGTGGTGGGTCTGGCAGTGGGTGATCACTTCCTTGTCCGGGGTGATGCCCAGGCTTTGGAGGATCTGCGCCATGTCGGTGCGGATGCGCAGGGCGCGGGCCGCGTCCATGCCGGCGGTCCACTCGAAGTTGACCGCGCCGGGGATGTGCCCGCCCTTGGCCGCCAGCACCTTCTGGCCGTTGTATTCGCTGGGGTTGCGCGCGTCCCAGACGGCCAGGTCGGCGGCGCCCAGGCGGCTCTGCAGGTATTCGCGGGTGGCGGTGGGTTCGTCGTGCAGCGTCAGCGGCAGCGAGCCGCCGGCCGGCGCCGGAACCGCCTGGCTCAGCTCGCGGCCCTCGGCCAGCCAGGCGTGCAGGCCGCCGTCCAGGTAATGGTAGCGCTGGTGGCCGATGACGTCGAGCAGCCAGATGAAGCGCCCGGCCCAGCCGCCGCCTTCGTCGTCGTACACCACGTAGACGGCGTCCGGGTTGTGCCCCAGTTCGCCGAACAGCGCTTCCAGGTCGGCCTTGGCCGGCAGCAGGCCGGGCGCCGGCGGCTGGCCCCACTGGGTGCGCGCGGGGGCGACGAAGCGGGCACCGGGCAGGTGGCCCTCGGCGTAGCGCGCCGGGCTGGTCAGGTCGACCAGGATCAGCTCGGGGGCGTCGAGGCGGGTGGCCAGCTCGGCCGGTTCTATCACCAGGGGCAGGTCGGAAAAGGCGGACATGTCGGCATCTCCCTGAGGGCGGGGGCGGGGGACGGGATGGCGTGAGCTGGCGCCCTGGGCTACCCGCGAAACCCCGCAGTTTAACGAAAAAGCGCGGGGCGCTGGCGGGCAATCGCTTCAGGGCGTGTCACTGGGCCGCAGGTGCGCCGAATTGCTGCAGGGCGCGTTCGATGCACTGGCAGGTCTTGTCGAAGGCCTGGCCCTGGACCTCGCCGATGGGGTGGCCGTTGCGGTCGGCGACCACCAGCATCACCACGCGCTGGCCGCGGGCCAGGGAACGCAGCAGCAGGTGGTCGCCGGGCAGCGCCGCCTTCAGGCGGCCGGGCAGCAGCGCGGAGTACTCGGCCATGTTGGCCGGGGTGAGGTGCAGGCGCGCCGGGCGTTCCAGCAGGCGGCGCAGCAGCTGGCCGCTGGCCACCGGCAGTTGCAGGTTCTGCTCCGCGGGGGCCAGGCCGAAGCTGCGGCGGGCCTGCAGCAGGTTTTGCTGGCGGTCGGCGAGCAACAACACGGCGCGGCCCAGGCCGCAGGCGTGCAGGGCTTCGCTGGCGCATTCCAGCAGCGGCACCAGGTTGCCGAACGGGCTGGGCGTGCGCAGCAGTTCGGCGCACAGCCGGCGCCATTGTTCTGGGTTGCCGGCGGCGGGGGCGGGAGCGTTAGCCGCCGTAGGCTCGGATGTGGGCGCGTGGCGCGGCAGCCAGCGTTGGCTGTCCCAGGGCCAGAGCAGCGCCTGGGCCGGGTGCCAGTAGCGGGCGTCGGCGTCCTTGCGGGCGCTCTCCACGGCCAGGGCGTGAACCTGCTGCTGCAGCGCCTCCAGCGGCTCCTGCAGGTAGAGCGCGGTGAGCCGCTGCCAGCGCAGCATGTGCGGCCCGCCCCAGGACTGGTGCGCGGCCATCGCCAGGCTGTTGGCCAGGAGGATGGTGTTGGCCGGGCGCGTCAGCCAGCGCGCCAGGTCGGGGTCGGCGTCCAGGCGCTGCTGCTGGGCCAGCGGCTCGCTTTCGGCGTGGGCCAGGTGCAGGGCGCGGACCAGCAGCTCGTGGTCCTCGCCGAGCAGGCGCAGGCCCTGGCCGATCCATTCCGGCAGGCGCCAGCGCTCGGCCAGGGCCGCGCACAGCGGCAGCAGGCGCATGCCCAGCAATTCCTGCTCCACCTCGGCGCTGGCGCGGCCTTCGCCGAGCACCTGCTGCTGCCATTCTTCGAGCAGGTCCGGGCGCGCCGTGGCCAGGGCCCAGACCGGCGCCAGGATGAACAGGCTGCCCCAGTGGATTTCCTGCCACAGGCGCGCCAGGCGGCTGGCGAACAGGCCGCTGGCCTGCTGCATGGCGTGGCGGCTGATCAGCAGCATCTGCCCCAGGGCCGGCGGCATCTGCGCGGCGGGCACGCTGGGCAGGCCCTCCAGCAGGGCCGCGGCGCGCACCAGGCCGAGGCGGCTGAGCGCCACTTCCAGGCTTTCCGCCGGGTTGTCCTGGGCCATGCGCGCGCGGTTGGCCTCGCGCAGGATGGCCAGGGCCAGGGTCGGGCTGTCCTGCAGCAGGTCGACGATGTCGCGCAGGGACCGGCGGTTGTCCGCCAGGGCGCGGCGCACGCGCTCGTGCTGTTCGGCGGGTACCGGCAGCGGCAACTCCTCCAGCAACTGGAGCCAGGAGGCGAGGCGCTGCGGGTCGGGTGTCTGGATGGGCATGCTTGGGCCGCCGAACTGGTTTTTACAATTTGCAGCCTATAGTCTTGCGCGGTTTCTCCGATAACAAGAGGGTGGCGCATATTGGCGCTCCCGTCCCGTCCACCGTTCCAGTCGACTCTTCAATGGCAAAAATCATCGGCATCATTGTCCTGCTGGGCAGCGTCCTCGGCGGCTACCTGCTCTCCGGCGGCAAGATCATGGCCATCGTGCAGCCCTTCGAAGTGCTGATCATCGGTGGCGCCGCGCTGGGCGCCTTCCTCCAGGCGAACCCCGGCAGCACCTTCATGACGGTGCTGAAGAAGGCGCCGAAGATGTTCAGCAACCGCTTCACCCACGTCTTCTACCTGGAAGTGCTGGGGATGCTCTACGAAATCCTCAACAAGAGCCGCCGCGAAGGCATGATGGCCATCGAGGCCGACCTCGAGGAACCCGCTTCCAGCCCCATTTTCAGCAAGTACCCGGCGGTGCTGAAGGACGAGCGCATGACCGCCTACATCTGCGACTACCTGCGCATCATGTCCTCCGGCAACATGGCGCCCCACGAGCTGGAAGGCCTGTTCGACATGGAACTGGGCAGCCTCAAGGAAGACTTCGAGCACCCGTCCCACGCCGTGACCCGCGTCGCCGACGCGCTGCCCGGCTTCGGTATCGTCGCCGCGGTGCTCGGCATCGTGATCACCATGGCCCTGCTCGGCCAGGGCAGCCAGGCGGAGATCGGCCACCACGTCGCCGCGGCGCTGGTCGGCACCTTCCTCGGTATCCTCGCCGCCTACGGCTTTGTCGGCCCGCTGTCCAACGCCCTGGAGCACGACGCCAAGGAAGAGCTGAACCTCTACGAGGCGATCAAGGCCTGCCTGGTGGCCTCGGCTTCGGGCATGCCGCCGTCGCTGGCGGTGGAGTTCGGCCGCAAGGTGCTGCTGCCGGCGCACCGTCCGAGCTTCAGCGAGCTGGAACAGGCGGTGCGCGGGCGCTAAGCGATGGATAACAACCAGCCGATCATCGTCAAGCGCGTCAAGCGCTACGCCGCCGGTCACCACGGCGGCTCCTGGAAGATCGCCTTCGCCGACTTCGCCACGGCGATGATGGCGTTCTTCCTGGTGTTGTGGCTGCTGTCCTCGGCCACCCCCGAGCAGAAGAAGGCGATTTCCGGCTACTTCCAGGACCCCATCGGCTTCACCGAGAGCGCCAGCCCCTACGTGATCGACCTCGGAGGCACGCCGACGCCGGCCCCGGACAAGACCCTCAACCCGCAGATCCAGGCCCAGCCGGAGGCGGACGAGACGCGCATCAGTCCGGAGTCGGAGAAGGAGGTCAACCCCGCCGAAGCCGAGCGCCAGGCCGAGCAGATCGAGCACGAGCGCCTGGAACTGCTGCTCCAGGAACTGCAGAACAAGGTCGACGAGAACCCCACGCTGCGCCGCTTCAAGGACCAGATCCTGTTCGAGATCACCCGCGACGGCCTGCGCATCCAGATCGTCGACGCCGAGAACCGGCCGATGTTCGACCTGGGCAGCGCGCGCCTGCAGCCGTACTTCGAGGACATCCTGCTGGCCATGGCCGAGACCATCAAGCAGGTGCCGAACAAGATCAGCATCAGCGGCCACACCGACGCCAAGCCCTACTCTGGCGACGAGTTCGGCAACTGGGAGCTGTCGGCCAACCGCGCCAACGCCGCGCGCCGCGCCCTGGTGGCCGGCGGCTACCCGGAAGGGCAGATCGCCCGGGTGGTGGGCTATGCCTCGTCGCAGCTGTTCGACCGCAAGAACCCGCTGAACCCGGTGAACCGGCGCATCGACATCATCGTCCTGACCAAGCGCGCGCAACGCGCCATCGAGGGCCAGGACGGCACCGCCGAGGAGCCGTCGGCCAGCCAGCCGGCCACGCCGCCTGCCGGTACCGCGGCGCCAGCCCAGGGCAGCGCGCCCGCGCCTGCGTCCCCGTCGCTGCCTGCCGGGCAGGTGCGCGAGAAGCTCAACCTGTTCGATGACGGCAAGCTGAAGCTGGACGAGCTGAAGAAACAGTGAGAACGGCCCTGGCGCTCCGACAAAGCTGTCGGAGTGCGGGCGCTGATCAGTAGTCCGTTTCCGGCAGGCTGGCGAGAATGTGCCGATAACTGGCCATGCGCTGCGGGCTGATGCGGCCTTCCTCCAGCGCCTTGAGCAGCGCGCAGCCCGGTTCGCGGTCGTGCTTGCAGTCGCGGAAGCGGCAGTGCCCGAGCAGATCGCGGAACTCGATGAAGCCGGCCTCGACGTCGTCGCGGGTGACGTGGCCCAGGCCGAATTCGCGGATGCCGGGGGAGTCGATCAGGTCGCCGCCGGCGGGGAAGTGGAACAACCGCGCCGTGGTGGTGGTGTGGGTGCCCTTGCCGGTGATCTCCGAGAGGTCGCCGACGCGGGTGTCCACCCCCGGCAGCAGGGCGTTGACCAGCGACGACTTGCCCACCCCGGACTGGCCGACGAACACGCTGACGTGATCGTTCAGCGCCGCGCGCAGGGCGTCCATGGCCAGGCCGTTGAAGGCCGAGACCTCCAGCAACGGGTAGCCCAGGTCGCGGTAGGTGCCCAGCAGCGCGTCGATCTGCTCGGCGTTCTGCTCGTCGATCAGGTCGGCCTTGTTCAGCAGCAGCAGCGGCTGGATGCCGGCGTGCTCGGCGGCGATCAGGTAGCGGTCGATCAGGTTGGCGTGGGGTTCCGGGCGCGGGGCGAAGACGATGACGATGCGGTCGACGTTGGCCGCCACCGGCTTGAGCAGGCCGCGCATGTCCGGGCGGCACAGTTCGGAGGTGCGCGGCAGCTGCGCGACTATCACGCCGATGCCCTGGTTGCCCGGGCGCCAGACCACGCGGTCGCCGGTCACCAGCGGCGGCAGGTTGGCGCGCAGGTGGCAGCGCAGCACGTCGCCGGCGTGCTCGCCCTCCAGCGCCTCGACTTCCACCTGGACGCCGAAGTGGGCGATCACCAGGCCGTTCTGCTCCGGCCCCAGGTCGCCGCCTTCCAGCTCCTCCAGGGCCCGCGACTCGCGCTTGGCGGCGCGCGCGGCGCGCTCTTCCTGGATCTTTTCGATGCGCCAGCTCTGCCGGCGGGTGAGATGACGCTTGGCCATAGGGAACCCGAGTGAAAAATCGCCGGCGAGTTTAGCATGCCCCGGCGCGCTTCCCGCTAAACTAGGGGGCTTGAGCCGAGGAGCGCAGCATGCAGAACCCACAGAACCTGATCTGGATCGACCTGGAGATGACCGGCCTGGACCCGGACCGGGACGTGATCATCGAAATGGCCACCATCGTCACCGACAGCGAGCTGAACATTCTCGCGGAAGGCCCGGTGATCGCCGTGCACCAGAGCGAGGAGACCCTCGCCGGCATGGACGAGTGGAACACCCGCCAGCATGGCCAGTCGGGGCTGACCCAGCGCGTGCGCGAAAGCGACATCGACGCCGCCCAGGCCGAGGCCATGACCCTGGCCTTCCTGGAAAAATGGGTGCCCAAGCGCGCCTCGCCGATCTGCGGCAACAGCATCTGCCAGGACCGCCGCTTCCTCTATAGGTACATGCCGAAGCTGGAAGCCTGGTTCCACTACCGCAACCTGGACGTCTCCACCCTGAAGGAACTGGCGGCGCGCTGGGCTCCGCAGGTGCGGGATGGCTTCAAGAAGGGCAATACCCACCTGGCGCTGGACGACATCCGCGAATCCATCGCCGAGCTGCGCTATTACCGCGAGACTTTCATCAAGGTCTGAACCCCCGCTTTTTCGTAGGAGCGAGCTTGCTCGCGAACGGGGTCTCCAGGTGGCTGAGGTGTTTCGGTTCGGCTCCGCTCCCTCTCCCTAACCCTCGGCTGCGCGCCCCGCCCTGAAGGGAGAGGGGACCGTTCGGAGTGCTTGGATGCTCTGGAGTTAGCCGGCAACGCCGAAGGTCTCCATTTGAAGCCTTCCTTCTCTCGGCACGGACAAGCCCTCTTTCCCTTCAGGGAGAGGGGATCGTTGGGCAGGGTTGGATGTTTTGCAGTCAGCCGGATATTCCGCTGTGGTGTCCGGCTGAAACCTTGCTTTCAGCCGGCACGGACAAGCCCCCTCTCCCTTCAGGGAGAGGGCTGGGGAGAGGGGCTCTTCAGGACGCGCTCCCAACCCAGCCAGCAGAACCTCTACCGCTCCACCCCATGCCGCCGCAGCGCCCACGCGACGTGCTCGCGCACCAACTCCGACGGAAACTCCCGCCGCGCCTTCAACGCCTCTATCACCGGAATGCTCGACGGCGCATTCCCCAGCCCCACCGCCAGGTTGCGCAGCCACCTTTCATAGCCCGCCCGGCGTAGCGGTGAGCCCTCGGTGCGGCTGAGGAACTCTTCCTCGCTCCACAGGAACAGCTCGGCCAACTCGGCATTGTCCAGTCCGTGACGCGGCTGGAAGTCGCCCTGCTCGCTGGGCCGGGCGAAACGGTTCCACGGGCAGACGATCTGGCAGTCGTCGCAGCCGAATACCCGGTTGCCCATGGGCGCGCGCAGTTCCTCGGGGATCGGGCCCTTCAGTTCGATGGTCAGGTAGGAGATGCAACGCCGCGCGTCCAGCACGTAGGGGCCGACGAAGGCGTTGGTCGGGCAGATGTCCAGGCAGGCGCTGCAGCGCCCGCAGTGTTCGCTGCCGTGGGGGTCGTCCAGGGGCAGCGGCAGGTCGGTGAAGAGTTCGCCGAGGAAGAAGTAGCTGCCGGCCTTGCGATTGAGCAGCAGGGTGTTCTTGCCGATCCAGCCGAGCCCGGCCTGTTCGCCGATGGCCTTCTCCAGCACCGGCGCGCTGTCGACGAAGGCGCGGTAGCCGAACGGGCCGACCTCCTGCTGGATGCGCTCGGCCAACTGCTGCAGGCGCTTGCGCACCAGCTTGTGGTAGTCGCGGCCCAGGGCGTAGCGCGATACGTAGGCTTTCTCCGGCTCGGCCAGGCGCTGGGCCATGCGCGTGTCGCCGGGCAGGTAGTCCATGCGCAGCGAGACCACCCGCAGGGTGCCGGGCACCAGCTCGTCCGGGCGCCAGCGCTTGCTGCCGTGGGCGCCCATGTAGTCCATCTCGCCGTGGTAGCCGGCGGCCAGCCAGCGCTGCAGGTGCTCGCCGTGGCTGGCCAGGTCCAGCCCGCCGATGCCGACCTGCTGGAAGCCCAGCTCGCGGCCCCAGGCCTTGATGCGCTCGGCGATGGCGCTGTAATCGGATGTGGAATCGTGCATGCGGGGGCGGGAAAGCGGGACCGGGGTAGGTATAATTCTGCCAGACCGCGCCGACCGGCGCCCGATTCCCCGCGGAAACCCGATGAATTCGCACCCTCACGACAGTCTGCCGACCGCGCTGTACAGCGCTCGGCAGGTGCGCGACCTCGACGCGCGCCTGATCGCCGCCGGCACCCCCGGCTTCGAACTCATGCAGCGCGCCGCCCACGCCGCCTGGCGCGCCCTGCGCCGGCGCTGGCCGGACGCCGGGCGCCTGACGGTGCTGGCCGGGCACGGCAACAACGCCGGCGATGGCTACCTGGTCGCCGCCCTGGCCCGGCGCGCCGGCTGGAACGTGCGCGTGCTGGCGGTGGGCGACACCGCGCGGCTGGCCGGCGGCGCCGCATCCGCGCACGCCGAGGCCCTGGCCGCCGGCGTGACCATCCTGCCCTGGCACGAACACGCCGAACTGCATGGCGTGCTGGTGGATGCGCTGCTCGGCACCGGCCTCGGTGGCGCGGTGCGGGACCCGTATGCGGCGGCCATCGAACGGATCAACGCCAGCGGCCTGCCGGTCCTGGCCATCGACATCCCCTCCGGCCTCAGCGCCGATACCGGCCAGGTGCTGGGCTGCGCGGTGCGCGCCGACCTGACGGTGACCTTCATCGGCCTCAAGTTCGGCCTGTTCACCGGCGAAGGCCCGGACCAGTGCGGCGAGCTGGCCTTCGACAACCTCGACGCCGACCCCGCGCAACTGCCCGAGGAGGCCCAGGCCACGCGCCTGGCGCCCACCAGCCTGGCGCACCTGGCGCCGCGGCCGAAGGCGGCGCACAAGGGCCTGTTCGGCCACCTGCTGCTGATCGGCGGCGACCACGGCATGGGTGGCGCCACCCTGCTGGCCGGCGAAGCGGCCCTGCGCAGCGGCGCCGGGTTGGTCTCGGTCGCCACCCGTGCCGCCCACGTGCCGGCGGCGCTGGCGCGCTGCCCGGAACTGATGACCCGCGGCGTGTCCTCGTCCGCCGAAGTGCTGCGCGCCGCCGAGCGCGCCAGCGTGCTGGTGGTCGGCCCCGGCATCGGCCGCAACGCCTGGGGCCGCTGCCTGGCCAGCGCCGCGGCCAGCCTGGAGCTGCCCCAGGTGTGGGACGCCGATGCGCTCAACCTGCTGGCTGAAGGCCGGGTGCAGCGCCCGGTGGGCAGCCTGGTGATCACCCCGCACCCCGCCGAGGCGGCCCGCCTGCTGGGCCGCTCCACCGCCGAGGTGCAGGCCGACCGGGCCGCCGCCGCGCGCGAGCTGGCCAGCCGCTACCAGGCGGTGGCCGTGCTCAAGGGCGTCGGCAGCCTGGTCGCCGCGCCGGACGGTCGCCTGGCGCTGTGCTCCCATGGTCATCCGGCCATGGCCACCGCCGGCCTGGGTGACGTGCTGTCCGGGATCGTCGGTGCGCTGCTGGCTCAGAAACTGGAACCCTTCGACGCCGCCTGCCTGGCCGTCTGGCTGCACGCCCGCGCCGGCGAGCTGCTTGGCGCACAGGGACGGGGGCTCGCGGCCAGCGACCTGATCCCTGCCGTTCGTCAGTTGCTCGAGGAGTTCGCCCCATGCCTGAACTGAAGCTGTTCGCCGATGGCGAGGAGGCCATGTACGCGCTGGGCGCGAGGATCGCCCAGGCTACCGGCGGGCGCGGGGTGATCTACCTGCACGGTGACCTCGGCGCCGGCAAGACCACGCTCTCGCGCGGCATTCTGCGCGGCCTGGGCCATGCCGGGGCGGTGAAGAGCCCGACCTTCACCCTGGTCGAGCCCTACGAGCTGGGCGAGGTGCGCGCCTTCCATTTCGATCTGTACCGCCTGGCCGACCCCGAGGAACTGGAATATCTGGGCATCCGCGATTACTTCGAAGGCGACGCCCTGTGCCTGATCGAGTGGGCCGAAAGGGGCGCAGGCATTTTGCCAAAGGCCGACCTGGACATTACCATTACTCCGCAAGCGGGCGGCCGCATGCTGCGCCTGGAACCGCACGGAGTGCGGGGCGAAGCCTGGTGCGCCGTCCTGGCTACGGGAGCATGAGAAAAAACATGGGTTGGGGGTTGCGCCTTCGGGCGCTGTTGGCCGGGTTGTTCATCCTGCTGGCGCTGGGCGCCGGCGAGGTTCTTGCCGCCGCGCAAATCACGCAGATCAAGAGCGTGCGCCTGTGGCGCGCGCCGGACAACACGCGCCTGGTGTTCGACCTGTCCGGCCCGGTGCAGCACAGCCTGTTCACCCTCAGCGCGCCCAACCGCATCGTCATCGACCTCAGCGGCGCGCAGCTGAGCACCGCGCTGAACCAGCTCAAGCTGAAGAACACCCCGATCACCTCGGTGCGTTCGGCGCAGCGCTCGCCCACCGACTTGCGCCTGGTGCTGGACCTCTCCGCCCAGGTGACGCCCAAGAGTTTCGTCCTGCCGCCCAATCAGCAGTACGGCAACCGCCTGGTGGTGGACCTCTACGACCAGGGCGCGGACATCACCCCCGACGTGCCCGCCACGCCCACGCCGAACCAGCCGGCCACCCCGGTGACGCCGACGCAGCCGGTGGCCAAGGCGCCGGTGCCGGCCGGCGGCAAGCGCGACATCATCATCGCCATCGACGCCGGCCACGGCGGCGAGGACCCGGGCGCCTCCGGCCCGAACGGCCTGCACGAGAAGAACATCACCCTGTCGATCGCCCGCGAACTGCAGCGGCAGATCAACCAGATGAAGGGCTTCCGCGCCGAGCTGACGCGTACCGGCGACTACTTCATCCCGCTGCGCGGACGCACCGCCATCGCGCGCAAGAAGGGCGCCGACCTGTTCGTCTCCATCCATGCCGACGCCGCGCCCAGCCGCAGCGCCTTCGGCGCCTCGGTGTTCGCCCTCTCCGACCGCGGCGCCACCTCCGAGACCGCGCGCTGGCTGGCCGACAGCGAAAACCGCTCCGACCTGATCGGCGGCGACGGCAGCGTCAGCCTCGACGACAAGGACCACATGCTCGCCGGCGTGCTGCTCGATCTGTCGATGACCGCCACCATGTCCTCCAGCCTGGACGTCGGGCACAAGGTGCTGACCAACGTCGGCCGCGTCACCTCGCTGCACAAGAACCGCGTCGAGCAGGCCGGCTTCATGGTGCTGAAGTCGCCGGACATCCCGTCGATCCTGGTGGAGACCGGCTTCATCTCCAACCCCAACGAGTCGCAGAAGCTCAACAGCACCTCGCACCAGCAGGCCCTGGCGCGTTCGATCGCCGCGGGCGTGCGCCAGTACTTCGTGCAGACGCCGCCGCCGGGCACCTACATCGCCTCGCTGCGCGACGGCGGGCAGATTTCCAGCGGGCCGCGCCAGCACGTGGTGCGCGCCGGCGAGAGCCTGTCGATGATCTCCGCGCGCTACGACGTGAGCATGGCCACCCTGCGCAGCACCAACAACCTGAAGACCGATAGCGTGCGCATCGGCCAGGTGCTGAACATCCCCGCGACTTCCCTGGCGGCGCAGCAATGAGCGAAGCACGCCGCATCCAGCTGCTCAGCCCGCGGCTGGCCAACCAGATCGCCGCCGGCGAGGTGGTCGAGCGCCCGGCCTCGGTGATCAAGGAACTGCTGGAGAACTGCCTGGACGCCGGCGCCCGGCGCGTCGACATCGAGGTGGAGCAGGGCGGCATCAAGCTGCTGCGGGTGCGCGACGACGGCGGCGGCATCCCCGCCGACGACCTGCCGCTGGCCCTGGCGCGCCACGCCACCAGCAAGATCCGCGAGCTGGAAGACCTCGAGGCGGTGATGAGCCTGGGCTTCCGCGGCGAGGCCCTGGCCTCGATCAGCTCGGTGTCGCGGCTGACCATGACCTCGCGCACCGCCGACGCCGAGCAGGCCTGGCAGGTGGAGACCGAGGGCCGCGACATGCAGCCGCGGGTGCAGCCGGCGGCGCACCCGGTGGGCACCAGCGTGGAAGTCCGCGACCTGTTCTTCAACACCCCGGCACGGCGCAAGTTCCTGCGTGCCGAGAAGACCGAGTTCGACCACCTGCAGGAAGTCATCAAGCGCCTGGCCCTGGCCCGCTTCGACGTGGCCTTCCACCTGCGCCACAACGGCAAGACCATCTTCAGCCTGCACGAGGCCGCGGACGAGACCGCCCGCGCGCGCCGCGTCGGCGCCGTGTGCGGCCCGGCCTTCCTCGAACAGGCGCTGCCCATCGAGATCGAGCGCAACGGCCTGCACCTGTGGGGCTGGGTCGGCTTGCCGACCTTCTCCCGCAGCCAGCCGGACCTGCAGTACTTCTACGTCAACGGCCGCATGGTGCGCGACAAGCTGGTCGCCCACGCGGTGCGCCAGGCCTACCGCGACGTACTCTACAACGGCCGCCACCCGACCTTCGTGCTGTTCCTGGAGGTCGACCCGGCGACGGTGGACGTCAACGTGCACCCGACCAAGCACGAAGTGCGCTTCCGCGACAGCCGCATGGTCCACGACTTTCTCTACGGCACCCTGCACCGGGCGCTCGCCGAGGTGCGTCCGGACGACCAGCTGGCGCCGCCGGGGGCCACCACCCTGACCGTGCCGCGCCCCACCGGGCAGGCCGCCGGGGAGTTCGGTCCGCAGGGCGAGATGAGCCTGTCGGACAAGGTGCTGGAGGCCCCGGCCGCGGCGCGTAGCTGGAGCGGCTCGGGCGGTTCCTCCGGTTCCGGCGGCGGCTATTCCTACCAGCCGCCGCGCCAGGACATGCCGCCCGCCGCCGAGGCCCAGGGCGCCTACCGCACCTATTTCGCGCCGCTGCCGGAGCAATCCACGCCCCAGCCGCTCCCCGAGAGCGCCCAGGACGTCCCGCCGCTGGGCTACGCCCTGGCCCAGCTCAAGGGCATCTATATCCTCGCCGAGAATGCCCACGGCCTGGTGCTGGTGGACATGCATGCGGCCCATGAGCGCATCACCTACGAGCGCCTGAAGATCGCCATGGACAGCGAAGGCCTGCGCGGCCAACCGCTGCTGGTGCCCGAATCCCTGGCGGTGAGCGAGCGCGAGGCCGACTGCGCCGAGGAACACGGCGGCTGGTTCAGCCGGCTCGGCTTCGAACTGCAGCGCCTGGGCCCGGAAAGCCTGGCGATCCGCCAGGTTCCCGCGCTGCTCAAGCAGGCCGAGGCGACCCAGCTGGTGCGCGACGTGCTTGCCGACCTGCTGGAATACGGCACCAGCGACCGCATCCAGGCGCATCTCAACGAACTGCTCGGGACCATGGCCTGCCACGGCGCGGTGCGCGCCAACCGGCGCCTGACGCTGCCGGAGATGAACGCCCTGCTGCGCGACATGGAAATCACCGAGCGCAGCGGCCAGTGCAACCATGGCCGGCCCACCTGGACACAGCTGGGCCTGGACGAGCTGGACAAACTCTTCCTGCGCGGGCGCTGAAATAAAGCCAGCGTTAAGCCAAGTGCAGTAAACTGCGCGCCAATCGATTCAGCGCGCGGTATGCACGCGCCCGTTCTGCCGAAGAGTTGCCGATGTCCTCCCTGCCTCCCGCCATCTTCCTCATGGGCCCGACCGCCGCCGGCAAGACCGACCTGGCGCTGGAACTGGCGCGGCTGCTGCCCATCGAACTGGTCAGCGTCGACTCGGCGCTGGTCTACCGTGGCATGGACATCGGCACGGCCAAGCCCTCGAAGGAAGTCCTGGCCGAACTCCCGCACCGACTGATCGACATCCGTGACCCGGCCGAAAGCTATTCGGCGGCGGAATTCCGCGCCGACGCCCTGGCGGCCATGGCCGAGATCACCGCGGCGGGGCGCATCCCCCTGCTGGTCGGCGGCACCATGTTGTATTTCAAGGCATTGCTGGAAGGTATGGCGGACATGCCCAGCGCCGATCCGGCGGTGCGCGCCGAGCTGGAAGCCTGGGCCGCGGCCGAGGGCTGGGCGGCGCTGCATGCCGAATTGCAGCGGGTCGACCCGGAGTCGGCGGCGCGCATCCACCCCAACGACCCGCAACGCCTGGTCAGGGCGCTGGAAGTGCAACGCGTCAGCGGCTTGTCGATGAGCGACCACCGCCGCCGCCAGGCGGCTGAAAATGCCGGTTCCAGCGCGCCAGGCGCGGCGCAATTACCGTATACTGTGGCGCAACTGGCGATTGCACCTCAGCAGCGCCAGGTACTGCACGCGCGAATCGCGCAACGTTTTCGTCAGATGCTGGAACAGGGCTTCATCGCCGAGGTCGAAGCACTTCGCGCGAGAGACGACTTGCACGCCGGGCTGCCATCCATTCGTGCCGTGGGCTACCGACAGGTATGGGAATACCTCGAGGGCAAACTGTCCTACGCTGAGATGGAGGAGCGCGGCGTGATTGCCACCCGGCAACTAGCCAAGCGCCAGTTCACCTGGCTGCGCAGCTGGGGCCATCTACACTGGTTGGACAGTCTGGCAGGCGACAATCTGCCGCGTGCCTTGAAATATCTTGAGGCGGTCTCCATATAGGTTCGAGACCATAATTCAGCCGTCTATCCTTGGGGTTACCGACGGCAACAAGCCATTCGACTACTACTAAATCTATTGATTCCCTAAAGGAGTGCGGCATATGTCAAAAGGGCATTCGCTACAAGACCCTTACCTGAATACCCTGCGAAAAGAACGCGTACCGGTCTCCATCTACCTGGTGAACGGTATCAAGCTGCAAGGTCAGATCGAATCCTTCGACCAGTTCGTGATTTTGCTGAAGAACACTGTCAGCCAGATGGTCTACAAGCACGCCATTTCCACCGTCGTGCCCAGCCGTCCGGTGCGTCTGCCCAGCGGCGATCAACCGGCCGAGCCGGGCAACGCTTGACGGTAGCCCGCCTTGTTCTTTGAGCGCCCGGGTGGTGGGGAACGGGCCATTCTGGTCCATCTGGAAGGTCAGGACCCCGAGGCGCGCGAAGACCCGCAGGAATTCCAGGAGCTGGCCCGTTCGGCGGGCGCGGAGTCGGTGGCATTCGTCAACGTTTCGCGCCATCAGCCGTCGGCCAAGTTCCTGATCGGCAGTGGCAAGGTCGATGAGCTGCGCGACCTGGTGCAAGTCCAGGACGTCGAGCTGATCATCTTCAACCACACCCTGACGCCCAGCCAGGAACGCAACCTCGAGCGCGTCCTCGAATGCCGGGTGCTCGACCGTACCGGTCTGATTCTCGACATCTTCGCCCAGCGCGCCCGCACCCATGAGGGCAAGCTGCAGGTGGAGCTGGCGCAGCTCGAACACATGAGCACGCGCCTGGTGCGCGGCTGGACCCACCTGGAAAGGCAGAAGGGCGGTATCGGCCTGCGTGGCCCAGGTGAAACCCAGCTGGAAACCGACCGCCGCCTGCTGCGCGCACGCATCCGCCAGATCAAGCAGCGCCTGGAGAAGGTCCGCAGCCAGCGTGAGCAGGCCCGTCGTGGCCGGCGCCGGGCGGAAATCCCCTCGGTTTCCCTGGTCGGCTACACCAACGCCGGCAAGTCCACGCTGTTCAACGCCTTGACCACTTCCGAGGTCTACGCGGCCAACCAGCTGTTCGCCACCCTCGATCCGACCCTGCGCCGGCTCGAGCTGGAGGACGTCGGCCCGGTCGTGCTGGCCGATACCGTGGGTTTCATCCGCCACCTGCCGCACAAGCTGGTCGAGGCCTTCCGCGCTACGCTGGAAGAGTCGAGCAACGCCGACCTGCTGCTGCACGTGATCGATGCCCACGAGCCGGAGCGCGACGCGCAGGTGGAACAGGTGCACGCGGTGCTGACCGAGATCGGCGCCAACGAGCTGCCGATGCTCGAGGTGTACAACAAGATCGACCTGCTGCCGGACATGGACGCGCGAATCCAGCGCGACGAGACCGGCAAGCCGGTGCGGGTCTGGCTCTCCGCCCGTGACGGGCGCGGGCTGGAACTGTTGGAAAAGGCGGTGGCCGAGCTGCTGGGCGACGACCTGTTCGTCGGCACGCTCTGCCTGCCGCAGCGCCTGGGGCGCCTGCGCGCACAGTTCTTCGAGCTGGGCGCGGTGCAATCCGAGGACCACGACGAGCAGGGACGCGCCGTTTTGCAGGTTCGCCTGCCGCGTGTCGAGTTGAACCGCCTGATCAGCCGCGAGGGATGGCAGCCGGCGGAGTTCATTGCGCAACACACTTTGCAATAAAGCCTGGAACGGTGCTTTTGGCACCGGGCGGGGCATTCGGTAGCATGGGTGGTCGCGCCGCAGGCGCGTTTCGCGTTATTAGATGGAGAGCGCTATGGCTTGGAACGAGCCGGGTGACAACTCGAACAAGAACGATCAGGACCCCTGGGGCGGGCGCCGTGGTGGCGGCCGACAGGGCCCTCCGGATCTCGATGAGGCCTTCCGCAAGCTGCAGGACAGCCTCAATCGCATCTTCGGCGGCAAGAAACCGCGCGGCGGCAGCCCCGTCGGCGGCAAGGGCGGTGGCCTGGGCCTGTTCGGCATCGGCCTGGCCGTGCTCGCCGTGCTCTGGCTGTACAACGCCATCTATGTGGTGGACGAGCAGGAGCAGGCGGTCATCCTGCGCATGGGCAAGTACTACGACACCGTAGGCCCGGGCCTGAACTTCTACTTCCCGCCGATCGACAAGAAGTTCCAGGAGAACGTCACCCGCGAGCGTGCCTACAGCAAGCAGGGGCAGATGCTCACCGAGGACGAGAACATCGTCGAGGTCCCGCTGACCGTGCAGTACAAGGTCAGCAACCTGAAGGACTTCGTGCTCAACGTCGACCAGCCCGAGGTCAGCCTGCAGCACGCCACCGAGAGCGCCCTGCGCCACGTGGCCGGCTCCACCACCATGGACCAGATCCTCACCGAGGGCCGCGAACAGATGGCCACCGAGGTGCGCGATCGCCTGCAGCGTTTCCTGGACACCTACAAGACCGGTATCACCGTGACCCAGGTGAACATCCAGAGCGCCGCCGCCCCGCGCGAGGTGCAGGAAGCCTTCGACGACGTGATCCGCGCCCGCGAAGACGAGCAGCGCGAGAAGAACCAGGCCGAAGCCTACGCTAACGGCGTGGTGCCCGAAGCCCGTGGCCAGGCTCAGCGCATCATCGAGGAAGCCAACGGCTACCGCGACGAGGTGGTGGCCCGCGCCGAGGGTGAGGCCGACCGCTTCAGCAAGCTGGCCGGCGAATACCGCAAGGCGCCGGAAGTCACCCGCGAGCGCCTGTACCTGGATGCCATGCAGGACGTGCTGTCGCAGAGCAGCAAGGTGCTGGTCACCGGTCAGCAGGGGCAGAACAACCTGATCTACCTGCCGCTGGACAAGATGATCGACGGCCGTGGCTCGGCGACCCCGGGCAGTGGCGCGGCGGGTACGACGAGCAGCACGCCGGACATCGGCTCGCGGGTCGCCAGCGACCTGCAGCAACGTGACCTGCGCACCAGGGAGAGCCGCTGATGAGTAACAAATCCCTGATCGCCCTGATCGCCGCCGTGGTGGCTGCCGTGGCGCTGTGGAGCAGCATCTACGTGGTGCAGCAGACCGAGCGCGCGGTGCTGCTGCGCTTCGGCCGCGTGGTCGAGTCGGACGTGCAGCCCGGCCTGCACTTCAAGATTCCGTACGTCAACCAGGTGCGCAAGTTCGACGGCCGCCTGCTGACCCTGGACTCGCCGACCCAGCGCTTCCTCACCCTGGAGAAGAAGGCAGTGATGGTCGACGCCTACGCCAAGTGGCGTGTGGCCGACGCCGAGCGCTTCTATACCGCGACCTCGGGCCTCAAGCAGATCGCCGACGAACGCCTGTCGCGGCGCCTGGAAGCCGGCCTGCGCGACCAGTTCGGCAAGCGCACCCTGCACGAGGTGGTGTCCGGCGAGCGCGACGCCCTGATGGGCGACATCACCGCGTCGCTCAACCGCATGGCGCAGAAGGAGCTGGGCATCGAGGTCATCGACGTGCGCGTCAAGGCCATCGACCTGCCGAAGGAAGTCAACCGCAGCGTGTTCGAGCGGATGAGCACCGAGCGCGAGCGCGAGGCCCGCGAGCACCGCGCCAAGGGCCGCGAACTGGCCGAGGGTATCCGCGCCGATGCCGACCGCCAGCGCCGCGTGCTGCTGGCCGAGGCCTATCGGCAGTCCGAGGAAACCCGCGGTGAGGGCGACGCCAAGGCGGCTGCCATCTATGCCAAGGCCTACAACCAGGAGCCGGAGTTCTACGCCTTCACCCGTAGCCTCAAGGCCTACCGCGACAGCTTCGCCGACAAGAAGGACGTCCTGGTGCTGAGCCCGGACAACGAGTTCTTCCGTTACCTGGAGAAGTCCAAGCCCTGAGTGGGTTCTCCGGCGGGCGGCAGCGCCCGCCGGAGAAAACGTGTTATCATGGGTCAGCCGGGAAATCCCGGCTTTTTTGCGTCCGCGAGATTTGTGTACAAGGGTCATGTGGCAGGAATTCGGCAAAGCATTCTGTCTATTGCTGGTGCTGGAGGGCATCCTCCCTTTCCTGTATCCGCGTGGCTGGCGTGAGGCCGTCAGCGGGCTCGGTCGCCTCGACGACCGGCGCCTGCGGCTCATCGGGCTGGGCAGCATGCTGCTCGGCACCGGCGTTCTTTACTGGATTCACTAGATGAATTGCCGCCCGGCTGAAAGGGGAGAGGCGACATGGCAACGGTAGACCGCTGGCTGCTGCCAGATGGGATCGAAGAAGTGCTGCCACCTGAGGCGGCGCGTGTGGAAGCAGCCCGCCGTCAGGTGCTGGACCTGTTCCAGCGCTGGGGTTACGAGTTCGTCGTCACCCCGCATATCGAATACCTGGAGTCCCTGCTGACCGGTGCCGGCCAGGACCTGGACCTGCGCACCTTCAAGGTCACCGACCCGGCCTCTGGCCGGCTCATGGGCTTCCGTGCGGACATCACGCCGCAAGTGGCGCGCATGGACGCCCACAGCCTGCGCCGCGAGGGCCCGAACCGCCTGTGCTACGCCGGCAGCGTGCTGCATGCCCGCCCGCGCGCCCTGGCCACCTCGCGCAGCCCGATCCAGCTGGGCGCCGAACTCTATGGCGACGCCAGCCCGGCGAGCGACGTCGAAGTCATCAGCCTGATGCTCGACATGCTGGCCATGGCCGAGGTTCCGGATGTGCACATGGACCTCGGCCACGTCGGTATCTATCGTGGCTTGGCCCGCGCCGCTGACCTGTCCGGCGAAGCCGAGCAGGCTCTGTTCGACGCCTTGCAGCGCAAGGCGGTGGATGAAGTCGCCGCGCTCACCGACGGTCTGCCGGCCCAGCTCGCCGGCATGCTCCGCGCTCTGGCCGAGCTGTGCGGCAGCCGCGAAGTGCTGGAGCAGGCCGCCGAAGTGCTGGCCGATGCGCCGGCGGTGGTCAAGGCCGCCCTGGCCGACCTGGTCGTCATCGCCGACTCCCTGGCGCAACGCTTCCCGCAGCTGCCGTTGTATTTCGACCTCGGCGAGCTGCGTGGCTACCACTATCACACGGGGGTGGTGTTCGCCGCCTTCGTGCCCGGCGTCGGCGAGTCCATCGCCCAGGGTGGTCGCTACGACCACATCGGCGCCGACTTCGGCCGTGCGCGGCCGGCCACCGGCTTCTCCACCGACCTGAAAACCCTGGTGACCCTGGGCCAGGTGCGGCTGGACGCGCCGGTGCAAGGCATCTGGGCGCCGGCCGAAGGGGCCGGGCTCTGGCAGGCGGTGCAGCAGCTGCGCCGCGACGGGCGGCGCGTGGTTCAGGCGCTGCCCGGGCAGGATGCGGCTTCGGCGCGCGAGGCGGGTTGCGATGCGCAACTGCAGCTGCGCGAAGGCAATTGGCAGGTGGTGCCCTTCTGACCCGTGATCGACGGGCACCGCGAGTTTCCGCCGGCCGAGGCCGGCACCGAATATCCACGATGGGGACAAGTGTTATGGGTAAGAATGTCGTAGTCCTGGGCACCCAGTGGGGTGATGAGGGCAAAGGCAAGATCGTCGACTTGCTCACCGACCAGGCTGCTGCCGTGGTTCGTTACCAGGGCGGCCACAACGCTGGCCACACCCTGGTGATCGACGGCGAGAAGACCGTGCTGCACCTGATTCCGTCGGGCATCCTGCGCGAAGGCGTGCAGTGCCTGATCGGCAACGGCGTGGTGCTGGCGCCCGACGCGCTGCTGCGCGAGATCGCCAAGCTGGAGGAGAAGGGCGTACCGGTGCGCGAGCGTCTGCGCATCAGCCCGTCCTGCCCGCTGATCCTGTCCTTCCACGTCGCCCTCGACCAGGCGCGCGAGCGCGCCCGTGGCGACGCCAAGATCGGCACCACCGGCCGCGGCATCGGCCCGGCCTACGAAGACAAGGTCGCCCGCCGCGGCCTGCGCGTGGCCGACCTGTTCCACCGCGAGCGCTTCGCTGCCAAGCTGGGCGAGCTGCTGGACTACCACAACTTCGTCCTGCAGAACTACTACAAGGAGCCGGCGGTCGACTTCCAGAAGACCCTGGACGAGTGCATGGACTACGCCGAGCAACTGAAGCCGCTGCTGGCCGACGTCACCGGCACCCTGCACGACCTGCGCCGCGCCGAAGAGAACATCATGTTCGAAGGCGCCCAGGGCTCGCTGCTGGACATCGACCACGGCACCTACCCGTTCGTCACCAGCTCCAACACCACCGCTGGCGGCACCGCCACCGGTTCGGGCTTCGGTCCGCTGTACCTGGACTACATCCTGGGCATCACCAAGGCCTACACCACCCGCGTGGGCTCGGGCCCGTTCCCGACCGAGCTGTTCGACGACGTCGGCGCGCACCTGGCCAAGGTCGGCCACGAGTTCGGCGCCACCACCGGCCGTGCCCGTCGCTGCGGCTGGTTCGACGCCGTGATCCTGCGTCGCGCTATCGAGATCAACAGCCTGTCCGGCCTGTGCCTGACCAAGCTGGACGTCCTCGACGGCCTGCAGACCGTGCGCATCTGCACCGGCTACAAGAACGCCGCCGGCGAACTGCTGACCGACGCGCCGACCGACGCCGACAGCTACATCGGCCTGCAGCCGGTGTACGAGGACCTGCCGGGCTGGAGCGAATCCACCGTCGGCGCGAAGACCCTGGAAGCCCTGCCGGCCAACGCCCGCGCCTACATCAAGCGCATCGAGGAGCTGGTCGGTGCGCCCATCGACATCATCTCCACCGGCCCGGACCGCAACGAGACCATTGTCCTGCGCCACCCGTTCGGCTGATCCGTCGCTGCGCTAGCCGCTGCGAAGGGTGTGAAAAGCCGCTTCTCCTGATGGGGAAGCGGCTTTTTCGTTTGGGGCTGGGGCTCTTCTTAGGAGCGAGCTTGCTCGCGAACGGGCGTCTGCCGATTGCTTCGGTGCGAAGCTGAATTCCTTTCCCTCTCCCCAGCCCTCTCCCTTCAGGGAGAGGGCTGGGGAGAGGGTGCTCTTGGAGACATCTCCGGCCAATGGCCACTCCAACGGCACGCCCCTTGCTGGCAAATGGCATCGGCGCATCCCGCGCCAGTATTCCGTTACCCGAGGAGGCACTCCGTGTCCGCCGTCCTTTCGCTTTTGCGCAGCCGCCTGCTGCGCCCCGTGTTCATCGCCCTGGGCCTGGCGCTGCTGGTGCAGTTGCTGATCGCCCTGTGGCTCACCCGCAGTACCGTGGACCAACTGGTAGCCGACCTGGGCGATCGCCTGGGCGGCCAGTCGCAGCGCCTGGCCGGCGAACTGGAGCGTGCCGGTGGCGAGCTCAGTTCAGGACTCACCGAGCTGTCCGCGCGAACCCGCGAACGCCTCGGCGCCGCCTTGTCGGCGCGGCTGGAGGAGGAGCGCGGCGAAACGCGTCAAAGCCTCGAGCAGAGCCTGCGGCAGTCCGCCGACCAGCTTGCCCAACTGCTTGCTGCGGTGGCACCCAAGGCCATGTGGGACAACGACGTGCCAACGCTCTCCGAGTACGCCCGGCGCGCCCAGGCCAACCCCAATGTGCTCTTCGTGGTCTACGACGATGCCCAGGGGCAGCACCTGACGCGTTACCTCAACCGCGAGGACCCGCGCATCCAGGCGCTGCTCGCCAAGGGCCAGGGCGAGCGCGCCCTGGACAAGGTGCTGGAAGCGGCCGCCCACGACGATTCTGTGATCCTTTCCAGCGTGCCCATCAGCCCCAACGGCGTGGTGATCGGTACCGTGCGCCTGGGCATTTCCACCGCCGAGGTGGAAAAGCAGGTGGAAGCCCTGGACAAGCGCTTCTCTGCCCTGATCGCCAGTGGCGACCAACTGGTGGCCGACAGCCTGGCCGGCGCCGCCGCCGACAGCAACAAGGCGCTGACCGCCCGTCTGCAGGCGGCGCGGCAGGCGGCCGCCGAGATGAGTCAGGGTGCGCAAGGCGCGGTGGAGGCTTCCGCCGGTAGCCTGCGTTGGCACATCGGTCTGGGGTTGGTGCTGGTCGGCCTGGGCGTACTGCTGGTGCTGGCTTTGGTGCTCGGGCGGCGAGTGGTGAATCGCCTGCGCCTGTTGATCGATGCGCTCAACGACCTGGCGGCCGGGGAGGGCGACCTGACCCGCCGCGTGCGCCTGGACAGCAATGATGAAGTGGGCGAGATGGCGACCGCGGTGAACCGCTTCGTCGACAAGCTGCAGCCCATCGTCCGCGAGGCGGGGCAGGTGGCGCAGCGCACCGGCAGCGAGATCGCCGCCCTGGCCTCGCGCAGCGCCAGCGCTGAGGCGGCTGCCGATCGCCAGCGCAACGAAGTGGCGGGCAGCCTGGAGGCGCTCGCCGGCATGGCCGCCGAAGCCCAGCTGGAAAGCCAGGCCATGCAGGAGGCGCTGGAGCGCGTGGCGTCCATCCGCAAGGCGGCTGACGACAACGCGGCCATCGCCCGGCGCGTCGGCGGCCTCATCGAAACCCTGGAGTCCCGCGTGCAGAGCGGCGCCGGGGTGATCGAGAAGCTGGCGCAGCAGAGCGAGCAGATCGAAGTGGTGCTCTCGGTGATCCACGGCATTGCCGAGCAGACCAACCTGCTGGCGCTCAATGCCGCCATCGAGGCGGCCCGTGCCGGAGAGAGCGGCCGCGGTTTCGCCGTGGTGGCCGACGAGGTGCGGGCGCTGGCGAGCAAGACGCAGCAATCCACCGGCGACATCCAGACGCATATCGATGCCTTGCAGCGTGGCGCGCGCGAGGCGGTGGAAGCCATCGGCCAGGCCCGCGAGCAGGCGGTGCAGGGGTTGGCTGCGCTGCATGACAGCGAGCGTCTGCAACGCGAAGTGCAGCGGGCCGTGGAGGAAGTGCATGGCGCCATCGAGTCGGCGGCCCATGCTGCCGAGCAGCAGGCGGCGGGTGCTGTCGCGGTGCGTGGGCGCGTCGAGGTGATCCACGCCGAGGCGGGGCGCGCCGCGGAAGCCGTCGCCGCCACCGCCAGCAGCGGGCGCGTGCTGGACGACCTGGCGGCGCAGCTGCGCGCCAGCCTGGGGCAGTTCAAGGCATGAGGGGAGGGGGCGGGCGTTTCGTCCGGCCCGTTCCTGCGAACGGCGGAAACGAAAAAGCCGAGCAGTGCTCGGCTTTTTCGCTTGAAGATGGTGCCCAGGAGAAGACTCGAACTTCCACGGTGTTGCCACCGCTAGGACCTGAACCTAGTGCGTCTACCAATTCCGCCACCTGGGCATGCTTTTCAGCATGGGGTGCGATGATCGCTCATCGTCTTGCGGTATTGCAACCTTTCGGTCGCTTCGGCGTCTCAATGTCCGGTTATCAGGGTTCCGAACCGCCGCGATACAGCCAGGGGCTCTATCGTGAAATAAGTGGTGCCCAGGAGAAGACTCGAACTTCCACGGTGTTGCCACCGCTAGGACCTGAACCTAGTGCGTCTACCAATTCCGCCACCTGGGCACTGGATGCGATGATTGCTCATCGTTTCCGTGTTACAACGTCTCAGCGACGCTGTGGGCGCGAACTATACGGAGCCCACTTTGGCTTGTAAACCCCTGATGCGATAAAAAATTTATTCGTGGCCAAAGCTGACCGACGAGCGGATTTCGCGCTTCAATAAGCACATGGCACTTACATCTATAGACGACAAGGTGATCTCGCCCTGATGGCCGATTGGCAAACCCTCGATCCCGAGGCCGCCCGCGAAGCGGAAAAATACGAAAACCCCATTCCCAGCCGCGAACTCATCCTGGCGCACCTCGCCGAACGCGGCGCGCCGGCGACCCGCGCGCAACTGCTGGAAGAATTCAAGCTCGCCGACGAGGAGTCGGAGGAGGCCCTGCGCCGTCGCCTGCGCGCCATGGAGCGTGACGGCCAGCTCATCTATACCCGTCGCGGCGCCTACGCCCCGGTGGACAAGCTGGACCTGATCCGCGGCCGCATCGCCGGTCACCGCGACGGCTTCGGCTTCCTGATCCCCGACGACGGCAGCGACGACCTGTTCCTCAGCCCGACGCAGATGCGCCTGGTGTTCGACGGCGACCGCGCCCTGGCGCGCGTCTCCGGCTTCGACCGCCGCGGCCGCCGCGAAGGCGCCATCGTCGAAGTCATCGAGCGCGCCCACGAGACACTGGTCGGCCGCTACTTCGAGGAGAGCGGCATCGGCACCGTGGTCGCCGACAACCCGAAGATCCAGCAGGAAGTGCTGATCCCGCCGGGCAAGCACGGCGCGGCCAAGCACAACCAGTTCGTCCAGGTGCGCATCGACCAGTGGCCCAGCGTGCACCGCCAGGCCCAGGGCGAAGTGGTGGAAGTGCTCGGCGACTACATGGCGCCGGGCATGGAGATCGAAGTCGCCCTGCGCAGCTACGATATTCCCCACGTCTGGCCCCAGGGCGTGGAGAAGGAAGCGGCCAAGCTCAAGCCCGAGGTGGCGGACAAGGACAAGGAGAAGCGCGTCGACCTGCGCACCCTGCCGTTCGTGACCATCGACGGCGAGGACGCCCGCGACTTCGACGACGCCGTCTACGCCGAGAAGCGCAAGGGCGGCGGCTGGAAGCTGTACGTCGCCATCGCCGACGTCTCCCACTATGTAAAGGTGGGCTCGGCGCTGGACGAGGAGGCGGCCAAGCGCGGCAACTCGGTGTACTTCCCCGAGCGCGTCATCCCCATGCTGCCGGAAATCCTCTCCAACGGCCTGTGCTCGCTGAACCCGCTGGTCGACCGCCTGGCCATGGTCTGCGAGATGAACCTGTCCAAGGCCGGCAAGATGACCGGCTACCAGTTCTACGAGGCGGTCATCCACTCCCACGCGCGGCTCACCTACACCAAGGTCAGCCAGTACCTGGAGACCCCGGACAGCCCCGAGGCCGCGCGCCTGGCCGAGCAACTGCCGAACGTGGTGCCGCACCTGCGCACCCTCTATGACCTCTATAAGGTGCTGGTCGCCGCCCGCCACGTGCGCGGCGCCATCGACTTCGAGACCCAGGAGACGCGCATCGTCTTCGGCGCCGACCGCAAGATCTCGGAGATCCGCCCGACCCAGCGCAACGACGCGCACAAGCTGATCGAGGAGTGCATGCTGGCGGCCAACGTGGCCACCGCCAAGTTCCTCGAGAAGCTGGAAATCCCCGCGCTGTACCGCGTCCACGACGGCCCGCCGCAGGAGAAGCTGAACAACCTGCGGCAGTTCCTCGGCGAACTGGGCCTGACCCTCTACCGCGGCAAGGGCGAGCCGACTCCCGGCGACTACCAGGCGCTGCTCGAATCCATCCAGGGCCGCCCGGACTTCCAGCTGATCCAGACGGTGATGCTGCGCTCGTTGAGCCAGGCGGTGTACAGCCCGGACAACAACGGCCACTTCGGCCTCAACTACGAGGCCTACACCCACTTCACCTCGCCGATACGCCGCTATCCGGACCTGCTGGTGCACCGCGCCATCCGCAGCGTGGTCCGCTCCAAGCGCGAGACCGACCTGGTGCAGCGCGCCGGCGCCGCCAGCATGCCCAAGGCGCGCATCTACCCGTACGACGAGCCGCGCCTTGAACAGCTCGGCGAGCAGTGCTCGATGACCGAGCGGCGCGCCGACGAGGCCACCCGTGACGTCACCAACTGGCTGAAGTGCGAATACATGCGCGACCGCGTCGGCGAGACCTTCGACGGCGTGATCACCGCGGTCACCGGCTTCGGCATCTTCGTCGAGCTGACCGACATCTATGTCGAGGGCCTGGTGCACGTCACCGCGCTGCCCGGCGACTACTACCACTTCGACGCCGTGCACCACCGCCTGGCCGGCGAGCGCACCGGGCGCAGCTTCCGCCTCGGCGACACCACCCAGGTGGTTGTGGCGAGGGTTGACCTGGACGAGCGCAAGATCGACTTCGAACTGGCCGAAAACGCGCTCAGCGCGCCCATCGGCCGCAAGAAGCGCGGCGACAAGGCCGAGGCGGCCAAGCCCGGCAAGCCTGCCAAGGCCGCCAAGCCGGCCAGGGCCAAGGGCCAGCCGCGCGAGCTGCAGCCGGAAGTGCCGGAGCCGCCGCTGCCCGTGGCGCCGCCGCGCAAGCGCAAGGTCGGCGTGGTCCAGGCGTTGCCCTCGGTGGCGCCGGAGATGCTCGCCAAGGCCGAGGAAATGCTCGGCAACACCGATGTGAACAGAAGCCGCGCGCTGAAGCAGGCGCTGCTCGACGAAGCCAAGGTGGGCGGCAAGCGCCCTGCGGCCAAGGCCCAGGGCAAGCCGGCGAAGAACACCAAGGCCGCTGCGGAGAAACCGCGCAAGCCGTCGAAACAGAAGGCCAAGACCGCCAAGCCGAGCAAGCACCGCAAGGGGCCGTCCAAGCCCAAGGCGGAGGGCGCCCCGGCAGGCAAGCCTAAGGCCAAGCCATGAGCCAGTGGGAAAGGGTCTACGGCGTGCACGCCGTAGAGGCGCTGCTGCGTCATCACCCCAAGCGCGTCAAGCAGCTGTGGCTGGCCGAGGGGCGGCACGACCCGCGGGTCCAGGCGCTGGTGGAACTGGCCGGGCAGACGCGGGTGCCGGTGGGCACCCGTGACCGCAAGGAGCTCGACGAGTGGGCCGAGGGCGTGCACCAGGGCGTGGTCGCCGAGGTCAGCCCTAGCCAGGTGTGGGGCGAGAACATGCTCGAGGAGCTGCTCGAGCGCACTCCGGGGCCGGCCTTGCTGCTGGCCCTGGACGGCGTCACCGACCCGCACAACCTCGGCGCCTGCCTGCGCACCGCCGATGCTGCCGGCGCGCTGGCGGTGATAGTGCCGAAGGACAAGTCGGCGACCCTCAACGCCACCGTGCGCAAGGTCGCCTGCGGCGCCGCCGAAGTGATCCCGCTGGTGGCCGTGACCAACCTCGCGCGCACCCTGGAAAAGCTCCAGCAGCGCGGCCTGTGGGTGGTCGGCACGGCCGGCGAGGCGACCCAGACCCTCTACGAACTGGACCTCACCGGCCCCACCGTGCTGGTCATGGGCGCCGAAGGCAAGGGCATGCGCCGCCTGACCCGCGAGCACTGCGACTACCTGGCCAAGCTGCCCATGGGCGGCAGCGTCAGCAGTCTGAACGTGTCGGTGGCCACCGGTGTGTGCCTGTTCGAGATCGTCCGGCAGCGCCAGGCGAAAAAGGCCTAAGAGCGGCTGCAAGCTGCAAGCTGCAGGCAAGAGCGAAGAGCCAGTCCCGTCCTCCCTGTAGGAGCGAGCTTGCTCGCGAACCAACCTCGGCACCGTGCCCGCCCGGTTCGCGAGCAAGCTCGCTCCTACGAAGAGCCCCGCACATGCTCTTCGCCTGTAGCCTGTAGCTGCTCAAATATTCATCAATTGCCTTGCGCCGCCTTCCCCCCTTCTCTAGAATGTCGCCCCTTGCCGTCCGGGCAGGCGCTTACGCGTCCACCTGTCGGCAAGTCAAAAAGACATTCACTCCTTGCCTGACCGCATCGTCGGCAGGCTGCAACCCGTAAGGAGCATTTATGCGTCATTACGAAATCGTGTTCCTGGTTCACCCGGACCAGAGCGAGCAAGTCGGTGGCATGGTCGAGCGTTACACCAAGGTCATCGAAGAAGACGGTGGCAAGGTTCACCGCCTGGAAGACTGGGGCCGTCGTCAGCTGGCTTACGCCATCAACAACGTGCACAAGGCTCACTACGTTCTGCTGAACGTCGAGTGCAGCGCCAAGGCCCTGGCCGAGCTGGAAGACAACTTCCGCTACAACGACGCCGTCATCCGTAACCTGGTGATCCGTCGCGACGAAGCCGTTACCGGCCAGTCCGAAATGCTGAAGGCCGAAGAGAGCCGCAACGAGCGCCGTGAGCGCCGTGAGCGTCCCGACGCCAACGAAAACGAGTCCGCTGACGGCGAAGACAGCCGCGACAGCGCCGACGAGTAATCCCGGACCAGTATTGAGGAGCCGATAACATGGCACGTTTCTTCCGTCGTCGTAAGTTCTGCCGTTTCACCGCTGAAGGCGTCAAGGAGATCGATTACAAAGATCTCAACACCCTGAAGGCCTACGTTTCCGAAACCGGCAAGATCGTTCCGAGCCGCATCACCGGCACCAAGGCCAAGTACCAGCGTCAGCTGTCGACCGCCATCAAGCGCGCTCGCTACCTGGCCCTGCTTCCCTACACCGACAGCCACGGCCGTTGATCGGGCAGTCGACGTAGCCTTGATGGATAGATCGCATGCGCGCATTGGCTGAATTCGTCATGCGAGGCCGCATGCAGGCGACCCTGGTGGTCGTCGCAGCCGCGGTACTGCAGCCGTTCTTCTGGCTCGGTGCCGCCGCCGGCAGCCTGGTGCTGCTGCGCCGGGGAACCGGAGATGCCATTGGCATCCTGGCCTGGGCGCTGCTCCCGGCCCTGGCCTGGTGGTACCTGGGCGACCCCACGGTCACCCTGGTGATGCTGGGTTCGGCGGTCCTGGCGCAGGTGTTGCGCTCCAGCATGTCCTGGAATCGGGTCATGCTGGCCAGCGTGGTGTTGGGCGTGTTCTACGTGCTGCTGTTGAGCACGGTATCCGCCGGGCTGGTTCAAGGTCTGGCGGAGGCGTTTGGCAAGGTGCTGCCGCAGGTGCTGTCGGAAGCGAAGCTTTCGGCGGACCAGCAGGCCGAGCTGCAAGCGGGGCTGGTGCCGGCCGTTACCGGCCTGCTGGCCGCCTCGCTGCAGGTCATCAGCCTGTTGTGCCTGATGCTGGCGCGCTACTGGCAAGCGGCGTTGTACAACCCGCAAGGGTTCGGCCGCGAGTTTCGCGCGCTGCGCCTGGCGCCGGCGGTGGCCATCGCGCTGCTGCTGGGCGTGCTGGTGGTGCCGCTGCTGGGCCCGCAGTTCGCCGTGGTGGCGCCGTTGTGCGCCGTGCCGCTGCTGTTCGCCGGGCTCGCGCTCGGTCACGGGCTGGTCGCGCTGAAACGCCTGCCGGGGTTCTGGCTGGTGCTGTTGTACGGCCTGGCGCTGATGCTGGGGAATGTGATCTGTCTGGTTGCTGTCGTCGATAGTCTGTTTGATTTTCGTGGTCGCCTGGTACGTCGCCAGGGCTCCACGAACGGTGAAGGTTAAAAGTTAAGAGGTAAGACTCAAATGGAAGTCATCCTGCTGGAAAAGATCGCCAAACTGGGCAACCTGGGCGACAAACTGAACGTCAAGGGCGGCTACGCCCGTAACTACCTGCTGCCGCAGGGCAAGGCCACCGCCGCTACCCCGGCCAACGTCGCTGCTTTCGAAGAGCGCCGCGCCGAGCTGGAAAAGGCCGCTGCCGCCAAGAAGGCCGACGCTGAAGCCCGTGCCGCCCAACTGGCCGAGCTGATCGTCACCATCGGCGCCCACGCCGGCGACGAAGGCAAGCTGTTCGGCTCGATCGGCACCCGCGATATCGCCGAAGCGGTCTCCGCTGCCGGCTACCCGCTGGAAAAGGCCGAAGTGCGCCTGCCCAACGGTGCCCTGCGCACCGTCGGCGAATACGACATCGAAGTGCAACTGCACACCGACGTCGAAGCGACCCTGCACGTGGTCGTCGTCGCCGAGTAAGCGATCCGTCGCTGCGACGCCGTGGACACCTTGCGTGGACGCGGCAGTTCGCTAACATCGGGCACGGTACCGCCTAGCGGTCCGTGCCCTTTGTTTTTCTGCATCCATCCGAGTTTCCTGCGCCGAGCCCCATGAACGACATCACCGTCCCCGAGCAATACGACCTGCAAACGGCCACCCTCAAGGTGCCGCCGCATTCGATCGAAGCCGAACAGGCGGTGCTGGGTGGCCTGATGCTCGATAACAACGCCTGGGAGCGGGTGTCGGACGCGGTGTCCGATGGCGACTTCTACCGCCATGACCACCGCCTGATCTTCCGCGCGGTGTACAAGCTCGCCGAAGGCAACCAGCCGATCGACGTGGTGACCCTCTCCGAGCTGCTGGAGCGCGAAGGCCAGCTGTCGCAGGTCGGCGGCCTGGCCTACCTGGCCGAGCTGGCGAAGAACACCCCCTCGGTGGCGAACATCAAGGCCTACGCGCAGATCATCCGCGAGCGCGCCACCCTGCGCCAACTGATCGGCATCAGCAGCGACATCGCCGACAGCGCCTTCAACCCCGAGGGCCGCAGCGCCAACGAGGTGCTCGACGAAGCCGAGCGGCGCATCTTCGAGATCGCCGAGGCGCGGCCGAAGACCGGCGGCCCGGTGGGCATCGGCGACATCCTGGTGAAGACGATCGACCGGATCGACCACCTGTTCAACACCAACGACGCCTTCACCGGCATCTCCACCGGCTTCACCGATCTCGACGAGAAGACCAGCGGCCTGCAGCCGGCCGACCTGGTCATCGTCGCCGGCCGTCCGTCCATGGGCAAGACCACCTTCGCCATGAACCTGGTGGAGAACGCCGTGCTGCGCACCGACAAGGTGGTGCTGGTGTACTCCCTGGAGATGCCTTCGGACTCGATCGTGATGCGTATGCTTTCGTCCCTGGGCCGCATCGACCAGACCAAGGTGCGTTCGGGGAAGCTGGAGGACGACGACTGGCCGCGCCTGACCTCGGCGGTCAACCTGCTCAACGAGCGCAAGCTGTTCATCGACGACACCGCCGGCATCTCGCCCTCGGAAATGCGCGCGCGCACCCGGCGCCTGGCCCGCGAGCACGGCGAGATCGCCTTGATCATGGTGGACTACCTGCAACTGATGCAGATCCCCGGTTCCTCCGGCGACAACCGCACCAACGAGATCTCCGAGATCTCCCGCTCGCTCAAGGCCCTGGCCAAGGAATTCAACTGCCCGGTGGTAGCGCTGTCGCAGCTCAACCGCTCCCTGGAACAGCGCCCGAACAAGCGCCCGGTGAACTCCGACCTTCGCGAATCCGGGGCGATCGAGCAGGACGCCGACGTGATCATGTTCGTCTACCGCGACGAGGTGTACCACCCGGAAACCGAGTTCAAGGGCGTGGCCGAAATCATCATCGGCAAACAGCGTAACGGCCCCATCGGCACCGTGCGCCTGGCCTTCCTCGGCCGCTTCACCCGCTTCGAGAACCTCGCCCCGGGCATGTACAACTTCGAAGACGAATAAAGACGAGCAAGGCTGGAGGCTGTACGTAAGAGCTTGATGCGGAGTGGCCGGGGGTTATGCTGTTTGCCTTCAGCCTTCAGCCTTCAGCCTTCAGCCTTCAGCCTTCAGCCTGGACCCCCATGCGCCCCCTTATCGCCCATATCGACCTCTCCGCCATCCAGCACAACTACGCCCTGGCCAAGCGCTGCGCGCCGGGCCGCGAGGCGTTCGCCGTGGTCAAGGCCAATGCCTACGGGCATGGCGTGCGCGAGGTGGTGACCGCGCTGCGTGACGAGGCCGATGGCTTCGCCGTGGCCTGCCTGGAAGAGGCCGCCGAGGTCCGCGCGCTGCACGGCACCACGCGCATCCTGCTGCTGGAGGGCTGCTTCGAGCCGAGCGAGTTCCTGGTGGCCTCGCAACTGCGCCTGGACATCGCCATACAGGGCCCGGAGCAACTGGCGACGCTGCTGGCCAGCAACCTGCCGCACCCGCTCAACGTCTGGCTCAAGCTGGATTCGGGCATGCACCGCCTGGGCTTCTCCGCCGAGGCCCTGCGCGCGGTCTTCCCGAGCCTGCGCGGCGCCCCGCAGGTCGCCGAGCTGAACCTGATGAGCCACTTCGCCTGCGCCGACGAGCGCGGCCACACGCTCACCGAGGACCAGCTGGAATGCTTCCTCGGCCTGCTCGACCTGGACTTCGACCAGCGCTCGCTGGCCAATTCCGCCGCCGTGCTGAGCATCCCGGCGGCGCACATGGACTGGATCCGCCCCGGCATCATGCTCTACGGCGCCTCGCCCTTCGCCGACCTGGGCGCGGCCGAGATGGGCCTGCGCCCGGCCATGGGCCTGCACGCGCAGGTGATGTCCATCCGCGAGGTGGCAGTAGGCGAGAGCGTCGGCTACGGCGCCACCTGGGTGGCCGAACGGCCGTCGCGCATCGGCACCGTGAGTTGTGGCTACGCCGACGGCTACCCACGCCACGCGCCCAGCGGCACTCCAGTGTTGGTCGCCGGCCAGCGCGCGCCGCTGGCCGGCCGGGTCTCCATGGACATGCTGGCGGTGGACCTCACCGACCTGCCCGAAGCCACCGTTGGCGCCCCGGTGGAACTCTGGGGCACGCAGCTGGCGGTGGACGAAGTGGCCGCCCACGCCGGCACCATCGGCTACGAGCTGCTGACCAAGGTCACCGCGCGGGTGCCGCGCAAGTACAGCGCCTAGACCAGCCGGTCCGAAGTCTTCAGCGTTTCCAGCCAGAAGTCACCGTTGCCGTCCTCCCCGGCCAGCGCATAGCTGGCCCTGCCGCTGCCCTTGACCTGGTACAGCGCCTGGTCGGCGGCCTTGTACAGCTTGGCGAACTGCAGCGCGTGGCGCGGGTAGATGGCTACGCCGATGCTTGGGGTGATGCTCAGTTCCAGGCGGTCGAACTGCACCGGCCGCGACAGCTCGCTGAGCAGGCGCACGGCGATCTCCCGGGCGTGGCCTTCGGCGTCGGGGCCGGATACCAGCGCGGCGAATTCGTCGCCGCCCAGGCGCGCCACGCAGTCGCTGGAGCGTACGCACTGGCGCAGGCGGTGGCCGACGTGCTGGAGCATGAAGTCGCCGGCGTCGTGGCCGTGGGTGTCGTTGATCGGCTTGAAGTGGTCGAGGTCGATCAGCATCAGCGCCAGGCTCTCGCTGTTCTGCTGGGCCTGCTGCAACGCCTGCTCGGCGTGCTCCACCAGGTAGCGGCGGTTGGGCAGCCCGGTGAGGGGATCGTTGTGCGCGGCATGGCGCAGCTGGGCCTCGCGTTCGAGCAGCAGGCGGTTGCTCTGCGTCAGCTCGGCGGTGCGCGCCGCCACGGCCTGCGCCAGGTCGTTCTGCGCGCTCTGCAGCAGGGTCATGCGCGCGCTCTTCTCGCGGTTGGCCTGCTCCAGGGCCTGGGCCTTCTCGCGCTTGAGTTCCTGGATGCGCGAGGTCAGGGCGAAGGAGAACAGGATGGACTCCATGGCCACCGATACCGGGAACAGGTAGGCGGTGGTCGGCGACGGCTGCACCACGCCCAGGGCGCGCATCACCGAGATGCTCACGCTGGACAGCACCAGGCCGAAGCCCACCAGGTACAGGCGCGCCGGCAGCGAGCCCTGCAGCGAGCGGGTGATGGCCGCGCCGAGTGCCGCCGGGATGCCGACGAAGGTGGTGGTGGCCAGTACCCAGCCGGCCTCGGAGCGGCCGACGAAGACGTTGAGCAGCACCGAGGCGACGTACAGCAGGCAGTTCAGTGTCAGCATGTGGTGTGCCCAGGGCACGTTGCGGCGGGTCTGCAGCAGCGTCTGGGTGAAGCGGGTGACGCACAGGCCCCACAGCGAGGGCAGGGTGATGCGGTTCAGCCACCAGGGCACCGCGTCGCCGGGCCAGAGCAGTTCGAAGGCGTGGCCGGTCATGCCCATGCTGAACAGCAGGGCGAAGCCGGTGGTGAGCACGTACCAGAAGTAGGCGCGGTCGCGCAGGCTGACCAGGATGAACAGGTTGTACAGCAGCAGCGCGGCGATCAGCCCGTAGACGCCGCCGAGGAACAGGTTGGTCTCGGCGCGATGGTCCTGCAGGTCGTCCTGCGACCAGATGCGCAGCGGGAAGGAGTTGCCGGCCGGGTCCAGGCTGCGCAGGTACAGGCGCAGCGGGCCCTCGCCGGCGGGCAGGTGGAACACCGGGCGGCGGTAGCTGCGGTCGCGGCCCTCGGCGAAGGGCACCGCCTCGCCCGAACGCAGCTCGCGGTAGCCGCCCTGGCCGTCGGGCAGGTACAGGCGCAGGTCGAGCAGGTTCACTGCGTCCACCTCCAGCCACCAGCCGCCGGGCGGGGTGGCCTGGCGCTCGAGGTCCAGGCGCAGCCACCAGGGGTTGGGGCTCTGGCCGACGCTGGTGCGGCCCTTGGCGGGCACGAAGGCGGCGTCCTGCTCGCGTGCCTGTTGCAGGTCCAGGCGTGCGCCCGGGTCTTCCAGCAGCATCAGGCCGTCGTTCAGCCAGCGTCCGCTGGCCCGTTCGTCGAGCACCAGGGGCTGGGCCACGGCGCTGGCGCAACCGAGCAGGAGGAACAACAGACACCACAGATGACGCACGGTTGACACTCCCTGTTCCCGGCCGCTGTGGCCAAGCCTGTTGAGACGGTGGAGCGAGTATAGCCAGTTGCCACTGCGGCGGCGCCGCCAATCGTCCCCGTCCGGCGGTCGCCCCGCGCCGGGAAAAACCCCAGCGTCCCGGTCGGAATTGTTCACTTTTTGTGCTATATTCCGCGCCCGCGATTTCGCGACCCTATTCCTAGAGATGCCCCCGGTGCCCGTGATGCAAGCCGCCAAGCCGCTGTTCGACTATCCCAAGTTCTGGGCCGAGTGTTTCGGCCCGGCGCCGTTCCTGCCGATGAGCCGGGAAGAGATGGATCAACTGGGCTGGGATTCCTGCGACATCATCATCGTCACCGGCGATGCCTACGTCGACCATCCGTCCTTCGGCATGGCCATCATCGGCCGCCTGCTGGAAGCCCAGGGCTTCCGCGTGGGCATCATCGCCCAGCCGGACTGGCAGTCGAAAGACGACTTCATGAAGCTGGGCAAGCCGAACCTGTTCTTCGGCGTGGCCGCCGGCAACATGGACTCGATGATCAACCGCTACACCGCCGACCGGAAGATCCGCTCCGACGACGCCTACACCCCCGGCGGCAACGCCGGCAAGCGCCCGGACCGCGCCAGCATGGTCTACAGCCAGCGCTGCCGCGAGGCGTACAAGGGCGTGCCGATCGTGCTAGGCGGCATCGAGGCCTCGTTGCGCCGCATCGCCCACTACGACTACTGGCAGGACAAGGTCCGCCACTCGATCCTGATGGACGCCAAGGCCGACCTCCTGCTGTTCGGCAACGCCGAGCGCGCCGTGGTGGAAGTGGCCCAGCGCCTGTCCGCCGGCGAGCCGATCGAGTCGATCACCGACGTGCGCGGCACCGCCTTCGTCCGTCGCGACACCCCCGAGGGCTGGTTCGAGCTGGACTCCACGCGCATCGACCGCCCGGGCAGGATCGACAAGATCATCAACCCCTACGTCAACACCCAGGACACCGCCGCCTGCGCCATCGAGCAGGACAAGGGCCCGCAGGAAGACCCCAACGAAGCCAAGGTGGTGCAGCTGCTGCCCAGCCCGAAGCTGACCCGCGAGCGCACCGTCATCCGCCTGCCGTCCTTCGAGAAGGTGAAGAACGACCCGGTGCTGTACGCCCACGCCAACCGCGTGTTGCACCTGGAGACCAACCCCGGCAACGCCCGGGCCATGGTCCAGCGCCACGGCGAGACCGACGTGTGGTTCAACCCGCCGCCCATCCCGCTGAGCACCGAGGAGATGGACTACGTCTTCGGCCTGCAGTACGCCCGCGTGCCGCACCCGGTCTACGGCGGCGAGAAGATCCCGGCCTACGAGATGATCCGCTTCTCGGTGAACATCATGCGTGGCTGCTTCGGCGGTTGCACCTTCTGCTCGATCACCGAGCACGAAGGGCGGATCATCCAGAACCGTTCGGAAGACTCGATCATCCGCGAGATCGAGGAAATCCGCGACAAGGTGCCGGGCTTCACCGGGGTGATCTCCGACCTCGGCGGGCCGACCGCCAACATGTACCGCATCGCCTGCAAGGACCCGGAGATCGAGAAGCACTGCCGCAAGCCGTCGTGCGTGTTCCCCGGTATCTGCGAGAACCTCAACACCGACCACTCCTCGCTGATCCAGCTGTACCGCCGCGCCCGCGACCTGCCGGGGGTGAAGAAGATCCTCATCGCCTCGGGCCTGCGCTACGACCTGGCGGTGGAGTCGCCGGAGTATGTGCGCGAGCTGGTGACGCACCACGTCGGCGGCTACCTGAAGATCGCCCCGGAGCACACCGAGCAGGGCCCGCTGTCGAAGATGATGAAGCCGGGCATCGGCAGCTACGACCGCTTCAAGCAGATGTTCGAGAAGTTCACCAAGGAGGCGGGCAAGGAACAGTACCTGATCCCGTACTTCATCGCCGCGCACCCGGGCACCACCGACGAGGACATGATGAACCTCGCCCTGTGGCTCAAGCGCAACGGTTTCCGCGCCGACCAGGTGCAGGCCTTCTACCCCTCGCCGATGGCCACCGCCACGGCCATGTACCACTCGGGCAAGAACCCGCTGCGCAAGGTCACCTACAAGAGCGACGCGGTGACCATCGTCAAGGGCGAGCGCCACCGCCGCCTGCACAAGGCCTTCCTGCGCTGGCACGACCCGAACAACTGGCCGATGCTGCGCGAGGCGCTCAAGGACATGGGCCGCGCCGACCTGATCGGCAACGGCAAGCACCAGTTGATCCCCACCCACCAGCCCGACGCCGACGGCAGCTACCAGAGCGCCCGGCGCAAGAACTCCACCCCGGTGGGCAGCAAGAAGGCCGGCAAGCCGCTGCTGACCCAGCACACCGGCCTGCCGCCCCGCGCCAGCGACGGCTCGCGCCCGTGGAACAAGGGCGAGGAGGGCAAGGCCGCGGCCTACGCCAAGGGCAAGAAGCGCACCACCAAGCGCCAGCCGAACATACCGCGCTGAGCTGTATGACCGATGACGGGGCCGCAAGGCCCCGTTTTCGTTTTCGGGCCTGCTTTCGTAGGAGCGAGCTTGCTCGCGAACCCGCCGGTGGTACCTGTGCACTGGTTCAACTCCACTCCCTCTCCCTAACCCAGAGGGGACCGTTCGGAGTGCGCTGATGTTTTGGCGTTAGCCGGCGGTTCCGGCGGTTTCCAGCTGAAACCATTTCCTCTCTCGGCACGGACAAGCCCCCTCTCCCTTCAGGGCGGGGCGCGCAGCCGAGGGCTGGGGAGAGGGTGCGGAGGTCGGTCTGATGCCGGCGTATCCGGGAAACTCTGTTCGCGAGCAAGCTCGCTCCTACAGGAAGGGAACCGCATCTGGTCTATCCACAGAAACATTTTGGTACTATAGTTCCAAAATCATAAAAACAAGACCGGAGACCCCGCCATGCGCCGCGCCGCCCTGTCCCTTCTCAGCCTCGCCGTGCTCCTGGCCGCCTGCGGCGAGCAGGACAAACCCACCGCCGCGGTCAGCGCGGATTTCCAGAAAGACCTGCAGGCACGGCTGATCAAGGCCAAGCCCGGTGACGTCATCGCGATCCCCGCCGGCACCTACCACCTCGACCGCGGCCTCAGCCTCAAGGTCGATGGCGTGACCCTCCGCGGCGACGGCATGGACAAGACCATCCTCAGCTTCCGCAACCAGAAGGCCGGCGCCGAAGGGCTGCTGGTGGACGCCTCGGACTTCACCATCGAGAACCTGGCCATCGAGGACAGCAAGGGCGACGCGCTCAAGGTGCTGGGCGGCAAGAACATCGTGATCCGCAACGTGCGCACCGAATGGACCAACGGCCCGGCCACCGAGAACGGCGCCTACGGCCTGTACCCGGTGCAGACCGAGAACGTGCTGCTGGAGGGCAACGTGGCCATCGGCGCCTCGGACGCGGGCATCTACGTCGGCCAGTCGCGCAACGTGGTGGTGCGCAACAACCGTGCCGAGCGCAACGTCGCCGGCATCGAGATCGAGAACACCATCGGCGCCGACGTGTACGACAACGTGGCCACCGGCAACACCGGCGGCATCCTCGTCTTCAACATGCCCAACCTGCAGCAGCCGGGGCGCGGCACCCGCGTCTACAACAACGAGGTGCAGGGCAACAACCACGACAACTTCGGCCACAAGGGCACGCCGGTGGCCAGCGTCCCGGCCGGTTCCGGGGTGGTGGTCAACTCCAACGACGACGTGGAAATCTTCGACAACAGGATCGGCGACCACAAGACCGCCAACGTCATCATCAGCAGCTACTACAGCACCAACTACTCGGACAAGGCGACACAGCCGAACTTCGACCCCTACCCCGAGGGCATCTACATCCACGGCAACACCTTCGGCCCCGGCGGCGACAGCCCCGACCACCTGGAGTTGAAGGCGCTGAAGATCGCCAAGTTCGGCCTCAACGGGCGCCTGCCGGACATCCTCTGGGACGGCTACGTGAACCAGAAGAAACTGGTCGACGGCAAACTGCCGGAGGAGTTGGCCATCTGCATCGACAACGGCGAGGCCGGCATCGTCAACGTCGACGGCCCCAATGGCTACAAGAACATCAGCACCGACATGAGCGGCCACCGCTGCAAGCTCAAGCCGCTGCCGAAGATCGAACAGGCCGGCCTGGGCGAGAAGGGAGGCAAGGCATGACGCGAGCCGCCTGCGCCTGGTTGTCGCTCGCCCTGGCCGTGGCGCTGGCCGGGTGCGGGCAGCAGGCGAAGCCGCGCTACCAGCCCGAGGGCGACGACTACCCGCAGACCTTGAGCGGCTGGGGCATGCTGCACCTGGGCGACGGCCACCTGAAGCCCGCGCCCGAGGTGCTGCCCTACGATCTCAACACGCCGCTGTTCACCGACTACGCGCACAAGCTGCGCACGGTGTGGATGCCTGAAGGGCAGGCGGCGAAGTACGCCGAGGACCACTTCGACTACCCGCTGGGCACGGTGCTGACCAAGACCTTCTACTACCCCACCGACGGCAAGGGCCAACTGCTGGAGAACTCGCAGGATGACCGCGACCCGCAGCAGGGCCTGGACCTGGCCAGGGTGCGCCTGGTCGAGACCCGCGTGCTGGTGAAGCAGAAGGACGGCTGGACGGCGCTGCCCTACGTGTGGGACGCCGAGCAGAAGGAAGCGCACCTGGAACTGGCCGGCGACAGCCAGGCCCTGGAACTGCAGGATGCGATCGGGCAGAAGGTGGCCTTCACCTACATGGTGCCGGACGCCAACCAGTGCTCCGAGTGCCACGCCGAGACCAAGGGCGCCGGCATCGCCCCGCTGGGCCCCAAGGCCCGCCACCTGAACAAGGACTTCGCCTACACCGAAGGCAGCGACAACCAGCTGCGCCACTGGCAGGTGCGTGGCTTCCTGCAGGGCTTGCCGGAACTGGCGCAGGTGCCGCAGAACGCCCTCTGGGGCCACCCGCGCGAAGGAGAGAGCCTGGAGAAGCAGGCGCGCAGCTATCTGGACGCCAACTGTGGTCATTGCCACAACCCGAAGGGGGCGGCGCGCACGTCGGGGCTGTATATCGATGCCAGTGCCGAGTTGGGGGTGAACTACGGGTTCTGCAAGCAGCCGGTGGCGGCGGGCAATGGTACCGGCGGGCGTCGCGAGGACATTCATCCGGGGCATCCGGAGCTGTCGGTGCTGACCTACCGTGTCGGCAGTGACAAGCCTGGGGAGATGATGCCGGAGCTGGGGCGGGCATTGGTGCACAAGGAGGGGTTGGAGGTGCTGGAGCGGTGGATTGCGGGGTTGGCGGGGGGGTGTATTTGAGGCTGGAGTTTTCCTTCGACTTCGGTGCGTGGGGGAGGGGCTCCGTTCCCTCTCCCCAGCCCTCTCCCTGAAGGGAGAGGGGGCTTGTCCGTGCCTGCGGATAAATAGGGTTTCAATCTGCGACTTCGGTTCCGGCTAACGCCATGGTCTGTGTTTCTGCCGAACGGTCCCCTCTCCCTTCAGGGAGAGGGTTAGGGAGAGGGCGCTCTACAGCCCAACACCAAACCCCCCCCGAAATTATTTGACCACCACACCCCAGGCAACCCCCGTTCGCGAGCAACCTCGCCCCAACGAAAGACCACCCAACCTTCTCCCCCCCTGTCACACCCCACCGTCTAGGCTATCCCCAGCCGGCGCCCCATTTCCGTGCACCCCCATGCCCGGCATGCACCCCCGGGCCCCGCGATGGTGCCCGGCGCCCGTGCGCAGCCCGTTCCACGGCCCCTGGCGGCTGGCACGGGACTTGCGCGGAAGCTGTGTCGCCCAGGCCCGCAGGAGGCCCGCCGTGTCGATCCATGTCGCCTTGCAGCACGTCACCCACTACCGCTACGACCGCGCCGTGAACCTCGGCCCGCAACTGGTGCGCCTGCGCCCGGCGCCGCACAGCCGCACGCGCATCCTCGGCTATTCGCTGAAGGTCGCCCCGGGCAAGCACTTCATCAACTGGCAGCAGGACCCGCAGGGCAACTACCTGGCGCGCCTGGTGTTCCCGGAGAAGACCGAGGAACTGCGGGTGGAGGTGGACCTGGTCGCCGAGATGGCGGTGTTCAACCCCTTCGACTTCTTCCTCGAGCCCTACGCCGAGCAGTTCCCCTTCGCCTACGGCGCCGACGAGCAGCGCGAACTGGCGCCCTACCTCGCGCGCCAGCCGGCCAGCCCGCGGTTCGCCGAATACCTCGCCGCGGTGCCACGCGACGCCAGCCCCACCGTGGACTTCCTGGTCGCGCTGAACCAGCGCCTGGCCGGCGACGTGCGCTACCTCATCCGCATGGAGCCCGGCGTGCAGACGCCCGAGCAGACCCTGGAGCTGGCCTCCGGCTCCTGCCGCGATTCGGCCTGGCTGTTGGTCCAGCTGGCGCGCCACCTGGGCCTGGCGGCGCGCTTCGTCTCCGGCTACCTGATCCAGCTCACCGCCGACCAGAAATCCCTGGACGGCCCCAGCGGCACCGAAGTGGACTTCACCGACCTGCACGCCTGGGCCGAGGTCTACCTGCCCGGCGCCGGCTGGGTGGGGCTGGACCCGACCTCCGGGCTGTTCGCCGGCGAGGGCCACATCCCCCTGGCCTGCAGCCCCGAGCCGTCCTCGGCGGCGCCGATCACCGGCGCGCTGGAGGAATGCGAGGTGCAGTTCAGCCACCAGATGCGCGTGGAGCGCGTCTGGGAAGCGCCGCGGGTGACCAAGCCCTACAGCGAGGAACAGTGGCAGGCGATCCGCGAGCTGGGTTCGCGCATCGACGCCGACCTCGCCGAACAGGACGTGCGCCTGACCATGGGCGGCGAGCCGACCTTCATCGCCATCGACTACCCCGACGACCCCGAGTGGAACACCGCCGCCCTGGGCCCGAACAAGCGCCGCCTGGCCGCCGACCTGTTCCACCGCCTGCGCCGCCACTACGCGCCCAAGGGCCTGGTGCACTTCGGCCAGGGCAAGTGGTACCCGGGCGAGCAGCTGCCGCGCTGGTCGCTGAACTGCTTCTGGCGGCGCGACGGCGAGCCGCTGTGGAACAACCCCATGCTCTACGCCGAGGAAGGCCGCAGCTATGGCGCCGACACCGCCCTGGCCGCGCGCTTCCTGCGCCGCCTGGCCGGGCGCCTGGGGCTGACCGGCGACACCCTGTTCGCCGCCTACGAAGACTGGTTCTACTACCTCTGGCGCGAACGTCGCCTGCCGGCCAACGTCACCCCGGAAGACGCGCGCCTGGACGACCCGCTGGAACGCGATCGCCTGCGCAAGGTGTTCGAGCGCGGCCTGGGCGAAGTGGTCGGCCACGTGCTGCCGCTGGCCCGCAGTGCCGCCGGCGACACCTGGGAAAGCGGCCGCTGGTTCCTGCGCGACGAGCACTGCCGGCTGATCCCCGGCGACTCGGCGCTGGGCTACCGCCTGCCGCTGGACTCGCAGCCCTGGGCCAGCGAGGCCGACTACCCCTACGTCAACCCCGCCGACCCCAGCCAGCCGCGCCCACCGCTGCGCCGCGCCGCGCAACTGCAGCAGGTACGCGAGCGCATGCCCGGCGGCCCGGACGCCACGCGCCAGCCGCTGATGCACCAGTCCGCCGGCTGGATCACCCGCACCGCGCTGTGCGCCGAGCCGCGCGAAGGCCGGCTGTACCTGTTCATGCCGCCGCTGGCGGAGCTGGAGGCCTACCTGGAGCTGGTCGCCGCCATCGAGGCCACCGCCGGCGAACTGGGCTGCCCGGTGCTGCTGGAAGGCTACGAGCCGCCGGCCGACCCGCGCCTGACCAACTTCCGCGTCACCCCCGACCCGGGCGTGATCGAAGTGAACATCCACCCCTCGGCGAACTGGGGCGAACTGGTCGAGCGCACCGAATTCCTCTACGAGGCGGCGCGCCAGTCGCGGCTGTCCAGCGAGAAGTTCATGGTCGACGGCCGCCACGTCGGCACCGGCGGCGGCAATCACTTCGTCCTCGGCGGCGCCACCCCGGCGGACTCGCCCTTCCTGCGCCGCCCGGACCTGCTGCGCAGCCTGGTCAGCTACTGGCACAACCACCCCTCGCTGTCCTACCTGTTCTCCGGCCTGTTCATCGGCCCGACCTCCCAGGCGCCGCGGGTGGACGAGGCGCGCAACGACGCGCTCTACGAACTGGAGATCGCCTTCGCGCAGATGCCCGAGCCGGGCGCCGACTGCCCGCCGTGGCTGGTCGACCGCCTGCTGCGCAACCTGCTGGTGGACATCACCGGCAACACCCACCGCGCCGAATTCTGCATCGACAAGCTGTACTCGCCGGACAGCGCCAGCGGCCGCCTCGGCCTGCTGGAACTGCGCGCCTTCGAAATGCCGCCCCACGCGCGCATGAGCCTGGCCCAGCAACTGCTGCTGCGGGCCCTGGTGGCGCGTTTCTGGGCCGAACCCTACACGCCGCCGAAGCTGGTGCGCTGGGGCACCGAGCTGCACGACCGCTTCCTGCTGCCGCACTTCGTCGAGCAGGACTTCGCCGACGTGGTCCACGAACTCAACGCCTTCGGCTACCCGCTGCGCAGCGACTGGTTCGCCCCGCATTTCGAATTCCGCTTCCCGAAATACGGCGACTACGCGGTGAAGGGCATCGACCTGGAACTGCGCCAGGCCCTGGAGCCCTGGCACGTGCTGGGCGAGGAGGGCGCCCCCGGCGGCGCCGTGCGCTACGTGGACTCGTCCCTGGAGCGCGTGCAGCTGAAGCTGAGCGGCATGGCCCCGGACCGCTACGTGGTCACCTGCAACGGCCGCCCGGTGCCGCTGCGGCCCACCGGCCAGGTCGGCGAATACGTCGCCGCGGTGCGCTACCGCGCCTGGCAGCCGGCGTCCTGCCTGCAGCCGACCATCGGCGTACAGGCGCCGCTGGTCTTCGACATCGTCGACACCTGGATGCAGCGCTCCCTCGGCGGTTGCCAGTACCACGTCAGCCACCCCGGCGGGCGCAGCTACGACAGCTTCCCGGTGAACGCCTACGAAGCCGAGAGCCGGCGCCTGGCGCGCTTCTTCCGCCACGGCCACACACCCGGCAAGCTGAACGTGGAGGCGCCGCGCGCCGACGCCGAATTGCCGATGACCCTCGACCTGCGGCGGACATGAGCGCCGCCGCCCGCTAAAGTGAACAGGCCGCCTTGCACGCCGAGTCCCTGATGTCCGAGTTGCTCGCCCACTACCCGCTGTCCGCCACGGCGTACCACGAACTGCTGGACGCCGCGGGCGGCGTGCGCCCGCACTGGCAACGCCTGGTCCAGCGCCTGGAGCGCGCCAGCGCTGCGCAGCTGGAGCAGCGCCAGGCCCTGCTGGCGCGGCAGATCCAGGAAAACGGCGTGACCTACAACGTCTACGCCGACCCCAAGGGCGCCGACCGCCCCTGGGAGCTGGACCTGCTGCCCAACCTGCTGTCCGCCGAGGAATGGGCCGGCATCGCCGCCGGCGTGGCGCAGCGCGGGCGGCTGCTCAACGCGGTGCTGGCCGACCTCTACGGCGAGCAGCGCCTGCTCGCCGAGGGCGTGCTGCCGACCGAACTGGTCTACGGCCACCCCAACTTCCTCTGGCCCTGCGGCGGTTTGCCGGTGCCCGGCGGCATCTACCTGCACAGCTATGCCGTGGACCTGGCGCGCGACGCCGACGGCCGCTGGCACGTGCTCGCCGACCGCACCCAGGCGCCCTCCGGCGCCGGCTACGCCCTGGAGAACCGGCAGATCATCTCCCGCGCCCTGCCGGAGCTGTACCGCGAACTGCGCGTGCAGTACCTGGCCGGCTATTTCCGCACCCTGCAGGAAACCCTCGCCCACTGCGCCCCGGCCGACGGCGAGACGCCGCTGGTGGTGCTGCTGACCCCGGGGCGCTTCAACGAAACCTACTTCGAGCACCTGTACCTGGCGCGCCAACTGGGCTTCCCGCTGGTGGAAGGCCACGACCTGACGGTGCGCGACGCGACCCTCTACCTCAAGACCCTCGGTGGCCTGAAGCGTGTCCACGCGGTGCTGCGGCGCCTGGACGACGACTTCTGCGACCCGCTGGAACTGCGCACCGACTCCGCCCTCGGCGTGCCCGGCCTGCTCGACGCCGTGCGCCGCGGCCGCGTGCTGGTGGCCAACGCCCTGGGCAGTGGCGTGCTGGAATCGCCGGGGCTGCTGGGCTTCCTGCCGGCGGCCAGTCGCCGGCTGTTCGGCGAGGAGCTGCTGCTGCCGGCGGTGCAGACCCGCTGGTGCGGCGAACCGGGCGCCCTGGACATGGCGCTGGGCGAGCTGGAGCGCCTGGTCATCAAGCCGGCCTTCCCCTCGCAGAGCTTCGAGCCGCTGTTCGGCCACACCCTGGGCCCGGCGGCCCGCACCGAGCTGTGCCAGCGCCTGCGCGCGCAGCCCCACGCCTACGTGGCGCAGCGCCAGGCGCAGCTGTCCCAGGCGCCGGTCTGGCAGCAGGCCGGCGCGCGCGGCGAACTGCAATCGCGCGCCATCGGCATGCGCGTGTTCGCCGTGGCCGCCAGCGACGGCCGCTACTGGGTGATGCCCGGCGGCCTGACGCGGGTGGCCTCGGCGGCGGACGCTGAAGTGGTCTCCATGCAGCGCGGCGGGGCCAGCAAGGACACCTGGGTGCTGGCCGACCGCCCGGTCCACGGCGAGCCGCTGCGGCCGCGCAACATAGGTGCGCGCGACCTGATCCGGCAGGACCCGTACCTACCCTCGCGGGTAGTGGAGAACCTCTACTGGTTCGGCCGCTACGCCGAGCGCTGCGACGACAACGCCCGGCTGCTGCGCGTGGTGTTGTCGCGCTACGTCGATGCCGACGGCGACGAGCAGGCCCTGCGCAGCGCGCTGGACCTGGCCGGCGCCATGGGCCTGATCCCCCAGGGCGAAGCGCCGCTGGAACAGCGCCTGCTGGCGGCCCTGCTGGACGAGCACTGGAGCAACAGCCTCTGCGCCAACCTGCGCCGCCTGCACTGGGCCGCCGCCCAGGTGCGCGGGCGCCTGTCGCGGGAGAACTGGCTGGCGCTGATGGAGCTGCAGCGCGACCTGCAGGCGCTGGACGCGCGCGACACCGAGCTGGGCGACGCCCTGGACTTCCTCAACCGCCTGCTGATGTCCCTGGCCGCGCTGTCCGGCTTCGCCCTCGACGACATGACCCGCGACGACGGCTGGCGCTTCCTGATGATCGGCCGGCGCATCGAGCGCATCCAGTTCTTCGCCGACGCCATCGCCGGCTTCCTCGACGGCGGCGCGGCCTGGGACCCAGGCGCCCTGGAATGGCTGCTGGAACTGGGCAACAGCACCATCACCTACCGCTCGCGCTACCTCGCCGGGCCGCAGCTGATCCCGGTGCTCGACCTGCTGTTGCTGCACGAGCAGAACCCCCACGCCCTGTACTTCCAGCTGCAGGCCCTGGAACGTTCCCTGGAGCGCCTGCACCAGGAATTCGGCATGCCCCGCGAGCAGGAACTGGCGCTGCTCACCGCGCGCCTGCTGGCCTTCGACTTCGCCACCCTGGAGAACCCGCTGTTCGGCAGCGCCGGGCAGGACGAAGTGCTCGCCGGCCTGGCGCGCCTGCTGCGCGAACTGGCGCAGGGCGCCGGCCAGGCATCCGACCGCCTCGGCCTGCGCTACTTCGCCCACGTCGACGACATCAGCCAGCGCACGGTATCCACCTGATGGCCGAAGCCCAGCTTTCCCCAACGTCCGCGCCGGTGGCGCGCTACCAGGTGTTCCACGACACCCGCTACCGCTATGCCGCGCCGGTGTCGCTGTCGCAGCAACTGCTGCACCTGTGGCCGCGCGACTGCCCGCGGCAGCGCTGCCTGGGCCGCGAACTGCAGATCGAGCCTGTGCCCACCCAGCGCAGCGACGGCTTCGACGTGTTCGGCAACCCGCTGACGCGCCTGGCCTTCGAACGGCCCCACGACGAACTGCAGGTGAACGCCCGCCTGCAGATCGAAGTGCTGCCGCGCCTGCCGCTGCACGCCTCGCCGGCCTGGGAACAAGTGGCCGCCGACCTGGCCTTCAGCGGCCGCGCCTTGTCGGCGCAGGAACTGGAGGCCTGCCGCTTCCGCATGGAATCGCCCTACGTGCGCATCAAGCGCCAGTTCGCCGAATTCGCCGCCGACTGCTTCCCCGCCGGCCGGCCGCTGCTGGAAGGCGCCGCGGCGCTGATGCAGAAGATCTTCGACGAATTCGCCTTCGACGCCGAAGCCACCCAGGTGGCGACGCCGCTGACCGAAGTGCTGGAACGCCGCCGCGGCGTGTGCCAGGACTTCGCTCACCTGATGCTCGCCTGCCTGCGCTCGCGCGGCCTGGCGGCACGCTACGTCAGCGGCTACCTGCTGACCCGCCCGCCACCCGGCCAGCCCCGCCTGATCGGCGCCGACGCCTCCCACGCCTGGGTCTCGCTGTACTGCCCGGCCAACGGTTGGGTGGACTTCGACCCCACCAACAACATCCTCCCGGCCCTGGAACACATCACCCTGGCCTGGGGCCGCGACTTCGCCGACGTCTCGCCGCTGCGCGGGGTGATCCTCGGCGGCGGCAGCCACGATCCGGAAGTGCGGGTGACGGTGATGCCGCATTGGGAATTGGCGGTGTGACGGAGCGGCCAAGGCCAGGTTCCTAGGCAGTTGTCTTGCCGGCTGCGCCGAGATGCTCTTCGTAGGAGCGAGCTTGCTCGCGAACGGTGCTTACGGGTGGCTGCTGTGTGCCTGGTTGACTCCGCTCCCTCACCCCAGCCCTCTCCCGGAGGGAGAGGGGGCCGTTCGGCGTGG
>NZ_FOLS01000063.1 GCF_900112375.1 Pseudomonas citronellolis | reverse complement strand
TTTTGCTCTTCGTAGGAGCGAGCTTGCTCGCGAACCCCGCAGTCACTGGATTCCCGCGTTCGCGGGAATGACGAGGTGGGGGGCAGGTGTTTCAGGATGACTCAGGATTCTCCCTTCGCTCAGGACAGCCCCCTCTCCCGCTTGCGGGAGAGGGTTGGGGAGAGGGCGCTCTTGAACCCAGCACCTAAAGCTCTCGGGAAATCCGTAGGGCGCATAACGCCTACGGCGTTATCCGCCGAATCGCGGACAGAGTCCGCTCCTACGGTTCCAGGGAAGCACGGGCGTAGGAGCGGACTCCGTCCGCGATTGGATTCACCGGCCACGCCGGACGCTCCGGTGGCACGAACAGCCCCCTCTCCTTCCGGGAGAGGGCTGGGGTGAGGGCAACGGACTCCGCCGCTACTCCATCGCCAAACCTGCACTCCGCCCCCCAACCCTCCCCGCAAACGGGGCAGGGTACCGCCACCCCGTGCTTCCACCCGCCCCTCAGACATCCACCTGAATGCCCCGGCCTTTGAGGGATTCCTGAAGGGAGGTCGCTGGCGATTTGCCTAGGATCGCCGGTGGGGCATCGCCGGCGGCGCCGGCGCTCATTGCCCGCTGATTTCAGCCTCCCGCACACCGGGTGGCGATGACTGCCAATTGACGATTTGAAGGAGTCTCGGCGCATGACCGACAAGAACTGGAACGACGATCAGGACCGGCCGCAGGCCAGCCTGCCCTTTGCGCAGGACGCATCCGCCGGACAGGATGCGCCCGCGCCGCGTGCGGACAAGCCCCAATTCCTCATCGAGGACGATATCGGCACGCTCAAGGGTGTGGTCGAGTCGGGCGGATATACCAACGACAAGACGCCGACCTTCAAGGGCTCCGGCCTTACGGTGGGCCAGGAAGTGTTCATCCGCGTCGTTCTCGAATCCGGTGAGGTGCAGGAACTGGGCAGCGTCGTGGTGCGCAAGAACGGCACCTGGGCCCTGGACATCGACATGCCGTTCCAGGATGGCGTGGTCGATTTCTACATCACCGTCGACGGCGTCGACTCCGATCTCTACCGGGTGACTTTCGATAGCCAGGCGCCGGAGCCGGTCGAGCTGGAAGAGCCCCTGCAAGTGCTGGCCGGCGAGCGCCCGTTGGCGATGGACGGTGGCCAGGTACAGGCCAACGCGCAGCCGAGCTTCGTGGGCAAGTTCGCCGGCCAGGCCAGCGAGGCGGACATGCATGCCGTGCTGCTGGAAATTCACTATGGCAAGCAGGTCGCCACTGTCACGGCCGAGATCGGCAGTGATGGCACCTGGCGCTGCGACTGGCCAGAGGGCCTGGCGGAGCAGGAGGGGGACTATACGCTCAAGTTCTTCATGATCGATGCCGCCGGTAACGTGTACACCGAGAGGGGGCAGTACAAGTCCTTCCAGCAACTGGAACTGACGCTCGACCTGACCCCGCCCGGTGACGATGCCGTGGTGAGCTTCACCCTGCACGACGACTTCGGCCCGGTCACCGGGGCCATCGCCGCCGGCGGCAAGACCGACGACACCACCCCGAGGCTCGAGGGCCAGGTGGCGAACGCTGCCGCCAACGGCGTCAAGTGGGTGGAAATCCTCCTCGACGGCAACGTCCTGGCGCGGGTGCTGGTGGATGAGCAGGGCAACTGGGAGTACACCCCGGACGCACTGGCTTCCGGCGCGCATCGCTTCGAAGTCTTCCCGCTGGACGCCGCCGAGAACTATGGCAAGAGTGCCTCCATCGACTTCGAAGTGGCCGGGCCGGATGTGCCGCCCTTGTCGCTGCCGGTCATTGAGGAAATCCGTGACGACCAGGGTTCGGTCAGCGGCCTGCTGAACGATGGCGACGTCACCGACGACACCAGCCTGTCGCTCAAGGGCCACGCCGAGGCCGGCAACCTGGTGCTGCTGTACGTCGACGGCGAACTGGCCGCCAGCGTGGTGGCCGAGCAGGACGGCAGCTGGAGCGTCGAACTGCCGCTGGCCGGCGATGGCGAGCATGTCATCATCGCCAAGGCCCAGGACGACTTCGGTCGCCACAGCGACGAAACCGCCCCGGTGTCCATCACCCTCGACACCATCGCGCCGGAACAGCCGGGCATGGTGGATGCCCAGGACAACACCGGCGCCATCACCGGCCCCATCGAGCCGGGCAGCGTGACCGACGAAACCCAGCCGACCCTCAGTGGTTCGGGTGAGCCGGGCGATACCGTGAGCATCCTCGACAATGGCGAGGTAATCGGTACGGTTGTGATCGACGAGAACGGCCAGTGGGAGTTCACTCCGGAGCAGCCGCTGGAGGAGGGCGACCACAGCATCAGCGTGGTGATCACCGACCCGGCCGGCAACGCCAGCGAGCCCAGCGAGTCGCTGGACTTCAGCGTCGACAGCAGCGTACCGGCCATGGTCATCGACCATCTCGAACTGCAGGATGACTTCGGTCCGGTAGTCGGCGCCATCGCCAACGGCAGCTCCACCGACGACGCCACCCCGACCGTGGTGGGCCATGTCGAAGGCGAAGCCGCCTGGGTGGAAATCTACGATGGCGAAACCCTGCTGGGCACCGCCCTGGTGGACGGCGACGGCAACTGGAGCTTCCAGGCGCCGGAACTGGAGAGCGGCGAGCACAGCATTTCCGCCCGTCCGGTGAGCGCCATCGGCCAGGAAGGCGAGACCAGCGACAGCATCGGCTTCACCCTGGTGGGTGACGAGACGCCGCTGCCGCAACTGCCGGTCATCGATGAAATCCTCGACGACCAGGGCACATTCACCGGCCTGCTGAACGATGGTGACCTCACCGACGACGCCAGCCTGTCGCTCAAGGGCAGCGCCGAAGCCGGCAAGCTCGTGCTGCTGTACGTGAACGGCGAACTGGCCGCCAGCGTGGTGGCAGAGCAGGACGGCAGCTGGAGCGTCGAACTGCCGCTGGTCGGCGATGGCGAACAGGTCATCACCGCCAAGGCCCAGGACGATGCCGGCCGCCACAGCGACGAAACCACTCCGGTATCCATCACCCTCGACGCCACCGCGCCGGACAAGCCGGAACAGGTGGGCGCCGACGACAACGAAGGCGTGGTGCAGGGCCCGATCACCCAGCATGGCGCCACCAACGACAACACCCCGGAATTCAGCGGCCAGGCCGAGCCGGGCTCCACGGTCATCATCAGCGACAACGGCATGCCCCTGGGCAGCGTGGTGGCCGATGCCCAGGGCAACTGGAGCTACACCCCCGAGCCGCCGCTGGCCGACGGTTCGCACAGCATCACCGTGCAGGCCCAGGACGCCGCCGGCAACCTCAGCGAGCCCAGCGACGCCCTGGAATTCAGCGTCTGGAGCGAGGCGCCGCAGGTGAGCATCGACCACGCCCTGGACGACGTCGAGCCGGGCCTGGAGAACGTGGCCAACGGCGGCGTCACCAATGACCTGCAGCCGACCCTGGTGGGCACCGCCACCGCCGGCGCGCTGGTGGTCCTTTCCGAGGCCGGGCTGGTGCTCGGCAGCGCGGTCGCCGACGCCGAGGGCAACTGGAGCATCACCCTGGACCGTAACCAGTCCGAAGGCTCGCACACCTACACCGCGGAAGTCCGTTGCGCCACCGGCGAGTTCGCCCAGGCCGACTTCGTCCTGGTGATCGACAACAATGCCCCGGACCGCCCGATCCTCGACGCCGTGCTGGACAACGCCGGCCTGGTCCAGGGCGCGCTGGCCAGCGGCGACACCACCGACGACGCCACCCCGACCCTGCAAGGCGGCGAGGCCGAGCCCAACGGCCTGGTCAAGGTCTACGACAACGGCACCCTGGTCGGCAGCACCCTCGCCGACGAGAACGGCGACTGGAGCCTGGAGCTGCCGGAGCTGGCCGATGGCGCCCATAGCCTGACCGTTACCTCCAGCGATGCCGCGGGCAACGAGAGCAAGCCGACCCGTCCGTTCGAACTGACCGTGGACACCGCGGTGGCCGACCTGGTCATCGACAGCATCGAACTGGTCGACGACTTCGGCGAGGTCCAGGGCCTTATCGCCGACGGCGGCAAGACCGACGACACCACGCCGCTGCTGCAGGGCCACGTCGAAGGGACGAATGCCGCCTACGTGGAAATCTACGACGGCGAAACCCTGCTGGGCACCGCCGCGGTGGACGCCCAGGGCAACTGGAGCTTCCAGTCGCCGGAGCTGGAAAGCGGCGAATACGCCTTCAGCGCCGTACCGGTGGACAGCCTCGGCAAGACCGGCGAAGCCAGCGAAACCATCCGCTTCGAAGTGGTGGGCCCGGAGGTCGCCCTGCCGAACGCACCGGCCATCAGCGAAATCCGCGATGACCAGGGCTCGGTCAGCGGCCTGCTGAACGATGGCGACGTCACCGACGACACCAGCCTGACCGTCAACGGCAGCGCCGATGCTGGCAACCTGGTGCTGCTGTATGTGAACGGCGAACTGGTCGCCAGCACCACTGCCGACGAGCAGGGCAACTGGACTGCCGAACTGCCGCTGGCTGGCGATGGCGAACAGGTCATCACCGCCAAGGCGCAGGATGAAGCTGGCCGCCACAGCGACGAGACTGCACCGGTCAGCGTCATCCTCGACACCACCGCGCCGGAACAGCCTGGCATGGTCACCGCCGAGGACAACACCGGCGCCATTACCGGGCCCATCGAGCCGGGCAGCGTGACCGACGAAACCCAGCCGACCCTCAGTGGTTCGGGTGAGCCGGGCGACACCGTCAGCATCCTCGACAATGGCGAGGTGATCGGCACGGTCGTGATCGACGAGAACGGCCAGTGGGCGTTCACGCCTGAGCAGCCGCTGGAAGAGGGTGACCACAGCATCAGCGTGGTGATCACCGACCCGGCCGGCAATGCCAGCGAGCCGAGCGAGTCCCTGGACTTCAGCGTCGACACCAGCGTGGCCCCGATGGTCATCGATCGCATCGAACTGCAGGACGACTTCGGTCCGGTAGTCGGCGCCATCGCCAACGGTAGCTCCACCGACGACGCCACCCCGACCGTGGTTGGCCATGTCGAAGGCGAAGCCGCCTGGGTGGAAATCTACGACGGTGAAACCCTGCTGGGTACCGCCTTGGTGGACGCCGAAGGCAACTGGAGCTTCCAGGCGCCGGAACTGGAGAGCGGCGAGCACAGCATTTCCGCCCGTCCGGTGAGCGCCATCGGCCAAGTGGGCGAAGTCAGCGACAGCATCGCCTTCACCCTGGTGGGTGAGGAAACCGATCTGCCGCAGCCGCCGGTCATCGACGAAATCCGCGATGACGTGGGTTCGATCACCGGCCTGCTGAACGACGGCGACGTCACCGACGACACCAGCCTGTCGCTCAAGGGCACCGCCGAGGCCGGCAACCTCGTGCTGCTGTATGTGAACGGTGAACTGGCCGCCAGCGTGGTGGCCGACGAGCAGGGCAACTGGACTGCCGAACTGCCGCTGGTCGGCGATGGCGAACAGGTCATCACCGCCAAGGCGCAGGACGCCGCCGGTCGCCACAGCGAAGAGACCGCTGCGGTCTCCGTCACCCTCGACACCACCGCGCCGGAACAGCCGGGCATGGTGATCGCCGAGGACAGCACCGGCCCCGTCACCGGTCCCATCGAGCCGGGCAGCGTGACCGACGAAACCCAGCCGACCCTCAGCGGTTCGGGCGAGCCGGGCGATACCGTGAGCATCCTCGACAACGGCGAGGAGATCGGCACCGCCACCGTCGACGAGAACGGCAACTGGACGTTCACCCCGGAACAGCCGCTGGAGGACGGCGACCACAGCATCAGCGTGGTCATCACCGATGCGGCCGGCAACGTTGGCGAGCCCAGCGAGGCCCTGGACTTCGTGGTGGATTCCACGCCCGCGTTCGTCACCATCGACATGGCCCTCGACCAGGTCGAGAGCATCACTGGCGAGGTGGCCAACGGCGGCGTCACCAATGACCGGCAGCCGACCCTGGTGGGCACCGCCACCCCGGGCGCGCTGGTGATCATCTCCGAGGCCGGGTTCGTTCTCGGCAGTGTGGTCGCCGATACCGAAGGCAACTGGAGCCTGCGCCTGTCTGTGGGCCAGTCCGATGACGAGCACCACTACACCGCCGAGGTGCAGAGTGCCACCGGCGCCACCGCCCAGGCCGAGTTCAGCCTGGTGATCGACACCAAGGCCCCGGACCGTCCGATCCTCGACGCCGTGCTGGACAACGCCGGCCTGCTCCAGGGCGCGCTGGCCAGCGGCGACACCACCGACGACGCCACCCCGACCCTGCAGGGCAGCGAGGCCGAGCCCAACGGCCTGGTCAAGGTCTATGACAATGACGTCCTGGTCGGCAGCACCCTCGCCGACGAGAACGGCGACTGGAGCCTGGAACTGCCGGAACTGGCCGATGGCGCCCATAGCCTGACCGTTACTTCCAGCGATGTCGCGGGCAACGAAAGCAAACCGACCCGTCCGTTCGAACTGACCGTGGACACCGCGGTAGCCAACCTGGTCATCGACAGCATCGAGCTGGTGGATGACTTCGGTCCGCTCACCGGCCTGATCGCCGATGGCGACAAGACCGACGACACCACGCCGCTGCTGCAGGGCCACGTCGAAGGCGAGGCGAAGTACGTGGAGGTCTACGACGGCGAAACCCTGCTGGGCACCGCCGCGGTGGACGCCCAGGGCAACTGGAGCTTCCAGGCGCCGGAGCTGGAAAGCGGCGAGCACGCCTTCAGCGCCGTGCCGGTGGATGCCCTCGGCAAGACCGGCGAAGCCAGCGAAAGCATCCGCTTCGAAGTGGTGGGCCCGGAGGTCGCACAGCCGGAAGCACCGGTCATCAGCGAAATCCTCGATGACCAGGGCTCGGTCAGCGGCCTGCTGAACGATGGCGACGTCACCGACGACACCAGCCTGACCGTCAACGGCAGCGCTACCGCGGGCGATCTGGTGCTGCTGTACGTCGACGGCGAACTGGCCGCCAGCGTGGTGGCCGACGAGCAGGGCAACTGGACGGCCGAACTGCCGCTGGCCGGCGATGGCGAGCACGCTATCACCGCCAAAGCGCAGGATCCGGCTGGTCGCCACAGCGAAGAGACCGCTGCGGTCTCCGTCATCCTCGACACCACCGCGCCGGAACAGCCGGGCATGGTGACCGCCGAGGACAACACCGGCGCCATCACCGGCCCGATCGAGCCGGGCAGCGTGACCGACGAAACCCAGCCGACCCTCAGTGGTTCGGGCGAGCCGGGCGACACCGTGAGCGTCCTCGACAACGGTGAAGTAATCGGCACGGTCGTGATCGACGAGAACGGCCAGTGGGAGTTCACGCCTGAGCAGCCGCTGGAGGAGGGCGACCACAGCATCAGCGTGGTGATCACCGATCCTGCCGGCAACGCCAGCGAGCCGAGCGAGTCCCTGGACTTCAGCGTCGACAGCAGCGTGGCCCCGATGCTCATCGACCGCATCGAGCTGATCGACGACGTCGATCCCGTCACCGGCGCCATCGTCAACGGTGACTCCACCGACGACACCGCGCCGCTCGTACAGGGCCATGTCGAAGGCGAAGCCGCCTGGGTGGAAATCTACGATGGCGAAACCCTGCTGGGTACCGCCCTGGTGGACGGCGACGGCAACTGGAGCTTCCAGGCGCCGGAACTGGAGAGCGGCGAGCACAGCATCTCCGCCCGCCCGGTGAACGCCATTGGCCAAGTGGGCGAGGCCAGCGAAAGCATCGGCTTCACCGTGGTGGGCGAGGAAACCCCGCTGCCGCAGCCGCCGGTCATCGACGAAATCCGCGACGACCTGGGCTCGGTCACCGGCCTGCTGAACGATGGCGATGTCACCGACGACACCAGCCTGACCGTCAACGGCAGCGCCGATGCCGGCAACCTCGTACTGCTGTACGTGAACGGTGAACTGGTCGCCAGCACCACCGCCGATGAACAGGGCAACTGGAGCGCCGAGCTGCCGCTGGCCGGCGATGGCGAACACGCCATTACCGCCAAGGCGCAGGATGCAGCCGGCCGTCACAGCGACGAGACCACCCCGGTCTCCGTCATCCTCGACACCACCGCGCCGGAACAACCGGGCATGGTGACCGCCGAGGACAACACCGGCGCCATCACCGGGCCGATCGAGCCGGGCAGCGTGACCGACGAAACCCAGCCGACCCTCAGTGGTTCGGGTGAGCCGGGCGACACCGTCAGCATCCTCGACAACGGTGAAGTGATCGGCACGGCCGTGATCGACGAAAACGGCCAGTGGGAGTTCACTCCCGAGCAGCCGCTGGAGGAGGGCGACCACAGCCTCAGCGTGGTGGTCACCGATCCGGCCGGCAATGCCAGCGAGCCGAGCGAGTCCCTGGACTTCAGCGTCGACAGCAGCGTACCGGCCATGGTCATCGACCGTATCGAACTGCTCGACGACTTCGGTCCGGTCGTAGGCGCCATCGCCAACGGCAGCTCCACCGACGACGCCACCCCGCTCGTGCAGGGGCATGTCGAAGGCGAGGCGACGTACGTGGAGGTGTACGACGGCGAAACCCTGCTGGGCACCGCCGCGGTGGACGCCGAAGGCAACTGGAGCTTCCAGGCGCCGGAACTGGCTTCCGGCGAACACGCGATCTCGGTCCGTCCGGTGAACGCCATCGGCCAGATCGGCGAAGCCAGCGACAGCATCGCCTTCACCCTGGTGGGTGAGGAAACCGATCTGCCGCAGCCGCCGGTCATCGACGAAATCCGCGACGACCTGGGTTCGGTCACCGGCCTGCTGAACGATGGCGACGTCACCGACGACACCAGCCTGTCGCTCAAGGGCACCGCCGATGCCGGCAACCTCGTATTGCTGTATGTCGGCGGGGTACTGGCCGCCAGCGCGGTCGCCGACGAAAACGGCAACTGGAGCGCCGAACTGCCGCTGTCCGGCGATGGCGAACAGGTCATCACCGCCAAGGCGCAGGATGCAGCCGGCCGTCACAGCGACGAGACCACCCCGGTTTCCGTCATCCTCGACACCACCGCGCCGGAACAACCGGGCATGGTGACCGCCGAGGACAACACCGGCGCCATCACCGGCCCGATCGAGCCGGGCAGCGTGACCGACGAAACCCAGCCGACCCTCAGCGGTTCGGGTGAGCCGGGCGACACCGTGAGCATCCTCGACAACGGTGAAGTGATCGGTACGGTCGTGATCGACGAGAACGGCCAGTGGGAGTTCACCCCGGAACAGCCGCTGGAAGAGGGCGACCACAGCCTCAGCGTGGTGGTCACCGATCCGGCCGGCAACGCCAGCGAGCCCAGCGAGTCGCTGGACTTCACGGTGCAGGCCCAGGTGCCGACCCTCAGTCTCGACTCGGTGTACGACGATGTCGAAGGCATTCTCGGCGAGATCGCCCAGGGCGGGCTGACCAACGACGCCCAGCCGATGCTCTCCGGCACGGCCGGCAACGGCGCGGTGCGGGTGCTCATCCATGACGGCCAGACGCTGCTGGGCAGCGCGCTGGTCGATGGCGACGGCAACTGGCAGTTCGAGCTGCCGGAACTGGCCGACGGCGAGTACAACCTGAGCCTGGTGGCCGAAACCGCCAGCGGCACGCCGAGCGAAAGCCTCGAGTGGAGCTTCACCGTCGACACCCAGGCACCGGAGGCCGTCACGGCTCTGGACCTGGTCGACGACGAGCCGCTGATCACCGGCACCATCGAGCAGAGCGGCCTGACCAACGACGCCACGCCGACCTTCAGCGGCCAGGCCATCGGCGCCAAGTGGGTGAACATCTACGACGGCAGCCTGCTGATCGCCAGCGTCTCGGTGGACGCCGAGGGCAACTGGAGCTTCACGCCGGAAGAGGCGCTTTACGAAGGCGCGCATCGCTTCAGCGCCGCCGCCGTGGACGAGGCCGGCAACGAAGGCGAGCGCAGCGTCGGCTGGAACTTCACCGTGGATGTCACCGCGCCGGGCCGTGTCACCAACCTGGGGCTGTACGACATGATCGGACCGAACCCCGAGACGGACTGGGGCGATGTGCCGAAGGGCGGGAAGACCGACGACCCCTGGCCGAACTTCTATGGCCAGGTCGACACCTTCGGCGTGAAGTACGTGTACGTCTACGACGATGGCAAGTTCCTCGGCTCGGCCACGGTCAACCAGACCACCCTGGAGTGGGCGTTCGAACCGCGCCTGCCACTGCAGTCGGGCAAGCACAGCCTGCAGGCCTGCGCAGTGGACGAAGCCGGCAACATGGGCCCGCTCAGCGAGCCCTGGGACTTCACCATCGCCCTGCCGATCGCTGCCGACCCGTCGATCATCAACGTGCGCGACGACGTCGCTGGCGTCTACCTGCAGAAGGAGGACTTCACCGAGGACGTGACTCTGACGGTCAAGGGTTCCTCGCCGCTGGGCACCACCGTGACGCTCTATGCCAACGGCGTAGCGGTGGGCTCGCAGACGGTGGATGAGGATGGTTACTGGTACATCACCACCAGCGACCTGAGCCTCCTGGCCAACCCCGATGGTTCCGTGAGCCTGGTGGCCGCGGCCGAAGGGCTGGCGCCCACCGGTCCGTTCACCATCTTCCTCGAGGACAGCGTGCTGCAACCGCAGGTGCTGGCCGAGCCCCTGGGGGGCGAGGAAGCGCTGATGGCCGGGCTGTTCGCGGCGCTGGAACTGCACCAGGAGCCGGTCGCGCAAGCGCAGCCGCTGTCGTTGCAGGGCCTGCTGCAGGCACCGGCCGGGGCGCAGGCTCCGGGCGTGGCGGCAACCCCGCCGGCAGCCGAGGCGCCAGTGCCCGACAGCGTGCTGGTGAAACAGGACCTGCTGGCGCTGCAACAGCAGCAGCTGGTCTGACCGACCCGGCCCGTCCCGGCGCTTCGGCGCCGGGCGGACCGGTTTTCAGGCGGCATGGGCGCAAGCCCGTGCCGTTTTTTTTCGCCTGAAAAACGCCTTGTCGGATGGGGGAGGGCGAAGCGATATCCGTCGCCATGTCCGGCCGGTGGAATAGCGAGCGGAGGTTCGGTGATGGAGCATCGGCGAAGGCCGTTGCCCTCACCCCAATCCTCTCCCGGAGGGAGGGGGGGCTGTTCGTGCCACCGGAGCGTCCGGCGTGGCCGGTGAATCCAATCGCGGACGGAGTCCGCTCCTACGCCCGTGCTTCCCTGGAACCGTAGGAGCGGACTCTGTCCGCGATTCGGCGGATAACGCCGTAGGCGTTATGCGCCCTACGGATTTCCGACGGGGTTGCGACAGAGGTTGGGGCTCTGCAAAGAGCGCCCTCTCCCCAGCCCTCTCCCGCAAGCGGGAGAGGGGGCCGTTCGGAGTGGGCGGGGAGTTCGGAGTCATCCTGCTACTCCGAACCCCACCCCGTCATTCCCGCGAACGCGGGAATCCAGTGACGGGCGGTT
>NZ_FOLS01000043.1 GCF_900112375.1 Pseudomonas citronellolis | reverse complement strand
GACCGAGAGCATGTTCAAGCGCGAATCGGGCCTGAAGGACAGCAGCAACCTGCTGCCCGGCCACGGCGGCGTCCTCGACCGCATCGACAGCCTGACCGCGGCCATCCCGGTCTTCACCGTGCTGCTCTGGGCCAGCGGCTGGGGCACGCCATGAGCGCGCCGCAGCAAGTCTGCGTGCTGGGGGCCACCGGCTCCATCGGCCTGAGCACCCTGGACGTCCTCGCTCGGCATCCGCAGCGCTACAGCGTCTTCGCCATCACCGGGCATTCCCGTCTCGCCGAGCTGGAGGCCCTGTGTTTGGCCCACCGGCCGCGTTTCGCGGTGGTCGCCAGCGACGAGCAGGCCCGCCATCTGCAGGGCGCCCTGCAGGCCGAAGGCCTGGCCACTCGCGTACTGGTGGGCGAGCCGGGGCTGTGCGAAGTCGCCGGCCATCCGGACGTGGACGTGGTCATGGCGGCCATCGTCGGCGCCGCCGGCCTCAAGCCGACCCTGGCGGCGGTGCAGGCCGGCAAGCGCGTGCTGCTGGCCAACAAGGAGGCGCTGGTGATGTCCGGCGCCCTGTTCATGCACGAAGTGCAGGCCCACGGCGCGGTGCTGCTGCCGATCGACAGCGAGCACAATGCGATCTTCCAGTGCATGCCCGGTGACTACGCCCGGGGCCTGGGCCAGGTCGGCGTGCGACGCATCCTGCTGACCGCCTCCGGCGGCCCGTTCCGCGAGACGCCGCTGGATCAACTGTCAGAAGTTTCCCCGGAGCAGGCCTGTGCCCACCCCAACTGGTCCATGGGGCGGAAGATTTCCGTCGACTCGGCCAGCATGATGAACAAGGGCCTGGAACTGATCGAGGCCTGCTGGCTGTTCGATGCCCCACCGTCGAAGGTGGAAGTGGTGATCCATCCGCAGAGCGTGATCCATTCCCTGGTCGACTACGTGGATGGCTCGGTGCTCGCCCAGTTGGGCAACCCCGACATGCGCACGCCCATCGCCCACGCCCTGGCCTGGCCCGAGCGCATCGACTCCGGGGTATCGCCGCTGGACCTGTTCGGCATCGCCCGCCTGGACTTCCAGGCCCCCGACGAACAGCGCTTCCCCTGCCTGCGCTTGGCACGCCAGGCGGCCGAGGCGGGCGGCAGCGCGCCGGCTATGCTCAATGCCGCCAACGAGGTGGCGGTGGCCGCATTCCTCGAACGGCGCATCCGTTTCACCGAGATCGCGGTTATCATCGACGAGGTGCTGAACCGCGAGGCTGCCACGCCGGTCGAAAGCCTCGACGTGGTGCTGGAGGCCGACCGCCGTGCGCGCGAAGCCGCGCAGGCCTGGTTGCATGGGCGTGGTCGCTAGGCCCTGAGCCCTGGAGGTAGAGATGAGCGCACTTTACATGGTCGTCGGGCTGATCATCGCCCTTGGCGTCCTGGTGACATTCCACGAGTTCGGTCACTTCTGGGTGGCGCGCCGCTGTGGGGTCAGGGTGCTGCGCTTCTCGGTGGGCTTCGGCACGCCCCTGGTGCGCTGGCACGACCGCCACGGCACCGAATTCGTGGTGGCCGCCATTCCCCTGGGCGGCTACGTGAAGATGCTCGACGAGCGCGAGGGCGAGGTGCCCCTCGACCAGCTCGACCAGGCCTTCAACCGCAAGACGGTATTCCAGCGCATCGCCATAGTCGCGGCCGGCCCTGTGGCCAACTTCCTGCTGGCCATCCTGTTCTTCTGGATCCTCGCCATGCTGGGCACCCAGCAGGTGCGCCCGGTCATCGGCTCCATCGTGCCCGACAGCCCGGCGGCGCTGGGCGGCCTGGCCGCCGGCCAGGAAGTGCTGGCGGTGGATGGCGAGCCGGTGGACGGCTGGGCGGCGGTCAACCTGCGCCTGGTGCGGCGCCTGGGCGAGACCGGCGAGTTGAGCGTCAGTGTGCGCGAGCCGGGCTCCTCGGCGCAGAGCCTGCACCAGTTGCCGATCAAGGCCTGGCTGAAGAGCGCGGACAACCCCGATCCCATCGGCTGCCTGGGCATCCAGCCGTGGCGCCCGGCCATGCCGCCGGTGATCGCCGAGCTGGACCCGCAGGGCCCCGGCAAGGCCGCGGGCCTGGCCATCGGCGACCGGCTGCTGCGGGTGGACGGCCAGGCGGTGGACGACTGGCAGCAGGTGGTCGACAAGGTACGCGCTCGTCCGGAGCAGTCCGTGAGCATCGCCCTGCTGCGCGACGGCCAGGAGCGCGAGCTGACCCTGAAACTGGCGGCGAAAGGCGAGGGCAAGGCCCGTGCCGGTTACCTGGGGGCCGGTGTGGCCGGTGGCCAGTGGCCGGCGGAAATGCTCCGCGAAGTCAGCTTCGGTCCGGTCGCCGCGGTGGGCGAAGCGCTCTCCCGAACCTGGTCGATGAGTCTGCTAACCCTGGATTCTCTAAAGAAAATGGTGCTGGGCCAGCTCTCGGTAAAAAACTTGAGCGGGCCGATAACCATTGCTAAAGTGGCGGGCGCTTCGGCCCAGTCCGGCGTAGGGGATTTTCTGCATTTCCTCGCCTATCTGAGCATTAGTTTGGGGGTGCTCAACCTGTTGCCGATTCCCGTCCTCGATGGCGGGCATCTGCTGTTCTACCTGGTCGAGTGGGTGCGTGGCCGCCCATTGTCAGAGCGGGTCCAGGCTTGGGGGATGCAGATCGGCATCAGCCTGGTCGTTGGGGTCATGTTGCTGGCCCTGGTCAACGATCTGAGTCGACTGTAGCTGCCATTGGGTTTCTGATCTGCCGCCTCACGCGGCAGATTCTTTATTTGTCAGTTGGAAAAAAAGGACTCCATGAAACGCTTTCTGTTACCCGCGGCTCTTTCCGCGTTGATGATCGCCCAGGTTCACGCAGAGTCCTTCACAGTTTCCGACATCCGCGTCAACGGCCTGCAGCGCGTATCCGCGGGTAGCGTGTTCGCCGCCCTGCCGCTGAACGTCGGCGACCAGATCGATGACCGCCGTCTGGTCGAGGCGACCCGCTCGCTGTTCAAGACCGGCTTCTTCCAGGATATCCACCTCGGCCGCGATGGCAACGTACTGGTCATCGACGTGGTCGAGCGCCCGTCCATCTCCAGCATCGAGATCGAAGGCAACAAGGCCATCAGCACCGAAGACCTGATGAAGGGCCTCAAGCAGTCCGGCCTGGCCGAAGGCGAAATCTTCCAGCGCGCCACCCTCGAAGGCGTGCGCAACGAGCTGCAGCGCCAGTACGTGGCCCAGGGCCGCTACTCGGCCAACATCGAGACCCAGGTCACTCCGCAGCCGCGCAACCGCGTGGCGCTGAAGATCACCGTCAACGAAGGCACGGTCGCAGCCATCGCCCACGTCAACGTGGTCGGCAACACCGTGTTCTCCGACGAGGACCTGACCGGCCTCTTCGAGCTGAAGGAAACCAACTGGCTGTCCTTCTTCAAGAACGACGACAAGTATTCCCGCGAGAAGCTCTCCGGCGACCTGGAACGCCTGCGCTCCTACTACCTGGACCGCGGTTATATCCACATGGATATCGCCTCCACCCAGGTTTCCATCACTCCGGACAAGAAACACGTCTACATCACCGTCAACATCAACGAGGGTGAGAAGTACAAGGTCCGCGAAGTGAAGCTGACCGGCGACCTCAAGGTGCCGGAAGAAGAAATCAAGAAGCTGATGCTGGTCGAGCCGGGCCAGGTGTTCTCGCGCAAGGTGATGACCTCCACCTCCGACCTGATCACCCGCCGCCTGGGTAACGAGGGCTACACCTTCGCCAACGTCAACGGCGTGCCGGAAGCCCATGACGACGACAAGACCGTGTCCATCACCTACGTGGTCGACCCGGGCAAGCGCGCCTACGTCAACCGCATCAACTTCCGCGGCAACACCAAGACCGAAGACCAGGTGCTGCGCCGCGAGATGCGCCAGATGGAAGGCGGCTGGGCCAGCACCTACCTGATCGACCAGTCCAAGCAGCGCCTGGAGCGCCTGGGCTACTTCAAGACGGTCAACGTCGAGACCCCGGCCGTTCCGGGCACCGACGACCAGGTGGACGTCAACTACAGCGTGGAAGAGCAGCCCTCCGGCTCCATCACCGCCAGCATCGGCTTCGCCCAGGATGCCGGCCTGATCCTCGGCGGCTCGATCAGCCAGAACAACTTCCTGGGTACCGGTAACAAGGTCAGCATCGGCCTGACCAAGTCCGACTACCAGACCCGCTACAACTTCGGCTTCGTCGACCCCTACTGGACCGTCGACGGCGTGAGCCTGGGCTACAACGCCTTCTATCGCAAGACCGACTACGACAAGCTCGACGTCGACGTCTCCGACTACTCGGTGAACAGCCTCGGCGCCGGCGTCAGCATCGGCTACCCGATCAGCGAGACCTCGCGCCTGACCTACGGCCTGACCGTGCAGCGCGACACCATCGACACCGGCGCCTACACCGTCGACGAGATCTTCGACTTCCTCGAGAAGGAAGGCGACAACTTCACCAACTTCAAGGCCTCCATCGGCTGGTCCGAGTCCACCCTGAACAAGGGCGTGCTGGCCACCCGCGGCCACTCGCAAAGCCTGGTGCTGGAATCGACCATCCCCGGCAGCGACCTGTCGTTCTACAAGCTGGACTATCGCGGCCAGATCTTCGCGCCGCTGTCCGACACCTACACCATGCGCTTCCACACCGAGCTGGGCTACGGCGACGGCTACGGCTCCACCGATCGCCTGCCGTTCTACGAGAACTACTACGCCGGCGGCTTCAACTCGGTGCGCGGCTTCAAGGACAGCTCCCTCGGCCCGCGCAGTACGCCGAGCGTCGCCGACCCCGCGACCAGCGTCGTGTCGGGTGGCCCCGACGCCCGTGGCCGCTACACTGACCCGGACCAGGATCCGCAGGCCTTCGGTGGTAACGTGATGATCACCGGCGGCGCCGAACTGCTGTTCCCGCTGCCCTTCGTCAAGGACCAGAGCCAACTGCGTACCGTGCTGTTCTGGGACGTGGGCAACGTGTTCGACTCCGACTGCCCGCTGTCCACCACCCAGGGTTGCGACGGTATCAAGCTGAACGACATGGCCATGTCCGTGGGTGTCGGTCTGACCTGGATCACCGCGCTCGGCCCGCTGAGCTTCAGCCTCGGTACCCCGATCAAGAAGCCGGACAACGCGGAAACCCAGATCTTCCAGTTCTCCCTGGGGCAGACCTTCTGATTCGCCATCTTGTTGTATAGACAACCTAGCTTTGTGCAGGAGTGCAATGTGCGTAAGTTGACCCAGTTCGTCCTGATCACCGCCGCCCTGATGGCGAGCCCCGCGTTCGCCGACATGAAGATCGCGGTGCTCAACTACCAGATGGCGCTCCTCGAGTCCGATGCGGCCAAGCAGTACGCCGTCGACGCCGAGAAGAAATTCGGCCCGCAACTGACCAAGCTGCGCGCCCTGGAAAGCGATGCCAAGGCCCTGCAGGACAAGCTGGTCAACGGCGGCAGCAAGCTGTCCAAGTCCGAGCGCGACAAGGCCGAGGATGACTTCAAGCAGAAGGCCCGCGACTTCCAGTTCCAGTCCAAGGAACTGAACGAAGCCAAGGCCTCCGCTGACCGCGAAATGCTCAAGAAGCTCAAGCCGAAGCTGGACCAGGCCGTCGAGGAAACCATCAAGAAGGGCGGCTACGACCTGGTGGTCGAGCGCGGCGCGGTGGTCGACGTCAAACCCCAGTACGACATCACCCGCCAGGTCATCGAGCGGATGAACCAGCTGCGCTGATGATGAGCCCGCGGTCCCATACCCTCGCCGAACTGGCCGCTCAGCTCCAGGCGGAGCTGCGTGGCGACCCGGCCGTGGTCATCCACGGCCTGGCCACCCTGCAGGACGCCGGCCCGGAGCAACTGAGCTTCCTGGCCAACCCGCAGTACCGCAAGTTCCTGGCCGACAGCCGGGCCGGCGCGGTGCTGCTCACCGCCGCCGACGCCGAAGGCTTCACCGGCAACGCGCTGGTGGTGCCCGACCCCTACCTGGCCTACGCCGGGTTGTCGCACCAGTTCGATCCCAAGCCCAGGGCGCCTTCCGGCATCCATCCCACCGCGGTGGTCGATGCCAGCGCCAGCGTCGATCCCGCGGCCAGCATCGGCCCCTACGTGGTGATCGAGGCCGGCGCGCAGATCGGCGCCGGCGTCACCCTCGGCGCCCACTGCTTCGTCGGCGCGCGCAGCGTGATCGGCGAGGGCGGTTGGCTGGCCCCGCGCGTGACCCTCTACCACGACGTGCGCATCGGCAAGCGCGTGGTCATCCAGTCCGGCGCCGTGCTCGGCGGCGAAGGCTTCGGCTTCGCCAAGCAGCAGGGCGTCTGGCAGAAGATCGCGCAGATCGGCGGCGTCACCATTGGCGACGACGTCGAGATCGGCGCCAACACCACCATCGACCGTGGTGCGCTGTCCGATACCCTGGTTGGCAACGGCGTCAAGCTGGACAACCAGATCATGATCGCGCACAACGTGCAGATCGGCGATCACACCGCCATGGCCGGCTGCTGCGGGATTTCCGGCAGCGCCAAGATCGGCAGGCATTGCATGCTCGCCGGCGGCGTCGGCCTGGTCGGACACATCGAGATCTGCGACAACGTCTTCGTCACCGGCATGACCATGGTCACCCGCTCGATCACCGAGCCGGGCGCCTACTCATCCGGCACGGCCATGCAGCCCGCCGCTGAATGGAAGAAGAGCGCTGCCCGTATTCGCCAGTTGGACGACATGGCCCGTCGTCTGCAACAGCTGGAAAAGCGCCTGGCCGCCGTGACCCCGAGCGGAGACACTCCATCTGATGCGTGAGTCACGCATTTTTTGGCGTTTCCCTTTTCTGAACAGGCTCCCCTGAACATGATGGACATCAACGAGATTCGCGAATACCTGCCTCATCGCTACCCCTTCCTGCTGGTGGACCGGGTGGTAGAGCTGGACATCGAAGGCAAGCGCATTCGCGCCTACAAGAATGTCAGCATCAACGAGCCGTTCTTCAATGGCCACTTCCCGCAGCACCCGATCATGCCCGGTGTGCTGATCATCGAGGCCATGGCCCAGGCGGCCGGCATCCTCGGCTTCAAGATGCTCGACGTGAAGCCGGCCGACGGCACCCTGTACTACTTCGTCGGCTCCGACAAGCTGCGCTTCCGCCAGCCGGTGCTGCCGGGCGACCAGCTGAACCTGCATGCCCAGTTCATCAGCGTGAAGCGCGGCATCTGGAAGTTCGACTGCCACGCCACCGTCGATGACAAGCCGGTGTGCTCGGCCGAAATCATCTGTGCGGAACGCAAACTATGAGTTTGATCGATCCTCGCGCCATCATCGATCCGCGGGCAAAGCTGGCCGACGACGTAGAGGTGGGCCCCTGGTCCATCGTCGGGCCGGATGTGGAAATCGGCGAAGGTACGGTGATCGGTCCGCACGTGGTGCTCAAGGGCCCCACGAAGATCGGCAGACACAACCGGATTTTCCAGTTCTCCAGCGTCGGCGAGGACACTCCCGACCTGAAGTACAAGGGCGAGCCGACTCGCCTGGTGATCGGCGACCACAACGTGATCCGCGAGGGTGTGACCATCCACCGCGGCACCATCCAGGACCGCTCGGAAACCACCATCGGCGACCACAATCTGTTCATGGCCTACGTCCACGTCGGCCATGACAGCGTGATCGGCAACCACTGCATCCTGGTCAACAACACCGCGCTGGCTGGCCACGTGCACGTGGACGACTGGGCGATCCTCTCCGGCTACACCCTGGTGCACCAGTTCTGCCGCATCGGCGCCCACAGCTTCTCCGGCATGGGCACCGCCATCGGCAAGGACGTGCCGGCCTACGTGACCGTCTTCGGCAACCCAGCCGAGGCGCGCAGCATGAACTTCGAGGGCATGCGCCGCCGCGGCTTCAGCGCCGAGGCCATCCACGCCCTGCGCCGGGCCTACAAGGTGGTGTACCGCCAGGGCCTGACCGTGGAGGAGGCGCTCGCCGAGCTGGCCGAATCCGCCGCGCAGTTCCCGGAAGTCGCGGTGTTCTGCGACTCCATCCAGAGCGCCACCCGCGGCATCACCCGCTGACCATGGCTGCGGGCACCGGCAAGCTGCGCGTCGCCCTGGTGGCGGGCGAGGCCTCGGGGGACATCCTTGGCGCCGGCCTGATGCAGGCCCTGCGCGAACGCCACCCCGAGGTCGAGTTCATCGGCGTGGGCGGTGCGCGCATGCAGGCCCAGGGCCTGGTTTCCGAATTCCCCATGGAGCGCCTGGCGGTCATGGGCCTCGTCGAGGTCCTCGGCCGCCTGCGCGAGCTGCTGCGCCGGCGCAAGGACCTGGTCCGCAACCTGATACTCGCGCGCCCCGACGTCTTCATCGGCATCGACGCACCGGACTTCAACCTCGGGCTGGAGCTGCAACTGCGCCGCGCCGGCATTCGCACCGTGCACTACGTCAGCCCCTCGGTCTGGGCCTGGCGGCAGAAGCGCGTGCTGAAGATCAAGCAGGCCTGCGACCTGATGCTGGCGCTGTTCCCCTTCGAGGCGAAGTTCTACGAAGAGCACGGCGTGCCGGTGCGCTTCGTCGGCCATCCGCTGGCCAACACCATCCCCCTGGAAGCCGACCGCGCCGCCGCGCGCGAGCAGCTCGGCCTGCCGGCCGACGCCCAGGTGGTGGCGCTGCTGCCGGGCAGCCGCGGTGGCGAGGTGGGCAAGCTCGGCGCACTGTTTCTGGATACCGCCGAACGCCTGCTGCAGCAGCGCCCGGGCCTGCGCTTCGTGCTGCCCTGCGCCAGCCCCGAGCGGCGCGCACAACTGGAGCAGATGCTGCAGGGCCGCCAGTTGCCGCTGCAACTGCTCGACGGCCAGTCCCACGAGGCCCTGGCCGCTTGCGATGCGGTACTGATCGCCTCCGGCACCGCGACCCTCGAAGCGCTGCTGTACAAGCGGCCGATGGTCGTGGCCTACAAGGTCGCGCCGCTGACCTATGCCATTCTCAAGCGCCTGGTGAAGAGCCCCTACATCTCGCTGCCCAACCTGCTCGCCGGGCGCCTGCTGGCCCCCGAGCTGATCCAGGACGCGGCGACCCCCGAGGCCCTGGCGCAACACCTGTTGCCGCTGCTGGACGACGGCAGCGCGCAGACCGAATCCTTCGACGCCATCCATCGCGCCCTGCGCCAGGATGCGTCCGCGCAGGCCGCCGAAGCGGTGCTCGCCCTGGTGGAGAAACGCTGATGCAGATGGGCCTGGATTTCGACCTGGTCGAGGAACTGGTGGCCGGTGTCGACGAGGTGGGCCGCGGCCCGCTCTGCGGCCCGGTGGTCACCGCCGCGGTGATCCTCGACCCGGCGCGGCCGATCATCGGCCTGAACGACTCGAAGAAGCTCAGCGAGGCGCGCCGCGAGGTGCTGTTCGACGAAATCCGCGAGAAGGCCCTGGCCTGGTTCATCGCCCGCGCCGAGGTCGAGGAGATCGACCGGCTGAACATCCTCCACGCCACCATGCTGGCCATGCAGCGCGCGGTGGAGGGCCTGAGCGTCACCCCGAAACTGGCGCTGATCGACGGCAACCGCTGCCCGAAACTCAGGGTGCCGGCGGCCCCGGTGGTGCAGGGCGATGCCAAGGTGCCGGCCATCGCCGCCGCTTCCATCCTGGCCAAGGTCTCCCGCGACCGCGAGATGCAGGAAATGGAAGCCCTCTACCCGGGCTACGGCATCGGCGGGCACAAGGGCTACCCGACCCCGGTGCACCTGGAAGCCCTCAAGCGCCTGGGCCCGACGCCCATCCACCGACGCTCCTTCGCCCCGGTGCGCGCGCTGCTGGAAAGCCCGTCCGGCATCCTCTGAGCGCCGCAGGGCGGCAGTGGCGATCTGAAGCCTGTAGCTTTGCGGAGCGGGCCGGTACAATCGGCCGCTTATCGTTTCCGCGTTGCATAGGACCACCATGACCGCCTCCTTCGTCCACCTGCGTCTGCACTCCGAGTACTCCCTGGTCGACGGCCTGGTCAGGGTCAAACCGTTGTGCAAGGCAGTGGCCGGCGCCGGCATGCCGGCGGTGGCGATCACCGACCAGAGCAACATGTGCTCGCTGGTGAAGTTCTACAAGACCGCCATGGGCGCCGGCATCAAGCCGATCTGCGGCGCCGACATCTGGCTGGCCAGCCGCGACGAGGACGGCCCGCTCAGCCGCCTGAGCCTGCTGGTGATGAACGCCAAGGGCTACCGCAACCTCACCGAGCTGATCTCCCGCGGCTGGCAGGAAGGCCAGCGCAACGGCGAGATCATCATCGAGCGCGACTGGGTGAAAGAGGGCGCCGAGGGCCTGATCGCGCTGTCCGCGGCCAAGGAAGGGGAGATCGGCCACGCCCTGCTCGACGGCGAGGACGCGCTGGCCGACTCGCTGCTGGCCGAGTGGATGGAAGTCTTCCCCGACCGCTTCTACCTGGAAGTGCAGCGCACCGCGCGGGTCAACGACGAGGAACACCTGCACGCCGCCGTGGCGCTGGCCGAGCGCAGCGGCGCGCCGCTGGTGGCCACCAATGACGTGCGCTTCATCAAGCAGGAAGACTTCGAGGCCCACGAGACCCGCGTGTGCATCGGCGAAGGCCGCGCCCTGGACGACCCGCGCCGCTCGCGCAACTACTCCGACCAGCAGTACCTGAAATCGCCGGCGGAAATGGCCGAGCTGTTCAGCGACCTGCCCGAGGCCCTGGAAAACACCGTCGAGATCGCCAAGCGCTGCAACATCGAAGTGCAGCTGGGCAAGTACTTCCTGCCCAACTTCCCGATTCCCATCGAAGGCATGGACATCAACGACTACCTGCGCCATGTCTCCTACGAGGGGCTGGAGGAGCGCCTGGAGGTGCTGCTGCCCAAGGACACGCCGAACTACGAGGAAAAGCGCCAGGTCTACGTCGACCGCCTGGAGTTCGAGTTGGGCACCATCATCCAGATGGGCTTCCCCGGCTACTTCCTGATCGTGATGGACTTCATCAAGTGGGCCAAGAACAACGGCGTGCCGGTGGGGCCAGGCCGGGGTTCGGGTGCCGGCTCGCTGGTTGCCTACGTGCTGAAGATCACCGACCTCGACCCGCTGGCCTACGACCTGCTGTTCGAGCGCTTCCTCAACCCCGAACGTATCTCCATGCCCGACTTCGACGTGGACTTCTGCATGGAAGGCCGCGACCGGGTGATCGACTACGTGGCCGACGCCTACGGGCGCAACGCGGTGAGCCAGATCATCACCTTCGGCTCCATGGCTGCCAAGGCGGTGGTGCGCGACGTGGCGCGGGTGCAGGGCAAGTCCTACGGCCTGGCCGACAAGCTGTCGAAGATGATCCCCTTCGAAGTCGGCATGACCCTGGACAAGGCCTTCGAGCAGGAGGAAATGCTCCGCGACTTCCTCAAGTCCGACGAGGAAGCCCAGGAAATCTGGGACATGGCCCTGAAGCTGGAAGGCGTCACCCGCGGCACCGGCAAGCACGCCGGCGGCGTGGTGATCGCGCCGACCAAGCTCACCGACTTCTCGCCCATCGCCTGCGACGAAGAGGGCGGCGGCCTGGTGACCCAGTTCGACAAGGACGACGTGGAGGCCGCCGGCCTGGTGAAGTTCGACTTCCTCGGCCTGCGCACCCTGACCATCATCAAGTGGGCGATGGAGATCATCCATCGCAAACAGCAGAAAGCCGGCGACGAGAACCTGGTCGACATCGACCGCATCCCGCTGGACGACAAGAAGACCTACGACCTGCTGCAGAAGGCCGAGACCACCGCGGTGTTCCAGCTGGAATCGCGCGGCATGAAGGAGCTGATCAAGAAGCTCAAGCCGGACTGCCTGGAAGACCTCATCGCCCTGGTGGCGCTGTTCCGCCCCGGCCCGCTGCAGTCGGGCATGGTGGACGACTTCATCAACCGTAAGCACGGCCGCGAGGAAATCTCCTACCCGCACCCGGATTACCAGTACCCGGGCCTGGAGCCGGTGCTCAAGCCCACCTACGGCATCATCCTGTACCAGGAACAGGTGATGCAGATCGCCCAGGTGATGGCCGGCTACACCCTCGGCGGCGCGGACATGCTGCGCCGCGCCATGGGCAAGAAGAAGCCCGAGGAGATGGCCAAGCAGCGCGGCGGCTTCATCGAAGGCTGCGCCAACAACGGCATCGACAAGGACCTGGCGGGCAACATCTTCGACCTGGTGGAAAAGTTCGCCGGCTATGGCTTCAACAAGTCGCACTCGGCCGCCTACGGCCTGGTCTCCTACCAGACCGCCTGGCTGAAGACGCACTGGGCCGCGCCCTTCATGGCCGCGGTACTCACCGCGGATATGCAGAACACCGACAAGGTGGTGACGCTGATCGAAGAATGCCGGCACATGAAGCTGCGCATCGTCGCCCCGGACGTGAACAACTCCGAATTCCGCTTCACCGTCGACGACGACAACCAGATCGTCTACGGCCTGGGCGCGATCAAGGGCGTCGGCGAAGGCCCGGTGGAAGCCATCACCGAATGCCGCGCCGAGGGCGGGCCGTTCAAGGACCTGTTCGACTTCTGCGACCGCATCGACCTCAAGCGCATCAACAAGCGCACTCTCGATGCGCTGATCCGCGCCGGCGCGCTGGACCGCCTGGGCCCGTATTTCCACGAAGAGCCCAAGGCCTACCTGGCCGACATCGACCGCAACCGCGCGGTGCTGCTGGCGTCCATGGAGGAAGCCATCAAGGCCGCCGAGCAGACCTCGCGCAGCCACGACAGCGGCCACATGGACCTGTTCGGCGGGCTGTTCGCCGAGCCCGAGGCCGACGTCTACGCCAACCACCGCAAGGCCAAGGAGCTGACCCTCAAGGAACGCCTGAAAGGCGAGAAGGACACTCTCGGCCTTTACCTCACCGGCCACCCGATCGACGAGTACGAAGGCGAGGTGCGCCGCTTCGCCCGCCAGCGCATCGTCGAACTGAAGCCGGCGCGCGACACCCAGACCGTCGCCGGGCTGATCGTCAACCTGCGGGTGATGAAGAACAAGCGCGGCGACAAGATGGGCTTCGTCACCCTCGACGACCGCTCCGGGCGCATCGAGGCCTCGCTGTTCGCCGAGGCCTTCGCCGCCAACCAGGGCCTGCTGCAGACCGACGCCATGGTGGTGATCGAGGGCGAGGTCAGCCAGGACGACTTCTCCGGCGGCCTGCGCCTGCGCGCCAAGCGCGTGATGGGCCTGGAGGAGGCGCGCACCGCGCTGGCCGAGAGCCTGCGGCTGAAGGTCGCCGCGGATGCGCTCAAGGGCGACCGCCTGCGCTGGCTGGCCGAGCTGTGCGGCCGCCACCGCGGCAACTGCCCGGTCACCGTCGACTACAGTTCCAGCGACGCCCGCGCCCTGCTGCAGTTCGGCGAAGACTGGCGCATCGACCCGGCCGATGCGCTGATTCAGGCATTGCGTGACCAGTTCGGACGCGACAACGTCTTCCTCAACTACCGCTAGCGTGGCCGGTGGCCGAACGCCGCCCGCCCGCCAGTCTCGACCCTGGGCGCCCGATACCGTAAGGTAGGGCGCCATACGGACCAGGCCCTGCCGCCATTCAGCACGACGGATAGCCCATGAACCCGAACTTCCTCGATTTCGAACAGCCGATCGCCGACATGCAAGCCAAGATCGAAGAGCTGCGTCTGGTCGGCAACGACAACTCCATCAACATCAGCGATGAAATCGCCCGCCTGGAAGACAAGAGCCGCGCGCTGACCGAGAACATCTTCGGCAACCTGAGCAGCTGGCAGATCGCCCAGCTCGCGCGCCACCCGCGCCGGCCCTACACCCTGGACTACATCGAGCACATCTTCAGCGAATTCGAAGAACTGCACGGCGACCGCCACTTCGCCGACGACGCCGCCATCGTCGGCGGCGTCGCCCGCCTGGACGATCAGCCGGTGATGATCATCGGCCACCAGAAGGGCCGCGAAGTGCGCGAGAAGGTGCGCCGCAACTTCGGCATGCCGCGTCCGGAAGGCTACCGCAAGGCCTGCCGCCTGATGGAAATGGCCGAACGCTTCAAGATGCCGATCCTGACCTTCATCGACACCCCCGGCGCCTACCCGGGCATCGACGCCGAAGAGCGCGGCCAGAGCGAGGCCATCGCCTGGAACCTGCGCGTGATGGCGCGCCTGAAGACGCCGATCATCGCCACCGTCATCGGCGAGGGCGGCTCCGGCGGCGCCCTGGCCATCGGCGTCTGCGACAACCTGAACATGCTGCAGTACTCCACCTACGCGGTGATCTCCCCGGAAGGCTGCGCCTCGATCCTCTGGCGCACCGCCGAAAAGGCCCCGGAAGCCGCCGAAGCCATGGGCATCACCGCGGCGCGCCTGAAGGACCTGGGCATCGTCGACACCGTGATCCCCGAACCGCTGGGCAGCGCCCACCGCGACCCGGCCGCTGCAGCGGAAAGCATCCGCAACGCGCTGAAGTCGCAGCTGGGCATGCTCAAGGGCCTGAGCACCCAGGAGCTGCTGGCGCGTCGCTATGAGCGGCTGATGAGCTACGGGATCGCCTGAGGGCGGCCGGTCCGGTTCTGCCAAGGCTTCGGCGCCAGGCCTGAGAGCGCCCTCTCCCTAACCCTCTCCCTGAAGGGAGAGGGGACCGTTCGGAGTACGCTGATGTTTCGGCGTTAGCCGGCTTGTACCGAGTACCCGGCTAACACCAAATCCTTTCTCGGCACGGACTAGCCCCCTCTCCCTTCAGGGCGGGGCGCGCAGCCGAGGGCTGGGGAGAGGGAGCGGAGTCAATCCCAAACACAGGTGTTGCCGGTAAGCACCGTTCGCGAGCAAGCTCGCTCCTACGAAAAGCCTGTCTCCCTCACGCTCTTCACCTGTAGCCGCCCCCATGCCCCTAGCATCCCGCCTGCTCACCACCCTGGCCCCCTGGCGCCAGGCCCCGGCATGGCGGGTAGGCTTCTCCGGCGGGCTGGACTCCACCGTGCTGCTGCACCTGCTGGCGCAACTGGCCAGGACCGAATCCCTGCCGCCTCTGTCCGCCATCCACGTCCACCACGGCCTGCAGGCCGCGGCCGATGCTTGGCCGGCGCACTGCGAGGTGTTCTGCCGCGAGCTGGGTGTCCCTCTGTTGGTCGAACGGGTGACGGTGCCGGCGGGCGCGAGCGTGGAGCAGGCCGCGCGTCGCGCGCGCTACGAGGCTTTTGCGAAACACCTGAAAACGGGCGACTGCCTGCTGGCCGCCCAGCACCGCGACGACCAGGCCGAGACCCTGCTGTTCCGCCTGCTGCGTGGCGCCGGCGTGCGTGGCCTGGCCGGCATTCCCGCGGCCCGGCCGCTGGGAGCCGGCATGCTGCTGCGGCCGCTGCTGGACGTCTCCCGCGCCGAACTCGAAGCCTACGCCCGCGAGCATGGCCTGCGCTGGATCGAAGACCCGTCCAACACCGACACCGCTTTCGCCCGCAACTACCTGCGCCAGCGCGTGCTGCCGCTGCTCGCCGAGCGCTGGCCGCGGGCTGTGGATAACATCACCCGCAGCGCCGCGCACCTGGCCGAGGCCGAGGCGCTGCTGGCCGAACTGGCGCAGCAGGATCTGGCGGCGGCACGGCCCGGCAACGACTTCGACTGGCTGACCGTCCCCTCGCTGGCCCTGGCGCCGCTGCTGGCGCTTGGCGAAAGCCGCCAGCGCAACGCCCTGCGCCACTGGCTGGCGCCCTTCACGCCGATGCCGGACAGTGCCCACTGGGCCGGCTGGCAGGCCCTGCGCGACGCCGCCGGCGATGCCGCGCCGGTCTGGCGCCTGGGCGGCGGAGAGCTGCAGCGTAGCGGCGGGCGGCTCTGGTGGCTGTCGGGCGCCTGGCTGCAGGCGCCGGCGTGCGAGCTGCCCTGGGACGACCCGTCGCAGCCCCTGGCGCTGCCCGGCAATGGCCTTCTGCACCTGGAAGGTGCACCGCCCGTCGGGCCGCTGCGGGTGACCTGCCGGCGCGGCGGCGAGCAGCTGGAACTGGCCCAGCGCGGCCATCGCGACCTCAAGCGGCTGCTCAACGAAAGCGCCGTGCCGGCCTTCGTCCGGCCGCGGCTGCCGCTGCTCTGGCGCGGCGGGCAACTGCTCGGCGTGGCCAACCTGCCGGCGCTGCGCCAGGCCGGCGAGACGGGCTGGCGCCTGCGCTGGACAGCCCCGACGAATGACCCGGGTTTGAGCTGAAAGGGCCTTTCCGGTAGACTACGCTCCCGTCTTGTACCGCTCCCGTCGATTCCCACGGAATCGGCGGGAGTTCGCTATTGAGCGCGGCATGCGCCGCGGTTTGGGCCGCGGCCCATTCATTCGCTTCCCCGGCGGCCCAGCCGCCTAAACGCTGACATTCAGGGCTTTTCATGACGCGCTACATCTTCGTCACGGGTGGTGTTGTTTCTTCATTGGGGAAAGGCATCGCCTCGGCTTCCTTGGCTGCCATTCTGGAAGCGCGTGGCTTGAAGATCACGATGCTCAAGCTGGACCCCTACATCAACGTCGATCCGGGCACCATGAGCCCGTTCCAGCACGGTGAGGTGTTCGTCACCCACGATGGCGCCGAGACCGACCTCGACCTGGGCCATTACGAGCGCTTCGTGCGCACCACCATGACCCAGAACAACAACTTCACCACCGGCCGCGTCTACATGGACGTGCTGCGCAAGGAGCGCCGCGGCGACTACCTGGGCGCCACCGTGCAGGTGATCCCGCACATCACCGACGAGATCAAGCGGCGCATCATCAAGGGCGCCGGCGATGCCGACGTGGCCCTGGTGGAAGTCGGCGGCACCGTCGGCGACATCGAGTCGCAGCCGTTCCTCGAAGCGATCCGCCAACTGCGCGTGGAAATCGGTTCGCGCCGCGCCATGCTGATGCACCTGACCCTGGTCCCGTACATCGCCACCGCCGGCGAGACCAAGACCAAGCCGACCCAGCACTCGGTCAAGGAGCTGCGCTCCATCGGCCTGCAGCCGGACGTGCTGGTCTGCCGCTCCGACCACCCGGTGGACGTCTCCTCGCGCCGCAAGATCGCCCTGTTCACCAACGTCGAAGAGCGCGCGGTCATCTCCCTGGAAGACGTCGACACCATCTACCGCATCCCGTCGGTGCTGCACGCCCAGGGCCTGGACGACATCGTCGTCGAGCGCTTCGGCCTGGAGTGCGGCCCGGCCGACCTGTCCGAGTGGGACCGGGTGGTCGACGCCAAGCTCAACCCCGAGCGCGAAGTCACCATCGCCATGGTCGGCAAGTACATGGAACTGCTCGACGCCTACAAGTCGCTGATCGAGGCCATGACCCACGCCGGCATCCAGAGCCGCACCAAGGTCAACCTGCGCTACATCGACTCCGAGGACATCGAGCAACAGGGCACCGGCCTGCTCGACGGCGCCGACGCCATCCTGGTCCCGGGCGGCTTCGGCCTGCGCGGCGTGGAAGGCAAGATCACCGCCGTGCAGTACGCCCGCGAGAACAAGGTTCCCTACCTGGGCATCTGCCTGGGCATGCAGGTGGCGGTCATCGAGTACGCCCGCAACGTGCTGGGCTGGAAGGACGCCAACTCCACCGAGTTCGACAAGTCCAGCGGCCACCCGGTGGTCGGCCTGATCACCGAATGGCAGGACTCCACCGGCGCCACCGAAGTGCGCACCGAAGCCTCCGACCTGGGCGGCACCATGCGCCTGGGCGCCCAGGAATGCCAGCTCGAAGCCGGCACCCTGGTGCACGACTGCTACGGCAAGGACGTGATCGTCGAGCGCCACCGCCACCGCTACGAAGTGAACAACAACCTGCTGCCGCAACTGCAGGAAGCTGGCCTGAAGATTTCCGGCCGCTCCGGCGACGGCGCCCTGGTGGAAGTGGTCGAGTCCCCGGACCATCCGTGGTTCGTCGCCTGCCAGTTCCACCCGGAGTTCACCTCCACCCCGCGTGATGGCCACCCGCTGTTCAGCGGCTTCGTCAACGCCGCCCTGAAGCAAGCCGGGAAGGCCTGAGCATGAGCCAGAAGATCATCCGCGTCGGCGACATCCAGATCGGCAACGAGCTGCCCTTCGTGCTGTTCGGCGGCATGAACGTGCTGGAGTCGCGCGACCTGGCCATGCAGGTCTGCGAGGAATACGTGCGGGTCACCGAGAAGCTCGGCATCCCCTACGTGTTCAAGGCCAGCTTCGACAAGGCCAACCGTTCGTCCATCAACTCGTACCGCGGTCCGGGGATGGAAGAGGGGCTGAAGATCTTCGAAGAGATCAAGAAGACCTTCAAGGTGCCGGTCATCACCGATGTCCACGAGCCCTTCCAGGCCGCCCCGGTGGCCGAGGTCTGCGACATCATCCAGCTGCCGGCGTTCCTCTCCCGGCAGACCGACCTGGTCGTGGCCATGGCCAGGACCGGCGCGGTGATCAACATCAAGAAGGCCCAGTTCCTCGCGCCCCAGGAGATGAAACACATCCTGACCAAGTGCGAGGAAGCCGGTAACGACCAGTTGATCCTCTGCGAGCGTGGCTCCTCCTTCGGTTACAACAACCTGGTGGTGGACATGCTCGGCTTCGGCATCATGAAGCAGTTCCAGTACCCGGTGTTCTTCGACGTGACCCACGCCCTGCAGATGCCGGGCGGCCGCGCCGATTCCGCCGGCGGCCGCCGTGCCCAGGTCACCGACCTGGCCAAGGCCGGCATGAGCCAGGGCCTGGCCGGCCTGTTCCTTGAGGCCCACCCGGACCCCGAGCACGCCAAGTGCGACGGCCCGTGCGCCCTGCGCTTGAACAAGCTCGAGCCTTTCCTGTCCCAGCTCAAGCAGCTGGACGACCTGGTGAAGAGTTTCCCCACCATCGAGACCGCCTAAGTCTCACCAGCCGCCCCGTTTATCTATCTTCGGAGTGTTATCAAGAATGGCAAAGATCGTCGACATCAAGGGCCGTGAGGTCCTGGACTCCCGCGGCAACCCGACCGTTGAAGCGGACGTGATCCTGGACAACGGCATCGTCGGCAGCGCCTGCGCCCCGTCCGGTGCTTCCACCGGTTCCCGCGAGGCACTCGAACTGCGCGATGGCGACAAGAGCCGTTACCTGGGCAAGGGCGTGCTGAAGGCCGTGGCCAACATCAACGGCCCGATCCGCGACCTGCTGCTGGGCAAGGACCCGGTCGAGCAGAGGGCGCTGGACCAGGCGATGATCGAACTCGACGGCACCGACAACAAGGCCAAGCTGGGCGCCAACGCCATCCTGGCCGTGTCCCTGGCCGCCGCCAAGGCCGCCGCACAGGCCAAGGGCGTGCCGCTGTACGCGCACATCGCCGATCTGAACGGCACCCCGGGCGTGTACTCCATGCCGGTGCCGATGATGAACATCATCAACGGCGGCGAGCATGCCGACAACAACGTCGATATCCAGGAGTTCATGGTCCAGCCGGTAGGCGCCAAGACCTTCGCCGACGCGCTGCGCATGGGCGCCGAGATCTTCCACCACCTCAAGGCCGTGCTGAAGGCCCGTGGCCTGAGCACCTCGGTGGGCGACGAAGGCGGTTTCGCACCGAACCTGGCTTCCAACGAAGACGCCCTGGCCGCCATCGCCGAAGCCGTGGCCAACGCCGGCTACAAGCTGGGTGACGACGTGACCCTGGCCCTGGACTGCGCCTCCAGCGAATTCTTCAAGGATGGCAAGTACGACCTCGAAGGCGAAGGCAAGGTGTTCGACGCCGCCGGCTTCGCCGACTACCTTGCCGGCCTGGCCGAGCGCTTCCCGATCATCTCCATCGAAGACGGCATGGACGAGTCCGACTGGGCCGGCTGGAAAGTCCTCACCGACAAGATCGGCGGCAAGGTGCAACTGGTCGGCGACGACCTGTTCGTGACCAACACCAAGATCCTCAAGGAAGGCATCGAGAAGGGCATCGGCAACTCCATCCTGATCAAGTTCAACCAGATCGGCTCGCTGACCGAGACCCTCGAAGCCATCCAGATGGCTAAGGCCGCCGGCTACACCGCGGTGATCTCGCACCGCAGCGGTGAAACCGAGGACAGCACCATCGCCGACCTGGCCGTGGGCACCGCCGCCGGCCAGATCAAGACCGGTTCGCTGTGCCGCTCCGACCGCGTGTCCAAGTACAACCAGCTGCTGCGCATCGAAGAGCAGCTGGGCGCCAAGGCGCCGTACCGTGGCCGCGCGGAATTCCGCGGCTGAGGCTAGTCTGGTACGGTGAAGGGGTGGCGCGAGCCACCCCTTCGCACATGGAGTCCACAATTGCGTCTGAGTAAGCTGCGCAGCCCCTACTGGCTGTTCCTCGTCCTGCTCCTGGGCCTCGCCGGCCTGCAGTATCGCCTGTGGGTAGGGGACGGCAGCCTGGCGCAAGTGCGCGAGCTGGAGAAGCAGATCGCCGACCAGCAGGGCGAGAACCAGCGTCTGCTCGAGCGCAACCGCATCCTCGAGGCCGAGGTGGCGGAACTGAAGAAAGGCACCGAGACGGTCGAGGAGCGTGCCCGCCACGAACTCGGCATGGTCAAGGACAAGGAAACCCTCTACCAGCTGGCGCAATGAAATTCCGCGACATCTCCCTGCCGGCCTTCTGGGCCGTGATCCCCGCCGCGGGCATCGGTTCGCGGATGCGCGCAGACCGCCCCAAGCAATACCTCGACCTCGCCGGCCGCAGCATTCTCGAACACACCCTCGACTGCTTCCTCGGCCACCCCATGCTCAAGGGCCTGGTGGTCTGCCTGGCGCCTGACGATCCCTGGTGGCCGAACCTGCCCTGTGCCGCCGACCCGCGCATCCTGCGTGCCGAAGGCGGCCGCGAGCGCGCGGATTCCGTACTCAACGGCCTGCTGCTGCTCAACGAACAGGGCGCCGCCAGCGACGACTGGGTGCTGGTGCACGACGCGGCGCGGCCGAACCTGAGCCGCGGCGACCTCGACCGGCTGCTCGGCGAACTGGACAACGACCCGGTGGGTGGCCTGCTCGGCGTGCCGGCGCGGGACACGCTCAAGCGCGTCGGCGCCGATGGCCGGGTGCTGGAAACCGTCGACCGCAGCGTGGTCTGGCAGGCCTACACGCCGCAGATGTTCCACTTGGGCGCCCTGCACCGAGCCCTGGCCGATGCCCTGGTGGCGGGTGCGGCGATCACCGACGAGGCCTCTGCGATGGAGTGGGCCGGCAACGCGCCGAAGATGGTCGAAGGCCGCGCCGACAACATCAAGGTCACCACCCCGGAAGACCTGCAGCGGCTGCAACGGGCTTTCGGAAAACGCTGAAACCATGAAGCGCCTTGCGAGGTTCCTGCCCAGGCTCGAAGGCGACTTGCACCGCATCCTGCGCTGGGCCGGCGACGGCTGGCGCATGCCCTGGCTGTGCCTGGGCCTGGCGCTGCTGGGTACCTGCACCGCCGCCTACCCGATCACCTCCGTGGTGGTGCCGGCGGTCCTGGTGGCGCCACGGCGCTGGGGCGGCATAGCACTGAGCGCCGCCCTGGGCAGCGCGCTGGGGGCGCTGCTGCTGGTGATCGTCCTGCACCACATGGGCTGGGCCAGCCTGTACGCCCATTTTCCGCAATTGCTGCAGGACCCGAGCTGGGCGCAGGTGATGGACTGGACGCGCCGCTACGGCCTGCTGGCGCTGTTCCTGGTGTCCATCTCGCCGCTGCCGCAGACGCCGGCGCTGGTGGTGCTGTCCAACGTGCCGCTGCACTACCCCGGCGTGCTGCTGGCGATCTTCACCGGCAAGCTGCTCAAGTACCTGGCATTCGCCTGGATCGGCTCGCGCTTCCCCGGGCACATCCACGACTTCCTGCACCGCCATGAGCGCAATGCCAGCCGTGGCGATTCGGCCTAGACCTGTAGGAGCGGTGCGGGTGCTTTTCGTAGGAGCGAGCTTGCTCGCGAACGGACCCTGCTGCGGGGCTCATTCGCGAGCAAGCTCGCTCCTACGGGAAACCCCGCCCGCATGGGTATCAGGCTCACCCCAACAACGGCACCTCGATGAGAAAGCGGAACAGCGCCCCATGCTGTTCCACCGCCAGGCAGTTATAACCGTGGCGCTTGGTGTCCTCGGGGATGCCGTGCACCGACTGCGAGCAGTCGGTGACCACTTCCAGCAGGTCGCCCGGCTTCAGCGTCTCCAGGGTTTCCAGGGTGGCGATGGCGTTGTACGGGCAGTGCTCGCCGCGCAGGTCAAGCGACAGCGTCGGCGTCTTGTTCGCGCTCATTGGCGGTTTTCCTCGAACGGGTGAAACGGTTGGCGTTCAGCTGTACCAGCAGCATGCACAGCGCAAGGCCGGCGAAGGTCAGCAGCAGGCCGCCGCCGGGGCCGAACATCTGCAGCAGGTTGAGCTTGGGATAGGGCAGGGCCAGGGCGCTGCCCAGCGCGTCCCAGTACACCGCCACCAGGGTTCCGCCGATGACGTTGCCGACGCCGACCACCCAGAAATGCACCTGGCCTTCCATCGAGCGGTACATCCAGCCGGTCTCGCAGCCGCCGGCCAGGACGATGCCGATGCCGAACAGCACGCCGCCGATCACCGCGTTGGGGCCCATCCAGAAGGTCTTCGGTGCCACGCCCAGGTGGATCGCCGCGAAGGTGCCGACGCAGGCCGCGGCCATGCCCAGCAGGATGCCGAAGGCGGCCTTGGTCCGGCCGGTGGTCCAGAGATCGCGGGCGGCGCTGGTGAAGCAGATCTGCGCGCGCTCGATCAGGCCGCCGAACAGCAGGCCGAACAGGGTGGCCAGGCCCAGCACCAGCGACACCTCGAAGCGCCAGACGGCGAACAGCGCGGCCACGGCCAGGACCGCCAGGCCCAGACGCCATTGCACCTTGGCGCGGCGGGCTAGGTTGGCCGCGTCGGGCAGGCTGGCGGCCTTGCCGGTGACCTTCAGCGGCGTGCGCAGGAACGGCAGCAGGCTCAGCTTCACGCCGAACCAGGCGCCGATCACGGTGGAGAGCATAAAGGCCCAGGCGTGCACCGAGAACATCGGGATGCCGGTGAAGAACGCCGCCAGGTTGCAGCCCATGGCCAGGCGCGCGCCGAAGCCGGCGATGATGCCGCCCACCAGGCCCTGCAGCAGGCGGCGCCGGCTGGTCGGCCAGCGCAGGCTGACGTTGCCGGCCCAGAGCGCGCAGCACAGCGCGCCGAGGAACATGCCGATGATCATCACCCCATCGATGCGGTCCAGCGGTGTGCCCTGCAGGCCGATGATCTTGAAGTAGCTCCAGTCCTGCACCGGCACGCCGAACCAGGACAGCACGTGGCCGCCCCAGCGGGTGAATTCCCCGGTGACGGCCCAGAAGGTGCCGGTCAGGGCGAAGTAGTAGGCGGAGGCGACACCGAGCGCGACCAGGGTCGGCAAGGGTGACCAGAAGCGCAGCAGGTAGCGCTCGCGGAAGGCGGAGAGGGCGGACATGACGGCATCCTTGGCAGGGTAGCGTGGTAAACCGGTAATTCTAACCGAATCGCCGGAAACCACCCTGCTTCAGGACAGCCCCGGATGCGTCCGCTGCAGGCCTTCCTTGAGGAAATCCACCAGTTGCCGCACCTTTGGCGACAGGTGCCGCTGCTGCGGGTACAGCGCCCAGACCGCGGTGTTCGGTGGCTGGTGTTCCTCCAGCAGGGAAACCAGCCGCCCGCTGCGCAGGTGCTCCAGCACGTAGTAGTCCGGCAACTGGCACAGGCCGAAGCCGCGCAGCGCGGCGTCCAGCACCGCCTGGCCGCTGTTGCAGCGCCAGTTGCCCTGCACACGGTGCTGCGTCTCGCGGCTGTCTTCCAGGAAGGTCCAGATGTCGCTGCTGCCCACCAGGCAGTTGTGCTGCGCCAGTTCCGCCGGCGAGCGCGGCGCGCTGTGGCGCTCCAGGTAGCCGGGCGTGGCGCACAGGTACATCACCCGCGGCGCCAGGCGCGTGGCCACCAGGCGCGAGTCGCTCAGGCGGCCGAGGCGGATGGCCAGGTCGAAACCCTCGTGGAGCAGGTCGAGCTGGCGGTTGGACAGCTCCATCTCCACCCGCAGCTGTGGATAGTCGGCCATGAAGGCGTTCACCAGCGGCACCACGAAGCGCTCGCCGTAGGCTACCGCGCAGGTCATGCGCAGCAGGCCCTTGGGCTCGGCGGAGAGGTCGCTGACCGCGCGCAGCGCCTCGTCGCGGGCGTCCTGCAGGCGCTGGCAGTGCTGCAGGAAGGTCTGCCCGGCCTCGCTCAGCGACACGCGCCGGGTGCTGCGGTAGAGCAGGCGCGTCTGCAGGCGTTCCTCCAGGCGGGCGATCTGCCGGCTGACGTGGGAGGAGGAGACGCCCAGGCGTTCGGCGGCGGCGGTGAACTGCCCGGTTTCCGCCACCGCGACGAATTCGTCGAGGCCTTCCCAGCGATTCATCTGGATTGTCCCTGTATGGCAATAAAGTTTTGATTATTGCCTGATTATTTCTTTCCAGGCACTTTTCTACACTTTCAAGGCTATGCCCTGCGTTTTTCGCCGGGCCGCCCGGTTTCCGCCGGCATCCATCGCCGGCCGCTTCCGCCCCGAAGGCGGAGGCCCATGCATCAACCCGCCAGGAGTTCCGAGATGATCAAGTCCCGTGCCGCCGTCGCCTTCGCCCCCAACCAGCCGCTGCAGGTGGTCGAGGTGGACGTGGCGCCGCCGAAGAAGGGCGAGGTGCTGGTACGCATCGTCGCCACCGGGGTCTGCCACACCGACGCCTACACCCTGTCCGGCGAGGATTCCGAAGGCGTCTTCCCGTGCATCCTCGGCCACGAGGGTGGCGGCATCGTCGAAGCGGTGGGCGAGGGCGTGACCTCGCTGCAGGTCGGCGACCACGTGATCCCGCTGTATACCGCCGAATGCCGCGAGTGCAAGTTCTGCAAATCCGGCAAGACCAACCTCTGCCAGGCCGTGCGCGCCACCCAGGGCAAGGGCCTGATGCCCGACGGCACCAGCCGCTTCTCCTACAACGGCCAGCCGATCTACCACTACATGGGCTGCTCGACCTTCTCCGAATACACCGTGCTGCCGGAAATCTCCCTGGCCAAGATTCCCAAGGACGCCCCGCTGGAGAAGGTCTGCCTGCTCGGCTGCGGCGTCACCACCGGCATCGGCGCCGTGCTCAACACCGCCAAGGTGGAAGAGGGCGCCACCGTGGCCATCTTCGGTCTGGGCGGCATCGGCCTTGCGGCCATCATCGGCGCCAAGATGGCCAAGGCCTCGCGGATCATCGCCGTCGACATCAACCCGGCCAAGTTCGACATCGCCAAGGAACTGGGCGCCACCGACTTCGTCAACCCGAAGGACCACCAGAAGCCGATCCAGGACGTCATCGTCGAGATGACCGACGGCGGCGTGGACTACTCCTTCGAGTGCGTCGGCAACGTGCAACTGATGCGCGCGGCGCTGGAGTGCTGCCACAAGGGCTGGGGCGAGTCGACCATCATCGGCGTCGCCGGGGCCGGCCAGGAAATCAGCACCCGGCCGTTCCAGCTGGTCACCGGTCGCGTCTGGCGCGGTTCGGCGTTCGGCGGCGTGCGCGGCCGCACCGAGCTGCCCAGCTACGTGGAGAAGGCGCAGAAGGGCGAAATCCCGCTGGACACCTTCATCACCCACACCATGGGCCTGGACAAGATCAACGAGGCCTTCGACCTGATGCACGAAGGCAAGAGCATCCGCTCGGTCATCCATTACTGAAAAGCCGACGAGAGCGCTGGAGGCTGAAGGCTATACGTAGCGCTTTTTCGTCCAGCCTCCAGCGCTTTCCTCGTCTTTACACGGAGCTTTTTATGGAAATCGTCGAGGCCTTCGACCTGATGCACGAAGGCAAGAGCATCCACTTGGTCATCCATTACTGAAAAGCCGATGGAAGCGCTGGAGGCTGAAGGCTATACGTAGCGCTTTTTCGTCCAGCCTCCAGCGCTTTCCTCGTCTTTACACGGAGCTTTTTATGGAAATCGTCTCCAGCACCAAGAGCTTCGAGGGCTGGCACCAGCGCTACCGCCACCGCTCCCAGGCGCTCGGCTGCGACATGGTGTTCGCTATCTACCTGCCGCCCCAGGCCGAGCCCGAGGCCGGCCTGCCGGTGCTCTACTGGCTGTCGGGGCTGACCTGCACCGACGAGAACTTCATGCAGAAGGCCGGCGCCCAGCGCCTGGCCGCCGAACTGGGCCTGGTGATAGTGGCGCCGGACACCAGCCCGCGCGGCCCGGACGTGCCGGGCGACCCGCAAGGCGCCTGGGACTTCGGCCTGGGCGCCGGCTTCTACCTCAACGCCACCCAGGAACCCTGGGCGCGCAACTACCGTATGCACGACTACGTGGTGCACGAGTTGCCGGCGCTGATCGAGGACAACTTCCCGGTCTCCACCCGCCGCGGCATCGCCGGGCACTCCATGGGCGGCCACGGCGCGCTGGTCTGCGCGCTGCGCAACCCGGGGCGCTACCAGTCGCTGTCGGCCTTCGCGCCCATCGCTCATCCCAGCGACTGCCCCTGGGGGCAGAAGGCCTTCGGCCGCTACCTGGGCGAAGAGCGCAGCGCCTGGGCCGAGTGGGATGCCTGCGAACTGCTGGCCGGCGCGAGCGAGCGCCTACCGATCCTGGTCGACCAGGGCGAGCGCGACGACTTCCTCGCCACCCAGCTCAAGCCCGAGGCCCTGCGCCAGGCGGCGGAAGCGGCGGGGCACCCGCTGGAGCTGCGCCTGCACCCGGGCTACGACCACAGCTACTACTTCATCGCCAGCTTCATCGACGACCACCTGCGCCACCATGCGCGGGCGCTGTCCTGAAGGCGTCGCGGCTTTCCGGTAGAATCGACGCCCTGACTGACTCAGGGCGTTTTTCTATGCGTATCGGCCATGGCTACGACGTACACCGCTTCGGCGAGGGCGACTTCATCACCCTCGGCGGCGTGCGCATCCCCCACAAGTTCGGGCTCATCGCCCACTCCGACGGCGACGTGCTGCTGCACGCGCTGAGCGACGCGCTGCTCGGCGCCTGCGCCCTGGGGGACATCGGCAAGCACTTCCCCGACACCGACCCGCGCTTCAAGGGCGCCGACAGCCGCGCGCTGCTGCGCCACGTGGTGGCCCTGGTGCACGAGAAGGGCTACGTGATCGGCAACGTCGACGCCACCATCATCGCCCAGGCGCCGAAGATGGCGCCGCACATCGAGGCCATGCGCGGCAGCATTGCCGAGGACCTGCAGGTCGACCTCGAACAGGTCAACGTCAAGGCCACCACCACCGAGAAGCTCGGCTTCACTGGGCGCGAGGAAGGCATCGCAGTGCACGCCGTCGCCCTGCTGGTCCGTCCATGACCGAGCTGGAGCTGCTGGGCCCGCGCGCCCATGGCGAACCCTGCGGGCAGGCGGTGCTCAAGGCGGTGGCCGAGGACTTCCAGGTCGACGAGGTGCTGGACATCCCGCTGTCCGGCGAAGGCGAACACCTCTGGCTGTGGGTGGAGAAGCGCGGGCTGAACACCGAGGAGGCCGCGCGCCGCCTGGCCCGCGCGGCTGGAGTGTCGCAGCGGCTGATCAGCTATGCCGGGCTCAAGGATCGCCAGGCGCTGACGCGCCAGTGGTTCAGCCTGCACCTGCCGGGCAAGGCCGACCCCGACCTGGCCGCGGCCGAGGACGACAGCCTGCGCATCCTCAAGCGCACCCGCCACCAGCGCAAGCTGCAGCGTGGCGCCCATGCGGCCAACGGCTTCACCCTGCGCCTGACGCAATTGCAAGGCGAGCACCAGGCGCTCGACGAGCGGCTGCGACGTATCGCCGCCGAGGGCGTGCCCAACTATTTCGGCAGCCAGCGCTTCGGCTTCGACGGCGGCAACGTCGTGGACGCCCGCAGCTGTGCCGAGCGCGGCATTCTGCCAGAGCAGCGCAACCTGCGTTCGCGCCTGCTCTCCGCCGGGCGCAGCTACCTGTTCAACCAGGTGCTGGCGCGGCGGGTGACGGACGGTAGCTGGAACCGCGCCCAGGTCGGCGACCTGCTGGCCTTCACCGACAGCCGCAGTTTCTTCCCGGCGGGCGAGGCGGAATGCGCCGATCCGCGCCTGGCCGAACTCGACCTGCACCCCACCGGGCCGCTCTGGGGCAAGGGCGCCTCGCCGGCCGGCGGCGCCAGCGGCGAGCTGGAAAATGCCGTGGGCGCCGCGGAAGTGGCGCTTTGCCAGTGGCTGGGCAATGCTGACCTGGCGCACGAACGGCGCATCCTGCGCCTCCCCATCCAGGCCCTGGCATGGCATTATCCGGCCCCTGACATTCTGCAACTGGAATTCGTCCTGCCGGCAGGCTGCTTCGCCACCGTCGTCGTGCGCGAGCTGGTCGAGCTGGTACCGGCAGGGCAGACGGAAAACCCATGCGCATACTGATTGCCAACGACGACGGGGTGAACGCGCCCGGTATCGCCGCGCTTTACGACGCGCTGAGCGAACATGCCGAATGCGTGGTGATCGCTCCCGAACAGGACCGCAGCGGCGCCAGCAGCTCGCTGACCCTGGACCGGCCGCTGCACGCGCAGCGCCTGAGCAATGGATTCATCGGCGTCGACGGTACGCCGACCGACTGCGTGCACCTGGGTCTCAACGGCCTGCTGGACACCTTGCCGGACATGGTCGTCTCGGGTATCAACCTGGGCGCCAACCTGGGCGATGACGTGCTCTATTCCGGCACCGTGGCCGCCGCCATCGAGGGCCGCTTCCTGGAGCGGCCGGCGTTCGCCTTCTCGCTGCTCTCGCGCCAGCCGGACAACCTCTACAGCGCCATGCACTTCGCCCGCCTGCTGGTGCAGAACCACGAGCGGCTCGAACTGCCGCCGCGCACCGTGCTCAACGTCAACATCCCGAATCTGCCGCTGGAACGCATCCGCGGCGTCCAGCTGACCCGCCTGGGCCACCGCAAGCGCGCCGCGGCGCCGGTCAAGGTGGTCAACCCGCGCGGGCGCGAAGGCTACTGGATCGCGGCGGCGGGCGATGTCGAGGATGGCGGCGAGGGCACTGACTTCCATGCGGTGATGCAGGGCTATGTCTCGGTCACGCCACTGCAACTGGACCGAACCTTCCGCGAGGCGTTCAATGGACTGCAGGACTGGATCGGAGGGCTGGACCATGGCCGATGAACTGAGTCGCCGCGGCATCGGCATGACCTCCCAGCGCACCCGCGAACGGCTGATCCAGCGCCTGTACGAGGAAGGCCTGTCCAACGCCCGGGTGCTCGAGGTGATCCGCCGCACGCCGCGCCACCTGTTCGTCGACGAGGCGCTGTCGCACCGCGCCTACGAGGACACCGCGCTGCCCATCGGCCACAATCAGACCATCTCGCAACCCTTCATGGTGGCGCGGATGACCGAGCTGCTGCTGGCCGCCGGCCCCCTGGACAAGGTGCTGGAGATCGGCACCGGCTCCGGCTACCAGACCGCGGTGCTGGCGCAACTGGTCGAGCGGGTGTTCTCCGTCGAGCGGATTCAGGCCCTGCAGGACCGCGCCAAGGAGCGTCTTGCGGAGCTAAACCTGAGAAATGTTGTCTTTCGCTGGGGGGATGGCTGGGAAGGCTGGTCGGCGCTGGCACCGTACAACGGTATCATCGTCACCGCGGCAGCCGCCGAGGTCCCGCAGGCGCTGCTCGACCAACTGGCGCCGGGCGGGCGCCTGGTGATCCCGGTGGGCAGCGGCGAAGTGCAGCAACTGATGCTGATCGAGCGCACCGGCGACGGATTCGACCGGCGCGTGCTGGATTCGGTGCGCTTCGTTCCCCTGCTCAACGGCCCCCTGGGCTGAGCGGCGGCGGGAGCGCCGTCGCGCGGCCAGGGGGAGCATAACGGCGAGATGCCGGGCACATATTCGATGGATAAGGGGGAAGGGGTGAGCCCTATCGCGGCCCAGAAACAATGGATCTGGATTCGGAGCGGCGTGCGCATGCTGCTGGCGGCAGCATTCTGTTCCCTGCTCGCGGCCTGCGCATCCTCCTCCGGGGGCAAGGTCAAGGTGGTCGACCGCAACCAGGCCGACCGCACGCCGACGACCACCAGCGGGCAGTACGTGGTGCGCCGCGGCGACACCCTGTACTCGATCGCCTTCCGCTACGGCTGGGACTGGAAGGCCCTGGCCGCGCACAACAACATCCCGCCGCCCTACACCATCCGCCCGGGGCAGGCCATTCGTTTCGGCGGTGCCGGCTCCAGCACGTCGGCACAGCCCGTCGTCGCCAAAACCACACCGTCCGTCGCGCCGGTGGTGGTCGGCAAGCCCGCCGCCGGTTCTCCGGCACCGACCAAGCCCGCGCCCGCGGCTACCGTCAGCAATTCGACACCCCCCGCCAGCACCGCCCCTTCGCAGGCTTCCGGCAAGGGCGTGGAGGGCTGGATGTGGCCGACCAGTGGCACTTTGATAGGCCGCTTTGCATCAAACGGGAGTTTGAATAAAGGGATTGATATAGCCGGGCAATTGGGCCAGCCTGTCCTGGCTGCGTCGAATGGCACGGTTGTATACGCCGGTAGTGGTTTGCGGGGCTACGGCGAACTCGTGATCATCAAGCACAGCGATACCTACGTGAGTGCCTACGGCCACAACCGCAGGCTGCTCGTTCGGGAAGGGCAACAGGTCAAAGTCGGGCAGAGCATTGCCGAGATGGGCTCCACGGGCACGGACCGGGTGAAGCTGCACTTCGAGATTCGCCGTCAGGGCAAACCCGTGGACCCCTTGCAATACCTGCCTCCTCGTTGATCGACCGCCGCATCCTGCGTGGGTGAGCGGGCTTGGACGTCCCAAGGATATGGATTCGTCCGGGCTTGTTGTCGAACTCAGCAAGGGATAACGACATGGCACTCAAAAAAGAAGGGCCGGAGTTTGACGTGGATGACGAGCTGCTGTTGCTGGAGCCCGCCATCACATTCGACGAGTCACTTGCCGAAGAGCAGGTCTCACTTCAGGTCACCGGCAAGGCCAGTTCGCTGTCATCGAAGCAGCACAAGCACATCGATTACAGCCGGGCGCTGGATGCCACCCAGCTCTACCTCAACGAAATCGGTTTTTCCCCACTGCTGACTCCCGAGGAGGAGGTCCACTTCGCGCGGCTCGCGCAAAGGGGCGATCCTGCTGGGCGTCGGCGCATGATCGAAAGCAACCTGCGCCTGGTGGTGAAGATCGCCCGGCGCTATGTCAACCGCGGCCTGTCCCTGCTCGACCTGATCGAGGAGGGCAACCTGGGGTTGATCCGGGCGGTGGAGAAGTTCGATCCGGAACGGGGTTTCCGCTTCTCCACCTACGCGACGTGGTGGATTCGCCAGACCATCGAACGGGCCATCATGAACCAGACCCGCACCATCCGCCTGCCGATCCATGTGGTCAAGGAACTCAACGTCTACCTGCGCGCGGCCCGCGAGCTGACGCACAAGCTGGATCACGAGCCATCCCCCGAGGAAATCGCCAACCTGCTGGAGAAGCCGGTCGACGAGGTCAAGCGCATGCTCGGCCTCAACGAGCGGGTGACTTCGGTGGACGTGTCCCTCGGCCCGGATTCGGACAAGACGCTGCTCGACACCCTGACCGACGATCGTCCCACCGACCCCTGCGAACTGCTGCAGGATGACGACCTGAGCCAGAGCATCGACCAGTGGCTGTCCGAGCTGACCGACAAGCAGCGCGAGGTGGTGATTCGCCGCTTCGGCCTGCGTGGCCACGAAAGCAGCACTCTGGAAGAGGTCGGCCAGGAAATCGGCCTGACCCGCGAGCGGGTGCGGCAGATCCAGGTCGAGGCGCTCAAGCGTCTGCGGGAAATCCTGGAGAAGAACGGCCTGTCGAGCGACGCGTTGTTCCAGTAAGGCACCACCCGCAGTGAAAAAGCCCGGAGTGCTCCGGGCTTTTTTTCGCCTGCGCCCCATTTGTAGGAGCGGGCCCTGCCCGCGATTCGCGCGCAGGGCGCGCTCCTACGGGTAAGAAGGAATGCCGTTTCTCTGTCTGGGAGAAACGGCATTTTTCATATGGGGTGGGGCTATGGCTTCGCTTGCGGCTCTTGGCCCCGCGCTCCGATCTCTAACCCGTCATTCCCGCGAACGCGGGAACCCAGCTGCCTTGGCTTGGGTGTTTCTGCGCCGCTCTGAGTTTGCCCGACCTTCTTGTTTCGCCCCCTCGGGCGAGTCCCTTTTGTCAAACGGTGGAAGGCCACCCCCGCAAAAAGGAACCAAAAAGGCTTGCCCCAACATACGGGCCCGATAAAGCCGGGCTACCCTCACGAATTCCCCCGCCACGGAGGCCCGCCCCGAGGGTACGTCCCTGTAGCCCGCGGGGCTCTCGCGACATCCATGTCGCATGACCTCCTGAGCGCGGGTTTCGCTCGGCCTTCTGAAGGGGCGTTTCGGTGCGTTCGGCTATTTCTCTGGAAGTCCAAGAGCAAACGCGCTTTTGCTTTTCGTAGGAGCGAGCTTGCTCGCGAACCCTGGCCGTCACTGGGTTCCCGCGTCCGCGGGAATGACGGGGTGGGGTTAGGCGTCTCAGGATGACTCAGGATTCTCCCTTCGCTCAGGACAGCCCCCTCTCCCTTCAGGGAGAGGGCTGGGGAGAGGGTGCTCTTGAACCCAGCACCTACACCGCCGGGAAGCTCCGTTCGCGAGCAAGCTCGCTCCTACGAGAATCCATGCCCACCGGCATGCTAGGACTCCGTCCGCGACTCCACCGGCAAGACCGGCCCCGGACCAGCGATGGGTATCGCAAGCTCAACCCATCCTACGAAAAACACCTTGTCCCGGACTTCACGGGCGCCCCAAACGGATACGCATCCCGAACAACTTCATCCGCTCGAGCCAGGCGAGACAGCAGTTTTTGAGTTTGGTTTTGTAAGCTATCGCTTACACGTGCTGTGAGTCTTTGACGATTCGGCTTGCCGGCAAGGGGCCCTTTTCTTCAGTCTTTATAAATAACCAATTGAATTTAAAAGGCTTTATTTTCGACTGCGCTAATCCTGGCCCTACCGGGGTGCGACCCGCAGCCGCTTGCCGCTTTTGTACGGAAAGCTGATATCACTCCTGCGTACAGGGAATGACGCAGGCCGACAAGGATGCCGGTCAGGACGTCGCGGGATGCGACTCATCAGGATGATGGGGTAGGGAAAAAAGGGCGGGCCATCCCGCCCCTTTTTTTTGCCCGCGAAAAAGTGCCGTCACAGATGGCACAAGGCCCGCGCGAGGCGGGCCTTGGAGCTTGGAGGAAGCGATCAGCGCTCCAGGTGCTTGAGCTTGTCGGCGACGCCGTCCCACTCTTCCGCGTCCGGCAACGAGTCCTTCTTCTCGGTGATGTTCGGCCAGACCTCGGCCAGATCCTTGTTCAGCTCGATGAACTCCTGCATGTTCTCCGGGACCTCGTCCTCGGAGAAGATCGCCTGTGCCGGGCATTCCGGTTCGCACAGGGCGCAGTCGATGCACTCATCCGGGTGAATCACCAGGAAGTTCGGGCCTTCGTAGAAGCAGTCCACCGGGCAGACTTCCACGCAGTCGGTGTATTTGCACTTGATGCAGTTGTCGGTGACGACGAAGGTCATTTTCTAATTCTCTCCTCAGGCGGGCGGCTAAGCGCGCGCGATTCTAGCAGCTTGTTCCGCTGTCCGTCAGATTCGCGTCTTCCATGCATATAACAAATCGAGCGCCTGGCGCGGTGTCAGGTCATCGGGTTTGATGCGTGCAAGCTCGTCGATCAGCGGGTGCGGCAGGCTGGCGAACAGGTCGCTCTGCATCGGCGCGGCGGGCTGGCCCGCCTCCTGGCGCGGCGCTTCGTGGGGCAGGCTGGTGGTCTCCAGGCGCGCCAGGTGCTCGCGGGCGCGCAGGATCACCGGGCCGGGCACGCCGGCCAGTTGCGCCACCGCCAGGCCGTAGCTCTGGCTCGCCGGGCCGGGCAGCACGTGGTGCAGGAAGACGATGCGCTCGTTGTGCTCGGTGGCGTTCAGGTGCACGTTGGCCACCACCGGTTCGCTCTCCGGCAGCACGGTCAGCTCGAAGTAGTGGGTGGCGAACAGGGTGAAGGCGCGCAGGTGCGCCAGGTGCTCGGCGGCGGACCAGGCCAGCGACAGGCCGTCGAAGGTGCTGGTGCCGCGGCCCACTTCGTCCATCAGCACCAAGCTGCGGTCGGTGGCGTTGTGCAGGATGTTGGCGGTTTCGCTCATCTCCACCATGAAGGTGGAACGGCCGCCGGCGAGGTCGTCGGACGAACCGATACGGGTGAAGATGCGGTCCACCAGCGACAGTTCGCAGCGCGCCGCCGGGACGAAACTGCCGATGTGCGCCAACAGCACGATCAGCGCCGTTTGCCGCATATAGGTAGATTTACCGCCCATGTTCGGGCCAGTAATCACCAGCATGCGGGTGTCTTCGTCGAGCTTCAGGTCGTTGGCCACGAAGGGCGTATCCAGCACCTGCTCCACCACCGGGTGGCGGCCCTGCTCGATGAGGATGCCCGACTCCTCGACGAAGCGCGGGCGGTTCAGGTCGAGGTTCAGCGCGCGCTCGGCCAGGTTGGCCAGCACGTCCAGCTCGGCCAGGGCGGCGGCGGTGTCCTGCAGCGGCGCCAACTGGGCGATCAGCAGTTCCACCAGTTCCTCGTAGAGCTGCTTCTCGCGGGCCAGGGCGCGGCTCTGGGCGGACAGCGCCTTGTCCTCGAAGGCCTTCAGCTCCGGGGTTATGAAGCGTTCGGCGCCCTTCAGCGTCTGGCGCCGCTGGTAATCGGCCGGCGCCTGCTCGGCCTGCATGCGCGGCAGCTCGATGTAGTAGCCATGGATGCGGTTGTAGCCGACCTTCAGACCCGACAGCCCGGTGCGTTCCTTCTCGCGGATCTCCAGGTCCATCAGGTACTGGCCGGCGTTCTCGCTGAGCGTCTGCAGTTCGTCCAGCTCGGCGTCGTAGCCGCGCTTGATGACGCCGCCGTCGCGGATCACCGCCGGCGGGTTGTCGATGATCGCCCGGGCCAGCAGGTCGGCCAGTTCCGGGTAGGTGCGGATGCTCGCGGCCAGTTCGCCCAGGTGCGGGGCCTCCAACTCGGTCATGCCGCGCTGCAGCTCCGGCAGGGCGGCCAGGGCGTCGCGCAGGCGCGCCAGGTCGCGCGGGCGGGCGTTGCGCAGACCGATACGGGCGAGGATGCGCTCGACGTCGCCGATTTCCTTCAGCTGTGGCTGAAGATTCTCGAAACGGTAGCGTTCCAGCAGGCAGGCGATGGATTCCTGGCGGGCTTCCAGCACGGCGCGGTCGCGCAGCGGGCGGTTCAGCCAGCGCGTCAGCAGGCGGCTGCCCATGGCGGTCTGGCAGCGGTCCACCACCGACTGCAGGGTGTTGTCGCGGCCGCCGGAGAGGTTGGTGTCCAGCTCCAGGTTGCGGCGGCTGGCGCCGTCGAGGATGACGGTGTCGTCCAGGCGCTCGTGGCGCAGGCTGCGCAGGTGCGGCAGGGCGGTGCGCTGGGTTTCCTTGGCGTAGGCCAGCAGGCAGCCGGCGGCGCCGATGGCCAGGGTCAGGTCCTGGCAGCCGAAGCCCTTCAGGTCCTGGGTGGCGAACTGTTGGCAGAGGCTCTTGAACGCCGAGTCGCGGTCGAAGTCCCAGGGCGCGCGGCGCCGCACGCCACGGCGCTTCTCCGCCGGCAGGCCGGCGGGCCAGTCGTCGGGGATCAGCAGTTCCGCGGGGTTCAGGCGCTCCAGCTCGGCCAGCAGGGTTTCCCAGCCGCGGATTTCCTGGACGCTGAAGCGGCCGCTGGTGATGTCCAGCACCGCCAGGCCGAACAACCGCTCGTCGCCGAGCAAGGCGGCCAGCAGGTTGTCGCGGCGCTCGTCGAGCAGCGCCTCGTCGCTGACCGTGCCGGGGGTGATGATACGCACCACCTGGCGTTCCACCGGGCCCTTGCTGGTGGCCGGGTCGCCGATCTGTTCGCAGATGGCCACCGACTCGCCCAGCTTGACCAGCTTGGCCAGGTAGCCCTCCACGGCGTGGAAGGGGATGCCGGCCATGGGAATCGGCGTGCCGGCGGACTGGCCGCGGGTGGTGAGGGTGATGTCGAGCAGCTTGGCGGCCTTCTTGGCGTCCTCGTAGAACAGCTCGTAGAAGTCGCCCATGCGGTAGAACAGCAGTTGTTCCGGATGCTGTCTCTTCAGCTTCCAGTATTGCTGCATCATTGGAGTATGCGCGGAAAGGTCGCTTTGGCTCATGACTTTGGGCGGTCCGTCTTCTATATGCAAAAGCGCCTAGTGTACGGTATCCGGCCTGACGGCTTAAGCATCGGAGTACGCAATGAGCATCAGCGACGAAGGCATCACCGACCTGGCCGCGCGCCTGGGCGCGCAGTTGCAGCGCTTGGGCGCGCGGGTCAGCACCGCCGAGTCCTGCACCGGCGGCGGCATCGCCGAGGCGATCACGCGGATCGCCGGCAGCTCGGCCTGGTTCGATGCCGGCTACGTCACCTATTCCAATACGCAGAAGACCACGCAGCTGGGCGTGCCTGACGAACTTTTCCCACAGGTTGGCGCGGTCAGCCGGGAAGTGGTCGAAGCTATGGCCCGCGGCGCACAGGCGCGCAGCGGCGCGCGTTTCACTGTGGCGGTCAGCGGCATCGCCGGTCCGGACGGTGGTTCGCCAGAGAAGCCTGTAGGAACCGTCTGGTTGTGCTGGGCCGATGGCGAACAATGCTATCCGCAGTGCTTCCATTTTCCCGGCGACCGCCTCGCGGTGCGCCGGCAGGCGGTGGCGACCGCTCTGGACGGGGTGTTGCGACTGGCCGTCGGGGAAAATCCCGTTCGGGGGTAGGCGAGCGCCTTGCCCTGTGAAATAATACTGTCTACTTATACAGTTGTTCGTGGCCCATCCCGGCCGCCTGACTTCGCGAGGACTTCAATGGACGACAACAAGAAGCGCGCCCTGGCCGCGGCCCTGGGACAGATCGAACGCCAATTCGGCAAGGGCGCGGTAATGCGCATGGGCGACCACGAGCGCCAGGCCATCCCGGCCATCTCCACCGGCTCCCTCGGCTTGGACATCGCCCTGGGTATCGGCGGTCTGCCCAAGGGCCGTATCGTCGAGATCTACGGCCCGGAATCCTCGGGCAAGACCACCCTGACCCTCTCGGTCATCGCCGAAGCCCAGCGCCAGGGCGCCACCTGCGCCTTCGTCGACGCCGAGCACGCGCTGGACCCGGACTACGCCGGCAAGCTGGGCGTCAACGTCGACGACCTGCTGGTCTCGCAGCCGGACACCGGCGAGCAGGCCCTGGAAATCACCGACATGCTGGTGCGCTCCAACGCGGTGGACGTGATCATCGTCGACTCCGTGGCGGCGCTGGTGCCCAAGGCCGAGATCGAAGGCGAGATGGGCGACGCCCACGTCGGCCTGCAGGCCCGCCTGATGTCCCAGGCGCTGCGCAAGATCACCGGCAACATCAAGAACGCCAACTGCCTGGTCATCTTCATCAACCAGATCCGCATGAAGATCGGCGTGATGTTCGGCAACCCGGAAACCACCACCGGTGGTAACGCCCTGAAGTTCTACGCCTCCGTGCGCCTGGACATCCGCCGTACCGGCGCGGTGAAGGAAGGCGACGAGGTGGTCGGCAGCGAAACCCGCGTCAAGGTGGTGAAGAACAAGGTCGCCCCGCCGTTCCGCCAGGCCGAGTTCCAGATCCTCTACGGCAAGGGCATCTACCGCACCGGCGAGATCATCGACCTGGGCGTGCAACTGGGCCTGGTGGAGAAATCCGGCGCCTGGTACAGCTACCAGGGCAGCAAGATCGGCCAGGGCAAGGCCAACGCCGCCAAGTACCTGGAAGAGAACGCGGAAATCTGCGCGGTGCTGGACAAGGCCATCCGCGAGCAACTGCTGAACAACCAGCCGGCGCCGACCAAGGCCGAGCTGGCTGCAGCCGAAGCTGCCGAGGCCGCTGAAGCCGACCTCGACTACTGATCCCGCCGATGCCGACCGTGCTCGACACGCCCGTCGCCGTGCGGCGGGCCGCCATGGACCTCCTGGCGCGACGCGAGCACGGTCGCGCCGAACTCGTCCGCAAGCTGCGCCAGCGCGGCGCGCCTGCGGAGCTCATCGAGCCCGTCCTCGACCGCCTGGCCGAGGAAGGGCTGCTCAACGAATCCCGTTACCTGGAAGCCTTCATCGCCAGCAAGGCGCGCAGTGGCTATGGCCCCCTGCGAATTCGCGAGGAGCTGAGCCAGCGCGGCCTGCCCCGCGGCGAGATCGAAAAGGCCCTGGGCGAGGCGGATGTCGACTGGCAGGCGCAAATGCGGGGTGTCTGGCGCCGCAAGTTCCCCCGCCTGCCCCAGGACGCCCGCGAGCGTGCCCAGCAGGGGCGTTTCCTCGCCTACCGGGGCTTTTCCATGGAAGCCATCAATCGCCTGTTCAGTGGGCGGGGCGGGGACGACTGAGCCCGGGGCTGGCGCTGGTTGACCGGCCTGTCGGCTGGATCGCGGATGGAGTCCGCTCCTACGCCATTCACATACCACGTTCGCTTGTCCGCGATAGCTGGCGGTATCGGCGTGGTTTGCGGATAAGATCCGTTTGTACAGACGCGGGCACGGCTTCTCGTAGGAGCGAGCTTGCTCGCGAATAAATCCCGCTGCGGAGTCTGTTCGCGAGCAAGCTCGCTCCTACAGAGAACACCTCGGCGTGGTTGGCAAGACAGTTGCCCCTACGCCATTCCGCACACCGTTTTCCCCCGGAATCACGCGCCAGTGCGGTGTCACGTCGGACCAACGGCGTATAACCGCGAACGGTTATACGCCCTACGGTTGGGCGTGGGTGTAGGAACGGACTCCGTCCGCGATAGCCGGAATCACCTGCGCCATTCCATGTAGGAGCGCGCCCTGCGCGCGAATCGCGGGCAGGGCCCGCTCCTACAGGTGCAGTGGCCTATGCAGGAACGGGACAAGCCTCGGTCCAGTTCTGCTTGTCGTTGATGAAGTTCACCAGCTCACGCAGGCGGCCGTGGTCGCGGCCGTTGAAGGCGAAGGCCAGGCGCGTGAGCTGGGTGAATTCCGGCTCGTCCTTTTCCAGTTCGCCGCAGGCCTGCTGGTGGAAGCCGTCGTGCAGGCAGAGGTTGCCGAATTCCTCGTGCAGGCGCTGCATGGCGCTGTCGCTGAGGCGGTGGTTGAGGCGGATGACGAAGTTGTCCTTGAGCCAGCGGCTGGAGTGGAAGTTGCTGTAGAAGTGGGCGATCTCCCCGACCGCGTCCTCCACCGAGCGGGCCAGTTTCATCAGGTGCATGTCGCTGGGCAGGATGTAGCGGTTGTCCAGCAGTTGCTCCTGCATGAACTGCAGCGCCTGCTCCCAGTAATGCCCGCCGGGTTGGTCGAGCAGCACCACCGGCACCAGCGGGCTCTTGCCGGTCTGGATCAGCGTCAGCACTTCCAGCGCCTCGTCCAGGGTGCCGAAGCCGCCGGGGCAGAGCACTAGGGCGTCGGCTTCCTTGACGAAGAACAGCTTGCGCAGGAAGAAGAAGTGGAACGACAGCAGGTTGTTGGTGCCGGCCACCGTGTGGTTGGCCTGCTGCTCGAAGGGCAGGGTGATGTTGAAGCCCAGGCTGTTCTCCAGCCCCGCGCCTTCGTGGGCGGCGGCCATGATGCCGCCGCCGGCGCCGGTGACGACCATCAGGTCGTAGCGCGCCAGGGTGCGCCCCAGGTCCCGGGCCAGGGCGTACAGCGGGTGGTCCGGGGGCGTGCGCGCCGAGCCGAACACCGTGACCTTGCGCCGGCGCTTGAACTGCTCGAGGGTGGCGAAGGCGTGCTCCATCTCGCGCAGCGTCTGCAGCATGATCTTGGCATCCCAGCGGTTGCGGTCGGCCTGGGCCATGCGCGCCACGGTGAAGAGCATCTCGCGGTACAGCGGCAGGTTCGGGCTGTCGCCCGGCGCGGCGAGGGCCGCCAGCTCCTCGACCTTCTGCGTCAGGTCGGTGCCGCTGGTCTGGAAGTGTCTGGAAAGGTAGTCCTCGGGTTCATAGGGCATGGGGATACTCCTTGTTCTTCAACCCCTTGTCGTAGGCGTGCGCCAGTCTGACATGCCGCTGATGACAGTCGGCGATGACCCTGTTTCAGATTGCGATACGGTCCCCCTGTTCGGGAATGTTGGCTTTCCAGTCGAGGCGTTCGAGCAGTGCGGCCTGCAGGGCATCCATCTTTTCCCGCTCGCCATGTATCAGGTATAGCTCGGGTTTGTTCTCGAAGTGGCCAACCCACTGAATCAATTGCGATTGTCCGGCATGGGCGGAGAAGCCGCCGAGGGTGTGGACCTTCGCCCGCACGGCGATGCGCTGGCGCAATACGCGCACGCTCTCGGCGCCGTCGACGATGGTGCGGCCCAGGGTGCCCTTGGCCTGGAAGCCGGGGAAGACGATGTGGCACTCCTGGCGCCAGAGGTTGTGCTTGAAGTGGTGGACGATGCGCCCGCCGGTGCACATGCCGCTGCCGGCGATGATGATGGCGCCGCTCTTGATGCGGTTGATCGCCATGGAGTCTTCCGGCGTCTGCGTGGTGCGCAGCAGCGGCAGCCATTCGGACAGCTTCACGGTGCCGGTGCCGCGGATGTATTCGCGGTCGCTGTCGGAGAATTCGCCGGAGTGGCGCAGGTAGATATCGTTGGCCCGGGCGGCCATGGGGCTGTCGAGGAAGACCATCTGCTGCGGCAGGCGGCCTTCCTGGTAGAAGCGCCCGAGGTAGAACAGCAGGTCCTGGGTGCGGCCGACGGCGAAGGCGGGGATCAGCACGTTGCCGCCGTCCTTCTGCGCCTGTTCGAGGATGTCCGCCAGTTCCAGCAGCGTCTCGTTGTTGTCGCGGTGGTCGCGGTCGCCGTAGGTGGATTCCAGCAGCACCACGTCGGCGCGGCTCAGCGGCGTCGGTGTGCGCATCAGCGGTGAGCAGGTGTTGCCCAGGTCGCCGGAGAACACCAGGCGGCGCGTCAGGCCCTGCTCGTGGATCTCGATCTCGACGATGGCCGAGCCGAGGATGTGCCCGGCGTTGTGGAAGGTCACGCGGATGCCGGGCGCCACTTCCACGGTGCTGCCGTAGCTGACGCTGCGGCGCAGCTTCAGGGCCTTCTCGGTGTCTTCCACGGTGTAGATCGGGGTGACCGCCGGCTTGTTCAGGCGGGCGCGCCACTTGCTCTCCCACTCGGCGTCCTTTTCCTGGATGTTGGCCGAATCCATCAGCATCAGTTCCAGCAGTTCGCAGCAGGACTCGGTGGCGTAGATCGGCCCCTTGTAGCCTTCCTTCGCCAGGCGCGGCAGCAGGCCGCTGTGGTCGATGTGGGCGTGGGAGATGACCACCGCGTTCAGGCTCTTCGGGTCGAAGGGGAAGGGCGTGCGATTGCTGGCCTCGTTGTCGCGGGTGCTCTTGCCGTTGCTGCGGCCCTGGCGCATGCCGCACTCGAGCAGCACGCGCACGCCGTCCCGGGTTTCCAGCAGGTAGCAGGAGCCGGTGACTTCCTGGGCTGCGCCGATGAAGGTGAGTAGGGCCATGGGGCCTCCTTAGCAGGATTCGGTATTTCAGACTCGCGTAGCTGGAACGAAATGGCGTTGATACAGGTCAGCGCCGCTCCCATCCGGCGACCTAGACTTCCCCCATAGCCCCAGGGAGAACGTCGAGCATGTCGCAGATACTGCCCAGTCCGGACGAACTGGCCGCGCACGCGGCGGAGCAGCCGGCATTCGCCGAATGGTTGAGCGGATACGGTCCGCTTGAGCATAGCGCGCTGACCCAGGCTGCGGTCTTCCGCGTGGCTCATCAATTGGTCCAAGCCGGCCTGCAGCCGGACCTGGCGAGCACCTACCGGATGTTCCGCGCGCTGGACCGGCTGACCTGCGCCGGGCTCTGGCTGGTGGTGCACATGACCTACGCGCGCCGTGTGCATCTGGACGGCACGCCGCTGCAGGCCGAGGACTTCAAGGCCAGCCCCGAGGGCCACACCGGTGGCGCCCTGAACATGGTGCCAGCCTATGCCGGCTACCTGGCGCTCAATGGCCTGACCGGCACCACCCGCGGCTGGCTGATGGGGCAGGGGCACTGCGTGGCGGCCATCGAGGCGCTCAACGTGCTGACCGCCAACCTGCAGCCCGAGCAGGCGCGGCGCTACAGCATCGACGCCACCGGCCTGGAGCGCCTGGTGCAGGACTTCTACAGCTACGCCCAGGCGCCGGATGGCAGCGTCGCCGCGCCCCTGGGCAGCCACGTCAACCCGCATACCGCCGGCGGCATCGCCGAAGGCGGCTACCTGGGCTTCGCCGAACTGCAGTACGCGCACCTGCCGCTACCCGGCGAGACCCTGGTGGCCTTCCTCTCCGACGGCGCCGCCGAGGAGCAGCGCGGCAGCGACTGGATGCCCCGCTGGTGGCGCGCCGAGGACTGCGGCGTGGCCCTGCCGGTGATGATCGCCAATGGCCGGCGCATCGAGCAGCGCACCCAACTGGGCACCCGCGAGGGCCTGGAAGGCTTCAAGCACCACCTGAGCGGCTGTGGCTTCGACCCGCTGAGTTTCGACGGCCGCGACCCGGCCGCCTTCGTCTGCGCGCTCTGGGAGATGGAGCAGCGCCTGGCCCATCGCGTCCACGAGAAGAACAGCGGCATCCTGCAGTACCCGCTGCCGATTCCCTACGGCATCGCCGAGACGGTCAAGGGCTTCGGCTTCTACGGCGCCGGCAGCAACGCCGCGCACAACCTGCCGCTGCCGGGCAACCCCCGCGACGACGAGAACGCCCGTGAATTGTTCAACCACCATGCGGCGCGGCTGTGGGTGCCGGAAGCGGAGCTGGACGCCGCCTGCGCACTGTTCACCGCGAGCCGCCAGGGGCGCCTGCTGGAGCGCGACAATCCGCTGGCGGTGCGCCGGCCCATCGAGCCCAGCCTGCCGGAGCTGCACTACCGCAACGACCAGTGCTCGCCGATGCTGGCGCTGGACCGCTTCTTCAGCGAACTGTGCGCGGCGAACCCGGACCTGCGGGCCCGCGTCGGCAACCCCGACGAGCTGGCCAGCAACCGCCTGGGCGGCGTGCTCAAGGCGCTGAGGCACCGCGTCTGCCAGCCGGAGAGCGCGCTGGAGGCCGTCGACGGGCGGGTCATTACCGCACTCAACGAGGAGGCCGTGGTTTCCGCCTGCCTGGCCAACCAGGGCGGGCTCAACCTGGTGGCCAGCTACGAGGCGTTCTGCGTGAAGATGCTCGGCGCGGTGCGCCAGGCGTTGATCTTCGCCCGCCTGCAGAAGGAGGCGGGGCGCCCGGCGGGTTGGCTCGGCTGGCCGCTGGTGGCCACATCGCACACCTGGGAGAACGGCAAGAACCAGCAGTCGCACCAGGACACCACCTTCTGCGAGAGCCTGCTCGGCGAGATGAGCGACATGGTGCGGGTGCTGTTCCCCGCCGACCACAACAGCCTGCTGGCGCTGCTGCCGCAGATTTACCGCAGCCGTGGGCAGCTCGCCTGCGTAGTAGCGCCCAAGCGCGAGCGGCCGAACCTGTTCGACCGGGCCCAGGCGGAACAACTGGCGCGCGATGGCGCCATCGTGGTGGAAGAACATCCCGGCAGCGATCCGCTGCTGCTGATCGCCAACGGCAGCTACCAGCTCGGTGAGATGCGTCGCGCCGTGGAGCGTCTGGCCGAGGCCGGCTACCCGTACCGCCTGGTCTACCTGCAGGAGCCGGGGCGCTTCCGCGCGCCGAGGGACAACTGGGAACTGGCGGCGGTGGCCGACGAGGCGCTGATCGAGCAACTGTTCCCGGACGCCTACGGGCGCCGCGTGCTGCTCACCCACATGCGCCCGGAAGTGGCGCGCGGGCATCTCTGGCCGATCCTGCCGGATGCGCTGCGCAGCTCGGTGCTGGGCTACCGCAACCGCGGCGGGACCCTCGACGAGCCCGGCATGCTGTTCGCCAACCGGGCCTGCTGGGGCGATGTGCTGGCGGCCTGCGCGCGCCTGCTGGAAGTACCGCGCAGCGCGCTGCTGACCGCCGAGGAGGTCGCGGCGCTGGCCGGCAAGGGGGACCCGCGGGCCCTGCGCTGAAACGCTGAGGCGTCTTAGCGCTTCAGCGGTTTCACCAGAGAATCAAGGCCCTCGACCTTCAGCTCCAGCACTATCTGCATCAGGCGGCCCAGCTCGCCCTTGGGAAAGCTGTCATTGCGCTGGAACCACAGCAGGTACTCCTCCGGCAGGTCCACCAGCATGCGTCCCTGGTACTTGCCGAAGGGCATCGGCGTGCGGGCGATCTTCAGCAGGTTGAGCTTTTCCGACTCCAGCATGGCTCCGGCTTCACTTCTGCAGCTTGATGCGGCAGCTGCCGGCATCGAAGCGCTCGACGGCCACCGGGGCGTTGCTGTGGTACTCGGTGAAGTCGTAGGTGAGCACCGCGCCCTGGGCCAGCAACTGGCGGTAGCCGGTGTTGCTGCACACGCTGTCGCCCAACTGGCTGCGCACGCTCTCGGGGTTGGCGCGCATCTTCGCGGCGTGGCTGGCGCGCACGCTGAGGTGGTTGATCAACTGGTTGCCTTCGACGGTGTAGCCCTGGTCGAGGATGTCCTCGTTGATCGCGCGCGGAGTGCCTTCGCTGCTTTCCTTGGCGACTTTCTCCAGTGTCTTGGCCAGTTCGAAGTCCTTGAGCGACGCGGCGTGGGCCGCGGGCAGGACGAGGCAGAGGGCGAGGGCGGTTAGGCGCAGCATGGGCTTCTCCTGAAACGGGTGCGTATTCGACCGCGCGACGCCGGCACGGTTCGCCGGCGCCGCAAATCCCTCATTGTCCCTGAAAACCGCCTGGCTGCCGAGCGGCCTTGGCGCGCAGGGGCTCTGTTACAATCGCCGCCCGCCGTGATCGCCCTCCCGAGTCGCCGATGTCGCCCGTCCATCCCGCTACCAAGAACCATGCCGTCGCCCGCCTGCGCGCCGAGCGCCTGGCCCGTTGCGTGAAGCCCTTCGTGGCCCGCGGCTCGCGTTCGCCGCGCTGCGCCGGCTGCCGCCTGCGCCCGGACTACTGCATGTGCGCCTGGCAGCCGCAGGTGCAGGCTAACGCCGGCATGTGCCTGGTGATGTTCGACACCGAGCCGCTGAAGCCGAGCAACACCGGCTGGCTGATCGCCGAGACGGTGCCGGACACCTGGGCCTTCGGCTGGTCGCGGATCGAGGTCGACCCGGCCCTGCTGGCGCTGCTGGACGATACGCAGTGGCAGCCCTACGTGGTGTTCCCGGGGGAGTTCGTCGCCGCCGAGCGGGTGGTGGAGAAGGTCGCGCCGCAGCCCGGCAAGCGCCCGCTGTTCATCCTGCTGGACGCCACCTGGAACGAGGCGCGCAAGATGTTCCGCAAGAGCCCCTACCTGGACCGCTTCCCGGTGCTGAGCATCACCCCGGACGCGCTGTCGCGCTATCGCCTGCGCCGCTCCAAGTTCGACGAGCACCTGTGCACCGCGGAAGTGGCGGCACTGTGCCTGGGCCTGGCTGGCGACCAGCGCGCGGGGGATGCGCTGGATGCCTACCTGGACGTGTTCAGCGAGCGCTACCTGGGCGCCAAGCACCAGCGCGGGCTGGACGAGCAGAGCTCGGCGCACCAGGCCCTGCGGCCCTACACCGCGCTCTAGGATTCAGGCCGCCGCGGCCTTCTTCTGCGGCCACAGCTGGGCCACCAGCATGCCGGCTAGCATCAGCGCGCAGCCGAAGTAACCGCGCGCGTGCAGGCTCTCGTCGAGGAAGATCGCCCCGGCGATGGCGGCGAATACCGCTTCCAGGGACAGGATGATGGCGGCGTGGGAGGCGATGGCGTCCTTCTGCGCGATCACCTGCAGGGTGAAGCCGGTGCCGACGCCGAGCAGGCCGCCGTAGAGCAGCGCCGGGCCGGCCTGGGCGATGGCGTCCCAGTGGATCTCCTCGAACATCAGCGCCAGCGCCATGCTCACCACCGAGCAGGTGACGAACTGCAGGAAGGCCAGGCGGATAGGGTCGTAGCGGCTGGCGAACAGGCCCACCAGCAACACGTGGCAGCCCCACACCAGCGCGCCGGTCAGTTGCAGCCAGTCGCCGGAGGCCACCTTGAAGCCCGGGCCGATGCTCAGCATGGCCATGCCCACCACCGCCAGCGCCGCGCCGAGCCAGGTGCCCGTGCCGGTGCGGTGGCCGAGCAGCAGGCCGAGCAGCGGCACGATGATCACGTACAGGCCGGTGATGAAGCCGGAGTTGGTCACGCTGGTGAACAGCAGGCCGACCTGCTGCAGGTTGATGCCCAGGGTCAGCGCAGTGCCGATGGCCAGGCCGGCCAGCAGCAGGCCGCGGTTGAACGGCTGGGCGCCGCGCCTGGCCGACCAGGCCAGCAGCGGCAGCAGCATCAGCGCGCCGAGGGCGAAGCGCAGGCCGGTATAGAGGAAGGGCCCGATGGCATCCATCCCCAGGCGCTGCGCGACGAAGGACACGCCCCAGATCATGGCGGTGACCAGCATCAGGATATCGGCGCGCAGGGCGTGGCTCTTCATGGTGTTCTCGGCAGGCAAAAAAAGAGCGCAACTCTGCCGCAAGCCGGGGACTTTGAAAAGCTGTCCATCCCGTCAGCGGGTGCGCTGGGAGTCGCCCGCATCTGCATTCTCGGCAGGCATCGGCCGATGCATTTGCGTACAATGCGCCAATCAGGTCACGACCTTTCCCATGCTGGCCCTGCCGTTATCCGCGGCGGGATCGAGCCTGGCCATCAAGGAACTTACATGGCTTCCTATGAAATCCTGATCGCTGACGATCATCCGCTGTTCCGCAGTGCCCTGCACCAGGCCCTCACCTTGGGCCTGGGCCCCGAAGCGAAACTGGTGGAGGCGGCGAGCATCGCCGAGCTGGAAGCCAGGCTCAACGAGAAGGCCGACTGGGACCTGGTCCTGCTGGACCTGAACATGCCCGGCGCCTACGGCTTTTCCGGCCTGGTGCTGCTGCGCGGGCAGTACCCGCAGATCCCGGTGGTGATGATCTCGGCCCAGGAGGACGCCGCCGTGGTGCAGCGTTCCCGCGAGTTCGGCGCCAGCGGCTTCATCCCCAAGTCCAGCGAGATGGCCACCCTGCAGCAGGCGGTGCGCACCGTGCTCGACGGCGACGTCTGGTGGCCGCCGCAGGCCGACGCGGTGACCGAGCTGAGCGAGGAAGTGCGCGCCGCCAGCGCCGGCCTGGCGAGCCTGACGCCGCAGCAGTTCCGCGTGCTGACCATGGTCTGCGAGGGCCTGCTGAACAAGCAGATCGCCTTCGAGCTGAACGTCTCCGAGGCGACGGTGAAGGCCCACGTCACGGCTATCTTCCGCAAACTCAACGTGCGCACCCGCACCCAGGCGGCGCTGTTGCTGCAACAGATGGAAACGGTTCCGGGCGCCTGATCGGCCGTCCGTGACCTTTGTTTCACATTTTCCTACGGCACCTGGTTTAGAGTGCCGCGTCTTTTTTCGCAGAGAGCCCTTCGTGACTTCTTCCCCCTTCAAGGGCCAGACCGGCCTGAAGCGCATCCTCAACGCCGCCGGCTACTCCATGGCCGGTTTCGTAGCCGCCTTCCGTGGCGAGGCGGCCTTCCGCCAACTGGTGCTGATCAACGTCATCCTCGTCCCGCTGGCGTTCTTCTGCGACGTCAGCCGCGGCGAACGCGCGCTGATGATCGCCGTGTGCCTGCTGGCGCTGATCGTCGAACTGCTCAACTCGGCGGTGGAAGCGGTGGTCGACCGCGTCTCCCTGGAGCGCCACCCGCTGTCGAAGAACGCCAAGGACATGGGCAGCGCCGCGCAGTTCGTCGCGCTGAGCATCATCACCGTGACCTGGGCGGTGATCCTGCTCGGCTGAGCCTGCGCCGTTACCTGTAGGAGCGGGCCCTGCCCGCGATTCGCGCGCAGGGCGCGCTCCTACATGGAGTGGTGTGGGTGGGGTAGCGTAGGAGCGGATCTTATCCGCAAATCGTGCCGCAATCTCCGGCTATCGCGGACGAGGTTCTACGCTGTTTTCTGGGTTCCCGCGAACGCGGGAATGACGGGATGAAAGTCATGTTTTCCAACGTCATTCCCGCGAACGCGGGAACCCAATAGACAATTGCTCCTACGGTCGTTCGGCAGGCCCGCCTCAGGGAATCATCGGCAGCACGATCTCGTCGCTGCGGCTGATGCCCGCCGTCTCGCTGCGGCACAGGTCGAGGAATTCGCGCATGGTCGCGGTCTGGTACTTCTGCCGGTGCCAGATGAAATAGAACTGCCGGCGCAGGTCCAGCTGCGGGGTATCCACCGGCACCAGGCTGCCGCGGCGGAAGGCGTCGCGCAGGGCCAGGCGCGAGATGCAGCCGATGCCCAGGCCCGACTCCACGGCGCGCTTGATCGCCTCGGTGTGCTCCAGCTCCAGGCGGATATTCAGCGGCTCGATGTGGTGGCGCATGGCCTGGTCGAAGGTCAGGCGGGTGCCCGAGCCCTGCTCGCGGAGGATCCAGGCCTCGCTGCTGAGCCGCTGCAGGTCCACCGGCCCGGCGTTGGCCAGCGGGTGCTGCGGTGCGCAGAACACCACCAGCTCGTCCTCCATCCACGGCTGCACCTCGATGTCCGGGTGCTGGCAGTCGCCCTCGATCAGGCCCAGGTCCAGCTCGTAGTGGGCGATGCGCTGCACCACGTGGGCGGTGTTGTGCACGTGCAGGCGCACCCGGCAGTCCGGCTGGCGCTGCATGAAGGTGCCGATCAGCAGGGTGGCCAGGTAGTTGCCGATGGTCAGGGTGGCGCCCAGGTCCAGGGAGCCGAAGGCGCTCTTGCCGTTGAGCAGCGTCTCGATCTCGCTGCCGCGGTCCAGCAGCGCCACCGCCTGGGGCAGCAACTGGCGGCCCAGGGCGTTCAAAGTCAGGCGCTTGCCGGCGCGGTCGAACAGCTTGCAGTCGAACTGCCGCTCCAGCTCGCCCAGGGCCGTGCTGGTGGCCGACTGCGACAGCGAGAGTGCCTCGGCGGCGCGCGACACGCTTTCCTGCTGGGCCACGGCGACGAAGACTTCCATCTGGCGCAGGGTGAATTTCATCGGTTCGGGTGGCTCCGTAGCGGGCGAGAGGCGCGACATTCGGTCGCCCCTGGCGGGGCGGCAGGGGGCGTAATCTGGCGCGCGCCGGCCGCCAGTCGTCCCTTATCTGCGTTTTGGATTAGCAATATCCAGATAATTTATTTTGCGGATATTCTCGCCCCCTATAAAATGTCGCGCAATCGCGCTACGTCCGGGATCTGCTGGGGTGCGCCACGAATCTCTAGGAGTCCTTGATGAGCAACCTGTACACCGAGCGCGTTCTCAGCGTGCACCACTGGAACGACACTCTCTTCAGCTTCAAGACCACCCGTAATCCGGGCCTGCGCTTCAAGACTGGCCAGTTCGTGATGATCGGCCTGGAAGTCAACGGTCGCCCGCTGATGCGCGCCTACTCCATCGCCAGCCCGAACTACGAGGAGCACCTGGAGTTCTTCAGCATCAAGGTCCCGGACGGCCCGCTGACCTCGCGTCTGCAGCACCTGAAGGAAGGCGACGAGCTGATGGTCAGCCGCAAGCCCACCGGCACCCTGGTGCTGGACGACCTCAAGCCCGGCAAGCACCTGTACCTGCTGAGCACCGGCACCGGCATGGCGCCGTTCCTGAGCGTGATCCAGGACCCGGAAGTCTACGAGAAGTTCGACAAGGTCATCCTGGTCCACGGCGTGCGCTGGGTCAGCGAGCTGGCCTACGCCGACTTCATCACCAAGGTCCTGCCGGAGCACGAGTACTTCGGCGACATGGTGAAAGAAAAGCTGATCTACTACCCCCTGGTCACCCGTGAAGAGTTCCGCAACATGGGCCGCCAGACCGACCTGATGCGCAGCGGCAAGCTGTTCGCCGACATCGGCCTGCCGCCGATGAACCCGCAGGACGACCGCGCCATGATCTGCGGCAGCCCGAGCATGCTGGACGAGACCAGCGAAGTGCTGAACGGCTTCGGCCTGCAGATCTCCCCGCGCATGGGCGAGCCGGGCGACTACCTGATCGAGCGCGCCTTCGTCGAGAAGTAAGCGCAGCCCGCTGAAAAAGCCCGCCACCCGGCGGGCTTTTTCGTTCATGGCGGATACGGGGAAATGCCGTGCGTAGGAGTGCGTAGGGTCCGGCGTGGCCGGTAAATCCAATCGCGGATGAATCCGCTCCTACGACCGTGCTTCCTGGAACCGTAGGAGCGGACTCCGTCCGCGATTCGGCGGATAAGCCGTAGGCGTTATCCGCCCTACGGGGTGAGGCGGCGAAACGCGGGTTGCACATCCAGTACCCGGATCACCCCAGCCTCGGGGTAATGCCAATGCACATCCAGGTCCCACAGGCGTGCGCCGTAGCGGCGTTCGGGCGTGGGTTGCTGGTAGGCCGGGCGCGGGTCCTGGGCCAGGCACTGTTCGACCAGCTCGACCACCGGCTCGCCCAGGCGCAGGGCCTGCTCCCGGGCCTGGGCCAGGGCGGCGTCGCTCCACTGCACCGGGATCGGCGCCGGCGGCGCCTCGGCGATGCCGTTGCGCGCGTCGGCCACGGCGTCGGCGTAGGGCACGTAGGGCTTGATGTCGAGCACCGGGGTGCCGTCCAGCAGGTCGATGCCCGACAGCCACAGGCGCCCGGGCTCGACCTTCTCCAGGCGCACCACCGATTGGCCGATGCCGTTGGGGCGATGTGTGGCGCGGGTGGCGAACACGCCCAGGGAACGGTTGCCGCCCAGGCGCGGCGGGCGCACCTTGAGCCGCGGCTTGTCTTCCAGGGCCTGGTGGAAGAGGAACAGCAGCCAGACGTGGCTGACCTGCTCCAGGCCTTCCACCGCCTCGCCGCCGTCGAATGGTGGCAGCAGCTCCAGCACGCCCCGCGCCGCCGGGGCCAGCTGCGGTTGGCGCGGGATGGCGAACTTCTCCTTGAAGCAGGAGCGGATATGGCCGATGGGGGAGACGGAGTAGGACATGGCGGCACGCGCGTGGAGCAGGGGCCGCCATGTTACCCGATCGGCACGGCAAACCCCCGCCGCTTGCGTCATCGCCGGCGCCTGCGCAGCAACAGCCAGCCGTAGCAGGCCAGGGTGAGCGCCGCGACCAGCGTGCCCAGCAGCAGTTGCACGGCGGGTGTCAGGCCGGGCGGGTAGATCAGCGGGATCAGGTAGTGCTCGACGAAGCCGCCAGCGTAGCCCTGTTCGCCGGCGGCGCGGCGCAGGTGGTTTTCCAGTGGCGTCAATGGGCAGACCAGCTGCAGCCACTCCACGGTAACGCCCCAGGCCGCGGCCGGCAGGTGCAGCCAGGCCAGGCGCGGCCAGCGCAGCACCAGTGGGCCGCCGAGGACGACGAAGAGGATGAAGGCCAGGTGCAGCAGCACCACGGCGTCGGCGGCCAGGCGCAGGAGCATGGTGGTGTTTCCGGCGTGGTGGAGTGGTCGAGGGAAGGATAGATGGGTCAATGGAAAGGCCGGCAGGGTGGTGATGCTGTTCATTTGGGTGGTGCTTCGGTTTGGCGGGGGGCTAATCCTGGCTCCGCTCCGTGCCGTCGGGGTATTCGGTGTGGCCGGGGAATCCAATCGCGGACGGAGTCCGCTCCTACGTCCGTGTCTCCCTGGAGCCGTTCTCCTGCTATTCGCGCCCTATGATTTGCGTACTGTGATTCAGGGAGGCTGGTGATTGCGCTTCACGCCGAACGGTTCCCTCTCCCGCTTGCGGGGGAGGGTTAGGGAGGGGGCGGGGTACAGGATTGGCAGAGGTGTGGGGGCGAAGTCCGTAACCCTCTCCCCAGCCCTCTCCCTGAAGGGAGAGGGGGCTGTCCTGAGTGGCTTGCCAGTCCGGCACCATCCTCCACCCCCGTCATTCCCGCGAACGCGGGACGCGGCTCCATCGCGAACAGCGCTTGCGCTGGCCCGAAGGGGAATAACCCAGTGACTGCGGGGTTCGCGAGCAAGCTCGCTCCTACGAAGAGCAAAAGCAGCCCTGCTCTGGCTTTTGCTTTGGGACTTCCAGAGAAATAGCCGAGCGCACCGGAACGCCCCTTCAGAAGGCCGAGCGAAACCGGCGCTCAGGAGGTCATGCGACATGGATGTCGCGAGAGCCCCGCGGGATACAGGGACGTACCCTCGGGGCGGGCCTCCGTGGCGGGGGAGTTCGTGAGGGTAGCCCGGCTTTATCGGGCCCGTATGTTGGGGCAAGCCTTCTTGGTTACTTCTTTGGCGTTTGAAAGAAGTGACTCGCCCGAGGGGGCGAAACAAAAAATCTCCGCAAACTCGGAGCGGCGCGTCACACCCAAACAAGAAGCCACTGGGTTCCCGCGTTCGCGGGAATGACAGGTTAGAGATCGGAGCGCTGGGCCAGGCCCTTGAGGAAATTGCGCAGCAACTGGTCGCCACAGGGACGGTAGTTGCCGTGACCGGGAGCACGGAACAGCGCGTTGAGTTCCCCCTTGGTCATCACCAGCCCGGCCTCGTCGAGAATCGCCAGCAGATCGTGGTCGCGCAGTTCGAAAGCCACCCGCAGCTTCTTCAACACCAGGTTGTTGGTCAACGGCAGCTCCAGCGGCGGCAGCGGCCGGCTGTCGTCGCGGCCGCGGCGGTGGATGATCAGGCCGTCGAGAAAGCGCGCCAGCACCTCGTCCGGGCACTCGCGGTAGCCGGGTTCGTCCTCGCGGGCCAGCAGCGCGGCGACTTCGGCCTCGTCCAGCGTCAATCCGGCCAGGCCGGCGATGGCGGCGACCTCGTGGTCGGCGATGTCGAGGCTGTAGCGCAGGCTGCGCAGGATGTCGTTGTTGAGCATCGGTAGTGTCCCGGTTGAAAGAAAAAGCCCCGCAAGGCGGGGCTTTCGGCGACTCAGGCCAGTTCGGCCCAGAGATCGTACTCGTCGGCATCGGTGATGCGCACACGCACCTTGTCGCCCGGCTTCACGTCGAAGGTATCGATGTAGACGGCGCCGTCGATCTCCGGGGCGTCGGCCCAGGAACGGCCCACCGCGCCTTCGGCATCCACTTCGTCGATCAGCACGTCGATTTCCTTGCCCACTTTCAGTTGCAGGCGCGCGGCGGAAATCGCCTGCTGGTGCGCCATGAAGCGCTCCCAGCGCTCCTGCTTGACCTCGTCCGGCACCGGCTCCAGGCCCAGGTCGTTGGCCGGGGCGCCTTCCACCGGGGAGTACTGGAAGCAGCCGACGCGGTCGAGCTGGGCTTCGGTCAGCCAGTCCAGCAGGTACTGGAAGTCTTCCTCGGTCTCGCCGGGGAAGCCGACGATGAAGGTCGAACGGATGGTCAGCTCGGGGCAGAGCTCGCGCCACTTCTTGATGCGCGCCAGGGTCTTGTCTTCGAAGGCCGGGCGCTTCATGGACTTGAGCACTTTCGGGCTGGCGTGCTGGAAGGGAATGTCCAGGTAGGGCAGCAGCTTGCCCTGGGCCATCAGCGGGATGACGTCGTCGACGTTGGGGTAGGGGTAGACGTAGTGCAGGCGCACCCACACGCCCATGCTCGACAGCGCTTCGCACAGCTCCAGCATGCGCGTCTTCACCGGCTGGCCGTCCCAGAAGTCCAGCTTGTACTTCAGGTCCACGCCGTAGGCGCTGGTGTCCTGGGAGATCACCAGCAGTTCCTTGACGCCGGCCTTGACCAGGCGCTGGGCCTCGCTGAGCACGTCGCCCACCGGACGGCTGACCAGCTTGCCGCGCATCGACGGGATGATGCAGAAGCTGCAACTGTGGTTGCAGCCCTCGGAAATCTTCAGGTAGGCATAGTGGCGCGGGGTGAGCTTGATGCCCTGCGGCGGCACCAGGTCGATCAGCGGGTTGTGCTCGGCCTTGGGCGGCACCACCTCGTGCACGGCGCTGACCACCTGCTCGTACTGCTGCGGGCCGGTCACGGCCAGCACGCTGGGGTGCACGTCACGGATGCTGTCCTCGGCCACGCCCATGCAGCCGGTGACGATGACCTTGCCGTTCTCGGCGATGGCCTCGCCGATGGCGTCCAGGGATTCGGCCTTGGCGCTGTCGATGAAGCCGCAGGTGTTCACCACAACGACGTCGGCGTCCTCGTAGGTGGGCACGATCTCGTAGCCCTCCATGCGCAGCTGGGTGAGGATGCGTTCGGAGTCGACCGTTGCCTTGGGGCAACCGAGGCTGACGAAACCGACTTTGGGCGTTGCGGTGGACATGGGCGGCTAACCTCTAAGGGCGCGCTGGCGGCGCCTCTGATCAAAAAGTGCGCAATTCTAGCGGCGTCCCGCGCGCTTGACCAGCCTCCGTGAGACAAGCTGCCGCAGCGGCCGGCGAAAGCGCCGCCGGACACAGGGTAAGGGCGGCAAACACCTTCTATAGTCACTCAGATCAGGTTTTCGTGGCTCTTGCATCGCGGGGCCCGTCGGCGCAGGATGCGCCGAATTTTTCCTAGAGGAATTTTGTTACATGTCCAACGCCAGCGCTGGAACCGCGGAGCAGCAGGAAAACCATTCAAGCTCCGCCCTGGGCATGATGGTGGCCGCGGTGGGCGTCTGCTACGGCGATATCGGTACCAGCCCGCTGTACACGCTCAAGGAAGTCTTCGTCGGCGGCTACGGCGTGCAGGTGGGGCACGACGCCATCCTCGGCATCCTCTCGCTGATCTTCTGGTCGCTGGTCTGGGTGGTCTCGATCAAGTACGTGATCTTCGTCCTGCGCGCCGACAACCAGGGCGAGGGCGGGGTGATGGCGCTGACCGCGCTGGCGCGCCGCGCCGCCCACGATTACCCGCGGCTGAGTTCGGTGCTGGTGGTGCTGGGCCTGTTCGGCGCCTCGCTGTTCTATGGCGACAGCATGATCACCCCGGCGATCTCGGTGCTCTCGGCCATCGAGGGCCTGGAGATCGCCTTCGACGGCCTGGAGCACTGGGTGGTGCCGCTGGCGCTGATCGTGCTGGTCGGCCTGTTCCTCATCCAGCGCCATGGCACGGCGCGCATCGGCATCCTGTTCGGCCCGGTGATGGTGATCTGGTTCGTGGTGCTGGGCGCGCTCGGCCTGTACGGCATCTACCAGCACCCGGTGGTGCTGAACGCGATGAACCCCTACTGGGCGGCGAACTTCTTCATCGTCCACCCGGGCATCGGCGTGGCCATCCTCGGCGCCACCGTGCTGGCGCTGACCGGCGCCGAGGCGCTGTACGCGGACATGGGCCACTTCGGCCGCAAGCCGATTTCCCGCGCCTGGTTCGCCCTGGTGCTGCCGGGCCTGGTGCTGAACTACTTCGGCCAGGGCGCGATGATCCTCTACAACCCGGAGGCCGCGCGCAACCCTTTCTACCTGCTGGCGCCGTCCTGGGCGTTGCTGCCGATGGTAGCGCTGTCCACCGTGGCCACGGTGATCGCCTCCCAGGCGGTGATTTCCGGGGCCTTCTCGCTGACCCGCCAGGCCATCCAGCTGGGCTTCGTGCCGCGCATGTTCGTGCAGCACACCTCCAGCCAGGAGCAGGGGCAGATCTACATCGCCGGGGTGAACTGGGCGCTGATGGTCGGCGTGGTGCTGCTGGTGCTGGGCTTCGAGTCGTCCGCGGCGCTGGCCTCGGCCTACGGCGTGGCGGTGACCGGGACCATGCTGGTGACCACCCTGCTGATGGGCGTGGTGCTCTGGCTGCACTGGAAGTGGCCGCTGTGGCTGGCCATTCCGTTCTTCTGCATGATGCTGCTGGTGGACGTGCTGTTCTTCTCGGCCAACCTGCCGAAGGTGGTGCAGGGCGGCGCCTTCCCGGTGGTGGCCGGTATCGCCCTGTTCATCCTGATGACCACCTGGAAGCGCGGCCGCCAGTTGCTGGTGGAGCGCCTGGACGAAGGCTCGCTGCCGCTGCCGCTGTTCATCGCCAGCATCCGCTCGCAGCCGCCGCACCGCGTGCAGGGCACCGCCGTGTTCCTCACCGCGCGTTCCGACGCCGTGCCCCACGCGTTGTTGCACAACCTGCTGCACAACCAGGTGCTGCACGAGCAGGTGGTGCTGCTCACGGTGGTCAACGAAGACAGCCCGCGGGTCGCCACCGACCGCCGCTTCGAGGTGGATGCCTACGGCGAGGGCTTCTTCCGCGTGCTGCTGCACTTCGGCTTCATGGAGGACCCGGACATCCCGGCGGCGCTGAAGTACTGCCACCTCAACGAGCTGGACTTCAGCCCCATGCGCACCACCTACTTCCTCAGCCGCGAGACGGTCATCCCGTCCCGGCGCATAGGCATGGCGCGCTGGCGCGAGGGGCTGTTCGCCTTCCTGCTGAAGAATGCCAACGGCAACCTGCGCTACTTCAACCTGCCGCTGAACCGGGTGATCGAGCTGGGGACGCAGGTGGAGATCTGAGTGGTTTTGCTGGGGAAGACAAAGCGCGCCTGAGGGCGCGCTTTTTCGTTCTGGGGGGCTCGCCAAGCGATCGTGCATGGGATCGGCCGATCGCGGACGGAGTCCGCTCCTTGTATGTCGACGACCCGCCATAACGGCGGGTAGTCTCCGGCTGATCACCGGAAGGAAGACCAGGAAGACGTGTCCGCTCCTAGGCTACGAGCCTGCACTGTAGATAGTCTCCTGCCTTCCCAATCCACTCGTGAGTCCGAACGGTATCTGGAGCCCCACCCGGTGGTAGCTCGCATAGGCAAGGTTGGATGGAGTGGAGTGCTGATGATGTAAAGCTGTAAGAGGTAGCAGGAGTTATGGCCATCGTAGTGGGCGTGGATATCGCCAAGAAAACTTTCGACATTGCGGTTCTGCAGAGCAATGGCAAATACCGCACCAAAGGCAACCTGAGCAACGATCAG
>NZ_FOLS01000044.1 GCF_900112375.1 Pseudomonas citronellolis | reverse complement strand
GTCCGCATCAGGCGCTGGGCCAGAAGCCGCCCTTGACGCGTTACCGGAGCAGCCCCAGGCCATACCCGGAAAAGTTGCTGGAAGTGGAGTACGAGCCCGGCGAGCGGGTGCTGACGGTACATACCAAGGGCCAGATTCGCCTCGATGGCCGAATGGTATTCGTCAGCGAAGGTCTGGCGGGTGAGCGAGTCGCCATCCGCCCCGCCAAGGAGGATGGCGTACTCGACATCATTTTCATCAACAAAACGGTCCGGCAGGTCGACCTCAGGCAGCCGGAGTGACCATGGGAAACCGTTACCCATGTGTCCCGACAGGCGTTACCTATGTGTCCCGGCAGAACACTTGCGAAACCCATGCGGTTGCGCTGATGGGTATCGCTTCGCTCAACCCATCCTACGAAAAGCCATGCTCGCTCATGCGGTAGGAGACTCTGTCCGCGATGGGATTGAGGTCGGAGCGAAGAACAGGATGCGTGCGCGAAGCCATGGCCCACCCCATACGAAAAATGCCGTTTCCCCCAGACAGAGAAACGGCATTCTTTCTTACCGTGAACGGCCCACCGGAGTGGGGCTATTCCGTCGGGCGAACCTTACAGGCCAGCCGCGTCACGCAGGGCGGCAGCCTTGTCGGTGCGCTCCCAGGTGAAGGCGGTGAAGGTATCGTCACCGTAGGTCAGCTCATACGGATTGCGACCGAAGTGACCATAGGCCGCAGTCGGCTGGTACATCGGGTGCAGCAGGTCGAGCATCTTGGTGATCGCGTACGGACGCAGGTCGAAGTGCTCGCGGACCAGTTGGACGATCTTCTCGTCGCTGATCTTGCCGGTGCCGAAGGTGTTCACCGAGATGGAGGTCGGCTGGGCCACGCCGATGGCGTAGGACACCTGGATCTCGCAACGCTCGGCCAGGCCGGCGGCAACGATGTTCTTGGCCACGTAGCGGCCGGCGTAGGCAGCCGAACGGTCGACCTTGGACGGGTCCTTGCCGGAGAAGGCGCCGCCGCCGTGGCGGGCCATGCCGCCGTAGGAGTCGACGATGATCTTGCGCCCGGTCAGGCCGCAGTCGCCCACCGGCCCGCCGATGACGAAGTTGCCGGTCGGGTTGATGTGGAACTGGGTGTCCTTGTGCAGCAGCTCGGCCGGCAGCACGTGCTTGATGATCAGTTCCATCACGCCTTCGCGCAGGTCGGCGTAGGAGACGTCCGGGTTGTGCTGGGTGGACAGCACGATGGCGTCGATGCCGACCACCTTGCCGCCTTCGTAGCGGCAGGTGACCTGGCTCTTGGCGTCCGGGCGCAGCCACGGCAGCAGGCCGGACTTGCGTGCTTCGGCCTGGCGCTCGACCAGGCGGTGGGAGAAGCAGATCGGCGCCGGCATCAGCACGTCGGTCTCGTTGCTGGCGTAGCCGAACATCAGGCCCTGGTCACCGGCGCCCTGGTCTTCGGGCTTGGCGCGGTCGACGCCCTGGTTGATGTCCACCGACTGCTTGCCGATGATGTTCAGCACGCCGCAGGTGGCGCCGTCGAAGCCGACGTCGGAGCTGTTGTAGCCGATGTCGATGATGACCTTGCGCACCAGGTCTTCGAGGTCGACCCAGGCCGAGGTGGTGACTTCGCCGGCGATGATGGCGACGCCGGTCTTCACCAGGGTCTCGCAGGCCACGCGGGCGTACTTGTCCTTGGCGATGATGGCGTCCAGCACCGCGTCGGAGATCTGGTCGGCGATCTTGTCCGGATGGCCTTCGGATACGGATTCGGAGGTGAAAATCGAGTATTCGCTCATCTAACGGTTCCTGTCTTTACCGGTGGGTGAGGACGCTTCGCGAATCCGGCTTGGCGAAATGCCGCACCTGGATCTGAAAGCCATTACGTAAACCAATGTACAAGCTCTCGCCGGGGGCGAGCCCCGCGGCATCGGCCCAAAGGGCCAGGTCTTCCTGTTCGAACCCCAGCCAGAGGTCCCCGCAGGCTTCGCGGGCCCAGCTCTGGTCGTGGCTGCACAGTTCGGTCACCAGCAGGCTGCCGCCCGGCTTCACCAGGCGCGCCAGCTGGCGCAGGGCCTCGGCGGGCGCCGCGAAATGGTGCAGCACCATGTTCAGCACCACGCAGTCGGCCGGTTCGGCGGCGTCCTGCAGAGCGTCGGCCAGGTCCAGCCGCACGTTCGTCAGCCCTGCCTCCAGGCAGCGCCGGCGGGCCAGGTCGAGCATGGCCACGCTGTTGTCCAGCGCGGTCACCCGCGCGAAACGCCGGGCCAGCTCGGGGAGGAATCCGCCGTCGCCGGGGCCGACTTCCAGCGCCGTGGCGCCGGGGGCGAAGCTCAGTGCGTCGAGCAGCGCCAGAACACTTTCACGGTATTGCGGCAGCCCTGCGATCAGGTCCTGCGTGGCCTGGAACTTCTCTGCGCTGCGGGCGAAGTAGTCGCGGCTCACCGCGGCGCGCTGGGCATGCACCGCGGCGACGCGGGCGTCCACCTCGGGCGGCAGCGCCAGCTCGTCCACTTCCGCCAGCAGCGCCCCGTGCAGCTTGCCGCCGAGGTTGTCGGCCTGGGGCAGGGCGCGGCGGTAGAAGATCGCGTTGCCTTCGCGGCGCGTCGCCACCAGGCCGGCCTGGGCCAGCACCTTCAGGTGGTGGCTCATGCCCGACTGGCGGATGGCGAAGATCTGCGCCAGCTCCAGCACGCCGAACGAATCGTTGGCCAGCACCCGCAGCACGTTCAGCCGCAGCGGGTCACCGCCGGCCTTGCACAGCGCGGCCAGCTCGTCGCAGGCATCGTGGCGGATCAGGGGCATGCGCAGGCTCATAGGGGGCGGAGTCTAGAGCCCCGGGAGGATGGTGGCAACGGCTGTATCAAAAAGTTTTGATATTGGAGACGGAAGGTAGCGACAAGCTGTAAGCGGCAAGCCGCAAGCAAGGGCGGGGAGGGCGCGCGGGCCAAACGCAGGAGTTTGCAGTTTGAAGCTTGGAGCTTGTGGCTTGCCGCTTCGGAACCGGCCGCCCGATTGTCATTGCCCCGCGATGGCCGGCTGGGCGAAAATGGCCGCCTTTTTTCATCCCTTCGATCAATCGAAGCAGCCCCCGCAGGAGATTCAGCGATGCCCAGCCGTCGTGAGCGAGCCAATGCCATCCGCGCACTGAGCATGGATGCCGTGCAGAAAGCCAACAGCGGCCACCCCGGCGCCCCCATGGGGATGGCGGACATCGCCGAAGTGCTCTGGCGCGACTTCCTCAGGCACAACCCGGGCAACCCGCAGTGGGCCGACCGCGACCGCTTCGTGCTGTCCAACGGCCACGGCTCGATGCTGATCTACTCGCTGCTGCACCTGACCGGCTACGACCTGGGCATCGAGGACCTGAAGAACTTCCGCCAGCTCAACTCGCGCACCCCGGGCCACCCGGAGTACGGCTACACCGCCGGCGTCGAGACCACCACCGGCCCGCTCGGCCAGGGCATCGCCAACGCCGTGGGCATGGCCCTGGCGGAGAAGGTGCTGGCCGCGCAGTTCAACCGCGAAGGCCACGGCATCGTTGACCACTACACCTACGCCTTCCTCGGCGATGGCTGCATGATGGAAGGCATCTCCCACGAGGTCGCCTCCCTGGCCGGCACCCTGCGCCTGAACAAGCTGATCGCCTTCTACGACGACAACGGCATCTCCATCGACGGCGAGGTCCACGGCTGGTTCACCGACGACACCCCGAAGCGCTTCGAGGCCTACGGCTGGCAGGTGATCCGCAACGTCGACGGCCATGACGCCGACGAGATCAAGACCGCCATCGAGACCGCGCGCAAGAGCGACGCCCCGACGCTGATCTGCTGCAAGACCATCATCGGCTTCGGCTCGCCCAACAAGCAGGGCAAGGAAGAAAGCCACGGCGCCGCCCTGGGCGTCGACGAAGTGGCCGCCACCCGCGCTGCGCTGGGCTGGAACCACGGCCCGTTCGAAGTCCCCGCCGAGATCTACGCCGAGTGGAGCGCCAAGGAAACCGGCGCCGCCCGCGAGGCCGAGTGGAACCAGCGCTTCGCCGCCTACCAGGCCGCGCACCCGGAACTGGCCGCCGAGTTCCAGCGCCGCGTCAAGGGCGAACTGCCGGCCGACTTCGCCGAGCAGGCCGCGGCCTACGTCGCCGAAGTCGCCGCCAAGGGCGAGACCATCGCCAGCCGCAAGGCCAGCCAGAACGCGCTGAATGCCTTCGGCCCGCTGCTGCCGGAACTGCTCGGCGGCTCCGCCGACCTGGCCGGTTCCAACCTGACCCTGTGGAAGGGCTGCAAGGGCGTGACCCCCACCGACGCCTCGGGCAACTACGTGTTCTACGGCGTGCGCGAGTTCGGCATGAGCGCCATCATGAACGGCGTGGCCCTGCACGGCGGCTTCATCCCCTACGGCGCGACCTTCCTGATCTTCATGGAGTACGCCCGCAACGCCGTGCGCATGTCCGCCCTGATGAAGCAGCGCGTGCTCTACGTGTTCACCCACGACTCCATCGGCCTGGGCGAGGACGGCCCGACCCACCAGCCCATCGAGCAACTGGCCAGCCTGCGCCTGACGCCGAACCTGGACACCTGGCGCCCGGCCGACGCGGTCGAATCCGCGGTGGCCTGGAAATACGCCATCGAGCGCAACGACGGTCCCTCGGCGCTGATCTTCAGCCGCCAGAACCTGCCGCACCAGGCGCGCGACGCCGAGCAGCTGGCCAACGTCGCCCGCGGCGGCTACGTGCTCAAGGACTGCGCCGGCGAGCCGGAGCTGATCCTGATCGCCACCGGCTCGGAAGTCGGCCTGGCCGTGCAGGCCTACGACAAGCTGAGCGCAGAAGGCCGCCAGGTGCGCGTGGTCTCCATGCCCTCCACCAGCGTCTTCGAGCAGCAGGACGCCGGCTACAAGCAGGCCGTGCTGCCGGTGCAGGTCGGCGCGCGCATCGCCATCGAGGCCGCCCACGCCGACTACTGGTACAAGTACGTGGGCCTGGAAGGCCGCGTGATCGGCATGACCACCTTCGGCGAGTCGGCCCCGGCGCCGGCGCTGTTCGAGCACTTCGGCTTCACCGTCGAGAACGTGCTCGCGGTTGCCGAAGAACTCCTGGAAGACTGAAAAGACGCTGGAGGCTGGAGGCTGAAGGCTGGACGACAAGCGGCGCCGAGCTGCTGTTTCGTCCAGCCTTCAGCCTTCAGCTTTCGAGCGGCTTGTGATTAGGCAGGCCCGAATGCCCCGGAATCCGTCCTACCGTGTCGCCCTCAATGGCTACGGCCGCATCGGCCGCTGCGTGTTCCGCGCCCTGCACGAGCGCGGCGCGAAGGCCGGCTTTTCCATCGTCGCGCTGAACGACCTGGCCGACCTGCCGAGCCTGGAATACCTGACCCGCTTCGACTCCACCCACGGCCGCTTTCCCGGCGAGGTGAGCGTGGCCGACGGCTGCCTGCACGTCGGCGGCGACTGCGTGAAGGTGCTGCGCCAGGCCGAGCCCGAGGCCATCGACTGGGCGGCGCTGGACCTCGACCTGGTGCTGGAATGCTCCGGCGTCTACCACAGCCGCGCCGATGGCCAGCGCTTCCTTGCCGCCGGCGCGCCGCGGGTGCTGTTCTCCCAACCCATGGCCAGCGAGGCCGACGTCGACGCCACCGTGGTCTTCGGCATCAACCAGCAGCAACTGTCCGGCGCCGAGAAGCTGGTCTCCAACGCTTCCTGCACCACCAACTGCAGCGTGCCGCTGCTCAAGCTGCTGAACGAGGCCGTGGGCATCGAGTACGTCTCGATCACCACCATCCACTCGGCGATGAACGACCAGCCGGTAATCGACGCCTACCACCACGAGGACCTGCGCCGCACGCGCTCGGCCTTCCAGTCGGTGATCCCGGTGTCGACGGGGCTGGCGCGGGGCATCGAGCGCCTGCTCCCGGAACTTGCCGGGCGAATCCAGGCCAAAGCCATCCGGGTGCCGACGGTGAACGTCTCGGCCCTGGACATCACCCTGCAGGTTTCCCGCGACACTTCCGCTGCGGAGATCAACAGGGTGCTGCGCGAGGCCGCCGGCAGCGGGCCGCTCAAGGGCCTGCTGAACTACACCGAGCTGCCCCACGCCAGTTGCGACTTCAACCACGACCCGCACTCGGCGATCGTCGACGGCAGCCAGACCCGCGTTTCCGGGCCGCGCCTGGTGAACCTGCTGGCCTGGTTCGACAACGAGTGGGGCTTCGCCAACCGCATGCTCGACACCGCGGGGCACTTCCTGCGGGTCGCCGCCAGTGAACGTTAAACAACCAGCCCAGACAGGACTGATGTCATGACCGTTTTGAAGATGACCGACCTCGACCTCCAAGGTAAGCGCGTGCTGATCCGCGAGGACCTCAACGTGCCGGTGAAGGACGGCGTGGTGAAGAGCGACGCCCGCATCCTGGCCTCGCTGCCCACCATCAAGCTGGCCCTGGAGAAGGGCGCGGCGGTGATGGTCTGCTCGCACCTGGGCCGCCCCACCGAGGGCGAGTTCTCCGAGGAGAACAGCCTCAAGCCGGTCGCCGACTACCTGAGCAAGGCCCTGGGCCGCGATGTGCCGCTGGTGCGCGACTACCTCGACGGTGTCGAGGTCAAGCCGGGCGAGCTGGTGCTGTTCGAGAACGTGCGCTTCAACAAGGGCGAGAAGAAGAACGCCGACGAGCTGGCGCAGAAGTACGCCGCGCTGTGCGACGTCTTCGTCATGGACGCCTTCGGCACCGCCCACCGCGCCGAGGGCTCGACCCACGGCGTGGCCAAGTTCGCCAAGGTCGCCGCGGCCGGCCCACTGCTGGCCGCCGAGCTGGACGCCCTGGGCAAGGCCCTGGGCAACCCGGCGCGGCCGATGGCGGCCATCGTCGCCGGCTCCAAGGTTTCCACCAAGCTCGACGTGCTCAACAGCCTGGCGCAGATCTGCGACCAGCTGATCGTCGGCGGCGGCATCGCCAACACCTTCCTCGCCGCGGCCGGCTACAAGGTCGGCAAGTCGCTGTACGAGGCCGACCTGGTCGACACCGCCAAGGCCATCGCGGCCAAGGTCAGCGTGCCGCTGCCGGTCGACGTCGTCGTGGCCAAGGAATTCGCCGAAAGCGCCGCCGCCACCGTCAAGGCCATCGCCGACGTCGCCGACGACGACATGATCCTCGACATCGGCCCGCAGACTGCCGCGCAGTTCGCCGAGCTGCTGAAGTCGTCGAAGACCATCCTGTGGAACGGCCCGGTGGGCGTCTTCGAGTTCGACCAGTTCGGCGAAGGCACCAGGACCCTGGCCCTGGCCATCGCCGAGAGCCCGGCATTCTCCATCGCCGGCGGCGGCGATACCCTGGCGGCCATCGACAAATATGGCATTGGCGAGCGGATCTCCTACATTTCCACCGGTGGCGGCGCCTTCCTCGAGTTCGTCGAAGGCAAGGTCCTGCCGGCCGTGGAAGTGCTGGAGCAGCGCGCCAAGCAGTAAGCCTGGCGGCGTCCGCCCCCAACCGACAAGCCGGTGAAATGCCCCTGAACCGGGGCGTTGGGGCGGCGCGGGGCTGAATGGACATACGGCATCGCCGTGAGAGGGAGAATTGCCCGATGAAGCGTTACCTCGCCGCCCTGGCCCTGGGCGCCCTGCTGGCCGGTTGCTCCAGCCACCCCGCGGGAAGCGGCGCCGGCACCGCCAAAGGCGGCTGGAACCACTGGACCTGCGACAGCGGCGCCGTGGTGATCTGGCGCTACGTCGAAGGCGCCCGCTCGTCGGTGGTGGACCTGCGCCTGGGCGAGGACGACGTCGTCCATCACCTGGAGGAGGAACCCGGCGGGTCCGGTGCTTTCTATAGCGATGGACTGGTCGGCTTCAGCGTCACCGGCGAGCAGGGGCTGATCTACTGGGTGGAGAGCAACGACCTGATCGGCCGTGGCTGCCGCGCACGCTAGAACCGCGCGGCGCAACAGACTTGAATGCGGCCTGCCCCTGCGGCAGGCTGTCGAACCATAGAACGAGCCCAACTTCCTGGGAGAAGTGAAAACATGGCACTCATCAGCATGCGCCAAATGCTGGACCACGCCGCCGAGTTCGGCTACGGCGTCCCGGCTTTCAACGTCAACAACCTCGAGCAGATGCGCGCCATCATGGAAGCGGCCGACAAGACCGACTCCCCGGTGATCGTGCAGGCCTCGGCCGGCGCCCGCAAATACGCCGGCGCGCCCTTCCTGCGCCACCTGATCCTGGCGGCCATCGAAGAATTCCCGCACATCCCGGTGTGCATGCACCAGGACCACGGCACCAGCCCTGACGTGTGCCAGCGCTCCATCCAGCTGGGCTTCAGCTCGGTGATGATGGACGGCTCGCTGAAGGAAGACGGCAAGACCCCGGCCGACTACGAATACAACGTCCGCGTGACCCAGCAGACCGTGGCCTTCGCCCATGCCTGCGGCGTGTCCGTGGAAGGTGAGCTGGGCTGCCTGGGCTCCCTGGAAACCGGCATGGCCGGCGAGGAAGACGGCGTCGGCGCCGAAGGCGTGCTGGACCACAGCCAACTGCTGACCGACCCGGAAGAAGCCGCCGACTTCGTCAAGAAAACCAAGGTCGATGCCCTGGCCATCGCCATCGGCACCAGCCACGGCGCCTACAAGTTCACCAAGCCGCCGACCGGCGACATCCTCGCCATCGACCGCATCAAGGCGATCCACGCGCGCATCCCGGGCACCCACCTGGTGATGCACGGCTCCTCTTCGGTGCCGCAGGACTGGCTGGCGATCATCAACGAATTCGGCGGCGAAATCCCGGAAACCTACGGCGTTCCGGTGGAAGAAATCGTCGAAGGCATCAAGTACGGCGTGCGCAAGGTGAACATCGACACCGACCTGCGCCTGGCCTCCACCGGCGCCATCCGTCGCTTCCTGGCGCAGAACAAGAGCGAGTTCGACCCGCGCAAGTACTTCGCCAAGACCATCGAAGCCATGCGCGACGTGTGCATCGCCCGCTACGAAGCCTTCGGCACCGCCGGCCACGCCTCCAAGATCAAGCCGATCTCCCTGGAAGGCATGTTCCAGCGCTACGCCAAGGGCGAGCTGGAGCCGAAGATCAACTGATCCGGCCCCGCCCCTGAAGAGCCCCGCCCTGGCGGGGCTCTTTCGTATCCACGCCAGACACAGAGGCTGCCATGCGTCGGCTCATCCCCCTGCTGATGTTCCTGCTCGCCGGCTGCGCCGCGCAGCCGCCCGGCACGCCCGCACCCGCCGCAGCCCCTGCGCCGCGAGCGCCGGCGGTCGACCTGCCGGCGGATGCGCAGAACTGCCTGAGCCACACCGAGTGCACGTTGAAGACCTCGCGCTCGCTACTGTTCGTCTTCGACTACGCCGCGGCCGGCGCGCCCCTGGTGGTCAGCGAAGGCCGCCTGCTGAGCACCCCGGAGAAGGCGCCAAGCAAGGGCTGGCCGGCATTGCGCATCCAGCTCGCCGAGCCCGACGGCGGGCGCTTCGAGTTCCACAGCCAGTGCCGGCAGAAGCGCTGCCGGATCAGCGAGGCCAGGCTGCTCGCCTGCTACCGCGACTACCTGGAAGGCAAGGCCTGCCGCCTGCGCTGAGTGTGCTATACCGGAGGGCGATCCCCTACAGGAGAGCCGTTCCATGGACAGCGTCCACGCCAGCGCCCAGCAGGGCTTCGGCCAGGAGGCCGAGACCTACGCCCACGGGCGTCCCGAATATCCCGACGAGCTGCTCGGCTGGCTCGACGGCAGCCTCGGCATCCATGCCGGCAGCAAGGTGGTCGACCTTGGGGCCGGCACCGGCAAGTTCACCCGCCTGCTGCTGCGCACCGGCGCCGAGGTGGCCGCCATCGAGCCGGTGGCGGCCATGCGCGAGCGCCTGCACCAGGAACTGCCCGACGTGCGCGTGCTGGAAGGCACGGCCCGGGGCATGCCGCTGGCCGACGCCAGCCTGGACGCGGTGCTCTGCGCCCAGGCCTTCCACTGGTTCGCCAACCCCGAGGCGCTGCGCGAGATCCACCGTGTGCTGCGCCCGCGCGGCCATCTGGGCCTGGTGTGGAACGTGCGCGACGAGCGGGTGGATTGGGTCGCCGAACTGACCCACATAGTCGCGCCCTACGAGGGCAGCACCCCGCGCTTCCACACCGGCGAATGGCGCCGGGCCTTCGCCGGCGCGCCCTTCGGCCCGCTGCAGCTGCGCGAGTTCAGCTACCGCCACGTCGGCCCGGCGGAGCAGGTGATAGTGGCGCGGACAATGTCGATCAGCTTCATCGCCGCGCTGCCGGCGGAACAGAAGGCGCGGGTCGAGCAGCGCCTGCGCGAGCTGATCGCCACCCACCCGGCCCTCAAGGACCAGGCCGAGGTGGCCTTCCCCTACCGCACCGAAGCCTATTCGGCGGTGGTGCTGGACTGAGCCTGCGAAGGGGCGCGTGGATCGGCTAGACTGCGCGCCCCGTCACCGCGAACCGATCTCCATGCAACCGCTCCGCTACCTCCAGGCCTACCCGCAACAGCTGCAGGACCAGGTCCGCCAGTTGATTGCCGAGGACCGCCTGGGCGAGTACCTGCAGCGCCGCTACCCCGGGCGCCACGAGGTGCAGAGCGACAAGGCGCTGTACGCCTACGCCATGCAGCTCAAGCAGGAGCACATGCGCAACGCGCCGGCGGTGGACAAGGTGCTCTACGACAGCAAGCTGGACGTGGTGCAGCGCGCCCTGGGGCTGAACACCGCGATCTCGCGGGTGCAGGGCGGCAAGCTGAAGGCGAAGAAGGAAATCCGCGTGGCCTCGCTGTTCAAGGACGCGGCGCCGGAATTCCTCAGGATGATCCTGGTGCACGAACTGGCGCACCTGCGCGAGCGCGACCACAACAAGGCCTTCTACCAGCTCTGCGAATACATGCTGCCGGGCTATCACCAGTTGGAATTCGACCTGCGCGTCTACCTGACCTGGCGCGAACTGGGCTGAACTCCCGGCGCCTAGACTGGGTTGCCGCGGGAAGCTCCCGGCGATCGGATGGGGTTCGACCGCGCAGGAGCCTTCCCCCGCCGCATCCGGAGAGTAATCAAAAGGCTTGGCATATTGCCATCAGTCTTTTCGGAATTTTTTCCCATTTGGGGGAAAATCGTCGCGGACGTAGGGCGCGCCATTCCCATGTAGGAGCAACTGTCTCACCGACTGCGCCGAGCTGCTTTTCGTAGGATGGGTTGAGCTTGCGAAACCCATGCGGTTGCGCTGATGGGTATCGCTTCGCTCAACACCATCCTACGAAAAGCCACGTTCGCTCATGCCGTAGGAGCGGATTCATCCGCGATCCGTTCCACGAAAAACGCCGTCCCCCTCAGGAGAACGGCGTTCCCGTAAAACCAGCGCTCGCGATCAGAACAGATCCATCGGCGCGCCTTCGTCGGCCGGCAGCGGCGTGCCCGGCGCGCCGCTGCCCAGTTCGCTCATGGGCGGCGGGGTGTCTTCGCTCTTGAACAGCTCGAAGTAGGCGCCCGGCGTGCCCGGCGGCGCGGCGCGGCCGCTGAGCGGGTCGATGCGCAGGCTGACCAGGCCGGAGGGCTCGGGCAGCGTGTGCGAGGGCTTGTCCTTGAGCGCCGCGCCCATGTAGCGCATCCAGATCGGCAGCGCCACGTTGCCGCCGAACTCGCGGCGGCCGAGGCTTTCCGGCTGGTCGAAGCCGACCCACACGGTGGTCATGTAGTCGGCGTTGAAGCCGGAGAACCAGGCGTCCTTGGAGTCGTTGGTGGTGCCGGTCTTGCCCGCCAGGTCGTCGCGCTTGAGGGCCAGGGCGCGGCGGCCGGTGCCGCGCTTGATCACGTCCTGCAGCATGCTGGTCATGATGTAGGCGGTGCGGGCGTCGATGATGCGCTCGGCCGGCGTCGGCTCGATGGTGGTCCTGGCGTGGGCCGGGTCGTTGTCCTCCACCGGCGCGGCGACGGGCTGCGCGGCATCCTTGTCGGCGACCTGCGGGTTGTCTTCCACCGGCACGCTGGGCGGGTTGGCCTGGAACAGCACCTGGCCGTCGCGGCTTTCGATGCGGTCAACCACGTAGGGGCTGATCTTGTAGCCGCCGTTGGCGAAGGTGCTCCAGGCGCCGGCGATCTCCAGGGGCGTGAGGGTCGCGGTGCCCAGCGCCATGGACAGGTTCGGCGGCAGTTCCTGGGCATCGAAGCCGAAGCGGCTGATGTACTGGCGCGCGCGCTCCACGCCCAGGGCCTGCAGGGTGCGGATCGACACCATGTTGCGCGACTTGTACAGCGCCTCGCGCAGCGGGATGGGGCCGAGGAAGGTGTTGGTGTCGTTCTTCGGCCGCCAGACCTTGTCCAGGTACTCGTCGACGAACACGATGGGCGCATCGTTGACCAGGCTGGCGGCGGTGAAGCCGTTGTCCAGCGCGCAGCTGTAGATGAACGGCTTGAAGCTGGAGCCGGGCTGGCGCTTGGCCTGGACGGCGCGGTTGTAGCTGCTCTGCTCGAAGGAGAAGCCGCCGACCAGGGCCATGATGGCGCCGTTGTCCGGGTTCAGCGAGACCAGCGCGCTCTGCGCCGCCGGCACCTGGGTCAGGCGCAGGGCGCCGTCGTCCTTGCGCTGCACGCGGATCAGGTCGCCGGGCTGCAGCACGTCGCCGGGCTGGCGCGGCGCCGGGCCCATGCTGTTGCTGCTGAGGAAGGGGCGGGCCCACTTCATGTTGTCCCAACTGATGGTGTCGTCCTTGCCGTCACGGGTGACGACCATCACGCCGCTCTTCTCCACGCGGGTGACGATGGCCGGCTCCAGGCCGCCGATCGGGCGCTGCTGGGCCACCGCCAGGCGCCAGGCGTCCAGCGACTTGCCCGGCATGCGCGCCTCGGGGCCGCGGTAGCCGTGGCGCTGGTCGTATTCCTGGAGGCCTTCGCGCAGGGCGTCGTTGGCGTACTGCTGCAGATCGCTGTGCACCGTGGTGTAGACCCGGTAGCCCTCGGTGTAGGCATTGCCGCCGTAGCGGCCGACCATATCGGCGCGGGCCATCTCGGCGATGTACGGGGCCGCCAGTTCCGGGCTCGCCACGTGGTAGGAAGCTCCCACCGGCTCGGCGACGGCTTCCTGGTAGCGGGCCTGGTCGATGAAGCCGAGCTTGTTCATCCGCTCGAGGATCCAGTTGCGCCGCTCCATGCTGCGCGCCACGTTGGCCAGCGGGTTGTAGCGCGAGGGCGCCTTGGGCAGGCCGGCGATCATCGCCATCTGCGCCAGGCTCAGTTCCTTGATCGACTTGCCGTAGTACACCTGGGCGGCGGCCTCGATGCCGTAGGCGCGGTTGCCGAGGTAGATCTTGTTGACGTACAGCTCGAGGATCTCGTCCTTGGTCAGCTCGCGCTCGATCTGCAGGGCCAGCAGGATCTCGGTGATCTTGCGCGAGAAGCTGCGCTCGTTGGTGAGGAAGTAGTTCTTCGCCACCTGCATGGTGATGGTGCTGCCGCCGGTCTGGATGTGACCGGTCGACAATAATTGCGCGGCAGCGCGCATAAGGCTCTTCACGTCCACGCCATAATGATTGGCGAAATTGTCGTCCTCGGCCGACAGAAGGGCGTGAATGAAATCCGGCGGGATGTCAGCGAAACGGATAGGTGTGCGGCGCATCTCGCCGAACTCTGCTATCAATTTGTTATCACTGCTGTAAACCCGCAACGGAATCTGCAGCTGCACGTTGCGCAGGGCGTCGACCGAAGGCAGGCTGGGGCTCAGGTACAGGTAGGCGCCACTTAAACCGAGCAGCACTCCACAAAAAAGGGTGACGCAAGTCCACCACAGAAACTTCAGCAGGCGCATTGGCAGGTCTTGGATTTCCAGAGAAAAGAGAGAGTTAAGCGAAAGGCGCGGCAAAAAGGGAAAAGCTGATCACATTATAAGCAGTTTTTTTGCCGGCGAGCTATTTGCGCGGGTGTCAAGTCTGGTATCTAATGTCAAAAAACATAAATCGTCCGTAAGTCTCGGATGCTGATAGGAAATCAGTCGTGCTAGGGCTCTTCACTAAGAAAGCGAACACACTGCTGGGGATCGACATCAGTTCGACTTCGGTCAAACTCCTCGAGTTGAGCCGTTCGGGCGGGCGCTACAAGGTAGAGGCCTACGCCGTAGAGCCGCTCCCGCCGAACTCGGTGGTCGAGAAAAACATCGCCGAACTGGAGGGGGTCGGCCAGGCGCTGTCGCGGGTGGTCGCCAAGGCGCGCACCGGCGTGAAGACGGCTGCCGTGGCGGTCGCCGGCTCGGCGGTCATCACCAAGACCATCGAGATGGACGGCGGGCTTTCCGAAGACGAGCTGGAGAACCAGCTCAAGATCGAGGCCGACCAGTACATTCCCTATCCCCTGGAGGAAGTCGCCATCGACTTCGAGGTCCAGGGCGTATCCGCGCGCAATGCCGAGAGCGTCGACGTGCTGCTGGCGGCCTGCCGCAAGGAGAACGTCGAGGTGCGCGAGGCCGCGCTGGCCCTGGCCGGGCTCACCGCCAAGGTGGTGGACGTCGAGGCCTACGCGCTGGAGCGCGCCTTCGGCCTGCTCGGCGACCAGTTGGGCGGCAACGCCGACGAGCTGACCGTCGCGGTGGTCGACATCGGCGCCACCATGACCACCCTCAGCGTCCTCCACCACGGCCGCACCATCTATACCCGCGAGCAGCTGTTCGGCGGGCGCCAGCTCACCGAGGAGATCCAGCGCCGCTACGGCCTGTCGGTGGAGGAAGCCGGCCTTGCCAAGAAGCAGGGCGGTCTTCCGGATGACTACGACAGCGAAGTGTTGCAACCGTTCAAGGATGCGGTGGTGCAGCAGGTTTCGCGCTCCCTGCAGTTCTTCTTCGCCGCGGGCCAGTTCAACGACGTCGACTACATCCTGCTCGCCGGCGGCACGGCTTCCATTCCCGACCTGGACCGGCTCATCCAGCAGAAGATCGGCACCCCGACGCTGGTGGCCAACCCCTTCGCCGACATGGTGCTGAGCAACAAGGTGAATGCCGGGGCGCTGGCCAGTGACGCGCCGGCGCTGATGATTGCCTGCGGTCTGGCGATGAGGAGTTTCGACTGATGGCGCGCATCAACCTACTGCCATGGCGGGAGCAGCTGCGCGAGGAGCGCAAGCAGCGCTTCCTGGTCGCCCTGGGCGGCGTGCTGCTGGTCTCCGGCGGCCTGGTGTTCCTCGGTGACCAGTACTTCAGCTCGGCGATCGAGAACCAGAGCGCGCGCAACGACTTCCTGCGCAAGGAAATCGCCGTGCTGGACGCCCGCATCAAGGAGATCAGCGAGCTGAAGACGCGCCGCCAGCAACTGCTGGAGCGGATGAAGATCATCCAGGACCTGCAGGGCAACCGGCCGATCATCGGGCGCGTCTTCGACCAGCTGGTACGCACCCTGCCCGATGGCGTGTACTACACCGGCCTGAAAATGAACGGCCACACCATCGCCATCGCCGGCGCCGCCGAGTCCAACAACCGCGTGTCCAACCTGATGCGCAACCTGGACGCCTCCGACTGGCTGACCTCGCCCAACCTCACTGAGGTCAAGGCGGTCACCCAGGGCGCCGTCGACCAGGCCAACACCTTCCAGCTCACCGTGCAGCAGACGCAGCCCGGCGAGAAGGTCAAGGAGCAGGAGAAGAAGACAGTCGCGCAAGGAGCCAAGAAATGAGTCTGGCCGATTCCCTGCAAAGCCTGCGCAAGATCGATATCAACGAGCTGGACTTCAACAACGTCGGTTCCTGGCCCGCCGCGGCCAAGGTGATCGCCGGCGCGCTGCTGATGGTGCTGGTGCTGGTGCTCGGCTACCAGTTCCACCTCAAGGACCTGCAAGGCGAGCTGGACCAGCGCCGGGCCGAGGAAGAGACGCTCAAGCAGCAGTTCGGCACCAAGGCCTTCCAGGCGGCCAACCTGGAAGCCTACAAGAACCAGATGAAGGAGATGGAAGAGTCCTTCGGCGCGCTGCTGCGCCAGCTGCCCAGCGACACCGAGGTGCCCGGGCTGCTCGAGGACATCACCCGCACCGGTCTGGGCAGCGGCCTGGAGTTCGAGGAAATCAAGCTGCTGCCGGAAGTCACCCAGCAGTTCTACATCGAGCTGCCGATACAGATCAGCGTGGTCGGCGGCTACCACGACCTGGCGACCTTCGTCAGCGGCGTGGCCAGCCTGCCGCGGATCGTCACCCTGCACGACTTCGAGATCAAACCCGTGAGTGCGGACAGTACCACCAAGCTGCGCATGACCATCGTGGCCAAGACCTACCGCTACAACGACAAGGGCGTGCAGGCCAAGCCGGCGGCCAACAAGGCGGGGGCGAAGAAATGAACAAGCGCCTGATGCTGTGTGGCCTGTTGCTGCTGAGTCTGAATGGTTGCGGTTCGGGTGGCGATTTCGCCGACCTGCAGGCGTACATGGACGAAGTCCGTGCGCGGCCCAAGGGGGCCATCGAGCCCCTGCCCAAGTTCCAGCCCTACGAGGCCTTCACCTACAACGCCTCGTCCCTGCGCAGCCCGTTCCAGCCGCCGGTGAAGATTGACCTGGCGATCAAGCAGAAGGGCTCCAAGGTGGTCAAGCCCGACGAAACGCGGGTCAAGCAGTTCCTCGAAGGTTTCAACATCGAGACCTTCGAGATGGTGGGGACACTGTCCAACCAGGAGGGTACGTTCGCCCTGGTCCGCGGTGCAGGAGGGGTGCACCGGGTCAAGGTGGGGGATTATCTGGGGCGCAACGATGGGAAGATCGTTTCCATCAGCGAAGGCAAGATCGATGTAGTCGAGATCGTTCCTGACGGTGAGGGTGGCTGGCTCGAGCGTCCGCGCAGCCTGACTCTCAAGGAGCGCTCCTAAGGGCGGGGATGACCATGGATAACAAACTGCTGTCTGCACGACGGATACAGACGACGATGAACAGAACTATGACCCGCCTGGGCTTTGCCCTGTTGGCCGGCCTTTTCGCGCCGAGCCTGCTCGCCGCCAACCTGCAGCGCGTCGATGTGGCCTCGTTGCCGGGGGATCGCGTGGAGCTCAAGCTGGGCTTCGACGAGCCGGTGGCCGCGCCGCGTGGCTACACCATCGAGCAGCCGGCGCGCATCGCCCTGGACCTGCCGGGCGTGCAGAACAAGCTGGGCAGCAAGAACCGCGAGCTGGGCGTGGGCAACGCGCGCAGCCTGACCGTGGTCGAGGCCAAGGACCGCACCCGCCTGATCATCAACCTGACCACCCTGGTGCCGTATTCCACCCGCGCCCAGGGCAACGACCTGATCATCCTGGTCGGCCAGGGTGGTGGCGCGCCCGCGGCGGCGGCCAGCTCCGCGCCGAGCGCGGCCCCGGCCTATGCCGCGGCGCCTCGCCCGGCGCAGCCCAAGCCCTACGTGCCGGTGGGCAAGGCGATCCGCAACATCGACTTCCAGCGTGGCGAGCAGGGCGAGGGCAACGTGGTCATCGACCTGTCCGACCCGAGCGTCAGCCCGGACATCCAGGAGCAGGGCGGCAAGATCCGCCTGGACTTCCCGCGCACCCAGCTGCCCGACAGCCTGCGCGTGCGCCTGGACGTGAAGGACTTCGCCACTCCGGTGCAGTTCGTCAACGCCTCGGCGGCCGGCGACAAGGCCAGCATCGTCATCGAGCCCAGCGGCCTGTACGACTACCTGGTGTTCCAGACCGACAACCGCATGACCGTCAGCATCAAGCCGATGACCAGCAACGAGGCCGAGAAGCGCAAGAAGGACAGCTTCGCCTACACCGGCGAGAAACTGTCGCTGAACTTCCAGGACATCGACGTGCGCTCGGTGCTGCAGCTGATCGCCGACTTCACCGACCTCAACCTGGTGGCCTCCGACACCGTGCAGGGCAACATCACCCTGCGCCTGCAGAACGTGCCCTGGGACCAGGCGCTGGACCTGGTGCTCAAGACCAAGGGCCTGGACAAGCGCAAGGTCGGCAACGTCCTGCTGGTGGCGCCGGCCGACGAGATCGCCGCGCGTGAGCGCCAGGAGCTGGAAGCGCAGAAGCAGATCGCCGAACTGGCGCCCCTGCGTCGCGAACTGATCCAGGTGAACTACGCCAAGGCTTCCGACATCGCCAAGCTGTTCCAGTCCGTGACCGGCACCAGTTCCGGCCCGGGCGCCCAGCCTGCCGCCGGCACCGACAACCGTGGCTCCATCACCGTCGACGACCGCACCAACGCCATCATCGCCTACCAGACCCAGGACCGCCTGGACGAGCTGCGCCGCATCGTCTCGCAGCTGGACATCCCGGTACGCCAGGTGATGATCGAGGCGCGCATCGTCGAGGCCAGCGTCGACTACACCAAGGAGCTGGGGGTGCAATGGGGTGGTTCGCTGAGCAATCGCGGCAACTTCAACATCACCGGTGGCGCCAACAGCACGAGCAATACCTTCGTTGACCTGGGCGTGACCACCGCGACGCCGACCTCCGGCATCGGCATCGGCTTCGTCACCGACAACACCACCCTGGACCTGCAGCTCAACGCCATGGAGAAGACCGGCAACGGCGAGGTGGTGTCGCAGCCGAAGGTGGTCACCTCGGACAAGGAAACCGCGAAGATCCTCAAGGGCTCGGAGATTCCCTACCAGGAAGCCAGCTCCAGCGGCGCCACCTCGGTGTCCTTCAAGGAGGCCGCGCTGTCCCTGGAGGTCACCCCGCAGATCACCCCGGACAACCGCATCATCATGCAGGTCAAGGTGAACAAGGACGAGCCCGACTACCAGAACGCGCTGCTCGGCGTGCCGCCGATCAAGAAGAACGAGGTCAACGCCAAGGTGCTGGTCAACGACGGTGAAACCATCGTCATCGGCGGGGTGTTCTCCAACACCCAGACCAAGACCACCTCCAAGGTCCCGTTCCTCGGCGACGTACCGGTCGTCGGCCGCCTGTTCAAGAACGACTATGTGACGGACACCAAGAACGAGCTTCTGGTTTTCCTCACTCCCCGGATCATGAATAATCAGGCCATTGCCATCGATCGTTGATCAATGCCGTGCCCAATTTGATTCTGGTAGGCCCGATGGGTGCTGGAAAGAGCACCATCGGGCGTCTTCTTGCCAAAGAGCTGCACCTCGACTTCAAGGACTCCGACAAGGAGATCGAACAGCGCTGCGGAGCCAACATCCCCTGGATCTTCGACGTCGAGGGGGAGGCCGGCTTTCGTGAGCGGGAAACCGCCATGCTCGCCGAACTCTGCGACGGCGACGGCGTGGTGATCGCCACCGGCGGCGGCGCCGTGCTGCGCGAGGCCAACCGCGCCGCGCTCAAGGCCGGCGGCAAGGTGGTCTACCTGCACGCCTCGGTCGACCAGCAGATCGCCCGCACCGCCCGCGACCGGAACCGGCCGCTGCTGCAGAAGCCCAACCCGGGGCAGATCCTGCGCGACCTCATGGCCCTGCGCGATCCGCTGTACCGGGAGATCGCCGACGTGGTGGTGGAAACCGACGAGCGGCCACCGCGCCTGGTGGTGCTGGAGATACTCGATCGCCTGCGCAGGCTGGAGCGCCATTAAAGGGCGCGCGGTTCTGCGTTATCCTAGTGCCCTTTCCTGTCTGGGGGCTTCATGCGCACACTCACTGTCGATCTCGGCGACCGCAGCTACCCGATCCACATCGGCGAAGGGCTGCTGGATGATCCGCGTCATTTCGCGCCGCATATCCGTGGGCGGCAGGTCGCCATCGTCACCAACGAGACAATCGCACCGCTGTACCTGGCGCGCCTGCAGAAGACGCTGGCCGACTACGCGCAGATCGCCGTGGTCCTGCCCGATGGCGAAGCCTACAAGCAGTGGGAAACCCTGCAGCTGATCTTCGATGCCCTGCTGCAGGCGCGGCATGACCGCAAGACCACCCTGATCGCCCTCGGCGGCGGCGTGGTCGGCGACATGACCGGCTTCGCTGCGGCCTGCTACCAGCGCGGCGTCGATTTCATCCAGGTGCCGACCACCCTGCTGTCCCAGGTGGATTCCTCGGTGGGCGGCAAGACCGGTATCAACCACCCGCTGGGCAAGAACATGATCGGCGCCTTCTACCAGCCGCAGGCGGTGGTGATCGATGCCGCCTCGCTGCGCACGCTGCCGGAGCGCGAGCTGTCCGCCGGCCTGGCGGAAGTGATCAAGTACGGCCTGATCTGCGACGAGCCTTTCCTAGCCTGGCTGGAAGACAACGTCGACGCGCTGCTGGCGCTCGACTCCACCGCCCTGGCCGAAGCCATCGAGCGCTCCTGCGCGGCCAAGGCCCGGGTGGTGGGCGCCGACGAACGGGAATCCGGGGTGCGCGCCACCCTGAACCTCGGCCACACCTTTGGTCATGCCATCGAGACCCACATGGGCTATGGCGTCTGGCTGCACGGCGAAGCCGTGGGTGCGGGAACCGTGATGGCACTGCAGATGTCGCATCTGTTGGGCTGGCTGACCGCCGCCGAGCGCGACCGTGGCGTGCGCCTGCTGCAGCGGGCGAAACTGCCGGTGGTGCCGCCGAAGGAAATGAGCGCCGGGGACTTCCTCGAGCACATGGCGGTGGACAAGAAGGTGCTCGACGGCCGTCTGCGCCTCGTATTGCTGAAAGGGCTGGGGGATGCGGTGGTCACTGCGGACTTCCCTCGTGAGATTCTGGAAGAAACCCTGCGTACTGATTACCAGGCCCTGGTCGATCAGTTAGGAGAACATTGAGGTCCCATGTCCAGCTTGCATGCCGATGAGGCCTTCCTGGCCCACTACCAGTTCAGCCACGACCCCTTCGCTCCGCGGGTTCCTGGCTTCAAGTTCTTCCCGGCACAGCGCAAGCCGGTGCTGGGCCAACTGCACCACCTGGCGCGCTACAGCCACCTGCTGCTGGCGGTGACCGGCCCCCTGGGCAGCGGCAAGACCCTGCTGCGCCAGGCCCTGGTGGCCAGCACCAACAAGGATGCGGTGTCCAGCGTGGTGATCTCCGGCCGTTCGGCGGCCGACGAAGCCACCCTGATGCGCCAGCTGGCCCAGGGCCTTGGCATCACCCAGGTGAGCATCGAGGCCATCCTGGCCAAGGTCGCCCAGTTGGCGATCACCGGGCAGGACGTCTACCTGCTGGTGGACGATGCCGAGCAACTGCGTGACGGCGCCCTGGAAGTGCTGCTGTTGCTGGCCGCCGGCAACAGCGAGGCGCGCCTGCACGTGTTCCTGTTCGGCGAGCCCGAGCTGCTGTCGCGGCTGGAGGCGCTGTCCGAGGGCGAGGAGCGTTTCCACGCCATCGAACTGCAGCCCTACAGCGAGGAAGAAACCCGTGAATACCTGGCGCAGCGCCTGGAAGGCGCAGGGCAGGGCGCGGAGCTGATTTCCGACGACCTGCTGGCCGATATCCACGAGCAGTCCGGCGGCTGGCCGGGCTCGATCAACCAGGTGGCCCGCGACGCCCTGATCGAGGCGATGCTGGCCGACCGTGGCGGCGCCCGCAAGGCCGCTCCTGGCGCCAGCCTGCGCCTGCCGAAGAAACATCTGCTGATCCTCGGCGTGGTCGCCATCGGCGTTGTCGCCGCCTGGTTCATGCAGGGCCGCACCAGCAAGCCGGATAGCGCCGCCACCCAGGCTTCCGCGCAGTTGCCGATGGGGTCCGCCGCGCAGCCGGGCGCCGCCCAGGCGCCGGCCTCGGGCTCCGGCCCCTCGGTGGAGTTCGCCGGTTCCAACCAGCCGGTGCCGCTGCCGCTGGTGGGCGAGGCCCAGCCGGTCATCCGCGAGCCCATGGCCCAGGCCGGTGGCCAGGAAGACGCTGACGAAGGCGCCATGCCCGCGCCCGGCGTGCCGCCGACCGTGACCACCTCTGCACCGCCGCTCGCGCCGCTGGCCGGAAAGAGCGCGCCGCAACCGCTGAATCCGGTGCCGTCGGCGCCGAGCGTGGCGAGCGCTCCGGCGCAGCCGGTGGTTTCGACGCCTGCCCCGGCCCCGGTCAGCAAACCGGTGGCCAAGGCCGAGCCGGTGAAACCGGTCGCCAAGCCCGCGGCCAAGCCGGCAGAACCCAAGGCCGTGGCCAAGGCTGCGCCGAGCAAGCCTGCGGCCCCGGCCAAGGCCAGCGCCGCCGCCGGTGGTGCCGGTAGCCAGTGGTATCGCTCGCAGCCCGCGGGGAATTATGCTGTGCAGGTGCTGGGCACTGGCTCCGAGGCCAGCGCCAAGGCCTACATCAGCAAGCAGGGCGGCGGCGAGTACCGCTACTTCCGCAAGACCCTGCAGGGCAAGCCCTTCTACGTGGTGACCTACGGCAGCTTCCCCAGCCGCGCCGCCGCCGTGGCCGCGGTGAAGAGCCTGTCGGCCAAGGCCCAGGGCGGCAAACCCTGGCCGCGCACCTTCGCCAGCATCCAGCAGGAAATCGCCAGCGCCCACTGACGCGCTGTCGCAAAAATGAAAACCCGCCAGTCACAAGCACGACTGGCGGGTTTTTTCTTTCAGGAATGCGACATCCAGTTTCAGCCTCTCGCCAAAAATTTGTGAGGCGCCTTGTACCTATGTACAATGGCCTCCCTTTGCCTGTCGGAAACTTGCCGCTTGAGCGAGAAGACAGGCGAAGTCGCTGAATTAAAAAAGTTTTGCCGGTGAGAGTTCTCTATGAAAGCAGGTCTGTACCATCCTGAGACGTTCAAGGATAACTGCGGATTCGGCCTGATCGCCCATATGCAGGGCGAGCCAAGCCATGAACTTCTGCAAACCGCCATCGAAGCACTGACCTGCATGACCCACCGAGGTGGGATCAACGCGGACGGGAAGACCGGGGATGGCTGTGGGCTGCTGATCCAGAAGCCCGATGCGTTCCTGCGGGCGGTGGCCAAGGCCGAGTTCGCGACCGATCTGCCCGCCCAGTACGCGGTGGGCATGGTCTTCTTCAACCAGGACCCGGTGAAGGCCGAGGCCGCTCGCGCGAACATGAACCGCGAGATCGAGGCCGAAGGCCTGCAGCTGGTCGGCTGGCGCAAGGTGCCGATCGACACCAGCGTGCTCGGCCGCCTGGCCCTGGAGCGCCTGCCGCAGATCGAGCAGGTGTTCGTCGGCGGCGAAGGCCTGTCCGACCAGGACTTCGCCGTGAAGCTGTTCTGCGCCCGTCGGCGCTCCTCGGTGGCCAACGCCGCCGATGCCGACCACTACGTCTGCAGCTTCTCGCACAAGACCATGATCTATAAGGGCCTGATGATGCCGGCGGACCTCGCCGCCTTCTATCCAGACCTTTCCGACGAGCGCCTGAAGACCGCCATCTGCGTCTTCCACCAGCGCTTCTCCACCAACACCCTGCCGAAGTGGCCGCTGGCCCAGCCGTTCCGCCTGCTGGCGCACAACGGCGAGATCAACACCATCACCGGCAACCGCAACTGGGCCCAGGCCCGGCGCAGCAAGTTCGTCAACGAGTTCATGCCGAACCTCGACGAGCTCGGCCCGCTGGTCAACCGCGTGGGTTCGGACTCCTCGAGCATGGACAACATGCTCGAGCTGATGGTCACCGGCGGCATGGACATGTTCCGCGGCCTGCGCATGATCATCCCGCCGGCCTGGCAGAACGTCGAGACCATGGACGCCGACCTGCGCGCGTTCTATGAATTCAACTCGCTGCACATGGAGCCGTGGGACGGCCCCGCCGGCGTGGTGCTGACCGACGGCCGCTACGCCGTCTGCCTGCTCGACCGCAACGGCCTGCGCCCGGCGCGCTGGGTCACCACCAAGAATGGCTACATCACCCTGGCCTCGGAAATCGGCGTCTGGGACTACAAGGCCGAGGACGTGCTGGCCAAGGGCCGCGTCGGCCCGGGGCAGATCCTCGCGGTGGACACCGAGACCGGCCAGCTGCTGCAGACCGAAGACATCGACAACCGCCTGAAGTCGCGCCATCCGTACAAGCAGTGGCTGCGCCAGAGCGCGCTGCGCATCCAGGCGACCCTGGAAGACGACCAGGGCGTGGCCAGCTACGACAGCGACCAGCTCAAGCAGTACATGAAGATGTTCCAGGTCACCTTCGAGGAGCGTGACCAGGTGCTGCGCCCGCTGGCCGAGCAGGGCCAGGAAGCGGTCGGCTCGATGGGCGACGACACCCCGATGGCGGTGCTGTCCAAGCGCATCCGCTCGCCCTACGACTACTTCCGCCAGGTCTTCGCCCAGGTCACCAACCCGCCGATCGACCCGCTGCGCGAGGCGATCGTGATGTCCCTGGAGACCTGCCTGGGCGTCGAGCAGAACATCTTCGAAGAGTCGCCGCACCACGCCAACCAGGCCATCCTGACCACCCCGGTGATCTCCCCGGCGAAGTGGCGCAGCCTGATGAACCTGGAGCGCCCGGGCTTCGACCGCCACCACATCGACCTGAACTACGACGAGTCCGTCGGCCTGGAAGCGGCCGTGCGCAACATCGCCGACCAGGCCGAGGAAGCCGTGCGCGCCGGCAAGGTGCTGCTGGTGCTCTCCGACCGCCACATCGCCCCCGGCAAGCTGCCGGTGCACGCGGCCCTGGCCGTCGGCGCCGTGCACCACCGCCTGGTGCAGACCGGCCTGCGCTGCGACTCGAACATCCTGGTGGAGACCGCCACCGCCCGCGACCCACACCACTTCGCGGTGCTGGTGGGCTTCGGCGCCTCGGCGGTCTACCCGTTCCTCGCCTACGAGGTACTGGCCGACCTGATCCGCACCGGCGAAGTGCTGGGCGACCTCTACGAGGTGTTCAAGTACTACCGCAAGGGCATCTCCAAGGGCCTGATGAAGATCCTGTCGAAGATGGGCATCTCCACCATCGCCTCCTACCGCGGCGCCCAGCTGTTCGAAGCCATCGGCCTGGCCGACGAGGTCACCGGCCTGTGCTTCCCGGGCGTGCCCAGCCGCATCCAGGGCGCGCGCTTCCTCGATATCGAGAACGAGCAGAAGCTGCTCGCCGGCGAGGCCTGGAACAACCGCAAGGCGATCCAGCAGGGCGGCCTGCTGAAGTTCGTCTACGGCGGCGAGTACCACGCCTACAACCCGGACGTGGTCAACACCCTGCAGGCCGCCGTGCAGCAGGGCGACTACGAGAAATTCAAGGAATACACCGCGCTGGTGGACAAGCGCCCGGTGTCGATGCTCCGCGACCTGCTGCAGGTGAAGACTGCCGCGCAGCCGCTGAGCCTCGACGAAATCGAGCCGCTGGAGTCGATCTTCAAGCGCTTCGACGCCGCCGGCATCTCCCTCGGCGCGTTGTCGCCGGAAGCCCACGAGGCCCTGGCCGAAGCCATGAACCGCCTCGGCGGGCGCTCCAACTCCGGTGAGGGCGGCGAGGACCCGGCGCGCTACGGCACGCTGAAGAGCTCGAAGATCAAGCAGGTGGCCACCGGCCGCTTCGGCGTGACCCCGGAATACCTGGTCAACGCCGAGGTCCTGCAGATCAAGGTGGCCCAGGGCGCCAAGCCTGGCGAGGGCGGCCAACTGCCCGGCGGCAAGGTCAACGGCCTGATCGCCCGCCTGCGCTACGCGGTGCCCGGCGTGACTTTGATCTCGCCGCCGCCGCACCACGACATCTATTCCATCGAGGACCTGGCGCAGCTGATCTTCGACCTCAAGCAGGTCAACCCGCAGGCGCTGGTGTCGGTGAAGCTGGTCTCCGAGCCGGGCGTGGGCACCATCGCCGCCGGCGTGGCCAAGGCCTATGCCGACCTGATCACCATCTCCGGCTACGACGGCGGTACCGGTGCTTCGCCGATCACCTCCATCAAGTACGCCGGTTCGCCTTGGGAGCTGGGCCTCGCCGAGGCGCACCAGACCCTGCGCGGCAACGACCTGCGCGGCAAGGTCCGCGTGCAGACCGACGGCGGCCTGAAGACTGGTCTGGATGTGATCAAGGCGGCCATCCTCGGCGCCGAGAGCTTCGGCTTCGGTACCGCGCCGATGATCGCCCTGGGCTGCAAGTACCTGCGCATCTGCCACCTGAACAACTGCGCCACCGGCGTGGCCACCCAGAACGACAAGCTGCGCAAGGACCACTTCATCGGCACGGTCGAGATGGTGACGAACTTCTTCACCTTCATCGCCAGCGAGACCCGCGAATGGCTGGCCAAGCTGGGCGTGCGCAGCCTCGCCGAGCTGATCGGCCGTACCGACCTGCTGGAAATCCTGCCCGGCGAAACCGCCAAGCAGGGCAACCTCGACCTCACCCCGCTGCTGGGCAGCGACCTGATCCCGGCCGAGAAGCCGCAGTTCTGTGAAGTCGAGAAGAACCCGCCGTTCGACCAGGGCCTGCTGGCCGAGAAGATGGTCGAGCTGGCCCGCGGCGCCATCGAAGGCGCCAAGGGCGGCGAGTACGAGCTGGACATCTGCAACTGCGACCGTTCCATCGGCGCGCGCGTGTCCGGCGAGATCGCCCGGGTGCATGGCAACCAGGGCATGGCCAAGGCGCCGATCACCTTCCGCTTCAAGGGTACCGCGGGGCAGAGCTTCGGCGTGTGGAACGCCGGCGGCCTGCACCTGTACCTGGAAGGCGACGCCAACGACTACGTGGGCAAGGGCATGACCGGCGGCAAGCTGGTGGTGACCCCGCCCAAGGGCAGCCCGTTCAAGACCCAGGAGTCGGCCATCGTCGGCAACACCTGCCTGTATGGCGCCACCGGCGGCAAGCTGTTCGCCGCCGGCACCGCGGGCGAGCGTTTCGGCGTGCGCAACTCCGGCGCCCACGCGGTGGTGGAAGGCACTGGCGACCACTGCTGCGAGTACATGACCGGCGGTTTCGTCTGCGTACTGGGCAAGACCGGCTACAACTTCGGCTCCGGCATGACCGGGGGCTTCGCCTACGTCCTGGACATGGACAACACCTTCGTCGACCGCGTGAACCATGAGCTGGTGGAAATCCAGCGGATCAGCGGCGAGGCGATGGAGGCCCAGCGCAGCCACCTGCGCAAGGTCCTGGTGGAATATGTCGAGGAAACGGCGAGCGAGTGGGGTGCGAACCTGCTGGAGAACCTCGACGACTACCTGCGTCGGTTCTGGCTGGTGAAACCGAAGGCCGCGAGCCTCGGTTCCCTGCTGACCAGCACCCGTGCCAACCCGCAATAAGCGCCTGAAGTCTGAAGAGGTCTTGAAATGTCTGAACGTCTCAACAATGACTTCCAGTTCATCGAAGTCGGGCGCAAGGATCCGAAGAAGAAACTGCTGCGCCAGCGCAAGCGCGAGTTCGTGGAAATCTACGACCTGTTCAAGCCGCAGCAGGCGGCTGACCAGGCCCATCGCTGCCTGGGCTGCGGCAACCCGTACTGCGAGTGGAAGTGCCCGGTCCACAACTTCATCCCCAACTGGCTGAAGCTGGTTTCCGAAGGCAACATCCTGGCCGCCGCCGAGCTGTCGCACCAGACCAACACCCTGCCGGAAGTCTGCGGCCGGGTGTGTCCGCAGGACCGCCTCTGCGAGGGTGCCTGCACCCTCAACGACGGTTTCGGCGCGGTGACCATCGGCTCGGTGGAGAAATACATCACCGACACCGCCTTCGCCATGGGCTGGCGCCCGGACATGTCCAAGGTCAAGCCCACCGGCAAGCGCGTCGCGGTGATCGGCGCCGGCCCGGCCGGCCTGGGCTGCGCCGACGTGCTGGTGCGCAACGGCGTGACCCCGGTGGTGTATGACCGCAACCCGGAAATCGGCGGCCTGCTGACCTTCGGCATCCCCGAGTTCAAGCTGGAAAAGCACGTGCTGTCGCGCCGCCGCGAAGTCTTCACCGGCATGGGCATCGAGTTCCGCCTGAACACCGAGATCGGCAAGGACGTGACCATGGAGCAGTTGCTCGATGAGTACGATGCCGTGTTCATGGGCATGGGCACCTACACCTACATGAAGGGTGGCTTCCCCGGCGAGGACCTGCCCGGCGTGCACGATGCGCTGGACTTCCTGATCGCCAACGTGAACCGCAACCTCGGCTTCGAGAAGTCCCCCGAGGACTTCGTCGACATGAAGGGCAAGCGCGTGGTGGTCCTGGGCGGCGGCGACACCGCGATGGACTGCAACCGCACCTCCATCCGCCAGGGCGCCAAGAGCGTGACCTGCGCCTATCGCCGCGACGAAGAGAACATGCCCGGTTCGCGCAAAGAGGTGAAGAACGCCAAGGAAGAGGGTGTGAAGTTCCTCTTCAACCGCCAGCCCATCGCCATCGTCGGCGAGGACAGGGTGGAAGGCGTGAAGGTGGTCGAGACCCGTCTCGGCGAACCGGACGCCCGTGGCCGCCGCAGCCCCGAGCCGATCCCGGGCTCCGAGGAGATCATCCCGGCCGAAGCCGTGCTGATCGCCTTCGGCTTCCGCCCGAGCCCGGCGCCCTGGTTCGAGCAGCACCAGGTCGAGATCGACAGCCAGGGCCGCGTCATCGCCCCGGCCGCCGCGCAGTTCAAGCACCAGACCAGCAACCCGAAGATCTTCGCCGGCGGCGACATGGTCCGCGGTTCCGACCTGGTGGTGACGGCGATTTTCGAAGGCCGCACGGCCGCCGAAGGCATCCTCGACTACCTCGGCGTCTGACACCTGCTCTTGTAGGAGCGAGCTTGCTCGCGAACCCTAGCCCCGCTGCAGGGGTTTGTTCGCGAGCAAGCTCGCTCCTACGAAGAGCAGAAGCACCAGCGCTGCGGCAGAATGCCGCGATGGACAAAAGGCACGGCCCCCGCCGTGCCTTTTGCTTTGGGCTTTGCGAAAATGCCCGCACTTTTTTGCCGGATGCCGCCATGACTGCCCTGAAGAACGATCGCTTCCTCCGTGCCCTGCTCAAGCAGCCCGTCGACGTTACCCCCGTGTGGATGATGCGCCAGGCCGGCCGCTATCTCCCGGAATACCGCGCCACCCGCGCCAAGGCTGGGGACTTCATGAGCCTGTGCATGAACCCGCAGCTGGCCTGCGAGGTGACCCTGCAGCCGCTGGACCGCTATCCGCAGCTGGACGCGGCGATCCTCTTCTCCGACATCCTCACCATCCCCGACGCCATGGGCCAGGGTCTGTTCTTCGAGAGCGGCGAGGGCCCGCGCTTCAAGAAGGTGGTCTCCAGCCTGGCCGACATCGAGGCGCTGCCGATCCCCGATCCGGAGAAGGATCTGGGCTACGTCATGGACGCCGTGCGCACCATCCGCCGCGAGCTGAACGGCCGGGTGCCGCTGATCGGCTTCTCCGGCAGCCCCTGGACCCTCGCCACCTACATGGTCGAAGGCGGCTCCAGCAGGGACTTCCGCAAGTCCAAGGCGATGCTCTACGACAACCCGCAGGCCATGCACGCGCTGCTCGACAAGCTGGCGCAGTCGGTCACCGGCTACCTCAACGGGCAGATCCGCGCTGGCGCCCAGGCCGTGCAGATCTTCGACTCCTGGGGCGGCAGCCTGTCGTCGGCGGCGTACCAGGAATTCTCCCTGGCCTACATGAAGAAGATCGTCGACGGCCTGATCCGCGAGCACGATGGCCGCCAGGTGCCGGTGATCCTCTTCACCAAGGGCGGCGGCCTGTGGCTGGAGTCCATGGCCGACACCGGCGCCGAAGCGCTGGGCCTGGACTGGACCTGCGACATCGGCAGCGCCCGCGCCCGCGTCGGCGACAAGGTGGCGCTGCAGGGCAACATGGACCCGTCGGTGCTCTACGCCAACCCGGAAGCCATCCGCCGCGAAGTGGCGCGCATCCTCGGCGCCTACGGCCAGGGCAGCGGCCACGTGTTCAACCTCGGCCACGGCATCACCCCGGAAGTCGACCCGGCCCATGCCGGCGTCTTCTTCGAGGCGGTGCACGAGCTGTCGGCGCAGTATCACTGACGCTTTGCGTGGGGCGAATAACCGTTCGCGGTTATCCGCCCTACGGGCATGGTCGGGAAATTCAGTGCCAACCTGTAGGAGCGGGCCCTGCCCGCGATTCGCGCGCAGGGCGCGCTCCTACAAAACACGCGCCCAACGAAAAAGCCCCGCCAATGGCGGGGCTTTTTCATGGGCGCTGCGTCAGGCGGCGTCGGCCGCGTAGCCTGCGGCGCGCTGGGCCTTGCGACGGTTCGAGACCAGCAGGCCGGAGCACACGACCACGATGGTCAGCAGGGCGGTGGCGACCACCTCCATGCGGTGGTCCGGGCGGATCATCATGATCACCAGCGCGGCGCTGATGAAGATGATCACCGCCCAGGTCAGCCAGGGGAACAGCCACATCTTCAGCGTCAGCTGGTGGCCCTGGGCGAGCAGCTTCTTGCGCATGTTCAGCTGCGAGATGGCGATCACCAGGTACACCAGCAGGGCGATGGCGCCGGAGCTGGCCAGCAGGAAGTTGAACACTTCGGCCGGGGCCAGGTAGTTGGCGAAGGTGCACAGGAAGGCCATGGCGGTGGACAGCAGCACGGCGTACACCGGGGTGCGGCTGGCGCTGGTCACCTGGGCGATGCGCGGGGCGTCGCCGCGCTTGCTCAGCGAGTACATCATCCGCGAGGCGGTGTAGAGCGCCGAGTTCAGGCAGCTGGTCACCGAGACCAGGACGATGATGTCGACGATCAGCTTGGCGTAGGGCACGTGCAGGTGCTCCAGCACGGTCTGGTAGGAGCCCATGCTCACCAGGCGCGGGTCGTTCCACGGCACCAGGCAGACCACGATCAGGATCGACAGCAGGTAGAACAGCGCGATCCGCCAGATCACCGAGTTGGTGGCGCGGGTGATCTGCTGCGCCGGGTCCTTGGACTCGGTGGCGGCGATGGTGACGATTTCCGAGCCCATGAAGGAGAACATTGTGGTCAGCAGGGCCGCCAGCACGGCGCCCCAGCCCTTGGGCAGGAAGCCGCCCTCGGCGTACAGGTGGCTGATGCCGCTGACCTCGGGGTTCAGCGAGACGCCGAAGATGGCCGCGCAACCCATGACCAGGAAGGCGATGATCGAACCGACCTTGATCAGCGCCAGCCAGAACTCGAACTCACCGTAGTTCTTCACGCTGAACAGGTTGGTCACGGTCAGCGCCGCGGTGATCACGAAGGCCAGGACCCAGATCGGCGCGCCGGGGATCCAGGCGTGGATGATGGCGGCGGCGGCGTTGGCCTCCAGCGGGATCACCAGCACCCAGAACCACCAGTACAGCCAGCCGATGGTGAACCCGGCCCAGTGGCCGATGGCGCGGTCGGCGTAGGTGGAGAAGGAGCCGCTGTCCGGCTGCGCGACGGCCATTTCGGCCAGCATGCGCATGACCAGGACCACCAGCAGGCCGGCGGCCAGGTAGGAAACCATGACGCCCGGGCCGGCTTCGGCGATGGCGTGGCCGGAGCCGACGAAGAGGCCGGCGCCGATGGCCCCGGCGATGGACAACATGGTGACGTGACGGTTCTTCAGGCCCTGGGCCAGACCGGCGGATGGGGTACTGCTCATGCGTTACCTACAGCGAGAAAAGGAAGGAAATGCGTCCTGCGCAGCCGAAGCCGTTTTGATAATCCAACGAGGTGTTCCTTTTCCTGAACGCAAGATGCGCGCCACATTTTGTTACGACCTTGGTCGTAGGCGCGAAAGAATTGGGTAGAAGCGCCACGACGCCCCGGGATAGGGGCGTCGCGATCATGGGAATGTCATATCCGGAGGCGACACTGGCATATCTGTCGCCGACAGAATCAAAGCTGAGTGTGTGGAAACTACTCAGTTATGCGAAGTGCTCAGCGCGGGAAGGGTGCGCGGTAACACTGCCAGGCGCGCCAGGTGCAGGGCCACCAGCACGGCGACCGACAGCAGCGCGGCGATGAACAGGCCGACGCCGGTCCAGCCGAAGTGGTGCCAGAACACCCCGCCGGTAGTGCCGGCCACGCTGGAGCCCAGGTAGTAGCTGAACAGGTACAGCGACGAGGCCTGGCCCTTGGCCTTGAGCGCGCGGCGGCCGATCCAGCTGCTGGCCACCGAGTGCGCGGCGAAGAAGCCGAAGGTGAACAGCAGCATGCCCGCGACTATCAGCGGCAGCGCCGGCAGCAGGGTCAGCAGCAGGCCGCTGAGCATCAGCACTATCACCGCCCAGAGCACCTTGCGCCGGCCCAGGCGGTCGGCCAGCGAGCCGACCCAGGCGGAGCTGTAGATGCCCACCAGGTACACCAGCGAGAGCACGCCGACCACGGCCTGGCTGAGGTGGTACGGATCGGCCAGCAGGCGGTAGCCGATGTAGTTGAACAGGGTGACGAAGGCGCCCATCAGCAGGAAGCCCTCGAGGAACAGCCAGGGCAGGCCGGCGTCGCGCAGGTGCGAGGCGAAGCCGTCGGCCAGTTGCCGGAGGTTCAGCGGGGTGGGGCGGAAGTTGCGCGACTCCGGAAGGATGCGCCAGAACACCACAGCCGCCACCAGGGCCAGGCCGCCGAGGATGGCGATGGCCGCGTGCCAGGACATGAAGTCCACCAGCACGCCGGTGATCAGCCGCCCACTCATGCCGCCAATGGCGTTGCCGCCGATGTACAGCCCCATGGATAGGCCGATGTGCTGCGGGTGGATTTCCTCGCTCAGGTAGGTCATGCCCACTGCCGCCAGGCCGCTGAGCGACAGCCCGACCAGCGCGCGCATGGCCAGCACCCCGTGCCAGGTCGGCATCACCGCGCTGGCCAGGGTGAAGAGGGCGGCGAAGGCCAGCGAGGCGACCATGATCGGCTTGCGCCCGATGGCGTCGGAAATCGGCCCGGTGACCAGCAGGCCGAGGGCCATCATGATGGTCGCGATGGACAGCACCAGGCTGCTCTGCGCGGCGCTGAGGGCGAAGGTCTGCGACAGCACCGGCATCATCGGCTGCACGCAGTAGAGCAGGGCGAAGGTGGCGAAGCCGCCGGAGAACAGCGCAAGCGAGGTGCGCATGAAGGCCGGGGTGCCTTTCTCGATGTAGCTCTCGATGTCGTTCACGGCGCCGGCCAGCGCCTGGTTGGCCACCTCGGCGGCCTGCAGCAAGGCGGGTTCGGAATCCGACGAAGCCCGCACGGCAGAGTGACTCACAACTCACCTCGATTCTGGAAAGGAGTGTGCCTCGCGGCGAGCGAAATCGGCCCGCGCAGCCAGGCTGGCAGAAAGTGGAAAGTCGTTATTGGGCTTGTGTGACAAGGATAAGGAAGGGCTTTTATTATTTCCAATATATTGATCGACACGTTTGATATGTAATTCGACTCATTCGGAGTTCCCATGGAGCTGCGTCACCTGCGTTACTTCATCGCCGTCGCCGAGGAACTGCATTTCGGCCGCGCCGCCGAGGCCCTGGGCATTTCCCAGCCGCCGCTGAGCCAGCAGATCCAGGCGCTGGAAGAGGAGATAGGCGCGCGCCTGCTGGAGCGCACCAACCGCCGGGTGGCGTTGACCGAAGCCGGCCGGCTGTTCCTCGACGAGGCCCGCCAGGTGTTGGCCCAGGTCGACCGCGCGGTGCTGCTGGCGCGCCGCGCGCACCAGGGCGAACTGGGCGAGTTGCGCATCGGCTTCACCGCCTCGGCGCCCTTCACCTCGGCCATCCCGCGCAGCATCCACGCCTTCCGCCAGGCCTACCCGGAAGTGCACCTGGACCTGCAGGAGATGAGCAGCCGGCAGATCGTCGAAGCGCTGCAGGAAGAGCGCCTGCAGGTCGGGGTGATCCGCTCCTTCCAGCTGCCGGCCTCGCTGGAGGCGGTGGAGCTGTTCAGCGAACCGCTGGTGGCGGTGCTGCGCGCCGACCACCCGCTGGCCCGCGATTCGCTGGAGGGCCTGGAACTGGCGGCGCTGGCCGAGGAGCCCTTCGTGTTCTTCCCGCGCAGCTACGGCACCGGGCTGTACGACCAGTTGCAGGCGCTGGCCCGGCAAGCCGGCTTCACCCCGCGCATCAGCCAGGAGGCCGGCGAGGCCATGACCATCATCGGCCTGGTGGCGGCGGGCCTGGGGGTTTCCATGCTGCCCGGCTCGTTCCGCCGCACGCGGGTGGACGGGGTGGTCTACCGCACCCTGCTGGACCCTGGCGCGACCAGCTCGGTGTGGCTGGTGCGGCGGCGCAGCGAGACCTCGCCGGCGGCGCTGGCCTTCATCGAACTGGTCACCCGAGGCGCGGCGGGTTAGACGCCGCCCGGCGGCATGCGCAAGTGCTCGCCCTTGTCATGGGCATTGCATAGAATCCGGTGTCACTTGAACGGCTTGGAGGGGTGCTCATGCGTCGCGTGGTTTTCAATCAGAAGGGCGGGGTCGGCAAGTCGAGCATTGCCTGCAACCTGGCCGCCGTGAGCGCCGCCGAGGGCTACCGCACGCTGCTGGTGGACCTGGACGCCCAGGGTAATTCCACCCACTACCTCACCGGCCTGACCGGCGACGACGTGCCCATGGGCATCGCCGATTTCTTCAAGCAGAGCCTCTCCAGCGGCCCCTTCGCCCGCAAGGGCAAGGTGGACATCTACGAGACGCCGTTCGAAAACCTCCATGTGGTGACCGCCACCGCCGAGTTGGCCGACCTGCAGCCCAAGCTCGAGGCCAAGCACAAGATCAACAAGCTGCGCAAACTGCTCGACGAGCTGGCCGAGGACTACGACCGCATCTACCTGGACACCCCGCCAGCGCTGAACTTCTACACGGTATCCGCGCTGATCGCCGCCGACCGCTGCCTGATCCCCTTCGACTGCGACAGTTTTTCCCGCCAGGCGCTGTACGGCCTGCTGCGCGAGATCGAGGAGCTGAAGGAGGACCACAACGAGGGCCTGGAAGTGGAGGGCATCGTGGTCAACCAGTTCCAGCCGCGCGCCAGCCTGCCACAGCAACTGCTCGACGAGCTGGTGGAAGAGGACATGCCGGTGCTGCCGGTGTACCTGATGAGCTCGGTGAAGATGCGCGAGTCGCACCAGGTCTGCACCCCGCTGATCTACCTCGATCCCCGCCACAAGCTGACCCTGCAGTTCGTCGAACTGCACGGCCTGCTCGAAGCTTGAAGCTTATAGCTGCTCTATTCAGGCACTGACCAGCAGGTCGCAAGGCGGCCGGCGCAGGTAGTAGCGCGCCGTGCTGCCCAGCAGGGCCTGCTGTAGCGCGCCGCGCCCGCGGCTGCCGAGCACCAGCAGTTGCGGCCGCCAGTCGGCCAGGCTGTGGTCCAGCGCTTCGCGAACCCCCATCGAACTCACCAGGCACTCGAGTTGCGGCAGCGGGCCGCCCACCTGCTGGCTCTCGTCGTGCATCAGCTGTTCCAGCAACTGGCGTTGCTCGTCCAGGCGTTCGCGCAGCCGGCCGGGGTCGTTGCCGGCGTCGTAGGCATGCAGGGCCAGCAGTTCGCCGCCCGGCGCCAGCCAGGCGCAGGCGCTGCGCCAGGCGTGGCAGGCGCCGACGGAGAAGTCCAGGGCGCTGAGCGCCCGCTGGTAGGGGCGCAGCTGCGAGTCGGTCACCAGCAGGGCGGGCACCCGGCTGCAGCGCAGGATCTGTTCCAGGGTGGTGCCGTCGAAACGCTCCACCAGCGCCTGGCGGTGGGTACCGGTGACCAGCAGGTCCGCCTGCAGCTCCTGCGCCGTGGCGGCTATCACGTTGGCCGGGCGGCCCTCGGCGACCAGTGGCTGGTAGTGTTCCAGGCCGGCGCTGTGGGCGCTGTCCTGCAGCGCGGCGACGGCGCTCTGCCGGGCCTTGGCCAGCAGCGGCGCGCCCAGGGGCTGTTCGATGACGTGCAGCAGGCTGACGCGGGCGTCGTGCTCGGCGGCCAGTTGCGCGGCGCGGCGCACGGCGACGTCGGCTTCGACGCTGAGGTCGTGGGCGACCAGGATGTGCTTGGGCATGGTGGGATCCTCCGGCGGTCCCACCACTCTGGCCCAGCCGCGCGCGCCCATGTTGACACAGCGCAAGGGCCGCGGATCAACGGCTGCGCAGCTGATAGACGGCGTGGCTCTCGGCGACCACTTCGCCGTGTTCATCCTTCAGTTGCAGGTCCAGCACGTACTCGGCCTTGCCGTTGAGCGTGGCCTCCTCGGCGATGCGGGCGATCTCGGCGTCGCTCAGGCGGGCCTCGACCCAGACGTCGCTGGTGGCGGGGCGGCGGAAGCGCAGGCCGGCTTCCTTGACGATGGGGTAGAAGCGGTGGCTGTCGAAGCTGGTCAGGGTGATGACGCCGCCGGGCAGCTCGGCGAGGGTGAAGAGGGCGCCGGCGTACATGTTGCCCAGGTGATTCTCGTTGCCGTGCAGCGGCATGCGCAGGCGCACGTGGCCGCGTTCGAGGATTTCGGCCTTGAGCCCGTAGCGCTTGACGAAGGCGATGTGCTCTTCGGTCATCTGGCGGACGAATTCGACGGGAAAGGACATCGGGCGGCTCCGCTTCTTGTTCTGTTCAGGCAAGCCTAGCCGCCCTGCCGCGGCGGGCAATGACCGCTTCGCTCAGGCGCGCTGACCGAAGCGGTCACGGCGCCTCACAGGCCCTGGCGGGCCAGCCAGTCGAGCAGTTGCGGCAGCGGCAGGGCGCCGCTCTGGCGCGACGCTTCGCGGCCGTCCTTGAAGAGGATCAGGCTGGGGATGGAGCGGATGCCCAACTGCCCGGCCAGGCGCTGGTTGGCTTCGCTGTCCAGCTTGGCCAGGCGGCAGCGTCCGGAAAGCCGCGCGGCGGCCTGTTCGAAGGTCGGCGCGAAGGCCTTGCATGGGCCGCACCAGTCGGCCCAGACGTCCAGCAGCAGCGGCAGGTCGCCCTTGAGCTGGGCGGCGAAGCCGGCCTCGTCGACGGCGAAGGGCTTGCCCGGCAGCACCTCGTGCTTGCAGCGCCCGCAGCGCGGATGGTCGCCCAGGCGTTCGGCTGGCAGGCGGTTGAGGCCGCCGCAGTGGGGGCAGGGAATCAGCAGGGGTTCGGACATGGCGCGGCTCCAGCGGGGGATTCCCCCAATCTGGAGCCGCGCCCGGCGGATATCAAGCCGCGGCGGCGGCCAGGGCCTGTTCGAGGTCGGCGATGATGTCGTCGCTGTGCTCGATGCCGATGGACAGCCGCACCATGTCCTGGCTCACCCCGGCGCGGGCCAGTTCCTCGGCGTTGAGCTGGCGGTGGGTGGTGCTGGCCGGGTGGCAGGCCAGGGACTTGGCGTCGCCGATGTTGACCAGGCGCACCACCAGCTTCAGCGCGTCGATGAAGCGCGCGCCGGCCTCGGCGCCGCCCTGGATGCCGAAGGACAGGATCGAGGCCGGCTTGCCGCCCATGTAGCGCTTGGCCAGGGCGTGTTCGGGGTGCTCCGGCAGGCCGGCGTATTTCACCCAGGCCACCTGCGGGTGCTGCTCCAGGTAGTGGGCGACCTTCAGCGCGTTCTCGCAGTGGCGCTCCATGCGCAGGGCGAGGGTCTCCAGGCCCTGGAGGATGAGGAAGGCGTTGAACGGCGACAGCGCCGCGCCGGTGTTGCGCAGCGGCACCACGCGGCAGCGGCCGATGAACGCCGCCGGGCCGAAGGCTTCGGTGTAGGTCACGCCGTGGTAGGACGGGTCCGGGGTGTTGAGCAGCGGGAAGCGTTCCTTGTGCTGCGCCCAGGGGAACTTGCCGGAGTCGACCACCATGCCGCCGATGCTGGTGCCGTGGCCGCCGATGTACTTGGTCAGCGAGTGCACCACGATGTCCGCGCCGTACTCGAAGGGCCGGCAGAGGATGGGCGTGGCCACGGTGTTGTCGACGATCAGCGGCACGCCATGGCGGTGCGCGGCGTCGGCCAGGGCCTGGAGGTCGACGATGTTGCCTGCCGGGTTGCCAATGGACTCGCAGAACACCGCCTTGGTGCGCTCGTCGATCAGCGCTTCCAGCGCGGCCACGTCGTCGTGGGACGCGAAGCGCGTCTGGATGCCGAAGCGCGGCAGGGTGTGGGCCAGCAGGTTGTAGGTGCCGCCGTAGAGCTTGGCCACCGAGACGATGTTGTCGCCGGCCTCGGCGACGGTCTGAATGGCATAGGTGATGGCGGCCATGCCCGAGGCCACGGCCAGCGCGCCCACGCCGCCTTCCAGGGCGGCGACGCGCTGCTCCAGCACGTCGTTGGTGGGGTTCATGATCCGCGTGTAGATGTTGCCGGCCACCTTCAGGTCGAACAGGTCGGCGCCGTGCTGGGTGTCGTCGAAGGCGTAGGAGGTGGTCTGGTAGATCGGCACGGCCACTGCCTTGGTGGTCGGGTCGGGGCTGTAGCCGGCGTGGATCGCCAGGGTTTCCAGTTTCATTGTTCGAGCATCCTTGGTGGGCAGAAAGCCCTGAGGATGCGAGCGGCGCCCCGACCGGTCAATGACCGGGAGCAATGCCCGCCGGGCGGCGGCAGAACGATTTCGCCTGAGCTTATAACCGCCTCAGGAGGAGCAACTGATCTCCAGGTGCCGGCCCCAGTCCGGCGGGCGGCGGGTGAAGGCTTCGCGTCCGGGCTGTTCTTCGAAGGGCTTGCTGAGCGTCTCGTGCAGCTCGCGCACCACTGAGTAGTCGCCCTGTTCGGCGGCGGCGATGGCTTCCTGGGCCAGGTAGTTGCGCAGCACGTACAGCGGGTTCACCGCGTGCATGCGGGCGCGGCGCTCGTCCTGGCTGCCGCCTTCGTGTTCGGCGCGGGCGCGGTAGTCGGCGGCCCAGGCGTCGAAGCCGGCGAGGTCGACGAAGTCTTCGCGGACCTGCGCCAGCGCCTGTTCCGGCGCCTGCTCGCCGAGGCGGCGGAAGAACAGGCTGTAGTCCACCGCGCCACTCTGCATGGCCTGCAGCAGGCGCTGCACCAGGTCCAGATCGCCGTCCTCCGCGGTGGTGAAGCCCAGGCGGCGGCGCATCAGGTCCAGGTAGTGGGCCTGGTACAGCGGCAGGAACAGGCCGAGGGCCTCGCGCAGTTCGTCCACCTCGACGAAGGGCGTCAGCGCCTGGGCCAGGGCCGCCAGGTTCCAGTGGGCGATGGGCACCTGGTTGTTGAAGCTGTAGCGCCCGGCGTCGTCGGAGTGGTTGCAGATGTGCTTGGCGTCGAAGTCGTCGAGGAAGGCGTAGGGGCCGTAGTCGAAGGTGATGCCGAGGATCGACATGTTGTCGGTGTTCATCACCCCGTGGCAGAAGCCGTAGGCCTGCCAGTGGGCGATGAGTTCGGCGTTGCTTTCCACCACTGCGCGGAAGAACGCGGCATAGGGCTGCGGCTGCTCCAGGCACTCGGGGAAGTGGTTGGCCAGGACGAAGTCGCCCAGCTCCTTCAGCTTGTCGTGCTGCTGGGTGTAGTAGAAGTACTCGAAGTGGCCGAAGCGCACGTGGCTGGGCGCCAGGCGCAGCAGCATGGCGGCGCTTTCCCTGGTCTCGCGCCATACCGGGGTGTCCGAGCCGGTGACGCAAAGCGCGCGGCTGCTGGGGATGCCCAGGGCGTGCAGGTATTCGCTGGCGAGGAATTCGCGGATCGAGCTGCGCAGTACCGCGCGGCCGTCGCCCATGCGTGAGTAGGGCGTCTGCCCGGCGCCTTTGAGGTGCAGGTCCCAGTGCTGGCCGGCGTCATTGACCACCTCGCCCAGCAGCAGGCCGCGGCCGTCGCCCAGACGCGGGTTGTAGGCGCCGAACTGGTGGCCGGAGTAGACCATCGCCCGCGGCTCGGCCTCGGACCAGAGCTTGTGCCCGGAGAAGATTTCGGCGAATACCGGTTCCCCGGCCACCGCCGGGTCGAGGTCGAGCAGCGCCATCGCGGCGGGGCTGGCCACCACCAGGCGCGGCTCGGCGATGGGGTCGGGCAGGACTTCGGTGGAGAAGGCGTCGCCCAGGCGGGCGAAGCGGTTGTCGAAGGTCAGTTCGTCGAGCTGTTTCAAGGTCACAGGCGGGCTCCGGTAAGTCCGAGCATTGTGCTCGGACTTGTCCGGAGCCGTCCAGACTCAGGGCTTGCTGCCGGGCGGCAGCGGCGGGTCCTGGTCCTTCAGCGGCGCGCCGGGCAGCGCCAGGGGCAGCTGGGTGACGTTCTGCGCCAGGTGGATTTCCTTGCCCTCGCCGTTCTTGACGAACACGTCCAGCTGGTTGAAGGCCATGTCCACGCCGTGCTCGCGGAAGCTCAGGGCGATGGCGGTGAGCAGTTCGTCCACCGCCGGGTTGCGGTCGCCCAGTTCGCGCACGTGGAAGCGCAGCTCGTAGTCGAAGGTGCTGGCGCTGATGGCCAGGAAGTACAGCGATGGCGCCGGGTCGTTGAGTACCCGTGGGTTGGCGCGCGCGGCTTCGAGCATGAGCTTGCGCGCCAGGGCCAGGTCGCTCTCGTAGGCCAGGCCGATCTTGATGGTCACGCGGGTCACGGTGTCGCTCAGCGACCAGTTGATCAGTTGCCCGGTGATGAAGGTCTGGTTGGGGACGATGATTTCCTTGCGGTCGAAGTCGGTGATGGTGGTGGCGCGGATGCGGATGCGGCTGACGGTGCCGGACAGGTTGCCGATGGTCACGGTGTCGCCGATGCGCACCGGGCGCTCGAAGAGGATGATCAGGCCGGAGACGAAGTTGGAGAAGATCGCCTGCAGGCCGAAGCCCAGGCCCACCGAGAGGGCGGCCACCAGCCACTGCAGCTTGTCCCAGCTGACGCCCAGGGTGGACAGCGCGCTGACGATGCCGACGCCGCTGATGGCGTAGGACAGCAGGGTGGTGATGGCGTAGGCGCTGCCCTGGGCCAGGGTCAGGCGCTGCAGCACCAGCACTTCCAGCAGGCCCGGCAGGTTGCGCGCCAGGGCCACGGTCACCGCGGCGATGACCAGCGCCATGAGCACGTCGCCGAGGCTGATCGGCAGGCTGGTGGCGCTGTCGCCGCTGCCGCCGGTGTACTGGTAGAGGGTGACGTTGTCCAGGTAGGCGGCGACGCTGATCAGGTCGGCCCAGACCCAGTACAGCGCCACCACGAAGCCGATCAGCAGGCCCAGGCGGATCAGGCGCAGGGACTGCTCGTTGATCTGCTCGATGCCCAGGGTCGGCTCTTCCGCGGTCTCGTTGCCGTCGGCGCCTTCCTTCGGCGGGTTCTGCCGCTTGGCCTGGGCGCGCTGGTAGGCCAGGCGCCGCGCCGCAACGCTGAGGCCGCGGACGAAGGTGGCCTCGATCACCACCCAGACCATGAGCAGGAACAGGGTGTCGATCAGTCGGTCGCTCAGGCGCAGGGCGGTGTAGTAGTAGCCGAAGCACACGGCGACGAAGAGCATCACCGGCAGCGCGGTGAAGAGCACGCCGACCACCATCTTCACCACCGACGGCCGGCTGGTGCTGGGGCTGGCGAAGAGCATGCGCGCCATCAGCCAGGTCATCACCGCGAAGCCGCTGAGCACCACGGCGATGCCGATGACGTCGTCGGCCAGGCTGCCGGGTTGGCGCTCGGCCACCGTGACCACCGCGGCCAGGGCCATGACCACCACGCCGAGGCGGCGGATCAGCTTGCTGCTGAAGCGCACCTGGGCCTGGCTCCAGTGGAAGTGCCGCTCGGCGATGCCGCCGGGGCTGAGGATGCGGTGCGCGGCGTAGAACACCAGCCAGACCTCGGCCATCTGCAGCAGCGCGGCGCCCAGGGTGGCGTTCTGCCCGCGGGCGTCGAGCATCAGGGCCAGGCCGGCGATGGCCAGGGTCAGGGTGCCGGGCAGCGCCAGCAGCAGCGCCAGCAGCAGGGCCAGCGGCGTGTGCGCCTGGCTGTCGCGCTTGAAGTGGCCGATGTCGTCGTTGATCGAGGCGAGCTTGTCGTAGAGGTAGCGGCGTTTCCACAGCAGCCCGGCGATCAGCAGCAACAGCGGCAGGAACAACAGCGGGCGGTCGATCAGGCCCTCGCCCACCTCGACCACCGCCGAGCCCCAGGGCACCTCGGAGAGCTGGTGCTGCAGCAGCGTCGGGGTCATCTTGAACCAGGACAGGTCCAGCGGGCGGTTGCTGGGAATCCAGAACATCTGCTCGTCGAGGGTGGCGCGCAGGTTGTCGCTGGTGTCCTTGAGCTGCTTCTGGTTCAGCTGCAGGGTGATGGCCTCGTTGAGCACGGCGTTGAGCTCGTGGTTGAGGCGCTCCATCAGCTCGCTGCGGGTGTCCGCCAGGGTGGACAGGTCCTTGCGCAGCTGCGGAGTCACGGCTTCCTGGGGCTGCTGGGCGAGCAGGTCGTCGATGTACTGCTGCGGGTTGGCCAGTTCGTCGCGCTTCTGGTTCAGCTCGAACTGGTACAGGCGCAGGTCGGCGATCTCGTCGGCCAGTTCCTGGTCGGTCTTGATCTTCGGCAGCGACTGCTTCTGCTGGTAGAGCACCTTGGACAGCAGCAGGCTGCCGCGCAGCACGTTGATCTGCTGGTCGAGGGTCTGGTCCAGCTGGGTCAGGCTGTCCAGGTGCTGCTTGGCCTCGAGGTTGCGCCGCGTCAGCTCGTTGAGGCGGTCGGTGGTGCGCAGCAGGTAGTCGGACAGGCGCAGGTTCTCGGCGTTCTCCTGGCTCAGCAGGCTGTCGCTGCCGGCGCCCTGGCTGCCGTCGCGGGCCAGTTCGGCGACGGTCTTCTCCGACTGCTCGCGGCGCATGCCGCTGATCATGGTCTGCAGTTCGAGGGTCTCGCGCTCGGCGCGGGCGACCTGCTCGCCCAGCAGGTCCTGCTGGCTGCTGGCCAGGTCCTGCAGCAGGTTGTTGCCGGCCAGTTGCTGGCGCAGCAGCTGGATCTGCGCGTTGAGCGCGACCTGCTCGGCGAGCAGCTCGTTGCGCCGCTCGGGGGCCAGCGCCTTGCCGGTCTCCTTGCCGACCTTGAGGATGTTGCCGATCTCCAGCAGGCGCGCCTGGGCGTTGCTGATGTCGGACTGGGCGCGCTCCGGGCGGGTCTGCGCGGTGATGTACTGGCTCTTCGCTTCGGTCAGCTGCTTCTGCCAGTCGGCCAGCTGGGTGGAGCGGTCGTTGAGCAGCATCTCCAGGCGGCTGACGTTCTCCCCGGCGTAACGCTGGGCCGCCGGCTTCTCGCCGCTGCCCTTCAGGCGCGCCAGGGCGCGCTGGTTCTCCAGTATCTGCCGGGGGGCGTCGGCCAGGCTGGCCTTCAGCTCGGCCAACTGCTTCTCGCTGTCGTCGCGTGCGCCGAGCAGCTTCAGGGTGCGCTCGAGGCTGGCCTTGGTGGCCTTGGCATCGGCGTCGGCGAGCTTGCGCTCGGCCAGGCCGTCGAGGCTTTGCTGGACGGCTTCGGCGGACGGTGGCTGGTTGCTGTCCTCGGCGTGCGCGGGCAGGACGGCGAGGCAGCCGCCGAGCAGGGCGGTGGCGAGCAGGGTGCGCAGGAATTGCATGGTCGCGATCAGCGGCTCTCGGTAGGTTGCAGTGAGGGTAGTGCGCCCGGTGCGGCGCCGGCAAGGCACGGCCGACGCACCGCCGCGGAGGGGCGTGGGCTGGCTTGGCTAGCGTCCGTGGAGGTGGTCTGTCAGAGGAACAACCCGGGGCCCGGGCGACCTTCGGGGAATTTGACCCCCACCTTGCGGATCTTGTTCCCGTCCAGGGCGGCCACGGTCCAGGTCAGGCCGTTCCACTCCACCTGGTCGCCGATGATCGCCTGGCCGCCGATCTGCTGGGCGATGAAGCGGCCGAGGTTCTGCTCGCCGTCGACGCCGTCGAGCTTTAGGCCGTAGAGCGAGGCCACCGCCGAGAGCTGGGCGTCGCCCTCCAGCACGAAGTCGCCGAAGAAGCGCGCGCCCAGGCCGCGGTCCGGGGCCTGGCTGAACAGCTTGCCGAGGGCCGGCAGGTCGTGCTCGTGGCCGATCACGCAGAGGATGTCGTCGGCCTCGAGGATGGTACTGCCGGAGGGGTGCAGCAGCTGGGTGCCGCGGAACAGCGCGGCGATGCGGGTGCCCTCGGGCATCTTCAGCTCGCGCAGGGCCGCGCCTATGCACCACTTTTCCTTGCTCAGGTGGTAGACGAACAGCTCCCACTCGCTGGTCGGGTGCACTTCCAGGCCGGCGCGGGAGATCGGCGCCGGGTCCGGCGGCACCACCACGCGCAATAGCTTGGCGGCCCAGGGCAGGCTGGTGCCCTGCACCAGCAGCGAGATCAGCACGATGAAGAAGGCCACGTTGAAGAACAGCTGGGCGTTGGGCAGCCCGGCCATCAGCGGGAACACCGCGAGGATGATCGGCACCGCGCCGCGCAGGCCGACCCAGGCGATGAACACCTTCTCGCGGCCATGGAAGGCGCGGAACGGCGCCAGGCCCACCAGCACCGACAGCGGCCGGGCGAAGAGGATCATCCACAGCGCCAGGCCCAGGGCCGGCAGGGCGATGGGCCAGAGGTCGTGGGGCGTGACCAGCAGGCCGAGGACCAGGAACATGCCGATCTGCGCCAGCCAGGCCATGCCGTCGAGCATGTGCAGGATGCCGTGGCGCGAGCGGATCGGCTGGTTGCCCAGCACCAGGCCGCACAGGTAGATGGCCAGGATGCCGCTGCCGTGCACGGCGTTGGACAGGGCGAAGATCAGCAGGCCGCCGCTGATCGCCAGCAGCGGGTAGAGGCCGCTGGCCAGCTGCATGCGGTTGATCATCTGCAGCAGCAGCCAGCCGCCGCCCAGGCCGAGCACGGCGCCGATGCCGAACTCGCGCAGGAAGTGGGCCAGGAAGCTCCAGCTCATCTCGCTCTGGCCGTGGGCGAGCATGTCGATCAGGGTGACGGTGAGGAACACCGCCATGGGGTCGTTGCTGCCCGACTCGATTTCCAGGCTGGCGGTGACCCGCTCGTTGAGGCCCTTGCCGCCGAGCAGGGAGAACACCGCCGCGGCGTCGGTGGAGCCGACGATGGCGCCGATCAGCAGGCCTTCCATCCAGCTCAGCTTGAACAGCCAGGCGGCGGCCAGGCCGGTGAGCCCGGCGGTGATCAGCACGCCCACCGTGGCCAGCGACAAGGCCGGCCAGAGCGCCACGCGGAAGCTCGCCACGCGGGTGCGCAGGCCGCCGTCGAGGAGGATCACCGCCAGCGCCAGGTTGCCCACCAGGTAGGCCATGGGGTAGTTGGAGAAGCCGATGCCGCCGGGGCCGTCGGTGCCGGCGACCATGCCCACGGCGAGGAAGATGACCAGGATCGGGATGCCCAGGCGCGAGGACAGCGAGCTGACCAGGATGCTCATGCCCACCAGCACCGCGCCCACCAGGAAATAGGTGTTGATCGAGACGGCATCCAAGGCGGCGGATCTCCTGGCGGGGCGAGGGGGGGAAGCGGCGGCGTTGACGGGAAGGATGCAGGCCGCATGCCAAGGGATTCTAACCTGCGGATTTGCAAGGCTGTCAAAGGCTAATTGCAGTGCCTTTCAGCGAGCTTTCAGGGGGCCTTTCATCGATGCCGGATCCCCCTGTAGGAGCGAGCTTGCTCGCGAACCGCCGAAGGTTCCAGGATGACGCCTGGCTTCCCGCGCATGCCGATCGGCCCCCTCTCCCTTCAGGGAGAGGGTTGGGGAGAGGGGAGGAGCCCAACCCGGCACACCGTTGCAACCGGGATACTCCGTTCGCGAGCAAGCTCGCTCCTACGAAAGCCAGCCTGTCGCCAGGGTTTGGCCCATAAAAAAGCCCCGGACGTGACCGGGGCTGGAAGGGGCAGGCGGGACTAGAACCAGGCGTCCCGCATGCTGGAACAGGTGTCGTCGCGGGCTTCGAGCAGGGCCAGCTCGTGGTGGCAGGACGGCACTTCCCAGGTCAGGAAGTAGCGCGCCGCCTGCAGCTTGCCGCGGTAGAAGTCCTCGTCGGCGGCGTTGCCCCCGCCGTTGTGGAGCAGGGCCAGACCTTCCTCGGCGCGGATCGCCTGTTCCAGCCAGCGCCAGCCGATGACGGTGTGGCCGAACGCCTTCAGGTACAGCGCCGAGTTGGCCAGGCCCTGGGCCACCTTGCCCTGCATCAGGTCGCCGAGCAGCGCCAGGGTCACTTCCGACAGGCGCGCCAGCAGTTGCTCCAGCGGCTGGCGCAGGGCGTCCAGCGACGGGTACGTCCGGGCGCGTTCGCAGGCCTGGTGGATCAGGCGCGTCAGCTGCTTGAGGCCGGCACCGCCGTTCTGGCTGAGCTTGCGGCCCAGCAGGTCCAGCGACTGGATGCCGTGGGTGCCTTCGTGGATGGGGTTCAGGCGGTTGTCGCGGTAGTACTGCTCCACCGGATATTCGCGGGTGTAGCCGTGGCCGCCGAGGATCTGGATGGCCAGCTCGTTGGCCTTCAGGCAGAACTCCGAGGGCCAGGACTTGACGATCGGGGTGAGCAGGTCGAGCAACTCGTGGGCCTGCTTGCGCGCTTCCTCGGTGGGCAGCGTCTCGCAGTCGTCCACCAGGCGCGCGGCGTACAGGCCGAGGTCGAAGGCGCCCTCGACGTAGGCCTTCTGCGTCAGCAGCATGCGCTTGACGTCGGCGTGCTCGATGATCGAGACCTGCGCCGAGGTCGGGTCCTTGGCGTCCACCGGGCGGCCCTGGGGACGCTCGCGGGCATATTCCAGGGAGTACAGGTAGCCGGCGTAGCCGAGCATGATGGCGCCCATGCCGACGCCGATGCGCGCCTCGTTCATCATCTGGAACATGTAGGCCAGGCCGTGGTGCGGCTTGCCCACCAGGTAGCCGACGCAGTCGCCGTTGTCGCCGAAGTTCAGCGCGGTGGAGGTGGTGCCGCGCCAGCCCATCTTGTGGAACAGCCCGGCCAGGGCCACGTCGTTGCGCTTGCCGAGGCTGCCGTCCGGGTTCACCAGGAACTTGGGCACGATGAACAGCGAGATGCCCTTCACCCCGGGCGGCGCATCCGGCAGCTTGGCCAGCACCATGTGGACTATGTTTTCCGAAAGGGGATGGTCGCCGCCGGAGATGAAGATCTTGTTGCCGCGGATGCGGTAGCTGCCGTCGGCGTGCGGTTCGGCGCGGGTGCGGATGTCGGCCAGGGACGAGCCGGCGTGGGACTCGGTCAGGGCCATGGTGCCGAAGAAGCGGCCTTCGATCATCGGCTGCAGGAACAGGCGCTTCTGCTCCTCGTCGCCGAAGGACTCGATCAGGTGACTGGAGCCCATGCTCAGCATCGGGTAGGACGAAGTGGCGATGTTGGCCGACTGGAAGTGCGCGAAGCAGGCGCGCGACAGCAGGTGCGGCAACTGCATGCCACCCTGTTCGAAGCTGCGCGAGGCATTCTGGAAGCCGGCTTCGTTGAAGGCGTCCACCGCCGGCTTGACCTCGGGGATCAGCACCGCGGCGCCGTCCACGTACTGCGGCTCGTGCTCGTCGTTCTTGCGGTTGTGCGGGGCGAACAGCTCCTCGGCGATGCCGCGGGCGGTGGCCAGGGCGGCGTCGAAGGTCTCGCGGTTGTGGTCGGCGAAACGTTCGCGCTGGGTCAGGGCCTCGGCGTCGAGCACTTCGTAGAGCTCGAAGGCGAGGTTGCGGGAGCTGAGCAGGGTCTCGGACATGGTCGGCCTCCAGGGGAATGGCCGCAGTCTAGTCTGGTGAATGAAGCAGGCACAGCAACATCCATGAGCGTGATAAAGGCCTAAAACAATGCCGGTGCAGCTAAACTGCACGCCCCCAAGGAGTCTGCCGTCCATGAACTACCGCCACGCCTACCACGCCGGCAACCACGCCGACGTCCTCAAGCACCTGGTCCTGTCGCGGATCTTCGCCCTGATGGTGCGCAAGGACACGCCCTTCGCCTTCCTCGACAGCCATTCGGGCATCGGCCTGTACGACCTGCAGGGCGACGAGGCGAGCCGCACCGGCGAATGGGAAGCGGGCATCGGCCGCCTGTGGCAGCTCGACGAGGTGCCGGAGCTGGCGACGGACTATATGGAAGTGGTGCGCGCGCTGAACCCCGATGGCGAGCTGCAGTACTACCCCGGCTCGCCCGAGCTGGCGCGGCGCCTGACGCGCTCCCAGGACCGCGTGCACCTGAACGAGCTGCACCCGGAGGACGGCCGCCTGCTCAAGGCCAACATGGGCGGCGAGCGGCGCATCGCCGTGCACCAGAACGACGGCTGGCTGCTGCCGCGGGCGCTGCTGCCGGTGCAGGAAAAACGCGGGGTGCTGCTGATCGACCCGCCCTTCGAGGAGGCCGACGAGCTGGAACGCTGCGTCATCGCGCTGGAAGAGGCCATCGGGCGCATGCGCCAGACGGTGGTGGCGATCTGGTACCCGATCAAGGACGAGCGCCAGCTCAAGCGCTTCTACCAGGGCCTGGAACGCAGCAAGGCGCCCAAGCTGCTGCGCGTCGAACTGCTGGTGCACCCGGCGGACAGCGCCGACCGCCTCAACGGCTCCGGCCTGGCCATCGCCAACCCGCCATGGCCGCTGGAGGAAGAACTGCGCGAGCTGCTCCCCTGGCTGGCCGAGGTGCTGGCGCAGAGCGAGGGTGGCTGGCGGCTGGATTGGCTGGTCGAGGAAGGACGCTCTTCGTAGGAGCAACTATCTTGCCCGCTGCGCCAGGGTGCTTTTCGTAGGATGGGTTGAGCCTTGGCGAAACCCATGCGGTGGCGGCGATGGGTATCGCTTCGCTCAACGCCATCCTACGACGGATCGCGAACAGGGGCCGTTCGCGCCACCGGGGCGTCCGGCGTGGCTGGGGATCCAATCGCGGACAGAGTCCGCTCCTACGCCCGTGCTTCCCTGCAACCGTAGGAGCGGACTCCGTCCGCGATCCGGCCGCCAGGCCGGTACCATGCCCCGCCGAGCGCCGGCGTCTGCCGGCGCCATCGCGGATGAATCCGCTCCTACGGGTCGCGTTATGCCGGCAGGCACACGCCGGTGCCGCGCAGGCCGCAGTAGCCGTTGGGGTTCTTCGCCAGGTACTGCTGGTGGTAGGCCTCGGCGTAGTAGAACGGCGGCACTTCGCGGATTTCGGTGGTGATCTCGCCGTAGCCGCCGGCGCTGAGCTCCTTCTGGAAGGCGGCGCGGCTGGCTTCCACCGCGGCTTTCTGCGCCTGGTCGTACCAGTAGATGGCCGAGCGGTACTGGGTGCCGGTGTCGTTGCCCTGGCGCATGCCCTGGGTCGGGTCGTGGGATTCCCAGAACACCTTGAGCAGCTGCTCCAGGCTGGTCTGCTGCGGGTCGAACACCACCAGCACCACCTCGCTGTGCCCGGTCAGGCCGGAGCAGACTTCGTCGTAGGTGGGGTTGGGCGTCAGGCCGCCGGCGTAGCCCACGGCGGTGACCCATACCCCCGGCTGCTGCCAGAAGCGCCGCTCGGCGCCCCAGAAGCAACCCAGGCCGAGGACGATCTGCTGCAGGCCGCCGGGGAACGGCGGGCACAGCGGATGGCCGTTGACGTAGTGGGTTTCCGGCACCGGCATCGGCGCTTCACGGCCGGGCAGGGCCTGGGCCTGGGTGGGCAGTTCCTGCTTGTGCACGAGTATCTGCGAGCGAAGGGTCATGGCATTCGTCTCCTCTGGAAGAGCGGTAATGGACTCTCGGAACAAGCAGAGATTACAGCGGTGAAGGATTATCTGGGGTGTTCCGGCAGTAAGTGATCAAGCTTTCCTTGCTTGGGAGGAATTTTCTTCTACCCCTGTAAGGCATGCGACGCTGGGAAGTTGAGGAAGTCGGACGTTTCGTATTTGTAGTGACTTGGATCATGCATTGCTCGCGACCAGTTTGACGCTCATTGGTGTCGAGCCGGAAAAGAGCCCCATCCGAATGCCCCAATATTCAAGGATGGGCCCGTCATGCAGAGGATGTTCCGAACCATCATTCGTTCGACTCTCGTCGTGCTGATTTCCTGCGTTGGAACAACCGCACTGGTTGCGCAGGCGTCATCGCCACATACGGCATCAATGGCCGCCGCGGCCGAATCCGGCAAGTTTCCCCGTGTCTTCGAAGAACCATTGTTGGCAGATGGCCAGGCATCCCGAGCCCAGACCAAGTTAATGCTCAATGCATTGCACGCCTATCGTGAGCAAAGTGACCCCGCTGACCTCGGGCGTTTCGAGGTGTTGCTCAAAGCCTGGCCAGATCTGCCCTGGCGCGTTTCCCTGCAAACCAACCTGGGGTTGACTTACTACCACTACGGCTATTTCAGCCGAGCGATCTCGGCCTGGGAGGATGCCTGGCGGCGAGGCAAGTCATTGCGTCAGCCGGAGCAGAGGGCCGTGGTGGATCGGGCGGTGGGGGAACTCATCCGCATGTATGCGCGCATTGGCCGCGCCGACCGTGTGGAGGCGTTGCTGAAGGAACTCGAAAAGCGCCCAGTCAATGGCAGCGCCACCGAGATGGTGGCGGGTGCGCGGGAGGGGCTCTGGGTCATGCGCAATGAGCCTGGCATCTCCTATCTCTGTGGGCCGATGGCCCTGCGCAGCATCCTGGCGACCGGCACGACCAGTTCAGGGCCATCGTCGTCTGTCGTCACCCAGGCGAGACCGGGGGCCCTGAGTGTGTTGGATGCATATCGCTCCAAGCCGAACGGCGTGAGCCTGAATGAGGTCGATGCGCTGGCGAGGCAGACCGGCCTCGATCTGGTCGTGGCTTATCGCGATGGCGCACAGGACATTCCGCTGCCAGCTGTCGTGCACTGGAAGGTCAACCACTATGCCGCCATCGTTGATGAGAAGGATGGGCGCTATCACCTGAAGGATCCAACTTTCGGTACGGATCTGTGGATCAGCCGCGATGCCCTGGACAGCGAGTCAAGTGGCTATTTCATGATCCCCTCTGAAGTCGCGAGAAAGCCGGGGTGGCGCGCTGTCGCAATGGAAGAGGGCAAGCGTGTACGAGGCATGGGGTATCCCAGCAGCGGTGACTCTGACGCCTATACACCAGACGATGACAAGGAGTGTGATCCCTGCAATCCGGGCAAGGGCATGGCGCATGCCAATGTCCATAGCATGCTGGTCAGCCTGAATATCCAGGACACCCCGGTGGGGACGAATCCGCCGTATGGACCCAAGCCCAAGGTCACCTTCACCTACAACCAGCGCGAGTCACTTCAGCCGACCAGCCCACGCTACTCCAACGTTGGGCCGAAATGGACGTTCAACTGGCTGAGCTACATCCAGGACGATCCTACGTTGGCAGGCGCCAAGGTGAAGCGCTATGTCGCCGGGGGTGGCGGCCTCAATTACAGCGGTTACAACAGTAGCACCGGTATGTTTGCCGCAGAGCGCCGGCAGAGGGCCACTCTGGTGAAAACGGCGAACAACCCAGTGCGCTATGAGCGGCGCCTGCCGGATGGAGGCGTGGAGATCTACGCACAGTCCGATGGTTCCACAGCCTACCCACGCAAAGTACTTCTCTCCCAGGTCAAGGATCCGGTTGGTAATACCTTGACCTTGAATTATGACTGGCAGACGCGCTTGGTAAGCCTCAAGGACGCCACTGGCGGAAAAACATCCTTCGTCTACGACAACCCTGGCAATCCTCTGTTAATCACTCAGGTTATCGACGCTGCTGGTCGCAAGGCCAAGCTCGACTATGACGCCAGGGGGCGGCTGGTCAGGATCGTCGATCCTGCAGGCATGGCTTCGGAGTTCACCTATGCAGCCGGTGACTTCATAGACAGCATGACCACGCCCTATGGGACCAGCCGCTTCGCATACGGAGAATCGGGCGTCGGCCGTTGGTTGGAGCTTACCGACCCGAGCGGAGCCACTGAACGCGTGGAGTACCGTCGTCAGACCGCTGAAATTCCTTCTAGTGACGCGAAGGTTCCGGTAGGGATGCGCCTGGCAAATAGCCGCCTCGATGCACGCAATACCTTCTACTGGGACAAGGAGGCTCATGCACAGCATCGTGGCGATTATACCAGGGCACGTATCAAGCACTGGCTGTATGGGCAGAATAACGCCAACATAACTTCCGGGGTGCTGGAAAGTATCAAGTATCCGCTGGAGAGTCGGATCTGGTTCAATTATCCAGGACAAAGCGGATTCAACAACAATGGGGTTTCGGAAAAGCCCTCCCTGAAGGGCCGTGTGCTGAGCGATGGTACTACCCAGATTGAGCGCTACGTCTATAACAGTGCGGGCAGTCTTATCCAGTACACCGATCCGAGGGGGAGAGAACTGCACCTTGAATACGCTGCCAATCAGATAGACCTACTGAAGATCAAGCGCAGAACTTCCACTGGTTTCGTCACGCTGGGCAGCTATACATGGAATGAGTTACACAGGCCCACCAGTTACATCGATGCGGCGGGTAATATGACTCGTTGGAGTTATAACCGTAGAGGGCAGCTGGCTTCGGTAATCAATCCATTGGGAGAAAGGTATAATTACATCTACCATGGCAATGGTCATCTCTGGAGAATCGTGAACCCCTATCACAGGGCTCAAGGGTTCTTCGAGTTCGATAATGCCGGCAGACTCGCCAAGCATACCGATTCGCAGGGGATGGAGGTCGCCTACTTCTACGATGATCTGGATCGCCTCACCCGTATTGACTATCCCCAGAGCGCACGGAGTGAAACTTTCCAGTGGAGCCGTTTGGACCTTGCCGGCTGGCAAAGACGAGATGGACGCCATACTACCTACACTTATGACAATCTGGGGCGCCGGCTCTCGGAAGTGATGTCCGGGGTTTCGTCTGGCGGCACCGGTAACGATCAGATTCAATACGGGTACGACCGAGCGGGCAGGCTGACTTCGCTCACTGACGGCAACGGCAACGTCACCACCTGGCAGAGGGATATCCAGGGGCGCGTCATTGCCAAGACGTACGCCGATGGCAAAGTGGAAAAGTACGGCTACGAAACCGCTACCAGCCGCCTGTTCGATGTGACCGATGAGTTGGGGCAGCGGCGCATCTACACCTATCACCAGGACAATCTGCTGAGGAGCAAGGGCTACTTCCGGCCAAAGTTCCCAACACCCAATGTAGTTTTCGGTTATGACGAATATTTCCCTCGCCTCACTTCCATGTATGACGGTATCGGCACGACCTACTATGGCTACGCCGCCAAGCCGAGCGGCGGGTTGGGGCAGGACAACCTCGTCAGCGAAGACGGCCCTTTCACCAATGACACCATCGCTTATACATACGACCGCTTGGGGCGGGTGACCAAAAGGAGCATAGGCACCCAGGTCGAAACCTTCGCCTACGACAAACTGGGCCGCCGCGTGAGCCACTCCAGTCCACTGGGAGATGCCTCGTACTCTTACCTGGGGGACAGTGGGCAACAGCTTCAACAGACCTGGTCCGGCAGCCCGCTCACCTCTCTTCGACAGTACTTGCCGAACGAGCAGATGCGGCAACTGGAAAAACTGACCCACATCGGTAGCGGCTGGCGTGACGAACAGGGTTTCGCCTATGACGCCGCCGAGCGGATCGTATCCATCACCCGTACATCCGATGCCGGTTCCGACCAGGCCATTACCGAGACCCACGACTACGACCACCGGGACCGTCTGCTCAGGACCCAGATGCATGGGCAGGGATCCATTGGGTACGATTTCCGCTACACCCGCGATGCCGCCGACAACATCGTCGAACAGCAGCTGACGACCTCCGGGCCGCAAAGCACGCCGGTCAACGTGGTGAACCAGATCGACAAGCCCGGTTATCGGTACGATGCCAATGGCAGCCTGCTATCCGACGGAGACCGTGAATATACCTGGGATGCCGAGAACCGCCTGGTGCAGGTGAAGAACCTTACCAGCGGCGCCTCCGGCAAGCTCGAGCCCGGCCAGATCACGCGCTTCAGGTACGACGGATTGTCACGCCTGGCGGTGGTCACGGAGACGCCGCCGTCCCTCTCCACCGACCCCGAGACCCGCTACCTCTGGTGCGGCAGCAGCCTGTGCCAGGCTCGCAATAGCCGCGACATGCTGCTGACTGCCTATTTCGAAGACGGCCAGATACTGGAGGGCCGGGCCGAGTACTACGTGAAGGACTCCTTGGGCAGTGTGATCGGCCGTAGCACGGGTAGCGGACCCCTGCAGCGCCTCCACTACACACCCTACGGAGGCAACCGGAGCACCCCGGACGATCCTCAGCCGAGTCCGGCCAACAGCAATGGCACCTTGGCGAGAGGTTTCGCGCAGTTGCACTGGCATCAGGCCAGTGGCCTGTACCTGGCCCTCTACCGGGCCTACGACCCGGAATCTGGGCGATGGCTGAGCCGTGATCCGATTGGGGAACGAGGGGGGATTAATCTTTATGCGTATGTAGAGGGAAATCCTATTTCGTTGCATGAC
>NZ_FOLS01000070.1 GCF_900112375.1 Pseudomonas citronellolis | reverse complement strand
GTAAGCGCCCGGTGAACACACCTTCCGAACTCCAGCATTAAGGGCGATGGTGTCCGCGTATTTTTAAGCGGACGCGATAGCCCTTATCGCCGGGATTTCCATGCGCCAACGAAGCTCTTACCCCAAACCGTTCAAGGCCCAAGTCGTGCGGGAGTGCCTGCAACCCGGCGCGACCGTCTCCAGCGTGGCCATCAGTCATGGCATCAACGCCAACGTAATCCGCAAATGGTTACCGATTTACCGTGACCAAGTCCCAGCACTGCCTGCATTCGTACCGCTGCCGCCGATTCCCAAGCGGCAAGCGGATGAAACGGTGGTGATCGCCTTGCCGCTGGGTGACAAATCCATCACGGTCAAATGGCCATCCTCAGATCCGGACGGCTGCGCACGCTTCATCCGTAGCCTCTTGCAATGATCCGTATCGACGCCATTTGGCTCGCCACCGAGCCGATGGACATGCGCGCCGGCACCGACACGGCGTTGGCCCGCGTGGTCGAGGTGTTCGGTGCGGCGAAGCCGCACTGCGCTTATCTGTTCGCCAACCGCCGCGGCAACCGGATGAAAGTGCTCGTGCACGACGGCGTGGGCATTTGGCTTGCCGCACGCCGACTCAACCAAGGGAAGTTCCATTGGCCTGGAATTCATCGCGGCCTGGAAGTAGAACTCGATGCCGAACAGCTTCAAGCCTTGGTGCTTGGCTTGCCATGGCAGCGAATGGGCGCGATTACAGTGCTCTGAGCCTCGCCTTTAGCTGTGGCAGGTAGGTTGCTTTGGTAAAATCCATGGCATGACTTCTTCGCCCAATCTCGATCAAATGACGCCCGAACAACTGCGCGCACTCGCTGCGCAGTTGCTGTCCAAGGTCGACACCATGGGCAGAAAGATCCATCGCGACGAGACGATCATCGAGCAGCTCTCTCACGAGATCGCCATCCTCAAGCGGCACAAATTCGCCAAGCGCAGCGAGCAGATCAGCCCGGCGCAAGGCAGCTTGCTGGATGACCTGCTCACCACCGACCTCGAAGCCATCGACGCGGAGTTGCAAGCACTGCGTCCCGCGCCGGTGGCGGATGAACCACGCCAGCAACCCAAGCGTGCTCCGCTGCCCGCGCAACTGCCGCGCACCATTATCCGCCACGAGCCCGATAGCACCGAGTGCGCCTGCGGCTGCCAGCTTCAGCGCATCGGCGAAGACATCAGCGAGAAGCTGGACTACACCCCGGGCGTGTTTACCGTCGAGCAACATGTGCGTGGCAAGTGGGCCTGCCGCCAGTGCGAGACACTGATCCAGGCGCCGGTGCCCGCCCAGGTCATCGACAAGGGCATCCCCACTGCCGGCCTGTTGGCCCATGTGATGGTGGCCAAGTTCGCCGATCACCTGCCACTGTACCGGCAGGAAAAAATCTTTGGCCGGGCCGGCCTGGCCATCGCCCGCTCCACGCTGGCGCAGTGGGTGGGCCAAACCGGCGTGCAGCTCCAGCCACTGGTGGATGCGTTGCGCGAAACGGTGCTGGCCCAGCAGGTCATCCACGCCGATGAAACGCCGGTACAGATGCTGGCTCCCGGCGAGAAGAAAACCCATCGGGCCTATGTCTGGGCCTACTGCACGACGCCGTTCTCGGCACTGAAGGCCGTGGTCTACGAGTTCAGTCCCAGCCGTGCCGGCGAACATGCGCGCAACTTCCTGGGCGCGTGGAGCGGCAAGCTGGTCTGTGACGACTTTGCTGGCTACAAGGTCAGCTTCGAGCAGGGCATCACCGAAATCGGCTGCATGGCCCACGCCCGCCGCAAGTTCTTTGACCTGCATGTGGCGAACAAGAGCCAACTGGCCGAACAAGCGCTGCACTCCATCGGTGGCCTGTATGAAATCGAGCGGCAGGCCAAGGCCATGAGCGATGAAGATCGCTGGCGATTACGTCAGGAAAAGGCAACGCCTGTCGCAGAGAAACTGCATGAGTGGATGCTGGCTCAGCGCGAGCGTGTGCCGGAAGGGTCGGCCACGGCCAAGGCACTGGATTACAGCTTGAAACGCTGGGTAGCGCTGACGCGCTACCTGGACGATGGTGCTGTGCCCATCGATAACAATGCGGTCGAGAACCAGATCAGGCCGTGGGCGCTCGGTCGTTCGAACTGGCTCTTCGCAGGGTCACTGCGCAGCGGCAAGCGGGCGGCGGCGATCATGAGCTTGATCCAGTCGGCACGGATGAATGGGCATGATCCATACGCCTATCTCAAGGATGTACTGACGCGGCTGCCGACGCAGAAGGCCAGCGAGATTGAGCAGCTGTTGCCGCATCAGTGGATACCAGCCTGACCTGCGCAAGATGCCTTGCCCGTACGCTTAC
>NZ_FOLS01000023.1 GCF_900112375.1 Pseudomonas citronellolis | reverse complement strand
CAGCGCGAGCGGAAACTGGAGCCCGCCCATATTCGGTTGTAATTATTGACGCCAGGACTATTGGGAAACGCAGCGAGGATCCGCTCATAGTGGCGGTGCGTTGTATAGGCCAGGACCGCTGCGCCGGACAGCAAGATTACGAAAGGAGAAAGAAGACAAGCAATTTGCACATCCAAGGGCCAGGAATCAAACCACATACCGAAATTCATGGTCGGCTCCTTTCATATATTTTTTCCCCTGCAATCTCGCCCGCCCATTCGCCGCCTTTGCCGCCTGCGTAACTTGCAGCGCCTACTACCACTAGGCCGCAAACGACACCGCCAACTCCACCTGCAATCCCGAGGGCAGTGCAGACCGAACCTGCTGTCCCCCCGGAGAGCAGCCAGCCGGCGGCGGCTCCCCCGGTCAAACCGCCAACGAAACCTCCTGTCTCGGTAAACCGAACCTTCTTGCATTGCTCGGTATCACCAGCCCGACACACCTCCTGCACTTTCAGTGCGGACGCAGTAGCCCCAAAGCCAATGCCGATATAGCCGCCGTACTTCAGATATCGCGCCGCCTTGGCCACCTCCTCGATATGTGTGGCATAGCCGGGAATCTGTCCGGGGGCGCCAGAGCGGCTCCAGTGGTGGACCAGGCTGCGGGTGGAAATGCCCAGGTCGCGGCGCAGCAGGGGGTGGTGGCCGAGGTTGAGTTGCTTGTTCATGAAGGTGGCTTTGAGCTGGGAGTCCAGGTGGGTGAGCAGCTGGCGGCGGCTGACGAAGAAGTTATGGCTGCGCAGATGGCCGTGGGTGGCGAATTCGGTCTGGTGCAGGTATTCGATGTCGCGCAGGGTTTCGCCGATCTGCCGCAGGCCCTTGTCCAGCACGTCCTTGGTCAGCCCCAGCGAGGTGCCGGCGCCGCCGAGGATGTTGGCGATCTCGGCCTGGTGCCTGACCATGAAATCCGCTTCCTCCTCGCTCAGCGGTTCCAGGGCCGTGCGTACCTGGGCGGCGGCGACCATCAGCTCGGCTTCTTCGCGCAGGCAGGCGGTGGGGTTGAGCAGGTCGCCGATCACGAAGATTTCCCCGGCCTTGAAACCCTGGGCATGAGTGGGGTTGAGCGCCTTGAGGCGGCTGATGAGGTAGGAATGGGCCTTTTCGAGGAAGAGGTGCGCCAGCAACTGCTCGAAGCTCATGCTGCGCTGCACGATATGGAAGCCGGGCTCCAGCTTGGCCGGGCGCTTGAACAGGCCGGATGGTGGCTGGTCGACCTCGGGTACGCGTTCGGGCTTGGGCTCCCAGGCCACGAAGGAGGCGCCGCCGTTGTCCTGGCGGCGCCTGGGTGGTTCGGTGAAGCGGCTCCAGCCCTTGTCCGGTGCCCAGCTGCGGTCGGTGTGCCAGTCGCTGGAAGGCTTCCAGTCGGGCTCAGGGGCCCAACTGCGGTCGAAGGGGTAGGCGGCTGCTCGGAAATCATCCGCACTCATGCTTGCTGCCCTGCTTGGCCGGGGTGAAGCGGGCCAAGCTAGACAAGCGATCGAGCGTTGAATGTCGGACGGATTCCTAGGACCGGACTAGCTGCTTGTGGGAGTTTTCCGTTCGATCAGCATATATGGCGTCGGTAGCACTCAGGCTGGTGTGAGCACTAGCCCGCAATGGGCATCGCGCTCTGTGTAAGCCTTACCTCAACCGCCGAGCCCACTCCCGCCAACCCGCCCGCACCTCGGCAGACCCCCGCACCACCCGCGGCAACTCCGTCATGTTCACCCACAACTGCCCCTGCCAATCTAGCACCCGCACACCCTGCCGCCCCCAACTCAGGCACAACTGCCGCGGCCCGCCATCGCCGCCCTGACAACGCACCTCCGGCACCACCTGCGTACTGATCCAGCGCCGCAACCCACCCAGATCGGCATGGGCGAAATGGAACAACAACGCATAAACACCAGACTCGCTGACCAACAGCCGTTCCAGGCTGCCGCCATCGTCCAGGCGCAGCCACTGCGTGCACAACTGATCATCCTCCAGGCGCCTGGCCAACCGTTCGCAGCTGGGATGGCCGATCAACCGGCGCAGATCGTCCAGCACGAACCAGACCTGGTCGTCGAGCAACAGGGCGCGGAGGGTGCGGTGCTTGTGGAAGAAGTAGAGCGGGGTGGGGAGGGTGGATTCGTCCATGGAAGTGATCCTTTCTCTAGTGAGTTTAGGACCGCGACCAACCGCTGCTAATCGGATGGAGGCGGAACCGCACAGGGTTAGCAGACCGACCACTAGAAGCCGGCAGACCCGAAGGTCTCCCCATGCGGCCCGCCATATCGGATTTCTTTGGGCGAATGACATCACCGAAAGAACGCCAAGCGTTTCCGCTTCTAGTGAGTTCGGGCTGCTAAACCCGGCCTTGACGAATTGCAAGACAGTGCAAGGTTAAGGAGTTAGTAATGAAGTGTCAATTGTATAAAGCTTAACTCCAAGTCTTCTGCCATTCTCTATTTTGCCGCAAGTAAGTTTCTGTTGTTGTCGTTTGGCATAGCTCTTTTCTTTTTATAGTGAAGGATGTGGTTGGGATTTCGTGCCTCTCGAATATCATCATCCCAATACCAATCTGATAGACGTGGCTGTCAAGTCTTATGAATCGATCGTGTGCTGTTTTTTGGAAGTCAAGTTCATTGCATGATATTATGTTCAGGCTTTTGATTTTTGTTTTCAATGGGGGGCTGCTTAGGATTTTTTGTTCGAAATAGTTCGTAACTTCGTAATGTGTTTGGCTATTCTTTGTGTTGCCGTCGGATATTATGGTTATGTTGTAGGGCTCTGTGCTATTGTCAAGTAGTGATATGAATTTCTTAATGCTTGTTGAGACGTAACCTTTAGCTGTATCTTCAAGGGTTCTTTTGAATATATATCTGTCGCAAATAATAATATTCTTGGCGATTTTTGCTAACGCGCTAAAGCGTTTAATCCAGATGTCTTCTATAGGAGTGCCGGCTGCAATGTCAGTAGTAGCGGCTTTTCTTGATTCGGTGAAATTTACTGACTCAGATACTGCCCCTGTTCCCAAAATCTCAAAGGGAGGATTTTCTTTGAATCTGGAAGTTGACTTATTGTTGCATAGTTCAGCGCTTATTGTATCTTCGGTGATGCCTGTTTCAAATATGCTAGATAGTGTGCAGATACTGTCGAAGTCTTTGTAGCTTATGTAGGGATTCCAAGTGGAGTTAAGTTCCTGTTTAGGTGAGTGGCTTAAGGCCGTGAGCCATTTGTTTTGGAATTTTGCAGGAAGATCTTTGATTTTTTTTCTATATTCTAACTCGCTACCTTTTTGGAATATTAGTATTCCGTAGTGGTTCCAGTTTTCTAAAATATACTCATGTACAACGCTTAATGTCTCGTCTAAAAGATGCTGTGAACTAAAGAGGTCTTGGTCTAGGGAGAATTTTGTTAGCATTTCTTAATCTCCGAAGGTCTCGTTAAACCTTTCTTCAAAGAACCCTTCTGGCCACTCTTTGGTAAAGTCACCATCTTTATCAAGTGGTATTGTTAAAATGCTTCCGCCTAACTTTGTTGGCTCTACATAGATGATTGATATTTTGTCTGGAGAAATTTTCCCGGTTCTGATTTTTTTCTGGATTCTCAAAAGTAGCGCTTCACTATGTGTTTCTATAATCCATTGATTGTTTGTAGATGTCTCTATTATGAAGTTTGCTAGGTTGGCCTGTAATTTAGGGTGTAGATGAATTTCTGGTTGTTCTACGCATATAGTGCTTTCGGTTCTGACAATTCCTTCGACGATTATTGGAAGAAGTTGCCCTATGCCAAATCCTACATCCGAGGGACCTACGATCACACCTGTGCGATGGTCTTCAAGTTGCAAGCATATAACAGAACCTGAGATATCCGTTCCAATGCTTTTAACGGAGAGAGAGTATGGGATTTCGAATTCTTTGAACCATCTGTTGATTGTCTCTGTTATTTCTGGTGACTTCTCATATATAAGGCGAGCAGCGTGTTCACCTGCCTTGCCTACAGTTCCACTTTGATCTCCTTTTGGTGCATAAAAACGACTTGGATGGCTGCGCAGTGGACCAAGATAAGATATTGCGTTAAATTTTTCCTGTAGCTCCTTTGAAAGCTCGCTGAGCATTATATTGGTTACTGCTACGGCGAGACTTTGCTTCTTCTTTTCTGCAAGAGTTCCTTCAAGGTCAGTGGATGAAGGGGTTGCAAAGCTAAGGTCGCTACTAAAACTTATGTCATTGAACTCTTTTATTATTTTGTTTTGCATTGCAGCATTGTTTGTTGCATCGACTTTTTTAATTATAAATGAAGAGACTTCGTCTCGGCTCTTTTCGTCGACGAAAATATATTTTTTGGCTAGTGCAGATCTTGATCTGAATTCCCCGGAGTCTCTTTTTGCAAGGGCGGATATAAGGTTTAATTCGATAAGGTTTCTGTTTTCTTTTGACTTTACCTTAGTGTTTATTCTTTTGAGATATGTGAATTCTTCATTTTGGTTTTGGCAATTTTTTCCTGATAATGAGTATGTGAGGGCGTATTCCCTTTCGTGGGCGCTACCAAATAAATATCTCAGGCCAGTTCCTTCATTTTGTCTTTTTTTGGGTTTGTAATGGAGGGTAAAGTTTAGATCTTTCTCTTTGTCATGGCCGTTGATCATTGATACATAGTTGCCGAGGTCTATGTATTCTCCATTTGATACAAGCCCTCCTTGCTCGCTAGGACGAGTCAGTGATTGCTTTAATAGTACCAGTGTTTGAATTATTGAGCTTTTTCCTGATGAATTTGGTCCGTAAATTAGAGTTATAGGTGCTAGATTTATTTCTTGTTTTTCCAAGAAGCTTTTGAAGTTTTCTATTGAGATTCTTTCAAACACGTGTTTTTCCTTAAAGTTGGCATGGTTACGATTTTGATCGTGCATCTTTGACGATACGAGTTAATTAGCTGATGTCCCATTCCTCTCATGCCGATAAACACTCACCGCCTCATAAACCGCCTTCCTTAACCGGTTGATCCCACCAATCGGCCGATGCTCCGGCAGTGCGTGCCAGGGGTTGAAGGAGAGGTTGTCGCACATCAGGTTCTGGTCGCGGCTGTCGAAGTCCTGCGGGGGGATGCTGACCAGGGCGACGGTCTGGAAGGGGGAGTCCTTTTCTTTCCATTCCACGCTGGTGTCTTCGATGGGCATGTACTTGTTGGCGTCCTGTTTTTGCACTTGTAGCGCGAAGCAGGCCGGGACTCGGTCTATCGAGAGCTGCTGGTAGAGCGCGGTGCGCAGGAAGTTCGGCAGTTTTTCGTTGAGCTTGGGCAACTGGTAGCTGGGGCAGGCGCCCGGGGCGGGGACGCTGCGGAATTTGATGTTGTTCTGCTCGCCGAGCTTGTACGGGGCTATGCCGAAGTAGCTGGCCTGCAGCGGGCTGGCCGGGGCGGGGGCTAGGGTTTGCAGGGCGATCAGCAGGTGGCGGATTTCCCAGGTGTTGGGCTTCCAGCTGGGGAAGAAGGCGAGGATCTTCTGGCCGTTGGCCTGGGCGTTGAAGTTCTGCCGGTATTCGGCCACGTCGCGGACGAAGAACACCGGATGGTTGAACATGACGAAGTCCTGCTCGCCGTCGTGGCCCTTGCCGGGCATCAGTTTGGCGCCGGGCACGTCGAGCAGCTTGATGGCCATGCCGCGGGCGTCGTTGGCGCTGTCCTGCTGCGGGTAGGCGTTGCCGTTGGAGAAGCGCACCCAGGCGTTCCATACCTTGCCCGGCTGGGCGAACACGCCCTGGCGCAGGTCGGCGGGCAGGTTGGGGTTGACGGTGACTTCGGCCTTCACGCAGCCGTGGGCCTTGGCGTGGGCGTCGCGCAGTACGCGGGTGTTGTCGCGGTGCTGTTCGACGATGCGGATGGCGTCTTCGATGATGGCCTGGGTCTGCTGGGCTTCGTCCGCCGGGATCTGTTCCTGGGTCGAGACCGGGCCGCTGAACTTGATGCTGTAGTACACCCAGCCGATGCCCAGGCCGACGAGGCCGAGCAGGGCCAGGCAGAGGATAGGCAGCGCCACCCATTTGCCGAGGAGGTTCCAGATCCGGGTGAGCAGTGCGCGCATGGGGGCGGTCCTTTGCGGGGGGCTTTCTTGGTTTTCTTCTGTGGGGGTCGAGTGTGCGGGGAGTTTTTGCCCTCTCCCTAACCCTCTCCCTGAAGGGAGAGGGGACTGTTCGGAGTGGGGCGGGGCTACACCGTCAGCCGGTCAGCTCCGCTCGGGCATCACTCGCATTTCGGGCCCGGGGTCCAGGGTGGGGTGGGTTCGTCGGTCAGGCGGCTTTCGTAGGCCGGGTTGCCCAGGACCTTCAGGTATTCCACCAGCGCCCAGCGTTCGTCCGGGCTGAGGGCGCGGCCGATGGCGCCGTCCTTGCGGCAGCCGTCGCGGAATTCGTGGCCGCGGTTGCTGTTGCCGGTGACGCTGGTCTTGTACAGGAAGCCGCCGGGGAAGCGTTCAGTGCGGTAGCCGACGAATTTCGGGTCGAAGTCGAAGGTGCCGACGTAGAACTGGGTGTCGCGCTCGGCCACCGGCGAGAGCAACTGGAACAGGTTGGGCACCGAGCCGTTGTGCAGGAACGGCGGGGTGGCCCAGATGCCGTCCAGCGGGCGGGCCTTGTAGGCGGCCAGTTCGCGCACGCCGATCTCCAGGCCGTAGCCGTTCATGCGCTTCTGCTCCTCGGGGCCGATGTCGGCGTCCTTGTAGGCGCGCTGCTCGACGTAAGCGGTGATGTAGGCCAGGCCCTTGGCGGCGGAGAGTTTGGACAGGTCCAGCGGCTGGCTGGGCGGCGGCATCAGCACCACGTTGAGCTTGTTCAGCTCGTCGAGCTGCCATTTCAGCGGGGTGAGGTCGTAGGTGTGGTTGGCGATGTTGTCCGCGGTGGTCGGGTCGGTGCCGATCACCGTGGTGGGGATCATGCTCATCTTCCATTCCGGGTCGCGCGCGGGGGCCAGGCGCTGGTCCGGTTCCACCACGTGGGGGCCGTGGCAGCGCTGGCAGTTCTCACGGAACAGCGCGCGGCCCTGGGAGGCGCGCTTGAGGTCGATGGCGCCGAACACCTGCTCCGGCCAGGCTGGCGGCTTGAGGGTCTTGAGGCCTTCTTCCAGGGAATGCAGGTCCTGCACCCGCACGCTGGAGGCGTAGCGCGCGTCGCCCAGCACCGGCTGGCCGTCGGCGTCGAGCAGGCCGAGGGTGGCGCCCACGCCCAGGGCTTCGCCGATGTTGCGGGCCATGGGCTGCATGGCCGAGCCGTTCCACTGCACCCAGTCGAACTTCCAGATGTCCCACAGCTGCGGGTAGTTCACCGGGGCGTTGGCCACGCGGTAGTTGTCGGCGCTGATGTGGTCGCCGAACACGCCGTTGGCGATGCGCCCGAAGGCGTCGGCGCGGCCGGGGCCTTCTTCGGTGGGGTAGAGGCGCCGGCGGGTGTCGTTCCAGGCTGTGCCCAGCAGGGTGCCGAGCACGTCCTTGAAGCCGGCGCGCAGTTCGGCCTTGGCCTGTTTATCGGGGTTCTTGCCCAGCACGTCTTCGGCGAAGCGGTCGAACTTCCAGGGGTTGATGTAGGTGAACAGCATGCTCATGCCCAGCGCTTGGCCGAAGGCGCCGCCGCGCACGGTGGGCACGGTGGAGGCGATGGAGTGCATGGCCGCGCCGCCGTCGATGCGCACGGCCTGGCCGTTGTAGCGCAGCTCGCCGGTGTGGCAGGCGGAGCAGGTGATGTCGAGGTATTCCGGGCCGTTCTGGCCGTTGCGGTGGCGGGCGAAGCCCACCGGCAGGTTGCCGGGGTTGTTGGGGTCGAGCTTGCGCTCCTTCGCCGGCTTGAGCTGCTCGGGGTCGATGAGGAAGCCGTAGCGGGCGAGGTTGGCCGGGTCGGCGAATTTCTCGCTGGAGAAGGGCTGGCGCAGGTGGATGAACCAGTCGTAGAGCAGGCCCTTCACCTGGGTGCCCTGGGGCGTGTAGTAGTAGTGCTCGCGGGCCTGCTGGTCCCATTGCGGGAGGAGGTTGAGCTTGTCGGGCGCGGTGTACTGCGGCACGTTGGGGTGGGCGACGTACCACAGCAGCACGCCCCCCACGAGCAGGAGCAATAGGACGATAGCGAGTATGATCCGTCCGATTATGCGCATCGCAACTTCCTTGTTTCTTGAGGCCCGGGGCCATCGTTATGCCAATACCGGCACCGGTTGGCAAGGTGATGCCGCACACAAGCCAGGGTTTTTGCCTGCCACCCTGCCATCCGGTGGCGGGCACAGGCCAGGTCCGTCCGCGGTTTATCCGCCGTTTTGCAAGGGACATCACTGTCGGTGATGTCGAAAGGTGTGTCTTGAGTTCCGACCATTCCCTCGACGACGAATCGGTGGCCACGCGGGTGCTGCGGCACTTCCGCGTGGCCCTGGACGAGCGCGGCTACAGCGCCGACGGCTCGCAACTGGCCGCCATCGAGCACCTGGCCGACTGGCTGGACGGCTTCCTCGGCGGCCGCCGCTCCTGGCTGCGCAAGCCGCCCGCGGGCGTGTACCTGTGGGGCAGCGTGGGCCGCGGCAAGAGTTTCGTGATGGACTGCTTCTATGCCGCGGCGCCGCTGCAGGCCAAGCGCCGCGTGCATTTCCACGCCTTCCTGCAGGAGCTGCAGCAACGCATGATGGCCTTCGCCGGCCAGGCCGACCCCCTGGCGCGGGCGGCCCGCGACATCGCCGCGCAGACGCGGCTGCTGTGCTTCGACGAGTTCCACGTGCACGACATCGGCGACGCCATGCTGCTCGGGCGCATGCTCAAGGTGCTGGTGGAGGAGGGCGTGGGCATGGTCTGCACCTCCAACTACGAGCCCGAGGGCCTGTGCCCCAACCCGCTGTACCGCGAGCGCTTCCGCCCGGCCATCGAGCTGATCGAGAAGCGCTTCGACGTGGTGCCGCTGGATGGAGGCGAGGACTATCGCCTGCGCGCCACGCCCCTGGAGAACTGGGGCAGCTACCTGTGGCCGGCGCGCGCCGACGACCTGGAACTGATCGGCCAGCGTCTGGGCCTGGACGACGCGGCGCAGTTCGACCAGGTGCTGGACGTCAACCACCACCCGCTGCGCATCCACGCCCTGGAGGAGGGCCGCGCCTGGCTCGACTTCAGCGAGCTGTTCGAACGCCCGCGCTCGGCGGCCGACTACCTGTGGCTGATCGAGCACTTCCCGCGCATGGCGGTCAGCGGCCTGGGCCCGCTGGGCGACTACCCGCCGGACGTGAGCATGCGCTTCCTCAACTTCATCGACATCGCCTACGACCGCCAGCTGCGCCTGCAGCTGTTCGCCAGCGTGTCGCTGGAGCGCCTGGCCGAAGGTGGCACCGCCATCGACTTCGGGCGGACCTTGAGCCGCTTGCGGCAGTTGAAGCTGGAGCCGTTGTAGGGGATTCGGGCCCAGCCCCGGAGGGGCGGGTGTGCCTGGTGTATCGGCGTACAACCGCGAACGGTTGTACGCCCTACGCACAGGTCGGCCATTGGCGTAGGGCGGATAACCGTTCGCGGTTATCCGCCGCCTGACCTTGGCATGACCCACCTCGGACCCGGCCCGGACTGCCCTTCTGCAGGTCTGGGCGATTATCGCCCGATCTCATTTGCGATTATCGCCCGACGCTTCGATAATCGGCCGAATCCGCCGCCAACAGGACCTCGCCATGACCGACGAACATTCCGCCAGCCAGGCCACCCTGGCCCCGCCCATCGTCGCTTCGCCGGCCAAGCGCATCGAGGCCTTCACCGGCGACCCCAACTTCATGACCTCGCTGGCCCGCGGCCTGGCGGTGATCCATGCGTTCCAGGAGCGCAAGCGCCACCTGACCATCGCCCAGGTCAGCCACCGCACCGAGATTCCCCGCGCCGCCGTGCGCCGTTGCCTGCACACGCTGATGAAGCTGGGCTACGTGACCACCGACGGGCGCACCTATTCGCTGCTGCCCAAGGTGCTGACCCTCGGCCACGCCTACCTGTCCTCGACGCCGCTGGCGGTCACCGCGCAGCCGCTGCTGGACCGCGTCAGCGAGCAGCTGCGCGAGGCCTGCTCCATGGCCACCCTGGAGGGTGACGAGATTCTCTACATCGCCCGCTCGGCCACGCCGCAGCGGCTGATCTCGGTGGACCTCAGCGTGGGCAGCCGGCTGCCGGCCTACTGCACGTCCATGGGCCGCATCCTGCTCGCCGGGCTCGACGACCAGGCCCTGGAGGACTACCTGGCCCACGCCGACCTGCAGGTGAAGACCAGCCGCACCGTGTGCACCCCGGAGGGCCTGCGCGCGAGCATCGCCGAGATCCGCCGGCAGGGCTGGGTGATCATCGACCAGGAGCTGGAGATGGGCCTGCGCTCGGTGGCGGTGCCGCTGAAGGATTCCGCCGGCCAGGTGCTGGCGGCGCTGAACGTCGGCACCCACGTCGGCCGGGTGTCGCGCCAGGAGCTGGAGACGCGCTTCCTGCCGGTGCTGCTGGAGGCCAGCCGGGAGCTGAGCACGCGGCTGTTCCACTGAGCACCAGGGTTGTGGTCGATAACCGCCCGCAATGGCGATTATCGAATTGAAGCTCTGACAGGCAATTCGTACTGTGGGCCGTCCGCCCGCGAGGGCATCGAATAACAACAATGAGTGACGGCCGCCGGTCCACGCCCCGGTGGCGCTCTCATTCCTGTCCGCCTGCAGGAATCGCCGCATGACCCGTTCCGCCACCCTGCCGTCCACCGGCACCCTGGACGTCCAGTCCTTCATCAATGCCCAGCCGCTGTCGGCGTACCAGTACCGCATCGTCCTGCTGTGCTTCCTCATCGTCTTCCTCGACGGCCTCGATACCGCCGCCATGGGCTTCATCGCCCCGGCGCTGACCCAGGACTGGGGCATCGACCGCGCCAGCCTCGGCCCGGTGATGAGCGCCGCGCTGATCGGCATGGTCTTCGGCGCCCTGGGCTCCGGCCCGCTGGCCGACCGCTTCGGGCGCAAGGTCGTGCTGGTGGCGGCGGTGTTCCTGTTCGGCCTGTTCAGCGTGCTCTGCGCCTTCAGCGCCAACCTCGACCAACTGCTGGTGCTGCGCCTGCTCACCGGCGTCGGCCTGGGCGCGGCCATGCCCAACGCCACCACGCTGCTCGCCGAGTACACCCCCGAACGTCTCAAGTCGCTGCTGGTCACCAGCATGTTCTGCGGCTTCAACCTGGGCATGGCCGGCGGCGGCTTCATCTCCGCCAAGCTGATCCCGGCCTTCGGCTGGCACAGCCTGCTGCTGCTTGGCGGCGTGCTGCCGCTGGTACTGGCCCTGGTACTGCTGCTGTGGCTGCCGGAATCGGCGCGCTTCCTGGTGGTGCGCAACCGCGGCGATGCGCGCGTGCGCAAGGCGCTGGCACCGATAGCCCCGGCCGAGGTGGCCATGGCCGGCGGCTTCAGCGTGCCGGAGCAGGGCAGCGCGCCCAGCGGCAACGTGCTCAAGGTGGTGTTCGCCGGCCGCTACAGCGCCGGCACCCTGCTGCTGTGGCTGACCTACTTCATGGGCCTGGTGATCGTCTACCTGCTCACCAGCTGGCTGCCCACCCTGATGCGCGACAGCGGCGCCAGCCTGGAGCAGGCGGCTTTCATCGGCGCGCTGTTCCAGCTCGGCGGGGTGCTCAGCTCGGTGGCGGTGGGCTGGGCCATGGACCGCTTCAATCCGCACAAGGTGATCGGCATCTTCTACTGCCTGGCTGGTGTCTTCGCCTACTGCGTGGGGCAGAGCCTGGGCACCCTCGGTCTGCTGGCGGGCCTGGTGTTGGCCGCGGGCATGTGTGTGAACGGTGCGCAGTCGGCGATGCCTTCGCTGGCGGCGCGCTTCTATCCGACCCAGGGGCGCGCCACCGGGGTGTCGTGGATGCTTGGCATTGGTCGCTTTGGTGCCATCCTCGGGGCCTGGATCGGGGCTACCCTGCTGGGGTTGGGGTGGAACTTCGAGCAGGTGCTCACTGCCCTGGTGGTGCCGGCGGCGATTGCCAGTGTGGCGGTGGTGATCAAGGGGGTGGTTAGTCACGCTGATGCGACTTGAGGCCGGGGGGACTGTAGGAGCGAGCTTGCTCGCGAATGGCATTTCCCGGCTGCATTGGTGTTTCGGGGGGAACTCCGCTCCCTCTCCCCAACCCTCTCCCTGAAGGGAGAGGGGGCTGTCCTGAGCGACGCGTCGGTCAGGCGCCATCCTCCCACCCCTAACCTCACCTCGTCATTCCCGCGAACGCGGGAACCCAGCTGCCTTCTTGCTCGGTGTACCGCGCCGCTCCGAGTGTTCGGATGTCTCTCGTTTCGCCCCCTCGGGCGAGTCCCTTTTGTCAAACGCCACAAAAGGACCCAAAAAGGCTTGCCCCAACATACGGGCCCGACAGAGTCGGGCTACCCTCACGAATTCCCCCGCCACGGAGGCCCGCCCCGAGGGTACGTCCCTGTAGCCCACGGGGCTCTCGCGACATCCATGTCGCATGACCTCCTGAGCGGGGGTTTCGTTCGGCCTTCTGAAGGGCGTTTCGGAGTGCGCGGAGGTTTCTCTGGAAGTCCAAAAGCAAGAGCGAACGCGCTTTTGCTTTTGCTCTTCGTAGGAGCGAGCTTGCTCGCGAACCCCGCAGTCACTGGATTATTCCCCTTCGGGCCAGCGCAAGCGCTGTTCGCGATGGAGCCGCGTCCCGCGTTCGCGGGAATGACGAGGGGGAGATGGGAGTATCAGGATGACTCTGAGTTTTCCCCTCACTCAGGACAGCCCCCTCTCCCGCTTGCGGGAGAGGGCTGGGGTGAGGGTGCTCTTGAACCCAACACCTACGTCACCGGTAACCATTGTTCGCGAGCAAGCTCGCTCCTACGAAGAGCCATCCTCTTCCGCCCCCAAAGATGACACCAGACGAGCGGTCGCCCCCCACCTGCGAGCGGTAGCGAATGTATCGCCGATGAAAAATTAAGGACACATGCCGCCGCTAACGCTGGCCCGACAATAGGCCCATCGCATCCCGGCCCTCGGCCGGGGTTTCACGCAACTGTCGTTCGAGCGGTTCGGGCCATGAGCTTTTTCGTTCACCCGCGCAGACCTGCGCCCAAGGAGGGGGCCGAGGGTCAGCGCGCTTTCACCCTGATCGAGTTGATGGTGGTCGTCGCCCTGGTGGCGATCTTCGCCAGCATCGCCGTGCCGGCCTTCGGTTCGCTGATCGAGTCCAGCCGGGTGAAGTCTTCCGCCTCGGCGCTCTACCGCCTGCTCCAGGCCGCCCGCGCCGATGCCGTGAGCACGCGCACCGCCACCAGCCTGTGCCAGAACGGCAGCGCCTACGAGTGGCTGCTGCTGCGCGCCAGCAGTTGCGCCTCGCTCGATTCCAGCCTGGTGTCGCAGCGCCTCAGCTTGCCCACCAGCATCGGCATCAGCAGCAGCGTCAGCGCGCTGACCTTCCATGCCGACGGCAGCGCCGCGGTGGCCAGCCTGAGCCTCAGCGGCAGCAAGAGCGGCAGCAGCTACAGCATCAAGGTCGCCGCTTCGGGTTACATGAGCTTTGGCTCGGGGAGCAGCCAATGACGCGCCGTGGCCTGGCCGGCTTCAGCCTGATCGAAGTGCTGGTGGCGCTGCTGGTGATCTGCGTCGGCGTGCTGGGCATGCTCGCCATGCAGGGCAGGGCGATCGCCTATTCCCAGGACATGGCGGTGCGCGGCACGGCGGCAGCCCTGGCCGACGAGCTGATGGAGACCATCCGCACCGACCTCTATTCCGCCCAGGACGCCGGCACGCCGCTGACGCCGCCGGCCAGCTCCGACTACTACAAGGCCACCGGCAGCGCCTTCCCGGCGGCGCCGAGCAGTTGCGCCTCGCTGGCTGCGCTGAGCGCTTCGCAGCGCCTGGGTTGCTGGGCGCAGCGGGTGCAGCAGGCGCTGCCCGATGCCGCCAGCCTGATGAGCAGCGACTTCCACATCTGCCGCAGCAACGGCGCCAGCACCTGCAGCGGCACTGGCTCGGCCATCGAGATCCAGCTCGCCTGGCGGGTGAAGTCCGGCGAGTGCCTGGAGGCCAGCCCCGGCAGCGACCCGACCATCTGCCACTACGTGCTGCGCGAGGAGCCCTGAATGCCCGCCCATTCCCGCCGCCAGGCCGGCCTCTCGCTGGTCGAGCTGATGGTGGCCATGACCCTCGGCCTGTTCCTGATACTGGGCGTCACCCAGATGTACCTCGACGGCAGCACCCGCACCCGCTACTTCGCCGGCCAGTCCGAGAACCTCGACAACGCCCGCTACCTGCAGCAGGTGCTGGACGCGCGCCTGTCCCGGGCCGGCTACCGGCGCCAGCCGTCGGCGCGCATGAGCACCGCCTTTCCGGCGCAGAGCACGAACGGCTGCAGCTTCGCCGCCGGCCAGGCGCTGGTGCGGGTGGACGCCAACACCCTGTGCCTGCGCTACCAGCCGCGCGACGCCACCGACACCGACTGCACCGGCGCCTCCCTGGCGAGCGTGCCGGGGCTGACCACGCCCTACGCGACCTTCAGCCCGAGCAACGACGTGGTGGAGAAGATCGGCCTGGCCAGCGGCCAGCTCAGCTGCAACGGCAGCGTGCTGGCCGACAACGTGGCGGCGGTGCACTTCGACTACGGCGTGGACACCGGCACCGACGAGAACGCCCGCCAGGTCGCCAAGTACGTCGCCAGCCCGGGCAGCGCGCAGACCGTGCGCAGCCTACGCTACACGCTGCTGCTGGCCAGCAGCGGGAGCAACCTGACCGGCGGCATGAGCACCACCACCTGCGCCGACTGGACGACCCTGAGCGGCGGCAGCGCCTGCACCGACGGCGACGGCACCCTGCGGCGCATCGTCAGCGGCAGCAGCATGTTGAGGAACCTGATGCCATGAGTATTCCCGTGCATGGGCGGCAGCGCGGCGCCGTGCTGTTCGTCGCCCTGGTGATGCTGCTGGTGCTGACCCTGCTGGCGGTCGGCGGCATGCGCGAGATGCAGTTGGAAGGGCGGATGACCGGCAACCGCCTGGAACTGCAACGGCTGACCAGCGCCGCCGAGTCGGCGCTGCGCGAAGGCGAGGGCAGGGTGAGCGAGAGCAGCCGCGCGCTGGAGGCCTGCTCGTCGTCCAGCCCCTGCTATACCGGCCTGGCCAGCAGCTATGCCGCGGACTTCTCCGGCGCCACGGCCTATACCGGGCTGGACGGCGCCACCAGCCTGCCGCGCAACGCGCGCTGGTACTTGCGCTACATCGGCAACAGCTGCAAGGGCGGCTCCGGCGGCAGCGCCAACGCCTACCTGTCCAAGGGCCAGTCCGGTTGCACCTATTACTACGAAGTCAACGCCCAGGCCTACAAGGACAGCGACAGCGCCACCGGCTGCGCCGCCAATACCCTGTGCCTGCGCTCCAGCACCGCGCTGGTGATCCCATGAGGCCCGCAAGGAGGCTCCCCGCCATGAAACCGCTGCGCATGCTGGCGCTGTTCCTGCTGTCCTGCCTGCTGTGCGCCGGCGCCCGGGCCTCGGTGCTGGCGCAGACGCCGCTGTTCGTCAGCAACATCGCGCCGCCGATGAACATGCTGGTGGTCGGCCGCGACCAGAAGCTCTATTTCCCGGCCTACAACGACGCCTCGGACATCGACGGCGACGGCCAGTTGGACATCTACTACAAGCCGAGCATCGACTACACCGGCTATTTCGACTCGTACAAGTGCTACAGCTACGACAGCAGCAACAACGTCTTCGTCCCGAAGAGCGTCACCAGCACCAAGAAATGCAGCAGCCAGTGGAGCGGCGACTTCCTCAACTACCTGACCATGTCGCGCCTGGACGTGCTGCGCAAGGTGCTCTACGGCGGCTACCGCTCCACCGACAGCGCCACCGCCACGGTGCTGGAGCGCGCCTTCATCCCCAACGACGCGCACAGTTGGGGCAAGGAATACAAGAGCGTCGCCCGCGACGGCTACAACATCGCCGACTACGCGCCGCTGAGCGTCCCGGACAGCAGCAAGTACATCCTCTTCGCCAACACCTCGCGGCCGGCCAGCGGCACGTCCACGCTGACCGGCTACAGCAGCAGCGCCGTGCCCAAGCTGCGGGTGATCAGCAATACCAGCTACCGCATCTGGAACTGGGTTTCGCGGGAGGACCCGCAGGCCACCAACACCATTTCCTCCAGCACCAGCGTCACCCCCAGCCCGGACATGACCGTGCGCGTGCAGGCCTGCGTCAGCGGCCTGCTGGAAAGCAACTGCGTGCAGTACGGCAGCGTCTACAAGCCCACCGGCGTGCTGCACGACTACGGCGCCTCGAACAAGATGTACTTCGGCCTGATGACCGGCACCTATACCAACAACCTGCGTGGCGGCGTGCTGCGCAAGGCGCCGGCCAGCTTCGGCGACGAATACACCGCCAGCACCGGGCGCTTCCTCACCGACGCCACCAGCGGCACCGGCTGCCTGAACTCGCGCTGCTACGTGAACAACAGCGGCATCGTCGCCAACCTCGACCGCCTGGTGTACTACCAGCGCTGCAGCAGCGGCACCCTGCTCAACCCGCTGACCAACGGCAGTTGCCCGGACTGGGGCAACCCCCTGGGCGAGATGGCCTACGAGGCCCTGCGCTACTACGCCGGCAAGGCGCTCAACAGCAACTATGCCTCGGGCAGCATCGACACCGCGCTCGGGTTGTCCAGCGTATCCACCTGGAGCAACCCCTACTCGACCTATCCGTCGTGCACCCGGCCGTTCATGACGCTGATGAGCGACATCAACCCCAGCTACGACTCGGACGTGCCCGGCAGCACCCTGGGCAGCGACGTGAAGCCCACCGACGACATCGGCTTCGACTTCGCCACCCTGGGCGCCACCCTGTGGAGCAAGGAGGTGGGCGCCAGCGCCAAGGTCAACATCGGCGAATCCTCCGGCACCACCAACGACTCGGCGCCCACCGCCAAGTCCGCCAGCAGCTTCGCCAGCATCCGCGGCCTGGCCGAGGAACCGACGCGCCAGGGCAGCTACAGCACCGCCGCGGTGAGCTACTTCGGCAGCCAGACGGTGCTGACCACTGCAGGCTCGAACAAGGTGCAGAGCTTCTCCATCGCGCTGTCCTCGACCTTGCCCAACATCAAGATCACCACCAGCAAGGGCAGCCTCAAGCTGGTGCCCTTCAGCATGGACGTGACCCAGGGCGTGGTCAGCCAGATCACCGGCTTCTACATCGACACCCTGACCAAGGACAGCAGCGGCAACATCAGCACCATCACCTTCCGCGTGGTCTACGACGACTCGGCCCAGGGCAGCGACTACGACATGGACGCCATCGTGCTCTACACGGTGACGGCCAACAGCGACGGCACCGTGTCGGTCACCTCCAAGACCGAATATTCGGTGGCCTCCTACGAGTCGCACATGGGCTACACCATGTCCGGCACCACCAAGGACGGCGTCTACCTGGAGGTCACCGGCGGCGGCAGCGGGACCACGCGCTACAAGCTCGACACCCCGGACGGCAAGTACCCCGGCGACTGCTCGGCGACCAACGCCAACTGCAGCTACCTGCCGGGCCTGGCGAACAACAGCGCGAGCATCAGCGGGCGTTCCGACTCGCATACCCGCACCTTCACGCCATCCACCTCCACCGCCGTCACCACCCTGCAGGACCCGCTGTGGTACGCCGCCAAGTACGGCAAGAGCGATCTCAGCACCTGGGATACCGACGGCGACGGCACCCCGGACAACTACTTCCTGGTGAGCAACCCGAGCAAGCTGGCCAGCCAGCTGAAGTCGGCCTTCGACGACATCCTCCAGCTCAACACCTCGGTCACCGCGGTGGCGGTGGACTCGCAGTCGCTGGACGACGGCGACTACGTCTACAGCACCAACTTCAGCTCCAGCGACTGGACCGGCGACCTGATCAAGAAGCAGAAGGTCAAGACCACCTCCAGCAGCGGCGCCACCAGCACGACCACCACCACCCTGTGGAAGGCCTCGGCGCAGTTGCCCAGCAGCCGCAACATCTACTTCGCCAAGAACGGCAGCCTGACCTCGTTCACCTGGGCCAACCTCAGCAGCGCCCAGCAGACCACGCTCAACCGCACAGCCGCCGGCGTGGTCGACAGCAAGGGCTCGACCCGCGTGGACTTCCTGCGCGGCAGCAACACCAGCTTCCGCAGCCGTTCCTCGCTGCTCGGCGACATCGTCAACTCCTCGCCGGTGCTGGTCAGCGGCGCCGACTACATCACCGCGCGGGCCGACGCCCTGGAGGGCAGCACCAGCTACGCCACCTACGCCAGCGAACAGGCCGCCAAGCCGGCGGCGGTCTACGTCGGTGCCAACGACGGCATGCTGCACGCCTTCAACGCCAGCACCGGGGCCGAGCTGTTCGCCTTCATCCCCAGCGCGGTGATCGCCAACCTGAACATCCTCACCGCCAGCGACTACGGCCAGGACGAAGGCACCGAGCACCGCTACTTCGTCGACGGCACCCCGGTGGTGGCCGACGTCTACTACGGCTCGGCCTGGCACAAGGTGCTGCTCGGCAGCCTCGGCGCCGGCGGCCGCGAGGTGTTCGCCCTGGACATCACCGACCCGGCATCGCCGAGCCTGCTCTGGGAGTTCACCAGCGACAACGACTCCAGCCTCGGCTACACCGCCGCCAAGCCCAGCATCGCCCGCCTGCACGACGGCAAGTGGGTGGCCCTGGTGCCCAACGGCTACGAGAGCGGCAGCAACAGCGCCTCGCTGCTGATCATCGACATCCAGAGCGGCACCCTGCTGAAGAAGATCACCGCCACCCCCAGCCTGACCACCACCGACACTGGCGCGATCGACAGCCTGGCCAACGGCCTGTCGCGGCTCTACGTGGCCGACGTGAACAGCGACGGCATCGCCGACTACGCTTATGCCGGCGACCTGCTGGGCGACCTCTGGCGCTTCGACCTGATCGACACCAGCGCCAGCAGCCCGCTCACCGCCAGCGCCGCCGACGCCAAGTTCGCCGTGGCCTTCGGCGGCAATCCGCTATACGTGGCGCGCAACGCCAGCAACGTGCGCCAGCCGATCACCGCGGCGCCGAGCCTGGTCGAGCACCCCAGCGGCACCGGCTACATCGTCGCCTTCGGCACCGGCCGCTACCTGACCACCTCGGACAAGACCTCCACCGCCACCCAGAGCGTCTACGGCATCTGGGACCGCAAGACCGCCGGCGAAGCCACCAGCGCCTCGCTGACCGCGGCCAAGACGCGCAGCGACCTGCAACAGCAGACGCTGACCGCCGGCACCACCGACGGCACCACCACCTACACCCTGAGCGAGAGCGACGTCACCTGGTACGACAGCAGCGGCAACACCGCCGACGCCAACGTCGCCACCTGGGGCTGGTACTTCGACTTCCCGCGCACTGGCGAGCGGCTGATCTACGACATGACGCTGTACGGCTCCAGCCTGATCTTCGCCAGCTCCACGCCGCAGACCGGCACCTGCGCCGCGGGGTTGTCCGGCACCGTCTACGCGGTGGACCCGGAGAGCGGCGGCAAGACCGACTACAACGTCTTCGACCTGAACAGCGACGGCACCTACGAGTCGATATCCGGCTTCGTCACCGACGGCGGCGACATCACCCTGTCCGGCGGCTACACCTGGGGCAACTCCGAAAATACCCTCGACGGCGTGGCCACCAACACCGGCACGGTCAGCGGCCGGCGCAGCTGGCAGGTGCTGCCGAGCGATTCCAACTGAAAGGGCCAGCGATGAAACCTGCACAGCGAAGCCGCGGCTTCACCCTGATAGAAATGATGATCGTCGTGGTCATCCTGGCGATACTCGCGGCCATCGCGCTGCCCAGCTACCAGAAGTACGTGCTGCGCAGCCACCGCGCCGAAGGCCAGGCGCTGCTCAGCGAGGCCGCGGCGCGGCAGGAGCGCTACTTCGCGCAGAACAACAGCTACGCCAGCAGCGCCGCGGCGCTGAACATGACCAGCTACGTCGCCAGCCTGCAGTACTACGGCCTGGCCATCTCCAACGTCAGCGCCTCGACCTACACCCTGACCGCCACGGCCACCGGCAGCCAGGCCAGGGACAGCGAATGCCTGACGCTCACCCTCGACCAGGCCGGCACCCGCGGCGCCACCGGCACCGGCACGGCCAGCAGCTGCTGGCAATGAGCCGGGGTGAAAGCGTGCGATAAGCGAACACTGCGCCACAGGTCGAATTGCGCCGCCCGCCTTCCGGCCTTTAGGGTGGCCGGACGCTACGCGGGCCAGCCGTCCCCGATCCGGGGTGGCCCGCACGACCGTCCATCTCTGCCGGGCCCCGCCATCCCGGCCCCGGCATAGACTGGACGGGCACGAGCCGCGACGAAGAGCGCGGACGACAACAACAAGAGTGAGTGCCTGTATGGAGAACCTGCTGAGCGAGCGCAGCCGGGTATTCGAGCGAGCCGACCCCTACGCGGTGTCCGGCTACGTCAACCAGCACGTCGGCAACCACGCCCTGCGCATGCCCGCCCACGGCCGCCCCGAGGCCAGCCTCAACCACCGCAAGTTCGCCAGCCTCGACCTCTGCCGCATCCGCTACGGCGCCGCCGTGCGCGTCACCTCGCCGGCGCTGGAGACCATCTACCACCTGCAGGTGCTGCTGCACGGCCACTGCCTGTGGCGCGGCCAGGGCCGGGAACACTACCTGGAGCCCGGCGAGCTGCTGCTGATCAACCCGGACGATCCGGTCGACCTGACCTACTCGGACGACTGCGAGAAATTCATCATCAAGATCCCCACCGCGGTGCTCGAAGGCATCTGCGCCGAACAGCGCTGGGCCCACCCGCGCCAGGGCCCGCGCTTCACCGAGAGCCGCTACCGCCTGGGCGAGCTGGAAGGCTTCGTCAACCTGCTGGGCATGGTCTGCATGGAAGCCGAATCCAGCGAGCGCCTGCCGCGCATCGAGGAGCACTACCAGCAGATCGTCGCCAGCAAGCTGCTGACCCTGCTGCAGACCAACGTCAGCCGCGAATGCCTGGCCGCGCCCATGGCCTGCTTCGAGCGCATCGACGACTACATAGGGCGCAACCTGCGGCAGGACATCGACATCGAGGAACTGGCCCGCCAGGCGAAGATGAGCCTGCGTTCGCTCTACGCCCTGTTCGAACGCCACGCCAGCGCCACCCCGCGCCAGTACATCCGCCAACGCAAGCTCGAACGCATCCGCGCCTGCCTCTCCGACCCCAGCTGCAACGTACGCAGCGTCACCGAACTGGCGCTGGACTACGGCTTCCTGCACCTGGGGCGCTTCTCCGAAAGCTACCGCCAGCAGTTCGGCGAACTGCCGTCGGAAACCCTCAAACGCCGCGGCTGAGCCCGCGCGGCTCTTCGCTCTTCGCTCTTCGTAGGAGCAAGCTTGCTCGCGAACGGAGTTTGCCGGGGGCGTAGGTGCTGGGTTCAAGAGCGCCCTCTCCCCAACCCTCTCCCGCAAGCGGGAGAGGGGGCTGTTCGGAGTGGGTGGGGAATCTAGAGTCATCCTGAAACGCCTCACCTCACCCCGTCATTCCCGCGAACGCGGGAACCCAGTGACGGGCGGTTCGCGAGCAAGCTCGCTCCTACGAAGAGCAAAAGCAAAAGCGCGTTCGCTCTTGCTTTTGGACTTCCAGAGAAACCTCCGCGCACTCTGAAACGCCCCTTCAGAAGGCCGAACGAAACCCGCGCTCAGGAGGTCATGCGACATGGATGTCGCGAGAGCCCCGCGGGCTACAGGGACGTACCCTCGGGGCGGGCCTCCGTGGCGGGGGAGTTCGTGAGGGGATCCCGGCTTTATCGGGCCCGTATGTTGGGGTAAGCCTTTTTGGTTCCTTTTGTGGCGTTTGACAAAAGGGACTCGCCCGAGGGGGCGAAACAAGACGGTTGGGCAGACTCGGAGCGGCGCAGAAACACCCAAGCCAAGGCAACTGGGTTCCCGCGTTCGCGGGAATGACGAAGGTGGGGGGTGAGGCGCGAGGGCAGGATCAAGCCCCCCATAAGCCCCCCGAAACACCCCGCAACCCCCCCTGCAAAAACCGGATAACGCTCTGCACAAAGCGGATATTCCCCCCGCCCACCCAGCCCTAACCTGAGCCTGCCTGAACAATAACAACGGAGGCCCCGGCCATGATCCTGGGTATCGACTACTTGCGTTCCCTGCTTGAAGAAGACCCCGCCAAGGGCGTCTACCGCTGCAAGCGCGAAATGTTCACCGACCCGCGCCTGTTCGAACTGGAGATGAAGCACATCTTCGAAGGCAACTGGGTCTACCTCGCCCACGAAAGCCAGATTCCCGAGAAGAACGACTTCCTGACCACCCTGATCGGTCGCCAGTCGATCTTCATCGCGCGCAACAAGGATGGCGTGCTCAACGCCTTCCTCAATGCCTGCAGCCACAAGGGCGCCATGCTCTGCCGGCACAAGTCGGGCAACCGCTCCAGCTACACCTGCCCGTTCCACGGCTGGACCTTCAACAACTCCGGCAAGCTGCTCAAGGTCAAGGACCCGGCCGAGGCCGGCTACCCGTCGAGCTTCAACTGCGAAGGCTCCCACGACCTGACCAAGGTGGCGCGCTTCGAGTCCTACCGCGGCTTCCTCTTCGGCAGCCTCAACCCCGACGTGCGCCCGCTGGTGGAGCACCTGGGCGAGTCGGCGAAGATCATCGACATGATCGTCGACCAGTCCCCCGAAGGCCTGGAAGTGCTGCGCGGCTCCTCCACCTACATCTACGAAGGCAACTGGAAGCTCACCGCCGAGAACGGCGCCGACGGCTACCACGTCAGCTCCGTGCACTGGAACTACGCCGCCACCCAGAACCAGCGCAAGCAGCGCGAGGCCGGCGAGGAAGTGAAGACCATGAGCGCCGGTGGCTGGGCCAAGCACGGCGGCGGCTTCTACTCCTTCGAGCATGGCCACATGCTGCTCTGGACGCGCTGGGCCAACCCCGAGGACCGCCCGGCTTTCGAGCGCCGCGAACAGCTCGCCGCCGACTTCGGCCAGGCCCGCGCCGACTGGATGATCCAGAACTCGCGCAACCTCTGCCTGTACCCCAACGTCTACCTGATGGACCAGTTCAGCTCGCAGATCCGCATCGCCCGGCCGATCGACGTCAACCGCACCGAGATCACCATCTACTGCATAGCGCCGAAAGGCGAGAGCCTGGAGGCCCGCGCCCAGCGCATCCGCCAGTACGAGGACTTCTTCAACGTCAGCGGCATGGCCACCCCGGACGACCTGGAGGAGTTCCGCTCCTGCCAGCAGGCCTACCAGGGCAGCGCCGACGGCTGGAACGACATGTCCCGCGGCGCTGCGCACTGGATCGATGGCGCCGACGCCGCCGCGCAGGAAATCGACCTGCACCCGCAGCTGTCCGGCGTGCGCACCGAGGACGAAGGCCTGTTCGTGCTGCAGCACAAGTACTGGCTGCAGGCGATGAGCGAAGCCCTGGCCGCCGAAGAAGCCAAGCGCATTCCGCTCGAGGAGGCCGTGTGATGAGCCGCTACGAAACCGTCCGCGACTTCCTCTACCGCGAAGCCCGCTACCTCGACGACAAGGACTGGGACGCCTGGCTGGAGCTGTACGCCAGCGACGCCAGCTTCTGGATGCCGGCCTGGGACGACCGCGACGAACTGACCCAGGACCCGCAGCGGGAAATCTCGCTGATCTGGTACGGCAACCGCGGCGGCCTGGAAGACCGCGTGTTCCGCATCAAGACCGAACGCTCCAGCGCGACCATGCCGGACACCCGCACCTCGCACAACATCAGCAACATCGAAGTGCTGGGCGAGGAAGACGGCATCTGCCAGGTGCGCTTCAACTGGCACACCCTGAGCTTCCGCTACAAGACCACCGACAGCTACTTCGGCACCAGCTTCTACGCCATCGACCTGCGCGGCGAGAACCCGCTGATCAAGGCCAAGAAGGTCGTGCTGAAGAACGACTACGTCCGCCAGGTCATCGACATCTACCACATCTGAGGTGGCCGCCATGAGCTATTCGATCGCACTGAACTTCGAAGACGGCGTCACCCGCTTCATCGACGCCAACCCCGACGAAACCGTCGCCGATGCGGCCTATCGCCAGGGCGTGAACATCCCGCTGGACTGCCGCGATGGCGCCTGCGGCACCTGCAAGTGCTTCGCCGAAGCCGGCCGCTACGACCTGGGCCAGGACTACATCGAGGACGCGCTGAGCGAAGAAGAAGCCGAGCAGGGCTACGTGCTGACCTGCCAGATGCGCGCCGAAAGCGACTGCGTGGTACGCGTGCCGGCGGCCTCGGACGTGTGCAAGACCCAGCAGGCCAGCTACCAGGCGGCTATCAGCGAGGTGCGCCAGCTGTCCGAGAGCACCATCGCGCTGTCGGTCAAGGGCGAGTCGCTGAGCAAGCTGGCTTTCCTGCCGGGGCAGTACGTCAACCTGCAGGTGCCGGGCAGCGGCCAGAGCCGCGCCTATTCCTTCAGCTCGCTGCAGAAGGGCGGCGAGGTCAGCTTCCTGATCCGCAACGTGCCCGGCGGGCTGATGAGCAGCTTCCTCACCAGCCTGGCCAAGGCCGGCGACAGCCTGGAACTGGCCGGCCCGCTGGGCAGCTTCTACCTGCGCGACATCAAGCGGCCCTTGCTGCTGCTGGCCGGTGGCACGGGCCTGGCGCCCTTCACCGCGATGCTGGAGAAGATCGCCGAACAGGGCAGCGAACACCCGCTGCACCTGATCTACGGGGTGACCAACGACTTCGACCTGGTGGAACTGGACAAGCTCGAAGCCTTCGCCGCGCGCATCCCCAACTTCAGCTTCAGCGCCTGCGTGGCCAACCCCGAGAGCAGCTACCCGCACAAGGGCTACGTCACCCAGCACATCACGCCTGCGCACCTCAACGAAGGCGAAGTGGACATCTACCTGTGCGGCCCGCCGCCGATGGTCGAGGCGGTGAGCGCGTACATCCGCGAGCAGGGGATTACGCCGGCGAATTTCTACTACGAGAAGTTTGCGGCGAGTGCGGCGTAAGCGCACTTCGTAGGAGCGAGCTTGCTCGCGAACAAGCCCCGCTGCGGAATCCATTCGCGAGCAAGCTCGCTCCTACAGCACCCCTTGAGCCCGTGAGGTAGCCATGAACAGATTCGCCAACAAGATCGCCCTGGTCACCGGCGCCGCCCAGGGCATCGGCCGCCGTGTCGCCGAGCGCCTGGCGCAAGAGGGCGCCCGCCTGGTCGCCGTGGACCGCTCCGAGCTGGTCCACGAACTGCAGGACGAACTCGGCCAACACGCCGAGGTACTGACCCTCACCGCCGACCTGGAGCAATTCGCCGAAGCCCAGCGCGTGGTCAACGAAGCCGTGCAGCGCTTCGGCCGCCTGGACATCCTGGTCAACAACGTCGGCGGCACCATCTGGGCCAAGCCCTTCGAGCACTACGCCGAGCACGAGATCGAGGCCGAAGTGCGGCGCTCGCTGTTCCCCACCCTGTGGTGCTGCCGCGCCGCCCTGGTGCCGATGCTGGAGCAGGGCGCCGGGGCCATCGTCAACGTCTCCTCCATCGCCACCCGCGGCGTCAACCGCGTGCCCTACGGCGCGGCCAAGGGCGGGGTGAACGCGCTGACCGCCTGCCTGGCCTTCGAGGCCGCCGAGCGCGGCGTGCGCGTCAACGCCACCGCGCCGGGCGGCACCGAGGCGCCGCCGCGGCGCATCCCGCGCAACGCCGCCGAGCAGAGCCCGCAGGAGAAGGTCTGGTACCAGCAGATCGTCGACCAGACCGTGAGCAGCAGCCTGATGAAGCGCTACGGCAGCATCGACGAACAGGTCGGCGCCATCCTCTTCCTGGCCTCCGACGAGGCTTCCTACATCACCGGCGTGACCCTGCCGGTAGGCGGTGGCGACCTGGGTTGAACCAGGCACATTCGTAGGATGGGTTGAGCCGAAGGCGATACCCATCGCCCAGCGTTGATGGGTATCGCTGCGCTCAACGCCATCCTACGTAAAGACGGACCGCCCACGACGCGGCCCCAACGGCTTCTCGCACAACAACAAAAAAGAGAGTGATGCCATGCGGAAAATCGACGTACACGACGTCATCGACAATGCGCGCTTCGGCCGCTTCCACTGGATGGTCATGGCCTGGTGCGCCTTGCTGCTGATCTTCGACGGCTACGACCTGTTCATCTACGGCGTGGTGCTGCCGGTGCTGATGAAGGAGTGGGGCCTGACCCCGCTGCAGGCCGGCGCGCTGGGCAGCTATGCGCTGTTCGGCATGATGGCCGGGGCGCTGTTCTTCGGCCCGCTGGCCGATAAGGTCGGGCGCAAGAAGGGCATCGCCATCTGCTTCGTGCTCTTCTCCGGCTTCACCGTGGTCAACGGCTTCGCCAGCAACCCCACGCAGTTCGGCATCTGCCGCTTCATGGCCGGCCTGGGCATCGGCGGGCTGATGCCCAACGTGGTGGCGCTGATGAACGAATACGCGCCGAGGAAGCTGCGCAGCACCCTGGTGGCGGTGATGTTCAGCGGCTATTCCCTGGGCGGCATGCTCTCCGCCGGCGTGGGCATCTACATGCTGCCGCGCTTCGGCTGGGAGGCGATGTTCTTCGCCGCGCTGCTGCCGCTGCTGATGCTGCCGCTGATCCTCTGGCAGCTGCCGGAGTCGGTGGGCTTCCTGCTGCGCCAGGGGCGTACCGAACAGGCCCGCGCCATCCTCCGCCGCATTTCCCCGGAAACCACCCTGGAGGCCGCCGCCGAGCTGCACCTGGGCGAGAGCAAGCCGCAGGGCGCGCCGGTGCTTGAGCTGTTCCGCGAGGGCCGCGCCCTGCGCACCCTGATGCTCTGGGTGGCGTTCTTCTGCTGCCTGCTGATGGTCTACGCGCTCAGCTCCTGGCTGCCGAAGCTGATGGCCAACGCCGGCTACAGCCTGGGTTCGAGCCTGTCGTTCCTGCTGGCGCTGAACTTCGGCGGCATGTTCGGGGCCATCTTCGGTGGCTGGCTGGGCGACCGCTTCAACCTGCCCAAGGTGGTGGCGCTGTTCTTCGTCGCCGCCGCCGTTTCCATCACCCTGCTGGGCTTCAATACGCCGATGCCGGTGCTCTACCTGCTGATCGGCATCGCCGGGGCCACCACCATCGGCACGCAGATCCTGCTCTACGCCACCGCCGCGCAGTTCTACGGCCTGGCCATCCGCTCCACCGGCCTTGGCTGGGCCTCGGGCATCGGCCGCAACGGCGCCATCGTCGGCCCGCTGCTGGGCGGCTCGCTGCTGGCCATCGAGCTGCCGCTGCACCTGAACTTCATGGCCTTCGCCATCCCCGGCGCGCTGGCGGCCCTGGCCATGTACCTGGTCAGCCGCAGCGAGCGGGTGGTCGCGCCCCTGGCCGAAGCCCAGGCCTGAACCGACAACGGAAGGGCGGGGCCGGCCACTCCGGCGCCCGCCGCAGGCTTCCGCGTTGACGGGAGCCAAGGAGGGAACAGCATGCAACGCAGAGATTTCATGACCGGTGCCGCGGCCTTGTCCGCCGGCTTGCTGCTCGGCAGGAACGCGCTGGCCGCCAGCGTGAAACAAGGGCAGGCGGCGCTTACGCTGCCGGACGCGCCGCTGTGGCAGTGGCAGGCCAGCGAACTGGCCGCCGGCATCGCCCGCGGCGCCATCAGCAGCCGGGAGGCGGTGGAAAGCTGCCTCGGGCGCATCGCCGAGGCCAACCCCGGGCTCAAGGCCGTGGTCCACGAGATGCGCGACGAAGCCCTGCGCGCGGCGCAGCGCGCCGACCAGCGGCGGGGCGACGACGCGCTGCCGCCGCTGCACGGGGTGCCGGTCACCGTCAAGATCAACCAGAACGTGGCCGGCCAGCCCAACACCAACGGGATTCTGGCGCGCCGCGACAACATCGCCGCCGACAACAGCCCGGTGGTGCAGAACCTGCTGGACAACGGCGCGGTCATCATCGGCCTGACCAGCACGCCGGAGTTCTCCTTCCGCTGGTACACCGAAAGCCCGCTGTACGGCCGCACGCTGAACCCCTGGCGCGCCGACATCACCCCGGGCGGCTCCAGCGGCGGAGCGGCCTCGGCCGTGGCCGCGGGCATGTGCCCGATCGCCCACGGCAACGACATCGCCGGCTCCATCCGCTACCCGGCCTATGCCTGCGGCGTGGTCGGCCTGCGCCCCAGCGTCGGGCGCATTCCCACCGGGCTCGGCCTGGGCTTCGCCGGGCAGCAGATCGCCACCCAGGGGCCGCTGGCGCGCAGCGTGGCCGATGCGCGCCTGGCTTTCCTGGCGATGGCCAGCAGCGGCGGCGCCGACCCCAACTGGGTGAGCCCCGTAGCAGCGCCCGAGGCGCGCGAGAAGCGGGTGGTCGGCCTGGTCAACGAACTGCCCGGCATCCCCCTCGACGCTTCGGTGCGGGACAACCTGGCGGCGGTGGCGAAGATGCTCGAGGACGCCGGCTACCGCGTCGAGCCGGTGAGCCTGCCGGACCACGAGCTGGCCACCCAGACCTGGCTGCGCATCGTCATGACCGAGATCCGCCTGCAACTGCTGCCGGTCATGCAGCGCGAGGGCAGCGAGGCGCTGCAAGCGGCCGTGCAGGGCATGCTGGAGGCGACGCCGGAGACCGGCCTGGACGAATACGTCGTGGCGCTGGCCACCCGCAACAACCTGCGGGTGAAGTGGCGCGCGCTGTTCCAGCGCTACGACGCGCTGATCGCCCCGGTCTCCGCCAGCGCGCCGCTGCCCTGGGGCCTGGATGCCCAGGGCGGCGAGGCCATGGCGCGGATCATGCGCCAGCAGGCGATCCTGATGAGCGTCGCGCTCAGCGGCCTGCCGGCGCTCAGCGTGCCCAGCGGCCTGCAGGGCGAGCGCCTGCCGGCCGGCGTGCAGGTCATCGCCGACCACTACCGCGAGGACCGCTGCTTCCAGGTGGCCGCGGTGATCGAGGCGGCGGCGCGGATGCCGCGCGCCTATCGGACCGGGCCCGCCTGAGCGCCCATGCCAGACGACAACAACAATGAAGAGGCATGACCCGATGCACATAAGCGAAACCCGGACCCGGCGCTTCGCCGGCCCCCTGGCGCTGCTGGCGCCCTTTACCGCCGAACTGGCCCTGGCCGACGAGCGCCGCCTGTTCGAAGACAGCTCGCTGGTGCTGAACACCCGCCACTGGTACTCCCATGAAATCGCCCGCAAGGACAGCTACTTCCGGGTGCCCGACGACGAGGGCGGGCGCCCGGTGCGCGACCGCGTGGCCTGGCTGCAGGGCCTGAAGCTCGACTACCAGTCCGGCTACAGCCAGGGCGAGCAGGGCCTGGGCATGGACTTCTCGCTGTACGGCGCGGTGGCTCTGGAACGCAGCCGCGAAGCGGTGGCCGGCGGCAGCACCCGCCTGCTGGTGGAGCGCGACGGCGAGGTGGTGGACCAATGGGGCAAGGTGGGCATCGCCGCGCTCAAGCTGAAAGCCGGCGCAACCGAGGCGAAGCTCGGTCGCCAGCAGGTTCGCACGCCGGTGATGAGCTACGCCGACACCCGCACCCTGCCGGCTTCCTTCGATGGCTTCTCGCTGGAGAGCCATGACCTGCCCGGGCTGACCTTCAAGGCCGGGCATTTCCAGCGCGCCACGCCGCGCACCGGCGCCGGCAGCCAGGACCTGAGCCTGACCTTCACCACGCGCCTGGTGGAAAGCGACTGGATCGCCTATGCCGGCGGCGACTACCGCCTCGGCGAGCGGGGCCGGGCCAGCCTCTACCTGTCGCGCTTCGACGATGTCTGGGACCGCACCTACGCCGGCTGGGCGCAACGCTACCGCCTGGGCGAACTGAACCTGGGCCTGCGCCTGGACTTCTACGACACCCGCTCCAGCGGCCGCGAGAACGCCGGGCGCATCAGCCAGCGGGCCTACGGCGCGAGCGTCACGCCGGGCTACGCCAACCACACGCTGAAGCTGGCCTTCCAGCAGATCGACGGCGACGAGTACTTCGACTTCCCCGCCGAGTCCAACGCCTTCGACCTGCCCAACGCCATGCTCTCGTACTACAACGGGCCCAACGAGCGCTCCTTCCAGGTCAGCTATGGCACCGACTGGACGCCCTACGGCCTGCCGGGGTTCAAGAGCCTGTTCTGGTACGTGAAGGGCTGGGGCATCGACGGCAGCGGCTATAACGGCGGCCCCCGCGCGGCCTACAACTCGGTGCTGGGGCAGAAGGGCGAGAGCCACTACGAGGTCGGCGGCCTGCTCAGCTACGCCGTGCAGTCCGGGCCGCTGCGCGGCGTCGGCCTGTCGACCGGCTACATCTGGCACCGCGCCAGCGCGGGACAGATCGAGGGCAACCTGGAGGAGTTCCGCCTGATCATCGACGCGCCCCTGAGGCTGCTCTGAGTGGCCCGCTCAGCGGTTGACCTGCTCGATCAGCGCCAGGCAGCGCTGCACCATGGCGCTGACGTCGCCGGCGCGGCGGCTGAGGACGATCGGCGACACCGCCTCGGGCTCCAGCACGGCGACGTAGCCGATGTCCGGGCGGTGCTGCTGCTGCACCGAGGCCGGTACCAGGGCCACGCCCAGGCCGGCGGCGACCAGGCCGATGGCGGTCTGCAGCTCGTTGGCCCACTGCGCCACGCGGATGCCCAGGCCGTGGTTGGCGAACAGAGCCAGCACGTGGTCGGCATAGCTCGGTCGCGGGTTGGCCGGGTACAGCACGAAGGGCTCGCGGGACAGCCGCTGCAGGCTCACCGGCGCGCCCAGCAGCGGGTGCCCGGTGGGCAGCACCGCCACCAGCGGGTCCTCGCGCAGCACCTGCTGGTGGATGGCCGGGTCGTCGAAGCGCATGCGCCCGAAGCCGATGTCGATGCGCCCGCTCTTCAGCGCCTCGACCTGCTGCAGGGTGGTCATCTCCTGCAGGCCCAGCTCCAGCTCGGTGTCGCCGCGCAGCTCGCGGATCAGCTCCGGCAGCACCGCGTAGAGCGTCGAAGGCGCGAAGCCGATGCCCAGCCACTGGCGCTGGCCCAGGCCGATGCGCCGGGTGTTGTCGCAGATGTTCTGCAACTGCTCCAGCAGGGTGCCGCTCTGCTCGTAGAAGAAGCGCCCGGCCTCGGTCAGGCGCAGCGGCCGGCCGCGCTCCAGCAGCTCGACGCCGAGCAGCTCCTCCAGCTGCTGGATCTGCCGGCTCAGCGGCGGCTGGGCGATGTGCAGGCGCTCGGCGGCGCGGGTGAAGTTGAGGGTTTCGGCGACCGCCTGGAAGTACCGCAGGTGTCGAAGCTCCATGATACCTCCAGGGTATGGAACGAGAGGGCAATGATATTGGACTGCTCGCCACCGCTGGCGCAATCCTTCGGTGTGCAACAAAAGACCTGGAAGGTATCGGCCGCACCAGACGGCCGGGCCTCGACAAGCAGCCTAGCGTGATATGGAACCCGAGATGACCCAAGCCCTGATCGAACGCCTCGAAGCGATCATCGTCGACCTGCCGACCATCCGCCCGCACAAGCTGGCGATGCACACCATGCAGCAGCAGACCCTGGTGATCCTGCGCCTGCGCTGCAGCGACGGCATCGAAGGCCTCGGCGAGGCCACCACCATCGGTGGCCTGGCCTATGGCAACGAAAGCCCGGAAAGCATCAAGGCCAACCTGGAGGCGCACTTCGCGCCGCTGCTGATCGGCCAGGACGCCTGCAACATCAACGCCGCCATGCAGCGCCTGGACAAGGCCATCAAGGGCAACACCTTCGCCCGCTCGGCGGTGGAAACCGCGCTGCTCGACGCCCAGGGCAAGCGCCTGGGCCTGGCCGTCAGCGAACTGCTCGGCGGCCGCGTGCGCGACGGCCTGGAAGTGGCCTGGACGCTGGCCAGCGGCGACACCGCCCGCGACATCGAGGAAGCCGAGCGCATGCTCGACCTGCGCCGCCACCGCATCTTCAAGCTGAAGATCGGCGCCAACCCGCTGGAGCAGGACCTCAAGCACGTGGTGGCGATCAAGCGCGCCCTGGGCGAGCGCGCCAGCGTGCGCGTGGACGTCAACCAGTACTGGGACGAATCCCAGGCCATCCGCGGCTGCCAGGTGCTCGGCGAGAACGGCATCGACCTCGTCGAGCAGCCCATCTCGCGGATCAACCGCGCCGGCCAGGTGCGCCTGAACCTGCGCAGCCCGGCGCCGATCATGGCCGACGAATCCATCGAGAGCGTCGAGGACGCCTTCAGCCTGGCCGCCGACGGCGCCGCCAGCATCTTCGCCCTGAAAATCGCCAAGAACGGCGGCCCGCGCGCCGTGCTGCGCACCGCGCAGATCGCCGAGGCGGCCGGCATCGCCCTGTACGGCGGAACCATGCTCGAAGGCGCCATCGGCACCCTGGCCTCGGCCCACGCCTTCCTCACTCTCAGGCAGCTGACCTGGCACACCGAACTGTTCGGCCCGCTGCTGCTGACCGAGGAAATCGTCGCCGAGCCGCCGGTGTACCGCGACTTCCAACTGCTGGTGCCCAACGCCCCGGGCCTCGGCCTGAGCCTGGACGAGGAGCGCCTCAAGCGCTTCCGCCGCCCCTGATTTAGAGAGAGGAGAAGCCCCATGCTGTTCCACGTGAAGATGACGGTGAAACTGCCCGTCGACATGGACCCGGCCCGCGCCGCCCAGCTCAAGGCCGACGAGAAGGAACTGGCCCAGCGCCTGCAGCGCGAGGGCAAGTGGCGCCACCTGTGGCGCATCGCCGGGCACTACGCCAACTACAGCGTCTTCGACGTCGCCAGCGTCGAGGCACTGCACGACACCCTGATGCAACTGCCGCTGTTCCCCTACATGGACATCGAGGTCGACGGACTCTGCCGCCATCCGTCCTCCATCCATGCCGATGACCGCTGAGCCCTGAACCCCAACGACGAAACCCTTGTATAAGAACAAGACGAGGTGAATATCATGACCGTGAAGATTTCCCAGACTGCCGAGATCCAGAAGTTCTTCGAAGAAGCCGCCGGCTACGGCAACGACAACGGCAGCCCGCGCCTGAAGCAGATCGTCCTGCGCGTGCTGCAGGACACCGCGAAACTCATCGAGGACCTGGAAGTCACCGACGACGAATTCTGGACCGCCGTGGACTACCTGAACCGCCTGGGCGGCCGCGGCGAAGCCGGCCTGCTGGTGGCCGGCCTGGGCATCGAGCACTTCATCGACCTGCTCAACGACGCCAAGGACGCGCAGATCGGCAAGACCGGCGGCACCCCGCGCACCATCGAAGGCCCGCTGTACGTGGCCGGCGCGCCCATCGTCGAGGGCGAGGCGCGCATGGACGACGGCAGCGAAGACGGCGTGGCCACCGTGATGTTCCTCGAAGGCCAGGTGCTGGACCTGGACGGCAAGCCCGTCGCCGGCGCCACCGTCGACCTGTGGCACGCCAACACCAAGGGCAACTACTCCTACTTCGACCAGAGCCAGTCCGAGTACAACCTGCGCCGCCGCATCACCACCGACGCCGAGGGCCGCTACCGCGCCCGCAGCATCGTCCCCAGCGGCTACGGCTGCGACCCGCAGGGCCCGACCCAGGAATGCCTGGACCAGCTCGGCCGCCACGGCCAGCGCCCGGCGCACATCCACTTCTTCATCTCGGCGCCCGGCTACCGCCACCTGACCACCCAGATCAACCTGTCGGGCGACCAGTACCTGTGGGACGACTTCGCCTACGCCACCCGCGACGGCCTGGTCGGCGAAGTGAAGTTCGCCGACAACGTCCGCGGCATCGACGGCCGCGTCGCCGAGCTGGAATTCAGCTTCCAGCTGCAGAAGGCCGCCAGCGCCGAAGACGAACAGCGCAGCCACCGCCCGCGCGCGCTGCAGGTGCAGGGCGCCTGAGGCGCTGTCCACTGGGTTCCCGCGTGCGCGGGAATGACGTCGGGAAACACGACTCTCAACCCGTCATTCCCGCGAACGCGGGACGCGGCTCCATTGCGAACAGCGCTTGCGCTGGCCCGAAGGGGAATAACCCAGAAAACGGTGTAGGAGCGAGCTTGCTCGCGAACCAACCCCCGCTGCGAGGCTGGGTTCGCGAGCAAGCTCGCTCCTACACGGTTACCCCAGGCATCGTCCCGAGCCGGCTTGCCGGCACGGCGAAGCCTTGCGTGCAGAACAAGAAAAAGTGAGGCGCCATGAAAGACCTCATCCGCGACTTCTCGCTGTCCGCCCTGGTGGCCGGGTTGATCGCCACCCTGATTTCCTACGCCGGCCCCCTGGTGATCATCTTCCAGGCGGCCAAGAGCGCCGGCCTGCCCGACGCCGCCGTATCGTCCTGGGTGTGGGCGATCTCCATCGGCAGCGGCGTGCTCGGCATCCTCCTCAGCCTGCGCTACAAGGTGCCGCTGGTGATCGCCTGGTCGGCGCCCGGCTCGGCGCTGCTGGTGGCGCTGCTGCCGGGCATCAGCCTGAACGAGGCGGTGGGCGCCTACCTGGTGTCGAGCCTGATCATCTTCCTGGTGGGCATCTCCGGCGCCTTCGACCGTGTGGTCGGCAAGCTGCCGCCGGCCATTTCGGCGGCCATGCTCGCCGGCATCCTGTTCAGCTTCGGCACCCAGCTGTTCGTCTCGCTGCAGGCCAAGCCGGCGCTGGTCCTGGCCATGTTCGTCGCCTACCTGCTGGGCAAGCGCCTGGCGCCGCGCTACGCGGTGGCCCTGGTGCTGCTGGTGGGCTGCGCCATGGCCATCGGCGGCGGCGAGCTGAACGCCTCGGCGCTGGTGATCGGCCTGGCCACGCCGCAATGGATCGCCCCTGAGTTCAGCCTGCACGCGCTGCTCAACATCGCCCTGCCGCTGGTGGTGGTGGCGCTCACCGGGCAGTTCGTGCCGGGCATCGCCGTGCTGCGCAACGACGGCTACCAGACCCCGGCGCGCCCGCTGATCGCCAGCAGCGCCCTGGGCACCCTGCTGCTGGCGCCCTTCGGCTGCCACGGCCTGAACCTCGCCGCCATCACCGCGGCCATCTGCACCGGCCGCGAGGCCCACGAGGATCCGGCGCGGCGCTACGTCGCCGGGGTGGTGGGCGGCGTCGCCTACCTGCTGCTGGGGCTGTTCGGCGCGACCCTGGTGTCGCTGTTCAGCGCCTTCCCTCGCGAGCTGATCGCCGCGCTGGCCGGCCTTGCGCTGTTCGGCGCCATCGGCGGAGCCCTGGCCGGCGCCATGGGCGTGCCCGAGGACCGTGAGGCGGCGCTGATCACCTTCCTGGTCACCGCTTCGGGCATGTCCTTCCTCGGCCTGTCGGCGGCCTTCTGGGGCCTGATCTTCGGCCTGGCCGCGCACCTGCTGCTGGTGCGCCGCCGCACTCCTCAACGCGAGGCGCGCGCCGTGCGCGCCTGACCATCGGGCAACGGCAAGCGGGCGCCCGGCCGGGGCGTCCGCCCAAGGCAACACGGCAGCGGAAGCAGGGCAGGGCGGCTGATCGAAGCGGACAGCCCCGGGCCCCCGTCGCCGATACATGACTCCCCGCCCTGCGCCAAGCCGCGGCCCTCCGGTCGCTCGGCAGGGGATCGCACAACCATAAGAACAAGAGAAAACCATGAGCAATCGCGTATGCGTGACCGCCGTCGCGCTGGGCATCGGCGTGGCCGCCGCCCAGCCGGCGGCCGCGGCCGAAGGGCTGATCGAAGGTGCCAGCGCCACCCTGCAGGCACGCAACTACTACTTCAGCCGCGACTTCTCCGACATCGTCGGGCCCAACCGGCAGTCCAAGGCGGAGGAGTGGGCCCAGGGCTTCATCCTCGACTTCCGTTCCGGCTACACCCCGGGGCCCATCGGCTTCGGCCTGGACGCCATCGGCGTATTGGGCCTGAAGCTGGACAGCAGCCCCGACCGCACCAACAGCGGCCTGCTGCCGGTGGGCGGCGACGGCCGCGCGCCGGACGACTACAGCCGCCTGGGCGTGGCCGGCAAGATGAAGTTCTCGAAGACCGAGCTGAAAATCGGCGAGCTGCAGCCCAACCTGCCGGTGCTGGTGTTCAGCGACATCCGCCTGCTGCCGCCCAGCTACCAGGGCACCTCGCTGACCTCCAGCGAAATCCCCGGGCTGACCCTGCAGGCCGGGCACCTCACCTCCACCCACCTGCGCAACGAGGGCGGCGACGAGAAGATGCTCGCCATGCTCAGCTACCAGCCGCAGCGCCAGGCCGAGAGCGACGCCTTCAACTACGCGGGCGGCGATTACGACTTCAACGGCAAGCGCACCCGCGTCAGCGCCTGGTACGGCCAGTTGGAAGACATCTACAAACAGCGCTTCCTCGGCCTCAAGCACGCCCAGCCGCTGGGCGACTGGGTGCTGGGCGCCAACCTCGGCTACTTCGATGCCAGCGAGGACGGCAAGCACCTGCTCGGCGACATCGACAACCGCGCCTTCTACTCGCTGTTCTCGGCCAGGCATGGCGGGCACACCTTCTACCTCGGCTACCAGGGCATGTTCGGCGACAGCGCCTTCCCCCGGGTGTTCGCCAACGTCTCGCCGCTGGGCAACGAGGTGCCGACCTACGAGTTCGCCTCCACCGACGAGCGCTCCTGGCAAGTGCGCTACGACTACGACTTCGTCGCCCTCGGCGTGCCCGGCCTGACCACCACCGTGCGCTACATCAGCGGCAACAACGTCGACACCGGGCAGGGCTTCGAGGGCAAGGACCGCGAGCGCGACCTGGACATCGGCTACACCGTGCAGAGCGGCCCGGTGGCCGGGCTCAACGTGCGCGTGCGCAACGTCATGGCGCGCTCCAACTACCGCAGCGACATCGACGAGAACCGCCTGATCCTCAGCTACACCTGGAAGCTGTTCTGAACCTCTCCGGGGCCGCTTGGCCCCCTGTCCGCCCCGGCTACCGGGGCGGATGAAGGAGGGCGCCCGAGGGTATTTCCGGTATTCCTGTAAGGGATACCTGAGAGCGCTTTTTTGATTATCCGCTTATAGGCGGCCTCCCTAGACTCGGCGAAAAACAAGCCTATGCAGGAGGTCGCCGTGTCCCATTCCTTGCTCCGCCACTACATCGCCGGAGCTTTCGTAGCCAGCAGCCGCACCTTCGACAACGTCTCCCCGGTGGATGGCCGCGTCCTCGGCCAGGTCTGCGAGGCCGGCGAGGTGGAAGTCGATGCCGCGGTCAGCGCCGCCGCGCAGGCGCAGAACGGCCCCTGGGCCAGCTACAGCGCCGCCCAGCGCGCCGAGCTGCTGGAACGCATCGCCGACGGCATCGAGCGGCGCTTCGAGGACTTCGTCGCTGCCGAGGTGGCCGACACCGGCCGCCCCGTGCACCAGGCCCGCAGCCTCGACGTGGCCCGTGGCGTGCAGAACTTCCGTACCTTCGCCGACCTGGTGCGCCAGGGCGGCAGCGAGTTCTTCGAGATGCGCACCGGCGACGGCAGCGACGTGTTCAGCTACACGGTGCGCAAGCCCCATGGCGTGGTAGCGATCATCTCGCCGTGGAACCTGCCGCTGCTGCTGCTCACCTGGAAGGTCGCGCCGGCCCTGGCCTGCGGCAACTCGGTGGTGGTCAAGCCCTCGGAAGACACGCCCTCCAGCGCCACCCTGCTGGCCGAGGTGATGCACGAGGTGGGCGTGCCCGCCGGGGCCTTCAACCTGGTCCACGGCTTCGGGCCGAACTCCGCCGGCGAGTTCCTCACCCGCCACCCGGAAGTCGACGCCATCACCTTCACCGGCGAGTCGCGCACCGGTTCGACCATCATGCGCGCCGCCGCCGAAGGCGTGCGCGAAGTCTCCTTCGAACTGGGCGGCAAGAACGCCGCGGTGGTCTTCGCCGACTGCGACTTCGATGCCGCCGTGGCCGGCGTGCTGCGCTCCAGCTTCACCAACTCCGGGCAGGTCTGCCTGTGCTCCGAGCGCGTCTACGTCGAGCGGCCGATCTACGAACGCTTCGTCGCTGCGCTCAAGGCAGGCGCCGAGCAGCTGAAGATCGGCTACCCCGACGAAGACGGCGTGAACATGGGCTCGCTGATCTCCCACAAGCACCGCGACAAGGTGCTGGGCTACTTCCAGCTGGCCCGCGAGGAGGGCGCCACGGCGGTCAGCGGCGGCGGCGTGCCGAAGTTCGGCGATGCGCGCGACAACGGCGCCTTCGTCCAGCCGACCATCTGGACCGGCCTCGCCGACGATGCCCGCTGCATGCGCGAGGAAGTCTTCGGCCCGGTCTGCCACATCGCGCCCTTCGACAGCGACGAGGAAGTGCTGCGCCGCGTCAACGACTCCGCCTACGGCCTGGCCGCCTCGCTGTGGACCCGCGACCTGGGCCGCGCGCACCGCGTCTCGCGGCGCATCCACGTGGGCATGGTGTGGGTCAACACCTGGTTCCTGCGCGACCTTCGCACGCCCTTCGGCGGCGCCCGGCTGTCCGGCCTGGGCCGCGAGGGCGGCCGCCACTCGCTGGATTTCTATTCCGAACTCACCACCATCTGCGTCAACCCCTGAGGCCAGGAGAAGCCCATGCATCCAGCCATCGCCGAAGCCGCCGCACGCCTGCGCCGGGCCCGTGAACAGGGCCAGCCGTGCGCGCCGGTGCGCGACCTCGTCCAGCAGGCCGCCAACGAACAGGGGGCCGCTGCCCTCGACCTGGCCTACGCCGTACAGCAACGCAACAACGTCGCCGACATCGCCGCCGGCTGGCGCCCGGTGGGCCACAAGATCGGCCTGACCTCCCGCGCCGTGCAGCGCCAACTGGGCGTCGAGCAGCCGGACTTCGGCCGCCTGTTCGCCCAGATGGCCCGCGGCGACGGCCAGCCCATCGCCTGGGGCGACTGCCAGCAGCCCAAGGTGGAGGCGGAAATCGCCCTGGTCCTGGAACACGACCTGTGCCACGAGCGCCACACCCTGGCCGACATCATCCGCGCCACTGCCTTCGCCCTGCCGGCCATCGAGGTCGTCGGCAGCCGCGTCGCCAACTGGGACATCAGCCTGCTCGATACCGTGGCGGACAACGCCTCCTCCGGGCTCTTCGTCCTCGGCAGCCGCCCGGTGCGCCTGGAGCGGCTGGACCTGGTGAACTGCGGCATGAGCCTGAGCCTGCGCGGCGAACCGGTCTCCGTCGGCGCCGGCGCCGCCTGCCTGGACAACCCGCTGAACGCCGCGCTCTGGCTGGCCGACACCATGGCCCGCCTGGGCGAGCCGCTGCGCGCCGGCGACGTGGTGCTCACCGGCGCCCTCGGGCCGATGGTGGCGGTGCGCCCGGGCGACGTATTCAGCGCCGAAATCCAGGGCCTGGGCCGCGTCAGCGCGGCCTTCGTGCAGAGCTAAAAAGCCGAAAAAAGCGCTGGAGGCTGGAGGGCTGGACGAAAGAGCGCCGACCTCCACCGTGGCAGGGACTGCTTGTCGTTCAGCCTCCAGCCTTCAGCGCTCTTAATCGAGCTCTTTGCTCTTGATCGAATGCTTTTCGAGGGATGCCATGAGTAAAAAACGCAAAGCCGCCATCATCGGTTCCGGCAATATCGGCACCGACCTGATGATCAAGATCCTGCGCAACGCGCAGCACCTGGAAGTGGTCGCCATGGTCGGCATCGACCCGGCCTCCGACGGCCTGGCCCGCGCCGCCCGCCTGGGCCTGGCGACGACCCACGAGGGTGTCGAAGGGCTGGTGAAGCTGGCGGTGTTCGCCGACATCGACTTCGTCTTCGATGCCACTTCCGCCAGCGCCCACGTGAAGAACGATGCCTTCCTGCTCGGCGTTAAGCCCGGGCTGCGGATGATCGACCTGACCCCGGCAGCGATCGGTCCGTATTGCGTGCCGGTGGTCAACCTGGAGCAGCACCTCACGGCCAGCAACGTGAACATGGTGACCTGCGGCGGGCAGGCGACCATTCCGATGGTGGCGGCGGTGTCCCGTGTGGCCAAAGTCCACTACGCGGAAATCATTGCCTCCATCGCTTCGAAATCCGCCGGTCCCGGTACCCGCGCCAATATCGACGAGTTCACCGAGACCACCTCGAAAGCCATCGAAGTGATCGGCGGGGCGGCGAAGGGCAAGGCGATCATCATCATGAACCCGGCGGAGCCGCCGCTGATCATGCGCGACACCGTGTACGTGCTGAGCGAGGCGGTGGACCCCTCCAAGGTCGAGGCCAGCATCGAGGAAATGGCCGCTGCCGTGCAGGCCTACGTTCCCGGCTACCGCCTGAAGCAGAAGGTGCAGTTCGACCTGGTGACCGACCTGAATATCCCCGGCCACGGCAGCTTCAGCGGCCTGAAGACCTCGGTGTTCCTCGAAGTGGAAGGCGCCGCCCACTACCTGCCGGCCTACGCCGGCAACCTCGACATCATGACCTCCGCCGCGCTGGCCACCGCTGAGCGCATGGCGCAGGCAATGGGGGCTTCGGTATGAGCCAGAAACTCTATATCTCCGATGTGACCCTGCGCGATGGCATGCACGCGATCCGCCATCAGTATTCGCTGGAGGATGTGCGTGCGATTGCTGCCGCACTCGACCTCGCCAAGGTGGACTCCATCGAAGTCGCTCACGGCGATGGCCTGCAAGGCTCGTCCTTCAACTACGGCTTCGGCGCCCACACCGATCTGGAGTGGATCGAAGCGGCGGCGGACGTGGTGAAGCACGCGAAGATCGCCACCTTGCTGTTGCCGGGCATCGGCACCATCCACGACCTGAAGAACGCCTACAACGCTGGCGCCCGCGTGGTCCGCGTGGCCACCCATTGCACCGAAGCCGATGTGTCCAAGCAGCACATCGAATATGCCCGCGAACTCGGCATGGACACCGTGGGCTTCCTGATGATGAGCCACATGCAAACCCCTGAAGGTTTAGCCCAACAGGCCAAGCTGATGGAGAGCTACGGCGCCACCTGCATCTACGTCGTCGATTCCGGTGGTGCGATGAACATGGATGACATCCGCGCGCGCTTCCGTGCCGTGAAGGCTGTCCTGAAGCCCGAAACCGAAACCGGCATCCACGCCCACCACAACCTCAGCCTCGGCGTAGCGAACTCCATCGCCGCGGTGGAGGAGGGCTGCAACCGCATTGATGCCAGCCTGGCGGGTATGGGCGCGGGAGCGGGCAACGCGCCGTTGGAGGTCTTCATCGCCGCCGCCGACAAGCTCGGTTGGCACCACGGCACCGACCTCTATGCGCTGATGGACGCCGCCGACGATCTGGTGCGCCCACTGCAGGACCGCCCGGTGCGCGTCGACCGCGAAACCCTCGCGCTCGGTTACGCCGGCGTTTATTCGAGCTTCCTGCGCCACGCCGAGGTGGCCTCGGCCAAGTACGGCATCAAGGCGGTGGACATCCTCGTCGAGCTGGGCAAGCGGCGCATGGTCGGCGGCCAGGAAGACATGATCGTCGACGTGGCCCTGGACCTGCTGGCCAGCCGGTAGGCGCCGGAGTCGCTGGGCTCCCGCGTTCGCGGGAGTGACGGGTAAGGGAAGGGGTTGCGTTTCCCCCGTCATCCCCGCGAACGCGGGGATCCAGCGCCTTCGAGGCCGCGCCCCTGCTGACCTCGACCTCGACTGTAGGAGCAGGCCCTGCCTGCGATTCGCGCGCAGGGCGCGCTCCTACACGGGAACGACGTGGCGGAGGCGCAGGAGAAACACCCCCGTAGGATGGGTTGAGCCTGCGATACCCATCGCTATGCCTGATGGGTTTCGCAGGCTCAACCCATCCTACGAAAGCACCGACCTAGCCTGTAGGAGCGAGCTTGCTCGCGAACCAACCCCCGCTGCGAGACCGGGTTCGCGAGCAAGCTCGCTCCTACGAAAAGCCTGAATTGCAGGAGCACCACACATGAGCACCGACATCCCCCGCATCGCCCAGGCCCTCGACCAGGCCGCGCGGCATGCCGAACCCCTGGCGCAATTCAGCGCCAGCACGCCCTTCAACCTGGATGACGCCTATCGCATCCAGCGCGCTTCCATGCAGCGCCGCTACGACGACGGCGAGCGCAGCATCGGCGTCAAGCTGGGCTTCACCAGCCGCGCCAAGATGGTCCAGATGGGCGTCGACAGCCTGATCTGGGGCTGGCTCACCGACGCCATGCTGGAAGAGGACGGCGACCTGGTCGACCTGGCCCGCTACATCCACCCGCGCGTCGAGCCGGAAGTCTGCTTCCTCACCCGCCGCGCCATCGACCGCCCGCTGACCCTGCTGGAAGCCGCCGACTACATCGAGGCCGTGGCCCCGGCGCTGGAGATCATCGACTCGCGCTACCAGGCCTTCAAGTTCAGCCTCGAGGACGTGGTGGCGGACAACTGCTCCTCCGCCGGCCTCACCGTCGGCCCCTGGTCGCGGGACTTCAGCGCCCTGGCCAATGCCGGCGTGGTGCTGCGCCTGGATGGCCGCGTGGTCCAGGCCGGTTCCACCGCCGCCATCCTCGGCAACCCGCTGCGCAGCCTGGTGCAGGCCTCGCGCCTGCTGCACCAGGCGCAGATCGAACTGCCCGCCGGCAGCCTGGTGATGGCCGGCGCCGCCACCGCCGCCGAGGCGCTGCGCCCCGGCATGCACGTCAGCGTCGAAGTCCAGGGCCTGGGGCAGAGCAGTTTCAGCGTCCGCAACCCTCAAGGAGCAGCAGCATGAGCGACAACAAATCCACCGTGGTCGCCGGCAAGGCCACCCCGCGCGGGCGCTTCCCGCACATCAAGCGCGCCGGTGATTTCCTCTTCGTCTCCGGCACCAGCTCGCGGCGCCCGGACAACAGCTTCGTCGGCGTCGAGGTGGACGCCATGGGCACCACCAACCTCGACATCCGCGCCCAGACCCGCGCGGTGATCGAGAACATCCGCGACATCCTCGCCAGCGAGGGCGCGCGACTGTCGGACGTGGTCGAGATCAGCAGCTTCCTCGTCGATATGAACGACTTCGGCGGCTACAACCAGGTCTACGCCCAGTACTTCGACGAGAACGGCCCGACCCGCACCACCGTGGCCGTGCACCAACTGCCGCACCCGCACCTGCGCATCGAGATCAAGGCGGTGGCCTACGCCCCCCGCACCCGTTGAACCGCTGGGAGACAACAACAATGGACAAGCACCACTTCAGCGCCCCCTTCAATTTCAACCGCTGGCTCGACGAGCACGCCCACCTGCTCGAGCCGCCGGTGAACAACCAGCAGATCTGGCAGGGCAGCGACTACATGGTCACCGTGGTCGGCGGCCCCAACCAGCGCACCGACTTCCACGACGACCCGGTGGAAGAGTTCTTCTACCAGTTCAAGGGCAACGCCTACCTGAACATCTGGGACCGCGGCCGCTACGAGCGGGTGGACCTCAAGGAAGGCGACATCTACCTGATGGCCCCGCACGTCATCCATTCGCCGCAGCGCCCCGAGCCCGGCAGCCTGTGCCTGGTCATCGAGCACCGCCGCCCGGCGGGCCAGCATGACGCCCTGCAATGGTCCTGCGCGCGCTGCGGCTGCCTGATCAAGCGCTACGAGATGCAGCTGCAAAGCATCGTCGCCGACCTGCCGCCGGTGTACGAGCAGTTCTACGCCACCTCCGACGAGGAACGCCGCTGCCACGAATGCGGCGAGATCCATCCCGGCCGCGACTGGCAGGCCTGGCACCAGACACTCAACGAGTTCCACTCCGTATGAAGATCGACATCCACTCGCACTTCTTCCCGCGCATCACCCAGGCCGAGGCCGCGCGCCTGCACCCGCAGCGCGCGCCCTGGCTGCACACCGAGGGCCGGCGCGGGCAGATCATGCTCGGCGACAAGCCGTTCCGCCCGGTGCACGACGTGCTCTGGGACCCGGTGCGACGCATCGAACACCTGGACGAGCAGGGCCTGGACGCCCAGGTGATGTGCGCCACCCCGGTGATGTTCGGCTACGACCAGCCCATCGAACGCGCCTTGCCCTGGGCGCAGCTGATGAACGACCGCGCCCTGGAGATGACCGCCGCCGCCCCGGAGCGCCTCAAGGTGCTGGCCCAGGTGCCGTTGCAGGACATTGACGCCGCCTGCCGCGAAGCCAGCCGGGCCATGGCCTGCGGCCACGTCGGCGTGCAGATCGGCAACCACGTCGGCGAGCGCGACCTGGACGATTCCGGCCTGGAGATCTTCCTGCGCCACTGCGCCAACGAAGGCATCCCGCTGCTGGTGCACCCCTGGGACATGATGGGCCGCGAGCGCATGAAGAAGTGGATGCTGCCCTGGCTGGTGGCCATGCCGGCGGAAACCCAGCTGGGCATCCTCTCGCTGATCCTCTCCGGCGCCTTCGAGCGCCTGCCCGAGTCGCTGCGCATCTGCTTCGCCCACGGCGGCGGCGGCTTCGCCTTCCTGCTCGGGCGGGTGGACAACGCCTGGCGCCACCGCGACATCGTCCGCGAGGACTGCCCGCAACTGCCGTCCAGCTACGTCAAGCGCTTCTTCGTCGACTCGGCGGTATTCGACCCCGGCGCGCTGCGCCTGCTGGTGGACGTGATGGGCGCCGACCGCGTGATGCTCGGCTCCGACTCGCCCTTCCCGCTGGGCGAACAGAGCATCGGCGCCGGCGTGCTGGAACACCCGCAGCTCAGCGAGCAGGACAAGGCGCGCATCTGCGCCGGCAACGCCCAGGCTTTCTTCGGCCTTTGAGAGGGGACACGCGGTGGCTTCCGACCCGGCGGCAGCGGGCCGGACGGCGCGGCGAGCGCATCGGCACTCAGCGGATCGAAGCCGCCGACTATGCGGATAGACCGGCAGGGAGCGGCGGCCGCTAATGGCTGGGCGTGCCGGGCCGGTACCGGCCAAGCGACCAATAACAACAATAGAAGGTAGAACACGATGAAAGCTCTGCGCATCCTGGGCGCCGTCGGCGCCACCTTGCTGGCGCTGCATGGCGCCCCCGCCTCCGCGGCGGCGGAAGACAGCATCAAGGTGACCCTGCTGGGCACCGGGACCCCCATCCTCAACGTCAACCGCTTCGGCATGAGCACCCTGGTCGAGGCCGGCCCGCACAAGCTGCTGTTCGACGCCGGGCGCGGCGCCGCCATCCGCCTGCACCAGCTGCAGGTGCCGCTGCGCGATATCGAAGCGGTGTTCATCACGCACCTGCACTCCGACCACTTCACCGGCCTGCCGGACCTGTACGCCACCGCGCCGCTGCCCACCGACGACGGCCGGCGCACCCGGGCCCTGCCGGTCTATGGGCCCAAGGGCATCGACAGCGTGGCGCGGGGCATCGAGCAGATGTTCAGCGAGAACAACCGCATCCGCGGCAAGGAGACCAACGCGCAGGCCGCTCGCATCGCCGACCAGGCCATACCGGCGGAAGGCGGTGTGGTCTTCGACAAGGAGGGCGTGAAGGTCACCGCGTTCCTGGTGGACCACGGCTACGTGAAGCCGGCGTACGGCTATCGCATCGACTACGCGGGGCGGTCGGTGGTGCTCTCCGGCGACACCACCTATGCCCCCAACCTGGTCCGCCAGGCCAAGGGCGTGGACCTGCTGGTGCACTCCCTGTCGATCGCCAGCCATCAGCTGGAAAAGGCCTACCCCGACTACGTGAAGCACTTCTACGACTACCTGGCCAACCCGGAGACGGTGGCGAAAGTGCTCAGCGAGACGCGTCCGCGCGATGCGGTGTTCTCGCACATCTCGCTGTACAGCCGTGGTGACATCGGCCGCGCCTCCGAAGAGGACATCCGTTCGCGCGTGGCCCAGGGCTACGACGGTTCCTTCGTCATCGGCCAGGACCTGATGGCCTTCGAACTGACGCCCAAGGGCGTGCTGCGCGAGCCCTACGACGCCGCGCTGCGCCAGCGCGAACCGGTGAACTGACGACTCCGCTACCGACTCATTCCTGCCGCCGGGCTGCCGGTGGCAGGGGACGCTTTGCCTACAACAACGAGAAGAGTGCAAGCAGCATGAGCAATCACCCCAAACTGTCCCTGGCGGTGCTCGCCTCCGGCACCCTGGCGGCGCTGCCCCAGGTCGAGGCCGGCGAGGGCCTGGTCGAGGGCGCCAGCGCCACCCTGCAGGCGCGCAACTACTACTTCAGCCGCGACTATTCGGACATCGTCGGCGCCAGCCGGCAATCGAAGGCGGAGGAGTGGGCCCAGGGCTTCATCCTCGACTTCCGTTCCGGCTACACGCCGGGCCCCGTGGGCTTCGGCGTGGACGCCATCGGCCTGCTCGGCCTGAAGCTGGACAGCAGCCCGGACCGGGCCAACACCGGCCTGCTGCCGGTGGACGGCGACGGCCGCGCGCCGGACGACTACAGCCGCCTGGGCGTGGCGCTGAAGGCGAAGGTCTCGCACAGCGAACTCAAGCTCGGCGAACTGCAGCCCAACCTGCCGGTGCTGCCGGCCAGCGACAACCGCCTGCTGCCGCCGACCTACCAGGGCGCCATGCTGGCCTCCGCGGAGATTCCCGGCCTGGCCCTGCAGGCGGGCCGGCTGAAGTCCTACAGCATGCGCAACGAGGCCGGCACCAGCGACCTGCAGGCGATGGTCGGCGCGACGCCCTACCGCCAGGTGGAAAGCGACGCCTTCAACTTCGCCGGTGGCGACTATGACTTCAACGCCAAGCGCACCCGCGCCAGCCTGTGGTACGGCCAGCTGGAAGACATCTACCGCCAGGGCTTTGTCGGCCTCAAGCACAGCCAGAGCGTCGGCGACTGGGTGCTGGGCGGCAACCTCGGCTACTACGACGCCAACGAGGACGGCAAGCGCCTGCTCGGCAACCTGGACAACCGCGCCTTCTACGCGCTGCTCTCGGCCAGGCGCGGCGGGCACACCTTCTACGTCGGCTACCAGGGCATGTTCGGCGACGACGGCTTCCCGCGGGTATTCCCCAACGTCGCGCCGTTGGGCAACGAGGTGCCCACTTTCATGTTCGCCTCGGCCGACGAGCGTTCCTGGCAGGTGCGCCACGACTACGACTTCGCCGCCCTCGGCATCCCCGGCCTGAGCACCACGCTGCGCTACCTGCGCGGCAGCAACGTCGACACCGGCAGGGGCTTCGAGGGCCGCGACCGCGAGCGCGACCTGGAGCTGGCCTACACGCTGCAGGGCGGCCCGCTGGCCGGGCTGAACGTCCGCCTGCGCAACGCCGTGGCCCGCTCCAACTACCTCACCGACGTCGACGAGAACCGCCTGATCCTCAGTTACACCTGGAAGCTCTTCTGAGCCGGCCCATCCTCTAACAACGAGAAGAACGCCATGAACAGACAAACCCTGCGCGTCAGCGACGTGATCGACAACAGTCCGCTGTCCGCCCTGCAGATCCGCGTGTTGCTGCTGTGCTTCCTGGTGGTGGTGCTCGACGGCTTCGACACCGCCGCCATCGGCTACATCGCCCCCGAGTTGATCCGCGACTGGGGCATCACCCGCGGCCAACTGGCCCCGGCCTTCGCCGCCGGGCTGTTCGGCATGCTGGTGGGCAGTGTCGGCTTCGGCCCGGTGGCCGACCGCAAGGGCCGCAAGTTCGTCCTGCTGCTCAGCCTGGGCATAGTCGCCCTGGGCACCCTGGCCTGCGCCCTGGCGCCGAACATCGAGGTGCTCACCGCGCTGCGCTTCTTCACCGGCCTGGGCCTGGGCGGCGTGCTGCCCAACGCCATCACCCTCAGCTCGGAATACTCGCCGGCGCGGCGGCGCATGCTGCTGGTGACCCTGAGCTATTCCGGCTTCACCCTGGGCCTGGCCCTGGGCGGCTGGGTGGCCGGCCTGCTGCTGCCGCTGGTGGGCTGGAAGGGCCTGCTGCTGTGCGGCGGCCTGGCGCCGCTGGTGCTGTTGCCGGCGCTGGTCCTGGCGCTGCCGGAATCCACCTGCTTCATGGCCGGCAGCCCGGCGCACGCCCAGCGGCTGCGGGCGATCCTCGGGCGCATCAGCGGGCGCCAGGATCTGGACGAAGCGACCCTGGTCGGCGACGTCGCCGCCGCGCAACAGCGCTCGCCGGCCTCGACGCTGTTCGCCGAGGGCCGGGCGCTGCGCACCCTGATGCTGTGGCTGACCTTCTTCTGCTGCCTGTTCGTCTTCTACCTGCTGACCAGCTGGCTGCCGACCATCCTCCGCGGCAGCGGCTACGGCACCCAGGAGACCTCGCACATCGCCGCGATGATCCCCTTCGGCGGGGTGATCGGCGGCATCGTCATGGCCCTGCTGATGGACCGCTTCGGCGCCCAGCGCCTGCTGCCGCCGCTGTGCCTGTGCGCCGCCGTGGCCCTGGCGCTGACCGGCACCCAGCTGGGCAACGGCCTGGCGCTGCTGCTGATGGTCTTCGCCGTGGGCTTCACCCTCACCGGCGCGCTGAACAACCTGAGCATCCTCGCCGCCACCCTGTACCCGACCCACGCCCGCGCCACCGGCGTGAGCTGGGCGCTGAGCGCCGGGCGCGCCGGCTCGATCATCGGTTCGCTGCTCGGCGCCTGGCTGTTCGAGGCCGCCGGTGGCCTGCAGGTGTTCTTCATCTGGCTCGCCGCGCCAGCGCTGCTGGCCAGCCTGGCGCTGTTCGTCATGGCCCTGCGCCGCGCACCGGGCACCCCGCGGGGCGAACTCGCCTGAGGTGCCCGCGGCTGGCCGACAACGACAGGAAGGAGGGTTCCATCCCCATGCATACCTTGCTCAAGTGGCTGGCCGCTGCGCTGCTGGCCAGCGCATTACCCTTCGCCCAGGCCGCCGACGGCGGCCAGCGGCCCAACGTGCTGCTGATCGTCGCCGACGACCTGGGCTTTTCCGACATAGGCGCGCTGGGTGGTGAAATCGCCACCCCCAACCTCGACCGCCTGGCCCGCCAGGGCATGACCTTCCTCGACTTCCACGCCACGCCCAGTTGCTCCACCACGCGCTCGGCGCTGCTCTCGGGCAACGACCCGCACCTGGTCGGCGTCGGCATGATGGCCGAATGGCGCGGCCGCCTGCCACCTGCGCAGCGCGAACGCCTGCGTCCCGGCTACGAGGGCGTGCTGGCGGCCAGGGTGCCGACCCTCGCCGAGCTGCTGGGCGATGCCGGCTACCACACCTACATTGCCGGCAAGTGGCACCTGGGCAAGCAGCCGGAACTGCAGCCGCAAAAGCGGGGCTTCGAGGAGTCCTACGTGCTGCTCGAAGGCGGCGCGGCCAACTTCAAGCAGGCCAACATGGCGCTGCTGCCCAACTACAGCACCACCTACCTGCACGACGGCCAGCCCATCGGGTTGCCGGACGACTTCTACTCCAGCACCTGGTACACCAACCGCCTGATCGAGATGATCGACCGCCGCGCCGGCGACGGCCGGCCGTTCTTCGCCTTCGCCGCCTACACAGCGCCGCACTGGCCGCTGCAGGCGCCGGACGCCTACCTGGCGAAGTACCGCGGGCGCTACGACGCCGGCTACCAGGCCATCGCCGACCAGCGCCTGGCGCGCCAGCGCGAACTCGGGCTGATCCCCGAGGGCTATCCCTCGCAGGCGCAACTGGAGGGCGTGCCGGCCTGGTCCACGCTGAGCGACGAACAGCAGCGCCAGTCGGCGCGCACCATGGAGGTCTATGCGGCCATGGTCGAGGCCTTCGACGCCGAGGTCGGCCGCCTGCTCGACCACCTGCGCCGCAGCGGGCAACTGGACAACACCCTGGTGCTGTTCATGTCCGACAACGGCCCGGAAGGGCGCGACAGCATGGACGCCAGGTGGGTGGCGGAGCACTTCGACAACCGCCTGGAAAACTACGGCCGGCGCGACTCCTTCCTGTTGCAGGGCAGCGCCTGGGCGCAGGTCAGCTCGTTGCCGGGGCGGCGCTACAAGATGACCACCTACCAGGGCGGCTACCGGGTGCCGCTGTTCGCCTACATGCCCCAGCGCATCGCCGCCGGGCGCAACACGCAGCTGGCGCGGGTGCACGACCTGCTGCCGACGCTGCTGGAGCTGGCCGGCGCCGAGCAGCCCGGGCCGCGCTACCGGGGCCGCGAGGTCATCCCGCCGCAGGGCCTGTCCATGCTGCCGCTGCTGTTCGGCCGCGACGCGCGCGTGCATGCCGCCGACGAGCCGCTGGGCTGGGAGCTCAATGGCAACGCCGCCCTGCGCAAGGGCTCGCTGAAGCTGCTCTACGACGTCAAGGACGCCCAGGCGCGCTGGCGCCTCTACGACCTCGCCAGCGATCCGGGCGAGCGCCACGACCTGGCCATGCAGCGGCCCCAGGCGCTGGCCGAGCTGCTGCGCGACTGGCGCGCCTATGCCCAGCGCAACAACCTGCGCCTGGACGCGCAGGGCAGGCCGCTGGTGCCGCAGCTGCTGGAAGCCGCCAGCTCCCGATGAACCCCTTTGCAGGCCCGGCCATTACGGCCGGGCCACCTCCGTTGCCATTTCCGACATGAGGACCGCCCATGCCGATGCTCGCCCGCATCCCGAAGAAAACCACTCCGTTCACTCCCAGGCCGGGCCTGCCGGCGCTCACCCGGGCTGGCGACGGCACGGCCTGCCTGTCGATGCGTGGTACTTTCCGTTTCTGAGCCGGATGTCGGGGTAGTCGATGAAGTCGAGTGTGGTATCGGTCGCGCGCAAGCTGAAGTTCTACCAGTTGGTGGTGCTCGACCAGGTGGTGCAGAGCGGTTCGCTGCTGCGCGCGGCGCAGGTGCTGAACCTGACCCAGCCGGCGGTGACCAAGGTCATCCACGAGTTGGAGTCGTACTTCGACGCGCCGCTGCTCGAACGCAGCAACCGCGGGGTGAAGGTCACCGAACTGGGCGAGCTGGTGCTGCGTCGGGCGCGCTCGATGCTCGCCGAGCTGCGGGCCCTGAGCGACGAGGTGGAGGCCTTCCGCGACGGCACTTCCGGGCACGTGGTGGTGGGTACCCTGATCTCCGCCTCCACCTCGCTGTTGCCGCGCGCCCTGCGCCTGCTCAAGAGCCGTGCGCCGCGGGTGCTGGTGTCGGTGCGCATCGGCCAGTTCGACCAGCTGTTCCCGGCCCTCATCGGCGGCGAGGTGGACCTGGTGGTGGGCCGCGTGCCGGACGACTGGCAGGCCCGCGGCGAGGCGCGGGCGCTGGGCGTGGACGTGCTCTACGACGAACGCCTGTGCATCGTCGGCGGCCAGGGCCACCCGCTGCATGCCGGCGGCGCGGTGAGCCTGGCCGAGCTGCATGCCTACCCCTGGGTGCTGCCGCCGCCCGGCTCGCTGCTGCGGCAGACAGTGGACCACCTGTTCGCCCAGGCCGGCCTGGCGCTGCCGGGCAACGTCATCGAGTCGCTGTCGGTGCTCACCAACGTCGCCCTGATGCAGGACCAGCAGACCGTCGGCCTGCTGCCCCTGGAAACCGCCCGGCAACTGGCCGATGGCGGTGGTGTCCGCGCCTTCGAGCTGGATATCGCGCTGCGCTTCGGCGACATCGGCTGCTTCCACCCCAGCGGCCGCGAACTGGGCCCGGCGGCGCGGCTGTTCCGCGAATGCCTGCGCGCCGCCAGCGAGGAACTGGGCGAGGAGGGGTGAAGTCACCGCCGCTTTTCGTAGGATGGGTTGAGCTTGCGAAACCCATGGGGCCGTGGTGATGGGTATCGCTTCGCTCAACGCCATCCTACGATGGCGTTTCTCCTGCACCTTCTATTGGGTTCCCGCGTTCGCGGGAATGATGGGGTGAGAATCATGTTTTTCGACGTCATTCCCGCGAACGCGGGAACCCAGAAAGCAACGAGCGGACCTTGTCCGCGATAGCGGGAGGTATCGGCGCGGTTCGCGGATGAGATCCGCTCCTACGCTGCCCCAACCACGCCATTCCCCTGTAGGAGCGCGCCCTGCGCGCGAATCGCGGGCAGGGCCCGCTCCTACCAAGCGATACAGAGCCGCGGTGTTTCGGGCCAACGGCGGATAACCGCGAACGGTTATTCGCCCTACGCCCAGCCCACCCGCAGCGTTCACGGGATCAATTGTTGCTCTGGGTGAATTTCTCCAGGTACAGCCGGCCGTTCTCCAGGCCCTGCGCCTGCAACCATTCCTTCACCGACTCGACCATCGGCGGCGGGCCGCACAGGTACATGTCGAAGGGCGCATCGCGCAGGGCCGCGGCGTCGAAGTGCTCGATGACGTAGCCGCGCTTTCCATCCCAGCCGGCGTCATCGCTGATCACCGGGGTGAAGGCGAAGTCTGGGATGCGCTCGGCGTAGCCGGCGATGCGTTCCAGCTCGCAGAGGTCCGCCGCCTGGCGTACGCCGTAGTACAGGCGCACCGGCTGGTCGCAGCCGTTGGCCTCGGCCAGCTCGTCGAGCATGCCGAGGAAGGCCGACAACCCGGTGCCGCCGGCCACCAGCAGCAGCGGGCGTTCGACGTGGCGCAGGTAGAAGGCGCCCAGCGGCGCCTCGAAGCGGATTTCGTCGCCCGGCTTGCAGCGCTCGCGGATGTAGTCGCTCATGGCGCCGTCGGGCAGCAGGCGGATGAGGAACTGCAGCTGGTTCTGCGCATTGGGCCGGTTGGCGAAGGAGTAGGAGCGCACCGCGTCCGTGCCCGGCACGCGCAGGCGCGCGTACTGGCCGGGCAGGTAGTCCAGCGCCGGGCCTTCGACCTGCAGGCGCAGGATGGCGGTGCTCGCCGAGACCTGCTCGACGCCGCTGACCACGCCGCGGTGGCTGGCCGGGCCGGCGGCGCTGCACAGGCTGGAGTCGAAGTCGAAGTAGAACGCGGCGTCGGACTGCACGCGGGTCTGGCAACTGAGGATCTTGCGCTGGGCCAGGTCCTCGGCGGAGAGGGTTTCCTCGTCGGCATAGTCCATCGCGTAGCTGCCGGACTCGCAGCGGCCCATGCAGGTGCCGCAGACGCCCTCGCGGCAGTCCAGGGGAATCTTGATGCCGTTGCGCAGCGCCGCGTCGAGCAGGATTTCGTTGCCCTGCACGGGGAAGAACAGCGTCTTGCCGTCGGCGAAGCTGAAGGCGACCTTGTGGTTCATCGGGCCATCCTCACAGGTGGTAGAAGTCGAGCACCGAATCGATGCGGTCGTTGAGCAGCAGCACGTGCTTGCGGGCGATCAGCCAGCTCTCGCCATGCGGACGCAGGCGGTAGGTGGCGTGGCCGAAGAACTGCCCGGGCGTCTCCAGGCGGTAGAACAGCGTGTGCCAGTTGGCGCGCACTTCCAGCTCGCCGCCGTCCAGTTCGCGGATGCGCACGTTGTCGATGCCGTGCAGGGTGCGCGGCATGGGGATGGTCGAGGCGGCCTTGCCGGTGCGGATACGGAACACCCGGTCCTCCAGGCCGGCGCGGCTGGGGTAGTAGATCAGCGACATGCCGCGCTTGGGGTCGGTGGTGTAGACGTGCTCGGAATCCCACTGCGGGACGTGGAACTCGCTGTCCTCGCTGAACATGTCGAGGTAGGCGTCCCAGTCCTGGGCGTCGCAGGCCTCGGCGTTGCGGTAGAGGAACTGTTCCACCCGGTATTGCAGTTGCGCGTTCATGCCTGCACCTCCCTGGGTTGCAGGGCCTTGCGTTCCAGGCCGGCGAGGAGGAAGCGCTGCCAGTGCTGGTGCTGGTTGACGTAGAGGCCTTCGTGGGTGATCTCGGTGCCGGTGAGCACGGGGGCGATGCCCAGCGTCTGGCTGTTCGGCGTCGGGCCCTCGACCCACTTGCCGTGGCCGCGGGAGATGTCGCTCCAGCGCTCCAGGCGGCCCTGGAAGCCGCGCTGCTGCTCGCGGAATTCCACCAGGTCGTCCGGGGTGCCCATGCCGGAGACATTGAAGAAGTCCTCGAACTGGCGGATGCGGTTCTCGCGGTCCAGGTCGGACTCGCCCTTCACGCCGATGCACTGGCTGATGACTTCGGTCTTGTTCCAGGCCAGCGGGCGGACGATGCGCAGCTGCGAGCTGATCTGGTCCATGAAGAACAGGCTGGGGTAGATGTTCAGGTTGCGCAGGCGGTGCATCATCCACTCGGCCCTGGCCTGGCCGTGTTCCTCGACCAGGCGCGGCATCACGCTGGCGTAGCCGGGGCGCACGGCGGGGTTGGGCATGTCGCTGAACAGCACGCTGTGGCCGTTGCGGAAGCTGAACCAGCCGTCGTCGGTCTGCGCGTCGCCGGCGCCGAGCTTGCTGTAGTCCAGGGTGCCGCTGGCGGTGCCGTTCTCGACGTTGACCTGCTGGCGGTGCTGCACGGTGGCCACGTAGTTGTAGTGCACGGTGCTGACGTGATAGCCGTCCAGGCCGTTCTCGTTCTGCAGCTTCCAGTTGCCCTCGAAGGTGTAGGCGGAGCGGCCCGGCAGCACTTCCAGCTCGCCGCTGGGGGACTGCGCCACCATCATGTCGAAGAACACTTTCGCATCGCCGAGGAAGTCTTCCAGGCTGTCCGTGGCGGTCACGTCCAGGCTGATGAAGACGAAGCCCCTGTAGCTGTCGATGCGCGCCTTCTTCAGGCCGCGGCTGGCCTTGTCGAAGTCCGCCGGGTATTCGCCCGGCGCCTTGACCTTCACCAGGCGCCCGTCGCTCTTGTAGCACCAGGCGTGGAACGGGCAGGTGAAGGTGGACTGGTTGCCCTTGCACACCCGGGTGAGGGTGGCGCCGCGGTGCTGGCAGGCGTTGACCAGGGCGTTCAACTGGCCGCCGGCGTCGCGGGTGACGATCATCGGCTGGCGCCCGGCGCGCAGGGTGATGAAGTCGTTGGGATTGGGGATTTCGCTTTCGTGGCAGGCGTAGATCCACTGCTTCTCGAAGATCAGTTCCATCTCCAGGTCGAACAGTTCCGGCTCGGTGAACATGTCCCGGGCGATGCGGTACACCCCTTCGACGGGGCGGAAGTCCAGGCAGCCACGGATGTAGTCCTGCCACTGCGCAAGGCTCTTGCTTGGTGCGTTCATTGTTGTTGTCCCATCGGGCGGATCGGTGGCTCCATTTCACGGCCGGCGCGCCATGGCGGTCTATCCGCCCAGTGGGGGAAGGCGATCCGCAAAATTGGCGGCGGGGTAACACCGCGGTGCAGGGGCTGGGTAGAAGTTGCCCAGCCGCGGTGCGCCGGGCGGCGGTGGAGGGGGCGGGCGGGGCGCCGACGGGGTGCGAATGGTCCGGAAAGTGGTCGAACACTATCCGCATACTGAGGCTTTGCCGACGATCCGTGGCCCGGGGGTACGCGTCTTGCTGCACACTGGGCGCAAGCGCCGTCAGAGCCGCCCCGAACAAGCCGTGAGTGCCCAGCGATGAATCCGAAGAACCCCGGTCACTTCCGTGACATCCACGCCGATCGCCTCGACCTTGCCGCCGCCCGCAACTGGATGTCGGCCATCTGCGGGCCCCATCGCCTGCATGCCGGCCACCCCGAGGCGGTTCGCTTCCAGCACAGCGGCAGCGTGCTCAAGGGCATGTCCACCACCCTGGGCTGTATCGAGTACGGCACTGAGGTGACCATCGGCATCGTCGAGACCGAGCGCTTCAACAGCTACAGCCTGAGCCTGCCGCTGGTGGGCGAGCAGGAGTTGAGCGTGGCCGGGCGCTACCTGCAGTCGAACCCGCAGCGCGGGGTGATCGTCTCGCCCAACCAGAGCCAGGAACTGAACATCACCGGCGACTGCCGCAAGCTGCAGGTGGTGATACCGCTGCTGGCCATGCGCCGGACCCTGGAGGAAATGCTCCAGCGCCCGGCCGAGCAGCCCCTGGTGTTCGAGCCGGAGATGGACGCCCGGGACGGCGCGGCGGCCGCCTGGTGGCGCATGGTCCGCCACCTGAACGAGGAGATGGCGCTGAGCGAGCTGTTCGGCCAGGCCTTCTTCAGCCGCGACCTGGAGCGCGCGCTGCTCAAGGGGCTGATCCTCGCCCAGCCGAACAACTACAGCGAGGCGCTGCGCCGCTGCCTGGCCGAGAAGGTGCCGCACTACCTGCTTCGCGCCCGCGAGCACATCCATGCCCATGCTCGTGAGGCATTGTGCCTGGACGACTTGGAAGAGGCTGCCGGGGTGTCGCGGTTCAAGCTGTTCGAGGGGTTTCGCAGGTACTTTGGCAGTGCGCCCATGACCTATCTGAAGCACTACCGGCTGCATGGGGTGCGCGAGGACATTCTTGCGGGTGGGGCGCGTAGCATCTCGGAGATCGCGATGGGGTGGGGGTTTGCTCACCTGGGGCGTTTTGCGGGGGACTATCGCAAGCTGTTCGGGGAGACGCCCAGTGCTACGCAGCAGCGGTTGCAGAGGCTTGGTGGGAGAGGGGGAGTGTAGGAGCGAGCTTGCTCGCGAATGGCGCTTACCGGTTGCTCCGGTGCCAGGGGTAACTCCGCTCCCTCTCCCCAGCCCTCTCCCTTCAGGGAGAGGGTTAGGGAGAGGGCGCTCTTCGGCATTACGCCACTGCTTTCGCAAGCCACCCAATAAAAAACCGGCCCCAAAGGCCGGTTTCTTCACCACACCACCCGAACTCAGCGATATTCGCAGAGGTAAGCAGTCTCCACCGCGACCTTCAGTTGGAACTTGCTGTTCCCCGGCACGGTGAACTGGCTGCCGGCGGCGAAGGTTTCCCACTCGTCGCTGCCCGGCAGCTTGACGGTCAGGGCGCCGGCGACCACGTGCATGATCTCCAACTGGCTGGTGCCGAATTCGTACTCGCCGGGGGCCATGACGCCGATGGTGGCCGGGCCCTCGGTCATGCCGAAGGCGATGGATTTGACGGTGCCGTCGAAGTACTCGTTGACCTTGAACATGGGGCTGCTCCTGCAACAGGGGGTAGGGAGGGCGAAAAAAGGAGCGCCAGTATGCCCAAGGCGATGGGCAGCGTCACTACGCGGCCGTCACAGCGCCAGCGGCAGCAGCCGGGCGGTGTTGCGCGCGTCTTCCAGGGCGCGGTGCTGCTGGCCCTGGAAATGCAGTCCGGCCAGTTGCAGCGCGGTGTTCAGGCCCACCGGGCGCTTGAGCTGGCGGGCCTGGGCGAAGCGCTGCTTGAGGTTCAGGTGCGGCACCTGGCTCAGATGGCTGTCGATGTGCTGCTGGCGCCATTCCAGTTCCAGCTGGCGGCGGTCGTTGTCGCCCCAGCTGGCCCAGCCGGCCAGGCGCGGGCTGTGCTGCGCGAGCCAGCGCTCGAACTGCGGCCAGACCTCGGTGAGCGGTGCGGCGCCGTCGACGTCGGCCTGGCTGATGTGGGTGAGTTCGCGGCAGAAGCTGGTCAGCAGCGGGCGGCGCTGCGGCCGCACGAAGCGCTGGAAGTGGTCCAGCTCGCGGCCGTCGGCGGCGGCCACGAGGCTCGCGCCGATCTCGATGATCTCCATTTCCTCGACCGGCCAGCCGCCTTCCTCGGTGGTGGCTTCCAGGTCGATCACCAGCCAGTGGGGCATAGGGCCTGCTCGTGCGCTGAAGTGGGACGGTCCGGACCGCGTGCGCGGCGCCTGGCATGCAGTATGGAAGGCCTTTCGGGGCTCGGCAAACCGCTGCTAGGCTAGCCCGATCGACAACAGGGGAACCGAGCCATGGCGAAAGTCGCGTTCATCGGCCTGGGCGTCATGGGCTATCCCATGGCCGGGCATCTGCAGGCCAAGAGGCATGAGGTCTGCGTCTACAACCGTACCCCGGCGCGCGCCGCGCAGTGGGTCGCCGAGCACGGCGGCAGCTCCGCGCCCACGCCGTGCGAGGCCGCGGCGCAGGCGGAATTCGTGATGTGCTGCGTGGGCAACGACGACGACCTGCGCAGCGTGGTGCTGGGGCCGGACGGCGCCCTCGCCGGGATGCAGCCGGGGAGCGTCTTCGTCGACCACACCACGGCCTCGGCGGCGGTGGCCAGGGAGCTGGCGGTGCAGGCCGCCGAGCGCGAGCTGGGCTTCCTCGACGCGCCGGTCTCCGGCGGCCAGGCCGGTGCCGAGAACGGCGCGCTGACGGTGATGGTGGGCGGCGAGGAAGCCTTCTACCGGCGCGCCGAGCCGCTGATCGCCGCTTATGCGCGGATGGTCCGGCTGATGGGCCACAGCGGCGCGGGGCAACTGACCAAGATGGTCAACCAGATCTGCATCGGCGGCCTGCTCCAGGGCCTGTCCGAGGCCCTGCATTTCGCCCGGTGCGCGGGCCTGGACGGCGAGGCCGCCATCGAGGTCATCAGCAAGGGCGCGGCGCAGTCCTGGCAGATGGAGAATCGTCACAAGAGCATGCTGGAAGGGCGCTTCGACTTCGGCTTCGCCGTGGACTGGATGCGCAAGGACTTCGGCATCGTGCTCGACGAGGCGCGGCACAACGGCGCGCAGCTGCCGGTGACGGCGCTGGTCGACCAGTTCTATGCCGAAGTGCAGGCCGGCGGTGGCGGGCGTTGGGATACTTCCAGCCTGATCACCCGGCTGAAGCCGCGCGGGTGAATCAGCTGCGGAAGATGAAGTAGACCGCGCCCAGCAGGCACAGGCCCGCCCACAGGTAGTCCAGCTTCAGCGGCTGCTGCATGAAGAACACGCTGAAGGGCACGAACACCGCCAGGGTGATGACCTCCTGCATGATCTTCAGCTGACCCACCGACAGCGCGGTATAGCCGATGCGGTTGGCCGGCACCTGCAGCAGGTACTCGAACAGCGCGATGCCCCAGCTGACCAGGGCGGCGATGATCCAGGGCTTGGTGTTCAGCGTCTTCAGGTGGCCGTACCAGGCGAAGGTCATGAACAGGTTGGAGAACGCCAGGAGGGTGGCGGTTTGGGCCCAGACCGGCATGGGGAGCTCTCGGAGGTGAGGAGGGCGCCAGCCTAAATCGCCGCGCTCGCGCCGCCAAGAGGGGCTGGCGATGCAAGGCCCTTGGCGGCGCGCGCCGCTGGGCTTATCCTCCGCGCCGCGCACCGGCCCTGCGGTGCGCGATCTTCCTCCGTGCCTTTTTATGAGCCCAGCAACGATGCAATGCCGTGCCGGCTGTGGCGCCTGCTGCGTGGCGCCGTCGATTTCCTCGCCCATCCCCGGCATGCCCGGCGGCAAGCCCGCGGGCGTGCGCTGCGTGCAACTGGACGAGCGCAACCTCTGCCGCCTGTTCGGCCGGCCCGAGCGCCCGGCGGTGTGCGCGGCCTTCGACGCCGACGCCGAGGCTTGCGGCAGCAGCAACGAGGAGGCGCTGCGCATCCTCGCCGAATGGGAACGGATCACCGCCGCCTGAGTGACTTGGAAGTCACGTTTTCAGGGGCCATACTGGCGCCCATCCTGACTGCCGAACCGCTCAGGATCGCGGATTTGCAACGGGTACGGCCCTTCGCCGGCCCGGCCAGACCAACAATAACCAGAGGAAGATGACGATGCGTGGCATCCTGCGTATGACCCTGTTGAGCGCCGCCCTGCTGGGCGCCTCCGGCGCCGCCATGGCCGAGGACTGGCAACTGGCCAAGGACCAGGACGGCGTCAAGGTCTACCTGAGCAGCGTCCCGGGCTCCAAGTACAAGGCCTACCGCGGCGTGGTCGACATCAAGGCCGACGTGGCCAGCATCAATGCCCTGCAGGAAGACGTGAAGGGCTCCTGCAAGTGGATCCACGCCTGCGCCGAGATGCGCCTGCTCAAGAGCGAAGGCGACAATTCCTGGACCTACTCGAAGATCGACATGCCCTGGCCTGTGACCGGCCGCGACGTGGTGATCCACGTGACCACCGAGAAGACCGCCGACGGCGGCCTCATCCGCCACCTGCAGGCCGAACCGACCTACATTCCGGAAGAGAAGGGCGAGATCCGCGTGCCCAAGCTGGTCGGCGAATGGAAGCTGGTGCCCAAGGGCGCGGGCGTCACCGAGGTGACCTACCAGGTGCAGACCGAGCCGGGCGGCAGCATTCCGTCGTGGCTGGCCAACAGCTTCGTGGTGGATGCGCCGATGAATACCCTGAAGGGGCTGCGGGCGGCGGCGGAGAAGCGCTGAGGCTTGGTGTTATGGAAAAGGCCGCCTGGGGGCGGCCTTTTTTGTGTTTGCGGGCTGTCCTGAGCTGCCGGCGAACGGGATGCCCAGCGTGGCCGGTGAATCCAATCGCGGACAAAGTCCGCTCCTACGCCAGTGCTTCCCTGAACCGTAGGAGCGGACTCTGTCCGCGATTCGGCGGATAACGCCATAGGCGTTATGCGCCCTACGCAGAAACCTCCGCATGCACCGGAACGCCTCAGGGGCGTGAGGATCGGAGCGCGGGATAAAAGTTCGCAAGCAAGCTCGCTCCTACAAGTACTAGGGCACGCGAGCAGATAACAAAAAAGGCTGCCGAAGCAGCCTTTTCCGTATCCCGGCGAAACTTACTTGCGAGCGCCGAGGTCGACGAAGTCGCGCTGGGTGTAGCCGGTGTACAGCTGGCGCGGGCGGCCGATCTTGTACGGGCCGGAGAGCATTTCCTGCCAGTGCGAGATCCAGCCCACGGTACGCGCCAGGGCGAAGATCACGGTGAACATGCTGGTCGGGATGCCGATGGCCTTGAGGATGATGCCCGAGTAGAAGTCCACGTTCGGGTAGAGGTTGCGCTCCACGAAGTAGGGGTCATGGCGGGCGATCTCTTCCAGCTTCATGGCCAGTTCCAGCTGCGGATCGTTGATGCCCAGCTCGCTGAGCACCTCGTCGCAGGTCTGCTTCATGACCTTGGCGCGCGGGTCAAAGTTCTTGTACACGCGGTGGCCGAAGCCCATCAGCTTGAACGGATCGTTCTTGTCCTTGGCCTTGGCCACGAACTTGTCGATGTTCGAAACGTCACCGATCTCGTCCAGCATGCGCAGTACCGCTTCGTTCGCACCACCGTGGGCCGGGCCCCAGAGGGCGGCGATGCCGGAGGCGATGCAGGCGAACGGGTTGGCGCCGGAGGAGCCGGCCAGGCGCACGGTCGAGGTCGAGGCGTTCTGCTCGTGGTCGGCGTGCAGGATGAAGATGCGGTCCATGGCCTTGGCCAGCACGGGGCTGATCGGCTTGGTCTCGCAGGGGGTGTTGAACATCATGTGCAGGAAGTTTTCTGCGTAGCTCAGGTCGTTGCGCGGATACATCATCGGCTGACCCATGGAGTACTTGTACACCATGGCGGCGATGGTCGGCATCTTGGCGACCAGGCGATGCGCGGAAATCTCGCGATGCTTGGGGTTATTGATGTCCAGGGAGTCGTGGTAGAAGGCGGAGAGGGCGCCGATCACGCCGCACATGATGGCCATCGGGTGGGCATCGCGGCGGAAGCCGTTGAAGAAGGTCTTCAGCTGCTCGTGAACCATGGTGTGGTTCTTGATGGTGCCGACGAACTGTTCCTTCTGCTCGGCGGTGGGCAGTTCGCCCTTAAGCAGCAGGTAGCAGGTTTCCAGGTAGTCGGATTTCTCGGCCAGTTGCTCGATCGGATAGCCGCGGTGCAGCAGCACGCCCTTGTCGCCGTCGATATAGGTGATCTTCGACTCGCAGGAGGCGGTGGACATGAAGCCAGGATCGAACGTGAAGTGGCCCGTGGAGGTCAGACCCCGCACATCCACTACATCGGGGCCCAGCGTGCCGGAGAGGACGGGCAGTTCGACGGGGGCTGCGCCCTCGATGATCAACTGCGCTTTCTTGTCAGCCATGATTAGGCCTCCTATTAATGCTTGAAATCATCTGTACGACCCCCCACGCAGGGCCCGCACCACTATAGAGAGATAAATCCGATTGTCAATTTGCAAGAACCGCTACCGGACAGCCCCTCCAACTGCCTGTTTTGGCGAAAAAAATCGCCTATTTACGCCTTTTATGGGGGTGCGGCAATAAGTCCTTAGGCGAAGGCGATTCCGTTGTCATTAGGAGCCTAACTGTCTATACTCGGCGACCAGCCGCTGGGGCCCTCCAGGCCTCGCTCCACAGGCGGTTGTCACTCCCGAAGGTGATGGGTACCTGACAAGTGCACCTCCCGACAACTAGCCCTGCAATTCGAAGGGCTCTCAGTGTGAAAAAAGCCGTGAATAGCAAACGACCTGTAAACCTAGACCTAAGGACCATCAAACTCCCTGTCACTGCTTACACGTCCATTCTCCACCGCATCTCTGGCGTCATCCTGTTCGTGGGCATTGCCGTGCTGCTGTTCGCGCTCGACAAGTCCCTGGCATCGGAAGACAGCTTCGAGCAGGTGAAGGCGTGTCTGGCCCATCCGTTGGCCAAGCTTGTGATCTGGGGCCTGCTCTCCGCGCTGCTTTACCACCTGGTAGCCGGCATTCGTCACCTCGTCATGGACGCAGGTATCGGCGAGACGCTGGAAGGTGGCAAGCGTGGTTCGAAAATCGTCATCGCCATTGCCGTGGTGCTGATCGTTCTGGCGGGGGTCTGGGTATGGTAACTAACGTCACTAACTTCTCGCGTTCCGGCCTCTACGACTGGATGGCCCAACGCGTTTCTGCGGTCGTTCTCGCGGCTTACGTGCTTTTCCTGCTGGGTTACCTGATCGCACACCCGAACATCTCCTACGAGGAGTGGCATGGTCTGTTCTCCCACAGCCTGATGAAGATCTTCAGTCTTCTCACGCTGGTTGCCCTGAGCGTGCACGCCTGGGTCGGCATGTGGACCATCACCACCGACTACCTGACTCCGATGGCGCTAGGCAAAGCCGCGACCGTCGTGCGTTTCCTCGTCCAGGCGGTATGCGGCATGGCCATGTTCGCATTCTTCGTCTGGGGTGTGCAGATTCTCTGGGGTAACTGATCCATGGCAAGCATTCGCACTCTCTCCTTCGACGCCATCATCGTTGGTGGCGGCGGCGCCGGCATGCGTGCCGCGCTGCAACTGGCCCAGGGCGGTCACAAGACCGCCGTGGTGACCAAGGTCTTCCCGACCCGTTCGCACACCGTTTCCGCCCAGGGCGGCATCACCTGCGCCATCGCTTCGGCCGACCCGAACGACGACTGGCGCTGGCACATGTACGACACCGTCAAGGGCTCCGACTACATCGGTGACCAGGACGCCATCGAATACATGTGCTCCGTCGGCCCGGAAGCCGTGTTCGAGCTGGAACACATGGGCCTGCCGTTCTCCCGTACCGAGCAGGGCCGCATCTACCAGCGTCCGTTCGGCGGCCAGTCCAAGGACTTCGGCAAGGGTGGCCAGGCCGCCCGTACCTGCGCCGCGGCCGACCGTACCGGTCACGCCCTGCTGCACACCCTGTACCAGGCCAACCTGAAGAACGGCACCTCCTTCCTCAATGAGTGGTACGCCGTCGACCTGGTGAAGAACCAGGACGGCCACGTGGTCGGCATCATCGCCATCGACATCGAGACCGGCGACACCATCTATATCCGCTCCAAGGCCGTGGTCCTGGCCACCGGCGGTGCAGGCCGCATCTACGCCTCCACCACCAACGCCCTGATCAACACCGGCGACGGCGTGGGCATGGCCCTGCGCGCCGGCGTACCGGTGCAGGACATCGAGATGTGGCAGTTCCACCCGACCGGCATCGCCGGCGCCGGTGTACTGGTCACCGAAGGTTGCCGTGGTGAAGGCGGCTACCTGATCAACGCCCATGGCGAGCGCTTCATGGAGCGTTACGCTCCGAACGCCAAGGACCTGGCCGGCCGCGACGTGGTCGCCCGCTCGATGGTCAAGGAAGTGATCGCCGGCAACGGCGTGGGCCCGAACAAGGACCACGTACTGCTGAAGCTCGACCACCTCGGCGAGGAAGTCCTGCACAGCCGCCTGCCCGGCATCTGCGAACTGTCCAAGACCTTCGCCCACGTCGACCCGGTGGTCGCGCCGATCCCGGTCATCCCGACCTGCCACTACATGATGGGCGGCGTCGCCACCAACATCCATGGCCAGGCCCTGACCATGGACGCCAACGGCAACGACACCATCATCGAAGGCCTGTTCGCGGTCGGCGAAGTCGCCTGCGTATCGGTACACGGCGCCAACCGCCTGGGCGGCAACTCGCTGCTCGACCTGGTGGTCTTCGGCCGCGCTACCGGCCTGCACCTGGAAAAGGCCCTGAAAGAGGGCATCGAGCACCGCGGCGCCTCCGAGTCCGACCTGGAAGCCTCCTTCAAGCGCCTGAACGGCGTGAACGAGCGCACCAGCGGCGAAGAAGTCGCCCCGCTCAAACGCGAACTGCAGCAGTGCATGCAGAACTACTTCGGTGTATTCCGTACCGGCGAATACATGCAGAAGGGTATCGCTCAACTGGCTGACCTGCGCGAGCGCATCGCCACCGTCAAGATCAACGACAAGAGCCAGGCTTTCAACACGGCGCGCATCGAAGCGCTGGAACTGCAGAACCTCCTCGAGGTGGCCGAAGCCACCGCCATCGCGGCCGAAAACCGCAAAGAGTCCCGCGGCGCCCATGCCCGCGAAGACTTCGAGGAGCGCGACGACGAGAACTGGCTGTGCCACACCCTGTACTTCCCGGGTGAGAAACGCGTTGCCAAGCGTGCCGTCAACTTCGCGCCGAAGACCGTTCCGGCATTCGAACCCAAGGTTCGTACTTACTAAGGGTGCCCGTCATGTTGAAAGTAAGTGTTTACCGCTACAACCCGGAGAAGGACTCTGCACCCTACATGCAGGACTTCGACGTCGATACCCAGGGCAAGGACGTGATGGTCCTGGACGTGCTGGCGCTGATCAAGGAACAGGACGAGGGCTTCTCCTACCGTCGTTCCTGCCGTGAAGGCGTTTGCGGCTCCGACGGCATGAACATCAATGGCAAGAACGGCCTGGCCTGCATCACTCCGCTGTCGGCCGCCGGCCTGAAGGGCGGCAAGCTGGTGCTGCGTCCGCTGCCGGGCCTGCCGGTGATCCGTGACCTGGTCGTCGATATGCGCATCTTCTATAAGCAGTACGAGAGCGTTAAGCCGTATCTGCAGAACAAGTATGCCGCGCCGGCGATCGAACGCCTGCAAACCCCCGAAGAGCGCGAAAAGCTGGACGGTCTGTACGAGTGCATCCTGTGCGCCTGCTGCTCGACCTCCTGCCCGTCGTTCTGGTGGAACCCGGACAAGTTCCTCGGCCCCGCCGCGCTGCTGCAAGCCTATCGCTTCCTGGCCGACAGCCGCGACACGGAAACCCAGTCGCGCCTGGCGAGCCTGGACGATCCGTTCAGCGTGTTCCGTTGCCGTGGAATCATGAACTGCGTGAATGTCTGCCCGAAAGGCCTGAACCCGACCAAGGCCATCGGTCACATTCGCAACATGCTGCTGCAGAGCGGGACCTGATCCCACTCGCCGTCGCGTGCGAAAAGAGCAATACCCGTGCCGCCGGAACATTGTCCGGCGGTACGGTTGCAACGGGCCCCAGCCCACAAAGCCGGGGTTCTGACTCTGAAAACGTATATATGACCAGCAGGGGCATCCGGGCTGGTACCCGGACTATCTGCGGGAACCTTTGTGGCTACCAGTCGCTGCACAGGGCTGGGTCTCCCGAGAGTTCCATCAGGTGGAGTCCCCTTACCGAGGGTGACCAAGCATGCACGAAAGCGTAATGCAGCGGATGTGGAACAGTGCCCATCTATCCGGTGGGAACGCTGCCTACGTCGAAGAGCTCTACGAGCTCTACCTGCACGACCCGAACGCTGTGCCAGAAGAGTGGCGCACATACTTCCAGAAGCTCCCCGCCGACGGCAATCCCGCCCCCGACGTCTCGCATTCCTCCATCCGCGATCATTTCGTACTCCTGGCCAAGAACCAGCGCCGCGCTGCGCCCGTTTCCGCCGGCAGCGTCAGCACCGAGCACGAGAAGAAGCAGGTCGAAGTCCTGCGCCTGATCCTGGCGTACCGGCTGCGTGGACATCAGGCCGCGAAGCTCGATCCGCTGGGCCTCTGGGTGCGCACCGCGCCTTCGGACCTGTCGCTGGATCACTACGGCCTGACCGCCGCCGACCTCGACACCACCTTCCGCACCGGTGAGCTCTACATCGGCAAGGAAGAGGCGACCCTGCGCGAGATCCTCGACGCCCTGAAGCAGACCTACTGCAGCACCATCGGCGCCGAGTTCATGCACATCGTCGATTCCGAGCAGCGTCACTGGTTCGCCCAGCGCCTGGAAGGCGTGCGCGGTCGTCCGGCGTATTCCACCGAGGCGCGCGCCCACCTGCTGGAGCGCCTGACCGCAGCCGAGGGCCTGGAGAAGTACCTGGGCACCAAGTACCCGGGCACCAAGCGTTTCGGCCTGGAAGGCGGCGAGAGCCTGATTCCGATGGTCGACGAGATCATCCAGCGCTCCGGTTCCTACGGCGTCAAGGAAATCGTCATCGGCATGGCCCACCGTGGCCGTCTGAACGTCCTGGTCAACACCCTCGGCAAGAACCCGCGCGACCTCTTCGACGAGTTCGAAGGCAAGAAGCTGGTCGAGCTGGGCTCCGGCGACGTGAAGTACCACCAGGGCTTCTCCTCCAACGTCATGACCAGCGGCGGCGAAGTCCACCTGGCTCTGGCGTTCAACCCCTCGCACCTGGAGATCGTCTCCCCGGTGGTCGAGGGTTCGGTACGCGCCCGCCAGGACCGTCGCAAGGACGGCAACGGCGACAAGGTGGTGCCGATTTCCATCCACGGCGATGCCGCTTTCGCGGGGCAGGGCGTGGTCATGGAAACCTTCCAGATGTCCCAGACCCGTGCCTACAAGACCGGCGGCACCATCCACATCGTGATCAACAACCAGGTCGGCTTCACCACCAGCCGCCAGGACGACGCGCGCTCCACCGAGTACGCGACCGACGTTGCCAAGATGATCCAGGCGCCGATCTTCCACGTGAACGGCGACGACCCGGAAGCGGTGCTGTTCGTCACCCAGCTGGCCGTCGACTACCGCATGCAGTTCAAGCGTGACGTGGTCATCGACCTGGTCTGCTACCGCCGCCGCGGCCACAACGAGGCCGACGAGCCGAGCGGCACCCAGCCGCTGATGTACCAGCAGATCGCCAAGCAGCGCACCACCCGCGACCTGTATGCCGACGAGCTGATCGCCGCCGGCGTGCAGACCGCCGAGCAGGCCCAGGAGAAGGTCGACGAATACCGCGACGCCCTGGACAACGGCCTGCACGTGGTGAAGAGCCTGGTCAAGGAGCCGAACAAGGAGCTCTTCGTCGACTGGCGTCCGTACGTCGGCCATGCCTGGACCGCGCGTCACGACACCCGCTTCGACCTGAAGACCCTGCAGGAGCTGTCCAACAAGCTGCTGGAGACTCCGGACGGCTTCGTCATGCAGCGCCAGGTGCAGAAGATCTACGAAGACCGCGCCAAGATGTCGGCCGGCGGCATGCCGATCAACTGGGGCTTCGCCGAGAACCTGGCCTACGCCACCCTGCTGTTCGAAGGCCACCCGGTGCGCATGACCGGTCAGGACGTCGGCCGCGGCACCTTCTCGCACCGCCACGCGGCGCTGCACAACCAGAAGGACGACTCGGTCTACATCCCCCTGGCCCACCTGTTCGACGGCCAGCCGCGTGTCAGCCTGTACGACTCCTTCCTCTCGGAAGAGGCGGTGCTGGCCTTCGAATACGGCTACGCCACCACCATGCCGAACGCGCTGGTGGTCTGGGAAGCCCAGTTCGGTGACTTCGCCAACGGTGCGCAAGTGGTGATCGACCAGTTCATCACCAGCGGCGAGACCAAGTGGCAGCGCCTGTGCGGCCTGACCATGCTGCTGCCGCACGGCTACGAAGGCCAGGGCCCGGAGCACTCCTCCGCGCGTCTGGAGCGTTACCTGCAGCTGTGCGCCGAGCAGAACATCCAGGTCTGCGTGCCGACCACCCCGGCTCAGGTCTACCACATGCTGCGCCGCCAGGTGATCCGTCCGCTGCGCAAGCCGCTGATCGTCATGACGCCGAAGTCGCTGCTGCGCCACAAGCTGGCCATCTCGACCCTGGAAGACCTGGCCAACGGCTCGTTCCAGACCGTCATCAACGAGATCGACAGCCTGGATCCGAAGAAGGTCGACCGCATCGTCCTGTGCAGCGGCAAGGTGTACTACGACCTGCTGGAGAAGCGCCGCGCCGAAGGCCGCGAGAACATCGCGATCGTCCGCCTGGAACAGCTCTACCCGTTCCCGGAAGACGACCTGGCCGAGGTCCTGTCGCAGTACAAGAACCTCAAGCACATCGTCTGGTGCCAGGAAGAGCCGATGAACCAGGGTGCCTGGTACTGCTCGCAGCACCACATGCGCCGTGTCATCGCCGCGCACAAGAAGGGCCTCAACCTGGAATACGCCGGCCGCGACGGCTCGGCCGCCCCGGCTTGCGGCTACGCTTCGATGCACGCCGAGCAGCAGGAAAAACTGCTGCAAGACGCCTTCACTGTTTAACGCCAACGCGCAGTAGATACCGAATTTAAGGAAACACACAGAATGGCTATCGAAATCAAAGCCCCAACCTTCCCGGAATCGGTCGCCGACGGCACCGTCGCCACCTGGCACAAGAAGGTCGGTGAAGCCGTCAAGCGTGACGAACTGATCGTCGACATCGAGACCGACAAGGTGGTCATCGAGGTGCTGGCCGAGGCCGACGGCGTACTGGCCGAGATCGTCAAGAACGAAGGCGACACCGTCCTCTCCAACGAACTGCTCGGCAAGCTGAGCGAAGGCGGCGCCGCTGCCGCCGCTCCGGCCCCGGCCGCCGCAGCTCCGGCTGCTGCCCCGGCTGCCGCTGCCGCTCCGGCCGCCGCCGGTGAAGACGCCATCCTCTCGCCGGCCGCGCGCAAGCTCGCCGAAGAGAACGGCATCGACCCGAACAGCATCGCCGGCACCGGCAAGGGCGGTCGCGTGACCAAGGAAGACGTGGTCGCCGCCGTCGAGGCCAAGAAGAACGCCCCGGCTGCCGCTCCGGCCGCCGCCAAGCCGGCCGCTCCGGCCGCCGAGGCCCCGGTGTTCGCCGCCGGCGACCGCGTCGAGAAGCGCGTGCCGATGACCCGCCTGCGCGCCAAGGTCGCCGAGCGCCTGGTCGAAGCCCAGTCCTCCATGGCCATGCTGACTACCTTCAACGAAGTCAACATGAAGCCGATCATGGACCTGCGCAACAAGTACAAGGACCTGTTCGAGAAGAAGCACAACGGCGTGCGCCTGGGCTTCATGTCCTTCTTCGTCAAGGCCGCCACCGAAGCCCTGAAGCGCTTCCCCGGCGTCAACGCCTCGATCGACGGCAACGACATCGTCTACCACGGCTACCAGGACATCGGTGTCGCCGTGTCCAGCGACCGCGGCCTGGTGGTACCGGTACTGCGTAACGCCGAGTTCATGAGCCTGGCCGAGATCGAGAACGGCATCGCCACCTTCGGCAAGAAGGCCAAAGACGGCAAGCTGTCCATCGAAGACATGACCGGTGGTACTTTCACCATTTCCAACGGTGGCGTATTTGGATCCCTGCTGTCGACTCCGATCGTCAACCCGCCGCAGACCGCCATCCTCGGCATGCACAAGATCCAGGAACGCCCGATGGCCGTTAACGGCCAGGTGGTGATCCTGCCGATGATGTACCTGGCGCTGTCCTACGACCACCGCATGATCGACGGCAAGGAAGCGGTGAGCTTCCTGGTCGCCATGAAGGACCTGCTGGAAGATCCGGCTCGTCTGCTGCTGGACGTCTGATTCGTCATTTCACCTGACGGCCCCGTACTACACGACGGCCCCGCGAGGGGCCGTCCGCTTCACCGGAATAAGGATTGAGATATGAGCCAGAAATTCGACGTGGTTGTGATTGGTGCCGGCCCCGGCGGCTACGTGGCTGCCATCCGTGCCGCCCAGCTCGGCCTGAAGACCGCCTGCATCGAGAAGTACATCGGCAAGGAGGGCAAGGTCGCCCTCGGCGGTACCTGCCTGAACGTAGGCTGCATTCCGTCCAAGGCGCTGCTGGACAGCTCCTACAAGTACCACGAGGCCAAGGAGGCTTTCGCCGTCCACGGTATCGAAGCCAAGGGCGTCACCATCGACGTACCGGCCATGGTCGCGCGCAAGGCGAACATCGTTAAGAACCTGACCGGCGGCATCGCCACCCTGTTCAAGGCCAACGGCGTCACCTCCTTCGAAGGCCACGGCAAGGTGCTGGCCAACAAGCAGGTCGAAATCACCGGTCTGGACGGCAAGGTGCAGGTCCTGGAAGCCGAGAACATCATCATCGCCTCCGGTTCCAAGCCGGTCGAGATCCCGCCGGCCCCGCTGACCGACGACATCATCGTCGACTCCACCGGCGCCCTGGAATTCCAGGCCGTGCCGAAGAAGCTGGGCGTGATCGGCGCCGGCGTCATCGGCCTGGAGCTGGGTTCGGTCTGGGCCCGCCTGGGTGCCGAAGTCACCGTCCTGGAAGCCCTGGACAAGTTCCTCCCGGCCGCCGACGAGCAGATCGCCAAGGAAGCCCTGAAGGTCCTGACCAAGCAAGGCCTGAATATCCGCCTGGGCGCCCGCGTCACCGGCACCGAGGTGAAGAAGAAGCAGGTCACCGTGACCTTCACCGACGCCAACGGCGAGCAGAAGGAAACCTTCGACAAGCTGATCGTGGCCGTGGGCCGTCGCCCGGTGACCACCGACCTGCTGGCCGCCGACAGCGGCGTGACCCTCGACGAGCGTGGCTTCATCTACGTCGACGACCACTGCAAGACCAGCGTTCCGGGCGTCTTCGCCATCGGTGACGTGGTCCGCGGCGCCATGCTGGCGCACAAGGCCTCGGAAGAGGGCGTGATGGTCGCCGAGCGCATCGCCGGTCATAAAGCGCAGATGAACTACGACCTGATTCCGTCGGTCATCTACACCCACCCGGAAATCGCCTGGGTCGGCAAGACCGAGCAGCAGCTCAAGGGCGAAGGCGTCGAAGTCAACGTCGGCACCTTCCCGTTCGCCGCCAGCGGCCGCGCTATGGCTGCCAACGACACCACCGGCCTGGTCAAGGTCATCGCCGATGCCAAGACCGACCGCGTCCTGGGCGTCCACGTGATCGGCCCGAGCGCCGCCGAGCTGGTACAGCAGGGCGCGATCGCCATGGAATTCGGCACCAGCGCCGAAGACCTGGGCATGATGGTCTTCTCCCACCCGACTCTGTCCGAAGCGCTGCACGAAGCGGCCCTGGCGGTGAATGGCCACGCCATCCACATCGCCAACCGCAAGAAGCGCTGAGGCGGTAGGACCACGGCGGGGCAGGGCGGCAGTCATTCGCGAGGGGCTGTCGTGACCACCCCGCCGGATTCCCGCGCCGCGGCGTGGGAATCACAGGTGGTGCGGCGCCACGAGCGCTGTGCCGAATGCGCAATACCCAAGACGAAAAACGGTAGACAAGCATGAATCTCCACGAGTATCAGGGTAAGCAGCTGTTCGCTGAGTACGGCCTGCCCGTATCCAAGGGCTACGCCGTCGACACACCCGAAGAGGCCGCAGAAGCCTGTGAGAAAATCGGTGGCACCGAGTGGGTCGTCAAAGCCCAGGTGCACGCCGGTGGCCGCGGTAAAGCGGGCGGTGTGAAGCTGGTCAAGAGCAAGGAGGACGCCAAGGCGTTCGCCGCCAACTGGCTGGGCAAGCGTCTGGTGACCTACCAGACTGACGCCAATGGCCAGCCGGTCAGCAAGATCCTGGTGGAATCCTGCACCGACATCGACAAGGAGCTGTACCTCGGCGCCGTCGTCGACCGTTCCAGCCGTCGCATCGTCTTCATGGCCTCCACCGAAGGTGGCGTGGACATCGAGAAGGTCGCCCACGACACTCCCGAGAAGATCCTCAAGGCCACCATCGACCCGCTGGTCGGCGCCCAGCCGTTCCAGGGCCGCGAGCTGGCCTTCCAGCTGGGCCTGAAGGGCGACCAGATCAAGCAGTTCACCCACATCTTCGTTGGCCTGGCCAAGCTGTTCCAGGACTACGACCTGGCACTGCTGGAAGTGAACCCGCTGGTGATCAAGAAGGACGGCAACCTGCACTGCCTGGACGCCAAGATCAACATCGACTCCAACGCCCTGTACCGTCAGCCCAAGCTGCGCGCCATGCACGACCCGTCCCAGGACGACGCTCGTGAAGCCCATGCGCAGAAGTGGGAACTGAACTACGTCGCGCTGGAAGGCAACATCGGCTGCATGGTCAACGGCGCCGGCCTGGCCATGGGCACCATGGACATCGTCAACCTGCACGGCGGCAAGCCGGCCAACTTCCTCGACGTTGGCGGCGGTGCCACCAAAGAACGCGTGACCGAAGCGTTCAAGATCATCCTGTCCGACAGCAACGTCGCTGCTGTTCTGGTGAACATCTTCGGCGGCATCGTTCGCTGCGACATGATTGCCGAAGGCATCATCGGCGCCGTGAAAGAAGTCGGCGTGAAAATCCCGGTTGTCGTTCGTCTGGAAGGCAACAACGCCGACCTCGGCGCCAAGGTCCTGGCCGAAAGCGGTCTGAACATCATCGCGGCGACCAGCCTGACCGACGCTGCCCAGCAAGTCGTCAAGGCCGCGGAGGGTAAGTAATGAGCGTCCTGATCAATAAAGACACCAAAGTCATCTGCCAGGGCTTCACCGGCTCGCAGGGTACCTTCCACTCCGAACAAGCCATCGCCTACGGCACCAAGATGGTTGGCGGCGTGACCCCCGGCAAGGGCGGCACCACCCACCTGGGCTTGCCGGTGTTCAACACCGTCAAGGAAGCCGTGGAAGCCACCGGCGCCGACGCCTCGGTCATCTACGTTCCGGCTCCGTTCTGCAAGGACTCTATCCTGGAAGCGGCCTTCGGCGGCATCAAGCTGATCGTCTGCATCACCGAAGGCATCCCGACCATCGACATGCTGGAAGCCAAGGTCAAGTGCGACGAGCTGGGCGTACGCCTGATCGGCCCGAACTGCCCGGGCGTGATCACCCCCGGCGAGTGCAAGATCGGCATCATGCCCGGTCACATCCACCTGCCGGGCAAAGTGGGCATCGTGTCGCGTTCCGGCACCCTGACCTACGAAGCCGTGAAGCAGACCACCGACGCCGGCTTCGGCCAGTCCACCTGCGTGGGCATCGGTGGCGACCCGATCCCGGGCTCCAACTTCATCGACATCCTGAAGCTGTTCCAGGAAGACCCGAAAACCGAAGCCATCGTCATGATCGGCGAGATCGGTGGTTCGGCTGAAGAAGAAGCCGCTGCCTACATCAAGGCCAACGTGACCAAGCCGGTGGTGTCCTACATCGCTGGCGTCACCGCACCGCCCGGCAAGCGCATGGGCCACGCCGGCGCCATCATCTCCGGTGGCAAGGGCACCGCGGACGAGAAGTTCGCCGCCCTGCAGGACGCCGGTGTGAAAACCGTGCGTTCCCTGGCCGACATCGGCAAGGCCCTGGCCGAGCTGACCGGCTGGGCGACCAAGTAAGCGCTTCGCTTACCTGACCGTCCGTCGCGAGAGGCCACCTTCGGGTGGCCTCTTGCATTGCTGCTTCGTCGCAAGAAGTGTCGTTCAGGCGACACGCCCTTTCATCCCGCGGACGAGCTGACATACGTCAGTACAGTTCATCGGGATAGATCGTTAGGCTAGCAACTATCTCCAGCGCTGCGTTCCCCACAAGGGAAGGCGTGCTAACCGCCAACTCCTACCCGGAGCGGCGGCTATTCCGGACCGTCATGGATGGCGGGACAACCAGAATGCAGGAGCAAACGGGCCACGAGCCCATGGAAAACCTCTGCTATCGGACTTCCAAGAACAATCTCCCGTGCAGGTATGAACGCAGGCATCCCCGATGCGGCTGCGCCGTGCCCGTTCGGCTGTTGTGCCTTGGGAGGCCACGAAACCCGTTTAAGCACTGTGGTATTCCCCTAAATGAACGTCTTGAAAGGCCAGGACATCCTGGCGCTCGGCTTTATGACCTTCGCCCTGTTCGTCGGGGCCGGCAACATCATCTTCCCGCCCATCGTCGGTCTGCACTCCGGCCCGCACGTATGGATGGCGGCCCTCGGCTTCCTGATCACCGCGGTCGGCCTGCCGGTCATCACCGTGGTCGCCCTGGCCAAGGTCGGCGGCGCCATGGACACCCTGAGCCACCCCATCGGGCGCGTCGCCGGCGGCTTGCTGGCGGCGGTCTGCTACCTCTCCGTGGGCCCGCTGTTCGCCACCCCGCGCACCGCCACCGTGTCCTTCGAAGTCGGCCTGGCGCCGCTTACCGGCGACGGCCCGCTGCCGCTGTTCCTCTACAGCCTGGTGTACTTCGTCATCGTCCTGCTGATCTCGCTGTACCCCGGCAAGCTGCTGGACACCGTGGGCCGCTTCCTCGCCCCGCTGAAGATCATCGCCCTGGCCGCGCTGGGCATCGCCGCCTTCATGCTGCCGGCCGGGACCATCGGCCAGGCCGAGCCGAGCTACGAGCATGCGGCCTTCTCCCAGGGCTTCATCAACGGCTACCTGACCATGGACACCCTGGGCGCCCTGGTCTTCGGCATCGTCATCGTCAACGCCATCCGCTCCCGCGGCGTGCAGTCGCCGCGCCTGATCACCCGCTACGCGGTGATCGCCGGGCTGATCGCCGGGGTAGGGCTGGCGCTGGTGTACATCAGCCTGTTCCGCCTGGGCTCGGGCAGCCACGACATCGCCGCCGGCGCAACCAACGGCGCGGCCGTGCTGCATGCCTACGTACAGCACACTTTCGGCTCCCTGGGCAGCGGCTTCCTCGCCGTGCTCATCGCCCTGGCCTGCCTGGTCACCGCCGTGGGCCTGACCTGCGCCTGCGCCGAGTACTTCTGCCGCATCCTGCCGCTGTCCTACCGCAGCCTGGTGGTGATCCTGGCCGGCTTCTCGCTGCTGGTGTCCAACCTCGGCCTGACCAAGCTGATCCAGTTCTCGGTGCCGGTGCTGACTGCCATCTACCCGCCGTGCATCGTGCTGGTGGCGCTGAGCTTCTGCGCCGGCCTGTGGAAGTCGCAGACGCGCATAGTCGTCCCGGTGATGACGGTGTCGCTGGTGTTCGGCATGATCGACGCGCTCAAGGGCGCCGGCTTCGCCCTGCCGGAATGGCTGGCCCACCTGCCGCTGTCCGAGCAGGGCCTGGCCTGGCTGATTCCGTCGGTGGCCATGCTCGCCGTGATGGTGGTGATCGACCGCCTGCTCGGCGAACCGAGCGAAGCCGTGGCCTGACCGGGCCCGCCACAATGAGAAAGGCCGCCCACGAGGCGGCCTTTTTCGTTGCGCGACTGCCTTGCCGACGTGCCGAGGTGCTTTTCGTAGGATGGGTTGAACCTGCGATACCCATCGGGCCATGGTGATGGCTATCGCTTCGCTCAACGCCATCCTACGGGACGTCGTGTTTGTCTGTGGGGCGGGAGCGTAGGGCGTATAACCGTTCGCGGTTATACGCCGTTGGCCGTGCCACCGGGGCGTTCGGCGTGACCGGTAAATCCAATCGCGGACGGAGTCCGCTCCTACGTCCGTGTTTCTCTGTAACCGTAGGAGCGGACTCTGTCCGCGATTCGGCGGATAACGCCGTAGGCGTTATCCGCCCTACGGGTCCTCACATTATCGAGGAGGGGACCGTCATATGTACTCCACCGAGAACTCCAGCTTCGCCGTGACGCGACCGCTTACGGTGCCCGTGGTCCCGGCACGGTAGTAGTGGGCGTGATAGTCGAACGTCATGACCGAGTCGGCCACTTGCGGGGAGTTGTTTTCGTTGGTCATCAGGTTGATGGCGGCGTAGGTGTCGTTGCGCAACTGGATTTCGATGTCCGAGTTGCCGTCGCCGCTCTGGTTTCTGAGGTTGCCGGTCGCGGGGTTCACCCCGGCAGAGGCGAACTTGGGGCGGACCCAGGCCGGCGCGCCGCTTTCACCACAGCCGCTGAGGGTGATGGAGAATGGCGTGTCGCCGGCCAGGTCCCCCGCGTTCTGGAGCTTTTCCCAGCCGACCGGCTTCAAGGTCACGGCGCCATGTTCGCCCTGGCCGTTGACGGCTACGGCGCAGGTAGAGGGGGTGATGTATCCGTCGAAGCTTACCGAGCCTGCGGCGGCTTGGGCGTTGCTGGCCAGAAGGGTTCCGGACAGGGCGAAGGCAAAGGCGATTGTTTTCATTTTGGTCCAACTACAAGTGAGGGAGGTCGGGTTTGTGCGCTTGCTCACGACTCACTGGGCGATCTGCACAGATGCGCCGGGAATGCCGTGATGGCCGCCGCGATTCTAGGACAGGGCTTTTGAGGGAAAGGCTCGTTTGCTTGTAGGAATTGCCTTCGGTTTGGCGTAGTCAAGTGTCCCGATGGGGGAGGTGACGCAGCTTCGTGTCTTCCCGCCGACATCCGGCGTCTATCTGCCGCGTTCTCCCTCAATCACCCGATCAACAGGCCCGGCCCGCCGACAGGGCCCGCCAAGGAAGCCCATGACCGACGTCGTCGACCTCTTCGATATCCAGTACCTGTGGAACCTGCTGGCCATGCTCTGGTTCGCCTTCTGCTGGGTCGGCTATGCCCGCTACGCCAGCCACAGGGCCCGCGACACCGCGTGCCTGGCCAGCGTGCTGCACCTGTACCGCAAGGACTGGATGCGCCGCCTGCTGCTGCGCGACAACCGCGTGGCCGATGCCAGCGTGATCGGCAACCTGGAGCGCAACGCCTCGTTCTTCGCCTCCAGCACCCTGATCATCCTGGCCGGCATCCTCACCCTGCTGGGCTCGGCCGAGCGCACCGTGTCGGTGCTGGCCGACCTGCCTTTCGTGGCCTCGCCGACCCGCGGGCTGTCGGAGCTGAAGCTGCTGTGCCTGGCGGTGGTGTTCGTGTATGCCTTCTTCACCTTCAGCTGGTGCATGCGCCAGTACAACTTCGCCGCCGTGCTGGTGGGCTCGGCGCCGATGATCGGCGAGCGCCACGTCGGCGAGCAGGAGCGCAATGCCTTCGCCGAGCGCGCCGCGCGGGTGGTGTCCATGGCCGCGCACCAGTTCAACCAGGGCCTGCGTTCCTACTACTTCGGCCTGGCCATGCTGGCCTGGTTCATCAACCCGTGGATCTTCATGCTGGTCACCGCCGGGGTGGTCGGGGTGCTGTACCAGCGCGAATTCCATTCCGACGTGCTCAAGGTGATGGTGTTCACCCCCACGCCCCACGGGGAGCCGGCGAAAGAGCCGGAGTGAAGAAACGACAAGGCCCGCGAATGCGGGCCTTGTGCGTTGTACGGGGAGCGGGCGGTTACTTCTGCTCCTCGTTGGACGGAGCCGGCGCGGTGTCCGGAGCCGGGGTGGTCGGCGCCGGAGCGGCTTCGTTGGCCGGCGGAGTGGTCGGCGCCGGGGTCGCCGGCTGCTCGGTGCTCGGCGCGGCCGGCGGGGCCTTGGGCTCTTCTTTCTTGTCGCAGCCGGCCAGCGTCAGGCCTGCAACCAGCATCAGAGCGAAGGGAAGGGTTTTTTTCATCGTGGAGCCTCCATGTGCGGCGTTCCTGGTGTTAGCCCTTTGAGCTGAGACCTTCCTCAGAAGTTCAACGCAAGTTTGCGCCGGCACTACGATTATTCACTGCAGGGCCCGTTGGCGGCGGAGTATCATGCGCCTTCGAGCATCCCGGGGCCCCGATCCGCATGAGTGAAATGTCCATTCTAGAGCGCGCGCAACGCTTCCTCGCCGTCCTGCGCCATTGCCAGGTACTGGGCATCGCGGCCCATGCCGCGGACGAAAAGGGTTTGACCCTGCGCCTGCCTTATAGCGAAGCGATCGTTGGCAACCCGGAAACCGGCGTGATCCACGGCGGCGCCATCACCACCCTGATGGACACCACCTGCGGCATCTCGACGCTCTGCGTGCTGCCGCAGTTCGAAATCTGCCCGACCCTCGACCTGCGCATCGACTACATGCACCCGGCCGAGCCGCACAAGGACATCTTCGGTTTCGCCGAGTGCTACCGCGTGACGCCCACCGTCATCTTCACCCGCGGCATCGCCTACCAGGACGACCCCGAGCAGCCCATCGCCCACGTGGTCGGCACCTTCATGCGCCTGGGCAAGGGCGCCACCGGCGCGCCGGCGGGCGCCAAGGGGGAGGGCGCATGAGCACGCCGAACATCGAGAACCTGCTGCGCCAGATGCACCAGGACAACGACTTCAGCCCGCTGCTGGACATGATCCCCTACGCCCGGCTGATCGGCATCCGCTGCCTGCGCCTGGGCGAGGAGGTGATCTTCCACCTGCCGGCCAGCCGCGACAACATCGGCAACCCGACGCTGCCGGCGCTGCACGGCGGGGTGATCGCCGGCTTCATGGAACACGCGGCCATGCTGCACCTGCTGATGCTCATGGGCGTGCCGCACCTGCCGAAGATCATCGACTTCTCCGTCGACTACCTGCGCGCCGGGCACTTCCGCGACACCTACGCCCAGTGCCAGGTGTGGCGCCAGGGCCGGCGCGTGGCCAACGTCGCCATCACCGCCTGGCAGACCAACCGCGCCGAGCCGATCGCCACTGCGCGGGCGCATTTCAAGGTCGATGGCGCCTGAGGCCAGGGCACGATGGATACGCTGCTGATCCTCGGCGGGTTGCTGTTGGCACTGGCCGGCTACGCCTGGCTGGTCATGCTGGCGTTCGAGCGCGGCCCGCTGTGGGGCCTGGCCTGCCTGCTGCCGCCCCTGGCGCCGGTGTTCCTGGCGCGGCACTGGGGCTTCGCGCGCAAGGCGCTGTTCCTCGGCGCCCTGGGCTGCATTCCCCTGGTCGTCGGCCTGGCCATGCTCGCCAGCCGCGACAGCGCGCGGCTTGAGGCCATCCTCAGCCTGCAATGGCTGCGCAGCGAGCCCGTGGCGGCGCCGGAGCTGGACATCGCCCTGCGCGGCGAACTCGACGGCCAGGCCTTCGCGCCGCAGCAGGCGGAGCTGATCGACGGCGTGCTCAGCCTGCGCGAGGGCCAGGACTTCTATGCCCACCGCGCGGTGCGCATCCGCCTGGCCGCCCAGCCGCACGGGCCGCTGCGCCTGGACGTGCTGCCGGACGACCGCGGGCCGCGGCCCGTGGTGGAGGTCAGCTGGCTGGCGCCGGGCGCCGACCTGCCCGAGGCCGTGCGCCTGGAGCGCGGCTACAGCCTGCACCTGGACCTGCAGCCCGAGGCGCCCAACCGCCTGCGCGGCGACTTCCACCTGGTGCTGCCGACGGAATACCGCACCACCCTCAGCGGCCGCATTGAGCTGTACACCGACCGCCTGCGCTACCGCGACGGCCAGGTGGACACCCGTTTCGACTCCGCCGACACCCTGGCCTACGTCCTGCGCGACTACCTGCAGCGGCGCTTCCCGGGCCGCCAGCTGGAATTGCCCGAGACGCGCCTGGAGCCCCTGGGCCCGATCATGCAGGTGCCGCTGGACTTCCGCCTGGACGGCGAAGCGCAGCACCTGGACCTGGAGCTCAAGCGCAGCGCCAGTCGTGGCTGGGCGGTGCGCGGCGACCGCTACCCGAAGCTGGCGCCGCGCGCCGAGGCCAGCGCCCCGGTGGCCGAACCCGGGCCCGCCGCGCCGCAGCCCGGCAGCGCGACGCGGCCGCTGAGCCTGGAGCGCCTGCAGGCCGAGCCGCAGCGCTACGTCAACCGCGGCATGCGCGTGACCACCGAACGCGGGCGCGTGGCCGAAGGCGTGTTCACCGGCCTGGACCCGAACGGCCGGGTGGTCATCCGCCACCTGCTCACCGGCGCCGGCCAGGCCAGCTACAGCCTGCGGCCTGCGGAGATCAGCGCCATCGAACTCCTGCCGCAGTGACGTTCGTCGCGGCAAACCCTTGAAAAGCTTCAGGAAGCCCCCATCTCGCTGACATCCGCCGCCCGCTGCGGCTTTTGTCATCCTCGGAGCGAGAACCTATGAGCGTGGAGACGCAGAAAGAGACCCTGGGCTTTCAGACCGAAGTGAAGCAACTGCTTCACCTGATGATCCATTCCCTGTATTCGAACAAGGAAATCTTCCTCCGCGAACTGATTTCCAACGCCTCCGACGCGGCCGACAAGCTGCGTTTCGAGGCCCTGGCCAAGCCCGAGCTGCTCGAAGGCGGCGCCGAGCTGAAGATCCGCGTCAGCTTCGACAAGGACGCCAGGACCGTCACCCTCGAAGACAACGGCATCGGCATGAGCCGCGAGGAAGTGATCGCGCACCTGGGCACCATCGCCAAGTCCGGCACCGCCGACTTCCTGAAGAACCTCTCGGGCGACCAGAAGAAGGATTCGCACCTGATCGGCCAGTTCGGCGTGGGCTTCTACAGCGCCTTCATCGTCGCCGACAAGGTCGACGTCTTCACCCGCCGCGCCGGCGCCCCGGCCAGCGAGGGCGTGCACTGGTCGTCGAAGGGCGAGGGCGAGTTCGAAGTCGCCACCATCGACAAGGCCGAGCGTGGCACCCGCATCGTCCTGCACCTGAAGGACGGCGAAGACGAGTTCGCCGATGGCTGGCGCCTGCGCAACGTCATCAAGAAATACTCCGACCACATCGCCCTGCCCATCGAGCTGCCGAAAGAACAGCACGGTGAAGAGGCGCCGGCGGAAACCGAGTGGGAAGTGGTCAACCGCGCCAGCGCCCTGTGGACCCGTCCGCGCACCGAGATCAAGGACGAGGAATACCAGGAGTTCTACAAGCACATCGCGCATGACTTCGAGAACCCGCTGAGCTGGAGCCACAACAAGGTCGAAGGCAAGCTGGAATACACCTCGCTGCTCTACGTACCCGGCCGCGCGCCGTTCGACCTGTACCACCGCGAAGCCCCGCGCGGCCTGAAGCTGTACGTGCAGCGCGTGTTCATCATGGACCAGGCCGAGCAGTTCCTGCCGCTGTACCTGCGCTTCATCAAGGGCGTGGTCGACTCCAACGACCTGTCGCTGAACGTCTCCCGCGAGATCCTCCAGTCCGGCCCGGTGATCGACTCGATGAAGTCGGCGCTGACCAAGCGCGTGCTGGACATGCTGGAGAAACTGGCGAGCAACGATCCCGAGGCCTACAAGGGCTTCTGGAAGAACTTCGGCCAGGTCCTCAAGGAAGGCCCGGCGGAAGACTTCGCCAACAAGGAAAAGATCGCAGGCCTCTTGCGCTTCTCCTCCACCAGCGACGAGTCCGGCGAGCAGAGCGTGTCCCTGGCCGACTACCTGGGCCGCCTGAAGGAAGGCCAGGACAAGATCTACTACCTCACCGGCGAGAGCTACGCGCAGGTGAAGAGCAGCCCGCACCTGGAAGTCTTCCGCAAGAAAGGCATCGAAGTGCTGCTGCTCACCGACCGCATCGACGAGTGGCTGATGAGCTACCTGTCGGACTTCGACGGCAAGGCCTTCGTCGACGTCGCCCGCGGCGACCTGGACCTGGGCAGCCTGGATTCCGAAGAGGACAAGAAGGCCCAGGAAGAAGTGGCCAAGGCGAAGGAAGGCCTGGTGGAGCGCCTGAAGGCCGCCCTCGGCGAGGAAGTCGCCGAAGTGCGCGTGTCGCACCGCCTGACCGACTCGCCGGCGATCCTCGCCATCGGCGAGGCCGACCTCGGCCTGCAGATGCGCCAGATTCTCGAGGCCAGCGGGCAGAAGGTGCCGGAGTCGAAGCCGATCTTCGAGTTCAACCCGGCCCACCCGCTGATCGAGAAGCTCGACGCGGAGCCGGACGAGGACCGCTTCGGCGAACTGGCGCACATCCTCTTCGACCAGGCCGCCCTGGCCGCCGGCGACAGCCTCAAGGACCCGGCCGCCTACGTGCGTCGCCTGAACAAGCTGCTGGTGGAACTTTCCGCCTGAGCCGGTAACCTCACACAAAGCCCGCCTTAAGCGGGCTTTGTGCTTTTCCTACCCCCACTGAAGGAAGTCACCCCATGAGCCAGATCAGCGTCCAACCCGTCGCTTATGAAGTCGACGGCGTGTCCTTCGAAGGTCAACTGGTCTTCGACGCCTCCAGCACCGTGCAGCGCCCCGGCCTGCTGATGGCGCCGAACTGGATGGGCGTCAGCCAGGGCGCTCTGGACATCGCCCGCCAGGTCGCCGGCCACGGCTACGTGGTGCTGGTGGCCGACCTCTACGGCAAGGACGTGCGCCCCGACGGCCCGGAGCAGGCCGGCGCCGCCATGATGCCGCTGAAGAACGACCGCGCCTCGCTGCGCCGCCGCATGCAGGCGGCCTTCAAGGCGCTCCAGGCCCAGGCCGGCAAGGCACCGATCGATGGTGCCAAGCTGGCCGCGTTCGGCTTCTGCTTCGGTGGCTGCTGCGCCCTGGACCTGGCCCGCGACGGTGCGCCGCTGGCCGCGGCGGTGTCCTTCCATGGCACCCTGGATTCGCCCAACCCGGCGGATGCGAAGAACATCAAGGGTTCGGTGCTGGTCCTCGACGGCGCTATCGACCCGCTGGTGCCGCGCGAGCAACTGCTTGATTTCGCCAAGGAAATGAACGACGCGGGCGTGGACTGGGCGTTGACCAGCTATGGTGGCGCCGCGCATTCCTTCACCGATCCGCAGGCCCAGATTCCGGGCAAGATGCAATACGACGCCAAGGTGGCCCGCCGGGCGTTCCAGGCGATGTACGATTTGCTGGATGAGAAGTTCGGCGAGTAGGGCGGTTTCGTTCGGCCATGCAAAAGTCCGGCACACCGGGGCGTCCGGTGCGGCCGCTGAATCCAATCGCGGACAAAGTCCGCTCCTACGCCCGTGCTTCCCTGGAACCGTAGGAGCGGACTCCGTCCGCGATTCGGCGGATAACGCCGTAGGCGTTATGCGCCCTACGCAGAAACACCTATTCGTGGCGCCGGGGCGTCCGGTGTGGCCGGTGAATCCAATCGCGGACAAGGTCCGCTCCTGCGCCCGTGCTTCCCTGGAACTGTAGGAGCAACTGTCTGCGCCGAGGCGTTCTTCGTAAGATGGGTTGAGCTTGCGAAACCCATGCGGTTGCGCTGATGGGTATCGCTTCGCTCAACCCATCCTACGGGCTTTCCTGGAACTGTAGGAGCGGACTCCGTCCGCGATTGCCCCCTCACCTTGCCCCAGCCTCATCCGCCCGATACCCCCGCGCACCGAACCAGCAGATATACAGGTAGCACACCAGCGGAATGGCAAAGGAATGCAGCAGGCCGATATGGTCGGCGAAGAAGCCCTGCACCAGCGGCACCAGGGCGCCGCCGACGATGGCCATGCACAGCAGGCCCGAGCCCTTGCTGGTCAGGTTGCCCAGGCCTTCCAGGGCCAGGGAGAAGATGGTCGGGAACATGATCGAGTTGAACAGGCCGATGAGGATCAGCGCCCACATCGCCAGGTGGCCGCCCACGCCGATGGCCACCGCCAGCAGCACGGCGTTGGTCACCGCGTTGAAGGCCAGGATGCGGTTGGGGCGGATGCTGCGCATCAGCACGCTGCCGATGAAGCGGCCGATCATGGCGCCGCCCCAGTACAGCGAAAGGAACTTGCTGGCCTGTTCGCCGGGCAGGCCGGCGATGTCCGGCTGGCCCATCAGGCTGACCAGGTAACTGCCGATGGCCACCTCGGCGCCGACGTAGCAGAAGATGCCGAGCACCCCGAACAGCAGGTGCCGATGGGCGAACAGCGACTGCCGGCCGGCGGCCGCGCCGTCGCTGGGTTCGCCGTGGCTGATCCGCGGCAGGCGGAACAGGCCGATCAGCACGGCGATGGCGAACAGCAGGGCGGCCAGCACCAGGTAGGGCGTCTTCACCGAATCGGCCTCGGCGGCGGCGCTGCCCAGTTCGCTGGCCGCGCCCGCGCCTATGGCGAGGATGGTCACCGAGCCCACCAGCGGGCCGACGGTGGTGCCCAGGGAATTGAAGGCCTGGGTCATGTTCAGCCGGCTGGCGGCCGACTGCGGGCTGCCGAGCACGTTGACGTAGGGGTTGGCCGCCACCTGCAGCAGGGTGATGCCCGAGGCGAGGATGAACAGCGCGGCGAGGAACGCCGGGTAGGACTGCGCGCTGGCTGCCGGCAGGAACAGCAGGCAGCCGGCGCTGGCAGTGACCAGGCCGACGATGATCCCGTGCTTATAGCCCAGGCGCTCCACCAGCCGCCCGGCCGGGAAGGACATGACGAAGTAGGCGGTGAAGAAGCTGAACTGCACCAGCGACGCCTGCACGTAGTTGAGGGTGAACACCGCCTTCAGGTGCGGCACCAGGATGTCGTTCAGCGAGGTGATCAGCCCCCACATGAAGAAGAGCACGGTGAGCACCGTGAGTGCGCCGGTGTGACGATTCTGCTCTGGCATGGCAGCTCCAGGACGTGGAAGGAAAGGGGGAGGGCCGCGCCTCAGCGCGGCAGCTCGATGCGCTCGCGCTCGCCGGGGACCGTCGGCCAGTCGCCGGCGGCCCAGCGCCGGCGGGCCTCGTCGATCAGCGCGGGGTCGCTGGCGACGAAGTTCCAGTTCATCCGCCGCTCACCATCCAGCGGCTCGCCGCCGATCAGCACCGCGTGGCAGTCGGCGCAGGCGCTCAGCACCGGGCTTTCGCCCTCGGGCAGGACCAGCAGCTGGCGCAGCGGCGCGGGATCGTCGTCGAGCAGGGCCTCGCCTTCCAACAGATAGAGCGCCCTTTGCGGATGTTCAGGCGGCAGCGTCAGGGTGCTGCCGGCGACCATCTCGATATCGGCGTAGAGCGTGGGCGACAGCACCGGCACCGGCGAGACCAGGCAGAAGCCGTTGCCGGCGATCAGGCGGATGCGAACGCCCAGGCTCTCGCTCTGCGGCAGGCTGGCCAGCGGGTGGTGGCTGTAGCTCGGCTCGCGGCCTTCCTCGGCTTGCGGCAGGGCCAGCCAGACCTGCAGGCCGTGCAGGCGCGAACCGCTTTCGCGCAGCGCCCGCGGGGTGCGCTCGACGTGGGCGACGCCGCGCCCGGCGGTCATCCAGCTGACGTCGCCGGGCAGCACCAACTGGTCCGAACCCAGGCTGTCCTTGTGCTGCACCTGGCCTTCGAACAGGTAGGTGAGGGTGGACAGGCCGATGTGCGGGTGCTGGTTGATGTTCATGCCCTGGCCCGGCGCGAAGTCAGTGGCCAGCATGTGGTCGAAGAACACGAAGGGGCCGATGCTGCGGAACTGCGCGGAGGGCAGGGCGCGCAGGATCGGCATGCCCTCGACCTCGTCGGCGTGGGGGCGGATGGCGAAGGGGGCGGCGGTCATGGCGAGGCTTCCGGAAGGCTATGGCCAATAGGATAGCCGCTCGCCGCCGCACCGCTGAGCCCGGGCGCGGGCCGCCTCGTTTCCTTCGCCGGCTGCCTGCCGCCGCCGGGCCGACGGTCAGATTTGTGAGTCGCAGTGGCGCGACCTGTCATTGCGGAGCCTTCGCTGCCTGAAGTCCAATCCGTCTGGATCGCGCTTTCGTGCGATGGGCGTTCATGCTTTCGGGTTGGCAAGTGGGGAAACAGTTTGTTACCTTGCTTGCACTATCGTGCCAGATTCCGCGTGCAGGGGATTCGCCAGAGGAGCCAGCCGGCGCCGGCAAGCGCCATCCGAGGAGTTGTACTGCTGGGCCGCCAGACCGGCCAGCAGCCGAGAAACGAATAAGAACAGCGCCGGACGCAATGCCCGGGGCGATAAATCTTGGCCGTCATGGAGGTAATGCTTCGATGAACCGTCGTACGTGCATCGAAAGGGGTTGGGGCAACCCGTCGTTCTGGGCGCCCAGGCGCGCCGGCGCGCTCATGGGGCTGCTGCCGTTGCTGGTGGCGGGCAGTGTCCAGGCCGTCGAGTTCAGCTTCGCCGACAACCAGGTCACCGGCTCGCTGGACAGTACCCTGTCGTACGGCGCCATGTGGCGCGTGCAGGGCCGTGGCACCGAGAACATAGACGACATCAACACCGACGACGGCAACCGCAACTTCGACAAGGGCCTGGTCTCCCAGGTGTTCAAGCTCACCTCGGACCTCTCGGCCAAGTACCAGAACTACGGCCTGTTCATGCGTGGCACCGCCTACTACGACACGCAGATCATGGACAAGCGCAACGACTACCTGAGCACCACCGACGGCGTCGAGCGCCCCAGCCAGTCCTACCCCGACGACGACCGCTTCACCCAGGACACCCGGCACATCGCCGGGCGCAAGGCCGAGCTGCTCGACGCCTACCTCTCCGGCGACTGGGACGTCGCCGAGCACCCGGTCACCGGCCGCGTCGGCCGCCAGGTGCTGAACTGGGGCGAGAGCACCTTCTACCGCGGCGGCATCAACACCATCAACCCGGTGGACGCCTCGCGTTTCCACCTGCCGGGCTCGGAACTCAAGGAAGTGCTGGTGCCGGTGGAGGCCCTGAGCTTCAACCTGGGGCTGACCGACAACCTGTCGATGGAAAGCTACTACCAGTGGAAGTGGAAGGAGACGCGCCTGGACCCGGTGGGCACCTACTTCGCCGACACCGACCTGTTCGCCGACGGCGGCGACGTCGCCTACACCACCGAAGACAGCCCGGAGTTCAAGCAACTGCTGGCCGGCTACCCGCTGGTGGCCGGGCTCGGCCTGCTGGGCAACGGCCCGGCCGGCCCGAACGCCTACCTCAACCCCAACACCGGCACCTTCAAGGTCGCCAGCATCGGCAAGGACCTCGATGCCCGCGACAGCGGCGAATACGGTGTGGCCTTCCGCTACATCGCCGAGCAGCTCAATTCCACCGAGTTCGGCCTGTACTTCGTCAACTACCACGCCAAGGAACCCCAGGTGGCGGTGGACCTGCGCAGCTACCAGGGCGCCGACATCGCCGCCCTCAACGGCGTGCTCGGCCCGCTGGGCCTGGGCGAGGCGGTGCCCGGCCTGGCCACCCTGGACCTGGCCAGCAACGCCCAGGCGCGCCGCGACTACGTCGAAGACATCCGCATGTACGGCTTCAGCTTCAACACCACCCTGGGCGACGCCTCGGTGGCCGGCGAGCTGGCCTACCGGCCGAACATGCCGATCAGCATCGCGGCCACCAACGACCTGCTCGGCGACCTGCTGACCCAGGGCGTGCTCGGCCTGACCAACCTCTACGACGCCAACACCCCGGCCGACCAGGCCTGCGCGGCGGTGTCCGGCAAGCAGTTGTGCCGCGGCTCGCTGTTCCAGAACTACGAGCGCGCCGAGACCTACAACGCCTCGCTGACCGGCATCTACAACTTCGGCCCGCACATGACCTTCGACTCGGTGGTGGGCGTGGCCGAGGTGGCCGGCGAGTTCATCCGCGGCAGCAGCCTGGAGTACACCGCCTGGGACGGCAGCAAGCGCCGCTTCGTCGGCGCCCAGGACAAGTCCTATGTCGGCGGTTCCGACGACGGCGACCAGATCAGCCGCGACAGCTACGGCTACACCCTGCTGCTCAGCGGCACCTGGAACGACGTGTTCGCCGGCGTGAAGCTCAGCCCCTACGTGGTCTACCAGGACGACTTCAAGGGCAACTCCGACCGCACCGGCAACTTCATCGAAGGGCGCAAGGCCTACACCCTCGGCGCCGACGCCACCTACCTGAACACTTTCCAGGTGGGCATGCAGTACACCAACTACTACGGCGCCGGGGTGAACAACTCCATGCGTGACCGGGACAACGTCTCGATCAGCGCCAAGTACTCGTTCTGATCAGCCAGGTGATGGAGACTCGCATGATCGCCAAGAAACCCATGATCGCGCTGCTGGCCCTGGCGGCCCTGGTGGCGACAGATGCCCGCGCGGCGGTGAGCGCCGACCAGGCCGCACAGCTCAAGAGCAGCCTGACGCCGCTGGGCGCCGAGAAGGCCGGCAACGCCGCCGGCAGCATCCCCGCCTGGAGCGGCGGCCTGACCCAGGCGCCGGCCGGCTACAAGGGTCCGGGCAGCCACCACGTCGACCCCTTCGCCGGCGACAAGCCGCAGTTCACCATCACCAAGGCCAACCTGGAGCAGTACAAGGCGAACCTGACGCCCGGCCAGATCGCCCTGTTCAACACCTACCCGGACAGCTTCCAGATGCCGGTGTACCCCACCCGCCGTTCCGGTTCGGCGCCGCAGTGGGTGTACGACAACACCTTCCGCAACGCCACCAGCGGCAAGCTGGTGGAAGGCGGCAACGGCTTCGCCGACGCCTACGGCGGCATTCCCTTCCCGATCCCGCAGAGCGGCCTGGAAGCGCTGTGGAACCACATCGCCCGCTACCGCGGCAGCTACATCGAACGGCGCTCGGCGCAGACCGGCGTGCAGCGCAACGGCGCCTACTCCCTGGTCACCAGCCAGGACGCCGCGCTGTTCCGCTTCTACGACCCGAAAGGCAGCTTCGAGCAGCTGGGCAACACCCTGTTCTACTACATGACCTTCACCACCGCCCCGGCGCGCCTGGCAGGCGAGGGCGCGCTGGTGCAGGAAACCCTCGACCAGGTCAAGGAACCGCGCCAGGCCTGGGGCTACAGCCCCGGCCAGCGCCGCGTGCGGCGCGCGCCGACGCTGGCCTACGACACCCCGATCGAGGACTCCGACGGCCTGCGCACCGCCGACGACACCGACATGTACAACGGCGCGCCGGACCGCTACAACTGGACCCTGGTGGGCAAGAAGGAAATCTACATCCCCTACAACAACTACCTGGTAACCAGCCCCGAGGTGAAATACAAGGACCTGCTCACCCCCGGCCACATCAACCCGAAATACACCCGCTACGAACTGCACCGGGTGTGGGTGGTGGAAGGCAAGCTCAAGCCCGGCGCGCGGCACATCTACAGCAAGCGCACCCTGTACCTGGACGAGGACAGCTGGGGCGCGGCGGTGGTCGACCAGTACGATGGCCGTGGCGAGCTGTGGCGGGTATCGATGGCCTACCTGAAGAACTTCTACGAACAGCCCATGGTCTGGACCGCGCTGGACACCTTCCACGACCTGCAGTCGCGGCGCTACAGCGTGCAGTGGCTGGACAACGAGGAGCCGGGCACCGCCGACTTCAGCAAGCCGGCGCCGGACGTGGCGGAGTTCAGCCCGGCGGCTTTGCGGAGGAAGGCCTCCCGTTAGGACGCGCTTTTTGTAGGAGCGAGCTTGCTCGCGAATGGAGTCTCCGGGGTCTGCTGTGCTTTGGATTGACTCCGCTCCCTCTCCCTAACCCTCGGCTGCGCGCCCCGCCCTGAAGGGAGAGGGGACCGTTCGGCGCGCTCGGATGTTTCGGCGTTAGCCGGCTTGTACCGAGTGCCCGGAACACCAAATCTTCTCTCGGCACGGACAAGCCCCCTCTCCCTTCAGGGCGGGGCGCGCAGCCGAGGGCTGGGGAGAGGGTGCTCTCGCATCGCACAGAAGCCCCAGACAAACGTAGGGCGAATAACCGTTCGCGGTTATCCGCCGCCTGACCGTGGCCCCACAACGCTCCGGGTTCGGCCACGAAGCACCGCCCGGCCTCACTCCGACCCCAACCACGAGATAGCTGTAACGGCGTACAACCGCGAACGGTTGTACGCCCTACGACTCCCACCCCCCACCCAACGCCTTGTACAGCAGCGCCAGATTCACCCCCACCGCCTCGCTACTGCGCACCTGGCGCTCTTCACTGGCCAGCAACTCGCGCTGCGCACTCAGCACATTGAGGAAATCCACGGCCCCCGCCTTGTACTGCTCGCGGGCATTGGCCAAGGCCGTGCGGCCGTGCTCCACCGCTTCATCCAGGGCCGCCAGCTCGCGCTGGTCGGCGGCGTAGTCGTTCAGCGCATCGTCCACCTCGCGCCAGGCATTGAGCACCGTGCGCCGGTAGGCGATGGCCGCTTCCTTCTGCTGCGCCTCGCGCAGGGCCAGGGTGCCCTTCAGCCGGCCGCCTTCGAAGATCGGCAGGTGCAGGCTGGGGCCGATGCCGAAGGTGCGGCTGTTCCAGTCGCCGAAGTTGGCCAGTTGCAGGGCCTGGAAGCCGAAGTCGCCGTTGAGGCTGATGCGCGGGTAGAAGTCCGCCTGGGCCACGCCGATGCTGGCGGTGGCCGCATGCAGCACGGCCTCGGCCTGGCGGATGTCCGGGCGGCGCCGGGCCAGTTCCGCCGGCAGGCCCACCGGCACCGCCTGGGGCGGACGCGGGATGGGCGCGGCCTGGGCCAGTTCGCCGGCGAGGGCGCCGGGTTGTTCACCGAGGAGGAAGGCCAGGGCGTTGAGCAGGCGCGCCTGGCGCTTCTGGCTGCCGGGCAGCTGCGACTCGATCACCGCCACCTGGGCCTTGGCCTCGGCGACGTCCAGCTCGGTGGCCACGCCTTCGGCGCGGCGTAGCTGGGTCAGCTGCAGGCTGTGCCGGGCGATGTCCAGGTTGCCGCGCAGGATCGCCTCGCGGCCTTGCTCGCCACGCAGTTGCACATAGTCGCGGGCGCTTTCGGCCAGCACCGCCACCAGCACGTCATGGCGGCTCGCCTCGCTGGCCTGCACCTGCGCGTCGGCGGCCTCCAGCTCGCGGCGCACGCGGCCCCACAGGTCCAACTCCCAGCTCAGGGTGAAGCCGGCGTCGAGCTGATTGAAGTTGTGCCGGCCAGCCTCGCCGGACGGGTCGGACAGGCCCACCTCGCTGTTGCGCTGGCGCGCATAGCCGGCATTGCCATCCACCTGCGGCACGGCGTCGGCGCCCAGCGCCCGGCGGATCGCCCGGCTCTGCTCCAGGCGCGCGGCGGCGGCCTGCAGGTCGAGGTTGCCGGCGGCCACGCGGGCCTGCAGGCGGTCCAGCTGCGGGTCGTTGAACAGCTTCCACCACCGGCTTTCCACGGAGCCGCCGGCGGGGCGGCTGGCGACGTCGTCGCCCTTGGCGTTCCAGGCGGCCGGCGCCTGGGCGTCGGGTCGGCGGAAGTCCGGGCCTAGGCTGCAGGCGCCCAGGGCCAGGCAGGCGAGCAGGAGCGGGGCGTGCTTCATTGCGCGGCCACCTGCTCGCCGCCGGCGGAGGCGGTGTCGATGCTGGCCACCACCGACATGCCCACGCGCAGGCGGGCCAGCAGCGCCTGGTTCGGCTCCAGGACGATCTTCACCGGGATGCGCTGCACCACCTTGGTGAAGTTGCCGGTGGCGTTGTCCGGGGCGATGGGCGCGAAGCTCAGGCCGGTGGCCGGGGCGATGCTGTCGACGTGGCCGCGCAGCACCTGGCCGGGGAAGGTGTCGACGCGCACTTCGACCGCCTGGCCGGGATGCACTTCGGTGAGCTGGGTTTCCTGGAAGTTGCCGACCACGTAGGCCTGCTGCAGCGGCACCACCGCCAGCAGCGGACTGCCCGGGGTGACGTAGGCGCCGACGCGCACGCCGCGGCGGCCGACCATGCCGTCGAAGGGCGCGCGGATCTCGCAATAGGACAGGTTCAGCTGCGCCTGCTGCAACTGCGCCTCGTCGCGCTGCACCGCGCTCTGCGCCTCGGCCTGCTGGGCCTGCAGCACATCCAGCTGCTTGCGCGCGGCCAGGTTGGCGGCGCGCGCCTTGTCCAGCGCGGCCTGGGCGTTGTCCAGGCGCGAGCGCGCCTGCTGGGCGTTCTGCAGGGTGCCGGCGCCCTGGCTGGCGAGGTGCTGGTAGCGCTGCAGTTCCTGCTGGGCGAAGCGCTGGGTGGCCTGGTCGGCCGCGACCTGGGCGGCGCTCTGGGCGATCACCGCCTGTTGGCGCTCCAGGTCGGCGCCGACGTGGCGCAGGCGCGCCCGCGCCGAGAGCAGCTCGGCCCCGGCGGCGGCCAGCGCGGCCTGGTAGTCGCGTGGATCGATGCGCGCCAGCACCTGGCCGGCTTTCACCGACTGGTTGTCTTCGACCAATACGCTGTCGACGATGCCGGCGACCTTGGGCGCCACCAGGGTGAAGTCGGCGTGCACGTAGGCATCGTCGGTGCTCTGTTCGCGCTCCGGGCCGAGCAGGCGCAGTAGCAGCCAGGCCAGGGCGGCGAGCAGCAGCAGCGCGGCCATTGTCAGGCTCGCGCGGCGGGAAGTGAGGAATGTCTTGGACATGATGGCTTTCCGGATTTCAGTGAGCGGGGGCGACCGGGCGCGGCGGGTAGACCCGCAGCGGCATGACGGCGATCAGCGGGAGCAGGGCGGCGGCCAGCCAGGCCATGCACCACAGGGTGTCGGCGGCGGCCAGCACCGAGGCCTGGCCGTGGACCTGCCCGGCCAGGCGCGGCAGGCTGCCGTCGAGCTGGTCCAGGCGCAGCGCCAGGGCCTGGGGCGCGGCGCCCAGGTGGTCGACCAGGCGGTTGGAGTGGTAGTGCTCGCGCCAGGTCATGAGGATGCCCACCACGCTGCTGCCGACCACCGCGGCGAAGGCCCGCACACTGTTGAACCAGGCCGAGGCGAAGGGCCCTTCGACGGGCGCCACCACGCTGGTGGAGGACATCAGCAGCGGCACCACGGCCATCGGCTGGCCGATGATCTGCAGGCTGAGCAGCAGGTAGAAGTTGTCCCGCGTCCAGTCGCCGGTCAGTTGGCTCATGCCGTAGGCGGAGAGGCCGCACAGGGCGATGCCGATGGCCAGCACCCAGCGGCAGTCGACGCGCGGGATGTTGCACAGAGCGGCCACCAGCGGCAGCGTCAGCAGTTGCGGCAGGGCCACCAGCAGGGCCATGGGCGCGCTCTGCAGCGGGCGGTAGCCGTGGGCGGCGGCCAGGTACGAGGCCGGCACGCCGGCGCAGGCGCCGAGCACCACCAGCACGCCGGCCAGGGTCAGCAGCGAGTGGCTGAGGTTGCGCCGCTTGAGGATGTCCAGGCGGAAGAACGGCAGCGGGTGCGTCCATTCGTTGAGGAAGAAGGCCGCCAGCAGCGCCGCGCCGCCTACCACCAGCAGGGTGGCCAGGTCGGACTCGAACCAGTCCAGGCGCTCGCCCTGCAGCAGGCCCAGCACCAGCATGAGGATGCCTGGCAGCCCGAGGGCCACGCCGAGCCAGTCGAACTGGCGGAAACGCTCCAGGCGCAGCGGGTCCTGGGGAATGCCCCAGGCCACTGCGGCCATGGCCAGCGCGCACAAGGGAATGACCTGCCAGAACACCCACTGCCAGCCGACGTACTCGGTCCACAGCGCCGCCAGGGGCATGCCCAGGTTGGGCGCGAAGGTGGCGGTCAGGGCGTAGGCGCCCAGGCCGTAGAGCTTGATGCCCGGCGGCAGGAAGCGCAGCGCCACGGTCATCAGCATCGGCGGCAGGCAGCCGCCGGCCAGGCCCTGCAGGGCGCGCAGCAGGTACAGCGTGTGCACGTTGGGGGCGAAGGGGCAGAGCAGCGCCAGCAGGGTGAAGGCAGCGATGGCGGCGAGGGTGAAGCGGCGTAGCGAGAGGGTTACCGAGAACCAGGGCGCGAAGGCCATGCCGGCGACCTGGAAGGCGGCGTACAGGGCCAGCAGCCAGGTGCCTTCGTCGTGGCCGATGGCCAGCGCGCCACGCACGTCGTTCATCGCAAGGTCGGTGACCTTGTCGTTGAGCCCGGCGCTGAGCGAGGCGAGTAGCACGCCGAGCATGCCCACCAGGATGCGCGGGCCGAAGGGCTGGGCGGCGGGCCTGGCCGGCTGCGCGGCGGCCGGGGTGGCGAGCGGGGTGAGCGCGGCGGTCATGGCCGGGCCTCGTGGCGGAGGCCGGCCATCGCGCTATGGTCGGGGCAAGGCATGGCGTCGGGACTCTAGGGGTTTTGAGCAGAGTCTAGGGAGCGCCAATCAGTGTGAAAATTGAAATGATTAGAACTAATCAGTGCGTATGGTGCACTGGTTGGGGATCAGCTCAGCAACCCCGAACTCTCGCGCAGCTCGATGCATACCCGCTTCACCGTCTGCCGCAGCCAGCTGTGCGCCGGGTCGTTGTCGAAGCGCGGGTGCCAGGCCTGGATGATCACCACGGATTTCAGCGGCAACGGGATGTCGAACTGGCGCAGGGACAGCCCGAGGCGGTCGAGGCGCCACAGCGAGTGCTCGGCGATCGGCAGCAGCAGGTCGGATTCCAGCAGGGCGAAGATCGAGGAATGGAAGGTCGGCGCGATCAGCCGGATGTTGCGCTTGAGGCCCAGGTTCGCCAGTTCCTCGTCGATCGGCCCGAGGGGCCGGCCGCGGCGCGAGACGCTGATCTGCGGATAGGCGGCGAAGCGTTCCGGGGTGATCTCGCCGTCGAAGATCGGATGGTCGCGGCGGGCCAGGCCGACGAAGTTGGTGGTGAACAGCGTCTGGGTGCGGATTTCCGGCTCCAGGCTGGAGGTGGCGCCGATGTACAGGTCGATGCGGTTCTGCCGCAGGGCCTCGTCATCGAAATCGGCCTCGGGGGCCATGCGCAGGCTGCAGTGCGGCGCCTCGTCGCGCATCACCGCCAGCATGCGCGAGGCGAAGCCGCCCACCAGCACGTTGTTGGAGCGCAGCACGAAGCAGCGTTCCAGGCGGTCCATCTGCAGGTTTTCCTTGGCGTTGAACAGGCGCATGGCGTGTTCCACCAACTCGCTGACCTCCTCGCGCAACTGCAGCGCCCGCGGCGTGGGCACCAGGTTGCGCCCGGCGCGGACCATGATGGGGTCGCCCACCGCCTCGCGGATGCGCCCCAGGGTGCGGCTCATGGCCGGCGGGCTCAGGTGCAGGCGGCGCGCGGCGCCGACCACGCTGCCTTCTTCCAGCAGCACGTTGAGGGCGACCAGCAGGTTGAGGTCGGGCAGGGCCATGGTGCCTCCGGGAACGTTGGTTCGCAGGGATGCTCGGCGATACGTGCGTGTGGTGCAACTCTGGCGTGCAGCCAGGGTGCCTTTACGCATTCCGCCCGAGCCCGAAGAATGATCGGCGTTCACCGTTTTATTAAGGAAACCCCATGTTCGAACGCATCCTGGTCGCCATCGACGGCACCCCGCAGGCCCAGCGCCTCATCGCCACCGCCGCGCAGCTGGCAGAGGCCGGCACGCCGCGCCTGGAGGTAGTCTGCGTGGTCGACCGCGCCTTCGCCCTGCCGCAGCCGGACGTGCTCGATTACCCGCCGGCCGAGCACGAGCAGCATGAGGCCCAGGCCCTGCTGGACGCCGCGCTGGCGCAACTGCCGGCGGGCCGCGCCACGGGGCGGATACTGGCCGGCGACCCGGCGCGGGCGATCCTGCGCGAGGCCGAGCGCCAGGGCTGCGACCTGATCGTCATCGGCCACCGCCACCTGGGGCGCATCGAGCGGCTGCTGGATCCCTCGGTGGGGCAGCGGGTGATCGAGCGGGCGCCTTGCCCGGTGTTGGTGGAGGTGCGGGGGTAGCGCGGGGCTGCTTTTGTAGGAGCGGACTCCGTCCGCGATGGACCGGGTGCAGGCGCGGATCGCGGATGAATCCGCTCCTACGCCCTCCGGCAAACACAAGACCCGTAGGATGGCGTTGAGCGAAGCGATACCCATCGCCACGGCCGCATGGGTTTCGCCAAGGCTCAACCCATCCTACGAAAAGCCATGCTCGCGAATGGAGTTTCCCTTGGGCTTTGCTGTGAGGACTCTCTCGCATCGCACGAAGCCCTCGGCCAGCGTAGGGCGAATAACCGTTCGCGGTTATCCGCCGCCTGGCCTTTCTCATCGCTGAATGCGTGGCTGGGCCGGGGGCTTCGTGCTCGAGTGGGACCAAGGCCAAACGGCGGATAACGCCGTAGGCGTTATGCGCCCTACGGTTCGACCCCGTCCCCCCGGGAAATGAAAAGCGGCCACCCCGGCCGGCGGTCCTGAGCAAGGGCCCGGCCGGCGTGACCGTAAGCGTCAGCCGCGCTGGTGCACCGAGCGGCCGTGGGCGAAGGTTTCGCGGACCGTGCGGTCGTCGCCGAGGATGATCAGGGCGAAGAGTCTTTCCTCCAGGCTCTTCGCCTGCCGCAGGCGGTAGTCCAGCAGCGGGGTGGCCTTGTAGTCCAGCACCACGAAGTCCGCCTCGTTGCCCTGGGCGAAGCTGCCCACCTTGTCCTGCAGCTCCAGCGCGCGGGCGCCGCCGAGGGTGGCCAGGTACAGCGACTTGAACGGGTCGAGCTTGATGCCCTGCAGCTGCATCACCTTGTAGGCCTCGTTCAGCGACTGCAGCTGGGAAAAGCTGGTGCCGGCGCCGACGTCGGTGCCCAGGCCGACCTTGACCTTGTGCTTCTCCAGCTTGGCCAGGTCGAACAGGCCGCTGCCCAGGAACAGGTTCGAGGTGGGGCAGAAGGCCACCGCCGAGCCGGTCTCGGCCAGGCGCTGGCATTCGCCGTCGCACAGGTGCACGCCGTGGGCGAACACCGAGCGCGCGCCGAGCAGGCCGTGGTGGTCGTAGACGTCCAGGTAGCCGCTGCGCTCGGGGAACAGTTCCTTGACCCACTCGATTTCCTTGCGGTTCTCCGACAGGTGGGTGTGCAGGTACACGTCCGGGTGCTCCTTGAGCAGGCGGCCGGCGGCGTCCAGCTGTTCGGGGGTACTTGTGGGAGCGAAGCGCGGGGTCACCGCGTAGAGCAGGCGGCCCTTGCCGTGCCAGCGCTCGATCAGCGCCTTGCTGTCGCGGTAGCTGCTTTCGGCGGTGTCGGTCAGGTAGTCCGGGGCGTTGCGGTCCATCATCACCTTGCCGGCGATCAGCCGCAGGTCGAGCTTCTCGGCAGCATTGAACAGCGCGTCCACCGATTGCGGGTGCACGCTGCCGAATACCAAGGCGGTGGTGGTGCCGTTGCGCAGCAGTTCCTTGAGGAAGATGCCGGCGACGTCGGCGGCGTGGGCTGGGTCGGCGAACTGCTTCTCGGTGGGGAAGGTGTAGGTGTTCAGCCAATCCAGCAGCTGTTCGCCGTAGGAGGCGATCATGCCGGTCTGCGGGTAGTGGATGTGGGTGTCGATGAAGCCGGGGGTGATCAGCGCGTCGCGGTATTCCACCACTTCCACGCCGCCCAGTTGCGGCAGCAGCTCGGCGGCGTGGCCGAGGCGGGCGACCTTGCCGTCTTCCACCAGCAGGATGCCGTCTTCGAAGTACTGGTAGGACTTGTCGACGCCCACTTCGGCGGGGTCGGCGACGCTGTGCAGGATGCTGGCGCGGTAGGCTTTGCTGGTCATGTCGTTCTCTCGATCCTGGGAACGATGGGTATCGCTTCGCTCAACCCATCCTACGAATGTCTGTTGGTTGCCTCAGGTACCGCTCTCGGCGGTACGGGCCCGGCGGCTGCTGGGCAGGAGCTTGGCCACCGAGTGTTCGCCGCTGGCCTTTTCCTGGCCGAAGGCGGCGTTGTAGGTGGCTATCACTTCGCCGGCGATGGACACGGCGATCTCCACCGGCAGCTTGCCCTTCACCTCGGCGATGCCCATGGGGCAGCGCATGCGTTGCACGGTCTCGCTGGCGAAGCCGCGGTCGCGCAGGCGGTGTTCGAACTTGGCGCGCTTGGTGTCCGAGCCGATCAGGCCGAAGTAGCCGAAGTCGTCGCGCTTGAGTATCGCCGCGGTCAGCTCCAGGTCCAGGGCGTGGTTGTGGGTCATGACGATGTAGTAGCCGCCCGCCGGCATATTCTCGACCTCGTCGAGCACTTCGTCATTCAGCACTTTCTCGACGCCGGCCGGGATGCTTTCCGGGAACTCGGCCTCCCGCGAGTCGATCCAGCGCACCTTGCACGGCAGGCTGGCCAGCAGCGGCACCAGCGCGCGGCCGACGTGGCCGGCGCCGAACACCGCGATGTGCGCCTGGGGCTGGCCCATCGGCTCGAACAGCAGCACGGTGGCGCCGCCGCAGCACTGGCCGAGGCTGGCGCCCAGGCTGAAACGCTCCAGGCGCGGCTGCTGGCTGCGCTGTTCGAGCATCTCGCGGGCGATCTGCAGGGCCTTGAACTCCAGGTGGCCGCCGCCGATGGTATCGAACAGCCTGTCGGCGCTGACCACCATCTTCGAGCCGGCGTTGCGCGGCGTGGAGCCGAGCTCCTCGATGATGGTCACCAGCACGGCGGCTTCGCCGCGTTGCTGCAGGTCGGCGAGGGCGCTGATCCAGTTCATGACGTCTACCTCGGTAGATGGCTCTTCGTAGGAGCGAGCTTGCTCGCGAAGGGTGGTTGGGTTGTTCGCGAGCAAGCTCGCTCCTACAGGGTTACGCTGGTTCGGCTTGGGTTTGGGTGGTCTCGGCCTGCGCAGCCTTCAGCCTGCGCATCTGCTCCACCCCCCACAGCACCCGCTCCGGCGTCGCCGGTGCGTCGATCTGCGGCTGCACGCGGTAGTCGGCCAGGCTCGCCACCGCGTCCTTGATGGCGCAGAACACCGAGATGCCGAGCATGAACGGCGGCTCGCCCACGGCCTTGGAGTGGAACACCGTCTGCTCCGGGTTCTTGCGGTTCTCCACCAGCTTCACCCGCAAGTCCATCGGCATGTCGGCGATGGCCGGGATCTTGTAGCTGGCCGGGCCGCAGGTCATCAGCTTGCCCTTGGCGTTCCACACCAGCTCTTCCATGGTCAGCCAGCCCATGCCCTGGACGAAGCCGCCTTCCACCTGGCCGATGTCGATGGCCGGGTTCAGCGAGTCGCCGACGTCGTGGAGGATGTCGGTGCGCAGCATGCGGTACTCGCCGGTCAGGGTGTCCACCAGCACTTCCGAGCAGGCGGCGCCGAAGGCGAAGTAGTAGAACGGCCGGCCGGCGGCCTTATCGCGGTCGTAATAGATCTTCGGCGTGCGGTAGAAGCCGGTGGAGGACAGTGACACCTGGCCGAAGTAGGCCTGCTGGATCAGTTCCTCGAAGGGCACGATCAGGTCGCGGATGCGCACCTGGTTGTTGCGGAACTCGACGTCTTCCTCGGTGACCTTCCAGTGCCGCGCGGCGAATTCCACCAGGCGCTGCCTGATGGTCTCGGCGGCGTTCTGCGCGGCCTTGCCGTTGAGGTCGGCGCCGCTGGAGGCCGCAGTGGGTGAGGTGTTCGGCACCTTGTCGGTGTTGGTCGCGGTGATCTGCACGCGGTCGATGTCGACCTGGAAGACTTCCGCCACCACCTGCGCCACCTTGGTGTTCAGGCCCTGGCCCATCTCGGTGCCGCCGTGGTTCAGGTGGATGCTGCCGTCGGTGTAGATGTGGATCAGCGCGCCGGCCTGGTTGAGGAAGGTGGCGGTGAAGCTGATGCCGAACTTCACCGGGGTCAGCGCCAGGCCCTTCTTGAGGATCGGGCTGGCGGCGTTGAACGCGCGGATTTCGGCGCGGCGCTTGGCGTACTCGGCGCTGGCCTCCAGCTCGGCGGTCATCTCCGCGATGAGGTTGTGCTCGACCTGCTGGTGGTAATGGGTGACGTTGCGCTCGTCCTTGCCGTAGTAGTTGCGCTTGCGCACCTCCAGCGGGTCCTTGCCCAGGTGGCGCGCCACGGCGTCCATCACTTCCTCGATGGCGACCATCCCCTGCGGGCCGCCGAAGCCGCGGTAGGCGGTGTTCGACGCGGTGTTGGTCTTGCAGCGATGGCCGTTGATGGTGGCGTTGCCGAGGAAGTAGGCGTTGTCGGAGTGGAACATGGCGCGGTCGACGATGGAGCCGGAGAGGTCCGGCGAGTAGCCGCAGTTGCCGGCCAGGTCCATGTGAATGCCGTGCAGCAGGCCGTCGTCATCGAAGCCCACGTCGTACTCGACGTAGAAGGGGTGGCGCTTGCCGGTCATCTGCATGTCTTCCACGCGCGGCAGGCGCATCTTCGCCGGGCGCCCGGTCAGGCGCGCGATCACCGCGCACAGGCAGGCGGGCGCCGCGGCCTGGGTTTCCTTGCCGCCGAAGCCGCCGCCCATGCGGCGCATGTCGATCACCACTTTGTTGAAGGAGATGCCCAGCACCTCGGCCACCAGCTTCTGCACTTCGGTGGGGTTCTGCGTGGAGGTGTAGACGATCACGCCGCCGTCCTCGCTGGGCATCACCGAGGAAATCTGCGTCTCCAGGTAGAAGTGCTCCTGGCCGCCGATGTGCAGGGTGCCCTGGATGCGGTGCGGCGCGCTGGCCAGCTGGGTGGCGGAATCGCCGATCCTGTGGGTGTGGCTGTCCAGCACGAAATGCTTCTTGCGCAGCGCCTCGACCACGTCGAGCACCGGCTCCAGGTCCTCGTACTCGATGATCGCCGCCATGGCCGCCTTGCGCGCGGTCTCCAGGCTGTCGGCGGCCACCGCGATGACCATCTGGCCGAGGTACTCGACCTTGCCGTCGGCCAGCAGCGGGTCGCCGGCCACCACCGGGCCGATGTCCAGCTGGCCGGGCACGTCGTCCTTGGTGATGGCGATGGCCACTCCGGGGAAGTCGTAGCAAGGGCTGACGTCCAGCCTGGTGATGCGCGCATGGGCGCGGTCGCTCATGCGGGCGTAGACGTGCAGCTGGTTGGGGAATTCCAGGCGGTCGTCGATGTAGATCGCCTCGCCGCTGACGTGCTTGGGCGCGCTTTCGTGCTTGACGCTCTTGCCCACGCCGGTGGTCAGGTCGGCGCGGAACAGCGCCTGGAGTTCTTCCTGGGTCTTGTTGTGCTTATGCATATGCGGTCACCCGAGTCACGGCCTGGGGCGCTTCCAGTTCGAGGAAGCATTTGCGCAGCAGGTTCTGCGCGGTGAGCAGGCGGTATTCCTTGCTGGCGCGGAAGTCCGAGAGCGGGGCGAAGTCCTCGCCCAGGGCGATTGCCGCGCGTTCGAAGGTGGCGGCGTTGAACGGCTGGCCGAGCAGCGCCGCCTCGCAGGCGCGGGCTCGCTTGGGAATCGCCGCCATGCCGCCGAAGCCGCTGCGCACGGCGCTGATGCGGCAGTCTTCGACGGTGATGCTGAAGGCCGCGCAGACCGCCGAGATGTCGTCGTCCAGGCGCTTGGACACCTTGTAGGCGCGGAACGCCTGGCTGGCCTGCGGGCGCGGGATGATGACCTTCTCGATGAACTCGCCTTCCTGGCGCGCGGTGACCTTGTAGTCGATGAAGTATTCGTCGATCGGCAGTTCGCGGCTCTCGCCGCCCTTGCGCAGCACGATGCGCGCGCCCAGGGCGATCAGCAGCGGCGGCGAGTCGCCGATGGGCGAGGCGTTGCCGATGTTGCCGCCGAGGGTGCCCTGGTTGCGGATCTGCAGCGAGGCGAAGCGGTGCAGCAGCTCGCCGAAGTCCGGGTAGTCGTGGGCCAGGGCCGCGTAGCAGTCGGTCAGCGGCGCGGCGGCGCCCAGCTCGATGCGGTCGGCGAGGACTTCGACGCGTTTCATCTCCTCGACATGACCGACGTAGATCATCACCGGCAGCTCGCGGTGGAACTGGGTGACTTCCAGGGCCAGGTCGGTGCCGCCGGCCAGCAGGCGCGCCTGCGGGTTGGCGCTGTAGAGGTCGGCCAGGTCGGCGATGGTCAGCGGCAGCAGGCAGCGCTTGTCGCCGCTGTTCAGCTCGGCGGTCTCGCGCGGGGCGATGGCCTTGAGCTGGGCGCTGGTCTGCTGCTGGGCGGCGTCGAACTGGTCCGGGCGCTTCTGGCAGCAGGACTGCTCGGCGGCGTCGAGGATCGGCCGGTAGCCGGTGCAGCGGCAGAGGTTGCCGGCCAGCGCCTCGTAGGCCTCGGCCTTGCGTTGCTCCGCGGTTTCGCCGGCGCTGTTCTTCTGCAGGGCGAACAGCGACATGACGAAGCCGGGGGTGCAGAAGCCGCACTGCGAGCCGTGGCAATCCACCATGGCCTGCTGCACGCCGTGCAGTTCGCCGCGGTGCTTGAGGTCGTCGACCACGATCAGTTGCTTGCCGTGCAGGGCGGAGACGAAGGTCAGGCAGGAGTTGAGGGTGCGGTAGCGGATGCGCTCGGCGCCCTCGGCACCGACCAGTTCGCCCACCACCACGGTGCAGGCGCCGCAGTCACCGGAGGCGCAGCCCTCCTTGGTGCCGGTCTTGCCCAGGTGCTGGCGCAGGTAGTTGAGCACGGTGAGATTCGGGTCGAGGCGGTCTTCGACACGCAGCTCGCGGTTGAGCAGGAACCTGATCAAGGCATGCCTCCAGGCTTTCTTGTTGTTGGGCGGGGCGCGATGGAGGTGAATCTAGGAAAAGCTGACTTTTAAGTCAACAAAAATTCTGATCTTTCGGTCAGCTATTTCCGGCAGGGCGCTTTTTCGTAGGAGCGAGCTTGCTCGCGAACGGGGCTACTTGGCAGCTGGGATGGTTCGCGAGCAAGCTCGCTCCTACGGTCATGGCTGCGGGGCGTTGTGTTTACCGGCAGGTGGTAGGAGCGCGCCATGGCTGATGCAGCGCAGTAACGTAGGGCGGATAACCGTTCGCGGTTATCCGCCGTTTGACCTTGGCCATATCTCGCTCGGAGTCAGCCTGAAGCGCCTGTTGCAGGTTGCGCCAGGCTCGACCACGAAGTTGACGATAAGCACGGTGAAACGGCGTACAACCGCGAACGGTTGTACGCCCTACGCTCCCGGAGGCGCAAAAAAAACGGCAGCCGGGGGTATGTCGGCTGCCGCAAAGGCGTGGAACCCGTTGGAATCAGGCGCGCTGGGTATCGCTCAGCTGGTATTCCTCGCCGGCGTAGTAGGCGCGTACGCGGGGGTTCATCACCGCGCGCCACAGCGGCGGGAACAGCGCCAGGACGATCATTCCGGCGTAGCCGTTGGGCAACTGCGGGCTGTCGTCGTAGTGGCGCAGCACCTGGTAGCGGCGCTTGGCGTAGGCGTGGTGGTCGGAGTGGCGCTGCAGGTGGAAGAGGAACAGGTTGGTCAGCAGGAAGTTGCTGTTCCACGAATGCTCGTGGGAGGTGCGCTCGTAGCGGCCGTCGTCCAGGCGCCGGCGGTGCAGGCCGTAGTGCTCGACGTAGTTGACGATCTCCAGCAGGGTGAAGGCCATGGCCGCCTGGCCGAGGAAATACACCGCGCCGAGCCAGCCGAAGGCCAGGCTGAAACCGAGCAGGAAGAGCGCGCTGATGACGTACCACCAGATCAGCTCGTTGCGCCAGTGCAGCGCCGGCAGGCCCTTGCGCTTCAGGCGCTGGGCCTCCAGGCGCCAGGCGTTGAGGAAGTTGTGCTTGTAGGCGTGGGGCAGGAAGGCGTACAGGCTCTGGTCGTAGCGCGAGGAAGAGGCGTCTTCCGGGGTGGAGACGTGCACGTGGTGGCCGCGCACGTGCTCCACCTTGAACCCGGCGTAGCACACCGCCGCCAGCAGTAGGCCGCCGGCGCGCTGCTCCAGCTGCGGGTCCTTGTGGATCAGCTCGTGGGACACGGTGATGCCGATGGCGCCCATCACCGTGCCCACCGAGAGGATCCAGCCCAGCTTGCCCACCCAGTTCCATGCCTCGTAGTGAGTGATCACCCAGCCGCCGTAGACCAGCATGCCCAGCAGCAGCGGCACGGTCATCAGGCTGAGGAAGCGGTAGTAGCCCTCGCGTTCCAGTACTGGCACTTCACTGGCCTCGTCGGGGTTGGCCGGGTCGCGGCCGACGATGGCGTCGAGCACGGGGATGACCAGGAACACCACGGCGATGACGAACCAGGCCCAGGCGTTGGGGTGGTCGCTGCCGTAGGACCACCAGTAGCTCAGCGGAATGCCGAACACCGGCACCAGCCAGATCCAGTAGCCGGCCTTCTTCAGGCGCAGCATCCAGGCAGGGGAAAGGAAGGCGAACATGGCGCGATTCTCGTTGTAGGATTGTCAGACAATCCTGCGCCCAATCCTTTCTTCGTACGCACCAACCTTCGTTCAGTCGAGCCCCTTGACCGGGGCGTTGCCGGGTAACACCCTGTGTTACACTTCGCGGCCGCAAGCCCCATTCCATCAGCCCTCCAGCGATAAGGACACCCATGACGTTCAAGGCCCCGGACAGCCTGGCTGAGCAGATTGCCCACCACCTCGCCGAACGCATCATCCGGGGCGAGCTCAAGGAACGCGAACGCATCCAGGAGCAGAAGGTCACCCAGGCCCTGAACGTCAGCCGCGGCTCGGTGCGCGAGGCGCTGCTGATCCTCGAACGCCGCCACCTGGTGGTGATACTGCCGCGCCGCGGGGCGCAGGTCTCGGAGCTGTCCGCCAGCCACGTGGAAAGCCTCTACAGCCTGGTCATGGAGCTGTACATCATGCTCGCCAGCGCGGTGGCGCGGACCTGGCGCGAGGAGGGCGACCTGCAGCCCTTCCTGGCCATCCAGCAGCGCCTGATGGAAAGCCTGCAGCGCGGCGACATCGACGCCTTCGTCGAGTCCAGCTTCGACATCATGCGCGCGGCCTTCCCCTTCGCCGCCAACCCCTACCTGCAGGAGACGGTGGAGAACCTGCTGCCGGCCATCAGCCGCACCTACCACCTGGCCCTGGAACGGCGCAAAAGCGAGATGAGCCAGTTCCTCGACAGCTTCGCCCGCCTGCTGCAGGCGGTGATCGACCGCGACGAGGCGGTCATCCGCGAGGTGCTTCTGGACTACGGCCGCCACAACAGCCAGCTGGTGCTGGCTGCCCTGGCCGAACGCTGAGGAGAGCGGCATGCGCCTCAAATGCATCAAGCTGGCGGGCTTCAAGTCCTTCGTCGACCCCACCACCGTCAGCTTCCCGAGCAACATGGCCGCCGTGGTCGGCCCCAACGGCTGCGGCAAGTCCAACATCATCGACGCCGTGCGCTGGGTGATGGGCGAGAGTTCGGCGAAGAACCTCCGCGGCGAGTCGATGACCGACGTCATCTTCAACGGCTCGAACACGCGCAAGCCGGTGACCCAGGCGTCCATCGAGCTGATCTTCGACAACACCGACGGCACCCTGGTGGGCGAATACGCCGCCTACGCCGAGATTTCCATCCGCCGCCGCGTCACCCGCGACGGCCAGAACACTTACTTCCTCAACGGCACCAAGTGCCGGCGCCGCGACATCACCGACATCTTCCTCGGCACCGGCCTGGGCCCGCGCAGCTACTCGATCATCGAGCAGGGCATGATCTCCAAGCTGATCGAGGCCAAGCCCGAGGACCTGCGCAACTTCATCGAGGAAGCCGCCGGCATCTCCAAGTACAAGGAGCGCCGCCGCGAGACCGAGAACCGCATCCGCCGCACCCAGGAGAACCTGGCGCGCCTGACCGACCTGCGCGAGGAGCTGGAGCGCCAGCTCGAACGCCTGCACCGCCAGGCCCAGTCGGCGGAGAAGTACCAGGAATACAAGGCCGAGGAGCGCCAGCTCAAGGCCCAGCTGGGCGCCCTGAAATGGCGCGAGCTGAACGAGCAGGTGGGGCAGAAGGAGCGGGTGATCGGCGACCAGGAAGTGGCCTTCGAGGCCCTGGTGGCCGAGCAGCGCAGCGCCGACGCCAGCATCGAGCGCCTGCGTGATGGCCACCACGAGCTGTCCGAGCGCTTCAACCAGGTCCAGGGCCGCTTCTACTCGGTGGGCGGCGACATCGCCCGCGTCGAGCAGAGCATCCAGCACGGCCAGCAGCGCATGCGCCAGTTGCAGGACGACCTGCGCGAGGCCGAGCGCACCCGCCAGGAAACCGAATCGCACCTGGGCCACGACCGCACCCTGCTGGCGACCCTGGCCGAGGAGCTGGAAATGCTCGCGCCCGAGCAGGAAACCAGCGCCGCCGCGGCCGAGGAGGCCAGCACCCTGCTGGAAGCGTCCGAGACCGGCATGCACGACTGGCAGCAGCGCTGGGACGCCTTCAACCAGCGCAGCGCCGAGCCGCGCCGCGAGGCCGAGGTGCAGCAGTCGAGCATCCAGCACCTGGAACACAGCCTGGAGCGCCAGGGCGAGCGCGAACGCCGCCTGAGCGAGGAACGCGCGCAGCTGGCCGCCGACCCGGAAGGCGCGGCCATCCTCGAATTGAGCGAACAGCTGGCCGCCGTCGAGCTGCAGCTGGAAGAGCTGCAGGCCGAGGAACTGGAGCTGGTCGAGCGCCTGGAGCAGGTGCGCCAGGGCCTGCAGGACGGCAACGCCGCCCAGCACCAGGCCCAGGGCGAACTGCAGCGCCTGAACGGCCGCATCGCCTCCCTGGAGGCCCTGCAGCAGGCCGCCCTGGACCCGGGCGCCGGCACCGCCGACTGGCTGCGCGAACAGGGCCTGGAGCAGCGCCCGCGCCTGGCCGAGGGCCTGCGCGTGGAGCCGGGCTGGGAGCTGGCGGTGGAAACCGTGCTCGGCGCCGACCTGCACGCCGTGCTGCTGGAGGATTTCGCCGGGCTACCCTATGCCGGCCTGGAAAAGGGCGAGCTGCGCCTGCTCGACCTGCCGCGCGGTGGTGCCGCTGTCCCCGGCAGCTTGCTGGAAAAAGTCAGCGCCGACCACGACCTGTCGCCCTGGCTGGCCGGGGTGCGCCCGGTGGAAAGCCTGGAGCAGGCCCTGGAACTACGCGCCTCGCTGGGCGCCGGGCAGAGCCTGGTCAGCCGCGACGGCTACTGGGTCGGCAAGCATTTCCTGCGGGTGCGCCGCGGCGATTCCGCCGAGTCCGGCGTGTTGGCCCGCGGCCAGGAGCTGGAACGGCTGTACGCCGAACGCGAAGAACTGGAAGAACGCCTGGCCGCCCTGGAAGAACAGCTGGAAGCCCAGCGCCAGGCCCAGCGCCAGGCCGAGGACGGCCGCGAGCAACTGCGCCGGCGCATCCAGGAGGAAGGCCGCCGCCACGGCGAGCTGAAGGCCGCGCTCTCGGCCCAGCAGGCCAAGGTCGAACAGCTGACCCTGCGCCGCCGCCGCCTCGACGAGGAACTGGCCGAACTGGCCGAGCAGCGCGCCATCGAACACGAACAGCTGGGCGAGGCGCGCCTGCACCTGCAGGTGGCGCTGGACGCCATGGCCGAGGACACCGGCCGCCGCGAGGCGCTGCTGGCCGAGCGCGACGAGTTGCGCGAACGCCTCGACCGCATCCGCCAGGAAGCCCGCCAGCACAAGGACCAAGCCCACCAGCTGGCGGTGCGCGTCGGCTCGCTCAAGGCCCAGCACGAATCCACCCGCCAGGCCCTGGAGCGCCTCGACGTGCAGGCCGTGCGCCTGGTCGAGCGCTGCGAGCAGCTCAGCCTCAACCTGGAGGAGGGCGCCGCGCCCCTGGAAGAACTGCGCATGCGCCTGGAAGAGCTGCTGGAGCGGCGCATGGGCGTGGAAGAGGAACTCAAGACCGCGCGCCTGACCCTGGAAGACGCCGACCGCCAGCTGCGCGACGCCGAGAAGCGCCGCACCCAGGCCGAGCAGCAGTCGCAGCTGCTGCGTGGCCAGCTGGAGCAGCAGCGCATGGAGTGGCAGGCCCTGACCGTTCGTCGCAAGGCGCTGCAGGAGCAGCTCGGCGAGGACGGCTACGACCTGCACACCGTGCTCGGCACCTTGCCCCACGACGCCGCCGAGAAGGTCTGGGAAGCCCGCCTGGAGGAACTGGCCGGGCGCATCCAGCGCCTGGGCGCGATCAACCTCGCGGCCATCGACGAATACCAGCAGCAATCCCAGCGCAAGCGCTACCTGGACGAGCAGAACGACGACCTGGTGGAAGCCCTGGACACCCTGGAAAACGTCATCCGCAAGATCGACAAGGAAACCCGCAACCGCTTCAAGGAAACCTTCGACCAGATCAATGCTGGCCTTCAGGCATTGTTCCCCAAGGTGTTCGGCGGCGGTCACGCCTACCTGGAACTTACCGGCGAAGATCTACTCGATACAGGGGTGGCGATCATGGCGCGCCCGCCGGGCAAGAAGAACAGCACCATCCACCTGCTGTCCGGCGGCGAGAAGGCGCTGACCGCGCTGGCCCTGGTGTTCGCCATCTTCCAGCTCAACCCGGCGCCGTTCTGCATGCTCGACGAGGTCGACGCGCCGCTGGACGACGCCAACGTCGGGCGTTATGCCCGCCTGGTAAAGGAAATGTCCGAGAAAGTGCAATTCATCTATATCACCCACAACAAGATCGCCATGGAAATGGCCGACCAGTTGATGGGCGTGACCATGCACGAACCGGGATGTTCGCGCCTGGTGGCGGTCGACGTGGAAGAAGCCGTGGCACTGGCGGAAGCCTGATGAAGTGCCTTCTGGACAAATTTCGTACAGTATTCGCCAGCGCCGGGCGCTGACTTGTGCTGTACTGGGGGATATGCATAACCCCTTGATTCGATTGAGGTAAGCCTGATCTTGGGCGGGCTTGGGAAAAGTTGCGATTATTGCTGCGGACAACAGCCGCAGACGGTGTAAAAGTTGTGTCGGGCATGCTAGCTTAATGCCCACTTTGTTACGCGCGAACATACAACTCGAGGTTCGCGTTTTTACCGGGATAGGACATCCCTTTTTCATCATCATTTTTATCAGGGGCACTGGGATTAGATGGATATCGGTCTGCGCGAATGGCTGATCGTCATTGGGCTTATCGTGATCGCCGGCATTCTGTTCGATGGCTGGCGGCGCATGCGGGGCGGAAAGGGCAAGCTGAAGTTCAAGCTGGACCGCCACTTCGCCAACCAACTGGACGACGATGACGACGGCGGCAGCGCCGAGGTGCTGGGCCCCTCGCGGGTGGTCGAGCACCACGAACCTTCGCTGGACGAGCACGACCTGCCCAAGGTCAGCGCCAAGGACGCGGCCCGCGGCAAGCGCCGTGGCGAGCCGCGCCAGGGCGACCTGGCCCTGGACGACCCGGCGCCGAACCTGCTCGGCCCGCTGGACGAAGAAGACTTCCCCGATCCCCTGGCCGAGGCGCCCAAGGAAAAATCCCGCGGCAAGGAACGCAAGAGGGACAGGGAAAAGGACAAGGAGCGCCCGGCGCCCGCCGCCGCCCCGGCTCCGGCTCCGGTGGAAGAAGTGCTGATCATCAACGTGATCTGCCGCGACGAGGGTGGCTTCAAGGGCCCGGCGCTGCTGCAGAACATCCTCGAGAGCGGCCTGCGCTTCGGCGACATGGACATCTTCCACCGCCACGAGAGCATGGCCGGCAACGGCGAAGTGCTGTTCTCCATGGCCAACGCGGTCAAGCCGGGCACCTTCGACCTGGACAACATCGACCAGTTCAGCACCCGCGCGGTGAGCTTCTTCCTCGGCCTGCCGGGCCCGCGCCATCCGAAGCAGGCCTTCGACGTGATGGTCGCCGCCGCCCGCAAGCTGGCCCATGAGCTCAACGGCGAGCTGAAGGACGAGCAGCGCAGCGTGATGACCGCGCAGACCATCGAGCACTACCGCCAGCGCATCATCGAGTTCGAACGCCGCGCGCTGACGCAGAAAAGATAAGCTGGAAGCCTAAAGCTCGAAGCCGGAAGCGACCCCTGTCCTTCCGGCTTTGCTTTTTGGCTTTCAGCTTCTAGCTTCCAGCTTCCAGCCTTTCGCTTATGGCTTCTTCTATGACCACCCAGACCGCCGCCCAACGCATCGCCCAGCTCCGCAGCGAGCTGGACGCGCACAACTACCGCTACTACGTGCTCGACGAGCCCAGCGTGCCGGACGCCGAGTACGACCGCCTGTTCCGCGAACTCAAGGAACTGGAGGCCGAGCACCCCGACCTGGTCACCCCCGAATCGCCGACCCAGCGCGTGGGCGGGGCCGCCGCCTCGGCCTTCGGCGAAATCCGCCACGAAATCCCCATGCTCAGCCTGGGCAACGCCTTCGAGGAACAGGACCTGCTGGACTTCGACCGCCGCGTGCGCGAAGGCCTGGCCGACCTGCTGCCGGGCGGCGACCTGCTCGGCGGCGGCGCCGAGGTGGACTACAGCTGCGAGCCCAAGCTCGACGGCCTGGCGGTCAGCCTGCTGTACGAGAACGGCCGGCTGACCCGCGGCGCCACCCGCGGCGACGGCAGCACCGGCGAGGACATCAGCGCCAACGTGCGCACCGTGCGCAACATCCCCCTGCGCCTGCACGGCGAGGGCTGGCCGGCGGTGCTGGAAGTGCGCGGCGAAGTATTCATGTCCAAGGCCGGCTTCGAGGCGCTCAACGCCCGGCAGATGGAGGCCGGCGCCAAGACCTTCGCCAACCCGCGCAACGCCGCGGCCGGCAGCCTGCGCCAGCTCGACCCGAAGATCACCGCCAGCCGCCCGCTGGAGCTGTGCGCCTACGGCTTCGGCCGCGTCGAGGGCGGCAGCCTGCCGGACACCCAGATCGGCATCCTCGAAGCCTTCAAGGCCTGGGGCATCCCGGTCAGCCGCGAGCTGAAGCTGGCCCGCGGGGTGAAGGGCTGCCAGGACTACTACGCCGATATCGGCGAGCGCCGCGACAGCCTCGCCTACGAGATCGATGGCGTGGTGTTCAAGGTCAACCGCATCGACTTCCAGCGCGAACTGGGCTTCCGCGCCCGCGAGCCGCGCTGGGCCATCGCCCACAAGTTCCCGGCCCGCGAGGAACTCACCGAACTGCTCGACGTGGAATTCCAGGTCGGCCGCACCGGCGCCGTGACCCCGGTGGCGCGCCTGAAGCCGGTGCAGGTGGCCGGCGTCACCGTGTCCAACGCCACCCTGCACAACATGGACGAAGTGGCGCGCCTGGGCCTGATGATCGGCGACACCGTGATCATCCGCCGCGCCGGCGACGTGATCCCGCAGGTGATGCAGGTGGTCGTCGAACGCCGCCCGGCCGACGCGCGCCCGGTGCACATCCCCGAGACCTGCCCGGTATGCGGCTCGCAGGTCGAGCGTACGCAACTGGTCAAGCGCGCCAAGGGCCGCGAGTCGGTCAGCGAAGGCGCCATCTACCGCTGCGTCGGCCGCCTGTTCTGCCAGGCGCAGCTCAAGCAGTCGATCATCCACTTCGTCTCGCGCCGGGCCATGGACATCGATGGCCTAGGCGACAAGATCGTCGAGCAACTGGTGGACAAGGGCCTGGTCAAGTCGCCGGCCGACCTCTACCGCCTGACCTACGAGCAGGTGATCGAGCTGGAAGGTTTCGCCGAGGTGTCCAGCAACAACCTGATCAACGCCATCGCCGACAGCCGCCGGCCGAGCCTGGCGCGCTTCGTCTACGCCCTGGGCATCCCCGACGTCGGCGAGGAGACCGCCAAGCTGCTGGCCCGCGCCCTGGGCTCGCTGGAGCGCATCCAGAAGGCCCTGCCGGAGGTGCTGACCTATCTGCCGGACGTCGGCGCCGAGGTGGCCTACGAAATCCACAACTTCTTCGCCGACGAGCACAACCGCAAGGTGATCGCCGAACTGCTCGACGCCGAGCACGGCGTGCAGCTACAGGAGGAGGGCGAGGTGGCTGCCGAGTTCGCCGCCTGCGCCACCCTGGCCGGCTTCATCGACAAGCTCAACATCCCTTTCATCGCCGCCACCGGCGCGGAAAAGCTGGCCAGCCGCTTCGGTTCGCTGGAAGGCATCATCCACGCCGACTGGCTCGACCTGCGCCAGGTCGAACGCCTGCCCGAGCGCGCGGCCAAGAGCCTGCGCGAGTTCTTCGACGACGCCGGCAATGCCAAGCGCACCCGTGAGATCGAGGAGCAACTGCGCGAGTTCGGCATGCACTGGGCGAGCGAGAAGAAGCAGGCCGAGGGCCTGCCGCTGGCCGGGCAGACCTGGGTGCTCACCGGCACCCTGGAGGCCATGAGCCGCGACGTCGCCAAGGAGAAGCTGGAAAGCCTGGGCGCCAAGGTCGCCGGTTCCGTGTCGGCCAAGACCCATTGCGTGGTGGCCGGCCCCGGCGCCGGCTCCAAGCTGGCCAAGGCCCAGGAACTCGGCGTGGCGGTGATGGACGAAGAGGGGCTGCTGAAGCTGCTGGCCGATCATGGCCTGAACGCCTGAACGCCTGAACGCCTGAACGCCTGAACGCCTGAACCCATTCCCAAGACCATTCGGAGAAGCAACACATGGCAATGACCAAGGAACAACTGGTACGCGACATCGCCGAGTCCCTCGACCTGACCCAGGCCTCGGTGCGTGGCGTGTTCGAGCAACTGGCGCAGATCGTCCAGGACAGCCTGGAGAACGACGGCGAGCTGACCCTGCCGGGCATCGGCAAGCTCAAGGTCAGTGAGCGCGCCGCGCGCACCGGGCGCAACCCGCAGACCGGCAAGAGCATCGAGATCGCGGCGAAGAAGGTGGTGCGCTTCGTCCCGGCCAAGGCCCTGGCCGACAGCCTCAACTGACCGGAGGCGGCGATGGACAAGGCTAGAAAGCAGCGGCTCGCGGGGCTGATCGCCCTGGTCCTGCTGTTCGCCCTCTACGTGGCCTGGACCGAGCGTCCGCAGATCCAGCTGCACTACGACGCCAACGCCAGCGCGCCGGCGAGCTACAGCTTCAAGGAGAACGGCGAGGAAACCCTCTCCGGGGAAATCCAGCCGGGCGCCGTGCTGAACTTCCCACTGCGCCTGCTGCGCGGCGGCGACTACCGCGTGGCCTTCACCTTCCACCGCGGGCAGGAGAAGTACGCCAGCTTCAGCAGCCGGCCCGGCTTCGAGAAGAGCGACCTCTACCTGGGGCCGAACCTGGAGGTCTCCACCCAGCCGATTCCCGGCGGCATGATCCGCGCCGAATGAGGCTATCCCCCACGCCGCCGGGCGAGTGGGGGAGGGGAAACTCAGAGGTAGGTGATGTTCAGCATCAGCGGCCGCGCGCCGCTGCGGCCGTCCAGGTTGCGCAGCACCAGGTTCATGCCGCCGTCCTGCGCTTCGTTCTCGACGCCGAGGTCGACCTTGCGGCCGTCCAGGTCGGTCACCGCCAGTTGGCGGGCCGCTTCCTGTCCGGACGGTTCGCTGAACGACAGGCGCGAGGTCTCGCCGCAGCCGGCCAGGTCCAGGCGTGCCTGTTGCGTGCTGGCCTGGCTGGTGAAGTCGATGATCTTGCACGGCGGCGAGTAGACGTGCCCGCTGAAGCTGATGGTGCCGCCATTGGCGAAGGCAGTGGAAGAGAGAGACAGGCCCAGGGCCAGAACAGCGAAAGCAGACTTGATCATCGGAATTCTCCCAAAGCGTTGAGGGCTGAAGCGCCGAGGGGGAGTCCTTCCCCTCCACCTCACCAGTGCCATGGCAGTGTGCCACCATGCCGCAGGGCAAAGTGATATCAAAATGCTATTTATGTGTATGCCATCGCGGAATTCACCGGTAAGTGCTTGAAGTGCTTGTAACTTGCGCTGGGCTCGGTACAATGTCGCCGCCCGCCACCTAGGCGGGTTTCGTTATGGTGGCCCTGTCGGTCCCCCCGCAACGATCAGCCGTGAACCCGGTCAGGCCCGGAAGGGAGCAGCCGCAGCGGTGACGTCGTGTGCCGGGGTGTGGCTGGCGGGGCCACCTCCATTTTCGGGGGGCGCTTTTCCTAGCCACAATTCCCCGTGTACGCCTTCCACCTCCCCCCTTTTTGCCTTCGGGCTCGTCTGATTTTTCCCTACGGCATAGCCGACCTCTCTGTTCCTGTCGAACGAACCAGCAGCCGCACGTCGCCCTTGGCCCGCATTGTTTTCCGTCATCCATTGGCACTTGGGTGCCATGTCGGATTTTTCTTATATTGATTAAACAGGCGCTTTTAAGGTGCCGTTTTTCAGGCTCTTCCATTAGATTAGGCAGCCGAGAAAGTTGGCTGTTGTATCGAGTTATCGTCGTTTGTGAGGTTGCCTTGAAAAAGATCAAGATCGTTCTGGCGGATGATCACGCAGTAGTATTGATGGGAGTCCGTGGGATTCTGGAACGTCATCCGCAATATCAAGTGGCATGTGAGGTGCGAACTTCTGGTGAGCTGGTCGAGGCATTGCGACGGGAACATTTCGATATCGCGATCATCGACTTCAGCATGCCTGGGGACGAAGTCTACGGGGACGGTGTGCGCTTCATCGGCTACCTGGTGCGTAACTTCCCCGAGGTGAGGTTCCTGGTCTTCACCATGCTGTCCAACCGCCTGGTGCTGGACCGCCTGTGCGAGCTCGGGGTGCAGGGCGTGGTGCGCAAGGACGCGGGCATGGCCCAGTTGCTGTCGGCCCTGGACGCCCTGTGCAAGGGCCGCCGGGTGCTCAACCCCTGCACCGGCGACGGCGGCGACCTGCACAGCCGCCTGACCTCGCTCTCGGTCAAGGAATACGAGGTGTTGCGGCTGTTCGTCTCAGGCTTGCGCGTGTGTGAAATCGCGCGCCTGCTGCGGCGCAGCGACAAGACCATCAGCGCGCAGAAGGCATCGGCCAAGCGCCGTCTCGGCGTGAGCACGGACCAGGAATTGCTGGCCTGCTGCCTCGAGAAGCATTTCTTCGACTGATAGCCAACGAGCTTCGACCACCTGGAAAAAGCGGGCCCATGCGGCCCGCTTTTTTATTTCCGTTTTTCATCCGTGGCGGTGATTTGGCAGTTCGGTTTTCAGAATGGGTTAAGAATTTTCCGATGGTGTATCGGAATTTATCGGCTTGGGTTGATTCGGGAAAATCCTAATTATTGCCGGTGATTAATTTTTAATGCTTGCCCACCACTGAAAAGGAATTCCCGAGTTTTCTATTGGATGGCCCGGGCTGGATATTACATGGCACTGGGACAATTCCTTTTCGAGTCATCCCGTGTTCACGAAATTGAAGAAACAGCCTTATCAGGCGGGAGCTCACATGGCCGCGATTCAACTGATTGCGAAAAGTTCGGGGCAGGTTACCGATGTCAGCGGCAAGAACCTGTTGTCGCTGGCGCACCCCTGCGTGGTGAAGATCGCGGCCGCGCCCGACAGCATCCAGTCCATCGGCCGAAATGGCGACAGCCTGGTGATCCGTTTGAAGAACGGCGAAGTCATCAATATTGACAATTTCTTCCAGGCCGTGAACGGCGTGCGCCACGACCTGGTGCTGGAGGCCCCCGGCGGCGAACTGTGGCTGGCGGACCAGAATGAGCCCTGGGTGACCACCGAACTGGACTCCATCGAGCAACTGCTGGCGGAACGCAGCGACGACACGTACGCCGTCTTCGGCGTGCTGCCGCTTGCCGGCCTCGGCGCCCTGGGTGTCGGCGGCCTGGCCGCAGCGGCGGGGGGCGGTGGTGGCGGCGGTGGCTCGGACGGCGGCACCGCTACCACCGTCGCCGATGAGAGCGGCAACTGGGCATTCCCGGAAAATACGCTGGAAAACGGCTCGGACGGCAGCATCACCGAGCCCCCGGGTAATGTCAGCCCGCCCACCATTACCGAGCCGGCCGACGTGATCGCGCCTGAACCGCCAATCATCACCGACAACAACGGCAACGGCCTGGGCGGCACCGGCGAGCCGGAAGGTATCGTCACCGTGGAACTGCCGGATGGCAGCACCGTGACCACCGTCGTTGATGAAAACGGTAATTGGGAATTCCCGGAAAACCCGCTGGAAAACGGCGAGTCCGGCAGCATCACCATCACCGATCCCTCGGGTAACGTCAGCCCGCCGACCATTACCGAACCGACCGACGTCATTGCACCGGAACCGCCAGTCATCACCGATAACAACGGCGACGGTCTGAGCGGCACCGGTGAGCCGGAAGGTATCGTCACCGTCGAGCTGCCCGATGGCAGCACCGTCACCACCGTTGTCGATGAAAACGGTAATTGGGAGTTCCCGGAGAACCCGTTGGAAAACGGCGAGTCGGGCAGCATCACCATCACCGACCCGTCGGGCAACGTCAGTCCGCCGACCGTGACCGACCCGGCCGACGTGATCGCGCCGGAACCACCGATCGTCACCGACAACAACGGCAATGGCCTGGGCGGCACCGGCGAGCCGGAAGGCATCGTCACCGTCGAACTGCCCGATGGCAGCACCGTCACGACTGTCGTCGACGAGAACGGTAACTGGGAGTTCCCGGAGAACCCGCTGGAAAACGGCGAGTCAGGCAGCATCACCATTACTGATCCCTCGGGCAATGTCAGTCCGCCGACCGTGACCGAACCGGCCGACGTGATCGCCCCGGAGCCGCCAGTCATCACCGACAACAACGGCAGTGGTCTGAGCGGCACCGGCGAGCCGGAAGGTATCGTCACTGTCGAGCTGCCGGATGGCAGCACCGTGACCACCGTCGTCGACGAGAACGGCAATTGGGAGTTCCCGGAAAACCCGCTGGAGAACGGCGAGTCCGGCAACATCACCATCACCGATCCCTCAGGCAACGTCAGCCCGCCGACTACTACCGAACCGGCCGACGTCATTGCACCGGAACCGCCGGTCATCACCGACAACAATGGCGATGGCCTGAGCGGCACTGGCGAGCCGGAAGGCATCGTCACTGTCGAGCTGCCGGATGGCAGCACCGTGACCACCGTCGTCGACGAAAACGGCAATTGGGAGTTCCCGGAAAACCCGATGGAAAACGGCGAGTCCGGCAGCATCACCATCACCGACCCCTCGGGCAACGTCAGCCCGCCAACCATCACCGAGCCCGCGGATACCTCCGCCCCCGATATCTCCCAGGCCGAGGCGGGCCTCAGCCTGATCGACGATGTCGGCGCCATCACCGGGCCTATCGCCCAGGGTGGCCATACCGACGACGACCAACCCGAGTTCAAGGGCCAACTGGTCGGCGGCGATGCCGTGCTGGTGAACATCTACGACAACGGCGAACTGATCGGCAGCAGCCTGGTCGCCGCCGACGGCAGCTGGAGCTTCATTCCCACCCAGCCGCTGGCCGATGGCGAGCACAGCCTGCAGGCCAGCGCGATGGATGCCGCCGGCAATGTCAGTGCGATGCTGCCGGCCGACGGCTGGCGCTTCACCGTCGATACCCTCGCGCCCGTCGAGTTGCCGGAGGAGGGCGGCTCGCTGAGCCTGCTCGACGACGTCGGCAGCGTCACCGGCGAGATCGTCCGCGGTGGCGTGACCGATGATGCCAGGCCGACTTTCGGTGGCAGCGGCGCACCGGCCGACATCGTCAGCGTGAACGTCTACGACAACGGCGTGCTGATCGGCAGCGCCAGCGTCAGCGATGGCCAGTGGAGCTTCGAGCCGGCGCTGCCGCTGCTGGCCGGCGAGCACAACTTCCAGGCCGCGCTGGTGGATGCCGCCGGCAACGAAGGGCCGAAGAGCGCCGACTGGCCCTTCAGCCTCAAGCTGACGCCGCCGGCGGCGCCCTCCATCGAGCACGTCATCGACGACCAGGCGCCGATCACCAGCGGTCACCTGCAGCCGGGCGCGCAGACCGACGACCGCAGCCCGACCGTCAAGGGCACCGCCGAGGCGGGCACCGTGGTGCACCTGTACGTCAATGGCAGCGAGGTCGGCAGCGTCGCCACCGACGCCGAGGGCAACTGGTCGATCGACCTGGCCGACCTCGGCGCCGACGGCCTGAAGACCCTGACCGCCAAGGCCGTGGATTCGGCCGGGCAGTGGAGCCCGGCCACCGGCGGCTTCGACATCCTCCTCGACACCAGCGCGCCGGCCACCCCGGACGCGCCGAGCGCCCTGGACAACGTCGGCGCCGTCACTGGCCCCATCAGCGGCGGCGTGACCGACGACAGCACCCCGACCTTCGGCGGCAGCGCCGAGCCGGGCGCCACCGTCACCATCAAGGATCGCGACAACGTGCTGGGCACCGCCATCGTCGACGGCGACGGCAACTGGAGCTTCACCCCGGCCGAGGCGCTGGGGGAGGGCGAGCACAGCATCAGCACAGTGGTCACCGATGCCGCCGGCAACGCCAGCGAGCCCAGCGATGCGCTGGTGCTGGTGGTCGACACCCGGCCGCTGCAGGTCAGCGTGGCCAAGGCGCTGGACGATGCCGGCAGCCTGACCGCCGAGCTGGGCAACGGCGCGGTGACCGACGACCGCACGCCGACCCTGGTGGGCAGCGCCACCGCCGGCGCCCTGGTCACCGTCATGGACGGCGCCAGCGTGCTCGGCTCGGTCGTGGCCGATGCCGCCGGCGCCTGGAGCCTGGAACTGCCGGCGCAGGCCGATGGCAGCTACCTCTACAGCGTCACCGCCAGCAACGGCGCCAACAGCGCCAGCACCCGCTTCGAACTGACCATCGACGGCAGCGCGCCGGAGAAGCCCGGCGCGATCCTCGCCGCCGACAACCAGGGCGACGTCACCGGCCCGATCGACAACGGCGTGACCGATGACAGCACCCCGACCTTCAGCGGCAGCGCCGAGCCGGGCAGCGTCATCACCATCAAGGACGGCGACGAGGTGCTGGGCACTGCCACGGTCGACGGCGATGGCAACTGGAGCTTCACCCCGGCGCAACCGCTCACCGACGGCGAGCACGCCATCAGCGTGAGCGCCAGCGACGCGGCCGGCAACGTCAGCGAGCCGAGCGACGTGCTGACGATCGTGGTCGACACCAGCGACGTGATGGTCAGCATCGAGGCCGCCATCGACGACGTGGGTGAGCCCCAGAGCCTGAGCAACGCCGCGCTGACCAACGACACCACCCCGACCCTGGTCGGCAAGACCCTCGCCGACGCGCTAGTGGTCATTTCCGAAGACGGTGTCGAGATCGGCAGCGTCAGCGCCGATGCCGAGGGCAACTGGAGCTTCCAGCTGCCGGAGCAGGCCGATGGCGAACACAGCTACAGCGCCAGCGTCTCCAATGGTGCCAACAGCGGCAGCGCCGAATTCAGCCTGACCATCGACGGCACCGCGCCGGCGCCTGCGGAGCTGGTGCTGGCCATTGACGACCAGGGCCTGGTCCGCGGCCCGATCGCCGCCGGCGGTGTCACCGACGACGCCCTGCCGATGTTCTCCGGCAGGACCGAGGCCGGCGCCATCGTCACTCTCTTCGATGGCGCCGAGGTGCTGGGCAGCGTCACCGCCGACGCCAATGGCGACTGGAGCTTCACCCCGGCCCAGCCGCTGGCCGATGGCGAGCACAGCATCCGCGCGCAGGTCGCCGATGCCGCCGGCAACACCAGCGAGCCCGGCCCGGCGCTGGCGTTCAGCGTCGACACCGCGCCGGTCAGCGTCAGCGTGATCAAGGCTAGCGACAACGTCGGCGCCAAGCAGGGCGACCTGGCCGACAAGGCGCTCACCGACGACAACCGCCCGAGCCTGGCCGGCACCGCCAGCGCCGGCGCCATCGTCAGCATCCTCGACGGTTCGACGCTGCTCGGCTCGGTGCTCGCCGACGCCGCCGGCCAGTGGAGCCTGGAGCTGCCGGAGCAGGCCGACGGCAGCCACGTCTACGACATCCTGGCCACCGCCGCCAACGGCAACGAGGCCAGCACCCGCTTCGAACTGACCATCGACACCCAGGCCCCGGACGCCCCGGCGCTGGTCGTGGTGACCGACAACGTCGGCACGCAGCAGGGCGCCCTGGAGGCGGGCGCCGCCAGCGACGACAGCGCCGCGGTGATCAGCGGCAGCGGCGCCAACCCCGGCGACCTCATCACCATCCACGACAACGGCAGCCCGATCGGCAGCGCCATCGTCGACGCCGACGGCAACTGGAGCTACAAGCCGGAAACCCCGCTGGCCGAAGGCGAGCACGCGATCAGCGCCTCGGCCACCGACGCCGCCGGCAACGAAAGCGCGCAGGGCCCGGCGCTGAGCTTCGTGGTCGACACCACCGCGCCGGGCGCGATCACCGGCCTGGAATTGCTCGACGACGTGGAAGGCGGCGCCTTCGGCAGCATCGCCCTGGGCGAGCCGAGCAACGACGCCACGCCGACCTACAGCGGCCATGTCGAGGGCGACGCCGTGCTGGTGCGCATCTACGACAACGGCGAGCTGATCGGCTCGGCGAGCGTGGACGAAGCCGGCAACTGGCGCTTCGAGCCGCAGACGCCGCTGGCCGATGGCGCGCACAGCTTCCAGGCCGAGGCCCTGGACGCCGCCGGCAACCTCGGCCCGCGCAGCGAGGCCTGGGATTTCGTGGTCGACACCGCGCTGCCCGAGACGCCGCGCATCACCCGTGTGCAGGATGACTTCGGGTCGCAGCAGGGCGACCTCGACAAGGGCGCCAGCACCGACGACGTCAGCCTGAATCTCAGTGGCACCGGTAGCGCCGGCGCCACCCTGTTCCTCTACGTGCGCCTCAGCGATGACCCGCAGGTACCCAGCGAACTGCTGGGCTCCACCGTCATCGACGCCAACGGTGAGTGGAGCCTGGCCACCGACGACCTCACCCAGTTCGGCGGCGACGGCATGAAATACTTCTGGGCCAGCTCGCAAAGCCCCTCGGGGCAGATGAACGAGGCGCCCAGCGAGGACTTCCCGGTCGAGCTGCACACCGCGCTGCCGGAAGCCCCGCAACTGCTGGCGCTGGAGACCGAGGCCTTCACCAGCCAGGTCTGCGGCAACCTCACCAGCGACGCCACGCCGAGCATTTCCGGCAGCGGCGCGCCGGGCTCGCTGGTGCTGGTCTACGACAACGGCGAGGCGCTCGGTTCGGCGCTGGTGGACGAGGCCGGCAACTGGAGCTTCACCCCGCCAGCGCCGCTGGCCGACGGCCCGCACGCGCTCACCGCGACCCTCACCGACGCGGTGGGCAACGTCACCGAGCCCAGCGCGCCCTGGCTGTTCGTGATCGACACCCTGGCGCCGAACGTCGGCCTGGACATCAACACCGCCGAGCAACTGGCCGGGCAGACCGAGCCGGGGGCGATCGTCACGGTGATCGACAAGGCCGGCGAGGCGCACAGCGTCACCGCCGACCAGAACGGCCGCTGGAGCCTGCAGCCCAACCCGCTGGGCCTGGGCGAGGACGGCAGCATTTCGGTGGCGGACGCGGCGGGCAACCAATCGCAGCCCATCGTCATCCAGGGCGACGTGCTGGCCAGCTACGACCTCACGCGCTACACCAGCCAGGTCAACACCACCGAGGCCGGCCCGCAGGCCAACCCCAGCGTCACCACCCTGGCCGACGGCAGGATAGTGGTGGTCTGGCAGGGCGGCGACACCGGCAGCAACAATGCCGAGGTGTTCATGCAACTGTTCGCGGCCGATGGCGTGACGCGCATCGGCAGCGAGCAGCAGGTCAACCAGCGCAGCAGCTACAACCAGGACAGCCCGCAGGTGGTGGCCCTGGCCGACGGCGGCTACCTGGTGGTCTGGGAGTCCTGGCTGGCCGGCCCGGACACCAGCAACGACGGCATCATGGCGCGCCGCTACGGCGCCGATGGCAGCCCGCTGACCGACGAATTCGCCGTCAACCAGCTGACCGCCGGCGGCCAGCTGTCGGTCTCCGTGGTGGCGCACCCGGGCGGCGGCTACACCATCTCCTGGATCAGCGATCCCGATGGCGGTTCCACCGACAGGATCGTCCAGCGCAGCTTCGATGCCGACGACCAGCCGCTCGGCGGTGACGTGGTGGTGGGCAGCGGCACCGGCTATGGCGCCGAGGGCGCGCCGGCCATGGCGGCGTTCGTCGATGCCGCGCACCAGGGCATGTACGTCACCGTATGGAGCGGCCGCAACGGCCCGGGCGACAGCTCCGGCACCGGCGTCATCGGCCAGCTCCACGCGGCCGACGGCACCCCGCTGGGCGGCAACTTCCAGGTCAACGCCGGCACCGGCAACAACCAGGATTACCCGGACGTGATCACCCTCAAGGACGGCAGCTTCGTGGTGATCTGGGAGGGCAACCCGCCGGGCAGCACCGGCTTCGACGTCTACATGGCGCACTACAGCGTCGACCCGGCCACCGGCGCCGTGCAGCAGATCGGCCCGGGCGACGTGCGCGTCAACACCGGCATCGCCGGCGACCAGTACAAGCCCACCGCAGTGGCGCTGGACGACGGCGGCTACCTGGTCATCTGGGGCTCGGCCGGCGGCGACGGCAGCGGCTCGGCGATCTTCGCCCAGCGCTACGACGCCCAGGGCCACAAGCTGGGCCGCGAGTTCCTGGTCAACCCGACCACCGAGGGCAACCAGGGCTGGGCCGGCGACAACGTCGACATGAAGAACCTGCTGGACGCCACCCTGATGGCCGACGGCAGCGTCTACGTGACCTGGCAGAGCGACAAGGCCGACAACAGCAGCTGGGGCATCGAGGCCACGGTGATCGACATCGACGCCGGCTACTACTCCGAATTCCGCGTCAACGGCACCCTCGGCGGCGCCCAGGACCATTCGGCCACCGCGAGCCTGCCCAATGGCGGCTTCGTGGTGGTCTGGGAGTCGGCCTCGGGCGATGGTTCCAACGACTGCGTCATGGCCCAGCTGTTCGACGCCACCGGCATGCCGCTGGGCGGCGAGTTCGTGGTCAACACCAGCATCGGCGACTTCCAGGGCAAGCCGGCGGTAGCGGTGCTGGCCGACGGCAGCTTCGTGGTCAGCTGGACCAGCTACGCCGGCGGCAGCGACGCGATCATGCAGCAGAAGTTCGGCTACACCTACGACCTCGACGGCAACATCAGCGGCGCGCAGCCCCAGGGCGGCGAGTCCAGGGTCAACGTCAACGATGCCGACAGCCAGCGCTATTCCAGCATCACCGCGCTGGAAGACGGCGGCTACATGCTCAGCTGGAAGTCCTGGGAGGGCGGCGGCTGGCGCATCTACGCCCGCCAGTACGACGCCGACGGCTCGCCGGCCAGCGGCGACCTGCTGGTCAGCGCCACCCACTACACCAGCGACATCATCGGCGCCTCCATCAGCACCCTGGCCGATGGCCGCGTGGTGTTCACCTACGCGCGCAACCTCGGCGGCGGCGACGCCTACTTCCGTGTCTACGATCCGAACACCCAGAGCTTCGGGCCCGAGATCGTCGCCAACCAGACCACCGCCAACAGCCAGGCCTCGCCCAGCGTGTCGGGGCTGGCCAACGGCAACTTCATCGTCACCTGGGATTCCAACGACCACAGCGGCCCGGACCAGTCCGGCTACGGCATCTGGGGGCGCATCTTCGACGCCGCCGGCGTGCCGGTGGGCAACGAGTTCCTGCTCAGCACCAGCACCCTGGGCGACCAGGCCATGCCGGTGGTGGTGCCGCGCGCGGACGGCAGCTTCGTCGTGGTCTACCAGTCGGCTACCGACGCGGCGCCGGGCGCCGGTACCTGGGGCATCTACGCCCAGTACTTCGACGCCGCCGGCAACAAGGTCGGCCAGGAGCTGCACATCAACCAGTTGGTGAGCGGCGACCAGACTCAGGTCGACGCCACCTTCCTCGACAGCGGCAAGCTGTTCGTCAGCTGGACCGACAATGGCGTCGGCGATGGCAACGGCAGCGCTATCAAGGGCAGCCTGGTGGACCTCGACGAAACCCTCGGGCTGATTCCGCCGCCGCCGCTGGGCGAGGGCGCCACCGGCCTCGACTACGTGCCGGCCAGCCCGCCGCAGATCAGCGTGCTCAGCGTCGGCCTGGACACCAACAGCGCCGAGCGCCTGGGCGGGCGCACCGAGCCGGGGGCGACCGTCAGCGTGGTCGACGCCGAGGGTGTCACCCACACGGTGGTCGCCGACGAGTACGGCCGCTGGGACTTCTACCCCAACCCGCTGGCCCAGGGCGAGCAGGGCAGCCTGTCGGCCCATGACGGGGCCGGCCACCAGGCGCCGGCGGTGGCCATCCAGGGCGCGGCCCTGGCCGACTACCAGCTGGACCGCCACACCGTGGAAGTGAACAGCACCGAGGCCGGCCCGCAGACCAACCCGAGCGCGGCGACCCTGGCCGATGGCCGGATCATCGTGGTCTGGCAGAGCGGCACCGGCACCGACGTGTTCATGCAGCTGTTCGAGGCCGACGGCGTGACCCGCGTCGGCAGCGAACAGCAGGTCAACCAGCGCAACAGCGGCGACCAGGACGGCCCGCAGGTGGTGGCCCTGGCCGATGGCGGCTACCTGGTGGTCTGGGAGTCCTACCAGGCGGGCCCGGACTACAGCGGCGACGGCATCATGGCGCGCCGCTATGGCGCCGACGGCACGCCGCTGACCGACGAATTCCTGGTCAACGTGGCTACCCCGGGCGACCAGCGCCACCCCAGCGCCGTGGCGCACCCGGACGGCGGCTACACCATCAACTGGACGAGCAACCCCGACTCCGGCTCCACCGACCTGGTGGTGCAGCGCACCTTCGATGCCGACAACCAGCCACTCACCGGCGATGTGCTGGTGGGCAGCGGGCAGGCCTATGGCGCCGAGGGCGCTCCAGCCATGGCGGTGTTCGGCGATGCCGCGCACCGGGGCATGTACGTGACCGTGTGGACCGGCCGCAACGGCCCGAGCGATGCCTCCGGCACCGGCGTCATCGGCCAGCTCTACGCGGCCGACGGCACCGCGCTGGGCGGCAACTTCCAGGTCAACACCGGCGCCGGCAACGACCAGAACAACCCGGACGTGATCGTCCTCAAGGACGGCAGCTTCGTGGTGGTCTGGGAGGGTAACCCGCCGGGCAGCAGCGGCTTCGACGTCTACATGGCGCACTACAGCGTCGACCCGGCCACCGGCGCCGTGCAGCAGATCGGCATGGGCGATGTGCGTGTCAACACCGGCATCGCCGGCGACCAGTACAAGCCCACCGCGGTGGCGCTGGACGACGGCGGCTACCTGGTCATCTGGGGGGCGGCCGGCGGCGACGGCAGCGGTTCGGCGGTCTTCGCCCAGCGCTACGATGCCCAGGGCCACAAGGTCGGCCGCGAGTTCCTGGTCAACCCGACCACCGATGGCAACCAGGCTTCGAACGAGGCCGGCTCGAACGTGCTGGATGCCACCCTGATGGCCGACGGCAACGTCTACGTGACCTGGCAGAGCGACAAGTCCGACAGCAGCGGCTGGGGCATCGAGGGCACGGTGATCGACATCGACGCCGGCTACTTCTCCGAGTTCCGCGTCAACGGCACCCTGGGCGGCGCCCAGGACCATTCGGCTACCGCGAGCCTGCCCAACGGCGGCTTCATCGTCGTCTGGGAATCGGCCACGGGCGATGATTCCAACGACTGCATCATGGCCCAGCTGTTCGATGCCGCCGGCATGCCGGTGGGCGGCGAGTTCGTGGTCAACGCCACGACCGGCGACTTCCAGGGCAAGCCGGCGGTGGCGGTGCTGGCCGACGGCAGCTTCGTGGTCAACTGGACCAGCTACGCCGGCGGCAACGATGCGATCATGCAGCAGAAGTTCGGCTACACCTACGACCTCGACGGCAACATCAGCGGCGCGCAGCCCCAGGGCGGCGAGTCCATGGTCAACGTCAACGACGTCGGCCAGCAGCGCTTCTCCAGCATCACCGCGCTGGAGGACGGCGGCTACATCGTCAGCTGGAGCGCCAACACCAGCGGCACCAGTGGCAAGTGGCAGATATTCATGCGCCAGTACGCCGCCGATGGCTCGCCGGTGGGCGGCGACCGGCTGGTGGGCGACGCCACCTACCACACCACGGCGGGGCCGGACGCGGCGTCCCTGGCGACCCTGCTGGACGGCACCGTGGTGATCGCCTACAACCGCGACATCGGCGGCGCAGCGGGGGTGGAATCCTTCTTCCGCCTCTACGACCCGGCGACCGGGCTGCTGGGCGAGGAAATCCGCGCCAACCAGACCTCGGCCAACAAGCAGTCCTCGCCGGCGGTGTCGAGGCTGGCCAACGGCAACTTCATCGTCACCTGGGATTCCAACGACCACAGCGGCCCGGACCAGTCCGGCACCAGCACCTGGGGGCGCATCTTCGACGCCACCGGCGCGGCGCTGGGCAGCGAGTTCCTGGTGTCCAACAGCACCACCGGCGACCAGTCCGAGCCCATGGTGGTGGCCCGCGAGGGCGGCGGCTTCGTGGTGGTCTACGTGTCGCGCAGCGAGGCGGCGCCAGGCTCCGGCAGCTATGGCGTGTACGCCCAGTTCTTCGACGATGCCGGGCGCAAGGTCGGCCAGGAGCTGCACATCAACCAGCTGGTGAGCGGCGACCAGATGCAGGTCGACGCCACCTTCCTCGACAGCGGCAAGCTGTTCGTCAGCTGGACCGACAATGGCGTCGGCGATGGCAACGGCAGCGCCATCAAGGGCCGCCTGGTGGATCTGGACGAGACCCTCGGGCTGGCCCCGGCGGTGGCCGAGGGCGGCGCCACCCACGTCGACTACCTGCCGGTCTCCGACGCCGTGGGCACTGCCGCCGACGACATGCTCGACGCCCGCGGCTACACCACCGCCAGCGGCGGCGAGGGCAACGACGTCATCCTCATCGACGGCACCGGCTTCGCCCACATCGACGGCGGCGCCGGCTACGACATCCTGGTCTGGGCCTCACGCAATACGCTGGACCTGGGCCAGGTCGCCGACAAGCTGGAGGGCATCGAGGCCATCCGCCTGAGCGAAGGGCTGAGCCAGTCGCTGACGCTGAGCCTGGCCGACCTGCTGAAGGTCACCGAGCCCGACGGCGAGGCCCGGCACAGCCTGAGGATCACCGGCGACAGTGGCCAGAACGGCGTGGTCGACAGCGTCGACATCGACCTCGCGGACTGGGTGCGGCAGGCGCAGCAGGTCACCGAGGGCGCCGTCACCTACGACGTCTACACCTCGAAGAGCGCGTCCTATGCGCACCTGCTGATCCAGGAGGGCCTGTACGTGGTCTGAGCGTCCTGGCGCCGGGGGCGGCTGCTCCCGGCGCACTGGCTCCCTCCTGCGGCGCGAACCTCGTTCGCGCCGTTTTTCATTGCGGCCGGCGCGCCGGCCCGAGTCCGAAAAGCAGCGGGCGGCTTGAGGGATTTCCTAAAAGCCCGCTCCGGGCGGCGAAGTTCCTACGGCTTTAGGGAGTTTCCTAACCCATGCGCCGGCCCGCTGCTCTAGTCTGCCCGCGGTTCGTGGCGAGTACCCATGGCGCATGGGCGATGTCACTTCACTCACTTCGGGGAGAAATTACCAGATGGACGCAATTGAACTGATCGCGAAAAGCTCGGGGCAGGTGACCCCCGTGACCGGCAATGGCCCCCTGAGCCTGTCGCGGCCCGGCGTGGTGAAGATCGCCGCGGCGCCGGAGGACGTCCAATCCCTCAGCCGCAACGGCGACCACCTGCTGGTGCGCCTGAAGACCGGCAAGGTCATCACCGTCGAGAACTTCTTCCAGGGCTTCGATGGCGTACACAACGACCTGGTCCTGCAGGCGCCGGACGGCCAGCTGTGGCAGGCCGGCTACGAAGAGCCCTGGGACGGCATGGAACTGACCCGCCTGGACTCCGTCGATGAACTGCTGGCATTGCAGTCGGACGACCACAACGTCGCTTTCGGCCTGCTGGTGCCGGCGGCGGGGCTGGGCACCATCGGCGTGGGCAACATGCTCACCCAGCGCGACGGCGGTGGTGGCGGCAGCCCGCGTTCGGCGGGGCCGCTGCCGGAAGCCGGAGGGCCAGGCGCGCCGCAGATCCTGTTCAACAACCAGCAGGGCCTGACCGGCACCGCCGAGCCCGGCAGCCTGATCACCCTGATCCGCCCGGACGGCACCACCGAAACCACCACGGCCAGCCCCGACGGCACCTGGAGCTTCCTGCCCAACCCGCTGGAAGACGGCCAGTCCGGCAGCGTCACCGCGTCCAACGAAAGTGGCATCAGCCCGGCGGTGGACACCGGCCCGGCGGACCTGACGCCGCCGAAGGATCCGGTCGTCAGCGAGAACAACGCCAATGGCCTGTCCGGCACCGGCGAGGCGGGTGACACCATCATCCTCACCAAGCCCGATGGCAGTACCGTCACCACCCAGGTGGACGAGAACGGCAACTGGAGCTTCCCGGAGAACCCGCTGGGCAATGGCGAGTCGGGCTCGCTGGTGGAAGTGGACCCGGCCGGCAACCACAGCGGCAGTGTCGATACTGGCCTGGCTGACCTCGAAGTGCCGGAATCGCCGGTGGTCACCGAGAACAACGGCAACGGCCTGGGCGGCACCGGTGAGCCGGAAGGCATCGTCACCGTCGAGCTGCCTGACGGCAGCACCGTGACCGCCATTGTCGATGAGAACGGCAACTGGAAATTCCCGGAAAACCCGCTGGAGAACGGTGAGACCGGCAGCGTCACCATCACCGACCCTGCGGGCAACGTCAGCCCGCCGACTGTCACCGAGCCGGCCGACACCGTCGCGCCGGAACCGCCGATGGTCACCGAGAACAACGGCAACGGCCTGGGCGGCACCGGCGAGCCGGAGGGCATCGTCACCGTCGAGCTGCCCGATGGCAGCACTGTCACCACCGTGGTGGACGAGAACGGCAACTGGGTGCTTCCTGAAAATCCGCTGGAGAATGGCGAGACCGGCAGCGTCACCATCACCGACCCTGCGGGCAACGTCAGCCCGCCGACCATCACCGATCCGGCCGACCTGCTGCCGCCCGTGCTGCCCGAAGGGCTCGACTGGCTGCAACTGATCGACGACGTCGGCGAGGTGACGGGCGAGGTCGCCAAGGGCGGCGTGACCGACGACACGCGTCCCGAAGTGGTCGGCGACTGCGGCGCCGACAGCGATGCCGTACTGGCCTTCATCTACTTCGACGGCACGCTGCTGGGCAGTGCCACCGTCACCGCGGGCAAATGGAGCTTCCCCCTGGAAAGCGACCTCGCGGCGGGCGCCCATCAGTTCCAGGTGGAACTGCAGGACGCCGCCGGCAACCGTAGCGCCAAGAGCGAGCCTTGGGACTTCATCCTGGAGCTTCCCGATGCACCCGAGGCGCCGAGCATCGACTGGGTCCAGGACGACCAGGAGCCGCTGGTGGTCGAACTGCAAGCCGGGGACAGCACCAATGACCGCAGCCCCACCGTCGGTGGCAGCGGCGTGCCGGGCAGCCTGCTGACCCTGTACGTCGACGACCAGGCCGTGGGTAGCGTGACCGTGGGCGAAGATGGCAAGTGGGAAATCGCCATCGCCGACCTGGGCGTGGACGGAACGAAGCGCTTCACCGCCGAGCAGTCCGTGGGCGGGCAGGCCAGCCCGAAGAGCGAGGCGTGGGAGATAGTGCTGGATACCCAGGCGCCGGCCCGGCCGGTCATCGAACGGGTCTTCGACAACCTCGGTGACCAGCACGGCGACATCGAGCCCAATGGCGTGACCGACGATTTCTGGCCGGAGATCAGCGGCCGGGTCGAGGGTGGCGATGCGACGCACGTGAAACTCTTCGACAAGGGCATGCCGATCGGAACCGCCACGGTCAACGCGGACGGCACCTGGTCCTTCACCCCCGTCTCGTCGCTGGGCATAGGCCAGCACAGCCTGCAGGTCATCGCGGTGGACGCGGCAGGCAACGAGAGCCTGTTGAGCGACGCCTGGTCCTATGAAACCTACGTGCCGCCGCCGATAGAGCCGAGCATCATCGGCGTCCTGGACGACTACGGCGCCGAACAGGGTGCCCTGCAGAAGGAAGACTTCACCGACGACAGCACTCCGGTGGTGCGGGGCACGGGGCGCCCGGGGGATGTCATGGAGCTCTACCTGCAACTGGAGGGCGGCGAGCTGAATCTGGAAACCGCCTACCTGCTGGGCTCGGCCGTGATCGACGCAAAGGGCCACTGGCAGATCGAGTCCGACGACCTGGCCCAGTACGGCGGCTATGGCATGAAGTTCCTCTATGCCTCTTCCCATAACGAGGGTGGCGACCGCCTGGCACCTACCGGGGCATACCCCATCTACCTGGAGGATCCCGCCGCGCCGGGGCAGTTGCGTTCGTTGTCATCGGCGCTGGACGAACCGCGGGAGCCGGGCGTGGCAGAGGGCGAGGGTGCCGGGCTGATCCAGCAGGTGCTCGGCCTGGCCGTGGGCACGGGGGCCGCGCTGCCGGCCGACCCCGAGCCGGACCTGGCCGGGTTGCTGACCGATATCCGGCTGCCGCGACAGTTCCAGTTGGAGGCTGATGGGCCCCGGGACATCACCGAGCCCACCGGCGAGGTCTTCGCGCTGCTGTCGTCGGGCGAGCGCCTCGACCTGCTCGGCCTGCAGCACAGCCAGCAACTGGTGCTCTGACAGCCGGCTCCCGCCGTCCGCGGCGGGGTTCGTCACGAAGGGCGCGAACCTTGGGTTCGCGCCCTTTTTTGTTCGCGGCGGGCGCTTTCCGGGCCTTGTGAGGGGCTTGCCCTTCGCTTGCGCTGGCCCGAAGGGGAATAACCCAGAGACTTTTGGGTTGGGGGTTTGGTGTAGCGCGCCGCTCCGAGTGCGTTGATGTTTCTTGTTTCGCCCCCTCGGGCGAGTCCCTTTTGTCAAACGCCACAAAAGGAACCAAAAAGGCTTGCCCC
>NZ_FOLS01000033.1 GCF_900112375.1 Pseudomonas citronellolis | reverse complement strand
TTGTCCCCCACTACCAGGCAGATTCCTAGGCATTACTCACCCGTCCGCCGCTGAATCCAGAAGCAAGCTCCCTTCATCCGCTCGACTTGCATGTGTTAGGCCTGCCGCCAGCGTTCAATCTGAGCCATGATCAAACTCTTCAGTTCAATACTGATCGGGTTTTGAGAAAACCCTAAACTTGGCTCAGCAATCGCAAAAAACTCTCGAATTCACGAGTGTTACTTGTGATGCTGATAATCTTGCGATCACCAGTCTTAACTCACAAGCACCCACACGAATTGCTTGATTCAACTTGTTAAAGAGCAGTTGGTTGATTCTCTCGTCTCAACCGAGGCCGCGCATTCTACAGCAACTTCACTTCCCGTCAACACCTAATTTAAAAAATATTTTCTTTAAATTCAGCGTCTTATGTAAAACCCTATGGGCTTTGCCAGTTGACGGGCGGCGAATTATATAGACCTCCGAATGGTTGTCAACACTTCTTTCAACATCGTGTTTCCCGATTGGAGCCATGCGGTTCAGGCCCGACTCCGGCGCCCGCCATGATTAGGCGGCCTCTATATAGATAGCGCCGCCACTCCACTGGCGCCACAGCCGGTCGCCCGACACTTGCCTGATCGCCAGCGCCCCGGCAGCATGTCCAGCGGCACCGCCAAGGAGACCCAGGCGACCGCCATACATTTCTATGAATTTCCCAGGGAACATTGGATATGGATATCAAGGTCATCGCATTCATCTGCCTGGCAGCTTTGGCATTGGAGCTGCTGCGCGTCTACCGCAGCTCCACCGACAGGCGCCGGGACCAGCGGCAGACCGGGCAGTAGGACTACTGCCCAAGGCAAGAGAGCTGATCCCCCACCTCACCGCTGAAGCATCGCCCGATGCCGGCGAGGCGGGGGAATCGCTTCTGTAGACAGCGCCACGGCGACAAGTTCCCCCTCCCCTGCATTTCTGCGCGGTGCCTTCTCCGCGAAGGACGCATTGGGCATCGATGCCTGCCGCTCCCAGGCCAGGTGTCGGGCTTACCGACCAACCCCGCTTTCCTCTTCCACTCCCAGCAATTCCAACGCCACGTCGCGGAACTGCCGCACCACCCGGCTCTCGTTGTCCGGGTTGCACACCAGCGCCAGGCCAACGGTGCGCTCCTGGTGCGGCGTCTCCAGTTCCAGAAAGCACACCGGCGCCGCCGAATTGCGCGCGTGCAGCGCCGGCACCAGGGCGACGCCCAGCCCGCAGGCCACCAGGCTGATGGCCGCCTGCACCTGGGTGGTGGAATGCACCAGCTGCGGCACGAACCCCGCCGCCTGGCATAGCTGCAACAGCACGTAGTGCAGCCCTTCGCTGTGCGGGTAGTCGATCAGCGGCTGGTCGGCCACCTCGGCCAGGTGCACACGGCGGCGGCCATCGCCAGCCAGCGGGCTGTCGCGCGGCACCACCAGCATCATCGGCTCCCACTCCAGGGGAATCAGTTGCAACGACGTTGGCTGGGGCAGCGGGAAGCGCACCAGGCCGACGTCCGCGCGGCCGTTCTCGACCAGCTCCAGCACCCCGCTGGAAGGCAGCTCGCGCAGCTCCAGGGCGATGCCCGGGTAGCGCCGGCGAAACTCGGGGATCAGCCGCGGGACCAGCGACAGCGTCGCCGAACCCACCGAGCCGAGGGTCAGCTGGCCGCGAGCGCCGGCGCCCGCTTCCAGCGCGTAACGCTGCGCCTGCTGCAGGTGCAGCAGCACCTTGCGCAGCTCCGGCAGCACGGCCTGGCCCGCTTCGGTCAGGCTCACCTGGCGCGTGGTGCGCTCGAACAGCGGCAGGCCGATCTCCTCCTCCAGCTTGCGGATCGACACCGACAGCGGCGGCTGGGACATGTGCAGGCGCTCGGCGGCCTCGCGGAAGTTCAGGGTCTCGGCGAGGGCGAGGAATTGGTGAATCTGGCGCAGCTCCACACTGATACTCCATACGTATCAATAATGCGCCAAATAATATTGGATGAACGAGGATACCGACCATAGCCTGAAGCCACTCGATGCCAACAATCCCAACAGGAGAGTGACTCCATGGCGCACAACGAAATCGCCCTCGGGCAAGGCTATCACTGGCAGGACCTCGAACCCGGCCAGCGCTTCCGCACCTACCGCCGCACCGTCACCGAGGCCGACCTGATCGGCTTCGTCGGCGTCACCGGGCAAACCGAGGTCATCTTCATCGACAGCACCTTCGCCGGCGCCATCCAGGGCCGCCCGGTGCCCGCCGCGCTGAGCTACAGCCTGATCGAGGGCATCCTCATGCAGACCATGCTGCAGGGCACCGGCCTGGCCCTGCTGGAGCTGCACAAGAGCGTGCGCGGCCCGGTGGTGGTGGGCGACACCCTGGAAGCGCTGGTGGAAATCGAGGAGGTCCGCCCCACCTCCAAACACGGCCGCGCCGTGGTCACTTCCCGCGTCAGCGTGCTCAACCAGCGCGCGGAAACGGTGATCGAATATCAGGTCAAACGCCTGCTGGCCGGACGGGGTGAAGGCTGATGCTCGAAGCCCTCGACTTCCGCCCCCTGCCGCCCCGCCACGAGGCCCTGCGCAGCGAGCTGCGCACCTTCCTCGCCGAGCGCCTGGGCGACTATCCGCTGGACCTGCGCGCGCGCAGCTGGCAGGGCTTCGACGCCGACTTCAGCCGGGCCCTGGCGGCGCGCGGCTGGGTCGGCCTGACGCTGCCCCGCGAGTATGGCGGCGCCGGCCTCGACCCCCTGGCCCGTTTCGTGGTGGTGGAAGAGCTGCTCTGCGCCGGCGCGCCGGTAGCCGCCCACTGGATCGCCGACCGCCAGAGCGGGCCGCTGCTGCTGCGCTTCGGCAGCGAGGCGCAGAAGCGCTTCCACCTGCCGGCGATCTGCCGTGGCGAGCAGTTCTTCTGCATCGGCATGAGCGAACCCAATTCCGGCTCGGACCTGGCCAGCGTGCGCACCCGCGCCGAGCGCAATGCCACCGGCTGGCGGCTCAATGGCCAGAAGATCTGGACCACCTACGCCCAGCACAGCCACTACATGATCGCCCTGGTGCGCACTTCCGGCAGCGCGGAGGACCGCCATGGCGGCCTGTCCCAGGTGATCGTCGACCTGAGCCTGCCGGGCGTGAGCATCCGCCCGATCCGCGACCTCACCGGCGCCGAGCACTTCTGCGAGGTGTTCTTCGACGACGTGCAGCTACCCGAGGGCGCCCTGGTCGGCAAGGAAGGCGAAGGCTGGAAGCAGGTCACCGCCGAGCTGGCCTTCGAGCGCAGCGGGCCGGAACGCATCTACTCCAGCATCGCACTGCTCGATGCGTGGATGGACTGGCTGCGCGTACGGCCGCAGCCCGGCCATGAACGCCTGCTGGGCCAACTGCTCGGCGAACTGATGGTGCTGCGCGCGCTTTCGGTGAGCCTCGCCGCGCAACTGGCCGACGGCCGCAGCCCGGTGGTCGAGGCCGCGCTGGTGAAGGACCTGGGCACCGCCTTCGAGCAATCCATCCCCGCCCTGCTCGGCGACGTGCTGGGCGCCATCGACGGCGCCGAGGCGCCGCACCTGCTGCAGCGCACCCTGGCCTACCTGGAACGCATGGCCCCGGTGTTTTCCCTGCGCGGCGGCACCCGCGAAATCCTCCGCGGCGTAGTCGCCCGCGGCCTTGGCCTGCGATAGGAGCCCGCCATGAACCTCGACACCCTGATCATCGACGCCTTCGGCCAATGGCTGGAAGGCGAAGTCAGCCTCGAACGGGTCCGCCGCATCGACCTGGGCGAGCCTGCCGATGCCCTCTGGCGCTCACTGGCCGAACACGGCTTCGCCGACCTGCTGTTGCCCGAAGCCCAGGGCGGCGCCGCGGCCAGTGCGCAAACCGCCTGCCGCCTCCTGTTCGCCGCCGGCGGCGCAGCCCTGCCGTTGCCCCTGGCCAGTACCTGGTGGGTACGCGCGGCGCTGGCCGAAACCGGCCTGCCGCTGCCCGAAGGCCCCATCGCCCTGGCAACCGGCCGGCGCGAGGGTGACACCCTGGTGTGCCGCCAGGTGCCCTTCGCCGCCAGCGCCCAGTGGCTGCTGGCCGAGCTGCCGGATGGCGCCTGGCTGCTGCCGCTGGCCTCGGCGCAACGCCAGGCCAACGGCGTCTACGCCAGCCTGGCCCAGGACCTGAGCTGGCCCGGTCTGCCCGCAGACGCCCTGCGCCTGCCGGCCGGGCGCGACTGGCGCGCCCTGGGCGCCGCCTTCAGCGCCGCGCTGATCGCCGGCGCCGGCGAACGCGTCCTGCAGTTGACCCTGGAATACGCCAATACCCGCCAGCAGTTCGGCAAGCCCATCGGCCGCTTCCAGGCCATCCAGCAGCAGCTCAGCGTATTGGCCGAGGAAGTCTTCGCCGCACGCATGGCGGCACAGCTGGCGCTGCATGGCGCCTCGTGGCCGGCCAGCGTTCCGGCCGCGGTGGCCAAGGCGCGCTGCAGCGCCGCCGCCGAACGCATCTGCGCCATCGCCCACGGCGTGCTCGGCGCCATCGGCGTCACCGAGGAGTACGACCTGCAACTGTACACCCGGCGTCTCCACGAGTGGCGCGCCGACTACGGCAGCGAGTCGGCCTGGCAGCCGCTGATCGGCCGCGCGGCCCTGGATGGCCCGGGAAACAGCCTGGCCTTCCTCGAACGCCACCTGCCCGCCGCCTGATCCGCGGCACCCGTGCTTCTCATAACAATCACAATGGAGAACACCCATGGCCCAGCTACTCAGCCAAACCCAGCAGGCCCCGGCGCTCGCCGGGGCCGCCCCGCGCGCCGGCACGCCCATCGCCTGGCGCACCATCGTCGCCGGTAGCATCGGCAACACCGTGGAATGGTTCGACTGGACGGTCTACACCGCCTTCGCCCTCTACTTCAGCCACCAGTTCTTCCCCTCCGACAACGAGACCACTGCGCTGCTGGCCAGCTTCGCCGTATTCGCCATCGGCTTCGCCATGCGCCCGCTGGGCGGCTGGGTGATCGGCGTGTTCAACGACCGCGCCGGACGCAAGGCGGCGCTGAACCTGACCATCCTGATGATGGCCCTGCCTTCGCTGCTGATCAGCCTGATGCCCACCTATGCCAGCATCGGCATCGCCGCGCCGCTGCTGATGGTCCTGGCGCGCATGGTCCAGGGCCTGTCGGTGGGCGGCGAATACGGCGCCGCGGCGACCTTCCTCGCCGAGTCGGCGCCGGCCAGCCAGCGCGGGCTCTATTCGGGCTTCTTCTTCGCCAGCATCGCCCTCGGCCTGCTGGTGGCCTCCGGGCTGGCCTGGCTGCTCAGCCAGTGCCTGAGCCGCGAGCAACTGATGGATTTCGGCTGGCGCATCCCCTTCTTCATCGGCGGCCTGGGCAGCCTGGCGGGTTTCTGGATCCGCCATGGCGTGGAGGAGACCGCGGCCTTCCGCAAGGGCCACGAACAGCGCCGCGGCCAGCGCCTGGAGCAGCCGCTGCGCACGCTCTGGCGCGAGCATCCGCAGGCGGTGAAACGCCTGGTGGGCATCAGCCTGCTGGGGGCCTTCGCCTTCTATCTGTTCGTCAGCTACCTGCCGGTGCACGCCATCCGCAGCCTCGGCGCCTCGCCGGGCACCGCCTACGGCGCCAGTAGCCTGGCACTGGTGGTGTTCATGCTTTCGCAGCCGCTGTTCGGCTGGCTGTCCGACCGCATCGGCCGGCGCCCGCAGCTGATCGTCTTCGCCCTCGGCTACGCCCTGCTGCTGTACCCGGTGGTGCGCTCGATGAACGCCTCCTTCGGCGCCATCCTCGCCGTGGAACTGTTCGGCCTGCTGCTCTATGGCCTGTACTCGGCCATCGCCCCGGCGATCAAGTCGGAACTGTTCAGCACCGACATCCGCGCCCTGGGCATCGGCCTGCCCTACAACCTGGTGGTGGCGATCTTCGGCGGCACCACCCCATACCTGATGACCTGGCTGCAGAGCCGCGGCGACGAGCAGTGGTTCCTGGTCTACGTCTCGGCCATGGCCGTCATCACCCTGGTGGCCTTCCTGCGCATGCCGGAAACCCGTGGCCAACCCCTGCACTGATTCGGAGAACAGCATGAGCAACACGCAAGCCACCCACCAAGGCCCGCTCGCCGGCCTGCGCGTCCTCGACCTGTCGCGGGTCCTGGCCGGCCCCTGGGCCACGCAGGTCCTCGGCGACCTGGGCGCCGACGTGATCAAGGTGGAACGCCCCAGCCGCCGCGACGACACCCGCACCTGGGGCCCACCCTTCCTGGAAGACAGCGGCCAGACCTGGGACGCCGCCTACTACTTCTGCGCCAACCGCAACAAGCGCGCCATCGCCGTGGACTTCGGCCATCCGGACGGCGCCGCCCTGCTGCGCCGGCTGGCCGCCTCGGCGGACGTGCTGGTGGAGAACTACAAGGTCGGCACCCTGGCCCGCTACGGCCTGGACTACGCCGCACTGAAGGCGCTCAACCCGCGCCTGGTGTACTGCTCGGTCACCGGCTTCGGCCAGACCGGCCCCTACGCCGGGCGCGGCGGCTACGACTTCCTGGTGCAGGGCATGAGCGGGCTGATGAGCATCACCGGGCACCGCGACGACGAGCCCGGCGCCGGGCCTCTGAAAGTCGGGCTGCCAGTCAGCGACCTGTTCTGCGGCCTGTACGCCACCATCTCCATCCTCGCCGCCCTCAACCACCGCCATGCCAGCGGCGAGGGCCAGCACATCGACTGCGCGCTGCTCGACAGCCAACTGTCGCTGATGGCCAACCAGGCCATGAACTTCCTGGTCGGCGGCCAGGTGCCGCAGCGCCTGGGCAACGCCCACCCCAACGTGGTGCCCTACCGCGACTTCGCCTGCAGCGACGACTACATCCTCGTGGCCTGCGGCGCCGACGGCCAGTTCCAGGCGCTGTGCCGCCTGCTCGGCCGCGATGACCTGGCCGGCGACCCGCGCTTCACCCGCAACGCCGGGCGCAGCCAGCATCGCCGCGAACTGGAAGTGGAGCTGGCGAAGACCATCGGCACCTGGCGCGCCGCCGACCTGCTGGCGGCCATGGAAGAAGCCGGCGTCCCCGGCGGGCCGATCAACGACCTGCAACAGGCCCTGGCCGACCCGCACGTGCAGGCCCGCGGCATGCTGCAGACGCTGCAGCGCCAGGACGGCACGCCGGTCACCCTGCTCGGCTACCCGGCCAAGTTCTCCGCCACGCCGCCCAGCTACCGCCTGGCGCCGCCGGTGTTCGCCCAGGACACCGCCAGCCTGCTGGGCGAGGAACTGGGCCTGGCGACCGCGCAACTGGCCGAGCTGGCCGCCAAAGGCGCCATCGCCCTGGCCCAGCCATCGACCGTACGCGCCGCCAAGGCCGGCTGAGGTTCAGCCCGGCAACCGCTCCACCCCGCGCAAGTGGGCCAGCACCTGGTCCACCGCGCGGTCCAGGCAGCCCTTGAAGAAATGGTTGGCGCCGGCGAACAGGGTGACCGGGCGCTGTTCGGGCTGCGCCCAGTCCAGCAGATTGGCCAGCGGCGCCATTTCATCGGCCTCGCCGTGCAATAGAAGGCAGTCCGCCGGCAGCGCCATGGGTTCGTAGTGCCGGCCGCCGGGCACCGTGCCCACCGGCAGGCCCATCAGCACCAAGGCCTCGGCCGGCTGCGCCAGGTCGCGGGCGGTGCGGGCAAACACGTAGGCGCCGAAGGAAAAGCCCACCAGCGCCAGGGGCAGGTCCGGGTAGCGCTCGCGCAGATAGGCAGCCACCGCCTGGCTGTCCTGCGCCTCGCCGATGCCCTCGGCGTACTCGCCCTCGGTGCCGTCCACCCCGCGGAAGCTCGGGCGCACCGCCAGCCAGCCGGCCTTGCTCAGGCGCCGCGCCAGGGTCAGCGGCACCAGGTGCCGCGGGCTGCCGCCGAGCAGCGGCTGCGGGTGGCTGACCATGGCCACGCCGCGGGCCGGGCCGGCCGGGGCGTCGATGAGCAACTGGATCCGGCCTGCCGGGCCATCGATCAGCAGCGGGTTGCGGTCTTCATCGGGCATCGCGGTGTTCTCGTTCGGAAAGCGGGTGGCCAGGGTAATCCAGGCAATCCCCGGGGTGGGCAAAAAGCACGCATGCGACCGCCCATGCCCCGCCTCTGCCATCCCCGGGCGAGCTGATACACTGCTCTACTGCCGCCGGGCCCGGGGCCTGGCGTCGAACAAGCAGTGAACGAGGACAGTATGAAAGCCGATTTCGCGACCACCCACCTGCAAGCGGCGGTGACAGCATGATCGAGGTAACCGAGGTTTCCATTGCCGAGCTGCGCGACGCGCTCGAGTCCGGCCGCACCACCGCGGTCGAACTGGTCAAGGCCTATCTCGCGCGGATCGATGCCCACGACGGCGCCAACACCCCCACCGCGCTGAACGCGGTCGTGGTGCGCAACCCCGATGCGCTGGCGGAGGCCGAGGCGTCCGACGCGCGCCGCGCCCGGGGCGAGACGCTGGGCCCGCTGGACGGCATCCCCTACACCGCCAAGGACAGCTACCTGGTGAAGGGCCTGACCGCGGCCTCCGGCAGCCCGGCCTTCAAGGACCTGGTGGCCTACCGCGACGCCTTCACCATCGAGCGCCTGCGCGCCGCCGGCGCCATCTGCCTGGGCAAGACCAACATGCCGCCCATGGCCAACGGCGGCATGCAGCGCGGCGTATATGGCCGCGCCGAAAGCCCCTACAACGCCGCCTACCTCACCGCGCCCTTCGCCTCCGGCTCGTCCAACGGCGCGGGCACGGCCACCGCGGCCAGCTTCTGCGCCTTCGGCCTGGCCGAGGAAACCTGGTCCAGCGGCCGCGGCCCGGCCTCGAACAACGGCCTGTGCGCCTACACCCCGTCGCGCGGGGTGATCTCGGTGCGCGGCAACTGGCCGCTGACGCCGACCATGGACGTGGTGGTGCCCTACGCCCGGACCATGGCCGACCTGCTGGAAGTGCTGGACACGGTGGTGGCCGAGGACGCCGACAAGCGCGGCGACCTGTGGCGCCTGCAACCCTGGGTGCCGATTCCCGACGTCGCCTCGGTGCGCCCGGCGTCCTACCTGGAACTGGCCGCCAAGGCCGACGCCCTGGTCGGCAAGCGCCTCGGCGTGCCGCGCATGTTCATCAACATGGATGAAGCGGCCGGCACCAGCGAGAACCCCGGCATCGGTGGCCCGACCGGGCAGCGCATCCACACCCGGCCCTCGGTGATCGCCCTCTGGGAACAGGCCCGCAAGGCCCTGGAAGCGGCCGGCGCCGAAGTGGTCGAGGTGGACTTCCCGCTGGTTTCCAACTGCGAGGGCGACCGCCCCGGCGCGCCGACGGTGTTCAACCGCGGCATCGTCTCCAAGGAGTTCCTCCACGACGAGCTGTGGGAGCTGAGCGGCTGGGCCTTCGACGACTTCCTGCGGGCCAACGGCGATCCCAAGTTGAACCGCCTGGCCGACGTGCAGGGCGAGCTGATCTTCCCCCACGACCCCGGCACCCTGCCCAACCGCGAGGGCGACCTCGCCGCCGGCATGGACGAATACGTGCGCATGGCCCAGCGCGGCATCAAGCCCTGGGACCAGATCGCCACCCTGCCCGATGGCCTGCGCGGCCTGGAGAAGACGCGCAAGCTCGACCTGGAAGACTGGATGGACGAACTCGGCCTCGACGCCGTGCTCTTCCCCACCGTGGCCGACGTGGGCCCGGCGGACGCCGACGTCAACCCGGCCTCGGCGGACATCGCCTGGAGCAACGGCGTGTGGGTCGCCAACGGCAACCTCGCCATCCGCCACCTGGGCGTGCCCACGGTGACGGTGCCCATGGGCGTGATGGCGGACATCGGTATGCCGGTGGGCCTGACCTTCGCCGGCCGCGCCTACGACGACTCGGCCCTGCTGCGCTTCGCCGCGGCCTTCGAGTCGACCGGCAAGCGCCGCATCGTCCCCCCGCGCACCCCGCCGCTGGCGCACGGCTGACGAGGCCACGGGCGGGTCGGCGCGCAGGCGCCGGTCCCGCCCGCTGCAGAACGACATCGAAGCGCCAAGGAGGGCCGCCCGCCATGAACGAACCCACCCTCAGGCCGGCACTGGCCAGCGACCTCCCCTTCGTCTACCGCGGCGAGCTGGCCTACATCCGCCAATGGGAGCCGGCCCACGAGGACGACTGGTACCGGCAACTGGAGCGGCACCTGACGCGCTGGGTCGAGCATCTGGAGCACCTGACCATCGCCACCCTGGAAGGACAGCCCGTAGGCTACAGCCTCTGGATGCCGGACGAGGGCCATGCCGAACTCTGCACGCTCGGCGTCTGCGCCGCTTTCCGCCGCAAGGGCGTTGGAGATGCGTTGCTCCAGGCCTATATCGCCGCGGCCAGGGCCGAAGGCTTCAGCCACCTCACCCTGAACGTGCGCCAAGACAACCCGGCACGCCGTCTCTACGAACGGGCGGGCTTCCGCCACCTGGGCACCTCACCCAACGGCTACCTGCGGTACATGCTGCAAGCGGCGCCATGTAAGGCGCATGGGTAGCCGCCCTGCCCCCACAGCAAACACCTACGACATTCCCCTCAGCCGGAAATGAAAGCCCGGTCGCAGGAAAAATCCTCCTCTGCCGACAGCACGTAGGGCGAATAACCGTTCGCGGTTATCCGCCGCTGGCCGGAGCACCGATGTCCGACGACTTGCATGGCCGGTGGCCAATCGCGGACGGAGTCCGCTCCTACGTTGCAGGTGGGCACGGCTTCTCGTAGGAGCGAGCTTGCTCGCGAACAAGCGCGATGCCATGCGGTTCGCGAGCAAGAACTAGGCGTCCCCCTCGATCCTACGAAGAGCGCCCCGGCGCGGCCTGCAAGACAGTCGCTCCTACGTCCGTACTCCCCCGGAACCGTAGGAGCGGACTCCGTCCGCGATGATCCCTCCTTGGAAACAACCGTCCCTCAAGGCCACCTCGGTGATTGTTTGTAAATGCTAATTGTTTTTATTTACAACATATTTACCTTTCCTTACCATTTTGCCGACGGAGAAATCCCTCTCCGATTTCCTACGTAAACAAGAATCGCAGCCGGCCTCTGCCACGGCCTCATGCGGCTTACATCCGACCAGGACCCTGCAAAATGAGACAAGTAGTATCCAGCGCCCTGTTGCTAAGCCTCTCCGCCCTCCCCCTGGCCATCCAGGCCGCGGCCAAGGATGACCGTGTGGACCTGGGCGCCACCGAGGTGCTCGGTACCCAGGACCCCGCCGCAGCCGCCACCACCGAAGGCAGCGGCTCCTACACCACCAAGGCCATGCGCACCTCGACCAAGATCCCCATGTCGATCCGCGAGACGCCGCAGTCGGTCAGCGTGGTGACCCGCCAGCGCATGGACGACCAGGGCATGAACGACCTCAACGACGCGGTGAAGGGCGTCACCGGCCTGACCGTCCAGCAGTACGGCCCGGCGCGGGTGAGCTACGCCTCGCGCGGCTTCGACGTCGACAACATCATGTACGACGGCCTGCCCACCAGCATCTCCACCTACACCCAGGACGTGATCTCCGCGGCGGACCTCGCGATGTTCGACCGCGTCGAAGTGGTGCGCGGCGCCACCGGCCTGATGCAGGGCGCCGGCAACCCGGCGGCGGCCATCAACATGGTGCGCAAGCGCCCCACCCAGGACTTCCACATGAGCCTGGAAGGCAGCGCCGGCACCTGGGACCGCTACCGCAGCGAAGCCGACGTCTCCGGCCCGCTGAACAGCGAAGGCACCCTGCGCGGCCGCGCCGTGATGGCCTACCAGACCAAGGACAGCTTCCAGGACTACGTCAGCAGCGAGCGCGGCGTGCTCTACGGCATCACCGAGGCCGACCTGAGCCCGGACACCACCCTGGCCATCGGCGCCTCCTATCAGGACGACAACCGCAACGACAACTGGGTGGGCCTGCCCGCCCCGCTGGGCGGCCGCCACCTGGACCTGAAGCGCTCCGACTACTACGGCGCCGACTGGTCCTACTGGGATACCAAGACCACGCACCTGTTCAGCGACCTGACCCACCGCTTCGACAACGGCTGGCAGATGAAGCTGGCGGCCGACAAGCTGTGGGCGCGCATCAACATGCTCGGCCTGTACAACAGCTGCTACTACACCCAGGACTGCCCGACCATGACCCAGGGCGCCGGCAAGTACGACTACACAGACGACCACGAAAGCTACGACGCCTTCGCCAACGGCCCCTTCCAGCTGCTGGGCCGCGAGCACGAACTGGTGGTGGGCGCCAGCTATCGCCAGGAGCGCTTCGACGGCCACGGCGGCTGGGGCGACCTGTTCAAGAAGGACGGCACGCCGCTGGGCGCGATGGACCCGACGCAGTGGGACCCGGCCTCGACCCTCAAGCCGAACATCGACATGAACCTCTGGGGCATGAAGCTCGACCAGGAGCAGAAAGGCACCTACGTCACCACCCGGCTGAACATCGCCGACCCGCTCAAGGTCATTCTCGGCGGCCGCCTGGACTGGTACGAGGCCGACGCCCACGGCGACACCGACGTCTTCAAGGTCACCCGCAAGGTCACCCGCTACGCCGGGGTGATCTACGACCTCAACGACACCTACTCGGTCTACGCCAGCTACACCGACATCTTCAAGCCCCAGGACACGCTGGACGCCACCGGCAACGTACTCACCCCCATCACCGGCAAGAACTACGAGATCGGCCTGAAGGGCGAGCACTTCGGCGGCGCGCTGAACTCGCAGATCGCGCTGTTCCAGGTGGACCAGGAAAACCGCGCCACCGACGACACCAGCAGCCCCAACCCGTGCCCGGCCAACCCCAGCTCCTTCGACTACTGCCAGCGCGCCTCCGGCAAGGTCCGCAGCCAGGGCGTGGACATGGAACTGAGCGGCGAGCTGAGCCAAGGCTGGCAGGCGATGGTGGGCTACACATACGTCGACGCGAAGTACAAGCATGACGCCGACGAATCCAACGTCGGCAAGCCCTTCGACCCGAGCAAGCCGCGCCACCTGTTCAAGCTGGCCACCACCTACAACCTGCCGGGCGACCTGCACAAATGGCGCGTGGGCGGCAACCTGACCACCCAGAGCCAGACCGAGGACACCACCACCGGCTTCCAGCAGGGCGGCTACACCGTGGTCGACGCCATGCTCGGCTACCGGGTCAGCGAGAACATCGACACCCGCGTCAACTTCAACAACATCTTCGACAAGTACTATTACAGCGGCATCAGCTTCGGCAACCTGAACTACGGCGAGCCGCGCAACCTGATGTTCAGCGTCAAGTACTCCATGTAGCGGCCCCGGAGCACCGAGCAGCTGTCTTGCAGGCTGCGCCGAGGTGCTCTTCGTAGGATCGAGGGGGACGCCTAGTTCTTGCTCGCGAACAGACTCCGCTACGGGGCTTGTTCGCGAGCAAGCTCGCTCCTACGAGAAGCCGTGCCCGTTCGTACCCTAATCCACGATCACCAATACACGCCGGCCTGCCCCTTGCACCCTCCCTGTAGGAGCGCGCCCTGCCCGCGAATCGCGCGCAGGGCGCGCTCCTACATGGGAATGGCAGGGGTATGAGACTCCGTCCGCGGTCAGCGATACACGCCGGCCTGCCGGCCGGATCGCGGATAAGATCCGCTCCTACGGGGAGGGACGGTGCAAGGGGCAAACCGTAGGAGCGGATTTATCCGCGATCCGCACAGGAACCTCCGGCTATCGCAGACAAACCCCGCCCCCCGGCAAGACCGCCGCTCCCGCTCACGGCCGCCGTCCCGCCCCGCTGCGGGCTATCGGCTCGCCGCCCAGGCGCGGTTTGTAGAACAGGAAGTGCTCGGTCCGCGCCGTCCTCAGGTAGGTCCTCGCCCAGGACGGCCTGACGTGGCGGTCGTGGAAGTACAGCGCGCCGTCGGTGCGATCGGGCAACTGGCGGTTGAGCGCCTTGCGCGCTATGTCGCGGGCCAGGTCGTAGCGCTTTTCCTCCACCACCTGGTCGGGGCGGCCATCGCACCACCAGGAGAACTGGCAGCTCCTGCTCTCCGAACCCTGCTTGACCACGGCGCAGACGGTATCGGGGAAGTCCTTGCTGGCCACCCGGTTCATCACCACGTTGGCCACCGCCTCCATGTCCCCGCGCGATGCGCCCTTGGCCTCCCAATAGACGGAGCGGGCCAGGCAGGTGATGGCGTCGTCCAGCGGCGCCTCCCCGGCCGGGTCCACGGCGCGGGCCTCGCTGCGGGTGATGGGCCTGACCTGGGCGGCCGTGCCGGTCGCCCCCTGCTCGGCCGCCTGCTCCTCGAGCACCTCGGCCTTGTTCTCCGCCACCGCGGCCTTCTGCCCGAGCGGCCCGGCGAATGCCGGGGCGCCGAACAGCAAGGCGACGATGCACGCGACCCGGACTGCCCAGCGCATGATCGACCTCACTCGCCGGCACCTGGCGCGCCACGCCTGTTCGCGGCGCTGCCGGCCGGCTTCGCTCGGTTCTGTAGACCGCCGCGCTGGCGGATCATTCATATTGATTCCGCCACAGCCCACGGCTGGCGCGGCCTGTAACGCAACGGCGGGTGTCCGCGAGGGCTCTGGCACGGTTCTCGCCGGCCTCGCTCAGCCCAGGAAGGCGCACACCTGCGCCAGCACCTCGGCGGCCTTCTGCCGGTGCGGAACATGGCCGCAGTCCGCCAGCAGCTTCATGGTGGCGGGCCCGGCGGCGCGGGCGACGAAACGCTCGGGATGGCGGGCCGAGCCGAACTCGTCCTGCTCGCCGTGCAGGCACAGCAACGGGCACTGCAGGCGCGCCAGCTGGTCATCCAGGTTCCAGTCGCCGAAGGCATCGGACAGCCAGGTATCCACCCAGGCCCGCAATACCCAGTGCGCCTTGTCGCCGTGGTATTTCGCCAGGCGTTCCAGTTCGCCCGGCCGGGCGAAGTCGCGCTCGGCGGCGCGGATGCCTTCCAGGGTGCGGTCTTCGACGAAGGCCTGGGCCGACTCCAGCACCAACGCCTCGCAAGCCGCGCCGAAGGCTGCGGCGCAGCCCACCGCCATGCCGCCGCCAACACTGTGGCCGAAGGCGACGAAGCGCTCGAAGCCCAGTTGTTCGCGCAACGCGGCGAAGCCCTGCCGCGCCTCGTCCTCGACGAAGCCCCGCGCCAGCGTCCCCGGATGGGCGTCGGACTGGCCGAAGCCCAGGCGGTCGTAGGCGATCACCTCGCGCCCGCTGGCCCGCGCCAGTTGCTCGGGGAATTCGCGCCACAGCGCCACGCAGCCCAGGGAGTCGTGGAACAGCACGATGGGCGCCGCGGCGCCGCCCCCACTCGGCGTCCAGCGCCGGGCGAAGAGCCGGCCGTGCGGCGTGTCGATCCAGTGTTCGCGGGTGCTGACCGCTGTCATGGGGGCTTCCTCTGCTGCTCCGGTGGCCGGCCACCGCCCGGCGGGGCGGCGGCACGCTGAAGGGATTCGCTTTTAGGCCGGCGGCGGCCGGAATGCAAGCCCGGCGACATACGGCCGACGAGGGAACCACAGGCGGGTCGATACTGATGAACATGCCCTGCCCTGCGCAGTAGTCGATCCCCCGGCCACGCGGCGCAGAGGCGGGGCAGCGGCTCCGTCGGCCAAGCGCAACGGCCACGCGACGCCATGGGCCGCCACGCCTGACCGCCGGGCAAGACTTTGTGAACGCCTGCGAACGGGCACCCTCGACGGTTCAGCTCTTACCGGGGAGGCGCGGGCCATGAATACCTTTTTCATCCTGCTGATCATCGCCGTGGCGGCTCTCATCATCATCATGGACCTGGGCCACCGCTAGGGCGCCAGCAACGGCTTTCGAATCCGACAGCAGCCCCCATGGCGGCTCGCAGGGCAAGCGTGGCCGTCTTTGCCGGAACAGGACGACGACACCAGGGACAGCCCTGCGCCCCCCCCCATGCCGATCATCTTCTCATCGTCGGAGAGGCTTTACAGAAATACTGTATGCACATACAGTATTTTCCACAGAGCCAATCAGCCACTTCCCAGACTCCAGGGGGACACCATGCACGCCGATACCTACCAGCAGCTCGCCGCCCGGGTTAACGCCCAGATCGCCGCCCACGACGCCCGCCAGCGCCCCGGCCTGACCCTGCAGCGCATCCCCGGCGACGACGCCAAGGCCTGGGAACGGGTGCTGATGGAACTGCGCGGCGCGGACAACCTCACCGTGCTGCCGCTGCGCGACGGCGCGGTACGCCTGGCCTGGCACAGCTGGCTGGACTGAGCCGGGGCGAACGCGCCCCTACGGGCCGTGCCGCCGCAGCCACTCGTCCACCATATCGCCCATGGTCGCCGGGGTGCCGCTGCGTATCCAGGCCATGAAGGCGCGGTCGAAACGGAAGCCCTCGCCGCACTGCTCACGCAGGAAGCGGCGGACGTTCTGGGTGTTGCGGTAGCCCGGATCGACCGGGGTTTGCCGGGTGATCGGCTGGCTGTGCCAATCGAAGCGCATGGGACCACTCCCTGGTTGCGGCATGGAGGGGGTCAGCCTGACAGGATGCGGCGTGGCCGACCAGGGTCCATGCCGCCGTTGCGAAACGCACAGCCGCCGGCTACGAGCGGCGGCGTCCGGGGCTCAGGCGCCCTGCTCCACATCCGAGCGGGACGTCAGCCAGGCCAGCGCAGCCGCGGCCAGCAACAGTGCGGCACTGGCCGCAAAGGTGCTGCGATAGCCGCTGCCGTCGAAGAGCAGGCCGCCCACCGTCGAACCCAAGGCGATGGCCAGTTGCACCACAGCCACCAGCAGCCCGCCGCCGGCCTCCGCGTCGCGGGGGAAGGTCCTGGCCACCCAGCCCCACCAACCGACCGGCGCGGCGGTGGCGAGCAGCCCCCAGAGCCCGAGCAGCACGACGACCACGGCTTCACTTCCGCCGAAGACGATCAGCGCCAGGGCGATGGCGGCCATCAGCATGGGGATGGCGACCAGCGTCGGGTAGAAGCCGCGCTTGAGCACCAGGCCGATGAGGCTGGTGCCGATGAAGCCGGTGACGCCCATGGCCAGCAGGATCAGCGAGAGGCTGGAGACGCCCGTCCCCGTCACCGTTTCCAGGAACGGCCGCACGTAGGTGAACAGGGTGAACTGGCCCATGAAGAACAGGCTCGCGCCCAGCATGCCCAGGGCCGCCACCGGCCGCCGCAGCAGCGTGAAGACGTTGCCCACACCAGCCCTGCGGCCTTCGACGGGCATGGACGGCAGGCTGATCCACTGCCAGGCGAAGGCGAGCAGCGCCACCGGCACCAGGCAGAAGAAGGCGCCGCGCCAGCCGATGACGGCCCCCAGGTAGCTGCCCAGGGGCGCGGCCACCACCGTGGCCAGGGCGTTGCCGCCGTTGAAGATGGCCAGGGCGCGCGGCACCTGGCTCACCGGCACCAGACGCATGGCCGTGGCCGCTGACAGGGACCAGAAGCCGCCGACGACGATGCCGATGAGCGCGCGGCCGAGCATGTAGGTGAAGTAGTTCGGCGCCAGGGCGATGACCGCGCCGGACAGCGCCATCACCCCGGTCAGCCCCAGCAGCAGCGTCTTGCGGTTCAGGCTGCCGGCCAGCGTCGAGATGAACAGGCTGGTGAGCACGGCGAAGGCGCCGGAGATGGCGATGCCCTGCCCGGCCATGCCTTCGCTCACCCGCAGGTCCGCCGCCATGGGCGTGAGCAGGCTGACGGGCATGAACTCCGAGGCGATCAGGGCGAAGACGCACAGCGTCATGGCCAGCACGCCGCCCCAGAAGGCGGGCTCGCGCCCGGCAGCCCGTCGGCATCGGGTATCGCCCACAGGGGCGTCGCATAGGTTGGTCGTCATGGATTACCGGTTCGTCAGAGGTTGCCGCGCAGGTCCGTCCGGACGCACGCGGCAAGGGGAAAATGAGGGCGTCAGTCCTGGACGGGTTCGATCCGCACCTGCAGCGGCCCGCGGCGCTGCAGCGCGGGCAGGCCGGCATCCACCCGGCCCAGCGGCAGCAGGCCCGAGGCGTAGGACCGGCCCTTGACGAAGATCGCCAGGTTGCCCCAGGGGGCGTAGTAGGTGATGTCGCCAGCCTGCGGCGTCATGCCCGCGGGCGCCTGCGCCGTGGACAGCTTGCCCGGCAGGTCGGCGATCCGCTCGATGACCGCGTAGTCCTCCAGCGTCAGCGACAACGGCAGCAGTGCCGCGAAATCCCGCGCGGCGGGGTTGTCGTAGAGCGTGGCGTCGACGACCTGGTCGTCGACGTGGATGCGGATCTTCATGGCGGCCTCCTTCGGTTGCAGGGGCGAGGCCGCCGAGCCGCCCGGCAGGCACGCCATGAGCGCCAGGCAAGAGGCGGCCAGCGACAGCCGCACGCTGCGGCGGATACCAGGGTCGAGGTCGGGCATCCCGGGGCCCGTCAGTTCAGCGCCGCGCGGAAGAACCCCGCCAGCTTGTCGAAGGGAATCAGCCCGACCCTGTCGTAGAGGTCGACGTGGCCCGCGCCCGGCACCACGTAGAGTTCCTTGGGCTCTCCGGCGAGCCGGTAGGCCTCTTCGCTGAACTCCCGCGAGTGGGCCTCCCCGCCGGTGATGAACAGCATCGGCCGCGGCGAGATGGTCTGGATGTCGTCGAACGGGTAGAAGTTCATGAACTTGACGTTGCTGGTGAGCGTCGGGTGCGTGGTGAGCTCCGGCGACTGCCCCTGGGGCGTGAACTCGCCCCGCGGGGTGCGGTAGAAATCGTAGAACTCCCGCTCGATGGGCGTGGAAGCGTTGGTCAGCCTGTGTACCGTCCCGCTGGTGTAGGCCGTGTCGCCGCCGGTGAATTCGACGTAGCGCTGCTCGGCGGCCTGTTCCAGCACCTGCCTGCGCTGTTCGAGGCTGAGCGAATGCCTCAGCCCGTTGCGGTTGGCGCCGCCCATGTCATACATGCTGACAGTGGCGATGGCCTTCAGCCGCGGGTCGATCTTCGCGGCGCTGATGGCGAAGCTGCCGCTGCCGCAGATGCCGATCACGCCGATGCGCCCGCGCTCGACGAAGGGCCGGGTGCCCAGGTAGTCCACCGCCGCGCTGAAGTCTTCGGCGTAGATGTCCGGCGCCACGGCGTTGCGCGGCTGCCCTTCGCTCTCGCCCCAGAACGACAGGTCCAGGGACAGGGCGACGAAGCCCTGCTCGGCCATCCGCGTGGCGTAGAGGTTGGCGCTCTGCTCCTTCACCGCGCCCATGGGGTGCCCGACTATGATCGCCGGGTGCCTGGCGCTGGTGTCCAGCCCCTTGGGCAGGAACAGATTGCCCGCGACCCGCATGCGGTACTGGTTCAGGAAGGTGACCTTCTGCACGGTCACCTTGTCGCTTTGGTAGAAGTTGTCGGCACCGCGAGACATGTCCGCTCCCATGGCAGTGAAGGAACCGAGCAGGAGGCCAAGCATCAGGAAGAGTCTTTTCATGGGTCCTGCCTTGTTGAAGGACCCCGGCGGCACGGGATGAGCCGGCGGGTGCGAGCATTGTCGCGAAAGCGGGAGCCGCTTATTAGCTAATGAATCCTGAATATCCCTATAATCCCTGCTAATCAATCAGAGCGAGCGGCCATGGCCAGGCACAACCTCAACGATCTGCAGGCGTTCGTCACGGTCGCCCGCGAGGGCAGCTTCACCCGCGCCGCCGCCCGCCTGGGCGTCAGCCAGTCGGCGGTCAGCCAGGTGGTCTCGGCCCTGGAGGCGCGGCTGAAAATCCGCCTGCTCACCCGCACCACCCGCAGCGTGTCCCTGACCAGCGCCGGCGAACGCCTGTTCCAGGCGATCGGCTACCGCTTCGACGAGATCGAGGCGGAGCTGGACGCCCTCACCGAACTGCGCGACAAGCCGGCGGGCACGGTGCGCATCACCTGCGGCGACCACGTCATCAGGACCACCCTGCTGCCGAAGCTGATGCCGCTGCTGCGGGAATACCCGGACATCAAGCTGGAACTGGACGTCAACTACGGCTTCCGCGACATAGTCGCCGACCGCTTCGACGCCGGCGTGCGCTTCAGCGAGACCGTGGACCAGGACATGATCGCGGTGCCCATCGGCCCCGAGCTGCGCATGGCGGTGGTCGCCGCGCCGGCGTACTTCGCGCAGCACCCCATCCCGAAGACGCCGCGGGACCTGGTGGCCCATCGCTGCATCAACATCCGCTTCCCCACCTACGGCGGGCTGGACGCCTGGGAATTCGAGCGGCGCGGCCAGAAGCTGAAGGTCCGCGTCGACGGCCAACTGGTCTTCAACACCACCACCCACATCGCCGAGGCCGCCGTGGGCGGGATGGGCATCGCCTACCTGCCGGAGGAAGAGTTCGCCCCGCACCTCGCCGAAGGGCGCCTGCGGCGCGTGCTGGAAGACTGGTGCCCGCCCTTCTCCGGCTACCACCTGTACTACCCGAGTCGTCGACAGCCCTCCCCAGCCTTTTCCCTGGTGGTGGACGCGCTGCGGGTGCGGCTTCCGGGCAAGCGCGCCTGAACTATCCTTCCGGAACCCGATCGCACGGCGGGCAGAGGGATGAGCCGCATCATCATCATCGACAACCACCCCATCACCTGCGTGGGCGCCAGGGCCCTGCTGGAAGGCCAGGGCCACCAGGTCGTCGGCGTGGCCGACAATGGCGTCGAGGGCCTGGACCTGTGCCGGCGGCTGGCGCCGGAGCTGGTCGTGCTCGACCTCAAGGTGCCACGCCTCGGCGGGCTGGACGTGATCCGCCGCATCCGCGCCCGCCAGGAGAGTACCCAGGTGCTGGTGTTCACCGACCTGCCGGCGGACGTCTACGAGCACGCCTGCGTGGAGTGCGGTGCCGCCGGCTTCGTCGCCAAGTCCGACACCCGGGCCCCGCTGCTGGAAGCGGTGTCGGCGGTGCTGGCCGGGCGCACCTTCTTCAAGGTCGGCGCGCTGCGCCAGGAACCCATCGGCGCGGCGGCCCACGGCACCGCCCAGGCCGAGGTGCTGACGCCACGGGAAATCACGGTCCTGCACTACCTGGCCGACGGCTACCGGGTCAAGGACATCGCCACCGAACTGGCGATCAGCGACCGCACCGTCAGCACCTACAAGGCCCGGCTGCTGGAAAAGACCAACACCAGCTCGCTGGTCGAGCTGATCCAGGTCGCCGCGCAGCACGGGCTGGTGGAGCGCCCGGGCGACGCACCCGCGCAGGCAGGCGCCCTGCCGTCTTTCGACAGCCTGATCGACCGCGTCCCCTACCCGGTGAGCCTGCGCGATGGCGAAGGCCGCGTGCTGGCGGCGAACGCGGCCTTTCTCCGGCTGACCGGCCTCAGCCATGACCAGGTCGCGGGCAGCACCATCAGCGAGCTGGGGGTGGTGGACGCCGAGCACCTGGAGTACGTGCGCAAGACCTTCCAGGCCGCGGTGCAGGCCAGGATCCCGTACATGACGGTATGCGTGGTCCACATCAACGGCGTGCGCCACGTGTTCAAGCAGGGCGGCATCCCCGTCAGCGGCGAGGATGGCGAGTTCATCGGCATGCTCTGCTCGGCCGTCGACATCGGCGAGCAGGACCAGGAGATCCAGATGCTGCGCGACAGCCTGGAGCAGGTCCGCAGCATCCGCACCCGGCGCGGACGCTACCTGGTCGACTTCGGCGAACAGGCCCTGCGCGAGCTGGCGGCGCTGCAGCAGCCCGGCCAGGACGACGCCCTCGCCCAGGGCCTGGCCCGGTTGCGCGGCGACATCGAGCTGCTGACCGACCTGGCCCGCCTGGAACTGGGCCAGATGACGCCCATGCCCAGCCGGGCCGATCTGGATGCCTTGACCGAGCAGGCCCTCGCCACCCCCGCAGCGCCGGCTTGCCGCTTGCAGAAGGCCGGGACGCAGCCCTGGGCCTGGGTGGACGCGCAGCGCTACCGCCAGTTGGTCGGCACCCTGCTCCTGTATGCGCAGAGCCTGGGCGCCAGCCGGGTCGACCTGGCGGCGAAGGCCATCGAGGTTTCCGGCGCCCGCCTGCACTGGCGGCTTTCGCTGCGGGCGGGGCCCTTGCCGGCGCGCGTGCCGCCCTTCGTCGCGGCCCTCGTGCTGGCCGAGACGCTGGCCGGCCTGCTCGGCGGCAACCTGCAGGTCCATGAGCAGGACGGCGCGGAGCTGCACGTCGAACTGCATCTGGAACTCCCCCGCAGCGCGCGGCAACCCTGAGGCCGGCGGGCCCGACTCAGGGACGCACTACAAGCCTTTCGTGGCGCGCCTGATTAATCCCCGCAGGGAATTCCCCAAAGCTTTCTCCTAGTAAATTTCCTAGGAGACAAGCGATGAAACGTCGCCATTCGGGGAACCGCGGCCCCTCCCCTCTGCCGCTGCACTCGCTCTGCGTCGCGATAGCCCTGGCTTCGGCCGGCCTGTCGCTGCAGGTGCCCCTGGCCCTGGCGGACGCCCTGCCCCAGGGCGGCCAGGTGGTCGGCGGCCAGGCCAGCATCACCCAGAACGGGCCGAACATGGAAGTGAACACCGCCAGCACGCGCACCGCCATCGACTGGCAGCGCTTCAACGTCGGCCCGGACAACAGCATCACCTTCCGCCAGCCCGACGGCCGCTCGGTGACCCTCAACCGGGTGATCGGCAGCGATCCGTCGAAGATCTATGGCGCCGTCACCTCCAACGGCCAGCTGATCCTGGTCAACCCCAACGGCATCTGGCTCGGCCCGAACTCGCGCATCTCCGCCAGCGCCCTGGTGGCCAGCGCCGGCTTCCTCACCGACGAGCAGGCCAAGGAGTTCGCCCGCAGCGGCAAGCTGGACCTGCAGCTCAAGGGCCTGGTCAGCAACCACGGGCGCATCACCGTGCACGACAACGGCATGGTCGCCCTGCTCGGCGCCCAGGTGGAGAACCACGGCGTCATCCAGGCGCGCAAGGGCAGCGTGCAACTGGCCACCGGCCCGCGCGCGACCCTCGACTTCCATGGCGACGGGCTGATGAACATCGCCGTCCAGGGCACCCCGGGTGACAAGGACAGCGTCAACGCCGACGTCACCGGCGGCGTGCACAACAGCGGCGAGATCGACGTCGGCAACGGCGTGGTGGCCATGAGCGCCGAGCGCGCGGCCAGGCACCTGGACTCGGTGATCAACCTCGGCGGCAAGGTGGCCGCCGACTCGGTGAGCGAGCAAGGCGGCAGCATCGTCCTGGGCAACGCGGCGCAGACCAACGTCAGCGGCCAACTGAGCGCCAAGGGCGCCAGCGGCGGCAGCGTGAAGGTGCTGGGCGACGCGGTGAACCTCGCCGCCGGCGCCAGGATCGACGCCTCCGGCAGCCAGGGCGCCGGCGGCAAGGTGCTGGTCGGCGGCAGCTACCAGGGCCAGGGGCCGGAGCCGGCGGCGAAGTCCACCAGCGTGGCCAAGGGCGCGCAGCTCAGGGCCGATGGCAGGACCGACGGCGGCCAGGTGGTGGTCTGGAGCGACGGCACCACCCACTTCGCCGGCAACGCCAGCGCCAGGGGCGGCGAACGCGGCGGTGTGGTGGAAACCTCCGGCCGGCAGTTGACCGTGGCCCCGGAGGCCCAGGTCGACGCCGGCGGCGGCAAGGCCTCGGGCAAATGGCTGCTCGACCCGGACACGGTGGACATCGAGGCCAATGGCGGCGACGTGGGCAGCGGCACCGTGGCCGCCAGCGCCATCGTCAACGGCCTGAAGACCAACGACGTGGACATCAGCGCCAGCGGCCGCATCAACGTCAACTCGGCGATCATCGCGCAGAGCATCGGCAGCAATGCCAACGGCTACTACGCCCTGCGCCTGTTCTCCACCGGCAACGTCGGCGCGGTGTCCGAGTACAAGGACAGCGGCGACCCCTTCGCCGACGCCAAGCGCAACGACAGCGGCTCGGTGTACATCAACGCGCCCATCCTGCTGAAGAACGGCCACCTGGTGATCGTCGCCACCGGCGACGTGCTGCTCAGGGACAACGCCGGCAACCTGAGCGGCGACGACGCCTACCTGAACCGCGCGATCCTCGACGTCGGCAAGGGCACCATCTGGATCAAGACCGCCAACACCGCCTCGGTGATCCAGGACGCCAATACCGCGCTGATCGCCGACAAGCTCGCCGTGCAGGGCGCCAGCGTGCTGCTCGACAGCCCGCTGAACTCCGCCGGCACCCTGGCCGGCAAGGCCAGCAACGGCGTGTTCCACTACAACCAGACCAGCGCCGACGGCAAGGTCGCCACCGGCAAGGTCGCCTCGCCCTACAGCGTCAGCGGCGGCATGCCGGAAAGCATGGACGGCGTCAGCGCGCAGACCATCCGCAAGATCGGCGAGCAACTGGTCATCAGCAACGCCTCCAGCGGCGAGCGCCAGGCCACCCTGGGCTACGACGACCAGCCCTTCGACTACCTGGTGTTCGACGCCATCCAGTACGTCGACGCCAACGGCAAGCCGGTCAACGTCAGCGCCAACGACAGCTCCGACTACCTGGTCAGGCAAATGAAGTTCACCGACGCCGCCGGCAGCGTCTGGATACTGTCCGCCGACGCCAGCAAGGCCACCAAGGTCAAGGTGCTGAAGGACGGAGTGGAGACCGACGAACTGCCGCCGGGGCTGTCCTTCGACGCCTACCCGGGCCAGGTGGTGGCCTACCGCAACGCCCAGGGCGTCGACCAGGGCTGGGGCGTGCGCCAGTTCGACGACGCCCCCGGCGCCTCCATCACCGACGAGATCCAGCACAACAAGAACACCGGCGCCTCCGAGCAGATGGTGGTCGACCTGGGCGGCAAGACAAAGGCCGTCGACACCACCTTCTCCTGGCTGTTCAACGAAAACGGCGCCCACGAAGCGGCCCGCGTGCAGTTCATGAACACCACGGACAACAGCGCCAACGGCGTGCAGCTGCAGGCGCAGAAAGCCCAGGTGCAGGGCAAGGTCAACGACGCCAGCCGCGAATACGGCGAGGCCAACCCGACCTTCTCCAACTCGTCCCTGGGGTTGGCCGCCGACGCCAGCGACAACACGAAGAACGTCAAGGCGCTGGACGACTTCGTCGACCGCCAGCTGGGGCAGGACCGCTTCCAGCCCGGCACCAGCCACAGCACCGCGGCGACCCCGCAATCCAACGTCGGCGACTACGCCATCAAGGGCCAGGTCGACCCCGGCGAATTCGTCGCCCGGCGCTACGAGACCCAACTCGCCGACGGCAACCTGAAGGTCACCCCGGCCGAACTCACGGTCACCGCCAACGACAAGAGCAAGGTCTACGGCGACGCCGACCCGGCGCTCGACTACGGCGTGTCCGGAGCCAAGCTCGGCCAGAACGGCGCCGACCTGCTGCAGGGCAACCTCGGCCGGGCCGCCGGCGAGAACGTCGGCCAGTACGGAATCCAGCAGGGCAACCTGGGCCTGAACAGCGGCCTGGGCGGCAACTACACACTGAAGTTCGTCGACGGCAAGCTGCAGATCACCCCCGCCGCCCTCACGGTCACGGCCCAGGACAAGAGCAAGGTCTACGGCGACGCCGACCCCGGCCTCAGCTACTCGGTCAGCGGCCTGAAGAACGGCGACAGCGCCGCCGGCGTGCTCAATGGCGGCAGCCTGCGGCGCCAGCAGGGCGAGAACGTCCGGCCCCAGGGCTACGCCATCGGCCAGGGCGACCTGGGCCTGGCCAGCGCCAACTACACCCTGCTGTTCAAGGACGGCACCCTGCGGATCACCCCGGCGCAACTGGTGGTGACTGCCGACGATAAGAGCAAGGTCCAGGGCAGCGCCGACCCGCGGCTGACCCACTCGGTCAGCGGGCTAAAGAACGGCGACCCGGCCGCTATCGCCCAGGGCTCGCTGCGCCGCGCGCCGGGCGAGGAACCCGGCAGCTACGCCATCGGCCAGGACCAGGCGTTCAGCGCCGGCAGCAACTACAGCGTGGTATTCCGCGACGGCGCCCTGACCATCAGCGGGCCGCTGGAGCCGGTGACGCCGCCGCCCGCCCCCGGACGGGAAGCGCTCGCCGTGCCCCTGACCGCCCAGGCCCCCGGCAACACCCGCTGCACCGCGCTGGAGTCGCCCTCGGCGGTCTCGGCCAACTACTCGGTATCGCCGGCGGTGATCCGCACCTACGCCGTGCAACTGATCTGCAAACCCCGCGCCTACGGCGGCAAGACCAGCACCACGCCGGACATCCGCGACGTGCTGACCTACGCCAACAGCCTGATCAAGGACGGCCAGTTCATCGCCCCCGACTGGAACCGCAGCGTGATCCCCCACGACCTGAAGGCCGACCAGAAGGGAGGGAAATAGCCATGAAACCGCTTCCGTCGAAACTGAGCATCCTCGCCCTGGCCGTCTGCTCCGGCCTGTTCGCCGCCGGCGCGCTGCAAGCCGCCCCGCTCGGCCAGCTCAACCCCGGGCGGGTCGAGGTGCCGGACGCCTCCGGGCACCGCAGCGCGCCGACCGAGATGCCCGCCACGCTGCAATTGCCGGACACGGTGGTCACCCCGAGCGCGGAGGATGTTCCCGCCGAGATGACCGCGCTGCCCGGCGGCGAGACCCGCTTCAAGGTCACCAAGGTCACCCTCACCGGCGTGACCAGCTACCCGCCCGCCACCTTCGCGCCGCTGCTCGCGCGCCTGGAAGGCAACAGGGTGTCGCTGCCCGAAGTGAACGCCGTGGCCGACGTCATCACCCAGCGCTATCGCCGCGCCGGCTTCCTCCTGGCCAAGGCCTACGTGCCCGAGCAACGCCTGGAGAACGGCAACCTGGTCATCCACGTCTTCGAGGGCCGGGTCAACCAGGTGACCTTCCAGGGGCCGAGCAACAAGGCCCTGGAAGGCTACGCCCGCAACATCCGTGAAGAAGTGCCGGTGAAGAGCGCCACGCTGGAACGCAACCTGCTGCTGATGAACGACGTCTCGGGCAACCAGAGCCGCGGCACCTTCAGCCCCTCGCCGGTCGCCGAGGGCACCGACCTGCTGGTGGAGAACAGCCAGCGCAAGTACGAAGGCTTCTTCGGCTTCGACAACCGCGACAGCCGCTACTTCGGCCCCTGGCAGGTGTACGGCGGCGTGGGCGTCAACGACCTGACCGGCCACGGCGACCACCTGGGCGTGCGCGCCGGCAAGTCGGTGGAAGGCGACAAGATGACCTTCTTCGAAGGCCAGTACGAAGTCCCGGTCGGCAGCCGCGGCGACGTGCTCAGCTTCCTCGCCCAGCACAACGACGGCCACGCCGACACCTACTCCTTCCTCGACGCCAACAGCTCCGGCGACACCTTCGCCGTGCGCGTCACCCGGCCGTGGATCCGCCAGCGCGACGAGACCTTCAAGACCTCGGCGGCCTTCACCTGGTTCAACGGCAAGTCCGAGTACCTCGACGACCCGCACAGCCCGCCCTCCAGCGACGACCGCATCCGCGCCCTGCGCCTGGGCGCCAGCTACGACTTCTTCGACGGCTACGGCGGCAAGAACCTGGTCAAGGCGGAGCTGAGCCGCGGCCTGAAGATCATGGGCGCCAGCAGCGAAAACCGCGCCAACCCCTCGCGCGAGGGCGGCGAGACCGACTTCACCAAGCTGCAGGTGGATGCCCAGCGCCTGCAGGACCTGTCGAAAATCATGGACGGCCTCAACCTGTACCTGGCGATGACCGCGCAGACCTCCTTCGGCCAGCCGCTGCTCAGCCCCGAGCAGTTCGGCGTGGGCGGCAGCGAGTTCGGCCGCGGCTACGACCCGTCGGAGATCACCGGCGACAAGGGCTTCGCCGGCAAGGTCGAGCTGCAGTACAACCGCCTGCACACCTTCAGGGACCACGAGGTGCCCACGCAGTACTACGCCTTCTGGGACTTCGGCAAGGTGTGGAGCGAGGAGCCGAGCTGGGTCAGCGCCGAAAGCCTGTCCTCGGCCGGCGTCGGCGCCCACCTGCAGGTGTTCAAGGACATGTACGTGTCGCCCGAGCTGGCCTTCCCGCTGACGCGCAAGGTCTCGGCCGAAGAACTGGACGACGACAACGGCAAGGCGCCGCGCTTCTACCTCAACTTCCTCAAGCTGTTCTGAACCCGCCGCGCCGGAACCCTCCAGGGTTCCGGCGAGTGAGGACGGGCAACGCAGGATGGGTGGAGCGAAGCGATACCCATCGCCACGGCCACATGGGTTTCGCTCACCCCATCCTGCGAAGAGCGCCGTGGCCGGGGCACCCTGGCCTCAGCGCCGGGTTCGTATGTTTGTATGAAAACCCGCCGCCCAATCGTTAGAAATGCACGATGGGTGGCGCCGGCGCTGCTCGGCGAGATTATGGGAAACAACAACCCATGGGCTCTCGCCATGAAACGCTCCCTCTGGCTCCAGGAAATTGCCGACGAACTCACCCCGACCGCGCCCCTGCGGGAGGACCTCAGCGTCGACGTCGCCATCATCGGCGGCGGCTTCGTCGGGCTTTGGACGGCGCTGCGCCTGCTGGAGCTCGAACCGCAGTGCCGGATCGTGATCCTCGAGCGCGACATCTGCGGCGGCGGCGCCTCGGGGCGCAACGGCGGCTTCGTGATGTCCTGGTGGCCGAAGATCAGCTCGCTGGTGGCGCAGTGCGGCAAGGAAGAAGCCCTGCGCCTGGCCCGCGCCTCGGAAGCGAACATCGGCGAGATCGGCGAGTTCTGCGCGCAGCACGGCATCGACGCGCACTTCCGCCGCGGCGGCTGGCTGTGGACCGCCACCAGCGACGCCCAGCGCGGCGCCTGGAAGGGCGTGCAGCGCACCTGCGAAAGCCTGGGCGAGCAGGTCTTCCGCTCGCTGCCGGACAACGAAGTGCAGCGCCGCGCCGGCTCGCGCCAGCACCTGGAAGGCGTGATCGAGGCCAGCAACGCCACCGTGCAGCCCGCCCGCCTCGCCCGCGGCCTGCGCCGGGTAGTGCTGGAGAAAGGCGTGCGGATCTTCGAGAACACGCCCGTGGACGACATCCAGCGCAGCGAACCGGCGGTGCTGCGCACGCCCTCGGGCTCGGTCACGGCGCGCCGCGTGGTGCTGGCCACCAATGCCTGGGCCGCGCAGATTCCCGAACTCAGCCGCGTCGTCCTGCCGGTCACCAGCACCATAGTGGCGACCCACCCGATCCCCCAGCGCCTGGAACAGATCGGCTGGACCGGCGGCGAGTCGATCACCGATTCGCAGCTGATGGTGGACTTCTACCGCACCACCCGGGACGGCCGCATCGCCTTCGGCAAGGGCACCGGCATGATCAACTACGCCAGCCGCATCGACGCCAGCTTCGACGACAACCCGCGGCTGAGCGAAGAGACCGAGAAAGACTTCCGCCGCACCTACCCCAACCTCGCCGACGAGGCCATCAGCCACGCCTGGTGCGGCCCCATCGACCGCACCTACGACAGCATGCCGGTGTTCGGCCACCTGGAAGGCGCGCCGCACATCTTCTATGGCATCGGCTGGAGCGGCAATGGCGTCGGCCCCAGCCGCCTGGGCGGGCGCATCCTCGCCAGCCTGGTGCTGGGGCGCAACGACGAGTGGAGCCGCTGCGGCCTGGTGGGGCGCCGGCCCAAGAGCTTCCCGCCGGAGCCCATCCGCTACTTCGGCGGCCTGCTGGTGCGCGGCGCGGTGCAGCGCAAGGAGGAGCAGGAGGCGCAGAACCGCAAGCCGTCCTGGCTCGACCTCAGGCTGAGCAAGTTCGCCCCCGTGGGCCTGGAAGACAAGAGCGCCTGAACAGGCAAGGAGACCTTCGATGCAGCACCTGATCCATCTGCCCGATACCGCCCGCTTCCCGCTGCCCGCCGGCGTACCGGCCAAGGCGCCGGTCGGCACGCCGGTGGCCGAGGCCGCCACCTACGCCGCCGAAGGCCAGGGCGGCCTGCTGACCGGCGTGTGGGAATGCACCCCGGGGCGCTTCCGCCGCCAGGTCATGGAGCGCGAGTTCAGCCACTTCATCAGCGGCCACGGCTTCTTCATCCCCGACGAGGGCGAGCCCATCGAGCTGCGCGCCGGCGACGCCATCCTGTTCCCGGCGAACTGTCACGGCACCTGGGACATTCGCGAAACCCTGCGCAAGAGCTTCGTGATCATGCCTTGAGGCCGGCGATGTCCGCCGCGCGCAGGGCGATCCACAGCACGGCGACGTCCTCGGTGGAGTCCAGCGAGAGGCCGGTGATCTCCTCGATGCGGCGGATGCGGTAGACCAGCGTCTGGCGGTGCACGTTGAGCCGCTCGGCGGTCTTCTGCCAGGAGCGGTTCTGTTCGAGGAACACCTGCAGCGTGTGCTGCAGCTGCGCGCCCTGCTGCTGGTCGTAATCGGCCAGGGCGCCCAGGGCGCGGCGGTAGACCAGCAGGGCTTCCTCCAGGCTGGACGGCAGCCACAGCAGCTCGCCGGAAGCCCGCCCGTAGTGGGCGACCTGGCGGCTGGCCGAGGTATGCGCCAGAGCCAGGCGCGCCTCGCGCAGCGCCTCCGGGGTACGGCCCGAGTGCCCCAGCGGGTTGGACAACCCCAGCGGGCAACCGAGCACCTGCTGGACCTGCTCCGCCGCCGCATCCGAGGCCAGCAGCAGGATCAGTTCCTCGCCCTGCACACGCGACAATAACGCCACGCCCTGCAGGTGCAGCCGCTGCGACCAGCGCTCGGGCAAGTCCGCCTGGCAACGGGCGACGGCGAAGACCGCCTGGCCGACCGGATAGCCCAGGGCGCCCAGGCGCTCGTGGGCGGGCCGCTCGCTCAGGCGCTGCTGCAACAGGTCATCCAGCAACTCCCAGCCCTGGCGCAACAGGCGCTCATGTTCGACCTGCTGGCGCTCCAGCTCGATGCCCAGCACCGCCGTCACGTGGTGCAGCAGGCCATAGTCGACCAGGCCGCCGCCGCACGCGAGAATCTTGCAGGCCGGCACCGAAGGCAGCGCCATGACCAGGGCGTCGCCCTCCTCCGTCGAATGGCGGGTGACGGTAGTGGTGGTGTTCGCACGCTTGCCCAGGGCCGCCCGCCAGTGCGCCGGCAGCGGCGCCAGGCCCGCATGCCAGGGCTCCAGCGAGGCGGCGTCGAACAGGTAAAGCTGGGTGCGCAAGTCCGCCGCCAGGCGTTGCAGCAGGAACTCCACGCCGACGTGGCGCAGGCCCATGCGCGCGCTTTCGTAGATGCGCGCCACCGCGCTGCGGCGCTCCTGCTCCTCCTGCTTGCTGGCGTCGATGATCGCCCGGGCGACCGCCGAGAACGGCACCGAGCTATGCGTCAGCAGCAGCGGGAAATCCAGCTGCATGGCGGTATCGAACAGCGCTTCCATGTCGCTGGGCGCGTGCATGTTCTCTCCGATCATCAGCCCCGCCACCCGGGCCCTGGCCAGCCGCTCGATGTACTCGCGCTGCGCCGCGGCATCGGCGGGAATGCCCAGGCCGGTGGTCATCAGCAGCTCGCCCTCGCCCAGCCATTGCGAGGGGTCGGGCAGTTCGCAGACGTGCGCCCAGCGCAGCAGCCGCCCGACATGGCTGGCGCCGCTGACCAGGCGCGTGGACAGCGCGTTGTCATCGAGGATGTCCTGAATCGAGATCGGCACGGCGCCTCCGGCAGGTGGGTTCCAGCAGCGAATCAGAGGATCGCATCGGCCCCGGGCCGTTGAATCCATACAAAGGTATGAACCAGCTGCTGGCGAATTGTAAATCTGTCTGATGTCGCCGCGCCCGGGCCCTGGGGAAACTGGAGGTCAGGCCGCGCGCAGTCCAGCGCCCCGGCCCATTGCCCTCACCGGACATTCCCTCGACTCATCGGAGCCCATAACAATGCCAAAGTCTCTGAGCAGCGTCATCGCCGTTTCCATCGCTTGTCTTTCCACCCACGCCCTGGCCGACCTCACCGTGGCCTCCCAGGGCGGGGCGAACAAGAACGCGCAGCAGCAGGCCTACTACCAGCCCTATAGCGCGCAGACCGGCAGCCGGATCATTGCCGACGAATTCAACGGCGAGATGGCCAAGGTCAAGATCCAGGTCGACACCGGCAGCGTCTCCTGGGACGTGGTGGAGCTGGAAACGCCGGAACTGCTGCGCGCCTGCGACGAGGGGCTGCTGGAGGAGATCGGCGACGACCCGGCCATCGCCGCCCTGGCGCCCAAGCTGGTCAAGGGCGCGATCAACACCTGCGGCGCGGGCATCTTCGTCTGGTCCACGGTGCTGGCCTACAACGCCGACAAGCTCAAGACCGCGCCCACCGGCTGGGCCGACTTCTGGGACGTGAAGAAGTACCCGGGCAAGCGCGGGCTGCGCAAGGGCCCGATGTACACCCTGGAGTACGCGCTGATGGCCGACGGCGTGCCGTACAAGGACATCTACGCCGTGCTCGCCACCAAGGAAGGCCAGGACCGCGCCTTCCGCAAGCTCGACGAGATCAAGCCGTACATCCAGTGGTGGGAAGCCGGCGCGCAACCGCCGCAATACCTGGTCTCCGGCGACGTGGTGATGAGCGCCGCGTACAACGGGCGCATCTCCGCCGTGCAGAACGAAAGCAACCTGAAGGTGGTGTGGAACGGCGGTATCTACGACATCGAGTCCTACGCCATTCCCAAGGGCGCCAAGCACGCCGAGGAAGGACGCAAGTTCATCCGGTTCGCGCTGCAGGAGCCGCAGCAGAAGGCCTATTCCGACCACATCGCCTATGGGCCGGTGAACCTCGAGGCTGCGGCGCAGATAGAGCCTGCGCAGAGCCGGGACCTTCCCAGCGCGCCGGATAACCTGGGCAAGCAGTTGGCGATGGATGCGGCGTTCTGGGCGGATCATGGGGAGCAGCTGCAGCAGCGGTTCAATGCCTGGGCGGCGCGCTGATCGTTTGGTGTGTTGGTTTGGCGGGGGTGTTTACATCCTGGCCTTGGCTCCCTCTCCCCAGCCCTCTCCCTGAAGGGAGAGGGGGCCGTCCTGAGCGACGTGTCGGTCAGGCGCCATCCTCCCACCCCTAACCTCACCCCGTCATTCCCGCGAAGGCGGGAACCCAGAGACGTCTTGTTTGGGTGTAGCGCGCCGCACCGAGTGTTCGGAGATTTTTTGTTTCGCCCCCTCGGGCGAGTCCCTTTTGTCAAACGGTGGAAGGCCACCCCCGCAAAAAGGAACCAAAAAGGCTTGCCCCGCATACGGGCCCGATGAAGCCGGGCTACCCTCACGAATTCCCCCGCCACGGAGGCCCGAACTAGGCGTCCCCCCCCGAGCGTACGTCCCTGTAGCCCGCGAGGCTCTCGCGACATCCATGTCGCATGACCTCCTGAGCGCCGGTTTCGCTCGGCCTTCTGAAGGGGCGTTTCGGTGCGCTCGGAGGCTTCTCTGGAAGTCCCAAGAGCCAAAGCCAGAGCTGAGCCGCTTTTGCTCTTCGTAGGAGCGAGCTTGCTCGCGAACCCCGCAGCCACTGGGTTATTCCCCTTCGGGCCAGCGCAAGCGCTGTTCGCGATGGAGCCGCGTCCCGCGTTCGCGGGAATGACGGGGTGGGGTTAGGCGCTTCAGGATGACGCAGGATTCGCCCCCCCACTCAGGACAGCCCCCTCTCCCGCTTGCGGGAGAGGGTTGGGGAGAGGGCGCTCTTCGGGCACAACACCACTTCCCCCTACAAACTCCCCCTGACCGCCTCCAACCCCGGCCTCCCATCGACGGTCGCCACATCCTTCAACCACGGCTCCAGCACCTGCGGGTTCTTCTTCAGCCAGGCTTTCGCCGCGTCCTCGGGTTCCATCTTGTCGTCCAGAATGGAGCCCATGATGGTGTTCTCCATGTCCAGCGTGAAGCTGAGGTTCTTCAGCAACTGCCCCACGTTCGGGCATTCGTCCACGTAGCCCTTGCGGGTGCTGGTGTAGACGGTGGCGTCGCCGAAGTCCGGGCCGAAGAAGGCGTCGCCGCCGGTGAGGAAGCGGATCCTGAAGCGGGTGTTCATCGGGTGCGGTTCCCAGCCCAGGAAGAGGATCGCGTTCTTCCTGCGGATGGCCCGGTCGACCTGGGACAGCATGCCCGACTCGCTGGACGCCACCACGTTGAAGCCGGCGTCCTTCAAGCCGAAGGCGTTCTGCTCGATGGCCTTGAGCACGGCATTGTTGCCGCCGTCGCCCGGCTCCAGGCCGTAGATCTTGCCGTTGAGCTCGTCCTTGAATTTCGGGATGTCCGCGAAGTCCTTCAGCCCGCGGTTCCAGAGCTCCTCCGGTACCGCCAGGGTGTACTTGGCGTGCTTGAGGTTGACGCGGACGATGTCGATCCTGCCGGCGTCGCGGTAGGGCTTGAGGTCCGGCTCCATGGTCGGGATCCAGGTGCCGAGGAACACGTCCATGTTCTTGCCTTCGGCCAGCGCCTTGTAGGTCAGCGGCACCCCCAGCAGGGTCACCTTGGTCTTGTAGCCCAGGCCCTTGAGCAGGGTGTTGGCGATGGCGGTGGTGGACTGGATGTCGGTCCAGCCGGGGTCGGACATCCTGACCAGTTGGCACTGCGCGGGCTCGGCGGCCTGCGCCGCGACGGGGAGAACGGCCAGGGCGCCCAGGAACAGCAGGGATGCAGCTTTCATCGGGAGAATCCTCAAGGCAAGGTTTTGTTTTTGTGGGTTGCGCCTGCGCAGGGCAGGCCCGCCTCAGCGGCGTATGCCGATGGTCTTCCCGCAATAGCCGGGGTGCCGGGCCCCCTGGAACTGCCGGAAAAGCTCGGAAATCCGCGAATCCACCGCCCCGGCGAAGGCGCTGGACCTGCCGGTTCGGCTGTCGATGTTCATCAGCATCTGCTCGCTGACGGCCAGGGGCTCGGCCGCGCCCTCGCGGTAGAGGTTGTGCACGATGTGCAGGCGCTTGAGGTCGCGGTCGATGAACGACGTGCGCACTTCCAGCGCCTCGTGCAGCTTCGCCTGGGCCAGGTAGTTGATGTGCGCTTCGAGGGTGAACAGAGTGTGCCCGGTGTCGGCCCGGCCCGCCGCGTCCAGGCCGATGCGCGCCATCAGCGCATCGGTGGCGTAGCTGAAGATGAGGAAGTAGAAAGCGTCGCGCAGGTGCTCGTTGTAGTCGATCCATTCGCGCAGCACGGGCGTTCGATAGGTCAGCATGGCGTGTCCTGCTCTGGGGGGAGTTGGCTTACAGGTCCAGTTCCAGCGTCGCGGAAAGCGCGCGGGACACGCAGACCATCAGGGTACGGTTGGCCTTGCGCTCCGCCTCGCTCAGCACGCTGTCGCGGTGGTCGGGGATGCCGGCCAGCACCCGGGTCTCGCAGGCGCCGCAGGTGCCCTCGCGGCAGGAGTTCTCGACGCAGACGCCGTTGGCCTCCAGCACCTGCAGGATGCTCTGCTCGGCCGGCACCTCCAGGCACTTGCCGCTGCGCGCGAGCTTGAGGGTGAAGGGCACGTCGGCCCCGGCCTTCTCCACCTGCCGCGGCGAGAACCATTCGAAGTGCACCTGCTCGACGGGGAAGGCCCTGGCCGCCGCCTCCACCGCCAGCATCAAGGGCGTGGGGCCGCAGGTGTAGAGGTGCGCCCGCGCCGGCAGGCGGGCCAGGTTGCCGGCGATGTCGAACAGCCCGCCGGCCTCTTCGTCGGCATGCAGGGTCACGCGGCTGCCGTAGGCCGCGAGCTGGTCGAGGAAGGCCGCGCGCTCGCGGCTGCGCACCAGGTAGAACAGCCGCCAGGGGCGCCGGTTCGCCTCGCACCAGTGGATCATCGAGAGAATCGGCGTGATGCCGATGCCGCCGGCGAAGAAGACGAACTCGGCGGCGTCCTCGAACAGCGGGAAGTGGTTGCGCGGCGGCGTGACGCTGAGCAGGTCGCCGACGCGCAACTGCTGGTGGATGTAGCGCGAACCGCCGCGGCTGGCCGGCGCCAGGCCGACGCCGACGCGGTAGGCGTCGCGCTGCCGGGCATCGCCGCATAGCGAATACTGGCGCACCAGGCCGCCGGGCAGGTGCAGTTCGATGTGCGCGCCGGGGGTGAAGGCCGGCAGCTCGCCGCCGGCGGGATCGCGCAGCTCGATGACCAGCGCGTCCCGGGCGGCGCTGGCGATCTCCGCCACCCGCAGTGTCAGACGTTGGACCGACATGATGACCTCTGCTCCTGGATCGGGGACTACGGCCGGCGGAGCGCTTGCGCCCCGCCAACCTGCGAACGACTTCGACGGCTTACTTGCGCCGCAGGTTCGCGGTGGTCTTGAGCATCGCAGTGATCAGCTCGTCGCGGGCCCGGGAAAGCTCCGCCTGGGTGCCGTCGGCGGACTCGGCGGCCACGCCCTGGACCAGCAGCGCCGCGGTCTCGGCATCCAGCCGCGGGTCGCCCAGGTCGTCCCACCAGCGGTGGAAGCTCTCGGCGTACTTCTGGCAGAAGGACTCCAGGCCGCCGGGCCCGCCGCCCAGGTGGAACAGCAGCGTCGGCCCCATGGCCGCCCAGCGCAGGCCGGGCCCGGCCCACATGGCGGTGTCGACGTCCTCGACGCTGGCCGCGCCGATCTTCACCAGGTGGATGGCCTCGCGCCAGAGCGCGGCCTGCAGGCGGTTGGCGACGTGGCCGGGGACTTCGCGATGGACGCGGATGGTCACCTTGCCGACCTGCTCGTAGAAGCGCTCCGCGCCCTCCACCGCATCCTGCGCGGTGCGCTGGTTGCCCATGACCTCCACCAGCGGGATCAGGTGCGGCGGGTTGAACGGGTGGCCGAGGACGAAGCGCGACGGGTCCCGCCAGCCGGCCTGCATCTCGCTCAGCGGCAGGCCCGAGGCGGACGACGCGACGATGGCGCCGGCCTTCAGCAGCGGTTCGATTTCGGCATAGAGCGCATGCTTGATCCGGATGCGCTCGGGCACGCTTTCCTGGATGAAGTCGGCGTGCTTCACCGCGTCGGCCGCGTTGCGGTGGAAGCTCAGCTCGCCCGGCGCGCCCTCCTTCACCAGCCCCAGTTCCACCAGGGTGGGCCAGGCGTTCTTCACGTACTCGCGCACCTCGTCCTCCATCCCCTCGGCAGGGTCGAAGACCGCCACGTCACGGCCGGAGGCCAGGAACAACGCCGCCCAGCTGGCACCGATGACACCGGCGCCCAATACCGCCACATTCTGGAATTCACGCATCAGAAGAACCTCGGTTGGAGTGGAGAGGCGGCGGTCAGGCCGCCGTCGATGACATAGCACTGGCCGGTGACGAAACCGGCCTGTTCACTGGCGAGCCAGGCCACCAGTTCAGCGACGTCCCGAGGCCGGCCGAAGCGCCCGGCGGGGTGCCGGGCCAGGGCGTCGGCCTTGGCTTTCCCGGGGTCGCGGGCCTGGGCGAAACCGTCCTCGGCCATGGCCGTCATGATCCAGCCCGGGCACACCGCGTTACAGCGCACGCGCGGGCCGTGGTCGATGGCGATGGAGCGCGTCAGGCCATGCACGAAGGCCTTGGAGGCGTTGTACAGGGCCATGGACGGATCGGCGTTCAACCCGGAAATCGAACCGAGGTTGACGATGCTGCCGCCCCGCTCCGCCATGACCGGCAGCACGGCGCGGCAGAGGTTGAAGGTGCCCTTGGCGTTGATGCCCATGACCTGCTCCCAGTCCTCGTCGGTGGTCGCGTCGAGGGTCTTCTCCACCTGCACGCCGGCGTTGTTGACCAGCACGGTGGGCGCGCCGAAGTGTTCGAGGGTTCGCTTCACCACGCGACCGGCATCGGCGCTGCGCGAGACGTCGGCCTGTACCCACAGCACCGCTTCGTCCAGGTCGGCCGGGCGCTCTCCCCGACCGCAGGTCGCGACCTGCGCGCCCTGGGCGAGGAACCGGTCGACGATGGCCTGGCCGATGCCGCGCCCGCCGCCCGTCACTATCACGATGTCCTTGTCCATGGCCTTCACCCGTGCGCGAACATGACGTGGCGGACGGCGGTGTAGGCTTCGAGGGCGAACACCGACATGTCGCAGCCGTGCCCCGAACCCTTCATGGCCGCCCAGGGCATTTCCGGCGTGGCCACGCCGTGGGTGTTCACCCAGGTGAAGCCGTAGCGCAGGCGGCTGCTGGCGGCCATGGCCCGCGCGCTGTCCCGCGTCCACACCGAGGAGGCCAGGCCGTAGCGGCCGGCGTTGGCGATGGCTATGGGGTCGTCCCCGGCGCCGAAGCGCGACACCGTGACGACCGGCCCGAAGATTTCAGAGGTGGCGATCTCCGCATCGTTGTCGACGTTGGCCACCACCGTGGGGCGGTAGAAGAAGCCGGGACGCTCCTCGGCGAAGCCGCCGGCCACCACTTCGGCCCGCCCGCGGGCGCGCTCGACGAAGCCGGCCACGCGCTGGCGGTGCGCCTGGCTGATCAGCGGGCCCATCTCGGTGCCCGCCTCGCGCGGGCCGCCGGTGCGTATCGAACCCACCGCGTCGGCCAGTGCGGCGACGACCCGCTCGTAGACCGCGTCGGCCACCAGCAGGCGGCAGGGTTGCGCGCAATCCTGGCCGGCGTTGAAGAACGCGGTGCCGCGCAGGGTGGCGACCAGCTTGTCGACGTCGGCATCGGCGTAGACGATCACCGGCGCCTTGCCACCCAGTTCCAGATGCACCTGGCGCAGTTGCTGCGCCGCCGCGCGCATGGCCGCGGCGCCCGTGGCGGGCGATCCGGTAATGCTGACGCCTTCCATCCCAGCAGCATTGATAAGACGATCACCGATGCTCGCTCCTCTGCCATTGATCACGTTGACCACGCCCTTGGGCACCACGTCCTGCAGCAGCTCGGCCAGGCGCAGGGTCGACAGCGGCGTCAGCTCCGAGGGCTTGAGCACCACCGTGCAGCCGGCCGCCAGCGGCGCGGCCAGCTTCCAGGCGGCCATCATCAGCGGGTAGTTCCAGGGCGCGATGGCCGCCACCGGGCCCAGCGGGTCGCGGCGGATCAGGCTGGTGTGTTCCGCCACGTATTCACCGGCGGCGACGCCCGCCAGGGTGCGCGCCGCACCGGCGAAGAAGCGGAAGCTGTCGAGGGTCAGCGGCATCTCGTCGTCCAGCGCCGACGGCCAGGGCTTGCCGACGTTGGCGCTTTCCAGCGCGGCCAGCTCCGGCGCGTGGGCCTCGATGACGTCGGCGATGTCCAGCAACAGGGCGGAACGTTCGGCGGGCGTGCTGCGGCCGTAACGGTGGAAGGCTTCCTCCGCCGCGCGGGCGGCGGCGTCCACCTGTTGCGGGCTGGCCTCGTGGACCTGGGCGATGCGCTCGCCGCTGGCGGGGTCGATCACCGCCAGGGCCTCGCCCTCGCCCGCCACCAGTTCGCCGTCGATCAGCATTCGGGTCTGCATGAGCTTCTCCCCTCTCAGAACTCGACCTTGTCGCCGCCCTTGAGCCCCAGGCGCGCGCGGGCCTCGGCCGGCGTGGCGACCTTGAGGCCGAGGCTTTCGACGATCGAACGGATCTTGCGCACCTGCTCGGCGTTGCTTCTGGCCTTCTCGCCCGGCGCGATGTAGAGGCTGTCTTCCAGGCCGACGCGCAGGTTGCCGCCCAGCAGCGCGGCCTGGGTGGCGAAGTGCATCTGGTTCTTGCCGGCGGCCAGCACCGACCACTCGTAGTCCTTGCCGAACAGCTTCTGGGCGATGCTGTGCATGTGCATCAGGTTGTCCAGGTCGGCGCCGACGCCGCCCAGCACGCCGAACACCATCTGTACGAAGAACGGCGGCTTGATCCAGCCCTGGTCGATGACCCAGGCCAGGTTGTAGAGGTGGCCCAGGTCGTAGCACTCGAACTCGAAGCGCGTGCCATGGCCCTCGCCCAGCTCCTTCACGATGTACTCGATGTCGGCGAAGGTGTTGCGGAAGATGAAGTCGCGGGTGCTGTCGAGGAAGGCCGGCTCCCAGTCGTGTTTCCAGCTCGGGTATCTGGCCTTCATCGGGAAGATGCCGAAGTTCATCGAGCCGACGTTCAGCGAGGCCATTTCCGGGCTCAGGCTCACCGCGGCGCGCAGGCGCTCCTCGCGGCTCATGCCCAGGCCGCCGCCGGTGGAGACGTTGAGCACGGCGTCGCTGGCGCCCTTGATCTGCCCCATGAAGTCGCGGAACAGCTCGGGGCGCGGGTCGGGCTTGCCGGTCTCGGGGTGGCGGGCATGCAGGTGGATGATCGAGGCGCCCGCCTCGGCCGCCTCGATGGACGAGCGGGCGATCTCGTCCGGGGTGATCGGCAGGTATTCGGACATGGTCGGCGTGTGCACGCCGCCGGTGGTGGCGCAGGTGATGATGACGGACTTGGGCATGGTCGCTCTCACAGTTTCATTTGTTGGACTTGGGCGGTCAGCCCGCCATCGAGCACCCACAGCTGCCCGGAGGCGTAGCGGGCTTCGTCGCCGGCGAGCCAGTTCACCAGGTTGGCGACGTCCTCCGGGGTGCCGTAGCGGCGCAGTGGGTGCACGTCGCGCACGGCCGCTTCCAGGCTCTGGATGTCGCCGTGGTCGCGGAAGAAGCTGCGCAGCATCGGCGTGTCCACGTAGCCGGGGCAGACGGCGTTGACGCGGATGCCCTCGGGGCCGTGGTCGCAGGCCATGGCGCGGGTCAGCGCATGCACCGCGCCCTTGGTGGCGCAGTAGGCGGCCAGCCCCGGGTCGGCGATGAAGCCGTCGTAGGAGCCGAAGTTGACGATGCTCGCCGCGCCGCTGTCGCGCAGCAGCGGCAGGGCGAATTTCGAGACCAGGAAGGTGCCGGTGACGTTCACCGCGAAGATGCGGTTCCAGTCTTCCAGGCTGGTCTGCTCGATGGTCTTCTCGATCTCGATGCCGGCGGCGTTGACCAGGACGTCGAGCTTGCCGGCCCGCGCCTGCACCGTCGCCATGGCCTGGCGCACGCTCTCCTCCGAGCGGACGTCGAGCGGGACGAAGGTCGTGCCCGGCGCGGCCGCGGACTCCTTCAGGTCGGCGGCGAACACCGTGGCGCCTTCCCTGACGAAGCGCGCGCAGATGGCGCGGCCGATCCCGCCCAGGCCGCCGGTGACGAAGGCGACCTTCCCTTGCAGCGCGCCGCTCATGCCTCGACTCCCTGTTCATACGCGCCCAGCACCAGGCCATGGAAGTGGTGCAGCGCGTGCTCGGACTTGCCCGAGCCGTTGGGGTCGGTGACGATGCGCCCCTGCTCGAAGGCCGGCGTGCGCATGCCGCGCTGGACGTTCTCCACCAGGGCGATGTCCTCCACCTGCAGCACTTCGTCGAGGTAGCGGATGGCTTCCTTCTCCATCTCGTTCGCCTCGGGCGTTTCGAGGAAGAAGTCGTAGGTCTCGTAGGTCAGGTCGGGGCCGGCCGGGATGATGTGCAGCACGATCATCGAGCTGCGCCCCGGGTAGCGCATCAGGCAGGTGTTGGGCCACAGCCACCACACCGCGTGGGTGCGCACCTTGGCCTGGGAGGTGTCGTAGGCGCTGTTCTGGCCCTGGCCGGCCTCGGCCATGTGGCTGGAATAGATGCCATGGGTGCGCACCTTGTAGGTGCTCATGTCCACCAGGGTGCAGAAGTCCTTGTGCGCCGTCGGGCAGTGGTAGCACTCCAGGAAGTTGTCGACGACGTTCTTCCAGTTGGACTTGATGGCGTAGGTCAGGCGGTGGCCGAAGGTCAGGTTGGCGATGTCCGGCGCCCAGTGCAGGATCTCCTCCTGCAACTCGCCGGACTGCTCGCGCAGCGACCGCGCGGCGGGGTCTAGGTTGACGAAGATGAAGCCGCAGAACTCCTCGACCTGCACGGGGCTCAGGTGGATCTCGCCCTTGTCGAACTCCTTCAGGCCACCGACGTGGGGCGCGCCGCTGAGCTGGCCGTCCAGGCCGTAGCACCAGGAGTGGTAGGGGCAGATGATGCGGTTGACCTTGCCCTCGCCGCTGAGCACCGGGTGCGCGCGGTGCTTGCAGACGTTGTAGAAGGCCCGCAGCTTGCCGTCGTGGTCGCGCACCACGGCGATGGGGTTGCCAGCGATTTCCGCAGTGGTGTAGGTGCCCGGCTCGCGGACCTTCTCCACGTGGCAGACCCATTGCCAGGACTTGGCGATGATCTGCTGCTGGTCCAGGCGGAACCATTGCGGGTCGACGTAGGCGTCCGCGCGCAGCGACTGGGAGATCAGCGGGTCCGGGTGGTAGCCCCGGGCGATGTTCTGGAGTTGTACTTTGGAGATGACTTCAGACATATCAGCGGCCTTCCGGTACAGGAATTTCCTGGGTTTGTGTTCTTGTCTCGGAGCCGATAGTGGTCGTCGCGGGGCGGGCAAAATGTGCAGGATTCGCCGCGTTTTTTTCGTTTTTGGCCATGGTCGCTTTTGGATATGAGCGTCCCGTTTGCGACCGCCCTGGGGCGGGCGCGCAGGCTCCCGCCGCCCGCGCGGGGCGGGTTGCAGGGTGTCAGCAGCGGCTTTGGGGGAAAGGCGTCAGGGCGTGACCTGGTGCATCGGCCAGGCCCGGAACTCGAAGGGAATGCGGCCGTCGAGACGGTCGCGGCGCGGCGTCAGGCCGAAGCGCTCGCGGTAGATGCGGCTGAAGTGCGACTGGTTGGCGAAGCCCGAGGCCACGGCGATCTCCATCAGCGACATGTCGGTCTGGGTCACCAGGCAACGCGCGCGGTCCAGGCGGATGTCGCGGTAGTACAACGCCGGGCTCTTCTGCACGATCTGATTGAACAGGCGGTCGAGCTGGCGCTGGGAGATGCCGATGCGCTCGCAGATGTCCGGGATCGGCACGGCCTCCTCCAGGTTCTGCTCCATGATGCGGATGGCCTGCTTGACCAGGTCCGGCACGGTGTTGCCCAGCGGCTGCGGCGTCTCCGGGTTCTGCTGCGTGCCCAGGGGGCGCAGACGCTCATGGAACAGGTAGCGCGCGGTCTCGTTGGCCAGGGTGTCGCCGTGCAGCGAACGGATGACGTGCAGCGCGCAGTCGGTGGACGCGGCGCCGCCGCAGCAGGTGATGCGCTTGCCGTCCATCACCAGCATGTCTTCGCAGATATCCACCTCCGGGTACAGTTCCTTCAGCGAATCGATGTGCTCGTAGTGCCCGGTGGCGCGCTTGCCGTTGAGCAGCCCGGCCTCGGCCAGCAGGTAGACGCCGGTGTCCAGCGCGCCGAGCACCACCCCTTCCCTCGCCCACAGTCGCAGCGCCGCGCTCAGCGCCGGGCTGTGCAGCGTCTCCGGGTTCCAGCTGGAAGACAGCATCACCAGGTCGGGCACGCCCTGCACCTCGGCCAGCGCCCGGGTGTCGGTGCTCATGGCATTGCTCGCCACCACCGGCCCGCCGTTCATCGACACCACTTCCCAGTGGAAATGGGTATGGCCGCTCAGGTAGTTGGCGGCGCGGAACGGGTCGATGAAGGCCGTGGTGGCCGCCAGGTTGTAGTGCGGGAACACCAGGACGAGGATCGAGAACGGCGCGGCGGCTTCGGCGGGCATGGGGGTCTCCGTGGCGGCCCGGAGGGCGGGACTGCCGGGGAGAAATAGCACAGATCGCCGGGGCCCGCGCGGTCGAAACGCCCTTGCACGACGCCATGAAAAAAGCCCACCGCCAAGGTGGGCTTCCCGGCGCCGCTCGCGCCTCAGAAAGGCAGCGGCAGCTTGGCCGTGCGGCCGCCGTCCACGACTATCACCTGGCCGGTGATGAAGGCCGCCGCGTCGCTGGCCAGGAACACGGCGACGCCGCCGATGTCCCCGGGCTCGCCGGTGCGGCCCACCGGGTGCAGCTTCAGCAGGCCGGCGCGGGCCAGCTCGGGTTGTGGCTGGGCGTCGATGTAGGCGTCGCTCAGTTCCGAGTTGATCCACCCCGGGGCGATGGCGTTGCAACGGATGCCGTCGCGCCCCAGGTCGACGGCCATGGCCCGGGTGAAGCCATGCACGCCGGCCTTGGAGCCGCAGTAGGCGGCGTGCCAGGGGTTGGCGCCGATGCCCTCGATGGAGCCGATGTTGACGATGCTGCCGCCACCGCGCCGGCGCATCTGCGGCAGCAGCGCCTTGACCAGGAACACCGGGGCGCGCAGGTTGACGGCCATCATGCGATCCCAATCGTCCTCGTGCATGTCGTCGAGGGATTTCTCGAACATGAAGCCGGCATTGTTGACCAGGATGTCGGCGCCGCCGAAATGCGCCTCGACGGCGCGGGCGATGGCATAGGGCGCCTCGCGCTCGCCCAGGTCGGCCTCACACCATGCCACCCGGGGGTTGGCGCTCAGGTCTTCATCCAGCGGCTGGCGCTGGGCGACCAGCACGCGGGCGCCGGCCTCCAGCAGCTTGTCGGTGATCCCGCGGCCGATGCCGCGCCCGCCGCCGGTCACGACGGCTACCTTGTCATTGAGCAGCATGCTGGCCTCCTCAGCCCGAAACCGGTTTGGCGCCGGTGACTTCGAGCGTTTCCGCGGCAATGTAGCGCGCCTGGTCGGAGGCCAGGAAGGCGATCACGTCGGCGATGTCCTCCGGCTCGGCGATGCGGCCCAGCGGCACGGTCCTGTTCAGTTCCTCGATGGCCTTTTGCGGGTCCAGCCCACGGCGTTCGAAGCCGCTGCGGATCATCGGCGTGTTGATCTCGTGCGGGCACACGGCATTGACGCGGATGCCGAAGGGCGCGGCGTCCCGGCCCAGGTTCTTGGTCAGCGCGGCCACCGCGCCCTTGCTGGTGCAGTAGGCGACGTGCCCGGGGCCGGGGTAGACGCCCCAGACCGACGAGGTGTTGACGATGGCCCCGCCGCCGCGGCGCTTCATGTGCGGTATCGCCGCGCGGCAGAGGAAGAACACGGCGTTCAGGTTGACGTCCATCGCCGTGAACCACATGTCGTCGGTGGTTTCCTCGACGGTGCCGCGGGGAATGATGCCGGCATTGTTGAGCAGGATGTCGACGCCGCCGAAGCGCTCGACCGCCCGGGCGATGATCGCCTCGCAGTATTCCTTCTCGCGCAGGTTGCCGGCCAGGCACTCGGCCTCGGCGCCCAGGGCGCGCGCCTCGTCGACCATGGCCTGGCAGCCCTCGGCGTTGATGTCCGAGATCATCAGCCGGGCCCCTTCGGCGGCGAACAGCCGTACCAGCGCCTGGCCCACGCCGCCGGCGCCACCGGTAATCACGACAATCCTGTTTTCGAATCGCATGGCCTTGCACCTCAGTGGGATGTGTGAGGCCGATGATCGACAGGCCGGGGGCCGGCGACAAACGACTTCTTCGCTGCATTCGATTAACTTTTGGTTAATCGAAACGCTTGGGCATTGGAGAAAATCTATAAAGCACTGCCCTGCACGCTTGAGTTTTGCTTAACTGCCCAGGCGTCTTTCCATAGCGGGTGAGCCCCCATGAGCAACCTCCGGCATTCGCTGCCGCCACTGAATGCGCTACGGACTTTCGAGGCCGCCGCCCGCCACGGCAGTTTCAAGATGGCGGCGGAGGAACTCTACGTGACCCAGGCGGCGGTCAGCCGCCAGATCCAGGTGCTGGAGGACTTCTACGGGCTCAAGCTGTTCCTGCGCGGCAACCGCAAGGTCGAGCTGACCGACGACGGGCATGCGTTGTACCTGGCCGCGTCGTCGGCCCTGCACCACATCGCCAATGCCTCCAGCGACCTGTTGCGGCGCAACGGCCAGGATCATCTCGCCCTGATCACCACCACGGCCTTCGCCCAGCTGTGGCTGATGCCGTGGCTGAAGCAGCTGCGCGCGCAATATCCCGAACTGCAGCTGCACCTGATCAGCACCGAAGGCAACCCCGACTACCAGGAGAACTTCACGGCGGCGGTGACTCTGGGACTGGAGGAGCATCCGCGCTACGTGGCCGAGTACCTGTTTTCCGAGGAGGTGTTCCCGGTCTGCACCCCGGGCTTTCTCGAACAGCATCCCCAGGTCGCGACATTGCCCGGGCTACTGGACGCCACCCTGCTCAACCTCAGCGCGAGCCACTGGAAGGCCAGGCTGTGGGCGCCCATCGACTGGGCGTTCTGGCTGCGGCAGTTCGGCCTGGACGTTTCCGGAAGCCGGGAGGCCATGAACTTCAGCCACTTCTCCATGCTCATGGACGCGGTGCACCAGGAGGTCGGCGTCGGCCTGGCCTGGCGCCACCTGGTCCAGCCGCAGCTGGACAGCGGCAGGCTGGTGCGCCCCCTTCAGGAAACCTACTTCGCCGACGACAGGAAGCATTACTTCGTCTGCCGCCGCGACCTGGCCGGCTCGACGGGCATCCGCATGCTCCGCGAGTGGCTGCTGGCGCAGACCCAGGCGCTGAGAAACCCGGCCCCGTAGCAGGGCGCCGCCTGGCGCTGGGCAAGGCGGCGACCGCTGCGGCGAAGGCCATCGCTACAGACGATGGCCTCCCGGCCGCGGGGCTCAGGCGCCCTGCCCGGCCGCCTCGAACAGCAGCCCGAACAAACCTTCGCAATCGGCGCTGGTAGGCAGCGCCGCGATCGCCCCGGCGATCTCCTGCCGGAGGGCCTCGTCCAGGGTGATGCCGGCCAGCAGGTCGAACTTGGCGCGGAACTCTTCGCGGCTCATGGCGCTGGCGGGGTCGCCCTTGGCCGCGGTCACCGGGCTGGTGAACACCTGGCCGTCCTTGAGCGACACCGAGACCCGCGAAAGGATCTCGTTGGGGAAGCGCGCGGAAAGCTCGTCGCTTTCGACGATGTCGACGCGCTGGCTGACCGCCAGGATGTCCGAGGCGTGCACCGCATCCCCGGTCACCTCCAGCGGCCCCACCTGGCCACGCACGGCCAGGGCCGCCAGCGGGAAGGCCAGGGCGTACTGCGCCTCGTCGGCGTTGGCCGGCGTGTGCCCCTGCAGGCGCATGGATTCGTGGAAGGTCTGCACCTTGATGCGCTCGATGTTCTCGCCGCGGATCTGCGGGTGCTCGGCCATCAGCGCGGTCAGCGCGGTCAGCGCCGGCTGGGCCCAGCGGCACACCGGCCAGGGCTTGAAGTACTGGGCGTCGATCTCCCAGCGCTGGCCCAGGTCGCGCCAGTGGCCGGCGACCTCGTCGAACTCGACCGTCTCGGCCGGGGCCCCGGTGACGCCGGCCTCGGCCAGCAGCAGCGCGTTGAGGCCGGCGAAAGCGCCGGCGCCGTGGGCGTCCCGCAGCATGGAGGGGTGGTCCACCAGGCGCATCATCGGGCAGCGCGGGCCGAAGTATTCGGCAATGCCCAGGGCATGGCGCAACTGCTGTTCGTCGAAGCCCAGCAGGCGCGCGCCGCCACACACCACGCCGATGCCGGAGAACGCGCCCGAGGCGTGGTATTGCGGCGCCGTGGCCATGAGCGCGGCGCCGGCGCGCAGGGCGGTTTCGTAGCCGATGGTCAGGGCGCTGAGCAGTTCCGCGCCGCTGATGCTCCGGCCCTGCTGGCGGCAGGCATCCACCAGGGCCAGCAACGCCGGCACCACGGTGGCGCCGGCGTGGCCCTTGGAGGTGAAGTGGCCTTCGTGGGCATCCAGGCTGTCGACGCAGAAGCCGCCGGCCCAGGCCGCGCCCAGCGGGTGCACCGCGCGGCCGTCGAACAGCAGGCGGCTGGAAAGCACGCCCGCCGGGTAGTGGTTCAAGGCATACCGGCGCAGCGCCTGGCTGGTGGCGTTGTCGCGGGCGCCGGCGGCGACGCCGAGGATGTCCAGCAGGCAGGTCTGCATGAGTTCGCGGGTGTGCGCGGGCGCCTGCTCGAAGCGGAATTCACGGACGAACGAATAAAGCGACATGTGGAGGCTCCACAGACGGGGATCGGGAATCGGAGGAGCGGGTGCCCGGCGGCGGGCACCCGCTGGCGTCACTGCTTGGCCTGGCTGGCGACCGCGCGCGAGGCCTGCAGCCAGCCGTCCCACTGCTGGCGGTGGGCGGCGATCCATTCCTGGGCGTGGCGGCGGACGTCGGCCGGCTTGTTCTCGCCCTTCTGCATGCGCAGGTTCTGCTGGCTTTCGTCGTCGGCGCTGATCTGCAGCTGCGAAAGGAACTTGAGCGCGACCGGGTTCTTGTCGGCGAAGTCCTTGTTCAGCAGCGCCTCGACCTTGTCGATGGCGAAGCCCAGGTTCTTGCCCTGGTAGGTGGTGTTCACGTCGTTGTTGCCGTCGGGCAGGTCGGTCTTGGGCACCTCCAGCCAGACCACGTCGCGGCCTTCCACCAGCACGCCGGCGATCCACTGCGGCACCCAGGTGAAGTAGAGGATCGGCTGGCCCTGCTTGTAGCGGGCGATGGTGTCGGCCATCAGGGCGAAGTAGGAGCCCTGGTTGACGTTGACGCTCTTCTCCAGGTCATAGGCCTTCATGTGGTGGGAGATCACCAGCTCGCAGCCCCAGCCCGGGTTGCAGCCGGTCAGGTTGGCCTTGCCGTCGCCGTCGGTGTCGAACAGCTTGGCGATCTCGGGTTTCTTCAGGTCGGTGATGTAGCGGATGTGGTACTGCTCGGCGGTCTTCTTGTCGATCAGGTAGCCCTGCAGCACGCCGGGGATCACGTCGCCGGCCTTGACCAGCGTGTGCGGCCCGTCGACCTTCTGGTAGAAGGCGTCGTGCAGCTTGTCCCAGAAGTGCACGGTGAAGTCCGCGTCGCCGTAGGACAGCGCCACCATCATCGCCGCGTATTCGGTTTCCTTCGGCTCCTGCACGTCGTAGCCCAGCTCGCGCAGGCCGGCCATGGCCAGCTCGCCGCGGAAGCGCTCCTCGGCGATCGGCGGGAAGATCGGCGTGACCTTCACCCCCTCCCCCGGCTTGTCCGCCGAGGCGGCCATCCCGTACAGCGACACCATGCTCAGGGTGATGGCCGCGGCACAGTGCACAAGCTTGTTCTTGAACGTCTCGAAATGCATCGCTGTATACCTCTTGTTCTTTTCGTTGGGTCGGCAGAATGAATGCAAAGCAGTGGTGGCTCGTTCAGGCCGCCTTGTGCGGCGCCGGCTGGCTGCCGAACAGGCGCAGCAGCAGGCCCACCGGGCCGCTGTGGTACCAGCGGCGGCTCGGGTCGGAACGGGTGCGCTCGCCCATGGCCTGGGTCAGGCGGTCGAGGAAGATCGCCAGCAGCACCAGGCCGACGCCGCCGACCGTGGCCAGGCCCATGTCCAGGCGGCCGATGCCGCGCAGGACCATCTGGCCGAGCCCGCCGACGGAGATCATCGAGGCGATCACCACCATCGACAGCGACAGCATCAGCGTCTGGTTCACCCCGGCCATGATGGTCGGCGTGGCCAGCGGCAGCTGGACGCGCATCAGCATCTGCCGCGGCGTGCAGCCGAAGGCGCGGGCCGCCTCGATCTTGTCCTCGGGCACCTGGCGGATGCCCAGGTTGGTCAGGCGCACCAGCGGCGGCACGGCGAACACGATGGTGACCAGCACGCCCGGCACGTTGCCGATGCCGAACAGCATCACCACCGGCACCAGGTAGACGAACGCCGGCAGCGTCTGCATGGCGTCGAGCAGCGGCCGCACGATGCGCTCGATGCGGTCGCTGCGGGCGGAGAGGATGCCCAGCGGGATGCCGATCACGGCGCAGAAGAGCACGGAGGTCAGCACCAGCGAAAGCGTGGTCATCGACTCGGACCACACGCCGATCAGCCCCAGCAAGGTCAGGGTGACGGCGCACAGCGCGCCCATGCGCGGCCCGGCGAGCTGCCAGCCGAACAGCGCCGCCAGCACGATGGCGATCGTCGGCGGAACGCTCTGCAGCACGTACTCGAAACCGTTGAGTACGTGGTCGATGGGCCAGCGAATGGCGTGGAAGACATCGCGGAAATTGCGTACCAGGAAATTCAGGCTGGTTTCGACCCAATCGCCCAGCGGAATGACCGCGTTCTGGAAGGGATCGAGGAAACTGGACTCGGACATGCTCGCTACCTGCTTCTAGGAATGACGAGGACGGCTGTTGCGCAAGGCTGCGCTCAGTGCCGGCTGAGGGTCTGCAACAGCTGGTTCTTGGAGATGGTGCCGTGCAGCGCGCCGCTGCGATCCAGAACCGGCACCGGGTACGGCAGCTCGGCGACGATGTCGAGCACGTCGTGCAACGGCGTGTCGATGTAGACCGGGTGCCGCTCGTGCAGGGTGTAGTGCCCCGCGCCCGCCTCGCCGGCGGCGCCGGCTTCGGCGCCCATGACGCCCATCAGCTGGTTGCGCTCGTTGACCAGGTAGCTGTACGGCACGCCGGCGTTGGGTTGCGGCCCCTTGCCGTTGAGGCGGCAGAGCACCGCCTGGTCGAGTTCGGCGACGTCGCCGGCCTTGAGTACCCGCGAGCTGTCGAAGCCCTTGAAGAAGGTCCGCACGTAGTCGTTGGCGGGCTGGTTCAGCAGCTCCTGGGGGGTGCCGATCTGCACCACGCGGCCGCCTTCCATGATCGCGATGCGATGGCCGATGCGGATGGCTTCCTCGATGTCGTGGGAGATGAAGATGATGGTGCGTTGCTGCTCGGCCTGCAGGCGCATCAGCTCGCCCTGCATCTCGTTGCGGATCAGCGGGTCGAGCGCCGAGAAGGCTTCGTCCATGAGCAGGATGGTGGGGTCGTTGGCCAGCGCCCGGGCCAGGCCGACGCGCTGCTGCATACCGCCGGAGAGCTGGTGGGGGTAGCTGTGCTCGTGGCCTTCCAGGCCCACCTGACGCAGCGCCTCGCGGGCCCGGCTGTGGCGTTCCTGCTCCCCTACCCCGGCGATCTCCAGGCCGAAGGCGGTGTTCTCCAGCACGCTCATGTGCGGCATCAGGGCGAAGGACTGGAACACCATGCCCATTTCCTTGCGCCGCACGTCGAGCAGGGCCTTGTCCGACAGCCCGGTGATCTCGCGGCCGTTGAGGTGGATGCTGCCGGAGGTGGGCTCGATCAGCCGGTTGAACAGGCGCACCATGGTGGACTTGCCGGAACCGGACAGGCCCATGATGACGAAGATTTCGCCACGCTTGACCGAGAAGCTGGCATCGAACACCCCGACGACATGCCCGGACTTGCGGAATATCTCGTTCTTGTCAGCGCCCTTGCGCAGCATCTCCATCGCTTCGTTCGGGCGCGGCCCGAAGACCTTGAAGATGTTGCGTACCGAAAGGATATCGTCGGTCTGACTCATACGTTCCTCACCTTATGCTTATTCTTGTGGCCAAGGTCTTGCTGCCGGGGACCTCGACGGCCTCGTAGCACCGGTACCGCTGGAAGAATCACGGCCGCCACTGGCGAGGCGGCCCTTCCGTTCTGCAGAAGCTCCTGCAAGGCTTTACAGCGGCCGTCGAAGGCGACGGCGGCGTGTCTTCAAATTAGGGTTCCGCCTGTCGAGCGTCCAACGACATTTGTTCGCTCAAAACCATAACTTGATGTTATTGATCCGGGTCCGTGCCCTGTGCCACGGGGGCCTGGGGCGTTATGCGTCCTACATGGTTGAGCGGCTTGGTGGTTAGGCAGCATCCTGCAACCCCGTCATTCCTGCGAATGCGGGAACCCAGTGGCTTCTTGTTTGGGCGTGTTTGCGCCGCTTCGGCGTGTTCGGATGTTTTTTGTTTCGCCCCCTCGGGCGAGTCCCTTTTGTCAAACGCCACAAAAGGAACCAAAAAGGCTTGCCCCGACATACGGGCCCGATGGAGCCGGGCTACCCTCGCGAATTCCCCCGCCACGGAGGCCCGCCCCGAGGGTACGTCCCTGTAGCCCGCGGGGCTCTCGCGACATCCATGTCGCATGACCTCCTGAGCGCCGGTTTCGCTCGGCCTTCTGAAGGGGCGTTCCGGAGTGCGCGGATGTTTCTCTGGAAGTCCAAACGCCAGAGCAAGAGCGGGCGTGCTTTTGCTTTTCGTAGGAGCGAGCTTGCTCGCGAACCCCGCAGCCACTGGGTTCCCGCGTCCGCGGGAATGACGAGGGGGGTAAGGAGTATCAGGATGACTCTGGACTTCCCGGCCACTCCGAACGGCCCCCTCTCCCTCCGGGAGAGGGCTGGGGTGAGGGCGCTCTTGAACCCAGCACCTACGCCACCGGCAAACCCCGTTCGCGAGCAAGCTCGCTCCTACAGTCATGATGACATCGGCGCACTGGCCGACGAGGTGGAAGGATGGCGCCAGACTCCAGCGCCACTCAGGACAGCTCCCTCTCCCGCTTGCGGGAGAGGGTTGGGGAGAGGGCGCTCTCAAGCCCTGGTGCATGGCCCCCAGGCAAGCTCGGTCGTAGGAGCGGACTCCGTCCGCGATCGGATTCACCGGCCACGCCGGACACCCCCGGCGGCACGGCCAACGGCGTATGACCGCGAACGGTTATACGCCCTACGTTCCTAAGTCACGGGCGCCAGCGGCGTTTCCGCGGGGTCCGGGCGGGCCAGGGCGACGGCGGCCAGCAGCACCATGCAGCCGCCGACGAGCATCGACAGGGTCAGCCGCTCGCCCATCAGCAGTACGGCGATCGCCACCGCCACCAGGGGCTCGACGGTGGACAGCGTGGCCGCCGCCGAAGGACCGATCGCCGGCGCCCCGGCAAGGAACGCGGCGACAGGTATCAGCGTGGCGAAGACCGCCAGCCCCAGGGTTGCCAGCCACGCCTGGCCACCCACCGGGAAGGCGGCGTGCTGGAACAGCGCGGCGACGGCGAAGGTGGCGGCGCAGCCCAGCAGGACGATGGCCGCCGAGGCCAGCGGGTGCTCATGGCGAACGCGGTGTGTGCCGTAGATGACCGCCGCTCCGTAGGCCATCGCCGCGAACAGTGCCCACAGCGCGCCGATGGAAGCGCCGGCCAGGCTCAGCCCCGTAGCCAGCGCCACCCCGCCCAGCGCCAGCAACAGGCTGAACAGCTTCGGCAGGCTGGTGCGTTCCCCCAGCCAGACGATGGAAACCAGGGTGACGAAGGCCGGAAAGCTGTAGACGAGGATGATTGCCAGGCTCACCGAGCTGGCCCGGCTGGCGCTGTAGTAGCCCAGCGCCGCCAGGCCGTAGCCCACGCCCAGCAACAGGTTCTGCCGGACCAGGCGCAGGCTCGGCAAGCCGATGCGCTGCCGGTACAGCAGCGCCAGCAGCACCGCGGCGGCGATGGAGAAGCGCGCCAGCAGCAGGCCGATCGGGTTGGCGCCGCCGGCATAGGCGAAGCTGGCGAACAACGGCTGCAGGCCATAGCAGAACGCGGCCAGCAGAACGAGAAGAAAGCCTCGGGAATGAGCGCTCATTCCGGGAAGAAAACGCGGGGTCCGCATGACCTGCTCCCTGGGTATCAGATCGACCGGGCATTCGAAAAAGCCCCGCTTCACCAGAAGGTGAAGCGGGGCCTGTCCGCAGCGAACGGGAAAGGAATCAGTCGGCCAAACGACTGGTCATCTCGGTGCAGTACCAGTCCACGAACTGGCAGACGCCGTTCTCGGCGATCGAGGAGTACGGGCCGGGCTCGTAGGCCGGCGAGTTCACCCCCGCCTGCGCACCCTCGACCAGGCGCCGGTCCTGGTCGTTGGTGGCGATCCACACGCGGGTCAGGCGTTCCATGTCGTAGTCGATGCCTTCCTGGGCATCCTTGGGCACCAGCCACTTGGTAGTCACCAGGGTCTCGTTGGGGCCCTGGGGCAGCACACGGAAGCTCAGGGCGTGGTCGCCGAGGAAATGGTTCCAGGTGGAGGGGTAGTTGAAGTACAGCAGCGCGCCGATGTTCGGCTCGCCGCTCTTGTCCAGGCGCCGCGCCACCGCCGGCTTGCCGTCCATGGTGTAGCTCACGGCGCCGGCCGAGAGCGGGATGCGCGTCATGCGGAACTGCCCCGCCTCATCCATCACCAGGCGGCTGGGCAGGCCGGCGGCCTCGCAGCGGTCCCAGTGGGCGCTCAGCTCGGGGTCTTCCTCACCGCCCACGCCGGCCACGGAAAGGTTCTCGACGAAGGAATTGAGCAGCTCCGGGTGGGTGCCGTCGCAGTGGTAGCACTCGCGATTGTTCTCGAACACCAGCTTCCAGTTGCCGCGCTCGACCAGGTTGGATTCGAAGGCGACCTTGCAGTCTTCCAGGTTGTGCGGCCCGATGAAGGGCGAGACCGCGTCGCGGAAGCGCGAGAAGTCCGGCGCGGTCTCGGCGACGCACACGTAGATGTAGGTGTTCACCACCTCGCAGTGCGCCAGCTTCAGGCCGTAGTCGGCCGGGTTGAATTCCGGGCCCATGTTGCCGGCGAACAGCAGCTTGCCGTCCAGGTCGAACACCCATTTGTGGTAGGGACAGACCAGCTTGGCCACCTTGCCGCTGTTTTCCGTGCACACCTTGGAGCCGCGGTGCCGGCAGGCGTTGTGGAACGCCCGGACCTGGCCGTCGCCGCCGCGCACCACGGCGATGGGATAGTCGCCGATCTGCAGCGTCAGGTACTGGCCCGGCTTCTCCAGCTCGAAGGTGTGGCCGGCGAAGATCCACTCCTTGTGCCAGAGCTGCTCCAGGTCCTGGCGGTACACCCCGGGGTCGCTATAGACGGCGCGGGGCAGCGCGTGGCGGGCCTTGCGTTGGCGAATCAGGTCGAGCACAGCGGCTTTCTTATCCATTGTTGTATGCACTCCAGAGCAGGCGCGGTTTGGATCGGTGCATGCGTGGATCGGCTGGCGACGGCGTCCGGCGCTGGCGCAGGGGCCCTGCGGCGCGGAGGCTTTCTGTCGTCGGGCGCTTCGGCTAACCTCCATTCACGGAGCCTGCCAGCCCGCCGCGATCACAGCATTTGCGGCAGTCTAGGACCGGGGCCGACGCGAAAGAACCGACATTTTCTCCAAGGTCTTGATTACCTGAAGTTATGGTCAAACACACCGAACCCGATCAGACGCTGATCAAGATGCCGTCGCTGCGCGCGGTGAAGTCCTTCGTGGCCGCGGCCAAGTACCAGAACTTCACCCGGGCGGCCGAGGCGCTGTGCGTCACCCAGGCGGCGATCAGCCGGCAGATCCGCGAGCTGGAAACCTACCTGGGCGCCGACCTGTTCAAGCGCGTGGGCCGCGCGGTGGAGCTGACCCCGGCCGGCTCGATCTTCTTCGACGCCGTGCAGCTGTCCTTCGTCAACATCTCCCAGGCGGCCGAACGCATCCGCCACAACAGCACGTCCAAGTCGATCGTCACCCTCTGCTGCTCGCCGGCCTTCTCGGCGCTCTGGCTCGCCCATCGCCTGCCGGGCTTCTTCGAGGCCAACCCGGACGTGGAGCTGAACCTGATCACCACGCAGAACTTCCTCTCCATGGAGCCGGGGACGCGGCCCGACATCTTCGTCACCAAGATGGCGAAGATCCGCGAGGGCTACCGCAGCTACCCGCTGGTCCACGACGTCATCTACCCGGTGTGCAGCCCGTCCTACCTCGCCCAGCACCCGGAGATCGCCAGCCTGGAAGGCCTGTGCCAAGGCGTGCTGCTCAACCTCAGCCCCTACGGCCGCTCGCAGGTGGCCGAGCACGTCGACTGGAGCGTGTGGATGGCCTTCCAGAACATCGACCTGGACAACGGCCCAGGCAAGCGCCCGCACTTCTTCAACGCCAACGACTACAACCTGCTGGTGCAGATGGTCTTGAGCCACCAGGGCGTGGCGCTGGGCTGGAACCACCTGGTGGGGCACCTGGTGGCCAACGGCTCACTGGTGCGCCCCGTGGAGCAGGAAGTGGTGCTGCACGACAGCCAGCACTACCTGACCTTCAACGAGGACAAGGAAGACGACGACGCCTGCCGCCGCCTGCGCGACTGGCTCATGGCGCAGTTCTGAGCGGCGCCGCCCGGCTACTTCGTCCTGGCCGAGCGCACGCAGCCGTGGCGGATTTCCTTCGACGGCGGGTAGCCAAAGAACGAGGTGTAGCACTTGCTGAAGTGGCTCGGCGAAACGAAGCCGCAGGCCAGCGCCGCCTCCACCAGGGACAGGTCCGAGTGCTGCAGCAGGCGGCGGCTCTCGGTGATGCGCAGCTCCAGGTAGTAGCGCACCGGCGAAGTGCCCAACTGTTCCTGGAACAGGCGTTCGAGCTGGCGCTTGGAGCGGCCCACGCACTGTGACAGCTGGTCGGTGCTCAGCGGCTCCTCGATGTTCGCGCTCATCAGGTTGAGCACGTCGCGCAGCGGTTGCGACATCTTCTCGTGCAGCGCCGGGCGGGTCCGCCGGTAGCGGGACTCCTCGAAGGCCAGGATGTCCACCACGCCGTCGACCAGCTCGCGGCCATACAGGCGGTTGATCCATTCCAGCACCATGTTGAAGGCGCCGGCCGGGCTCCCCGCGGTCAGGCGGTTGCCATCGACGATGTAGCTCTCGGCGGTCACCACGCTGTTCCTCGCCACCTCGGCGAGGGCGGCGCGGTTTTCCGGGTGCACCGCGCATTTGTGGCAGTCCAGCAGCCCCGCCTTGCCGAGGAACCAGGCGCCGTTCCACAGGCCGGCCAGGTCCACGCCCCGGTCGTCGGCGAGCTGCAGCAGGCGGTTGAGCGAGGGCAGCTCGCGCAGCGGCGTGCGCAGGCCGCCGCAGACCACCAGCAGGTCCAGGTCCAGGTGGCGGCTCTCCAGGGCGGCGGAGGGGCAGATGACCAGGCCCAGGTCGCTGGTCACCGGCTCGCCGTCCAGGCTGAAGGTGTGCGTCGAGAAGGCGCCCTCGCGGATCAGGTTGGCGGTGACCAGCGTATCCAGCGCCTGAGTGAAGGCCGGCAGTGAAAAGTGCTCCAGCAGGACGAAGCCCACGCGCCGCTGACGCTGCGGGTCGGCCTTCTTCTCGGCCATGAAGCGGAGATTCTTGCCTTGCATGGCTTCGCTGAATTGTCGTCTTTCCACCGATGGCAGCCTCTATGAGTTCTTGTGGGCAGTTGCGGCGTTCATCAGCCTCGCGGCGGACCTGGCAGGGCGGCGCGGCGAGGGCTGTTCTGTATACCGTCCGTAGGCAAATGTTATACAGGCGCTCTGCCTCCGACCACTCCCCCACGCAGCCCTCGGGCCTGCGCAAACCCTCGACCCCAGTCATGGCCGGCCCGCAAGCGGCCTCGGCGCTCGCCCATCCCCCTCGCGTCATAGCTGGCTGCAACCCTCGCCCCGGTAGTGGAAAAACCTGTGCCGGCGCAGAAAGCCCAGTGATTTCCAACTGGGAAATGCCCGGCCGACAGAGGCGCCAGGGGCCCTCGCCGGCGCCTCTTCGGCGCCCGAAACCCGCTGTATGCGTATGAATTGATCCCAGAAAATGTAATTAGACACCCCGTCGGCGCGCTCCCTATAGTCATTCCACGAACGGCAGGGATCGCCGGCGATGGGCAAGAGGTCCTGCCCGCGCCCCGCACGAGCGGATGATCGACACCACCCAACGACACGACCCGCAAGCCACTGCGGACCTCTTCAAAGCGCACTTCGAAGCGTCGCGCAGACGCCGGCACCGAGGTCGCAGCGGAACATTGAAACTCGGGTAATCCCCCGACTCCGGTTTTCTCGCGTGAGTGAGTCACTCCACGCAACGGATAGCTATTGGCTGAAATAAATAGAACAGGCCCCTGAAATGACGAAGATCACCCATTTACCTGCCGATGACAAAAGCTGTGGCTGGTACCACCTGAGCAAGGCCAGACAACCCAGGCCCACGCATACCGGCCGGACTTCGGCACCTTGGGTGATCGTCGGAGCGGGCTTCACCGGGCTGGCCGCGGCGCGCCAGCTGGCGCTGCATTTCCCCCATGAGGAAATCGTCCTGGTCGAGGCCCAGGAAGTGGGCTTCGGCACCTCCGGGCGCAATGCCGGCTTCGCCATCGACCTGCCCCACGACATCGGCGCCGACGACTACATCGGCGACATCGACATCGCCAGGACCAGCCTCAAGCTCAACCTGATGGGCCAGGACCTGCTGCGCAACCAGGTGGAGCGGCACGGCATCGATTGCCAGATGAAGGCCTGCGGCAAATACCAGGCGGCCATCGAGGACCGCGGCATCGCCGTGCTGGAAGCCTATCGCCGCGGCCTGGACCGGCTCGGCCAGGCCTACGAGATGATCGAGGCCGACGCGCTGCCCGGGCACATCGGCACGCATTTCTACCGCAAGGCGCTGTTCACCCCCGGCACCGTGCTCATCCAGCCCTCCGCCCTGGTCAAGGGCCTGGCGGACAGCCTGCCGGCGAACGTCAGCCTCTACGAAAACACCCCCATCACCGAGGTGGAGTACGGCGACAAGGTCGTCCTCCGGCATGCCCGCGGCAGCTTCATCGCCGACCGCCTGGTGCTCACCAACAATGCCTTCGGCATGAGCTTCGGCTTCCTGCGCGGCAAGATGCTGCCGATCTTCACCTACGCCAGCCTCACCCGCCCGCTGACCGCCGAGGAACAGGCGCGCCTCGGCGGCAAGCCCTACTGGGGCGTCATCCCGGCGGACCCGTTCGGCACCACCGTGCGCCGCACGCCCGACAACCGCCTGCTGATCCGCAACAGCTTCAGCTTCAACCCGGACGGGCGCAGCAACGCCAAGTACCTGGAGCGCTTCGTCAACCGCCACCAGGCCTCCTTCACCAGCCGTTTCCCGATGCTGCCCGAGGTCGGTTTCGAATACACCTGGGGCGGCGCGCTGGCCCTGTCGCGCAACCATTCGGGCTACTTCGGGCAACTGGCCGCCAACGTCTATGGCGCGCTGTGCTGCAACGGCCTGGGCGTTACCCGTGGCACGGTCACCGGCAAGCTCCTGGCCGACTGGCTGGCCGGCGAGCGCAGCGAGCTCATCGACTTCCTGCTGAACTCGCCGGGCCCCAACGGCAACCCGCCGCAGCCGTTCCTCTCCGCGGGAGTCAACCTGAACCTGAAATGGGGGCAATACCGCGCCGGCAAGGAAAGCTGAGCCCCCACCGGTCATTTGCCAGGGAACCTCCGGCCGAGATTGGCCGCACGACACGATTCCCGGCGTGCAGACCTGAAGCCGCAGCGATGCGCATCCGCCGGCCGAAGCGCCTTCGGCTGCCGGTCGCGGGCTGCGGCTTCCGGGAAACCTGAAACGAGGAAAACAATGACAATTACGACTCCATCCATCGAAGACGTGCCCATCAACCGCTTTCACCAGCTGCTGACGATCCGCTCCGGCGGCGGCTCCTTCGTCGACGGCTACGTACTCAGCATCATCGGCGTATCCATGGTGCAGATGACCGCCGCCCTGGGCCTGAGCACCCTCTGGCAGGGCATGATCGCCGCGGCGGCGCTGATCGGCATTTTCTTCGGCGGCTTCATCGGCGGCTGGCTGACCGACCACTTCGGGCGCAAGCGCATCTTCTTCGTCGGCCCGGTGCTGTTCATCCTCAGTTCGCTGGCGCAGTACTGGGTGGAGTCGGCCCCGGCGCTGTTCCTGCTGCGCCTGCTCATCGGCATCGGCGTGGGCATCGAATACCCCGTCGCCACCTCCCTGCTGGTGGAGTTCCTGCCGAAGAAGCACCGCGGCCCGCGCCTGGCGACCCTGACCATCCTCTGGTTCGCCGGCGCCGCGCTGGCCTACATGGTCGGCAACGCCCTGCTCAGGCACGGCGGCGACGACGCCTGGCGCCTGGTGCTGGCCAGCGCCTCGGTGATAGGCGCGGCCCTGTTCCTGGTCCGCCTGGGCACCCCCGAATCGCCGCGCTGGCTGCTGGGCAAGGGCCGTGCAGCCGAGGCCGAGCAGGTCATCAAGAGCGTCTACGGGCCGCGCTTCTCGCTGCAGAACCTGCCCGAGCAGCCCAGGCAGAAGAAGCTCTCGATGTGGAACCTGCTGCACTCCGGCTACGGCAAACGCATGCTATTCGTCAGCATCTTCTGGACCTGCTCGGTGATCCCGGTGTTCGCCGTCTACGCCTTCGCGCCCAAGGTGCTGCTGGCGCTGAACCTCCAGGGTGACTGGGCCGCCTTCGGCTCGGAAACCATCACCCTGCTGTTCGTGGTGGGCTGCATCATCGCCACCCGCCTGATCAACGTCATCGGCCGGCGCAGCATGCTGATCTACAGCTTCCTCTGGTCCGGCCTGGCGCTGCTCGGCCTCGGCGCCTTCCACGCTTCCTCCGAAGCCGTGATCCTCGCGCTGTTCGGCGCCTACGCCCTGTTCATCGGCGGCGCCCAGGTGCTGCAGCTGGTCTACCCGAACGAGCTGTTCCCCACCGAGATCCGCGCCTGCGCGGTCGGCGTGGGCACCTCGCTGTCGCGGGTCGGCGCCGCGGTCGGCACCTACCTCGTCCCCCTGTCCCTGGACAGCCTGGGCATCGCCCAGACCATGTACGCCGCGGCCATCGTCACCCTGGTCGGCCTGCTGTTCGCCTGGGCGCTGGCCCCGGAAACCCGCTCGCTCAACCTGCAGCAGGCGGCCTCGCTCACCTGATCAAGGGCCGCCGCGCCAATGGGCGCGGCGGCCGACCACCACGACCCCACTGGAGAACGCATCATGCAATTCGAAGGCATCTACACCCCCGCCATCACGCCCCTGGCGGCCGACGGCCAGATCGACCATCCGGCCTTCGCCGAAGTGCTGGAATACCTGATCGCCTCGAAGGTCCACGGCATCATCATCGGCGGCTCCACCGGCGAGTACTACGCCCACACCGCCCAGGAGCGCTTCGACCTGGCGGCCAAGGCCAGGGACGTGATCAACGGCCGCCTGCCGCTGATCGTCGGCACCGGCGCCATCCGCACCGAGGACTCGGTGGCCTACGCCAAGGCGGCGAAAGAGATCAAGGCCGACGCCCTGCTGGTCGGCTCGCCGCCCTATGCCCTGCCCACCCAGCAGGAGATCGCCGACCACGTGCTGGCCGTCGACGCCGCCGCCGACCTGCCGATCATGCTGTACAACTACCCGGCGCGCATGGGCGTGGACATGGGCGAGGAATTCTTCGCCGCCGTCGCCGGCTGCCGGAACATCGTCGCCATCAAGGAAAGCTCCGGCTCCACCGGCCAGCTGCACCGCCTGGCCTGCAAGCACCCGCGCATCGCGCTGTCCTGCGGCTGGGACGACCAGGCCCTGGAATTCTTCGCCTGGGGCGCGCGCAGCTGGGTCTGCGCCGGCTCCAACTTCATCCCCGGCGAGCACGTCGCCCTGTACCAGGCCTGCGTGGTCGAGAACGACTTCGCCAAGGGCCGCCGCATCATGGCGGCGATGATGCCGCTGATGGACTTCCTGGAAGGCGGCAAGTTCGTCCAGTCGATCAAGTACGGCTGCGAGCTGGCCGGCCTGCGCAGCGGCGGCGTGCGCGCCCCGCTCAAGGGCCTGACCGAGGCCGAGAAGGCCGAACTGAAAGAGATCGTCGCCGTACTCAAGCGCGAAGTCGCGCAGATCACCGAGGGCACCCACAATGGCTGAATTGCTGAGCAAGGCGGAATACGCCGCCATCGCCGCCGAACTGCGCTTCCCCACCCAGGCCTTCATCGACGGCAGCTTCCGTAACGCCGTCTCCGGCCGCACCTTCGCCAGCAGCAACCCGGCCACCGGCGAGCGGCTGGCCGACATCGCCGCCTGCGACGCCGAGGACGTCAACCTGGCCGTGGCCAGCGCCCGCCTGGCCTTCGAGGACGGCCGCTGGAGCAAGCGCTCCCCCGGCGAGCGCAAGGCGGTCATGCAGCGCTTCGCCCAACTGCTCGAAGACCACGCCCACGAACTGGCGGTGATGGAAAGCCTGGACAGCGGCAAGCCGGTGCGCGAATGCCAGAACATCGACGTGCCGGAGACCATCCACACCCTGCGCTGGCACGCCGAGCTGATCGACAAGATCTACGACAGCACGGCGCCGGTCGGCTCCGGCGCCGTGACCATGGTGGTGCGCGAGCCCATCGGCGTGGTCGGCCTGGTGCTGCCGTGGAACTTCCCGCTGCTGATGCTGGCCTGGAAGATCGGCCCGTCGCTGGCCGCCGGCTGCTCCATCGTGGTCAAGCCGGCCCGGGAAACCACCCTCACCGCCCTGCGCGTCGCCGAGCTGGCGCACCAGGCCGGCATCCCCGCCGGGGTGTTCAACGTGGTGCCCGGCGGCGGCCGCGAGGCCGGCGAGCCCATCGGCCGCCATCCGGACGTGGCCATGGTCAGCTTCACCGGCTCCACCGAGACCGGCCGGCTGTTCCTCAAGTACGCCGCCGAGTCCAACCTCAAGCGCGTGGTGCTGGAGTGCGGCGGGAAGAACCCGGCGGTGGTGATGAACGACGTGGAAGACCTCGACCAGGTCGCCCAGCACGTGGTCAACGGCGCCTTCTGGAACATGGGCGAGAACTGCTCGGCGTCCTCGCGCCTGATCGTCCACGCCGACATCAAGGACGCCCTGCTCGAACGCATCGGCGTGCACATGCGCGACTGGAAGATGGGCGACCCGCTGGACCCGGAAAACCGCCTCGGCGCCCTGGTCAGCAAGGCCCACTTCGAGAAGGTCCGTTCGTACATCGAGCAGGCCCGCAGCGAGCGACTGGACTTCGTCTATGGCGGCCAGACCCAGGGCGACATCTTCGTCGAGCCCACCGTGGTCGACGACGTCGAGCCGCAGAGCCGGCTGTTCCGCGAGGAAATCTTCGGCCCGGTGCTGTCGGTCACGCCCTTCACCGACATCGACGGCGCCATCGACCTGGCCAACGACACCGTCTACGGCCTGGCCGCCTCGGCCTACACTGGCAGCCTGCGCAACGCTCTGCGCCTGGCCCGGGAAATCCGCGCGGGCATCGTCACCGTCAACTGCTTCGGCGAAGGCGACGCCTCGACGCCCTTCGGCGGCTACAAGGAGTCCGGCTTCGGCGGGCGCGACAAGTCGATCTGGGCCCACGACCAGTACACCGAGCTGAAGACCATCTGGATCGACGCCTCGTGATACCTGCTGCAAAACCCTGATCCAACCCGCAGTACCGCCCCCAGCGCCGCCCGGCGCTGGGGGCGTTTTCCATCCAGGGCGGCGAACGGGGCGATGTGCTTCGCCGGGTTGCCGGATTCGGCGCCACCACCCTCCCCCCGCGGCACTTTCCACCCATCGGAAAAATGACTTTTATTTCTTGTAAAACAAAGAGATAGGCCAGCGTATATCCGCCGACATATGGACACCCACAAGGCCCGTCCCTAGCGTGGAGCCCCACGGCAATCCCACACCAACAACAAGCAGGAGATACCCATGGGACGACTGAACGGCAAAGTGGCGCTGATCACCGGCGGCGCGGGCGGCTGCGGCCTGGCCGCTTCCGAACTCTTCGCCCGCGAAGGCGCCAAGGTCGCCTTGCTCGACCTTCCGCACAGCGACGGCAAGGCCGTGGCCGAGCGGATCAACGCCGCCGGCGGCACGGCCCTCTTCGTGCCCACCGACGTCTCCGTCGCCGAGCAGGTCGAGCGCGCGGTAGCGCAGGTAGAGGAACGCTTCGGCGCCGTCACCGTGCTGATGAACCACGCCGGCACCATCCACGTCGGGCCCTTCCTGGAAACCCGCGAGAGCGACTGGGACCGGCTGATGAACATCAACGTGAAGAGCATGTTCCTGGTGACCCGCGCCGTGCTGCCGAAGATGATCGAGGCCGGCGGCGGCAGCATCATCTGCACCTCGTCCATCTCCGGCGTGGTCGGCACCCCCATGGAGGTCCTGTACTGCACTACCAAGGGCGCCTGCCACATGTTCGCCCGGGCGATCTCGGTGGAATATCGCGACCGCAACATCCGCAGCAACGCCATCTGCCCCGGCTTCATCGGCACCGCCCATGGCCGCCGCGAGCTGGACCTGCTGCGCGAATTCGGCACCGAGGTTTCCGACGAGGCGCTGCGCGCCATGCAGGGCCGCCTGTGCGACCCACGCGAGGTGGCCTCGGCGGCGCTGTTCCTGGCCAGCGACGACGCCAGCTTCGTCAACGGCGCCCACCTGTTCGTCGACAACGCCTACACCGCGGCCTGACCGGCCCGAGCCGCGCGCCCAGACCAACAACAACGCCCGGCTCGCAAAACACTTAGCTCTGCCAATAGACAAGAAACCTACAAGAGACAGAGGCAGCTAATGGAAAACATCGGCACGTACGTCATCTACCTCATCATGGCCTGCGCCGTGGTCGGCGCCATCGCCTCCATCCTCGACGCCGAGTCGGAGCTGGGCAAGGAGTTCAACGCCGGCCTGCACAGCATCGGCCCGATCTTCATCCCGGTCGCCGGCATCATGGCGGCGATCCCCTTCATCTCCAGCTTCATCAGCCACTACGTGGGCCCGCTGTTCACCGCGCTGGGCGCCGACCCGGGCATCGCCGGGGCGATCTTCATCGCCTCGGACCTGGGCGGCTACCAGCTGGCGCAGGCCCTGGCCCACGACCCGGAAGGCTGGATCCTCGGGCTGATCACCGGCTTCCAGTCCGGTTCGACCATCATCTTCGTCATCCCCGTGGGCCTGGCCATGCTCGCCAAGGCCGACCACAAGTACATGGCCCTGGGCATCATGGCCGGGCTGCTGAGCATTCCCATCAGCATCGTCTTCATCGCCATGGGCATGCAGCTGCTGGGCCTGGGCGTGCGCCCGGACATCGCCACCAGCGGCGCCGCCACCCTGCAACTGCACTTCGACCTGCCGATGCTGCTGCGCAACCTGCTGCCGCAGATTCTCTTCTGCATCGCCCTGGCCGCCGCGCTGCGCTACGTGCCGGGGCTGATGGTGCGGCTGTTCCTCAAGCTGGGCAGCATCATGTACGCGGCGGTCACGCTGATCCTGGTGGCGTCCATCGTCGAGTACTTCACCGGCTTCTTCACCGCCAACTTCGGCAGCTGGGGCTTCGCCCCCATCATCGCCGACAAGCAGGACCAGTTCCGCGCGCTGGAAATCTCCGGCTACGTGGGCATCATGCTCTGCGGCGCCTTCCCGATGGTCTACCTGATCAAGCGCTTCCTCTCCCGCCCCATCGAGCGCGTGGCCTCGCACCTGGGCCTGTCGCCGGTGGGCGCGGCGGGCATCCTCGCGGCGTCGGCCAACATCCTCGCCATGTTCCGCCTGGTGGCGGACATGCCGCCCAAGGACAAGGTGCTGGTCATCGCCTTCGCGGTGAGCGCGGCCTTCACCTTCGGCGACCACCTGGCCTACTCCGCCAACTTCCAGCCGAGCTTGATCCTGCCGCTGATCATTGGAAAACTCGGCGGTGGCCTGATCGGCATGCTCCTGGCCTACTGGCTGGCGGTGCCCAAGGCGCAGCAGCTGGGCAGCCAGGAAGCACCGCAGGACGCACTGCGCGCCTCGACCGGACTGTCCTGACGCACCCGCGCAGGGGCGCCCCGCGGCGCCCCTGCCAGGCCCAGGCACCCGCCGGCCCCGCGCCGGCGCGGCAACACCGGCTCAAGACAGGCGACGCAGCCCTCCATGAACAGCCAAGACGCGAAGAAGCTGGCGGACCTGATGGCCGCCGTCGGCACCGACAAGCTGGGGCACGCCATCGGCTCGCTGCTGGACGGCAGGGTCGGCTTCGACATGAGCTGCGGATACCTGTTCCGCTTCGACCGCAACGCGGAACTGCTGCACGACGGCTACAACGGCCAGGTGTCGGCGAAGACCCTGGAGGCCTATTCCCGCGGCGGCTATCTGCTCGATCCCTTCTACGTGGCCAGCATGAACCGCCACCCGGCCGGCCTGTGGCGCATGAGCGACCTGGCGCCGGACAGCTTCTTCTCCTCCGGCTTCGCCATCTCCCGCGACCTGCACCCCTGCGTGTCGTCCACCCACGGCACCCAGGTCGAGGAGATCGGCTACATCATCCACCTGCAGCCGCGCACGGCCATCGTCTTCTCGCTGATGAAGGCCGAGGACCACGGCCCCTTCGCACCAAAGGAAGTCCAGCACCTGGAAACCCTGGCGCCAGTGATAGCCGCGGCCTGGGAACTGCATTGGCGCACCGCCCCGAAGCCCGCCGAAGCCACCACGGAAGCGCCCGAAAGCGAACTGGAGAGCGCCTTCGTCGACATCCTCCAGGGCCAGTTGACCGACGCCCAGCGCTACATCGCCAAGCTCATCCTGCAAGGCCACAGCAACGCCTCCATCGCCCACCTGCTGGGCATCTCCGAAGGCACCGTGAAGGTCCACAAGCACAACATCTACCAGCGCCTGGAGATCTCCAGCAACTCCGACCTGTTCCGGTTGTTCATTGGCTATATCGCGCAGTCGGCGAGGTAGGGGCGTTTAGCTGTTCAAGCCCGGACACAAGAGCGACTGCCTTGCAGGCTGCTCGCTCCTACGAAAAGCTGTGCCAGCCCGTACTGTAGGAGCGGACTCCGTCCGCGATTGGGCTCACCGACCAGGCCGGACACCCCGTGTGACATAGCCAGCGGCGGATAACCGCGAACGGTTATCCGCCCTACAAACTCTCCGGCTGACGCTGGGTTATACGCCCACGCCGAACGGCCCCCTCTCCCTCCGGGAGAGGGCTGGGGTAAGGGCAACGGACGTCGCCCACACTCCGCAGCCAAACCTGTGCTCCGCTCCCCCTCCCTAACCCTCCCCCGCAAGCGGGAGAGGGGACCGTTCGGCGCAGTGCGGAATCACGAAGCTCCCTGCCTCCACCGTCCACTCCTACGTCTCTGGGTTCCCGCGCTCGCGGGAATGACGGAGGTATCAGGACTGCGCCCGAGTTTGACGCCGCTCAGGACGGCCCCCTCTCCCGCTTGCGGGAGAGGGCTGGGGAGAGGGTGCTCTTCTGCGAACCTCCGCTCCAACCTCAACCCCGTCATACCCACGCTCACAAGAATGACAAGAGAGAGCTAGGCGCCCCCGGATAACTCCGGATAATGAACGGCATCCCGCCCGCGTCGAAACAAGAGGCCCCAATGCTCACCGTGCAAGACCTGATCGAGATCGAGCTGCTGAAACTGCAGGCGGTCGCCGGCCTCGCCGGCACCGGCAGGATGATCACCTGGGCCCATGCCGTCGACCTGCCGGACCCGTGGCGCTGGGTCTCCCCGGGCGACCTGGTCATGACCACTGGCGTTGGCCTGCCCGAAGCCGCGCAGGACCAGGTCGCTTGGCTGGAGCAACTGGTACAGAGCAACGCCAGCGCACTGGTGGTCGCGCCCCGTGACGACGCCCCGGCGCTGTCGGACGAGCTGCTGGCGGCGGCCGATCGCCTGTTGTTCCCCGTTCTCCGCGGCAGCTTCGAGCTCGAGTTCGTCAAGCTGTCCCACCATGTGATCGAAAGCGTGCTGCAGGCCCAGCGCGAGCGCTTCAATGCCAGCGAGCGGCTGTTCCAGACCTACGCCGAAGCCCTGCGCAAGGAGCCCGACATGGCCGGCCGCCTTTCGATCCTGGCCGCCACGCTGGACATGTACCTGGCGATCGAGGACGCGGTCAGCGGCGTCGACATCGTCGAAACCCGCTCGACCCGGAAACCATCCCCGGAGCGGCTGGAACGGATACCCATCGCCGGGCGGGCGCGGGCCAACCTGGTCATGGCCCGCAAGGGCGAAAGAATGCTGGACGACCCCCTCCTGGTACGTTCGCTGGTCGGCCTGCTCGGCGTCGAGCTGGAACGCCTGATGATCCACCGCGACCAGCAGCGCGAAGAGGGCTCGGCGCTGCTGCGCAGCCTGCTGGAGGGCGAGACGGAGTTCAGCCTCGCCCGCCCCCTCCTGGAACAGCGCGGCCTGCTCGGCAGCCTGGTGTGCCTTGCGATCAAGCCGGGTGGCAACGGGCCCTGGAGGCCGGACGAACTGCACCAGGCGCCCGCCCTGCACCAGGCGAGCCCCCTGCTGCTGAACGACAAGGGCCTGCTGCTGGCGGTCAGCCGCGACGACATCGACCTATTCGATGCCCTGCGCAGCAATCTCGGCGAGGGCACCGTGATCGGCGTGAGCGGGCCGATCGCAGCGGCGACGGGCTTTCGCGAAAGCGTCAGGCAGGCGCGCCTGGCCCTGGCCCAGGCGCAGGAAGTGGAGGCCAGCGTGCTGCGCTATGGCGAGGCGGAGACCGGCCTGATCATGGCGCCGAAGTCCCTCGCCGAAGCCCGGGCGCTGGTGGGGCGCTACCTGGGCCCGCTGATCGAGCACGACCGCACCCAGGGCGCCGCGCTGCTGCCCACGCTACTGGCCTTCCTGGAAAACGACGGGAACTGGAAAGCCACCGCCTTCGACCTGGGCATCCACCGCCAGACCCTGGTCTACCGGCTGAAGTTCGTGGAGCAGCTGACGGGCCTCAAGCCCACCTCCACCAATGGCATCGCGCGCTTCTGGATCGCGCTCCAGGCCGCGAAGAACACCGAGCTGTTCGATCGGACACCTTGAATGCAAACGGCCCCGCACCTGGGGTGCGGGGCCGTCGGAGCCCAGTCGCCGCCAGCCTCAGTCGCTGGTCGGCATCGCGAACTCGGCCCCCTTGGCGATGGCCTGCGGCCAGCGCTGCATGATGCTCTTCTGCCTGGTATAGAAGCGCACACCCTCCTCGCCATAGGCATGCATGTCGCCGAACAGGCTCTTCTTCCAGCCGCCGAAGCCGTGCCAGGCCATCGGCACCGGGATCGGCACGTTGATGCCGACCATGCCCACCTGGATGCGCCGGCCGAACTCGCGGGCGATGTGGCCATCGCGGGTGTAGAGGCTCACGCCGTTGCCGAACTCGTGGTCATTGATGAGCTGCACCGCCTCGGCGAAGTCCTTGACGCGCAGGCACGCCAGCACCGGGCCGAAGATTTCTTCCCGGTAGATGCGCATGTCGCGGGTGACGTCATCGAACAGCGTGCCGCCCAGCCAGAAGCCATCGCCACAGCCCTCGCCCGCCGCCTCGCCGTCGAAGCCGCGGCCGTCCACCAGCAGCGTCGCCCCTTCCCGGACGCCCTGCTCGATGTAGCCGGTGATGCGCTCGAGCGCGGCGCGGGTGACGATCGGCCCCATCTCGGCCGCCAGGTTGCTGCCCTCGAGCACCTTGAGCGCGCGGGTACGTTCGATCAGCTTCGGCATGACCTTCTCGGCGGTTTCGTCGCCGACGAAGACCGCCACGCTGATGGCCATGCAGCGCTCGCCGGCCGAGCCGTAGGCCGCGCCGATCAGCGCATCCACCACCTGGTCGATGTCGGCATCGGGCATGACCACCAGGTGGTTCTTCGCTCCGCCCAGGGCCTGGACGCGCTTGCCGTGGCGCGCGCCGGTCTCGTAGATGTGGTTGGCGATGGGTGTGGAGCCGACGAACGAGATGGCCTGCACGTCGGGATGTTCGAGCAGCGCGTCGACCGCCCCCTTGTCGCCCTGCACCACGTTGAACACGCCGTCGGGCAGGCCGGCCCGCTTGAGCAGCTCGGCGAGGAACAGGCTCGGGCTGGGGTCGATCGGGCTGGGCTTGAGCACGAAGGTATTGCCGGTGGCCAGGGCCACGGGGAACATCCACATCGGCACCATCACCGGGAAGTTGAACGGCGTGATGCCCGCCACCACGCCCAGCGGCTGGCGCAGCGTCCAGTTGTCGATGTTGCTGCTGACCTGGTCGGTGAAGTCGGTCTTCAGCAGTTGCGGCGCGCCGCAGGCGAATTCGACGATCTCGATGCCGCGGGTGACTTCGCCCTGGGCGTCGGTGAACACCTTGCCGTGCTCGGCGGTGATCAGCCGGGCCAGTTCGTCGCGGTGCTCGTTGAGCAGGGCCAGGAAGCGGTTCAGCACTCGCGAGCGGCGCAGCGGCGAGAGATTGCTCCAGGCCGGGAAGGCGGCCTTGGCGCAGGCCACGGCCGCGTCCACGTCGGCGTGGCTGGCCAGTTGCACCTGGCCGGTGGCGACGCCGGTGGCCGGGTTGTAGACCGGCAGTTGCTGGCCGCTGGTGGCCGCCACCCGGGCGCCGGAGATCCAATTCATGATGGTTTGGGTCATTGTCTTTCTCACATCAAGGGATAACAGCGGTAGCGCTCAGCCACCACCTTGAAGAATCAGTAGATCGCGTACACCTTGCGCACGGTCTCCAGCACGTCCCAGCGCCCTGTCCAGCCCGGAGGCAGGATGATCAGATCGCCACCGGTCACTTCCACCACCTCACCGCTACTGCTATCTGTGAGCAGCGCTTTACCGGAGATGATGTAGGTGAACTCGGTGTCGGGGCGCTCGACCACCGGCCAGCCACCGGGCTGGCATTCCCAGACGCCGAGGTTGCCGGTCGCCTCGGGCGCCAGCTGCTGGATGGCGATCTGCGGGTCGCCCTTGTCCGCCCCGGCGCGCTGGCCGGCGGGGCTCAGGGGCAGGGACTGGATGGCGGCGGACTTGATGATCGTGAAAGTGCTCACGGCGTACTCCTGTTAATGCGCACCTGTCAGCTTCTCGAGCAACATCGCGGTGCGGGATGGACGATGGGTGATGCGCTCTTCGATGTCGCTCAGCGAGGCCGCGGCGAGCCCGCTGTTGACACCCAGCCAGCGCAGCGGCTCGGGCTCCCAGGACGGGGAGCGGTGGTTGACCAGGGGCAAGGCGTTGATCGCCTCGTCGCGGCCCTGGATCAGGTTGCGCAGGATGCGCCCCGCCAGGTTGCTGGTGGCGACGCCATCGCCCACGTAGTTGCCGGCCCAGGCGATGCGTTTCTTCCGGTCGATGCTCACCGTCGGGCACCAGTCGCGGGCCACGCCCAGCGCGCCGCCCCAGCGGTGGGTGATGCGCGCATCGGCCAGGTCAGGGAAAAACTCCAGCAGCGTCTCGTGGATCTTCGCGTGGATGCCGTCCACCAGGTCGGCCTCCTCGGTGATCCGGGAGCCCAGGCGATACGGCGCGCCGCGGCCGCCGAAAACCAGCCGCCCCTCGGCCGTGACCTGTCCGTAGACGCGAAGGTGGCGCATGTCGTTGAAGGCCAGGCGGTGGTCGAGCCCCAGCCTGCGCCTCAGCTCGGCGGGCAGCGGCTCCGTCGCCAGCACCAGCGAATACAGCGGGATGACGAAGCGCGAGTGCCCGGGTTGCTGCGAGGTGAACGCCTCGGTGGCGCGCACCGTGAACTTCGTGCGCACCGAACCACGCCCGGTGCGCACCACGCCCTCGGCAAACTCGGTGACGGCGGAATGCTCGTGGATGGTCGCGCCCATCGTCTCCACCAGCCGCGCCAGGCCACGCACCAGCTTGCCGGGGTGGATCAGCGCGCAATGCTCGGTGTAGAGCCCGCCCAGCGTGCCTTCGGCGCCGACCCTGGCGCCGGCCTGGGCGCCATCGAGCAGTTGCCACTGCTCCAGCAGCCCGAAGCGCGCCGAGCCTTCCACCGCCGCCCGCGCACGGGCCAGCTGCGGCGCGCTGCGGGCCAGGGAGAGGAAGCCCTGCTTGGCGTAGTCGGCGTCGACGCCTTCCAGCGCCAGCACCCGGCCGATCTCGTCCACCGTGTCGTTCATGGCCGCCTGCAGCTTCAGCGCGGCATCGTGGGAATACATCTCGGCCACGCGGGACAGCGAGATCGGGAAAATCGCCGAGGCCCAGCCGCCGTTGCGCCCGGAGGCGCCGAAACCGACTTCGCGCTTCTCCAGCAGCACCACACGCAGGGAGGGGTCGCTCTTGAGCAGGTAGTAGGCCGTCCACAGGCCGGTGTACCCCGCGCCGACGATGACGACATCGGCGTCCGTGGTGCCCTCCAGCGCAGCGCGGACCGGGCCTTGTTCGAACCAGAGCGGCTTGTTGGGTAACTGGGTCAGATCGAATTTTGCGGTCATGGGGTTGGCTTCCAATTGACGGCCATGGGTGGGGGCTACGAAGCGCTGCGTGCGGGTAGCACGACGGCTTGCCGGCGGCAGCGGGACAGCCGCACCAGCGCGTAGGAGGCAGCGATCGCGGCGATGGCGATCAGGCACTGCAGCAGGCTGATCTGCATCGAGGGGTCGAAGGCCATGCTCACCAGCACCGCCACGATCGACGCGGTCACCAGCAGCGGCAGCCAGGGATGGCCCCACATCGCGAACTTCAGGCTGCCCTCCTCCACCCATTTGCGGCGCAGCTTGAGCTGCGACAGGCAGATCATCAGGTAGACGAACAGGAAGACGGTGCCGGAGGAGTTGATCAGGAACTGGAACACGGTATCGGGCCAGAGCGCCGCGATGACCACGCAGCCATAGCCCACCAGGGTCGAGGCGATGACGCCGCGCACCGGCACGCCCTTGCGGCTCACCCCGGCGATCCAGCGTGGCGCCTCGTCGTTGGAGGCCAGCACGTACAGCAGGCGGGACGAGGTGTAGAGCCCGGCATTGAGCACCGACAGCACCGCCACCAGGATCACCGCGGTCAGCATGTGGCCGGTGCCGGGAATGCCGATGTGCTCCAGGGTGGCCACGAACGGCGACTTGCCGGCCTTGATCTCGGTCCACGGCTGCGCGACCACGATGAAGAAGGTCGCCAGGACGAAGAACACCAGGATGCGCAGCATCACGGTATTGACGGCCTTGCGGATGTTGCGCGAAGGGTCCTCGGACTCCGCCGCGGCGAGGGTGGCGACTTCCACGCCGGTCATGGAGAAGATGACCACCACCACGCCGGTGAACAGCGACGTCACGCCGTGGGGCAGGAACCCGCCATGCTCGGTGAGGTTGCCGAAGCTGGCGGTGGAGCCCGGCCACAGCCGGAAGGCGTAGGCCCCGGCGACGACCAGGAACACGACGATGGCCGCGACCTTGACGCCGGCGAACCAGTACTCGGCCTCGCCGAAGGAGTGCACCGACATCAGGTTCAGCAGCGTCATGCCCACCATCAGCCCCAGGGCGATGGCCCATACCGGGATGTCCGGGAACCAGCCGTTGATGATCTGGCCGCCGACCACGGCCTCGAAGCCCACCACGATCACCCAGAAGTACCAGTACAGCCAGCCGGTCATGTACCCGGCCGGACGGCCGAAGGCCAGCCTCGCGTAATCGACGAAGGAACCCTTGGCGGGATGCGCGGCGGCCATCTCGCCGAGCATGCGCATCACCAGCGCGACGATCAGCCCGGTGATGGCATAGGTGATGAAAGCGCCGGGCCCGGTCGAGGCGATGACCGCGCTGGAGCCCACGAAAAGCCCGGCGCCGATGACGCCGCCCAGGGCCAGCATGCTGATGTGCCGCGTCTTGAGCGCACGCTTCAGGCGCGGGTCGTGTTCTGTCTGAATAGGCACTGGTCGTCTCCTTTTATTATTGGTAATCAACGCTGCCTTTTCAGAAGGTTAGGGACCTCCGGCGGGGCTGAACATCGACAAAATCCAAGGGACGGGCAGTTGCGCTAGACAAATGTATGAAGGGGGTCGCGAGGGATGGAGAGGTTGGCCCAACCCTCCGCAGATGCCGATCGCATCGGCGCCATCGGCATCTGCGGAGGCGGCGCCTACACCATCAACGCAGCCATCACCGACCATCGAATGCGCCACGTCATCGACTATCTGCCAGGCTCGGTGGAGACAGGCAGATCGCCTCTTCGTAGGGTCGAGGGGGACACCTGGTTCTTGCTCGTGAATGAGCAGCGCAGTGAAGTGTGTTCGCGAGCAAGCTCGCTCCTACGAGAAGCCGTGCCCACCCGTATGGCAGGAGCGGACCTTGTCCGCGATGGCCGGAGGCTCCGGCGCGATTCGCGGATGAGCGCTGCCCCACACCAAGCCCCTTGTAGGAGCGCGCCCTGCGCGCGAATCGCGGGCAGGGCCCGCTCCTACACCGCTTGCGGGAGAGGGAGTGGGGTTGCCCGAAGTACAGCTACCGCCGGTGTACGCCGTTCGCGCAGGGCGCGCTCATACAAACGTTGTGCGCACAGGCGTATCGAAGGCATCGACCTGAAGCTCCGCCACCCTGTATTAGCCTGAGCTTGAATCGGACTTCCGCAAAAGCGAATTCCTTCCCGTCCGCACGCGCCCACATCATGCCGGCCATCATCCTCAAAGCGGACACAAGGCATGACCGACTTCGATCCTTCGGCATGGCTGGGGCGTACCCAGGAAGTGCACGACCAGCTCAGCCGCAACCTCGTGCAGCGCATCGCGGCGACCTTCAGCCTCCAGGCGCCGGCCCATGGCGAGGAGCTACCGTGGCTCTGGCACTGGTGCTTTTTCAATGAGCAGGTAGCGGGTAGCCGCCTGGGGCCGGACGGCCATCCCGCGCTAGGCACCTTCATGCCGCCGGCCCTCGGGCGCAACCGCATGTGGGCCGGCGGCCGCCTGGAATTCCTCGAACCGCTGCGGATCGGCGCCGAAGCCTGGCGCAAGACGCGTATCGAGCGCATAGAGGAGAAGGCCGGGCGCACCGGTTCGCTGCTGTTCGTCACCCTCGCCCACGAGTACTGGCAGGACCAGCGCCTGTGCCTGCGCGAAGAGCAGGACATCGTCTACCGTGAGCCCTCGCCGCCCAAGCTCGGCGCAGGCGAGCCCTCACCCCAGGCGGGTTGGGAAGAGCGCATCGCGCCTGACCCCACCCTGCTCTTCCGCTACTCAGCTGTGACCTTCAACGCCCACCGCATCCATTACGACTGGCCCTACGTCACCGGCGCCGAGGGCTACCCCGGCCTGGTGGTGCACGGCCCACTGACTGCAACCCTGAGCCTCGCTGCCTTCGCCCGCGCCAACCCGCTGGCACGCCTGCGCCGCTTCAGCTTCCGTGGCGTGCGGCCGTTGATCGCCCCCGAGCCGTTCCAGGTGGGTGGACACCACACCGAACCCGGCGTAGCCGAGCTGTGGGCCGCCAATTCCACCGGCGTGTGCCAGCGCGCCGAAGTCCTGTTCGATTGACACTGCCCCGCGTCCATCCCGCTGACGCAGCCCAAAGGAAGACCGATGAACCACCACGACAATGAACAACTCAACGCCATCCGTGAAGGCGTGCGCGCCCTCTGTGCGGAGTTCCCCGCCGAGTACTGGCGCAAGATCGATGAAGTGAAAGGCTTCCCCGAAGCCTTCGTCAAAGCCATGACCGAGGCCGGCTGGCTGTCGGCGATGATCCCCGAGGAATACGGCGGCTCCGGCCTGGGCCTGGCCGAGGCCTCGGTGATACTCGAAGAAGTGAACCACTGCGGCGGCAACTCCGGGACCATCCACGGGCAGATGTACAACATGTTCACCCTGCTGCGGAATGGCAGCGAGGAGCAGAAGCGCTACTACCTGCCGAAGCTGGCCAGCGGCGAACTGCGCCTGCAGTCCATGGGCGTCACCGAGCCGACCACCGGCACCGACACCACCAAGATCAAGACCACCGCCGTGCGCCAGGGCGACAAGTACGTGGTCAACGGCCAGAAGGTGTGGATCTCCCGCGTGCAGCATTCCGACCTGATGATCCTGCTGGCGCGCACCACGCCGTTGGCCGAGGTGAAGAAGAAGGCCGACGGCATGTCGATCTTCCTGGTCGACCTGCGCGAGGCCATCGGCAACGGCCTGACCGTGCAGCCGATCGCCAACCTGGTCAACCACGAGACCAACGAGTTGTTCTTCGACAATCTGGAAATCCCCGTCAGCAGCCTGATCGGCGAGGAGGGCAAGGGCTTCCGCTACATCCTCGACGGGCTCAACGCCGAGCGCACGCTGATCGCCGCCGAATGCATCGGCGACGGCCGCTGGTTCATCGAGAAGGCCAGCCAGTACGCCCGCGACCGCGTGGTGTTCGGCCGCCCGATCGGGCAGAACCAGGGCGTGCAGTTCCCCATCGCCGAGGCGCACATCGAGGTGGAGGCGGCCGATCTGATGCGCTGGAAGGCCTGCGCGGAATACGACGCCGGGCGCAACGCCGGGGCCGCGGCGAACATGGCCAAGTACCTGGCGGCCAAGGCCAGTTGGGAGGCGGCCAATGCCTGCCTGCAGACCCACGGCGGCTTCGGTTTCGCCAATGAATACGACGTGGAGCGCAAGTTCCGCGAGACGCGCCTGTACCAGGTGGCGCCGATCTCCACCAACCTGATCCTGTCCTACGTGGCCGAGCACCTGCTCGAACTGCCGCGCTCGTTCTGACGGAGGCCACATGCAACTGGACAAGCTGCGCAGCGCGCTGTTCGTGCCGGGAGATCGCCCGGAGCGCTTCGCCAAGGCCCTGGCCAGCGGCGCCGATGCCGTGATCGTCGACCTGGAGGATGCCGTGCAGGCGTCCGCCAAGGCCCAGGCGCGCGAACATCTGCGCGCTTTCCTCGACGCCAGCCCCGACGCCGGCGTCTGGGTGCGGGTGAACATGGCCGGGCACCGGGAACACGATGCGGACCTCGACCTGTGCCGTCATCGTGGCGTGGTCGGCCTGCTGCTTCCCAAGGCGGAAAGCGTCGAGCAGGTGGTCAATGCCGCCACGGTCGGCAAGCCGGTACTGCCCATCGTCGAGAGCGCCACGGGCCTGCAGGCATTGCCGGAAATGGCACGGGTCGCCGGCGTGCAGCGCCTGACCTTCGGCGGTCTCGACCTGTGCCTGGACCTGGGCATCAGCGCCGGCACCGCGGTCGCAACGCGTCTGCTCGACCAGGTGCGCTACGCACTGTTGCTGCACACCCGCCTGGCCGGCCTCGCCGCGCCGCTGGACACCGTGTTCCCCGAGATCGCCGACCTCGAGGGCCTTGCCCGCTTCGCCCGCGAAGCCCGAGATGCCGGGTTCGCCGGCATGCTGTGCATCCATCCGCGCCAGGTGATCGGCGTGCACCAGGCGCTGGCGCCGACCCGCGAGCAACTGGACTGGGCACGGAAGATCGTCAGCGCTACCCGGGGCAATGGCGCCTTCCAGCTGGACGGGCAGATGGTCGATGCGCCGGTGATCGAACGCGCCCGGCGCCTGCTCGCGCTGCACGACTGACAGCACCGACCTCGCTTGCGCCGGCCCTCGTGGCCGGCTTTTTTTTGCGCCGCCGCCACGCTACGGAATTCAGGCAGCGCAAACGCGAACGCCCGGTCCATCGTGGAGACCGAGCGTGCGTTTACCTCAGGGTCGGGATTCCGGTATCGGCAAGGGGTGGCTCGCCGTCCGGGCGCACCGGGCAAGCCCGGTGGATCGGGTGACCGCCTTCTTGTGGAAGGCGGCCCCGCGACTCATTTCAGCGACAGCGTGTAAGAGAGGATCAGGCGATTCTCGTCCAGCTCGCCGGCGCCATCGGAGCGCACTGTCGCATTGCGCCAGCGCACGCCGAAGTTCTTCAGCGGGCCACTCTGCATCACATAGGTGATGTCCAGGTTGCGCTCCCATTCCTTGCCGGCCTTGCCGCCGATCTCATAGCCGTCGCCACGGATGTAGCGGTTGATCATGGTCAGGCCGGGGATGCCGAAGGCGCTGAAGTCCAGGTCATGGCGCACCTGCCAGGAGGTTTCCTGCGCGCGGGTGAAATCGAGGATCTGCACCACGTTGGCACCGTAGGTGTCGGCATCCTGCAGGTACGGGAAGGGACTGTCGCCGCTGTTGTCCTGGTAGCCGACGCGGAAGGTCTGCGCGCCGAAGTTGGCCGAGAGCATCGCGGTGGTCAGGCCGTTGTCGATGTCGCCGCCACGGGCAGCGCCGTTCTCCGAGGAATCGAAGTAGCCCAGGTTGGCGCTCAGTACCCAGTCGCCCACCTTGCGGCTGCCCTGGAAGCCCAGGTAGTTCTGCTCGTAGACATCCTGCAGCTCGGCACGCCAGTACGCGAGGTTGACCGTTGGCGAGAAGGCATAGGTAGCGCCGAAGTAGTCGAAGTGATCACCACCGACGTTGTAGTTGCCGGCGATGATCTCGTCGTGGTTGCCACTGGAGTTGCGGAAGTTGACCTTGTCGAAACGGCCCAGGTCCAGGGTCAGGTTGTCGATGTCGCTGGAGGTCAGCGTGGCGCCGTTGTAGATCGGCGGCAGCAGGCGCGCATCGCTGGAGAGCAGCACCGGCGTCTTGGGGGTGAAGCCGCCGACCTTCAGCTCGGTCTTGGCGATCTTCATCTTCGCCACGCCCGAGAGGTCGCTGTAGCTGCCAGGGCCGGAATCACCGAAGCGGTTGGGCAACAGGCCGGTGCCGGCGCGGGCGTCGGAGGAATCGAGCTTCAGGCCCAGCGCGCTGTACAGCTCCAGCCCCACGCCGACGGTGCCTTCGGTGTAGCCCGACTTGGCGCTGAACATGAAGCCCTGGGCCCACTCCTCGCGCTTGGATTGCGGCGCGTTGTCCTGGCGGAAGTCGCGGTTGAAGTAGATGTTGCGCAGGCTGAGGTTGACGCTGCTGTCCTTGATGAAATCGGCATGGGCCAGCGCCGGGAGCGCCAGGGCCGGCGGCAGCGCGAGCAGGCCGCAGAGCCGGGCCAGAGAAGGATTCTGCATGGAGGTATCCGTGTTGGTTGTTGTTGTTTTCTTGAAGCGGTGCAAAGGGCCCGGAAGGAGCGCCGGGTGCGCTGAAGGATGCAAACGCGGGAACGGATAGGGGTATTGGGTTTTGCTTAAGGAGCCGTTTCGCCCAGGCAAAGATCGCGGCCGAACCCCCGCGGGCGCTGCGGGTTAAGCAACGGCGAAGGCAGGCTTTCACGATGCGAAATTGCCCAGGCCATCCCACCTTGCCCATGCTGCCCGGCATTTCCCGCACAAGGTCGAGTCCATGAACGACGCACTGATCGTTTCGCCATTGCGCACCCCCATCGGCAAGTTCGGCGGCGCCCTCGCCCCGCTGACCGCCGACCAGCTCGCCGCCGGCATCATCCAGGCCCTGCTGCAGCGCCTGGACATTCCCCCGGCGACGCTGGACGAGGTGATCGTCTCGCAGTCCTATGCCTCCAGCGAGGCGCCCTGCATGGGCCGCTATGCCGCGCTGGCCGCCGGCCTGCCGCTGGAAGTGCCCGGCTATACCCTCGACCGCCGCTGCGGCTCCGGCCTGCAGGCGCTGGCCGACGCGGCGATGCACGTGCAGACCGGCCACGCCCAGGCGGTGCTGGTGGTGGGCGTGGAGAGCATGAGCAACATCGAGTACTACAGCACCGACATGCGCTGGGGCGCCCGCGCCGGCAGCGTGAAGTTCCACGACCGCCTGGAGCGTGGCCGCGAGCGCTCGCAGCCGCACGAGCGCTTCGGCTACATCTCCGGCATGCCCGAGACGGCCGAAAACCTGGCCCGCGACTACGGCATCAGCCGCGAGGAAGCCGACCGCTTCGCCGTGCGCAGCCACCGCAATGCCGCCGCCGCGTGGCGTGACGGACGCTTCGCCGAAGAAGTGATAGCGGTCGACGTACCCGGAAGGCGTGGCAGTCGAACCACCGTATCGATGGACGAAGGCATCCGCGAGGACGCCAGCCTGGAAAGCATGGCCGGCCTGCGCGTGCTGCTGCCTGACGGCGTGTGCACGGCGGGCAACTCCAGCCAGCAGAATGATGCTGCGGCGGCCTGCCTGGTGGTCTCCCCGGACTACGCCCGACGCCACAACCTCAAGCCGCTGGCGCGCCTGGTGGACTGGGCGGCGGCCGGCTGCGACCCCGCGCGCATGGGCATCGGCCCGGTGCCGGCGGTGGAGAAGCTGCTGCAACGCACCCGGCGCACGCTGGCCGAGATGGACCTGATCGAGGTCAACGAAGCCTTCGCCGCCCAGGCGCTGGCCGTGCTCAAGGCCTGGGGCCTGGAGCATGACGAACGGGTCAACGTCAACGGTTCGGGCATCTCCCTGGGCCACCCGATCGGCGCCACCGGCGTACGCATCATGACCACCCTGCTCCACGAGATGCAGCGCCGCGGCGCACGCTACGGACTGGAAACCCTGTGCATCGGCGGCGGCCAGGGCATGGCCGCGCTGTTCGAGCGGGTGTGAGGGCCGCCATGAACTGGATCGAAGTCAACCAGGCCGCCCTGCGCTACCAGTTGCTGCCGGCCGAACGCCCCGACACGCCGGTGCTGGTACTCATCCACGAGATGGGCGGCAGCCTGGAAAGCTGGGACGACCTCTGCGCCACCCTGGCCGGCGAACTCACGCTGCTGCGCTACGACACCCGCTGCGCCGGGCTGTCGGAAAAATTTCCCGGCGAGTTGGCCATCGACGATCACGTGGCCGACCTGGCAGCCCTGCTCGACGCGCTGCGGATCGATACCCCCGTCGCGCTGATGGGCGTCGCTGTCGGCGCAGCCATCGCCATCCGTTTCGCCGCCCGCTATCCCGGGCGCTGCCAGCAACTGATCGGCCTGGCGCCGGCCTGCGGGGTCGCCGCTTCGGCTCGCGATGCCACCCGCCAGCACGCTGCCGCGCTGCGTGAAGAAGGCCTGGGTGAACTGGTGCCGGCGCTGCTGGAAAAAACCTGGCCTGTCCCGCTGCGCACCGATGCCGGGCGCTTCGACGCCTTTCGCCTGCGCTGGCGTGCCGCCGATCCCCAGGGCTTCGCCGCGACCTTCGCCATGCTTGCCGGCCTGGAACTGGAAAGCGACCTGCCCCGCCTTCCGCAACGCACCCTGCTGGTGGCCGGCGAATACGACGCCCTACGGCCCCCGGCGGAAATCGACCGCCTGGCCCGATTCGCTGCACAGATCGAGCCTTTGCAGGTAGCCTCCGGGCATTTCATGCCGCTGCAGAGCCCCCGGCTGGTCGCCACGCTGGTGCGCGGTTATGTATGCGCCGGGTTGTCCGGCTCGACGCTCTACCGGGCGTTCATCGAGCACCCGCAGCACCGCGTCGGCGCCAGTGGCCATGCCGCCTGAAGCACACCGTGATAGCAGAACAACGACAATGAGGAACCACGCCCCATGATGCAGTCGCGCAAGATCGGTGACATCAAGGTCACCCGCATACTCGAATACGCAGGCCCCACCCACGACCCGGCGTTCCTCTTCCCACAGATGGACAGCCAGGTGCTGGAAGAACACCGCGAGCTGATGGCGCCGAACCACTGGATTCCGCACATGAACAAGCTGATCGTCACCATCCAGTTCTGGATCGTGCACGTGGGCAGCGAGATCGTGGTGATCGATACCGGCGTCGGCAACTTCAAGCCGCGCCCGGGCATCGCGCGGATGAACATGCTCAACGGCCTGGTGCGCGAATGGATGATTGCCGCCGGCGCGCCACCGGAGAAAGTGACCCACGTCGTCATCACCCACCTGCACGCCGACCACGTGGGCTGGAACACCACCTGGAAGGACGGGCGCTGGGAACCGACCTTCCCCAACGCCACCTACCACTTCCCCAAGGACGACTTCGACTTCTGCCACCAGGGCAAGAACAAGGAAGGCGGCGTCATCGACGTGTTCGGCGAATCCTTCTTCGACAGCGTGATGCCCATCGTCGATGCCGGCCTTGCGCGGATGATGGTGCCCGGCGAGGAAATCGCCGACTGCCTGCAGGTGCAGGCAGCGCCCGGCCACAGCCCCGGCCAGGTGATCTTCAAGGTACGCTCCGGCAACGAGGAAGGCATCTTCTGCGGCGACATCCTGCACAGCCCGGTGCAGATCGTCCGTCCGGATATCAGTTCCGGCTACTGCATCTGGGAAGACACCGCCCGGCAGACGCGCCTGGCCTTCCTCAACGAGGCCGCCGACTCCGGCGCGCTGATCCTGCCGGTGCACTTCGGCGAGCCCCATTGCGGCTTCATCCGCCGCCAGGGCGAGGGCTTCCGCTTCGAGGCGGCCCACTGGTGAGCCCGTTGCCTGCGCCGCCCCATGCGGCGCGGGCCGTACATGGCGGCGCCGGAGCGACGAACACCGTCTATGCAGGCCATTCACCAGCCAGTACCGTGGCATACCACTTGGCAAGAAGTACCTGACCATGGCGATGCATTTCGATATCACGGATTTCCGGCTGTTCATCAACATCGCGGAAACCAGCAGCCTCACCCGCGGCGCGGAGCGTTCCTTCCTCTCCGTGCCGGCCACCAGCAACCGCATCAAGAATCTCGAGGACAACCTCGGCATGCGTCTGCTGGAGCGTTCGCCCCAGGGCGTGACCCTGACCAACGCGGGCAAGACCTACCTGCAGCATGCGCGCATCATCCTTTCCCAGCTGGAGATGCTCACCGGCGACCTGCAGCAGTACGCCGAAGGCCTCAAGGGCCAGTTGCGCCTGCTGGCCAACACCACGGCCATTACCGAATACCTGCCGCCGGTGGTGGGCGAATACCTCAAGACCCACCCCGACGTGCACATCGATATGCGCGAGCGCCTGAGCGACGACATCGTGCGCTGCATCCGCGATGGCAGCGCGGACCTGGGCATCGTCTCCGGCAGCGTGGTCACCGACGGCCTGCAGAGCGTGCCGCTGGTGAGCAGCCGGTTGATGGTCATCGCCCCCGAAGGCCACCCGATCCTCGAAGGTGGCGAAGTGCATTTCAAGCAGGCCCTGCAATACGCCTTCGTCTCCCTGCTCGAAGGCAGCGCCATCCACGTCTTCCTCAGCCGCGCGGCGGCGGCGCTGCACATCCCCTTGACCATCCGCGTGCAGGTCGCCAGCTCCGATGCCATCTTCCGCATGGTCGAGGCCGGCGCCGGCATCGCCATCGTGCCCCAGGCCGGCTTCGAGCGGCTCAAGGGCAGCCAGAGAATCGGCTCGTGCAAGCTGCTCGACCCCTGGGCGGTGCGCACCTTCCAGCTCTGCGCCCAGGATTTCGACGGCCTCTCGGCCTTCGCCCGCGACTTCGCCGACAGCCTGATCGACTGCTACCGCGCGGCTTAACCCCAGGTTAAGCCCCCCTTTCGAAGAGGCCAATTGTCCACCCCAAACGAGTCTGGGAGCCTTGTTGCACAAGGACGCGCCACGTTCCAGGGCGCTCCGCAACCAACAATGACAAGGACCACCCATGGCCGAAAAACGCTGGAAGAAACGCCCCGAGGGCTCCAACTGGGGCGACTTCGGCCCCGACGACCAGAGGGGCCGGCTGAACCTGCTGACGCCGCAGAAGGTGCTGCAGGGCATCGCCGAAGTGCGCGAGGGGCTAGCCTTCTGCCTCAGCCTGCCGCTGGACTACCCGGGCGGCAACGCGATGAACGTCAACCGCCTGCCGCCGATCCTGCGCCCGCTGCTGCGCAAGGGCGGGGTCAACATGAATTACCAGTACCAGTGGATCCAGGAAGGCCGCCCCGACGTGCTCAGCGACGACCTGGCGATCCTCCACCTGCAGTACTCCACGCAATGGGACGCGCTCTCCCACGTCGGCGCGCTGTTCGACGCCGATGACGACGGTGTGCCCGAACCGCTGTACTACAACGGCTTCAGCGCCGGCGGCGACGTCGAAGGCCCCAGCAACCTCCAGGACTGCGGCATCGCCGGGCCGATCAAACCCCACAGCACCTCCTGCGCCCACGCGCTGGGCATCGAGCGCATGGCCGAGACCTGCGTGCAGGGCCGCGGCGTGCTGATCGACCTGCACCACCACTTCGGCCTCGAACGCACGCACATCGGCTACGACGAGCTGATGCGGGTGATGGACGCCGACAAGGTGGAAGTCGAGGCCGGCGACATCGTCTGCCTGCATACCGGTTACGCCGAAGCCCTACTGGGGATGAACCGCAACCCCGACCCAGCGGAACTGGATCGGCTGGCCGCCGTGCTCGACGGCCACGATTCGCGGCTGCTGAACTGGATCACCGACAGCAACCTGGTGGCCATCGCCGCCGACAACTACTCGGTGGAAGTCTTCCCCGCCGGCCATGCCGGTGATTGTTGCTCGGTGATGCCGCTGCACCACCACTGCCTGTTCAAGCTTGGGGTGCACCTGGGCGAGCTCTGGCACCTCACGCCGCTGGCCAACTGGCTGCGCGCCAACGGCCGCAACCGCTTCCTGCTTACCGCCCCGCCGCTGCGCCTGCCCGGCGCCGTGGGCGCCCCGCTCAACCCCATCGCCACAGTCTGACGGAGTTCCATCATGCCCAGAGAACGCGTGCTCATTACCGGAGGCGCCTCCGGTATCGGCGCGGCCATCGCCCAACGCTGCCGCGAGGACGGATTCGAACCGGTGATCATCGACCGAATCGGCGACGGCCTGATCGCCGACCTCACCGACCCCGCCGCCACTGCCTCCGCCCTGGAACAGGCCCTGGCCGCTGGCCCGATCACCCGCCTGGTGAACAACGTCGGCATGGTCTGCCCCAACCCCGCAGACGAGCAAAGCCTCGAAGAACTGCAGCGGGTCTGGGCGCTGAATGTGCGCTGCTCGCTGCAATGCATGCAGGCGCTGCTGCCGGGCATGAAGGACGCCGGCTTCGGGCGCATCCTCAACATGTCCTCGCGCGCCGCGCTGGGCAAGGAGCTGCGCAGCGCCTACGCGGCCACCAAGGCCGGTTTGCTGGGCATGACCCGCGTCTGGGCGCTGGAGCTGGGCCGGCATGGCATCACCGCCAATGCCATCGGCCCCGGCCCCATCCGTACCGAGCTGTTCGAGCGCGCCAATCCGCCGGATAGCCCCCGCACCCGGGCGATCATCGACAGCGTGCCGGTCAAGCGCCTGGGCGTGCCGGACGACATCGCCCAGGCGGCCTCGTTCTTCCTCGATGCGCGCGCCGGCTTCGTCACCGGCCAGGTGCTCTACGTGTGCGGTGGCATGACCGTCGGTGTAGCCGCCGTCTGACCTGCCTCACCCTGCTGGCCCGCCTCATCAGCAGGCCAGCAGCTTGTTAATCCGCGGTTAAACACCCCTTCCGCAGACTGAAATTGTGACCCCCAGGGCGCGCTGGCAAGCTGGTTTCCAGGCGCGATGAAGGCCGGAAAAGGCCGCATCCGCCTGCGATGAAAACGAAAAAGGACCCGCAGTCATGATCGACAAGCTTTGCCCCAGTGCCGCCCAGGCGCTGGCCGAGATTCCCGACGGCGCGATCATCGCCGTGGGCGGCTTCGGCGGCGCCGGGATGCCCGAGGACCTGATCGATGCGCTGATCGCCCAGGGCGCGCGCGACCTCACCCTGGTGAGCAACAACGCCGGCCAGGGCGATACCGGCCTGGCCGCCCTGCTCAAGGCCGGCCGCGTGCGCCGTATTCTCTGCTCCTACCCGCGCATGGTCGGTTCCCACGTGTTCGAGGAACTGTACCGTGCCGGCAGGATCGAGCTGGAGATCGTCCCCCAGGGCAACCTCGCCGAGCGCCTGCGCGCCGCCGGCTGCGGCATCGGCGGGTTCTTCACCCCCACCGGCTACGGCACCCTGCTCGCCGAAGGCAAGGAAACCCGCCTGATCGACGGCCGCCACTACGTGTTCGAAACCCCGATCCACGTCGACTACGCGCTGATCAACGCCGAGATCGGCGACCGCTGGGGCAACCTGGTGTACCGCAAGACCGCGCGCAACTTCAGCCCGGTGATGGCCATGGCCGCGCGCCACACCATCGCCTCGGTGGGCCGCATCTGCGCCCTGGGCGAGATCGACCCGGAGCAGGTGGTCACCCCAGGCATCTTCGTCAAACGCATCGTGCAGCGCACCCGCGCCATCGCCCACAGTCAGGCAGGTTGAGCATGGACAAACAGACCCGCAACGCCATGGCCGCCCGCGTGGCCCGCGACATCCCCGAAGGCGCATACGTCAACCTGGGCATCGGTTTGCCGACCCTGGTGGCCAACCACCTGCCGGCGGACAAGGACATCTTCCTGCACAGCGAGAACGGCGTGCTCGGCCGCTGGACCGGCGCCAGGCCGGGCGAGGAAGACTGGGACATGATCAACGCCGGCAAGGAGCCGATCTGCCTGGCGCCGGGCGCAGCGTTCTTCCACCACGCCGACTCCTTCGGCATGATGCGCGGCGGCCACCTGGACATCTGCGTGCTGGGCGCCTTCCAGGTCGCCGCCAACGGCGACCTGGCCAACTGGCACACCGGCTCGCCGGATGCGATCCCCGCCGTCGGCGGCGCCATGGACCTGGCCATCGGCGCCAAGCGCATCTTCGTGATGATGGAGCACCTGGCCAAGAACGGCGAATGCAAGTTGATCCAACGCTGCACCTACCCGCTCACCGGGATCGGCTGCGTCAGCCGCGTCTACACCGACCTCGCCACCCTGGATATAACCGCCAACGGCGTGCAGGTCATCGAGCTGGTGGGCGAGACCACGGCCCAGGCATTGCAGGAGGTCACGCCGATCCCGCTGGATTTCTCCACTCTCGCCAGCCACCCCGCGAGAGCCCTGAGCCCGAGCGCCGAACGCGCCCTGGGCAGTTCGGCCTGAGGACGGCAGCGTGGCCACCTTCGACCGTGCCCAGCCCTGGGACCAGGGCGACCTGACGGAACTGCTGAGCCTGGAAGACGGCCCGCAGGACACCTTCCGCAGCACCGTCAACGACAGCAACGCCAATGGCCGCGTCTACGCCGGGCAGCTACTCGGCCAGGCCCTCTGGGCCGCCGCGCAGACAACCCCGCAGCGCGTGCCCAGTACCCTGCAGGCCACCTTCCTGCAAGGTGCCCGTCCCGAGGGGGCTCTGGAATACAAGGTCGAGGCGTTGCAGGACGGCCGGCGCTTTTCCAGCCGGCACATCTATGGCGTGCAGGGCACCTCGCTGGTGCTCAGCGCCCATGCGACCTTCCAGAACCCTGGAGAAACGCTCGAACCTGTACCGCGCCTGGATCGCGAGGTCCCGCCAGCGGAGAGCCTGCCCGATCTGCGCGAACTGGCCGAACGCTACCCCGGCCAGGGCGAGGCGCTGCAGGTACGCTTCACCGGGCAACCGTTACTGGACATCCGCCCGGTGAACCCGGAGGCCTGCTTCGCCGGTTCACCGCCACGGAACGAGATCGCCTACTGGGTGCGCCTGCTGCAGCCGTTGACCGCCGAGGGCTGTCTGCACCACGCGGCGCTGGCGTACCTGTCCGACTGCTGGTTCAACGGCGCCCTGGCGCCACCGTTGGGCATGCACGAACTGTGGCAACACCACTATGTCGCCAACCTCAACCACACGCTCTGGTTCCACACGCCCGAACCGGCCTGCGACGACTGGCTGCTGTTCGTCAGCCAGGCCACCCGCAGCCTGGCCGGGCGCGGCCTGGCACTGGTGCACATCTACTGCCGCGACGGCCGCCTGATCGCCAGCATGGCCCAGGACCTGCTGATTTCGCCGAGGACCGACTGATCGCTTAGCACGGCCGAAAGGCAGGCTTTCGCAAAGGCAAATGGGCGCACGCAGCAATCTGCCGCATGCTCGTACCACGAACTGACGCCTCGGCGCGCCCCTGCCGGCTCCACCTGGCGATCTGCTCGCAACGACAGGCACTCCCCAACAATGAAGTCGTGGCTCCGAGCCATGAGCCGACACCCAATAACAATAAGGACGGTAATCACCATGTTCGACTGGTACAAATCCGGCTCCCGGCAGGAGCGCAAGACCTTCTGGGCCTGCTTCTCCGGCTGGGCGCTGGATACCTACGACGCCCAGATGTTCAGCTTCCTGCTGCCGGCGCTGATGGCGGTCTGGCAGATCTCCAAGGGCGAGGCCGGCGTCCTCGGTACCGCCGCGCTGCTCTCGGCCTCCTTCGGTGGCTGGATCGCCGGCATCCTCAGCGATCGCTACGGCCGCGTACGCATCCTCATCTTCACCATCTGCTGGTTCACCCTGTTCGGTTTCATCGCCGGCTTCACCCAGAGCTACGAGCAGATGCTGGTGATTCGCACCCTGCAAGGCCTGGGCTTCGGCGGCGAATGGGCAGTCGGCGCGGCACTGATGGCCGAGGTCATCCGCCCGGAACACCGCGGCAAGGCGCTGGGCTTCGTGCAGAGCGGGTTTGCCCTGGGCTGGGCGGCGGCAGCGGTGATCATGACCGCCCTGCTCGCCTGGCTGCCCCAGGAGATGGCCTGGCGCGCAGCCTTCTGGGTCGGCGTGATCCCGGCCGGCTTCGTGCTGTTCATACGCCGGCACGTCAAGGACCCGGAGATCTACAAGCAGGCCACCGCCAAGGTCGAAGAAAGGGCCTCGATGCTCTCCGCCTTCCGTCCCAACGTGATCCGCCTGACCCTGCTCGGCGCGGTACTGGTCACCGGCCTGCAGGCAGCGGCCTATACCATCATGGCCTGGCTGCCGACCCTGATGGTCTCGGTGCGCGGCCTCAAGCCCGGCCCGGTGATCTTCACCATGCTGATCATGTGCGCGGGCGCCTTCGCCGGCTTCGTGGTCACCGCCTGGCTGGCCGACCGCTACGGCCGCCGCCCGGCACTGCTGCTGTTCAGCGTGGGCGCATGGATCTTCACCGTGGTCTATATGCTGGTGCCGATGAGCACGACGCTGCTGATGGCCATGGCCTTCCCGGTGGGCGCTTTCGCCACCGGCATCTTCGCAGTGCTCGGCCCGTTCCTCAGCGAACTCTTCCCCACCCACGTGCGCACCACCTGCATGGGGTTCTCCTACAACCTGGGCAAGTCCCTGGGCGCGCTCTCCATCGCCGGCGTCGGCGTGCTCTCCGAGCAGATCGGCCTGGCCCAGTCCATCGGCACCTTCTGCCTGGTGGCCTATGCCCTCTCCGTCACCGCCGTGCTGCTGCTCCCGGAAACCCGCGGCGTACGCCTGCAGGATGTCGACGCCAAGGCCATGAACGACGACACCGGGCCGCAACCTTCGAGCGGTGCCCAGCTGTCCCAGAGCAAACCCTGAAAACCGAGGAATCACCATGCTGTACTGCGTAAGAATGGACGTGAACATTCCCCGCGACATCCCGGCCGAAGAAGTCGAGGCGATCAAGGCTGCCGAGAAGGCCCGCGCCATCGAAATCCAGCAATCGGGAAAATGGCCGCACCTGTGGCGGGTCGTCGGCCAGTACTCGAACATCAGCGTGTTCGATGTCGAGAGCAACGACGAGCTGCATGCGCTGCTTTCCAGCCTGCCGCTGTTTCCCTTCATGACCCTGCAGGTCACCCCTTTGGCCAGGCACCCTTCCTCCATCGCCTGACCTCGGCCGGCGGCCCGCCCGGGCCGCCGCGCCTTCCTCACACCACTTTCAGGATGCGGCCACGCCATGCCAATGCTGCTGCAAGCGGACGCGCTCGACCTCAGTGAGCTGATCCGCCCCGGCGATACCGTACTCTGGGGCCAGGCCAACGCCGAACCCCTGCCGCTGACCCAAGCCCTGATGGAGCAACGCGCACGCATCGGCCGCTTCCGCGTCATGCTCGGCATCGCCAGCAGCCGGACCTGCCGCCCCGAACATGCCGACGTGGTCGATTTCCTCGCCTACTGCGGCGCCGGCGCCAACCGCGAACTGGGCAACGCCGGGGTACTCGACATCCTGCCTTGCCACTATTCACAGCTGCCCGGTCTGATCGCCAGCGGAGCCCTGCGCATCGACGTGCTGATGCTGCAACTGGCGCCCGCCGACAGCCATGGCCGCTACAGCCTGGGCATCGCCCACGAGTACCTGCTGCCAGCGCTGGACCATGCGCGGGTGGTCATTGCCGAGGTGAACCGGCAGGCGCCGCGTACCTTCGGCGAACGCACCCTGGGCGATGCGGACCTCGACGCCATCCTGCACACCGACCGGCCGCCGCTGGAGAATCCCCCGGCGCGCATCCGCGAAGCGGACGCCCGTATCGCCGCGCATATCGCCGGGCTGATCGATGACGGCGCCACCCTGCAGATGGGCATCGGCGCCATCCCCGACGCCGTGCTCGGTGCCCTGCGCGGCCACCGTGACCTTGGCGTGCATTCGGGCAGCCTTGGCGATGGCGTCGCGCAGCTGATGCAGGCCGGCGTCATCACCAACGCCCGCAAAAATCGCGACCGTGGCGTCAGCATCGGTGGCGTGCTGCTGGGCAGCCGGGTGATCCACGACTTCGCCCATGACAACCCCGCCATCCAACTGCGCTCCACCACATACACCCACGACCCGGACGTGCTCGCCAGCCTGGACCGTTTCGTGGCGATCAACTCCGCGGTAGAAGTGGATCTGACCGGCCAGGTCAACTCGGAAATCGCCGCCGGCAGCTACGTCGGCGCGGTGGGCGGCGCGCTGGACTTCCTGCGCGGCGCCCAGCGCTCCAGAGGCGGACTGCCGATCATCGCCCTGCCCTCCACCGCCGGCGCCAACAGCCGCATCGTCGCCAGGCTCAATGGCCCCGCCACCATTCCACGCAGCGACGCAGGGCTGATCATCACTGAATACGGCGTCGCTGATCTACGCGGCAAATCCTTGCGACAGAGAGTGGAATGCCTGCTGGAAGTCACCCATCCGCAACACCGCGCGGCGCTGGAGGCGCAGCTGCGGGCAAAACCGGCAGATTTAGAGTAGAGAAAATAGATCCGTCCCGAATGGCACTTACTTAACCCTTTTCGGATGACCGTGTTTCTTGATCGCTGCCCGAGCAGATTGACGTGTGCAAGTCAGTAATGGGTAGGGCTTTGGCCTTCGCTTGAGGGCTCTGGGTTCAACTCGCCCGGAGCGATTGCCGACACGCTGTTGCGCGACCAGAACCAGCAGGCCGCGAAGAGTCGTACCTCCGTCAGGATCATCGTCGAATTGCCGCCACGCCAGCCATAGCTGGAGGCTGTGCTTGAAGCTCAATTCACGGGGTAGGCAGTCAGCCATCGAGGCCGATTGCGCCATGATCAGGCGAATCAGGTTGTGTGCCAGCAGGTAAATCCAGAGTTCCTTGATAGCCATCGCG
>NZ_FOLS01000008.1 GCF_900112375.1 Pseudomonas citronellolis | reverse complement strand
GCATCGAATGTTCTGCGTTTACGGCTCATGAATGACTCCTCTATTCAGTGGATTTTCCACCTATCGAGGTGTCCGAGGAAATTGAACCACCACAACCCAGCCTCCTCTCGGCACGGACAAGCCCCCTCTCCCTTCAGGGAGAGGGCTGGGGAGAGGGGACGGCGTTCATCCCGAACACTGTTGTTACCGGCTGGCACCGTTCGCGAGTAAGCTCGCTCCTACAAGTCCCCCCAGCCCCCATCACCCCAAAAACCCGGCGTAGAATGACCCTCCCAGCGACCCACCGACGCCCGCCATGCCCCTAGACGACCAGACCCTCCGCGACATCTCCCGCCTCACCCTGCAGCACTACCAGGACAGCGCCGAGGCCTTCCGCGAAGGCACCCGCGACCATGACGTCAGCCAGAACATCGCCGCCCTGCTGCGGCACATCCACGGCGAGCCGCCCTTCGCCCTGCTGGACTTCGGCTGCGGCCCCGGCCGCGACCTCTGCACCTTCAAGGCCCTGGGCCATGCGCCGGTGGGCCTGGACGGCTGTCCGAACTTCATGGAAATGGCCCGCCAGGCCAGCGCTTGCGAGGTATGGCTGCAGGACTTCCTGGCGCTGGACCTGCCGGCGGCGCGCTTCGATGGCATCTATGCCAATGCCAGCCTGTTCCACGTGCCGCGCCAGGAACTGCCGCGGGTGCTGGGCGAGCTGCGCGCGGCGCTCAAGCCCGGCGGCGTGCTGTTCGCCTCCAACCCGCGCGGGGACAATGCAGAGGGCTGGAACGGCCCGCGCTACGGTTCCTATCACGACTGGGAAAACTGGAAACAGCTGCTCGAAGCGGCGGGCTTCGAGCAACTGGAACACTACTACCGGCCCGCCGGGCTGCCGCGCGAGCAGCAGCCCTGGCTGGCCAGCGTGTGGCGGCGCGTCGGTTAGCTGCCCTTGGCCGCCCAGGCGTTGAAGCGCAGTTCCAGCTCCTCGCCGTGGTCCACCCAGAAGGCGAAGTCCACCGGCACCGCCTGCTCCAGGTTGGCCGGCGCGGTGTTCAGGCGCTCCACCAGGGCCGGGTCGAGCAGCGCGGTGGTCTTCTTGTTGACCGAGCCGTAGCCCAGCTTCACGGTGTGGATCTTCTGCTGCTCCGGGCGTAGCGAGAAGGCGATGAAATCCTCCGCCTCCTGCTTGTTCGGGCTGCCCTTGGGGATGGCCCAGGAGTCGATGGCGTAGAGGCTGTCGTTCCACACCACCTTCATCGGCGCGCCCTCCTCCTGGGCGGCGAACACCCGGCCGTTGTAGGCGGTGCTCATCACCACGTCGCCGCTGGCGAGGAATTGCATGGGCTGGGCGCCGGATTCCCACCACTGGATCGACGGCTTGATCTGGTCCAGCTTGCGGAAGGCGCGGTTCACGCCCTCGGGGGTGGAAAGCACCTTGTAGATGTCCTGCTTGGGCACGCCGTCGGCCAGCAGGGCGATCTCCAGGGTGTACTTGGCGCCCTTGCGCAGCGCGCGCTTGCCGGGGAATTTCTGCGTGTCCCAGAAGTCCGCCCAGCCGGTCGGCGCGGTGGTCAGGCGCTTGGCGTCGTAGGCCATGGCCATGGACCACACCAGCAGGCCGGCGCCGCAGTCGGACACGGTGCCCGGCACGTAGTCGGCGACATTGCCCAGGCGCGCCGGGTCCAGTTGTTCGAACAGGCCCTCGTCGCAACCGCGCAGCAGTTCCGGGCCCTCGACCTGAACCACGTCCCAGTTGACGCTGTGGGTGTCGACCATGGCCTTGATCTTGCCCATCTCGCCGTTGTACTCGCCGGCGATCACCTTGTTGCCGGTGGCCTGCGTGAAGGGCTTGTAGAAGGCTTCGGTCTGCACATCCTTGCTGGTGCCGCCGAAGGAGATCACGCTCAGGTCGGCCGCCATGGCGCCGGACGCCAGGCCCATGAGCAGGGCCGCCGCTATCGGGTTCTTCATTTCCACCTCTTGGCTTTGTTGTTGGCAGATTGCAAGCACGCTAGGCGCCCGGCCTCTGCGGGCCGGGACGCACGCAAAAGGGATCAGCTGCGGTAGTCGGCCGCGCCGTCCTCGATCAGGCGCAGGGCCGACTCCCAGGCCAGCAGATGCAGGCCGCCGGCCAGGGCTTCCTCTTCCTGCACGGCGACGCGCTCGCGCACCGCTTCGGGCGGGTAGCGCAGCTGGCGGCCGCCGGCCAGGGCCTGGACCTGGGCCTGGCAGGCGCGTTCGAGGAAGTAGATCTGGTTGAAGGCCTCGGCGATGCAGCGCCCGGTGGCCAGCAGGCCGTGGTTGCGCAGGATCATCGCCATGTGCGGGCCGAGGTCGCGGACCAGGCGCGAGCGCTCGTCCGGGTCCAGGGCGATGCCCTCGTAGTCGTGGTAGCCCAGGCGGTTGTGGTACTTGAGCGCGTGCTGGCTGATCGGCAGCAGGCCCTCCTCCTGGGCCGACACGGCGATGCCGGCGGCGGTGTGGGTGTGGATCACACAGGCCACGTCCGGGCGCGCGGCGTGCACCGCCGAGTGGATGTTGAAGCCGGCGCGGTTGACGCTGTCGGGGCCGAAGCGCGGGTCGATGACGTCGCCGGCGTGGTCGACCTTGACCAGGTCGGAGGCGCGCATCTCGTGGAACATCACGCCGTAGCGGTTGATCAGGTAGTGCCCCGGCTCGCCCGGCACACGGGCGGAGATGTGCGTGTCGATGTGGTCGGTCCAGCGGAAGTGCGCCACCAGCCGGTACAGCGCGGCGAGATCGCAGCGGGCCTGCCACTCTTCGGCGGAAATACTCGCGGGGTCGATGTTGTAAGCTGTGTCGCGCATGGCAATTCCTTGTCATCAGGCTTGCGCGGCTTGGCTGCCGCGTCGTGCCCCGCAGTGTGCTGGGCCGCCCGCCCGGCCGCCATGCACAGGGGCGCTGGAGTGCCTGCAGTGCTGTTATGGCCGCGCGGCCTGTACAGTTTCCGTTTCCCTTCCACCGGACGCTTCGATGCTGTTGCTCGACCCCACTTGCGAAACGCCCCTGGTCACCCAGATCGTCGACGGCATCGCCCAGGCCATCGACGAGCAGCGCCTGCGCCCCGGCGCCAAGCTGCCCTCCATCCGCCGGTTCGCCCAGACCCACGGGGTGAGCCACTTCACCGTGGTCGAGGCCTACGACCGCCTGGTGGCGCGCGGCTGCCTGAACGCCGTGCCCAACGCCGGCTTCTACGTGCGCGGCCCGCTGGCCGGGGAAACCGCCGACGAGCAGGCCGCGCCGGAATTCGACTTCGACGCCCACCTGCTGCTGCACAAGGTGTTCCAGCCCCTGGGCATGGAACTGCGCCCCGGCGTCGGCCTGCTGCCCGAGCACTGGCTGGATGGCGAAGGCCTGCTGCGCGGCCTGCGCACCCTGGCCCGGGAAGAACCGGCGCAGTTCGGCAACTACGGCCACAGCAAGGGCAACCCGCGCCTGCGCGGCAAGCTGGCCGACCGCCTGGCCGACGCCGGAGTGGCCGCCAGCCCCGAACAGGTGCTGCTGACCAGCGGCGCCAGCCAGGCGCTGGACCTGGCCGTGCGCTACCTGGTGCAGCGCGGCGACCCGGTGCTGGTGGACGAGCCCGGCTACCACAACCTGTTCCTCAACCTGCGCCTGCAGGGCGCCAACCTGCTGGGCGTGCCGCGCAGTGCCGACGGCCTGGACCTGGAGCGCCTGGAGCAGCTGGTGCGCGAATACCGGCCCAAGGTCTACTTCACCCAGGCGCGGCTGCAGAGCCCCACCGGCGCCAGCCTGTCCCTGGCCGCCAGCCACCGCCTGCTGCAACTGGCGGAGAAGTACGACTTCCTGATCGTCGAGAACGACATCTACGCCGACCTCGACCCCGCCGGCCAATTGCTGCTGGCCAACCTCGACCAGCTGGCGCGGGTGATCTACATCGGCAGCCTGTCCAAGGTCATCGCCCCGGCGCTGCGGGTGGGCTTCATCGCCGCCCACCCGGAGCTGATCGAGGAACTGCTGCCGCTGAAGATGGTGGCCGGGCTGACCAGCTCGGAACTCACCGAGACCCTGGCCCTGGACATCCTCCTCCAGGGCCGCCAGCGCAAGCACGTGCGCCAGCTCCGCGAACAACTCGGCGAGGCCCACGACAGCGTGGCCCGGCGCCTGGAGGCGGCGGGGCTGGAGCTGTTCCACGAACCGCGCGCCGGGCTGTTCCTCTGGGCCCGGCACCGCGCGGTGGCCGACGCCACCCAACTGGCCGAACGGGCCAAGGAAGCGAAGATCCTGCTGTTCCCCGGCCAACTGTTCATGCCCGACGGCCGCCACGTGCCCTGGCTGCGCTTCAACGTCGCCCACTCGCTGGACGAACGGCTCTACGCCTTTCTCTCCCGCCAGGACGGCTCTTCGTAGGAGCGAGCTTGCTCGCGAACGCTTCAGCGTCAGGCAGGTTCGCGAGCAAGCTCGCTCCTACAGGTCGGGCACCTCACGCCGATCCGGCGGATATCGCCAGGCGCCGCGCCAGCGCTTAGACTTGCCGCCCATCATGAACCAGCCAAGAGAACACCATGGGCGCCCAGTGGAAAGCCAAACATAAGGAAGCCGCCGCCAACGCCAAGGGCCGCGTCTTCGGCAAACTCGCCAAGGAAATCATGATCGCCGCGCGCAATGGCGCCGATCCGGACATGAACCCGAAACTACGCCTGGTAGTCGAGCAGGCCAAGAAGGCCTCGATGCCGCGCGACACCCTGGAGCGCGCCATCAAGAAAGGCGCCGGCCTGCTCGACGGCGGCGCCAGCTTCGAGCGCGTGGTCTACGAAGGCTTCGCCCCGCACCGCGTGCCGGTGATCGTCGAGTGCCTGACCGACAACGTGAACCGCACCGTGGCGGAAATCCGCGTGCTGTTCCGCAAGGGCCAGCTGGGCGCCTCCGGCTCGGTGGCCTGGGACTTCGACTACCTGGGCCTGATCGAGGCCACCCCGGCCGGCAGTGACGCCGACGCGGAACTGGCCGCCATCGAGGCCGGCGCCCAGGACTTCGAGGCGGGCGAGGAAGACGGCGACACCCTGTTCCTCACCGACGCCACCGACCTGGACGCCGTCTGCCGCGCCCTGCCCGAGCACGGCTTCAGCGTCGCCTCGGCCAAGCTCGGCTACAAGGCGAAGAACCCGGTGAGCCTGTCCGGCGCGGAGCTGGAGGAAGTCGAAGCCTTCCTCGACGCCCTGGACGGCAACGACGACGTGCAGAACCTCTACGTCGGCCTGGCCTGACGCCACGCGCCGGGTTCCCGGGGGCGTAGGGCGTATAACCGTTCGCGGTTATACGCCGCTACACCTTTTTCATCGCCAACGCCATGGCTGAGCCAGGCGTTCCCGCCCAGAATGCCCAGGCTCGCCCCCAAGCGGGGTTCGACCAAGGCCAAACGGCGTATAACCGCGAACGGTTATACGCCCTACGCTCCCCGCCCCATCAACACCGCCTGGCTCGCCTCGGCCTTCTCGCGGAGGAAATCCCAGGTGGTGCGCATCCGCGCGATGTCCTTGAGCTCCGTGGGCATCAGCATCCAGAAGGTCCGCACGAACTCGATCTCGCCCGCCAGCACCGGCTGCAGGCTCGGGTCCTCGGCGGCGGCGAACGCCGGCAGGATGGCCAGCCCCGCCCCCTCGGCCACCGCGCGCTGCTGGGCCAGGATGCTGGTGCAGCGCAGGGCCATGTGCAGCGGCCGGCCGATCTCGTCCAGGTACTGCAGTTCCTTGCTGTACAGCAGGTCGTCGACGTAGCCCACCAGCGCGTGCTTGCGCAGGTCGTCGCGGTTGCGGATGGGCCCACGCTCGGCCAGGTAGTCCCTGGCCGCGTACAGGCGCAGCACGTAGTCGGTCAGCCGGGTGATCAGGTAGGGCCCGCGGCCGGGGCGTTCCAGGGTGATGACGATGTCCGCCTCGTGGCGCGACAGCTGCAGCGCCCGCGGCACCGCCAGCAGGTCCACGCCCAGGTGCGGGTGGCGGCGGTTCAGTTCCACCAGCTGCGAGGTCAGCAGCGTCGAGCCGTAGCCCTCGGTGGCGCCGATGCGCACCTTGCCCGAGAGGTTGTCCTCGGCCCCGGCCAGGCGCTTCTCGATCACCTTGCAGGCGCTTTCCATGGCCTCGGCCTGGGGCAGCAGGCCGTGCCCGGCCTCGGTCAGCCGGTAGCCGGAGGGCTCGCGCACCAGCAGCTGCGCGCCGATGCTCTTTTCCAGCGCCTGCAGGCGCCGCGCCACCGTGGTGTGGTCCACGCCCAGGCGCCGCGCGGCCACGGTGAGCTTGCCGGCGCGGGAGAGTTCGAGGAAGAAACGCAGGTTGTCCCAGTCCATCGCCGGCTCCGAGTGTGCAAAAACGCAGAGCATGCTTGCACATCACCGCATTGAATTCATCAAAAATGCACTGCTAGGATCAATCCAACTGCCTTGAGGCATGCCCAAGGCCCATAACAACAAACCGCCGCAGGCTGGGAGTTCCGATGAGTACCACCACTACTGCCGTTCCCACGGTCAAACTCTTCATCGACGGCAAGCCCGTCGAGTCCACCAGCAGCGAATGGCGCGAGGTGATCAACCCCGCCACCCAGGAAGTCCTCGCCCGCGTGCCCTTCGCCACCGCCGAGGAAGTCGAGCGCGCCGTGGCCAGCGCCAAGGCCGCGTTCAAGACCTGGAAGAAAACCCCGATCGGCGCCCGCGCGCGCATCTTCCTCAAGTACCAGCAGCTGATCCGCGAGAACATGAAGGAACTGGCGGCCATCCTCACCGCCGAACAGGGCAAGACCCTGCCCGACGCCGAAGGCGACGTGTTCCGCGGCCTGGAGGTGGTCGAGCACGCCGCGGCCATCGGCAACCTGCAGCTGGGCGAGCTGGCCAACAACGTGGCCGGCGGCGTCGACACCTTCACCCTGCTGCAGCCGCTGGGCGTATGCGCCGGCATCACCCCGTTCAACTTCCCGGCGATGATCCCGCTGTGGATGTTCCCGATGGCCATCGCCACCGGCAACACCTTCGTCCTCAAGCCCTCCGAGCAGGACCCGATGGTGACCATGCGCCTGGTCGAGCTGGCCCATGAGGCCGGCATCCCGCCGGGCGTGCTGAACGTGGTCCATGGCGGCCCGGACGTGGTCAACGCCATCTGCGACCACCCGGACATCAAGGCCGTGTCCTTCGTCGGCTCCACCCGCGTGGGCACCCACGTCTACAACCGCGCCTCGCTGGCCGGCAAGCGCGTGCAGTGCATGATGGGCGCCAAGAACCACGCCGTGATCCTGCCCGACGCCAACAAGGACCAGACCCTCAACGCCATCGCCGGCGCGGCCTTTGGCGCCGCCGGGCAGCGCTGCATGGCGCTGTCGGTGGCCATCCTGGTGGGCGAGGCCAACGAGTGGATCCCGGACCTGGTGGCCAAAGCCAAGACGCTCAAGGTCAGCGGCGGCACCGAGGCGGGCACCGACGTCGGCCCGCTGGTCTCCTGCGCCGCCCTGGACCGCGTCAGCGGCCTGATCGAACGCGGCATCCAGGAAGGCGCCAAGCTGGAGCTGGACGGCCGCAATCCGCAGGTGGCCGGCTATGAGAAAGGCAACTTCGTCGCCCCGAGCATCTTCTCCGGCGTCAGCGCGCAGATGAGCATCTACCGCGAGGAAATCTTCGGCCCGGTGCTCTGCGTGGTCTCGGTGAAGACACTGGACGAGGCCATCGAGCTGATCAACGCCAATCCCAACGGCAACGGCACCGCCATCTTCACCCGCTCCGGCGCCGCCGCGCGGCACTTCAAGGAAGAGATCGACGTCGGCCAGGTGGGCGTCAACGTGCCCATCCCGGTGCCGGTGCCGCTGTTCTCCTTCACCGGCTCGCGCGGCTCCAAGCTGGGCGACCTGGGCCCCTACGGCAAGCAGGTGGTGCAGTTCTACACCCAGACCAAGACGGTCACCGAACGCTGGTTCGACGAGAACGAAGTGGGCGGCGCGGTGAACACCACCATCCACCTCAAGTAAGCCGCCGGAACCCGCCCGCGCGCCCCGCCGGCCAGGCCCTGCAGCAGGAAGCTGCGGGGCCACAGGCCACGCGCGGCGCGGGCCCTGTTCCCGACAACGACAACAAGGGGAAAACCCATGCGCATCGGCTTCATCGGACTCGGCAACATGGGCGGCCCCATGGCCGCCAACCTGCTCAAGGCCGGCTTCGACCTGAGCGTCTTCGACCTTTCCAGCGCTGCCGTGCAGGCCGCCGTGGCCCAGGGCGCCAAGGCCGTGGCCTCGCCGGCGGAACTGGCCGGCGCCGACGTGGAAGTGATCATCACCATGCTGCCGGCGGCGGCCCACGTGAAGCAGGTCTATCTCGGCGATGAGGGCCTGCTGGCCAGGGTGCAGCCCGGCGTGCTGCTGATCGACTCCTCCACCATCGACCCGCACAGTGCCCGCGAGGTCTCGGCGGCGGCCCAGGCCCACGGCAACCCGATGCTCGACGCCCCGGTCTCCGGCGGCACCGCGGGCGCGGCGGCCGGCACCCTGACCTTCATGGTCGGCGGCGAGGCGGCCGACTTCGAGCACGCCAGGCCGGTGCTGGCGGCCATGGGCAAGAACATCGTGCACTGCGGCGGCGCCGGCAACGGCCAGGTGGCCAAGGTGGCGAACAACCTGCTGCTGGGCATCAGCATGATCGGCGTGGCCGAAGCCATGTCCCTGGGCGTGAAGCTGGGCATGGATGCAGAAGTGCTGGCCGGCATCATCAACACTTCCAGCGGCCGCTGCTGGGCCTCGGAAGTGAACAACCCGCTCACCGGCGCCCCGGCGGCGCGCGGCTACAGCGGCGGCTTCGGCACCGACCTGATGCTCAAGGACCTTGGCCTGGCCAGCGAGGCTGCCCGCCAGGTGCGCCAGCCGGTGCTGCTCGGGGCGCTGGCGCAGCAGCTGTTCCAGGCGTTCAGCAACCAGGGCAATGGGCAGCTGGACTTCTCGGCGATCGTGAAGCTGTATCAGGAGGGGTGAGGCCACCCGCCAACCGCTCTCGTAGGAACGAGCTTGCTCGCGAATGAAGTCAACCGGCGGTGGTGGTGCTTTGGGTTGACTCCGTACCCTCTCCCCAGCCCTCGGCTGCGCGCCCCGCCCTGAAGGGAGAGGGGGCTAGTCCGTGCCGAGAGATGGCCTGGTTTCAGCCGGAAACCTCTATGCTAGCCGGCTAACTCCGAAATACCCGAGCACTCCGAACGGTCCCCTCTCCCTTCAGGGAGAGGGTTAGGGAGAGGGCGCTCTTCAGCACAGGCACCGCCCCAGCCGGCAAGCACCGTTCGCGAGCAAGCTCGCTCCTACAAAAGCTCCACTCCCCTCCCGCACTCTGCGAAATTTCACACCCAACCTTTCCATTGAGCCCCTACAAACCCCGCCGGTAGGCTCTGCCCGTCACGGTGAATGCCGTGACACGGGTGTAGCAACCCGGATAGCTAAGGCGCGGTAGCGCCAGGCATCTCGATGCACTGGCGCTTTTTCTCGCTTCTGTGGCGGGCCGCGCGGGGCAGGCTTTGGCCTGGCCGGTTCCTTGGCTCCGGTTTGCTACCCCCGCGCGGCCCGCCTCCCATTCCGGAAGGCGGTTCCTCACCCACTCGAGGAGCAATGGACATGCAATTTCCGGCCAACCGCGTGCATCGCCCTGCTGCCTCTCATCCGGAGGCAGACGATGCCTGACATGATCCCCCTCACCACCCTTTCCCAACCCCACGAGGACGTGCTCTACGTCAACCTGCAGGCCCCGGTGGAGCACCTGATGGGCACCGCCGAACGTCGCCTGGAATCCCTCAGCGTGCTGCTGCGCCTGCTGGAAGACAGCGCCGATGAAATGCCCATGCCTTTGGGCGTGGCGCGCCTGTCCGCCAGCCTCGCACCGCTGCTGGAAGAAGCGCGGCAGTTGTACGAACTGGCCGAACGCAAGGCCCGGCAGGTACAGGCCGGCGCCTGAGCCCACGGCGGAGGGCGCAGCGCCCTCCGTCCCCTGCTCCACCCGGCGGCCATCTCGGCTATGATGCGCGCTCTCCGTGTCCCCGCCTGGAAGCCAGCGCATGATCCTCCGCCCGCAAACCCCGACACTCTGGGTGCTGCTGTTCTCCCTCAAGGGCTCGATCATCCCGGCCATCTGGCGCAAGGTGCTCTACACGGTGCTGCTCAGCTCGCTGGTGGTGGCCACCCACGGCACCCTCTACCACTACAAGGTGGTGATCACCTCAACCCCGTTCACCCTCTGGGGCCTGACCCTGGCGATCTTCCTCGGCTTCCGCAACAACGTGGCCTACCAGCGCTTCTGGGAGGCGCGCACGCTCTGGGGCGAACTGCTGGTGGTGTCGCGCAACCTGGCGCGGCAGAGCCTGTCGCTGCTGCCCGGCCTGGACGACGCCGGGCGCCGCCTGCTGGCCCAGCGCCTGGCCGCCTTCGCCTACGTGCTGCGCGACCAGTTGCGCGAGCGCCCGCAGAGCGAAGACGCCCGCCGCCTGCTCGGCAGCGAACTGGCCGACGCCCTGGCGCACACGCCCGGCCCGGCCAGCGCCCTGCTCGCCCGCCTGGGCCGCGACTTCGCCGAGGCCGGCCGCCGCGCCAACGCCAGCGACATGCTGCTGGCCAACGTCGACCAGCAGGTGAGCCGCCTGTCCTACGTGCTCGGCGGCTGCGAGCGGATCAAGGGCACGCCCATCCCCTACCCCTACATCCTCATGCTGCACCGCATCGTCCACGTGTACTGCTTCCTGCTGCCGTTCTGCCTGGTCGACAGCATCGGCTGGTTCACCCCGCTGGCGGTGTGCGTGCTGGCCTACACCTTCTTCGGCCTGGACGCCCTGGGCGACCAGATCGCCGACCCGTTCGACACCCAGCCCAACGACCTGCCGCTGGACGCCATGAGCCGCCACCTGGAGATCGCCGTCATGGAGATCCTCGGCGAAAGCGAGCTGCCGGCGCCGCTGGAGCCGGTCGACGGCCTGCTGCTCTGATCCCCGAGGACCATCCATGAACCACCTGCAAGACGTTCCCCTGGCCAAGGCCTACCTGCTGCTCAACCACGGCCCCTCCACGATAGTCACCAGCGAACACGAAGGCTTGGCCAACGTGATGGCCGCGGCCTGGGTGATGCCGCTGGACTTCGACCCGCCCAAGCTGATGCTGGTGCTGGACCGCAACACCTGGTCGCGGCACCTGGTGGAGGGCTCCGGCGCCTTCGTCATCCAGCTGCCCTCGCGGCGCCAGGCCGAACTCACCCTGGCGGTGGGCTCCAGCAACGGCGGCGAGCTGGACAAGTTCGCCCGCTACGACATCGCCACCGCCCGCGCCCGCCAGGTGCAGGCGCCGATCGTCGAAGGCTGCCTGGCCTACCTGGAATGCAGGGTGATCGCCGAGCCGCACAACCAGGAGAAGTACGACCTGTTCATCGCCGAGGTGGTGGCGGCCTATGCGGACGAGCGGGTGTTCTCGAAGGGGCGCTGGCATTTTCCGGACGAGGAGTCGCGGACCATTCATTACCAGGCGGGTGGGGCTTTCTTTGCGACGGGGGAGGCGTTTCAGGTGGTTAAGGCGTGAAGGGCAAGAGCCCCTCACCCCAGCCCTCTCCCAGAGGGAGAGGGGGCCGTTCGGCATGCTCTGATGGCTTGGCTTCAGCCGGTGGTGCAGGAGTACGCTGATGCTTCAGCAGGCAGAGGACAGCCCCCTCTCCCTTCGGGAGAGGGTTGGGGTGAGGGCAGCCGCGCTCAACCCCCACACCCAGCCCTACCCCCGCACCGCCCCCGAAACCACCCGCCCCCGCAAACTCACCCAACACCCCGGCGCCCCATCCCCCACGCTCATCGCCAGGTCGTGCAGCCGCGCCACCGCCGCCACCAGGCTCAGCCCCAGGCCGTTGCCCGGCGTATGCCGGCTGCGCTCGGAACGGTAGAAGCGCCGCAGCACCGCCTCGCGCTCGTGCTCGGGAATCCCCGGCCCGTTGTCGCGCACCTGCACTTGCACCGCCTCCCCATCCGCTTCCACCCGCACCTCGACACGCCCCTCGGCCGGGGTGAACTTCAGCGCGTTGTCCACCAGGTTGCTCAGGGCGTCGAACAGCAGGTGCGCATCGCCCTGCAGCCAGGCCGGCTGCGCCGGGCCGCTGTAGCTCAGGTGCAGGCCACGCTCCTCGGCCAGGGGCTCGAACAGTTCGACCACGTCGGCCGCCACCTGGGTCAGGTCCACCGCGACGAAGCCGGTGCGCCGCGCACTGTCCTCGATCTCGGAGATGCGCAGCAGCGCGCGGAAGGTCAGCAGCAGGCCGTGGGCGTCCTCGATGGCCTGGTCGATGGCCGCGGCGTACTCCTCCTTGCTGCAATCGCGCCGCTGGGCGCGCTCCAGTCCGGCGAGCAGGCGCGTCAGGGGGGTGCGCAGGTCGTGGGCGACGTCGTCGCACACGCCCTTGACCTCGCGCATCAGCCGCTCGATCTCGTCGAGCATGCGGTTCACCACCACCGCCAGGCGGTCGACGTCGTCGGAGCTGCCGCGCACCGGCAGGCGCTCGCTGAGGTCGCCCTTGACGATCCGCTCGATGGCCCCGGTCACCGCGTCCAGGCGCTGCTGCGAGGTGCGCCCGGCGATGATCGCGCCGGCCAGGCCGAGGATCAGGATCAGCACCCCGCCGGAAGCCATGGCGCTGACCAGCAGTTCGTCGAATTCCAGCAAGTCCTGGATGTCCTGGCCGATCACCAGCACCTCGCCCGAGGGCATGCGGTGGACGATGCCGCGCACCCGCCGCTCGCCGCCGGAAAGGCTGCGCCGGCTGAATTCGATGGGCGTGTCCAGCAGCGCGGTCGGCGGCTGCTCGGCGAGGGTGCCGGCCAGGCGCCGGCCGCTGGCGTCGAACAGCGCCTGGGGGAAGTGCTGCTCGGGGTCCTTGGCGGCGTGCTCCTGCACTTCGCGCAGCAGTTCGGGCAGCTCCAGGCCGGCGCGGTTGTGGATCTGCCGCGTCAGGTTGGCCTGCACCTCGGCGCGCAGGTAGCCGGCGGTGCGCCAGTACACGTAGCCGAACAGCGCCAGCGAGGCCACGCCGAACAGCAGCAGGAACAGCAGCGCCACGCGGAAGCTGGTGGTGCGCGGAATCTCACTCAGGCGCCCGGAGAACATAGCCCGCCCCCCGCACGGTGTGGATCATCGGCGGCTCGCCGTCCACGTCGACCTTGCGCCGCAGGCGGCCGATGTGCACCTCGATGACGTTGGTGCGCTCGTCGTAGCGGTAGTTCCACACCGCCTCGAAGAGCATGGTGCGGGTGACGATCTGCCCGGCGTGGCGCGCCAGGTACTCCAGCAACTGGTACTCGCGCGGCACCAGGTCGATCGACCGTTCGCCGCGGCGCACCGAGCGGCGCAGCAGGTCGATGTCCAGGTTGCCGATGCGCAGGCGGCTGTCGCGCGCCTCGCCGCCACGCGCGGCGCGGCGGGTCAGGGCGTCCAGGCGGGCGGTCAGCTCGATGAACTCGAAGGGTTTGGTCAGGTAGTCGTCGCCGCCGGCGCGCAGGCCGCGCACGCGTTCGTCGAGGTCGGAAAGCGCGCTCAAGATCAGCACCGGCGTCTCCACCCCGGCCGAGCGCAGCGCGGTGAGCATGGCCAGGCCGTCCATGCCGCCGGGCAGCATGCGGTCGAGGACGATCACCGCGAAGCTTTCGCTCAGGGCCCGCACCAAGCCGTCGCGGCCATTGCCGACCAGGCTGACCTGGTAGCCGTGGTCGTGCAGCGCGGCGCTGATCTCGGCGGCGGTGGCGGGGTCGTCTTCGACGACGAGAACCTGGGTCATGGGCGCGGTCCGTGGCGGCGGCGGGAGGTGTTCGGCAGTATATTTTGTCTGGCGCGGGCGAACGTCGGCCTCGCGCCAAGATGAACAAAAGTTTAGGTGCAACCTTGAGAATCCTGGTCATCGAAGACGACCCGCAGGCCGCCGGCTACCTGGTGCGGGGCCTGCGCGAGAGCGGCCATATAGTCGACGCCGCGGGCGATGGCGTCCAGGGCCTGGACCTGGCCCTGGAAAACCTCTACGACGCCCTGGTGGTGGACCGCCGCCTGCCCGGCCTGGACGGCCTGGAACTGGTGCGCCGGCTGCGCTCCGCCGGCTCCGACACCCCGGTGCTGATGCTCAGCGCCCTGGCCTCCACCCACCACCGCGTCGAGGGCCTGCAGGCCGGCTGCGACGACTACCTGGCCAAGCCCTACGCCTTCGTCGAAGTCCACGCCCGCCTGGCCGCCCTGCTGCGCCGCCCCGGCCGCCGCCTGCTCGGCGCGCGCCTGCAGGTCGGCGACCTGCAACTGGACTGCGAAGGCCGCGTGGCCCAGCGCCAGGGGCACAGCATCGTGCTGCAGCAGCGCGAGTTCCTGATCCTGGAAAAACTCATGCGCCACGCCGACCAGGTGGTGACCCGCGGCATGCTGCTGGAAAGCGCCTGGGACTACGACTTCGACCCGCGCGACAACGTCATCGACAAGCACATCCACCGCCTGCGGCAGAAGGTCGACCAGGGCTTCGGGTGCACGCTGATCCACACGGTCCCCGGCGCCGGCTACATGCTCAGCGAAACGCCGCCGGAATAGGTGGAGCCGAGGTGCCGGGGTGCTCTTCGTAGGAGCGAGCTTGCTCGCGAACAAGGTTTCCGGGCTAGGCGTGGTGTATGGCCTGAAGAGAGAGGGGATCGTTCGGAGTGTGTTGGTGTTTCGGCGTTAGCCGGCTTGCACCGAGTGGCCGGATGACACCAAGCCCTTTCTCGGCACGGACAAGCCCCCTCTCCCTTCAGGGCGGGGCGCACAGCCGAGGGCTGGGGAGAGGGAAAGGCGCCTCCCCAACATACCGTAGCCACGAGTGAGCACCGTTCGCGAGCAAGCTCGCTCCTACGAAGAGCCCCTTGGCACCGCTCCAGGCCGGCGTCCAGGCGCTCGCGCAACCCGGCAGCGGCAGCTATACGCCCTACGCCGAGGCGCTTTTCGTAGGATGGGTTGAGCGAAGCGATACCCATCGTCCCCCCAACCGAACACCGGCCCTGCCGACGGGATCGCGGACAGAGTCCGCTCGCGCGCCATTCCCATATAGGAGCGCGCCCTGCGCGCGAATCGCGGGCAGGGCCCCCGCTCCTGCAAAAAACACCTCAGCGCAGCCTGCAAGCGTGCCTATGAGGACCGCAACTCCACCACACCTGGCATTCAGGCCGCCCGATTCAATGGCCGAGCCCGCTCTATGCGGGCACGTCGCTCTGGCGAATTCAACGCCGCCCACAGGTCGTTGCGCCGCTGCAGGTTGAGCCAGAACTCCGCAGAGTTGCCGAATACCCGGGCCAGCATCAGCGCAGTATCGGCTGTCACCGCACGCCGGTCGTTGCACAGTTCGTTGACCAGCTTGCGCTGCACCCCCATCGCTTCGGCGAGGCGGCCTTGGGTCAGGCCTAGCGGATCGAGGAACTCGCTGCTGAGCACCTCGCCGACGCTGACCGGCTTGCGTTCGGTGATGATCACGTTGCACCTCATCGGTACGAATGGTTGTCGAGGTAGACGTCCGAGGCTTCGCCTTTTTCGCCATCCCAATGAAAGACCAGGCGCCATTGGCGATTCACCCGGATCGAGTGGTATGCCCGCAGGCGCCCCTGCAAGCGCTCGAAATGGTTGCTGGGTGGGCTACGCAAGTCCGCGTCCGTGGTGGCGTCGTCGAGCATCTGCAGCTTGCGGAACAGGCGCTCCTGGATATCCGCGGGAATCTGCCGCGGCATCCTGTCCCGCACGAAGAACGCTTCCAGCCACGCCTCCCTGAAACTCCCGATCATGGGCCGGCTTCCTTGAAGGGAAATGTACCGCGTCACGGTACAACCGGCAAAACTCTGGAGTTGTCAGCCAACGGTTAGGCAAAAGCCGCAAAGCCAATCGGAAACCTCCCAAGCGCCACCTAAACTTTTATTCAGCTTGGGAAGAACCGCCCGGTAGCTGCCCGGCGCTAAGGTCGTCCATCACAGCAGCCCGCAGCACGCGGGACGCAGAAGGACGAACCCATGCCCCCAACCACCGCCGGCGCCCTGCCCCGGCTGGCCGCCGCCCTTTCCCTGGCCCTGCTCGGGGCTTGTTCGCTGGTGCCGCAGTACCAGCGGCCCGGCGTGCCCGTCGCCAGCCACTGGGACAATGCCGCCGCGCCCGCCGCCCAGATGCCGCAGCAGTGGTGGAAGGACTATGCCAGCGCCGAGCTGGACAGCCTGATCCAGCGCGCCGGCAGCGACAGCCTCACTCTGCAGGCAGCGGTGGCGCGGGTCGACCAGGCCCGGGCCAGTGCCCGCGTCACCGGGGCCGCGCTGTACCCGGACCTGAGCCTGGGCGGCAGCTACGTCCACGATCACGACAGCAGCAAGAACGCCCACGACCTCTACGCCCAGGCCAGCTACGAGTTGGACTTCTGGGGCCGCAACCGCGCCCTGGCCAATTCCGCCACGGCGCTGGCCCAAGCCACGGCCTACGACCTGGAGACGGCGCGCATCGGCCTGCAGGCGGATATCGCCGACAGCTACTTCCAGGTGCTCTCGCTGGACGAGCGCCTGGCCGTGGCCAAGCGCATCGCCAGCGACGCCGAGAACATCCTGCAACTGGTGCAGACGCAGTCGCGCCTGGGCTCTTCCTCCGACCTGGAGGTGGAGCAGCAACGCAACGCCCTGCAGAACTTCCAGGCCAACGTCAGCGTCCTGGCCCAGCAGCGCGACGCCGCGCTCTACCAGTTGGCGGTGCTGGTGGGCACCGCGCCCGAGGGCTTCGCCCTGCAGCACAGCGGCCTGGACGGCGTCCAGCTGCCCGAGGCGCGCGCCGGGCTGCCGGCCAGCCTGCTGAGCCAGCGGCCGGATATCCAGGCCGCCGAGGCGCGGCTGGTCTCGGCCAACTTCGATGTCGGCGCGGCGCGCGCGGCCTTCCTGCCGAACATCTCCCTGGGCGCCCTCGCCGGCAGTGACGTGCATACCGGCGGCGGGCTCTGGCAGCTGGCCGCCAGCCTCAGCCAGCCGCTGTTCGACGGCGGCCTGCTGGAAGGTCAGTTGCAGGCCGACCGCGCCCACGCCCGCGAGCTGGTCGCCGACTACCGGCAGAACGTGCTCCAGGCCCTGCAGGACGTGGAGACACAGCTCAGCGCCAACGCCCGCCTGGCGCAGACCCAGCGCATCGACCAGGCCGCCGTGGATTCGGCGCGCAAGGCCGCCGACCTGGCCCAGGTGCGCTATCGCCTGGGCAGCACCGACTTCCTCACCCTGCTGACCGTGCAGCGCACCCTGTACCAGGCCGAGGACAGCCTGCTGCAGGTGCGCCTGCAACGCCTGCAGGCCTCCGTCGGCCTGAACCGCGCGCTCGGCGGCGGCTTCCAGGCACCGGCGGGCGCCGAGCTGGCCAGCAATCAACCTTCCGCACAGGCGATTCGACCGTGAGCCCGTCCCAGCCCTCCTCCCAGCGGCGCTACTGGCGCCTGGCGTTCCTCTTCCTGGCCGTGGCGCTGGCCGTCTTCGCCTGGCGCCACTTCTCCGCCACCACGACGGCCAAACCGGCCGAGGCGCCGGTGCCCGTGAGCCTGGGCGTAGCCGACCAGCGCGACCTGCCGATCTGGCTGCAGACCATCGGCACGGTGCAGGCGCTGAACGCGGTGGACATCAAGGTGCGGGTGGACGGCGAGCTGCAACAGTTGCACTTCCAGGAGGGCCAGATGGTCAAGGCCGGGCAGTTGCTCGCCGAGATCGACCCGCGCCCCTATGCCGCCCAGGTGCTGCAGGCCAAGGCCAACAAGGCGCGCGACGAAGCGCAGCTGGCGGTGGCCAAGGTCAACCTCGAACGCGCCAGCAAGCTGGCCGCCGCCCATGCCGGGCCGAGCCAGGACGTGGACACCCTGCGCGGCCAGGTGGCCACCCTGCAGGCCACGATCCAGGCCGACCAGGCGGCGCTGGACACCGCCCAACTGCAGCTCGGCTACACCCGCATCGCCGCGCCCTTCGCCGGGCGCACCGGGCAGCGCCTGGTGGACGCCGGCAGCATCGTCCACGCCAGCGACAACACCGGCCTGCTGACGCTCACCCAGATGGCGCCCATTTCCCTGGCCTTCAGCCTGCCCCAGGAGGACCTGGCCGAAGTGCTGCAGGCCAACGCCGGGCAGCCGCTGCAGGTCGAGGCGCTGAGCCGTGACGGCCGCCAGCACATCGCCACGGGGCGGCTGAGCTTCATCGACAGCCAGGTCTCCAGCGGCAACGGGCAGATCCTGTTCAAGGCCGACTTCGCCAACGCCGACGGCAAGCTCTGGCCCGGCGAACTGCTCAGCGTGCGCCTGCTGCTGCGCACCGAAAAGGCCGCCACCGTAGTGCCGGCCAGCGCCGTGCAGCAAGGCCCGCAGGGCAGCTTCGTGTACGTGGTGGGGCGCGACCAGCAGGCCCAGGTGCGCGAGGTGAAGGCCGGCGCGGTGGTCGATGGCCTGCAGTGGATCCACCAGGGCCTGGCGCCCGGCGAAACCGTGGTCACCGGCGGCCAGTACCGCCTGGCCCCAGGGCTGAAGGTCGCGGCCCTGGCAGACGCGCGGCAGACCGCCAGCGCGGAGCAGCGCCAATGACCCTCTCCGAACCCTTCATCCGCCGCCGGGTGGCTACCACCCTGCTGGCCCTGGGCGTGCTGCTGCTCGGCGCCGCCGCCTACTTCCTGCTGCCGGTGGCGCCGCTGCCGCAGGTGGACATGCCGACCATCCAGGTGCAGGCCAAACTGCCCGGCGCCAGCGCCGAGACCATGGCGTCTTCCGTGGCCACGCCGCTGGAGCGGGCCTTCGCCAGCGTTCCCGGGGTCACCCAGATGACCTCCGCCAGCTCTCTCGGGCTGACGCAGATCACCCTGCAGTTCGACCTGGAGCGCAACATCGACGGCGCCGCCCAGGACGTGCAGACGGCGATCAACGCCGCCGGCGGTAACCTACCGAAGAACCTGCCGGCGCCGCCGACCTTCCACAAGGTCAACCCGGCGGAATTCACCTTCCTCTCCCTCGCCCTGACCTCGTCCACCCGCACCCTGCCAGAGCTGGACCGCTACGCCGACGACTACCTCGGCCAGCAGCTGTCGCAGATTCCCGGCGTCGGCCTGGTGGACTTCCACGGCGAGCAGCGCCCGGCGGTGCGCGTGCGCATCGACCCGGACGCCCTGGCCGCCCGTGGCCTGACTCTGGATGACGTGCGCGAGGTGCTGGGCAACGCCACTGTGGATGCGCCCAAAGGCAACCTCGACGGTGCCGAGCGCGCGGTGACTCTCGACACCACCGACCAGCTCACCCGCGCCGCGCAGTACGGCTCGCTGGTGATCGCCTACCGCAACGGCGTGCCGATCCGCATCAGCGACCTGGGCACGGTGATCGACGGCGCCGAGGACGTGCGCCAGGCCGCCGGCCTGCAGGGCCGGCCGACGGTGATCGTCGACATCCACAAGCAGCCCGGCTACAACGTGCTGGCGGTGACCCAGGCGATCAAGGACCGCCTGCCGGCGCTGATCGCGCAACTGCCGCGCGACGTGAAAGTGAACCTGGTGGGCGACCGCACCCAGACCATCGACGCCTCCATCGACGAAGTGCAGTTCAACCTGCTGCTGTCCATCGTCCTGGTGGTGGCGGTGGTCTTCGTGTTCCTGCGCAACGTCAGCGCCACTGTGATCCCGGCGCTGACCATCCCGCTGTCGCTGGTGGCCACCTTCGCGGCCATGTACGTGCTGGGCTACAGCCTGGACAACCTGTCGATCATGGCGCTGAGCATCGCCGTGGGCTTCGTGGTGGACGACGCCATCGTGGTGATGGAGAACATCATCCGCCACCTGGAGATGCACAAGCCGCCGCTGCAGGCCGCCATCGAAGGCACCGCCGAGGTGGCCTTCACCATCGTCTCCATGACCGTCTCGCTGGTGGCGGTGTTCATCCCCATCCTGTTCATGGGCGGGGTGATCGGCCGCCTGCTGCGCGAGTTCGCGGTGACCGTGAGCGTGGCGGTGGTGATGTCCGGGGTAGTTTCGCTGACGGTCACGCCAATGCTCTGCGCCTGGTTCATCCGCCACGACCTGCACGGCGTGCAGAACCGCTTCCTGCAATGGAGCGAGCGCACCTTCGACGCCCTGCTCGACGGCTACCGGCGCAGCCTGCGCCGCGTGCTGCGCCACGAGCGCCTGACCCTGGCGGTGGCGCTGCTCACCCTGCTGGTCACCGCCGTGCTCTACGTCGAGGTGCCCAAGGGCTTCTTCCCGCAGCAGGACACCGGCGTGATCATGGGCGTGGCCGAGGCCAACGCGGACATTTCCTTCGCCGCGATGCGCGCACGCATGGCTGCGCTCAGCGAGGTGATCCAGCGCGACCCGGACGTGGCCAACGTCTACTACTGGATCGGCCCCAACCCCACCCTCAGCCAGGGCCGGGTGATGATCAACCTCAAGCCCTACGAGCAGCGCGCGGCCAAGGCCGACCAGGTGGTGGCGCGGCTCAAGCGCGAACTGGCCGCGGTGCCGGGCATCGCCCTGTACATGCAGATCCGCCAGGACGTGCAGATCGGCGGACGGCCGAGCAAGACGCAGTTCCAGTACACCCTGCAGGACCCGGACAGCCACGAACTGGACCACTGGGCCGCGGTGCTGCTGGCGCGCCTGAAGCAGTTGCCGCAACTGCGCGACGTGGCCACCGACCAGCAGCAGGCGGCGCCGCGCGCCACCCTGCACATCGACCGCGACAGCGCCGCGCGCCTGGGCGTGAACGTGCAGGCCATCGACGACGTGCTCTACGACGCCTTCGGCCAGCGCCAGGTGGCGACGCTGTTCACCGCGCTGGACCAGTACCACGTGATCCTCGAACTGGACCCGCGCTGGCAGGTGTCGGAGGAAAGCCTCAAGCACCTCTACGCGCGCTCCAGCCTGACCGGCGAGCTGGTGCCGCTGAGCGTGCTCGGCCGCCTGGAGCCGGACCTGGCGCCCATCACCATCAACCACCAGGGGCTGTTCCCGGCGGTCACCCTGTCGTTCAACCTGGCGCCGGGCTACGCCCTGGGCGACGCGGTCGCCGCCATCCAGCAGGCCACCCGCCAGGCCGGCCTGCCGGACAGCGTCAGCGGCACCTTCCAGGGCACCGCCCAGGCCTTCCAGGACTCGCTGCGCAGCCAGCCGTGGCTGATCCTGGCGGCGGTGGTCACGGTGTACATCGTCCTCGGCGTGCTCTACGAGAGCCCGCTGCTGCCGCTGTCGATCCTCTCCACCCTGCCCTCGGCCGGCCTCGGCGCGCTGCTGGCGCTGCTGCTGTGCGGCCAGGACCTGTCGCTGATGGGGATGATCGGCATCATCCTGCTGATCGGCATCGTCAAGAAGAACGCCATCATGATGATCGACTTCGCTCTGGTGGCCGAACGCGGCGGCATGACGCCGGAGCAGGCGACCATCGAGGGCAGCACCCTGCGCTTCCGGCCGATCCTCATGACCACCCTGGCGGCGCTGTTCGGCGCCCTGCCGCTGGCCCTGGGCACCGGCTCCGGCGCCGAGCTGCGCCAGCCGCTGGGCATCGCCATCGTCGGCGGCCTGCTGGTGTCGCAGGTACTGACGCTGTACACCACGCCGGTGATCTACCTGTGGTTCTCGCGCCTGGCCGCCAGCTTCCGCGCCTGGCGCCAGGCCCGCGGCGGCCTGCTGCTGCCGCCGCAGCGCTGAGCGCCGTTCAGGCGCCCTGCTCGAAGGCCCAGTACGGCTTCGACGAACCCAGCGCCGCCGCCGGCAAGGCCCATTGCAGCGGCGTGCCTTCCAGCAGCAATGGCGGGCGCAGACGCTGCGCCGGGCCCCAGGCGGTGGCCTCGATGGCCGGGTCGAGGTCGGCCGGCGCCTCCCCGGCCAGCGCCGGCAGGGCGTCGGCCTGCATCCCCTGCTCCACCAGGAACTGCGCGGTGCGCGCCAGCGACAGGCGCCAGGTGCTGCCGCGCCCGCTGGCCAGGCGCCGGCCCAGGCCGCAGAGCGCGGCGGCGGCCATCAGGTAGCCGGTGGCGTGGTCCAGGGCCTGCACCGGCAGTGGCACCGGCTTTTCGGCCTGGCGCCAGCGCATGCCGGCCTCGGCGATGCCGGTGCTCATCTGCACCAGGCTGTCGAAGCCGCGGCGGTTGCGCCAGGGGCCGCTCCAGCCGTAGGCGTTCAGGCTCACGTCGACCAGCCCCGGGGCCAGGTCCTGGCGCACTTCGGCGTCGAAGCCGAGGTTCTCCAGGGCGTCGCCACGGTAGCCGTGGATCAGTACGTCGGCGTGGCGCAGCAGTTCCTCGAAGCGCTCGCGCCCGGGCGGGTCCTTCAGGTCCAGGCGCGCGCAGCGCTTGCCCAGGCAGACCTCGGGAATCACCCCCGGCTCGTCCCAGCCCGGCGGATCGATGCGCAGCACCTCGGCGCCGAGCCCGGCGAGGAAGCGGCTGGCCACCGGCCCGGCGAGCACCCGGGTGAGGTCCAGTACCCGCACCCCGGCCAACGGCCGTTCCGCCGTCAGCGCCCAGGCCGGCGCGGGGGCGATGGCCTGGTCCTGGCTCCAGATCAGGTCCTGCTCCGCCAGGGCCTGGCCCTGAAGGTGCGCCTTCCACTCGTCGATGGAGCGCATTTCGGCGGCGCAACCGCCGGTGGCCACCACTGCGTGTTCCAGCTCGGCCTTGTTCCAGGTGGCGACGCGGGCCGCCGCCTCTTCGCGGTTGGCGACCGGGCCCAGCACCCGCACCACGGCGGCACGGTGGTGCGGGGCGTTGGTGTGCAGGCGGATCCAGCCGTCGCGGGTGGCATAGTCGCCGGCGATGTCGCCCCACATGGGCGGCAGCGCCCAGCCCTGGGGCCGCAGCGTCCAGGCGAACCAGAAGGACGCCAGGCGGCGGTCCACCTGCAGCGCCCTCGGCGACTGGCCGGCGCGCTTGAGCAAGGCCGCGGCGGCCAGGCCGGCCGTGGCGATGGAGGCGCCAGCGAGGTCGGTGACGGCGAAGGTCGAGGGCAGCCCGCCCTCGGCCTGGAAGGACAGGGACGCGGGCAGGGCCGCGTTCTCTTCCAGGGCCTGCCACAGGGCCCTGGTCATCTGGCTGGCGAGCATGCTGCACCTCGTCTGAAGAAGTCCGTGAAACGGACCCGCCAGGCAACCTTAGCCCGCCCGCCGCGCCGCCGCGAGCCGGCCTTTCGCCGCAGAGGAATCGCGGGCAATAAAAAACCCGCCGATGGCGGGTTCTTTATTGGGGCGCTAGTCCTTTAGCAATGTGCCTACCATCGCCCCACGCGCGTGAAAATTTCGTGAAGAAACTCGGGCTCAGCCGGAATAATCCAGCGCCGTCCAGGCACGGCTGAGGTCGTCGCGGATGCGGCAGGCGGACAGGTCGCCGCCCTCCTCGCCCACGCTCAGCAGGCGGGTGGCGCCGGTGCCGTCGTCGTACACCTCGGTCAGCGTCTGCAGGCGCCCGCAGTTGGGCGTGTCGATCACATAGCTGGCCACCATCGCCGAGCGCGAGCGCGGCACGCGGATGGCGTCGCGCACGATGCCGTGTTCCTCCACGCGCTTGCCGTCGGCCACCAGCACCGCCCAGGCCTCGCGGCCATCGATCACCAGGTAGGCGCCATTGGCCTTGGGGCCTTCCGCCGGCGGCTGGGCGCAGCCGCCGAGCAGGGCCAGGAGGGCGAGCACCAGCAGGGCTTTGACTTGCTTCATCACGCGTTCCTCTTCTTCGTCGTCGCCGCGGGGCGGGGCCCGGTTTCGCGGCGGCCATGGATTCTGTGAGCCAGCGAAACCATGGTAGCCACAAAATACTGTTCATGCATACAGTATTTTTCGATTATGCTTCTGTCATCGACGAAAGGCACCCTGGCAACAGGTGGCAGGCAAGGACCCGAACAGGAGCGAAAGCGATGGTGGACATCCGCCAGATGAAATACACCGTGAACCACATGGGCGTGGAGGAAGTCAGCGAAGCGGTCGCCGAGTTGCACCTCGAGGGCCTGGTCACCGAGGGCAAGACGCCCTTCTCGCGCACCCACTTCAACACCTGCTTCGCCGAGATCGAGGCGCTGCTGCAGCGCGCCGGCTACCACCGCCCGCTGGACGTGGTGGGCTACCAGGGCCAGGCCTACGCCATGTTCGACCCCACGCGCTGGGAGGCGGTGCAGGTGCTGCGCTGGCTGAAGGAATACGTGGAGGAGGCCCACAGCGAGGCGGCGGGGGCCTGAGACCTCCCCCTCCGCGGGGATGGCAAAAGGCCGCAAAGGCTTGCCGCAGAGCGGCCGGACTTGCGCACCGGGGGTTCGGCCACTAATGTCCTTGGGGCAGTTTCGCACCAGCACGCTGAATCAAGGACGAGTCCATGAGCAAGACGCTCCCCGAGGACTGGCTGTGGGCCTACCACAAACTTCGCAGCCTCTCCGTCGGCCGCACCAGTTCCGCCTTCCTCGCCACCCTCTACCACCTGCGCGGCGACACCGGCCCCTTCTACTGCAAGGGTGGGCTGAGCAAGTCGCGCCTGGTGCGCAAGGAGTCCTGAGCCTTCGCGGCACCGAGCCCTTGTAGGAGCGCGCCCTGCGCGCGAATCGCGGACGGAGTCCGCTCCTACACCATCCCACATACCACGCGTGATCGCGATGTAACCCATCCTACGAAAAGCACCTCGGCGCAGCCGGCAACGTAGGAGCGGACTCATCCGCGATCCGGCCGCCAGGCCGGCCATGCCCCGCGAACGCCACTCCCTCAGGGATACGACTGCCGCTGCCCGTTCGAACGCGTCGTCCCCGGCGTGACGTCGAACTGCACGCCATTGGGGTATTCGATGCTCTGGCGGATGCCACCGTTGGTGCCACCGCCGCTGTTGTCGATGATCACCCGGCTGGAGCCCTGTTCGTAGCTGCGCGGAACCTGGACGCCGCCGTAGCCGTCATAGCGCTGCACGCTGGACGAGCTGTCGATGCTGCCGCTGGCACCAGGGCTGACATAGATGCGCTCGATGCTGCGCACCGGCGGCTGGCCGGCCAGCGCCACCCCGGCCACCAGGCTGGCGAGCAGGCCGCAAAGCGCTCGGCTCTTCATGCGGGTCATGCTGGCTGAACCTCCGGTTAGGCTGGAAATGTTCCCAGTCTAACAACTCCAGTTTCCTACGCACCCTTTCCTTGCCATTCGATTGCCACGATTGGCAGATCGTTTCATATCAGTAAGATGCGACGATTTCTGAAAGAAGTTTCTGATGAATATTCGTCGCCCAGCCCTTTTCCTCTTGCTCGCGGTCCTGCCCCTGGCCGCCTCCGCCGCCGCCCCGCGCACCTTCCAGGAAGCCAAGAAGATCGGCTGGAAGCTCTATGCCCGCCAGTCGGTGGAGTTCTATTGCGGCTGCCGCTACAAGGGCAACCGCGTCGACCTGGCCAGTTGCGGCTACGTGCCGCGCAAGAACGCCAAGCGCGCCGGGCGCATCGAGTGGGAGCACATAGTCCCGGCCTGGGTCATCGGCCACCAGCGCCAGTGCTGGCAGAGCGGCGGGCGCAGCAACTGCTCGCGGCACGACCCGGTGTACCAACGCGCCGAGGCCGACCTGTTCAACCTGGTGCCGAGCATCGGCGAGGTCAACGGCGACCGCAACAACTTCGGCTACGGCTGGCTGCCGCAGCAGGCGCCGCAGTATGGCGCCTGCCCGATGGTCATCGACTTCAAGGCGAAGAAGGCCATGCCGCGCCCGCAGATCCGCGGGATGATCGCCCGCACCTACTTCTACATGAGCGACCGCTACGGCCTGAGGCTGTCCAGGCAGGACCGCCAGCTGTACCAGGCCTGGAGCAAGCAGTACCCGGTGGAAAGCTGGGAGCGCCAGCGCAACCAGATGGTCGGCTGCGTGATGGGCTGGGGCAATCCATACGTGGGCAAGATCGACCTGCAGGGCTGCGGCAGCGCGGGCAGCGTCGCCGGGCGCTGAAAGCCAGGCGACGGCCGCCGCGCCCGGCAGTAGACTCAGCGGGCGCGCCCTGTCGCGCAGGCCTAATTTTCCCTGTCTGGAGTACCTCGCATGTCCCTGTCGATCTACCAGATTTCCGTTCCGGTGTTCATCCGCATGCTCGGCAACCTCTCGGCCATCCTGGCCAAGGCCGAGGCCCATGCCCAGGCCAGGTCCATCGACCCGACGGTGCTGCTGAACGCCCGCCTGGCCCCGGACATGTTCCCGCTGACGCGCCAGGTGCAGATCGCCAGCGACGCCGCCAAGGGCTGCGCCGCCCGCCTGGCCGGCGTGGAGATTCCCAGCTACGCCGACGACGAACAGAGCTTCGCCGACCTGCAGGCGCGCATCGCGAAGACCGTCGACTACCTCAAGGGCTTCAAGCCCGAGCAGTTCGAAGGCGCCGAGAACCGCGACATCCACATCAAGACGCCGAGCCGCGAGCTGCAGTTCAAGGGCCTGGACTTCCTGCTCGGCTTCGCCAACGCCAACTTCTACTTCCACGTCACCACCGCCTACGCCATCCTCCGCCACAACGGCGTGGAGCTGGGCAAGATGGACTTCCTCGGCGGCGCCTGAGCCCGCCCGCGGGCGCCGGCCAGGCCGGCGCCCTCCTCCCGTCAGCGTCCCGGCAGCGGCAGGCTGGTGGTCGACTTGATCTCCGACAGCGCGACTATGGAGTTGATCTCCTGGATGCCCGGCACCTGCGACAGGCGCTCGAAGAAGAAGCGCTCGTAGGCCTCGATGTCCTCGGTGACGATGCGCAGCATGAAGTCCACCGCGCCCATCAGCACATGGCACTCCAGCACCTCGGGGAACTCGCGGATGGCCGCGGCGAACTCGGTGAGGTTGTTGCGGCCGTGGGTGTTCAGCTTCACCTGGGCGAAGATCTGCGCGTTCAGGCCGATCTTCTTGCGGTCCAGCAGGGTCACCTGGCGGCGGATCACACCTTCTTCCTTCAGGCGCTGGATACGCCGCCAGCACGGCGATTGCGAGAGGCCGATGCGCTCGGCGATCTCGGCGGTGGAGAGGGTCGCCTCCTCCTGCAGCAGGGCGAGGATGCGTTTGTCATAGGCATCCAGCTCGATCGGCATGATTTATTCTCCAACTCATAAATTCACGCATAGTCTATTCTCAAACCACCGGCCTTGGCGTCCATTCCGCAAAGCAAAACCCGGCCGGGCCACCGACAATGAGCCACCTCCCAGCCTTGCCGGTCACCCGCCATGAACCAAGCCGTTTCCCTGCCCAGCAGCACCACCGCCCTGCCCGCCAGCCTGCTTGATGCCACCCACGCCGAGCGCCCCGATGGCTGGACCCGCCGCCCGGCCGATATGGCGCGCCAGGCGCACTTCGCCATCCGCGCCGAAAACGACGCCGACGTGTTGTGCAAGCTGCTGAACCTGTTCGCCCTGCAAGGCTGGCTGCCGGCCGAGGTGCATGCCGTACAGGCGGGCGAATGGCTGCAGGTGGACCTGCGCGTTACGGGTATGCCGGAGCAGCGTGGCGAGGTGATGGCCGAGCGCATGCGCTCGCTGGTCAGCGTGGCGACGGTGGAATTGGCGTTCAGCGGCTGCTGACGGAGCGATCTGTCCGTTCAGCGATACAGGCTGGCTTTCTCGCGTTAGCCGGAAGGCCACCGCGGGCATAGAGTCGGAACCGTCGTCCGTCCGTCAGAGACGGCGACCGCATTCTTCGTACCTTGCCCGAGATGATCGCCATGGCTCGCCCACGTCTGCTCCCCGACAACTTCACCCTGGCCCTGGTCGCCACCGTGGCCATCGCCAGCCTGCTGCCCTGCCAGGGCCAGGTGGCCACCGCCTTCGGCTGGATCACCAACCTGGCCATCGGCCTGCTGTTCTTCCTGCACGGCGCCAAGCTGTCGCGCCAGGCCATCATCGCCGGCGCCACCCACTGGCGCCTGCACCTGCTGGTGTTCGCCTGCACCTTCATCCTCTTCCCGATCCTCGGCCTGGCGCTCAAGCCGGTGCTCTCGCCGCTGGTGACCCCGGACCTGTACCTGGGCCTGCTGTACCTGTGCGCCCTGCCAGCCACCGTGCAGTCGTCCATCGCCTTCACCTCGCTGGCCCGCGGCAACATCCCGGCGGCGGTGTGCAGCGCCTCGGCGTCCAGCCTGATCGGCATCTTCCTCACCCCGCTGCTGGTCCAGCTGCTGCTGGGCGTGCATGGCGACACCGGCGTCTCCACCCTCGATGCCATCGGCAAGATCACCCTGCAACTGCTGGTGCCCTTCATCGCCGGCCAGGCCCTGCGCGGCGTGATCGGCGGCTGGGTGGACCGGCACAAGCCGGTGCTGCGCTACGTCGACCAGGGCTCGATCCTGCTGGTGGTCTACACCGCCTTCAGCGCCGCGGTGATCCAGGGCCTGTGGCACCAGGTGCCGCTGACCGCGCTGGCCGGCCTGGTGGTGGTGTGCTGCATCCTGCTGGCCCTGGCGCTGCTGGCCACCAGCCAGCTCAGCCGGCGCCTGGGCTTCAACAAGGAGGACGAGATCACCATCGTCTTCTGCGGCTCGAAGAAGAGCCTGGCCACCGGCGTGCCCATGGCCCAGGTGCTGTTCGCCACCGGCAGCATCGGCGTGATCCTGCTGCCGCTGATGCTCTTCCACCAGATCCAGCTGATGGTCTGCGCGGTGCTGGCCCAGCGCTACGCCAAGCGCCAGCAGGAAAGCGCAGCGGCGGCGCAGGTGGCGCAGTCGCGCTGAGCCGAGGCGCTTTTCGCAGGATGGGTTGAGCCTTGGCGAAACCCATGCGGCCACGGCGATGGGTATCGCTTCGCTCAACCCATCCTACGGAGTGTCATATTTGCCGGAAGGTGTAGGAGCGGACTCCGTCCGCGATCGGCCAGACGCCGGCCTTGCCGGCGTAATCGCGGATGAATCCGCTCCTACGGGTGAGCATGCCAGGCTTCACGGCAACCTGTAGGAGCGCGCCCTGCGCGCGAATCGCGGGCAGGGCCCGCTCCTACACTACCTGCTGGCAACTCTTTTCGTAGGAGCGAGCTTGCTCGCGAACAAACGCGGTGCCATGCGGTTCGCGAGCAAGCTCGCTCCTACGAAGAGCATCTCGGCGTGGGCCGCAAGACAGTTACTCCTACATGGCAGGAGGAGTACCATCCTACGAGATCAGGCCACCGGCGAACGCATGGTGACGAACTCCTCGGCCGCCGTCGGGTGGATGCCGATGGTCTCGTCGAACACGCGCTTGGTGGCCCCGGCCTTGAGCGCCACGGCGATGCCCTGGAGGATCTCGCCGGCCTCCGGGCCGACCATGTGGCAACCCAGCACCTGGTCGCTGTCGGCGTCGACGATCAGCTTCATCAGGTTTTTTTCCTGGGATTCGGTGAGGGTCAGCTTGAGCGCGCGGAAGCGGCTCTCGAACAGCTTGACGCGGTGCCCGGCGGCGCGCGCCTCGTCCTCGGTGAGGCCGACGGTGCCGATGTTCGGCAGGCTGAACACCGCCGTGGGGATCAGCTTGTAATCCACCGGCCGGTATTCCTCGGGGCGGAACAGGTGGCGCGCCACGGCCATGCCCTCGGCCAGGGCCACCGGCGTCAGCTGCACGCGGCCGATGACGTCGCCGATGGCGCGGATCGACGGCTCGCTGGTGCGGTAGGCCTCGTCGACCTTGACGAAGCCCTTGTCGCTCAAGGCTACATCGACGTTCTCCAGCCCCAGGCCATCGAGCATCGGCCGGCGGCCGGTGGCGTAGAACACGCAGTCGGCCTCCAGCAGGCGGCCATCCTTGAGTGTCGCCAGCAGGCTGCCGTCGGCCTGCTTGTCGATGCGCGCGATGTCGGCGTTGAACTGCAGGTCCAGGCCCTTCTTCGTCAGTTCGTCGCGCAGGTGCTCGCGCACGCTGCGGTCGAAGCCGCGCAGGAACAGCTCGCGGCGGTACAGCAGGCTGGTCTGCGCGCCCAGGCCGTGGAAGATCGAGGCGAACTCCACGGCGATGTAGCCGCCGCCCACCACCAGCACCCGGCGCGGCAGCTGCGGCAGGAAGAAGGCCTCCTGGGAGGTGATGACGTGCTCCTTGCCGGGGATGTCCGGCACCTGGGGCCAGCCGCCGGTGGCGATGAGGATGTTGGCGGCGCGGAAGCGCTGGCCGTCGACTTCCACGGTGTGGGCGTCGACCAGGCGCGCGTGGCCTTCGAGCAGGCTCACCCCGCTGTTCACCAGCAGGTTGCGGTAGATGCCGTTGAGGCGGTGGATCTCGCGGTTCTTGTTGGCGATCAGGGTCGGCCAGTCGAAGCGCGCCTCGCCCAGGCTCCAGCCGAAGCCGGCGGCCTGCTGGAAGTCCTCGTGGAAGTGCGCGCCGTACACCAGCAGTTTCTTCGGCACGCAGCCGACGTTCACGCAGGTGCCGCCCAGGTAGCGGCTCTCGGCCACCGCCACGCGCGCACCGAACCCCGCGGCGAACCGCGCGGCGCGCACGCCGCCGGAACCCGCGCCAATCACGAACAGGTCGAAATCGAAAGCCATCGTCGTTCTCCACTGGCAGATGCCCGGCAGCATACCTCATCACCGCTGGCCTATCCTGCCAGCAGAGCCCACAGGAGGAAGCCGCCATGCGCCCGACCCTGACCCACCTGGCCCTGCACGTACCGGACCTGGAGGCCTGCATCGCCTTCTACGAACGCTTCTGCGGCATGCGCGTGATCCACCAGCGCGAGGGCAAGGGCTCGCGCATCGTGTGGATGGCCGAGCCGGGCAAGGAGCACCAGTTCATCTTCGTCATCATGCCCGGCGGCGAGGCCCGCCACCTGGCCAGCGACGACTACAGCCACTTCGGCTTCGCGGTGGACAGCCACGAGAAGGTCGACGCCATCGCCGCCGAGGCCGAGCGCGCCGGCTGCCTGATCTGGGCGCCGCGCCAGGAGCCATACCCTGTTGGCTATTACTGTGGCATTCGTGATCCTGGTGGAAATTACGTCGAGTTCAGCTACGGCCAACCCCTGGGGCCGGGCTCGGAAGACATGCCGATCCCGCAAGCGCCATAGCCTGGCAGCGTTTGTAGGAGCGAGCTTGCTCGCGAACCGCCCATGCACCGGAAAGAGCGTTCGCGAGCAAGAACTAGGCGTCCCCCTCGCTCCTACGAAAAGCCCACGGATCGTGCAGAGGCCGGAAACGAAGAAGCCACCCGCGGGTGGCTTCTTCGGCGGACCGGGAACGCGCTGGGGTTACCAGGCCTTGCCGGTCTTGTAGAGGTTCTCGTAGCAGAAGTTGGTCGCCTCGATGTAGCCCTCGGCGCTGCCGCAGTCGAAGCGCTTGCCCTTGAACTTGTAGGCCAGCACGCAGCCGTCCTGGGCCTGCTTCATCAGGGCGTCGGTGATCTGGATCTCGCCACCCTTGCCCGGCTCGGTCTGCTCGATCAGCTCGAAGATGTCCGGGGTCAGGATGTAGCGGCCGATGATCGCCAGGTTCGACGGCGCTTCTTCCGGCTTGGGCTTCTCGACCATGTTGTTCACGCGGTAGATGTCGTCGCGGATCATCTCGCCGGCGATCACGCCGTACTTGTTGGTCTCTTCCGGCGGCACTTCCTGGATGGCCACGATGGAGCAGCGGAACTGGTTGTACAGCTTGACCATCTGCTTCAGGACGCTGTCGCCTTCCAGGTTCAGGCAGAGGTCGTCCGCCAGGACCACGGCGAAGGGCTCGTCGCCGATCAGCGGGCGGCCGGTGAGGATGGCGTGGCCCAGGCCCTTCATCTCGATCTGACGGGTGTAGGAGAAGGTGCACTCATCGATCAGGCGGCGGATACCGACCAGGTACTTTTCCTTGTCGGTGTTGCGGATCTGGGTTTCCAGCTCGTAGCTGATGTCGAAATGGTCTTCCAGCGAACGCTTGCCGCGGCCGGTGACAATGCCGATCTCCGACAGCCCGGCTTCCAGCGCCTCTTCGACGCCGTACTGGATCAGCGGCTTGTTGACGATCGGCAGCATTTCCTTGGGCATGGCCTTGGTGGCCGGAAGGAAGCGGGTGCCGTAGCCGGCAGCCGGGAACAGACATTTCTTGATCATGGAAGTCCTTCGACATGAACGAGGGTGTGAATGGCGCGCAGTCTAATGAGCCCGCGTGCGGCTTACAATGCCCGCACTGCGTGCCCGCCAGCGGAAGCGCAGGCCCGTCGGGGATGGGCAACGGCTAGTCAGACCGCCGCGGCGCCGGCAAGTTCGGCCGATACTGGCAAAAAGTCAGCACTGGTTGCCCTCGGCGACCGTCTGTCGGCCTCGACCTACGCACTCTGAAGGACATCGCCACGGCCCAGGCTGACCTGGCTCAGCCTTCCGGCGGATCGTCGCGGCGGAGCGATCCGGCCGTATTGACCGGATAGGGACGAGACCAGATACTGTATTTTCATACAGTATTTTGAGATTCCATCTTGCGCTGCTTCCGCCTTTCCCACCACCGGTGCCGACCATGGGCCTCGCCGTAGACCTGGGTGCGCTGCTCGACCAGCGACGCGTCTGGAAAGGCCAGGCCGGCACCGCGCCCAGCGCGGCCCAGCCCACCGGCCACGCCCGTCTGGACGCCCTGCTGCCCGGCGGCGGCTGGCCGGAGTCGGCGCTGAGCGAGATCCTCCATGGCGCCGAGGGCATCGGTGAGCTGCAGCTGCTCTGGCCGACCCTGGCGCGCTTGAGCCACGCCGGCGAGCGCGTGGTGCTGGTGGCGCCGCCGCACATTCCCTACCCCCGCGCCTGGCTGGCGGCCGGCGTCGACTTGCAACACCTGGTGTGGGTCGAGGCCAGCGGCCGCGATGCGCTCTGGGCGACCGAGCAATGCCTGCGTTCGGGCTGCTGCGGCGCCGTGCTGTGCTGGCCGCAGCAGGCCGACGACCGCGCCCTGCGCCGCCTGCAGGTGGCGGCGGAAAGCGGCCAGACGCTGGCCTTCGCCTTCCGCCCGCTGCGCGAGGCGCTCAACCCCTCGCCGGCTGCCCTGCGCCTGGCCCTCGAAGCCCGCCCGGCACAGTTGCGGGTGCTCAAGTGCCGTGGCGGCCTCGCCCCGGCCAGCCCCCTGCCGCTGGCTGCCCTGAACTGAGGTCGCCATGCTCTGGGCCTGCATTCTCCTGCCACAGCTGGCCATGGACGCCGTCCTGCGCCAGCGCAGCGATCCCGAGGCGCCCCTCGCCCTGCTCGCCGGCCCGCCGCAGCGGCGCGTGCTGCAGGCGGTCAACCCGGCGGCCCGCCGGCTCGGCCTGCGCCCCGGCCTGTCGCTGACCGCGGCGCGCGCCCTGTGCCGCGATTTCGACTGCGCCGAGTACGACCAGGCGGCCATCCAGCGCAGCCAGGACCTGCTCGCCGCCTGGGCCTACGGCTTCAGCTCCCAGGTCAGCCAGCATTACCCGCGCGCGCTGCTGCTGGAGGTCGCCTCCAGCCTGGCGCTGTTCGGCCCCTGGCCGCGCTTCGAGGCCCGCCTGCGCGAGGAACTGCGGGCCCTGGGCTTCAGCCACCGCATCGGCGTGGCGCCCAATCCCGCCGCCGCGCGGGTACTGGTCAACGTCGGCGACGGCCTGCTGGTGGAACGGCCGCAAGCCCTGCGCAGCGCCCTCGGCCGTCTGCCCCTGGAGCGCTGCGGGCTGCCCCGGGAAAGCGTGGCCAGCCTGGCGCGCATGGGCCTGCGCAGCCTGCAGCAACTGCTCGCCCTGTCCCGCGATGGTTTGGCCCGGCGCTTTCCGGCGGAACTGCTGCGGCAGGTCGACAGCCTGCTCGGCCAGCGGCCGCTGGCCCTGGACTTCTACCGGCCGCCGGAGCGCTTCGAAAGCCGCATCGAGCTGAACTTCGACGTCGAATCGACCCAGGCCCTGCTCTTCCCCCTGCGTCGCCTGACCGGCGACCTCGCCGCCTTCCTCGCCGGGCGCGACAGCGGCGTGCAGCGCTTCGAGCTGTACCTGGAGCACCACGGCCGCGGCGACACCTGCATGCCGGTCGGCCTGCTCAGCGCCGAACGCGAGCCTGCCATGCTCTTCGAGCTGAGCCGCGGCCGCCTGGAGCATTTGCAACTGTCCGCCGTGGTACACGCCGTGCGCCTGCAGGCCGACGACCTGCCATCCTTCGCCCCCGAACGGCGCCAGCTGTTCGACGAGCGCCCCCAGCAGACGCAGCCCTGGGAGCAGTTGCGCGAACGCCTGCGCGCGCGCCTTGGCGACGAGGCCGTGCATGGCCTGGGCGCCCTCGCCGAGCACCGCCCGGAGCAGGCCTGGCAACCCCGGGAAAGCCCGCGCGCCCTGCCCTTGCCGCCCTGCGGGCCGCGCCCCGGGTGGCTGCTGTTGCAGCCACAGGCGCTGCGCGAAAGCCTGCCCAGGGTGCTCGCCGGGCCGGAGCGCATCGAGTCCGGCTGGTGGGACGGCGCCGACCTGCGCCGCGACTACTACCGGGTGCAGACCCGCGCCGGCCAGCAGGCCTGGGTCTACCGCGAGGTCGGCAGCGAGGGGCCGTGGCTGATCCACGGCTGGTTCGCATGACTCCCGCCTACGCCGAGCTGCATTGCCTGTCGAACTTCAGTTTCCAGCGCGGCGCCTCCAGCGCCAGCGAGCTCTTCGAACGCGCCGCGCGCCTGGGCTACCGCGCCCTGGCGATCACCGACGAATGCAGCCTGGCCGGCATCGTCCGCGCCTGGCAGGCGGCGAAGGAATGCAAGCTGGCGCTGATCGTCGGCAGCGAGGTGCGCATCGAGGCCGGCCCCAAGCTGGTGCTGCTGGCCGAGAACCTCGCCGGCTACCAGAACCTCTGCCGGCTCATCACCCACGCCCGGCGCCGGGCCGAAAAGGGCAGCTACCGCCTGCTGCGCGAAGACCTGCAGGCCGACCTGGAGGGCCTGCTGGCGATCTGGCTGCCCGACGCACCAACGGATACCGACGGAACCTGGCTGCGCGAACGCTTCCCGCAACGCCTCTGGCTAGGCGTCGAGCTGCACCGCGGCGCGGATGACAGCGCCCGCCTGCAAGCCCTGCTGGCCCAGGCCACCCGCCATGGCATCGCCGCCGTGGCCTGCGGCGACGTGCACATGCACAGCCGCGGCCGCCGCGCCCTGCAGGACTGCATGACGGCCATCCGTCAGCACCTGCCGGTCAGCGAGGCCGGCGCCTACCTGTTTCCCAACGGCGAACGCCACCTGCGCCCGCGGGAAGTGTTGGCCGAGTTGTATCCGGCGCCGTTGCTGGAGGAGACGGTGCGGATCGCGGGGCGCTGCAGTTTCGATTTCGAGCAACTGCGCTACCAGTATCCCCGCGAACTGGTGCCCGAGGGGCATACGCCGAAGTCCTGGCTGTGCCAGATGACCTATGCCGGCATCCGCAGGCGCTGGCCTGAGGGGGCGCGGAAGAAGGTGCTCAAACGCATCGGCAAGGAACTGCTGCTGATCGCCGAACTGGAGTACGAGAACTACTTCCTCACGGTCCACGACATCGTCCAGTTCGCCCGCAGCCAGGGCATTCTCTGCCAGGGACGTGGCTCGGCTGCCAACTCCGCGGTGTGCTTCGCCCTGGGCATCACCGAACTGGACCCATCGCGCAGCAAGCTGCTTTTCGGCCGCTTCATCTCCCGCGAACGCAACGAGCCGCCGGACATCGACGTCGACTTCGAGCACGAGCGGCGCGAAGAGGTCATCCAGTACGTCTTCCGTCGCTATGGCCGCCAGCGTGCAGCCCTGACCGCCGTGGTCAGCAGCTACCGCGGCGCAGGCGCCATGCGCGACATAGCCAAGGCCCTGGGCTTGCCGCCCGACCAGGTGGACGCCCTGGCCGGATGCTGCGGGCGCTGGAGCGAGCAAACGCCACCCGAAGAGCAACTGCGCGAAGCGGGCTTCGATCCACAGAGCCCGGTCATGCGCAGGGTGCTAGCGCTCACCGCCGAGCTGATCGGCTTTCCCCGCCACCTGTCGCAACATCCCGGCGGCTTCGTCATCTCCGAGCAGCCATTGACCAGCCTGGTCCCGGTCGAGAACGCGTCCATGCCCGAACGCACCGTGATCCAGTGGGACAAGGACGATATCGACGCAGTGAAGCTGCTCAAGGTCGACGTACTCGCCCTCGGGATGCTCAGTGCCCTGCGCCGCTGTTTCGACCTGGTGCATCACCTTCGCGGCACGCCAATGAGCATTGCCAACATCCCCCCGGAAGATGCGGCCACCTACGAAATGATCAGCCGCGCCGACGCCATAGGCGTGTTCCAGATCGAGTCCCGCGCACAGATGGCCATGCTGCCGCGGCTACGGCCGAAGACCTTCTACGACCTGGTGATCGAGGTCGCCATCGTCCGCCCGGGCCCGATACAGGGCGACATGGTCCACCCCTACCTGCGACGGCGTAATGGAGAGGAGCCGATCACCTATCCCTCGCCGGCCCTGGAACAGGTGTTCCGGCGCACCCTGGGCGTGCCGCTGTTCCAGGAACAGGTCATGGAGGTCGCGGTAGTGGCCGCCGACTACACCGCCGGCGAAGCCGACGACCTGCGCCGCTCCATGGCCGCCTGGAAACGCCACGGCGGCCTGGAAAAACACCGCCTGCGCCTGACCGCAGGCATGTTGAAGAATGGCTATACCGCCGAATTCGCCGCGCGCATCTTCGAACAGATCAAAGGCTTCGGCAGCTATGGCTTCCCCGAGTCCCACGCCGCCAGCTTCGCCCTGCTCACCTATGCCAGCAGTTGGCTGAAATGCCACGAGCCGGCAGCCTTCGCCTGTGCCCTGGTCAACAGCTGGCCGATGGGCTTCTACAGCCCCGACCAGGTCCTGCAGGATGCCCGTCGCCACGGCGTCGAGGTGCGGCCGGTGGACGTACGCTACAGCCACTGGGACTGCAGCCTGGAGGACAAGGGCGAGGCGCAGCCGGCGATCCGCCTGGGGCTGCGCATGGTCCGCGGCTTCCGCGAGGAGCTGGCCCTGCGCATCGTCCAGGCCCGCGGGCGACGGGCTTTCGAAAGCGTCGAGGACCTCAGCTACCGGGCCGGCCTGGACACCGCGGTCCGCGAACGCCTGGCCGACGCCGGCGCCCTGCGCGGCCTGGCCGGGCACCGCCACCGGGCGCGCTGGGCCGTGGCCGGGGTGGAGCCGCAGCTACCGCTGTTCGCCGGCCAGGATGTGATGACGGAGACCGCGGTGAGCCTGCCGCTGCCCAGCCTGGGCGAAGAAATGCTCACCGACTACGCCAGCCTGGGCACCACCCTCGGCCCGCACCCGCTGAACCTGCTGCGCGGCCAGTTGAAGGCGCTGCGCTGCCGCAGCTCCCGCGAGTTGCCCGGCCTGGAGCACAGCCGGCCGGTCAGCGTCGCCGGGCTGGTCATCGGCCGGCAACGGCCGCAGACCGCCAGCGGCGTTACCTTCGTCACCCTGGAAGACGAGTTCGGCCTGGTCAACGTGGTGGTCTGGCGCGACCTGGCCGAGCGCCAGCGGCGCGTCTTCCTGCAAGCGCAACTGCTGCAGGTGCGCGGCCGGCTGGAAAGCGAGAGCGGCGTGCGCCACGTGATCGCCGAGCAACTGGTCGACCTGACGCCCCTGCTCAGCGGCCTGGACGTGCCCAGCCGCGATTTCCGCTAGTGGCTCAACTGGCCAGGCGGTGCAGGTTCCAGCGCACCACGCCCCAGATCGCCAGTTCGTCGCCCTCGCCGATGCGGATCGGCGGGTAGCGGTCGTTGGCCGGCAGCAGCGCGTAGCCGCCATCGATGATGTCCAGGCGGCGGATCAGCGGCTCGCCGTTCACCGCGGCCACCACCACCTCGCCGGAGCTGGCCAGGCAGGCGCGGTCCACCACCAGCAGGTCGTTGTCGTGGATGCCGGCGCCAGTCATACCATCGCCATGTGCGCGGACTATGTAGGTATGGGGCGTGTGCAGCTCGAGCAGGTCATCCAGCGACCGCGGCTGCGCCTGAAGGAACGCCGACGGATCGGCGGCGGCAGGAAGGAAAGCGGTATGAGACATGACGGGGCATCCTCGGAATACTGTACATACATACAGATACCAGAAACAATGTGAACCCGGCAAGCCATCCGCCACTCCATTGATAGCCGCCGGCAACCGCGCCGGCGTGGTCTATCCTTCGTGTGGGGGCGAGGACTTTCAGCATGAATCCTGGCACGTTCGTCACACTCATGATTTTCGGCTGGCTGCTGCTGGCGGGCGTCACGCTATGGGCCTTCCTGCGCGTGCCCATGCGCCGGGCCCGGCTGCATTCGCGCAGCGAGGCCCAGGCCCACCCCCACGAGGCGCCGGCGCCCCAGGCGCAGCCGCAGGCGGCCCCGCGCAGGCGCCATGCCGGCTGGCTAACGTGGAGTCATCGCTGAGGCGGCAGCAGGCCGCCATCATTCAGGCTTTTCGGAAACCCCGCACAGGCCCCTGCCCCGGCTTTCTCGCCCGACGGGCGAGGCTGGACAGCCCCGGAGCAGGCCGGCTCCCCTGGCTACACGGCCTCAGGCCAGGCGAATGTCCGCGCCGGTGACCTCGTCGCGCAGGGCGCGCAATTCGGCTGCATCCTGGTTCAGGTGGTGGATGGCCTTGAGCAACCGCTGGCGCAGCAGTTCATCGGGCACTTGCTCCACGGCGCGCATCACTTCGATGGCAGTGGCTTCGTTGTTGCTGGCTACCGAGTCCAGCACCTTGCGGATGTTGCGGGCTGCACGTTGCACGTCAGGTCCTCATGACAAAGTGCGAGCACCCTAGGACAACAATATTTCTCAAAGATTTCAGCGAGTTGCATTCTGACCAATGGTCGAACGCAGGCCCCGTGCGCAAGCCGGCGGATGACGCGGCGGCAGGCATCGGCAGCGCGGCCGATTGTCACGCTGCCGAATCGGGAAGCTGGGAATGCAGAGGGGGGATTCTGGTGCTCGGAGCGGGACTCGAACCCGCAAGACCGTAAGGCCGGCGCATTTTAAGTGCGCTGTGTCTACCAATTTCACCATCCGAGCCGGGCGGGCATTGCCGAGGCCGGAAGAACGCGGCCACCGGGCAATGTGGAAGGGCCGAGACTATACCGAGTCGACTCGTTGCGGTAAAGCCGGGGCCATGGGCGTAAGCGCTTGATGGCACAGCCGATTCCCTTCTTTCCGGGCGCCCTGCACAAGGGACTAGTCGGAATTACCGGCTTTTTGCCATCTCCCCTGTCGCATAAGCTGCCCACCCACGGGGCGGAAGGGAAGCCGACTCCGTCTTGGGCCGCATTACCCCGGATGCGGCCGCTTTTTCTTCCGCCGCCTTCCCCGGACAGCGGACCAGTGTGAACCCATTCACATAACTGTCGAAAAGCCGGCACAGAGCCATCATCGGTACAAGACTTTGACGTTCAGTGGATCACGAAACGCCAAACAGGAGAGGTCCGATGAGGCAACGTATTGCCACCCGCGTGGGCAGGTCCCTGGTCGTCATCGAAACCAAGGACATCACGCATTTCAGCGCGGAAGAAAAGTATGTGACGGCCTTCACCGCCAAGGGCCGCATCCATTTCGACGCCACCCTGAAGGCCCTGGAAATCGAGTTCGCGGAGGAGTTCATCCGCATCCATCGCAGCCACCTGGTGCGCCGCAGCCTGGTCAGCAACCTGCGCTGGGACGCCTATTCGGCCAGCATCGGCATCGACGGCACGGAAACCCGCCTGCCCCTGAGCCGCCAGCGCGTCGGCGTGGTTCGCAACCTGCTGCGGGCCCGCGGCGGAGCGACCGTGATCGCCACCCTGGACGGGCCACTGCCACCTTCCATGCTGGCCAGCCCGCAAACAGCCCCTGCCCTGCGGGCTGGCTGACGAAAGGGCATATCGCTCGACCACCTGCAATATCAAAGTAACATCACACATCTATACTGCACGAAGGCTGACGGACCAGCCCCATCGGCAGTACGAAGAAGCCTCGCCTCACAGCGGGGCTTCTTCCTTTCCGCTGTCCATCGTTCGAGTGAAAACTTGCATCAGCTCAAGGTATGAGCGATTCGCATACATGCAATCGAGGATGTATGTTTATTTCGCTGTCGCGTAATGGCAATATGCCTGGCCCTCTTGCTGAGGACATGGCCGGCCGAGCAGGGACGCGACGGCCAGCCACTTGCCCTTCTCAGCGCGCCACCCTGCCGCGCAATCCCCAGAGCAGCAGTCCGATGGCGACGATGATCGCCAGGCCGACGCTGACGAAACCAAGGGTCACCAGCAGCTCCTGCCAGGGCTCCCCGCTATGCCCAGCGGCGGTGACGGGCGACATGGCCGCGGTGCCGAAAACCGCGGCGAGCAAGGTGAAGGCCCAATTGGCATAGGCGCCGTAGAGCAATGCGCAGAAAGTGACACCCTGCCACCTGCGCGACAGCGCCACCTCATCCCAGATCGCCCCCAGCGCCAGCAACAGCAGGCCATTGAGGATGCCCTCCAGGTGGGCCGCCAGGACCATGCGCGGATTGCTCAACTGCGCCTCGACCAGCCCGGTGAGCAGGCCGAGCAACAGCAGCAGCAAGCCGTGCCAGAGCAACCGCCGATTCACGCCAGCCATACCGGGCCCCTCCGCGATCGGGCTTTCCCTTCACTCTAGACGGCGCGGCCTAGCGCAGCGGCAACCAGCCGGGCGCGATGTTTTCGTACGGGAGCAACAGGTAGACCGCCAGATAGCAGGCGATGAAAAGACAGGCGGCGGCCACGACGAGCCATTCGAAGCGCGACATCTCTCATCCTTGAGCAGCGCAATTCCAAAGTGCCAGTATGCCACGGCGAACCATGGATGGCATCCGGCATTCACCGGCAGACAAGGAAACGAGCGACGTAGCGCCGGGCCCGGTAGAATTCCGCCGCCCCGGGAACCGGAACGGCTGCGGCCGGTCTGACACCGCCAGCGAATTCACATTGCGGATCGCCCTGCGATCCGGACGCTCCATCGACCATCCCGGGCGGCAAGCCTGCCGCCCTTCATTCCTCAAGGTTAGCAATATGCGCAAAGCACTCCCCGCCCTGGCCCTGAGCCTGCTCTTCGCCCAAGCCGCCATGGCTGGCGGCGGTACCCAGGCAGCCGTCGGCGGCGGCCTGGGTGGCGCCCTGGGCAACGTCGTCGGCCAGCAACTGGGCGGCAGCACCGGTGCCGCGATCGGCGCCGGCGTCGGCGGCGCGGCAGGTAGCGCGGCCACCGCCAAGAAAGGCAGGAAGACCAAGGCCGCCATCGGTGGCGGCCTGGGCGCCGCCGGTGGCTCGCTCATCGGCAACAAGCTCGGCGGCAGCACCGGCGCGGCCATCGGCGCCGGCCTGGGTGGCGCGGCGGGCGGCGCCCTCGGCGGCAAGAAGTAAATCCAGCGCCGCACTGGAATGCCGAAGCCCCGCGGGTGCGAACCCACGGGGCTTTTTCGTGTGCGCCGCAAGGGCAGAGCGCCTAGTCCGAAGAGACGAAGCCGTGTTCTCTCCAGTGGCCTGATTTTCTGCATCGATCCCAGTTCGACGAACGGTAGTGGATCATTTCACCCATCACCCAGGCTCGCCGGAATCATCGTTTTCCTCGTCGACTACGTACAACCTGACCTTTAGAGCGCCTTCTAGAGAGCATTGAAAGACACTTTCAAGAGTGCTAATTTCGCCCGGTCCGGGAGTTGAACAGCCATCCCGATACGATCCATTGCGGCCTGTCCGACTTCTGTCCAGACCGTAGTGCAACCCAGTTCGCCATCTTCCTGTCCCGTGCTTAGGCCGGCTACCGATGGAGAGCTGCACTGTTGATACCGCCCTCCTTCCCAATCTCGGGAGAATCTGGCGGTTCCCCACGGGGAAATGCGCGCAAGAGTGCGCAGGGAGAACTTGTAAATGCCGCATGCGCTGCTGGCCGATGTTACGGCCTCCATCACCGAGTTGAAAAAAGATCCCATGGGTACAGTGGGCGCTGGAATGGGCCACGCTGTTGCGATTCTCAACCGTAACGAACCGGTCTTCTACGCGGTTCCTGCGGACGAGTACGAGCGGATGATCGAGTTACTCGACGACATCTACCTGGGTCGCCTCGCTGATGAGCGTAAAGACGAATCCTCGGTAACGGTGTCTCTGGATGACCTCAAAAACCGGTAACAACAAACAGATCAAAGCACCTCAGCAAGACCTGGAAGACATCAAGCAGTACACGCTGAAGTTCAAAGAAACCGCGCTCAAAGAATGGGATAGGCTCAAGGGCCCGGTGAAGACTCAGTTGATCAAGAAGCTCGGCGAAAGGCTGGTCAACCCTCGCGTCGAAAAGGACAAGCTTCATGGCAGCGAAAACAAGGACCGCTATAAGATCAAGCTCTCCGCTTCCGGCTACCGGCTCGTTTATCAAGTGCATGACACCGAGATCGTGGTTGAAGTCGTAGCAGTTGGAAAGCGCGAACGCAGCGCTGTCTACAACGAATCGAAGAAGCGCTGACTCTTGAAGCGGGATTCCCTGTGCGGTTCTTGCGACATGGGAAGACAGCGATGCCCAGACAAGGCCGCACCATCGAGTACGGCCTTTTCATTCCTGCTCTTCCCTACTGGTCGTGACGCGATGATCCAGGCCTCCGCCCAATCAGGCAGCCTTTGATTGCGGAAACGATAGGCCTTTCGGCTGAAATGAAAAAAGCCCCGTAGATCAGTGATCTACGGGGCTTTTCTATTGGAGGCTGAGGTCGGAATCGAACCGGCGTTCACGGATTTGCAATCCGCTGCATAACCACTCTGCTACTCAGCCTTTTAACCTGGCAAACCGCGCTGCGGCTTGCTGCAATTCTGTTCGGCCTGGCTTTATTTCAAGCTCTAACCTATTGATTACACAGAGTTTTCATCGCCCTGCGCTTTCGATGGGCGGGATTATGGACTAATGGGACAAGGCTGGCAACACCTGAGATTAAATTTCTTCATTGCCGGCTGCAGGGGCGGAAGCGGGCCCCATGAAGACCACAAACTCGACGCAACCCCGAATAGCTGCGGCAGACCATCCGGCACCGAGCACCCACCCTGGCGAAGGTGGGCACTCTGCTGAAGCAGTATCGAAACGGCGGCAGCTACCCTACCCGCCGCCACAGCAACCTGGCGGTTCGCGCCTCGGGGGTGCCCTCCTCCAGGCGCGCGCTGAGCGCCAGGACGTCGCCCTCCAGCTGCGCGATGCGCCGTTGGCTGCCGCCCTCCCAGTTAGGGAACAGGCTGTGGCGCACGTGGTGTAGCACCGTGTCGCCCTGCACTTCGTAGCCGCCCGCGTAGGTCAGGTAGCTGCCGTAGGCGGCGGCCTTCTCGGCGTCGCTGGCCGACCATTGCCCGCCGCTGCGGAATGGCTCGCGGTTCTTCCTGGCGACCACGCAGAACATGCCGTGCGGCCCGTACTCGATGAAGCCCTCCAGTTCCACGCCCATCGGGTGGACCACGCGGCCGTCGTCGTAGAGCTGTTCCCAGGCGAGGATTTCCCAGCGGCCGTGGATGTCTGTTGCGTTCATGCGGTCACTCCGCTGCATTGGTGAGGAAGTCGATCAACAGGCGGGTGAAGTCCCGCGCCCGCTCGATCTGCACCCAGTGCCCGCACTCGCCGAACACGTGCAGTTGCGCATGGGGGATCAGGCGCAGCAGGCGCTCGGAGACCTCCAGCGGTATCACCCGGTCGTCGCGGCCATGGATGAGCAGGGTCTGCTGGGGCAGCTCGCGCAGCGCCGCCTCGGGCACCGCGAGCATCTCCACGCCCTGCTGGCGCGGCGCGGGGAACAGCTGGGCGAAGCGCGATTGCACGTCGTCGCGGATGCTCGCCTCGTAGCGCATGCGCACCAGGTCGTCGTTGATCAGCGAATGGTCATAGGCGAACACCTCCATCAGCTCGCCCATGGCCTGCAGCGAGGGCTGGTAGCCCCAGACCTTCTCCAGGCCCTCGGTGATCGGGAACGAGAGCCCCGCCGAGCCCATCAGCACCAGGCGCTTCACCCGCTGCGGGTGGCGCTGGGCCAGGGCCAGGGCGATGGCGCCGCCGAAGGAGTTGCCGACCACCGAGACCGTGGCGATGTCCAGGGCGTCGAGCAGGCCGGTGAGTTGGTTGACCCAGGCGTCCGGGTCCAGCCGGCGGCCGGCCGGGCACTGGGTGTAGCCGAAACCGAGCATGTCCGGGGCGATCACCCGGGCGCGCGCGGAGAGTTCGGGGATCACCCCGCGCCAGTTGGCCCAGGCGGTGACGCCCGGGCCGGAGCCGTGGATCAGCAGGATCGGCTCGCCCTTGCCCTGGTCGTGGTAGTTGATGGTGCAGTCGCCGATGCGAAGGCTGTTGGCGATTTCTGGCGATGTCCGGGTAGTCATTGTCTGGCCTTTGCGGTCTGGCTGGTGGTAACGACGGGAGCACGCATGCCCTGCGCGGCCAGGCGCTTGAGAATCTGCCTGGCCTCCTCGCGCTTGTCCGGCGGCAGCCAGGTGCGGTCGTGCCCCCACAGGCTCATGCCCTGCAGTTCTTCCACCTCCCAGTCGGGGCCGATGGTGCGCCCGGCCCAGCCGAGCTCGAACATCCAACCATCGGGGTTCTTCAGGTAGAAGGAGGTGACGTGGTCGTTGATGTGCCGGCCGAGGGTGACGCCGATGCACTCGGGGTCGGCCAGCGCCATGTCGTAGGCCCGCCCGAGGTCGTCGAAGTCGTTGTACTCCAGCATCATGTGGTAGATCTTCGCCGGCCCGCCGGTGTGGGCGATGCCCAGGGTGTGGTGGCGCGGGTTGACGTGGAGGAACTCGACGCGGAACGGCGCCCGGGCGCGGTCGCTGACCTTGAAGCCCAGCACCTCCTTGTAGAGGTGGCACATCTGCTCGAAGTGCGCGGTGATCAGCGCCACGTGGCCGATGCCCAGCTCGCCGGTGCGGAAACCGCCCAGCGGGCGCCCCGGCACGAAGGGGCTGGCGGCGTCGGCCAGGCCCCAGGCCAGCTCGATGCGCACGCCGTCGGGGTCGCGGAAATGCAGCATCCCGGCGACGCCGCGCAGGGCGTTCTCCCGCGCCGTGCCGCGGGTCACCGGGTAGCCCGCCGCCGTCAACGCCTGGGCGGCCTGCTCCAGTTCCTCCGCGTCCCCGACCTCGAAGCCCATGCCCATGCTGGGTTCGCCTTCGCAGGCTTCGAGCAGCAGGCGCTGGACCTTCTGGTCGGCGCGCAGGCGCACGCAGCGCCCGGGCTCGACCACTTCCACCTGCAGGCCGATGTGTTCCGCCGCCTGTTTCTGCCAGGCCGGCAGGTTGGGTGTGCCGACTATCACGTAGCTCAGTGCCCTGATCATGCTTGCGCCTCTCCTGCGCTGGTCCATGTGTGTGTCATTCCGCCGACATCCCGCCATCGACCGAGAGGGTGGCCCCGGTGACGTAGGAGGCCTGCCCGGAAAGCAGCCACAGCAGCGCCGCGCAGACCTCCCCGGGCTGGCCGATGCGCCGCATGGGCACGCCGTCGTCGTACAGGTGGTCGTCGCCGCCGGTGACGCGGTCGAAGCTCGGCGTCTTGATCGGCCCGGGGCAGAGGGCGTTGACGCGGATGCCGCGCGTTGCGTAGTCCAGCGCCGCGGCGCGGGTGGCGCCGACGATGCCGTGCTTGGCGGCCACGTAGGCGGCGGTGCGCGGCATCGCCTTGAGGCCGAAGATCGAGGCGTTGTTGACGATGGAGCCGCCGCCGGTGCGCAGCATCGCCTCGGCTTCGAACTTCATCATGTAGAGGACGCCCTTGAGGTTGATGTCGACCACCTCGTCGAGTTCTGCCAGGGGCGTTTCGTGGATGTCGTGGAACGCGCGCTGCAGGCCGGCGTTGTTGAAGGCGCCGTCGAGCCGCCCGTAGCGCTCCACGGCCAGCGCCACCAGGGCGCGGCAGTCGGCGGGGCGGGACACGTCGGTGGCCAGGAACAGCGCCTGGCCGCCGGCCGCCGCGATCTCATCGAGCACTTCCGCCCCCGCCTGCGCATCGCGGTTGCCCAGCACCACCCGGGCCCCCGCCCTGGCGAGCGCCAGGCAGGCCTCGCGGCCGATGCCGCTGCCGCCGCCGGTCACGACTATCACCTTGTTGTCCAGATTCATGCTTGCTCCTCCAGGGAAAGCGACCGGCGTCAGGCCGGCGGGATGCGCCCGAGCACGGCTTCGAGGGCGATGCCCACGGCCAGCAGGCGGCGGTCCGAGCCAAAGGGCGCGTCCAGTTCCAGGCCCACCGGCAGCCCCGTGCGCGGGCCCAGCCCGATGGGCAGCTGGATGCCCGGCAGGCCGGCGCTGGCGGCCGGCTCGGTGTTCTGGATCAGCCGCTCGAAGAACTCCGGCAGGTTGACCTGATCGCTGGCCGGCGGCGCCACTATGGGCGTGGTGGGGAACACCAGGGCATCCAGCCGGTATTGCTCGAAGAGGTCCTGGTAGTGCTCCTTCAGCGCCGGGCGGGCAGTGTTCCGAGCCGCCTCGTAGAGCGGCGCGACGTCCACCAGGCCGCCCTCCCCCGGCGCCTTGCGCGGCAGCACCCACTGCTCGTAGATGGCGCGCACGTCCGGGCTGTGGATGTCCCGGGCCAGTTCCTCGATGGTGATGCCCGGCCCCTCGTCGCGCAGGTAGGCGACCATCGAGTCGTAGGCTTCGTGGATCACCACCGGGAAGCCGACGGCGCGGTTCAGCTCCTGCAGGCGCGTCTCCGGCAGTTCGACGAGGCTCACGCCATGGCTGGAAAGCTTCGCCAGGGCGGCCTCGGCCACCTCGCGGACGTCGTCGTCCAGATGGCTCCAGAAGTCCTCGACGATGCCCAGGCGCAGCCCGTCCAGGCTCACCGGCGGCAGCGCGTATTCGTCGCTGATCAAGGCATCGAGCAGGGCGACGTCGGCCATGCACAGGGCCATGGGCCCCACGGTGTCGCGGCTGCGGGCGATGGGGATCACGCCTTCGCTGGAGTAGCGGCCGGCGCTGGGGCGCAGCGAGGAGCAGCCGTTGAGCGCGCAGGGAATGCGCATCGAGCCGCCGGTGTCGGTGCCCAGCGCCGCCAGGGCCATGCGCGCGCCCAGCGCCGCGGCGCTGCCGGAGGACGAGCCGCCGGCGATGCGCTCGCTGTCGTAGGCGTTGCGCACGCCGGGCTGGCTGCCGGTGTTGAAGGCGGCGTTGTAGCCGGTGGCGCCGAAGGCCAGCTCGTGCATGTTGGTCTTGCCCAGCAGGATCGCCCCGGCGTCGCGCAGGCGCTGCAGCGTCGGCGCGTCCTGGCGCGGGACGAAGCCGGCCAGCCCCGGCGTGCCGGCGGTGCACGGCAGGCCCGCGGCGTGGATGTTGTCCTTGACCACGATGGGGATGCCGGACAGCGGCTTCTGCCGCCGCCCCGCGCGGCGCGCGGCATCGGCGGCCTTGGCCTCGGCCAGCGCGCCGTCGCCGTTGAGGGTGACGTAGACGTTCAGCTCGCGGCCGTCCTCGGCGCGGTCCAGGCAGGCGCAGACCAGTTCGGTGCTGCTCAGTACGCCATCGCGGAACGCCGTGACGGCTTCGGCGATGGTCAGGTCGGCAAGGCTCGGGGAGTCTTGGAAGAGTTTCATGCGGTGGCTCCGTTCAACGGCTGAACGCCTCGTCCTTGAGTCGCTCCGGACTGGGATAGGCAAGCTTGCTGTGGGCGAGGCCGAGGTCGAGCAGCACCTCGCACAGCTTGTAGGCGATGACGCCGGGGTTGAGCACCGGGACGTCCAGGTGCTGGCTGAGGAAGGCGTGGGACTGGTGCATGGTGGTGGAGCCCAGCACTATCACCTCGGCGCCGTCCTCGTGGATGGCCAGCCGGGCGGCGTCCAGCAGCCTGGCGAAGACCACCTCCTCCTTGCCCTGCAGCAGGGCCTCGGTGTCCGGGCGCACGTCGATGGAGCGCAGCGAGGCCAGTCGCGATTCGAGGCCGTACTCCCTGAGCGTCTTGCGGTACAGCGGGAACCAGCGCGGCCACATGGTCAGGACGCTGAACTTGTGGCCCAGGGCGCAGGCCAGGTGGAAGGCGCTCTGCCCCGGCGCCAGCACCGGGATCGACAGCCGGGCGCGCAGCGCGGCCAGGCCCGAGTCGCTGACGGTGTTGATGCACACGGCATCGAAACCCTCCTCCTCGGCGCGCATGCCGGCCTCGATCACCGCCAGCTCCATCAGCGCCATGTCGTAGTAGCTGTCGGCCAGGGTCGAGACGCTGCCGGCGCCGACGAAGCACACCTCGATGTCCGGGCGTTGCAACGCCGCCGGCAGCTGGGACTCGACCAGGGGCCGGGTCTGCTCGCTCAGCGGCACGGGGAAGATCATTTTCACGCGCTTGCGCATCTGCGTTCTCCCGGGCTCAGAGGCCCAGTTGCTGGCGTGGACGGGTCAGGGTGTCGATCAGCGCGTAGAGGATCTTGCGCGCGCAGGGCATCAGGTCGGGCACGTAGGTCGCGCCCATGCCGCCCAGGCCTTCGGCCACCGGCAAGGGCGCGCCCTGCGCCGGCCACGGCCAGCCGATGCGCGCGGTGGGCACGCCGTAGCGGCGCAGCGCGGCGCCGTCGGTCTGGCCGCCGAGCCAGTCGGGCGTGCCGTGCGGGCGCCGCTCGATGTGCTCCCAGCCGCGCTTGCACGACTGGACGATCCAGTTCTGCGGGTCGGTGCTGCCGCCGGGCACGGAGCCGTACATGTCCCACTCCAGTTCCAGGTCGGGGCGCCGCGCCTGCAGGTCGCGGACGAATGCGGCGAACTGCGCCTTGACGTCGCCCGGGCTGCTGCGCGGGTTGATGCGCACGTCGAAGAAGATTTCGGTGACCGCCGAGGGGAACGCCGGGCGCTCGACGTCGCCGCCGCGGATGCCGGCGATCCAGCCGTGGGGCTTGACCACCCCGGAGGTGTTGCGCTCGGCGTAGTCGATGATCCATTGCTCCAGCTCGCCGACCACCGCCGCCGCCGGCACCACCGAGCTGCGGAAGCCCGGGGTGCCGCGCGGCACCCCGGCGTAGCCGAGGCTGCCGTAGACGCGCAGCTTGAACCAGGCCATGCCCGGCTCCTCGTGGTACACCCAGTTCCACGGCTTCATGATGATGGCGAAGTCCGGCGCGGCGCCGCGGTTGAGCAGGTGCAGCACGCCGTTGGACATGCCCGAATGCTGGCGCGCCGAGATGTCCACCGGCATGCCGCCGTCGGCCAGCCCCAGCAGCAGGTCGCCGGTCAGCGGCACCCCGGCCTCGATCAGCGCGGTGGCCACTTCGGTCAGGGTGGCGATCATGCCCTTGGGGTTGGAGGCGCCGAGGCCGAACACCCAGTCGTCGACCTGCTGGGCCTTGGGCAGCATGTCGGCCTGGCCGGCTTCGCCGGTCAGCAGCTTCTCGGCCTCGTCGCATTCCAGGTGGGTGTCCAGCGGCGCGTACAGCATCACGCTGGCGCCACCGCCGCTGCCACGCAGCTCGCCCAGCACGTTGCCGCTGGTGAAGCTCATCGGCTGGTAGCGGGCGGGCATGCCGATCTGCTTCAGGTGGGCGGTCATGAACTCGCCCACTGCCCGGGCCGAGCCGGTGGGGCTGTGGATGTCGGTGATGGCGAACAGCAGGTCCTGCAGGCGCCTGGCGTCGAGCCTGGCGCAGGCCTGCTCGTACCATTTCATCTGCTCGGCGGAGAACGGCATGGAGGTGGTGGGTTGCATGCTGGCGCCCTCAGTGGCTAGCGACGAACTGTTCGCTGAAGATGTTTTCGGGGGCGACGCCCAGCTCGATCAGCCGCGCCGTGGCGGCATCGATCATCGGCTGGGGGCCGCACAGGTAGGCCACGCAGTCCGGGCCGCTCACGTCGCCTTCGCGCAGGGCGCTGACCGGGCTGCCGTGGTGCAGGCCCTCGCGCGGCTCGCGATCCACGCAGATGCGCGCTTCCAGGCTCGGCAGCCACTGCTTGCGCAGCTCGATCTCGTCGAGGCCGAACAGCACTTCCGGGGTGGCGCAGCCGAAGCTCAGGAGCATCGGCGGCTTGCGCCCGCCGAGCTTGTGCAGGGTGTCGATCATCGACAGGATCGGCGCCAGGCCGGTGCCGCCGGCGACGAAGATGTGCGGCGCGCGGCGCTTCTCCTCGCGCAGGAAGAAGGCGCCGTAGGGGCCGCTGAGGGTCAGTACCTCGTCGGGCCTGACCTGCTCTTCCAGGTAGCTGGACATGGCGCCGCCGGGCAGCAGGCGGATGAGGAACTCCAGCTTCGGCAGGTCGGCGGGGGTGCTGGACGGCGAGTAGCTGCGCAGCACCTCGAAGCCCGGCACCTGGATCTGCATGAACTGCCCGGGGCGGAAGTCCAGGCATTCGCCCTCGGCCAGTTCCAGGCGCAGGCGCACCACGTTGCTGGCGATGCGCTCGGCCGAGTCGACGAAGGCATGCACCTCTCCGGCCGCGCCCGAGCCGACCTCGCTGCCGTAGGCCAGCTCGAAGGTGCAGTCCGTTTGCGCCTGGCACAGGCACAGCAGGCGCTGGCCGGCGGCGTACTCGCTGGCCAGCAGGGTGGAGCTGGCGCCGGGGCGGGTGACCGCCTCGCCGTCGGCGAGGTGGGCGATGCAGCTGGAGCAGCTGCCGGAACGGCACTGGTACAGCAGCGGCACCTGCGCCTCCAGGGCGGCGTCGAGGATGCTGGCGTCGGCCGCGACGCTGAAGCTGCGGCTGACGCCGTCGGAGAAGTTCACGGTGACTTGGTGTGTCTGGTCTTTCATGAGTGGGGTCCCACGGGATACGTCGATGGTGCGGTGGCCCGGCGCGCCGGCGGCGCTCCGGCCCGCCGGCTCAGTCCTTGTGGAAGAGCGCCAGCTTGTTGCCGTCCGGATCGCGGAAATAGGCCATGTAGAAACCCGGGAAGCGCTCGCCGGGCCGTCCTTCGTCGCTGCCGCCCAGCGCCAGGGCCAGCTCGTGCAGCTGGTCCACCCGCTCGCGGGAGCCGGCCGCCAGGGCGACCATGTTGCCGTTGCCTGGCTGCGCGGCCTGTTCGTCATAGGGCGTGCAGACGCCCAGCATCGGCTGTTCCGGGGCCCGCCCGTAGAGGCTCAGGCGCGGGGACTCCAGCAGCGCGGTGGCGCCCATGGCGCCGAGGAAGGCGCCGTAGAAGGCGCGGGCGCGTTCCAGGTGGTTGCTGCCCAACAGCGTGTATCCAATCATTGCAAGGCCTCCGGAGCAGGCAGGGCGTCTTTCGTTGTCATGGCCCGATCATAGGAACCGGGGGTGGCGCCCACACTCCAATGGGTTCCCCGGTTATCCCGCCAGCGCAAATAAACCCAGCGCCGCAGGAGGAGAAACGGCGGCCCCTCCCGGGCCGCCGTGCGGGCCCGCTAGGCGCTCTGCGCGCGGGCCAGGTCCTGGTAGCGGCCGCGGTGGAACAGCAGCGGCCGCATGTCCGGCTCGGGCGCTGCCATGCGCAGCACGCGGCCGACCAGGATCAGGTGGTCGCCGCCGTCGTAGCGGTGCTCGGTGGAGCACTCGAACACCGTCAGGCAGCCCGGCAGCAAGGGCACGCCACCCACGCCGGCGCCGACCTCCAGGCCAGCGAACTTGTCCGTCGAGGCCTGGGCGAAGCGGTCGGACAGCGCCCGCTGCCCCTCCCCCAGCACGTGCACGGCGAAGTGCTCGGAACCGGCGAACGCGGGGTAGCTGTAGGCGGACTTGCCGATGCTCCACAGCACCAGCGGCGGCTCCAGCGAAACGGCGTTGAAGCTGTTCGCCGTGACGCCGATGGGCCAGCTCTCGCCGTCCAGGGTGGTGACGATGGTGACGCCGGTGGCGAACTGGCCGAGGGCCTGGCGCAGTTGGGCTCTTTCGATCATGGCAATGCCTCCGCTCAGAACGCCACGCCGTAGCTCAGGGACAGCCAGTGCTGGCCCATGTACGGCGAGGTGACCGCATCCGGGCCGGCGCCCTCGCCTTCCACCTTGTCCTTGAAGGAACGGGCGTAGGCCAGGGACAGTTCGTGGCCGCCGGTGAAGCGGTAGGTGCCGCCGAAGGTCACGTGCCTGTGGTTGGCGGCCGGGGCCAGGATGCCCAGGTAGGTGTCGTGGCCATCGAGCAGCTGGTTGGCGTCGTTGTAGCCGGCCCGCAGCGTCAGCCTCTCGTTCAGGTCCCAGGCCGCGCCCACCCGCCAGATGCGCTGGTCGCGCCAGCCGAAGCCGGGCCCGTCGGAGTCCCCGGGCGCGCCCGTGGCGCGGCTCACGCCGGGATTGCCGAGGGACCTGACGTCGCTCCAGTAGACCTTCTGCATGTCCGCGGCGAGGGTCAGCGGGCCATGCTTCCAGGCCACGCCCAGGGCCCAGTTGGACGGCATGTCGAGGTCGCCGCCATCGGCCAGCAGCTTGTCGAAGCGGTGCATCTTCGACATGTAGCTGCGGGTGGCGTAGCTGGCGCCGAGGCTCCATTCGGGCGTCAGCTGGCCGATCCAGCCCAGCCGCAGGCCGGCGCCATAGGACTCGTCGCGCCCCTGGGGCAGGCCGATGCTGGCGGTGCCGTCGATGTCCAGCACCTGGCGCAGCAGCATCAGGCCCACGCCGATGCTGTGCCGCTCGTTAAGCTTGCGGGCGTAGCTGGCGGTGGCGACCATCTGCTGGAACTGCGAACCGGGGTTGCGCAGCCCGCCGAAGTCGGCGTCGCGGGCGTAGGCGGTGCCCACGCCGTTGCCGACCACCGAGATGCCCAGGCTGCTGACGTCGTCGAGCATCTTGTTGGCGCCGAACTGCGGGATCACGTACAGGTCCCGGTCCTTGGAGCCGCTGATCGTGTTGCCGGCGAACTCGGCGCCGTTGTCGGCCTTGAGGAAGGCGGCGCCGACGTCCAGGCGGTCGCCGACCGCGACCATCCCGGCCGGGTTGGAGGCGCCGACCAGCGAGTCCTGCGGCAGGGCGATGACCACCCCGCCCATGCCCTCGGACTTGACGCCGTAGCCATGCGGGAAGGTGCCCTGGGTGGCCCAGGCGGCCTGCAGCGGCAGCAGGCAGGCGACGAGCGCGCCGGCCGCTTTGTTGTGCTGTACGGGCATGGCGGTCACCCTCGCGCGGCGCTGAAGGAGGCGATGAAGCGCTCGGCCTCGGCGCTGTCGTAGTACCAGGGCACCAGGCTCTTCGGGTCGTCGAAGGCATTGGCCACGGCGGCGGCCAGCGCCGGGTCGGCGGCGCAGGCGGTGAACACCTTGAGCACCGATTCCGGCGGCGGCAGCAGGTGGGTGTTGGTGAAGCGCGCGACCCACTGGGCGTAGTCCCAGTAGCGTTCGAAGGTGGCGTTCTTCCAGGCGTCGTCGAAGGGCGCCTGCCCCTGTTCGAGAATGGCGTCCAGGTAGACGCGGGCGCACTTGCTGGCGTTGTTCGAGCCCTGCCCGGTGATGGGGTCGTTGAGCACCAGCACGTCGGCCATGCCCAGCACGGTGCGCCCGGATGGCAGGTAGCCGATGGGCTTGCGCACGGTGGGCGTGACGCGCCCGACCAGGATGCCGAGGTCGTCGGTCAGCCGCAGGTTGCGGCAGCGCGGGGCCTCCCAGGGGAAGAAGCGCTCGATCAGCTCCACGGCCAGGGCCAGGTGTTCCGCCGGCGTGCTGACTTCCGCCCAGCGGTCCATCGGGCCGCCCTCGATGCATTCGAGGTTGATGATGTCCCCTGCCCCGCTCAGGGTCAGGCAGGGGAAGTTGACGTATTCGCCGATGCCGGGGTTGATGCTGATGTTCAGCGCGCTGTAGTCCTCGCGGGGCAGCATGCCGTGCACGTAGGTCAGCGAGATGGTGCGCATGGGGCGGTCGAAGGTGCTGCGCTCGGCGTCGCGCTCGAACAGCTTGCCGATCTCGCCCTTGCCGCTGGCGACTATCACCAGGTCTGAGGCGGCGGCGTAGCGCTCCAGGTCCTCCAGCCCCGCCTCCTCGATCAGCAGCCGGCCGCCCAGGCGCTCGAACTCGTGCATCCAGCGCGGCATCTTGATCCGCTGGTCGACCGACTGGCCGGGGGCCTTCATCGGCGCGCGCCAATCGACCATCAGGCCCTCGGCGTTGCCGGCGCGCATGTGCACGCCCACGGTGGGCGGACAGCTGTCGTCCCAGAAAGCCAGGCCCAGCTCGCGTTCGAAGCCCAGGGCCATGTCGTACATCGACTGGCTGGACAGCACCCGGCCGGCGGCGATGTCCGCGGCGCTGCGGTTGGAGACCAGGGTGACGTCATGGCCTTGCTGGAGCAGGCCGATGCCCAGTTGCAGCCCGGCCTGTCCGGCACCGACGATAGTTATTCTTCTCATGTGGTCCTACTCCATCATCAAGTTTGGCGGTGGCTGCGGGTGCAGCCACGGCCGTCAATGTGGAGCAAGGCGGATACAGCGAATATGCAGGCCCTGCAGCGATCATGCGAATACTGCAAGAAGCTCGCGGGGCCTCAGGCGCGGCCCCGGGCCAGGGTCTGGCGCGGCGTCTCGGCATAGCGCTGGCGGTACTCGATGGCGAAGCGGCCGAACTGGAAGAAGCCCCAGCGGGCGAGTATCTCGGTCACCCGGGCGGGCTGGCGCGGGTCCTTGAGGTCCTGGTGCACGCGCTCCATGCGCACGTCGCGCAGGTAGCGCATGGGGCTGACGCCGAGGAAGCGCTGGAAGCCGTGGTAGATCGAGCGGCCGCTGACGCCGGCGATGGCCGCCAGCGTCTCCACGCTGATCGGCTGTTCGGCGTGGGCCTGGATGTAGTCGACGGCCCGCTTGACGTGGCGCGGCAGGACCTGGACCGAGGGCTCGCCGAGCCGCTCGCTCAGGGTGTTGGGCTGCCAGGTCAGCAGCGTGGTCATCAGCGTCTGCTCGAACTGCGCCCTGACCAGGGGCATCTCGAACAGCTGCGGGGCGCGCTGCAGCACGTCGAACAGCTGCCGCGCCGTCTGCCCCCAGACCGCCCCGGCGGGGTTGCGCAGGTCCATCAGCGGGTGGAACGCCAGGGGCTGGCGCAGGTCGTGGTCGAACAACGCGCCGGCGTGCCGTTCGAGGGCGCCGCGCTCGATGCGCACCACCAGCTTCTGGCAGTCGCCGCTCCAGTTCATCTCCAGGCTCTCGTCAGGCGCATGGATGCTGCCGTGCAGGCTGTCGCTGAGCAGTTCGCGGCGGCCGATCCGCTGGCGGTCGTGGCCGGCGAAGGGCAGCTGCACCAGGTAGAACGAGCCCAGCTCGCCGGGGCGGATGTGCACCTCGGCGCCGTAGCGCATGCTGCTGAAACTCAGTTGCTCGGTGCGCAGGTGCTGGTGCCGGTAGTCCAGGCGCGTCGCCGCCTGGCGCAGCTCCAGGCGGTGCTCGCAGAACACCGAGGCCACCAGCCGGCGCGTCTCGTCGAGGTCCTGCGAATGCAGCAGCGCATCGCGGTTCAGGTGGCAGCTGTCGGGCACTGTCGTCATCTTCGCCTCCCAAGGGATATCGCCATGCCAGGTTCCCGCTTCGCCGCGCCGGCCCGCACGCGCCTACCCTACCCCGCGAAGCGCCCTGCCCGGTATGGGCTGGAAAAAAATCCCGTGCCCAAGGGCACGGGCAAACCAAGGAGCTACACAAGGAGCTACAGAAAACCGGCGGGCGATGGAACTAGGCACCCGCCGGCAACAACACGATGCAGCCCGAGGTGCGCCGGGCCTCCAGGTCGCGGTGCGCGGCGGCGGCCTGCTCCAGCGGATAGCGCTGCATGAGCGGGATGCGCACGTCGCCCCGCGCCACCCTGGCGAACAGCTCGTCGCTGAGCGCCTGGGCCCGTTCACGGCTCGACACGTGGTGCCACAGGCCCTGGTAGGTGAGGTACAGCGAGCCCTTGCTCACCAGCTGCAGCGGCGCGATGGCCGGCGCGGGGCCGGAAGCGTCGCCATAGGCCACCAGCAGCCCGAACGGCGCCAGGCAGTCGAGGGACTTCTCGAAGGTGTCGCGGCCGACCGAGTCGTACACCACCTTGACGCCCCGTCCGCCGGTGATTTCCCGCACCCGCTCGACGAAGTCCTCGCGGCGGTAGTTGATCGCGTGCGCGGCGCCGTGCTCCAGCGCCAGCCGGCACTTCTCGTCGCTGCCGGCGGTGGCGATCAGCTGCAGGCCGAGCGCCCTCGCCCACTGGCAGGCGATCAGGCCCACGCCGCCCGCCGCGGCGTGGAACAGCACGCTATCGCCGGGGTGCAGCCCTTCCACCGGGGGGCAGCGCGTCAGCAGGTAGCAGGCCGTCCAGCCCTTGAGCATCATCGCCGCGCCGGTCTCGAAGTCGATCGCGTCCGGCAGCCGGCAGACCGTCATCGCCGGCATCAGCCGCACGTCGCAGTATGCGCCCGGCGGGAAGCCGGCGTAGGCTACGCGGTCGCCTGCGCGCAGGTGCTCCACGCCGGCGCCGACCGCCTCGACCACGCCGGCCCCTTCCATGCCGAGCTGCAGCGGGAACGGCAGGCCGTACAGGCCCTTGCGCTGGTAGATGTCGAGGAAGTTCACGCCGACGGCGTGGTGGCGGATGCGCACCTCGCCCGGGCCGGGCTCGCCGACGGCGACCTCGACCACGCGCAGCGCCTCCGGGCCGCCCGGCTGGTCGATGCGGATGACTCTGCCCGTGTGCAGGCTCATGTCTCTCCTCCCCTTCGAAGGTGGGGCGGATGGTCCCGTGCGGGAACCTCCGCCGGGGTACGTTTCAGCGTTTGCCCAGCGCCGCGGCGATTTCGTCGAGCACCCGCGGGTCGTCGATCGTCGCCGGCACCACGGGCGTCTGGCCATCGGCGAGGGCCCGCATGGTGGAGCGCAGCACCTTGCCCGAGCGCGTCTTCGGCAGGCGCGCGACTATCAGCACGGTCTTGAACGAGGCCACCGCGCCGATCTGCTCGCGCACCCGCGCGATCAGCTCCCGTTCGAGGTCCTCCGCCGGGCGCCGGACGCCGGCCTTGAGCACCACCAGGCCCAGGGGCAACTGCCCCTTGAGCGGGTCGGCGACGCCGATGACCGCGCATTCGGCGACGTCCGCGTGCCCGGCCAGCGCCTCCTCCATCGCCCCGGTCGAGAGGCGGTGGCCGGCCACGTTGATGATGTCGTCGATGCGCGACATGATCCAGGCGTAGCCGTCGGCGTCGAGGTAGCCGGCATCGCCGGTCAGGTAGTAGCCGGGGTAGCGCGCCAGGTAGTTGTCGAGGTAGCCCTGCACGTCGTTCCACAGCGTCGGCAGGGTGCCCGGCGGCAGCGGCAGCTTCAGCACCAGGTTGCCGATCTGCCCGGCGGCGACCGGCGCGCCCTCGGCGTCGAGCGCCTGCAGGTCGAACCCCGGCACCGGCACGCTGGATGAGCCCGGCTTGACCGGCAGCGCCTCGATGCCCTGGCAGTTGGCGATGGCCGGCCAGCCCAGTTCGGTCTGCCACCAGTGGTCGACCACCGGCACGCCGAGCAGCGACTGCGCCCAAGCGATGGTGTCGGCGTCGGAACGCTCGCCGGCGAGGAACAGCGCCCGCAGGCAGCCGATGTCGTGGTCCCGCAGCCGCTCGCCTTGAGGGTCTTCCTTCTTGATCGCCCGCAGCGCGGTGGGCGCGGTGAAGAAGGTGCTGACGCGGTGCTGGGCGATCACCCGCCAGAACGCCCCGGCATCCGGCGTGCCCACCGGCTTGCCTTCGTAGAGCAGCGTCGTGCAGCCGAGCAGCAGCGGCGCATAGACGATATAGGAATGGCCGACCACCCAGCCGACGTCGGAGGCGGCCCAGAAGACTTCGCCCGGCTTCGCCGCGTACACCGCGCGCATCGAGTAATGCAGGGCCACGGCATGGCCGCCGTGGTCGCGCACCACGCCCTTGGGCTTGCCGGTGGTGCCGGAGGTGTAGAGCACGTACAGCGGGTCGGTGGCCGCGACCGGCACGCAGTCCACCGGCTGCGCGGCAGCCATGGCCGCGTACCAGTCGAGGTCCCGCCCGGGAACCAGTTCGGCCCGCAGCTGCGGGCGCTGCAGCAGGATGCAGTGCGCGGGCTTGTGCGCCGACAGCGCGATGGCCTGGTCCAGCAGCGGCTTGTAGGCCAGCGTGTGGGTCGGCTCGATGCCGCAGGAGGCCGTCACCACCAGTTTCGGCTGCGCGTCCTCGATGCGCTTGGCCAGCTCCGGCGCGGCGAAGCCGCCGAACACCACCGAATGCACCGCGCCGATCCGCGCGCAGGCGAGCATGGCGATCAGCGCCTCGGGCACCATCGGCATGTAGATGACCACGCGGTCCGAGCGCTCCACGCCCAGTGCCCGCAGGCAGCCGGCGAAGCGCGCCACCAGGTCGCGCAGCTCGCGGTAGCTGTAGGTTTCGCAGCGGCCGGTGACCGGGCTGTCGTAGATCAGCGCGGCCTGCTCGGCGCGCCCGCCCTCGACGTGGCGGTCGAGGGCGTTGTAGCAGGTGTTGAACTCGGCCCCGGCGAACCAGCGGTACAGGGGCGCCCGGCTTTCATCGAGCACCTCGTCCCAGGGGCGGTGCCAGTGCAGGTGCCGCGCCTGCTCGGCCCAGAATGCCCGCGGCTCCGCCAGCGAACGGCGGTGCTCCTGGCGGTAGTGGCTGTCGTCTTCCTGCCCGGCGCTGGGGCACGCATGGATTTCGTTCATTTTGTTGTTCTCTGGGTTGCATCCGGGCCCGTACCCGCCGCGGGAAACACGGCGCCGCAGGCTCAGCCCGATCTTATGAACCGCCCCCACCCCGCACACTCCCGTGGGCGGGGCCTTTATCCCGGCAGCGCAGGAAAACGCTCAGATGCCCGGTGGATGCCTGCGGTGCCAGTCGCTCACCTTCTGCAGCGCCATGCCCGCCCGGCACAGCACGGCCTCGCCGCCCTTGCCGGCGATGAACTGGCACCCCAGCGGCAGGCCTTGCGGGGTGAAGCCGCAGGGCAGGCTCAGGCACGGATGGCCGCTGACGTTGAAGGGCGCGGTGAACTGGATCAGCCGGCGATTGGCCTCCGCGTCCAGCGCCAGGGCCGCCAGTTGCTCGTGGCTCGGCGCCGCGTAGGGCTGCACCGGGGCCAGCAGCAGGTCGACCTGGGTCAGCAGGCTTTCCAGCTCGCCAGTGAAGCGCTGCGCGGCGAGCAGGATGCGCTGGTAGTCCATGCCCGAAAGCGCCCGCCCGCCGTCGATCAGGCGGCTCAGCGCCGGCCCGTATTCCGCTGCGTGTCGCGGGTAGGTGGCGGCATGGGCGACGGCGGTCTGCACGCCGCAATGGGCCTCCCAGTTGGCGCTCACCGCGCGGGTGTCGGGCATGCGCACGCGCAGCAGCTTGCCGCCGCCCTGCAGGACGATCTCCATGACCTGCTGCAGCGCCCGCTGGATCAGCGGGTCGACGCCGTCGCTCAGCCAGGCCTCGTCCACGCCGATGCGCAGGCCCTGGAACGACTCGTCCAGGCCGGGAATCTCCAGGCACACGCTGGGCAGCGAGGTGGGGTCCTGCGGGTCGTGGCCGGCGATGGTCGACAGCAGGAACAGCGCATCGCGCGCGCTGCGGGTGATCGGGCCGATGTGGTCGAGGCTGGCGGCCAGCTCGAAGCAGCCATGCCGGCTGACCCGCCCCCAGGTCGGCTTCAGCCCGGTCAGGCCATTGGCCGCGCAGGGGAAGCGGATCGAGCCGCCGCTGTCGCTGCCCAGCGAGGCGTAGCAGAGCCCGGCGGCGGTGGCCACCCCGCAGCCGCTGGAGGACGCGCCCGCCCAGTGCCCGGCATGCCAGGGGTTGTTCGGCGCGACCAGGCTCGGGTGGTGGATGGCGAAGGCGCCCTCGGTCATCTGCAGCTTGCCCAGCAGCACCGCGCCGGCCTCGCGCAGGCGCGCGACCACGGTGGCGTCCTGCTGCGGCACGCGGCCGCGCAGCAGCGGCATGCCGGCGCAGGTCGGCACCCCGGCGGTGTCGAAGAGGTCCTTCACCGCGATGGGGATGCCATGCAGCGGGCTGCGGCATTCGCCGCGCATCAGCTCGCGCTCCGCCTGGCGGGCCTGTTCCAGGGCCAGCTCGGCGGTGACGCAGGCGTAGCTGTGCAGCTGCGGCTCCAGGCGTTCGATGCGCGCCAGCTGCGCCTCGACCACCTCCACCGGCGACAGCTTGCCGCTGCGGATCAGCCGCGACAGCTCGTACATTTCCAGGTAGTGCAGTTCGCTCAAGGCGTTCATTCGTGCCCTCCGATGAAGGTCAGCGCCAGCGCATTGAACTCGTCTGGCGCCTCACTCTGCAGGTGGTGCGCCAGGTTGCCCAGCACGTGCAGGCGGGCGTCGGCGAACTGGTTGAGCATCAGCATCGGTACGTCGACGCCGCCGAACCAGTCGTGCAGCCCCCAGCAGATCAGCGTCGGCGCCAGCACCCGGGAGAACACCGGCATCAGGTTCTCCCACTCGCCGAAGGCCCCGGGGGTCTGCAGCAGCGCGATGAAGCCGGGGTTGGCGCTGGCCTCGAAGCGCAGGCGCAGGGTCTCCTCGTCGAGGCGGGCGTCGTCATGCAGCTCGTAGCGGCGCATCAGCGCCGCCATCTTGTCCAGGCTCGGCCCGCCGTCGGCCAGGTAGTAGTCGCTTATCAGCCCGGCGGCGTGCTTGCTGAACAGCGGCAATGGCTGCATCACCCCGCGCTCCACCGGTTGCGAGCCGATCAGCAGCAGGCTGCCGACGCGCTCGGGATGCTCGGCGGCGAAGCGGATCGCCACGCAGCCGCCGAAGGACTGGTTGACCAGGTGCGCCCGGGCGATGCCCAGCGCATCCATGAAGCCCAGCAGCTTGCGCGCGTGCCAGCTGAAGACCGGGCCCTGCACCGGCACCATCGCGGACTGGCCGAACTGCGCCAGGTCGAGGAAATAGCAGCGGTGCCGCGCGCAGAAGGCCGCGGCGCTGAGGCGGAAGTTGCTCCAGGCGGTGCAGCCGGGGCCGCCGCCGTGGGTGAAGATCACCGGCGGGCGGTCGCTGGGGCCCTCGACCAGACGGTAGTGCAGGCGCACGCCGTCCAGCGTGACGAAATGGCTGCTGGAGCCGGGTATCTGCGGCATGGGGGTTCCCCTGGGAAGGTGACCCGGCCTGCAGCGCAGGCCGGGTCGGGCTGGCGGTCAGTCCTTGATCTGCTCGACCTTGTACCCCGGGCGCTTGCCGTCGGCGGTCTGCTTGAAGATCAGGCTGGTGTCCTTGACCGCGCCGGCCACGCCGCGGCCGGGCTTGGCGATGCCGCGGTTCCAGCGCGAGGCCAGCTTGCGCCAGGTGATCGGCGAGACGTCGGTGGCGACCAGTTGTTCCTCGTCCCAGCCGGTGCCGTCGTAGTAGAAGTTCTGCATGGCCTCGCGGGCGTACAGGTCGCAGTCGTTGAAGCCGTGCAGGCACAGCGGCTCGTAGACGCGGTCGAAGCGGTACTGGTGCTTGGTCCGCTCTTCCTCGGTGTTGCACACGCGGACGATGATTTCCCAGTACTCGTGGGTGTCGTCGGTGATGGGCACGTACCACTCGTACTGCGCCATGTGGTCGCCCGGCCAGTTCTCCACCATCAGCACGCCCGGCAGCACCACCGAGGTGCGGTAGAAGCGGCCGTTGACGCCCTCGACCTTCAGGCCCAGTTCCTTGTTCTCCAGCACCGGCGCCCACTTGTCGGTGAACAGCCACTGCATCAGGCCTTTCGGGCCGTTCTCCTCCTCCACCACGCTGATGCAGTCGTCGCCGGTGGGCAGCAGGCCCAGCGGCAGGACCCAGTCCATGGCGTGGACGATGGTGTTGTCCTTGTGCACCAGGATGTGCGCGTTGTCGAAGCCGTTCTCGCAGGCGATGCGCCAGTTGCCGAAGCCGGTGCGGTGCATGCCCAGCACCATCGCGTTGTCGTCCAGCAGGCTCGGCGAGGCCGGCCACAGCGGGTGCGGGAACTGCTCGCTGCGCTCGGGGAAGCGGAACGGCAGGTCCTGAGCCAGGGGCGGCACGTCCTCGTCCGGGTAGTCGTCCTCGCGGACGAAGACGAAGATCATGCCGTTGACTTCGTGCACCGGATAGGTGGTGACGCCGGTGGTGCCGATCAGCTTGTCGTCCGGGTTGGCGACGATGGTCACCAGCTTGCCGCTCTCCAGGTCGAAGGTGAAGCCGTGGTACCAGCAGGAGATGGTGTTCTTGGTGAAGCACATGGGTTTTTCCGAGAGCCGCACGCCACGGTGCAGGCACTGGTCCTTGAGGGCGAACACCTTGCCGTTGGCGCGGCGCAGCACGATGGGGATGCCGCAGATCTGGATGCCCTCGACCTGGTCCTCCACCAGCTCGTGGCTGAACAGCGCCGGGTACCAGTGGTTGATGAAGCCCCAGGCCGCGTCCTTGTAGGGCTGGTACTGGCTCTGGGTCTTGGCGTTGTTGACGCGGGCATCGCTGATGCCGGTCTTGACCTGGCGGCGGCGGATGATCGGTTGCTCGGACATGAAGGGACTCCCCATTGGCTGACTGGACAGGCGCCGCGCCATGCGGCGCGCTTGCGGGCCATCCTAGAAAGCCGCTCCCCGGCTGACGCTCCCGCAACCGAGGGCGTTATCCCCCCAGCGCAGAAAAAGCGCACGGGTTACAGGGGCATGGGGAAAGGGGCTGGGCGAGACTCAGGTGCGGGCGGGAAGGCAGTGCGGGGAAGGGGGACGTCCGTGTCCGCGGTGTTCAACGGGCCAGGGTTTCCGAGGGGCTTTCGCCGAAGCGGCGCTTGTAGTCGGTGGTGAAGTGGCCGAGGTGGCTGAACCCCCAGCGGAAGGCCACGGCGGTGACCGTGGTGTTGCCCGGGGACTGGCGCTGCAGTTCCTCCTGGACGTGGCGCAGGCGCACTTCCTTCAGGTACAGCATCGGCGAGGTGTTGCGGTAGCGGCGGAAACCGGTGAACAGCGAGCGGCTGCTGACGCCGGCGTGCTCCGCCATGTCGATGATGGAGATCGGCTCGTGGGCGTGCTCCTCGATGTAGCGCTCGACCTTCTTGACGAAGGACGGGGCGATCACCGGCCCCTCGCTGGCGAGCATTTCCGCGCTGTAGTTGTGCGGCTGGCAGGCCAGCAGCACGTTCACCAGCGACTGCTCGAACTGCGCGGCCAGCAGCGGCGAGGGCTCACCGTCGTCGGCGGAGAGGCTGTCGTAGATCCAGCCGACGGTGCGCATCCAGCAGCGCCCCTGCGGCGTGTCCAGCGGCATGGCCGGCTGGAATTCCAGTTCCTTGCGCAGCATGCGCCCCAGGTGCTGCTGGCAGTTGCGCTCCAGCAGGCTGGTGTCGATGCGGATGATCAGTTTCTCGGTGCTGTTGCTGTGGTTGATCCGCGACGGCAGGTGGGCGTTGAGCACCGAGCCCATGTGCACGTTGGAAAGCACGCGCTGGTTGCCGCACTCGATCTGTTCCTGCCCGCAGATCGGCATCTGCACCAGGGTGAAGGTGTCGAGTTCGCCGGGCTCGATGGTGATGTCGCCGCCATAGCTCATGCGCCCCATGCCGATGCTGCCCAGGCGCCGGTAGTAGATGCGGGTGTTGAGCGAGCTGTTGGCGTCCAGGCTGGACAGGCGGTTCTCGCAGAATATGCGCTCCCCGCACTTGCGGGCCTCCTCCAGGTCCTGGGTGCGACAGACTTCGTAGCGCGACAGGACGACGTCCGGTGGTACCGCGGGGGAAAAGAACAGGCGTTCCATATAGCACCCTCCTCCGCCCGGGCACGCGACCGGGCAGGCTCTCACGTTTTATTCGGTGCGCGGCGTCGGGGACTGCGCACCATTATTGTTATCGCGACCAGGACCGGCCGACCGCTGCGGCGCAGCCCAACCGGGGTGCGTCACGCATCGCTGCGGTGCGGCGGGCGGCGCCTGGGCGCCGCCCGGCCGGTACGCGGGGCCAGCAGCGCCGGGGCGCGCTGTCACCGCATCGGGTATCCCGGGCCGTCCTCCCATGCAGATGCAATAAGCACGCCCACCGGCCAGGCCGAGCCATGGAAACGGACGGCCGGGAAAGGTCTTGCAGCTACGCGCCGGGGGCCTTTTCCCAGGGCGCTCTAGGATGATGTTCTCTGGCCAGGGGCAACGCCCCGGGCCGCTTTCGGCGCACCTCGCCGGACGGGCGCGTCAGCGCCGCGCGCCGACCATCACGAAGAGCATTCGCGCCGCAGTGTTACCGGTGTTACGCCAGGCGTGCCGGGTACCCGACTGGACCACCACATCGCCCTGGCGCAGATGGGTACTGCGCCCCTCGTCGAGTTCCAGGAGCAGCTCCCCTTCCAGCACCACGCCGTAGTCGATGCTGTCGGTGCGGTGGAAGCCGGGATGCTCGGCCTCGAACAGCTCCGCCATGCCCGGCAGCCGCGCGCGCATCTCGTCGAGAGCGGCGGCGGCGTCAACCGCCTCGACGGGCACATCCTGCTGCGGCGGGAAGGTCACCAGCATGACGCTGGTGCCGCCCGGCACCGGCAGCACCGAGGCCACGCCCAGGGCCGGGTCCCCGGGGCTGGCGAGGATCCGCGGCTCGGCGCCGGTCTGCCACACCAGCGCCGCGGAGAAGCCCGGGGAATGGACGAACGGCTCGGTGCCGGCGAGCGGGCCCTGGCTGTCGATCTGCGAAAGGCCGCGGCTGTCGTGGCCGGTCACGATGCGATTCACGTGCATGGTCGGGTCTTCCCTCGGTTGTTCATTCGTGCGCGATGTGGAAGTTGACGAAGCCGCTGGCCTGCGCCTGGATGTCTTCCAGCGCCTCGTTCAGGCGCTCCAGGGGGTAGGCCCGCTCCTCCAGCACGGACAGGTCGAGCACGCCCGAGTCGATCATGCTGGCCATCTCCTCGCCTTCGGCCGGGGTGAACCAGAGCGAGCCGATGTACTGCAGCTGCGCGCACATGAAGGGATGCGGGTCGATGGGGATGGGGCCGGCCACGCCGCCGATCTGCACGATGCGCCCGCCGCGGCCGACCGCCTGCATCGCCTCCACCGAGAGCGACGCCGGGGCCTTGGCGCCGAGGGTGTCGAGCATGGCGTCGACGCCGCCGGGAAGCTGTTCCAGCACCTGCTCGTGGACGCTGCGCTCGCCGATGCGGATCGGCACGATACGCTGCGGCGCCAGCGCCCGCAGGCGTTCCAGGGCGGCAACGTCACGCGCGGCGACCAGCACCTGCGAGGCGCCGAAGGCCAGGGCCAGGAGCGCCGCGCCGACGCCCAGGGTGCCGGAGGCGCCGAGGACCAGGATGCTCTGCCCCGGGCGCAGGCCGGACTTGCGGATCGCCGAGTAGGCGGTGCCCAGGTAGCCGAAGCGGGTGGCCTGGGAGAAGCTCAGGCGTTGCGGCAGGCGCACCAGGTTGTTCGCCGGCGCGGTCATGTACTGGCCGTAGCCGGCATAGGGGTAGCGCTCGAAGATCGCCTGCGAGCCGGGGCCGAAGCCGAAGTAGCCGAGGAAGGTGTATGCCGAGCAGCGCGGCGTCTCGCCCTGCCGGCAATGGCGGCATTCGCCGCAGCCGACGCCGGGGTTGACGTAGACGCGGTCGCCCGGCTCGAAGGCGCTGACCGCCGAGCCGACCGCGGCGACCACCCCGGCGGAATCCAGGCCGAAGGTCGCCGGCAACGCCGGCAGCGGCAGGAAGGGATACCACTCGGGGAAGTAGGTGGTGACGTTCTTCAGGTTGGGGATGATCCCGCTGGCCTCGACCTTCACCAGCACGTCATGGGGGCCAGGGGCCGGCCGGGGTAGTTCGTCGATGCGGAATCGTCCGCCGATCTCGTGCAGGCGCGCGGCCTTCATGGTCGACATGCTCGTGTTCTCCGAAGGGCCCGGCGCCGCCGTTGCGGCGCAGGGCCCGGGGTGGCAGGAAAAAGGGGGCGGCGTCCGTGCCGCACTGAAACTGTTGCGCTCTCGCCGTCAGCGGCCGGCGGCCTGCAGGGTCTGCAGCGAGAAATTGCTGGCCTTGGCCGGGAAGTTGGTCTTCCAGCTGGCGGTGTCGATCAGCGAGACCGTGGCGTGGTTGCGCTGGAAGTCGATGATCGCGCCGGCGGTGGTGCGCACGTCGCCATCGGCGATGTTGGAATAGGAATGGAATTCCATGAACTTCCAGAACTCGCCCTTGCGGTCGTAGGCCTCGGCGTAATAGAAGCGCGGGTACTTCACGTCCATGTACAGCACCTTCTTGCTGTAGGGGTGGATGGACGGGGTGATGGCTTCGATCACGTAGACCTCGCGCGGCTCGAAGTTGTTGTTGTTCATGTTCCAGTACGGCGGCTGGTCGTCGAGCACCGGGTACTTCTCGGCCGGCGTCTTGCCGTCGGTCTTCCACAGGCCGGTCTTGCTGTTGGCCACGGCGAGCACCCAGCGCGTGCCCAGCAGCTTGTACTGCGGGTACCAGCAGGGGCGCGCGTTGAACACGTCCAGGTCGTCCTGCAGCTGGTCGGAGGAGCCGACCGGGTCCATCCAGGCGCCGCCGGACAGGCGGCGGACGCGGCGCACCGCGGGGATGTAGGCCCAGACGTCGTTGACCTTGTCCGAGTCGTACATCTGCGTGTAGGTCCCCAGCCCCTTCATGTCCGAGGGCGACTTGAAGTACAGCAGCTGGCGGCCGCGCTCGCTGCCGTCGCCTTCCACCGCCTGGTCGCCGGTCAGGCGGCCCTTCATCGAGTAGCGGCTGAACTCGGCCACCGGCTCGGCGTGGATGCCCTTCTTGCCGTCGATCAGCAGCTGGGTGAACTGCGGGACCTGGGAGACGTCGCCCACCAGTTGCCCCAGGTGCCAGTTCCAGATGAGCTTTTCCGCGGCCTGCGGGTCCTTGGCGTCGATGTTCGGGAAGGGCTCGCCGGCGCCCCAGTTGTCCACCCGGCAGGCCTCCTTGTTGATCACCGTCTTGCCGGCGTTGGCCTGGGACGCCTTGACCCAGCGCGGGTCGAGCTTGACCTCCTGGGACTTGGCCAGCGGCAGTTTCCAGCCGGTGTTGCGGATCCGCCATTCCATCTTCTCGGTCAGCAGGCTGGCGATGCTGTGGCCTTCGAAGGTGTCGTTCTTCACCTGGTCGAGGTTGGCCGCGGAGATCACCGTCCCCGGCGCCAGTTCGGCGGCGCAGGACAGGAGCGGGGCCAGGCAGGCGATGGCCAGGCCCAGGGTGCGTTGCAAAGCGAGTGGTGCGCGTTTCATGGTCAGGTCTCCACTGCGGATCAGAACAGGTAGGTCAGGCTGGTGTAGAGCTGGTCGCGGTTGTGGAAGTAGCCGAACAGCGTGGTCTTGTCGCAGGTGGCGGCATTGCCCGGGGTGCACTTGTCGCCATCGCGCCAGGCGTCGTCCCAGAAAGCGTCGTACTCGACCTTCCAGCGCCACTTGCTGGACAGCTCGAAGGTGACCGAGGGCACCGCGAAGCCGCCGTTGTTGCTCAGGTCGGCGCCCAGCACCAGTTGCGGGCGGATGCGCCCGCTGTCGTAGCTGAGGTCGAAGATGGTGGTGGCCAGCACCGAGTGCTCCTTGACCTTGCCGCCCCAGCCGACGCTGTAGAGCAGTTGGTCGTCGGAGTCGTAGTTCTGCACCCATTTGTCGAACAGCTGGACGGAGAAGAACATCGGTTTCTCGGTGCCCAGCAGGCTCTGGGTGGCGGCGATGTTCTTGTCCATGCGCAGCATCAGCGCGACCACGTTCTTGGTCTGGAAGCCGTCGAAGCCCGGGGCGATGTTCTGGCTGAGCGGGGTCGGCACCGGCAGCGCGATCTGGTAGGGCGCGTCCTTGATGTACGCCACCTCGGTGCTGAACACCGCATCGGCCGCGTCGGAATAGCGGCTGGCGGTGAAGCCGTAGATGTTGACGATCGGGTAGATGATCTCGCCGGCCAGGCCCTTGGTCTGCTCGGTGCCGACGGTGTCGGCCCCGGACGGCACATTGGGCAGGCCGAACAGCGCCAGGTTGTTGGAGGCGTTGAGGATCGGCGAGTTGTAGAAGGTGCGCAGGTAGGACAGCGAGTAGTTGGTGTCGCCGAGCATGCCGCTCCAGCGCAGGCCGCCGGTCCAGTGGCGGTAGTCGCCCGCGTTGTTCTCGTAGTTGTAGGGGTCGATGTTGCGGAAGTCGACTCCGGCATAGGGCTGGCTCGACCAGCGCGCGCCGTAGATGTCCAGCTCGCTGCCGATGTCCTGCTTGCGGTCCAGCCCCGGCCGCACGAAGGCCTCGATGCCGCCGTCGGCCTCGGGCACGTCGACGTTCACCTTGACGATGTTGTTGGTCTTGCGCAGTTCCTCGTTGGCCGGTTCGAGGAAGCTGCGCCAGGTGTAGTCGAAACCGTGCACCAGGTCGTTGGCGGCGAAGAAGTCGGTCTCGCCCCAGGCGATCTGCTGCTTGCCGATGCGGAAGCGGGTGCGTTCGCCGACCGGGAAGTCGATGTACAGCTCGCGGATTTCCTCCTTGTCGTAGAGGTCCATGATGTCGCCGTGCTCGCCGGAGTGGTAATTGTTGGCGCCCATGTCCTCCAGGTGCTTGAGGAAGTCGGTCTTGACCTCGCGCGAGGCGCGCAGCTTGGCCACCACCGAGACCTGGTCGGTCGCCGCCCAGTCCAGGTTCAGGCGCGCGGTGCTGCGCGCCATGGACAGCTTGCCGCCGTCGCTGTAGCCGGGGGTGTCCTCCCAGTTCTTGGTGTTCCAGGACAGTTCCTCGCGCAGGTAGCCATCGACCTTGAGACTGTCGTCGGCCAGGGCCGGCACGGTCACCGGCACCAAGGCGATGGCCAGGGCGAGCTTGTGAAGTGCAACACGCGGTTGCACGCAGGAGTCGACGCTAGAGTTCACCGGATACCTCCCCAGAGGTTAAGAGCGGCCAGAAGCCATGGTTTTGGTTTTGTTGTTGTGCGTTCGCTTTCACACGGCCTGCAGCGGGGCCGGCTCCAGCGCCTGCAAGGCAGCCGCGTGCGGCTGCCCGGCGAAGATGAAACGGGGACGGAAGACGTAGATCAGCGAGGGCATCACGAACAGCGCGGAGAGCGCCGACACGCTCAGCCAGATCGCCATCAGCAGGCCCATCTCGGCCTGGAAGCGCAGCGACGAGGCCCACCACAGCAGGGTGCTGAGGATCAGCACGCTGGCGGTGACGATCACCCCCATGCCCGCGGAGTGCAGGGCCTGGCGGATGGCATGCTCGGGGCTGCTGCCGATGGCGATCTCTTCCTTCACGCGGTCGGCGATGTAGAAGGCGTAATCCACCCCCAGGCCGATGCCCAGGGCCGCCACCGGCACCGTGTTGATGTTCATGCCGATGCCCTTCCAGGCCATGAAGCTGAAGGTCAGCATGTTGGAGATGATCACCGGGACCATGAACAGCATGCCGGCGACCGCCGAGCGATAGACCAGGGTGCAGAGCACGGCCAGCACCAGCAGCGCCAGGGCGATGGCCTCGATCTGGCTGGAAAGGATGATCTCGTTGACCGCGGCCATCACCCCGATCACCCCGCCGGCCAGCTGCCAGTGCCCCTGGCTCAGGGGGTTCTCGGCGATGAACTCCTTGATCCGCGCCACCGCGGTGCGGATGGTCTCGCCCTGGCGGTCGCGGAACATCAGGGTCACCGAGCCGTTGGCGTACTGGGTGTCGGTGAAGCGGTCCATGTCGCCCGGCTCGGACACCGAGTCGAGCATGGCCACCAGGCTGCCGTTGATGGCGTCGTCGTCGCCCAGCTCCAGGTAGCGCGGGTTGCCCTCGCGCAGGCTGCTGTTGACGTGGGGCAGCACGTCGGCCAGCGACAGCGAGCCGCCGATCTCCGGCTGGGCCTCGATGAAGCGCTGGAAGCGGTTCATCGCGTGCAGCGCCTCGTTGCTCTTGACCAGCCCGGGGTGGCCGTCGTCGCCGAGCACGATGAACATCCGGTCGACGCCTTCGAAGCGGCCGTTGATCGCCGCGGAATCGAGGTTGTACTGCGCCTGCGGCCAGAGGATCGGCGAACCCGGGTTGGCGTCGCCGATCTTCAGGTTGAACGCGTACCAGCCGGCGCCCAGCACCAGCAGCAGGCTGCCGCCGAGCACCAGGTAGCGGCCGCGGGACAGCGTCACCGCGACGCTCAGGTCGAGCACCTTGCGCAGCGCCGGCAGGCAGTCGAACGGATGGGCGAAGCTGTGCGGACGGCGGATCCACGACAGCATCACCGGCGTCAGGATCACCGCGCTGACGGTCAGCGTCGAGACCCACACCACCGACAGCACCGTGAGCTTCTGCAGCATCGGGATCGGGCTCAGGGCGACCACCGCCATGCACGCGGCGTCGGCGATCACGCCCAGCATGCCCGGGCGGAACAGGTCGGCCAGGGCGACCCGCGCAGCCAGGCGCGAGACCGCCCCCGGCGGCCCGTCCGCTGGCAGCAAGGCCAGCTCGTCATCGAAACGGTTGACGATCTGCACCGAGTGGGAGACCGCCCGCGAGGTGATGAGCATCGCCACCACGATGACCAGCGGTTCGAAGTTGATCCGCAGCAGGTGGCAGATGCCCAGCGCCCAGAGCGCGCTGACCACGCCGGCGAGCAGGGGCAGGAACACCCCGCGCCAGGTGCGCAGCAGGACGAACAGCAGCACCAGGGTCACCGCCACGGCGGCCAGCACCAGGTGCAGGGTTTCCGGCACGTGGTGGTTCACCCAGCCATACAGGATGGGGTCGCCGACCAGGCGGATCTTCACGCTGCCGTCGTCGACCTTGGCGACCAGCGCGCGGATCTGCTCGAAGACCTTGGCGTAGTCCACCTGCTGGTCGATGAAGTCCACGGTGATCAGCGTCGCCTGCAGGTCCTTGGACACGTAGGGCCCGTAGACCAGCGGGTTGCGCAGCACCGCCTGCTTGAGTTCCTCCATGCCCTGGGCGCTGTCCGGCACGTCCGGCCACATCAGCGGGCGGCTCTCGATGCCCTCGGTGGAGGCGCGGACCTCCTTGAGCTTCTTCGAGGCCAGCGAGGTGATCTGGTACTGGTTGACCGCGGACACCTCGCGCAGCCCCAGGGTCACCTGGCGCACCTTCTCCAGCAGCGGGCGCTGGAAGATGTCGCCCTGCTCCACCTCGAACATGATGGTGACCATGTTCGAGCCGCCGAAGGTGTCCTTGAATTTCTCGTGGGTGCGCACGTACTCGTGGCGCGAGGGCAGCATGTCCTCGAATACGGTGCGCACCTCGATGTGCAGGGCGGACCAGCCCAGCAGCAGGGTCAGGGCCATGAGGATGCCCGCCACCCAGGTACGCCGGCGGATGCAGAAATCAGCAATGCGTTCGATCATCTCGTTGTCTCGAAGAAGTGGACGAGGCAGGTCAGGGTTTCAGCGGCGACCAGTGGCGGCCGTCCCAGCGGCCGATGCCGTCGCCGGCCAGCCAGGTCTGCTTGCCGCTGGACAGCGCGCCGGTGTGCCAGGACAGGTCGCGCGCATCCAGCGTGCCGCTGCGCCAGGCGATGTCGCCCGCGCCGACGCTGCCGGCGACCCAGCGGCCGAGGGCGCCGAAGGCCAGCCACTGCTGCTGCGCCGGGTTCCAGATCACGCTGAACAGGTGGTCATGCACGCCGAGCCCGACCGGCTGCCACTGGCGGCCGCCGTCGCGGGTCACCAGCAGCGTCCCCTCCACCCCCACCGCGACGCCATTGGCGGCATCGCGGAAGCGCACGGCCATCAGCGAGCCGGGCACCGGCGCGGGAATCTCCTCCCAGTGCGCCCCGAGGTCCTGGCTGAGCAGGATGCGGCCGAACTCGCCGACCACCACCAGGCGGCCGTCGTCCAGCAGCGCGGCATCGTTCCAGGCGACGTCCTCCTCCTCGCGCAGGCGCTGCCAGTGGGCGCCGAAGTCATGGCTGACCAGCAGCGCGCCCATCTCGCCGACGGCGATCGCCAGCCCCGCCGGGCCCACCCGCACCCGGTTGAGCTTGTTGGCCACCGCCGAGCGCGGCACCGCGTCGGCCAGGCGCCAGTGCCGGCCGGCGTCGTCGCTGTGCAGGATGACGCCGTCGTTGCCGACGGCCACCAGGTGGTTCGCGTCCCAGGCGGCGATGTCCTGCAGGGGCTTGTCGCTGGGCGTTTCCTGGCGGCTGATGCGGCCGTCGGCGGAGATGGCCAGGACCTTGCCGTTGGAGCCGCAGGCCAGGACCGTGCCGTCGGGCAGCTGGGCCAGGCCGTAGAACTGGTCGCGGCGCTCCAGGGGCGGCGGCGTGACGCTGCCGCCGACCGGCTGCGGCTTGATGAACAGGCCCGCCCAGAGCAGGCCGCCGATGATCGCCCAGGGCAGCGCCACGGCCAGCGCGTTCAGCGCGCGGCGCGGCAGGCCCGGGCCGCGGGTGCCCTGCTGCGGGGAGGATGCTTCGATGTTGATGAGTTTTGTCATAGCGTTGGATTCGCACACAAGGATGGTCTTCTGGCCGACGACCAAGGCGATTCCACTCTAGGGAAGGGGTGCCGGGGGGACTATCCCGCCACTGCAGGGGTTATCCGCTGTGCGCAGATTAGTGGCCTGGATCAACTGCACGCCGCGTGCGCCAGGGCTTCCCGGCAACGCACAAGGCCCGGCTTGCGAGGGCCGGGCCATGGGGTGCAACGCGGGAACGGCTACAGGCGGAAGCGGCTGACCAGGGCGCCCAGGCGCTCCGCCAGCGCCTGCAGGTCATGGCTGCGGCGGCGCACCTGGCCGGCGCTGCGCGAGGCGTCGTCGGCGGAGCTGGCGATCGAGGCCAGGCTGTGGGACAGCTGCTCGCTGGTGGAAGCCTGCTGGCCGGTCACGCTGGCGATCTGCTGACTCATGTCGCGCACCTGGCCGATCATCCGGGTTACGCGGTGCAAGGCCTCGCTGGCCTCGCGGGCGCTGGCGACGTTGCCCAGGGAGGTGTTGCGGCTCTTCTCGAGCATGCCGACCACGGTTCGCGTGCGCTCCTGGATCAGCGACACGCTGCGGTGCACCTCCTGGGTCGAGGTGTGCGTGCGCCGCGCCAGGGCCCGCACCTCGTCGGCGACCACGGCGAAGCCGCGCCCCTGCTCGCCGGCCCGGGCCGCCTCGATGGCGGCGTTGAGCGCCAGCAGGTTGGTCTGCCCGGCGATGTCGCGGATCACCGCCACCACGGTGCCGATGTCCTCGCTGGCCGATTCCAGTTGCCCGGTCAGGGTGCAGATCTGCTCCAGCGTCCGCGCATCCTCGGCGATGGCCTCGTTCAGGCAGGCGACCGTGGCCTGCCCGTGGCCCACGGCCTGGTCGCCCTCGCGCGTGGCCTGGGCGGCCTGGTCGGTGTTGCCGGCCACCTCCTCGATGCCCTGGGACATCTGCCGCATGGCGGTGGCCAGCTGGCCGATCTCGTCGCGCTGGGTGTCCACGCCGCGGCCGGTGACCTGGCTTTCCTCCTGCAGCGCCTGGGCGGCGCCCTGCAGGGCCTGGCTGGTCGCGGTTATCTCCTGCACCAGGGCGGCCATGATGTCGAGGAAGCGGTTGAACTCCCGGACCAGCACCGCCAGCTCGTCGCGCCCCTCGAACGGCAGGCGCGAGGACAGGTCGGCCTCCCCCGCCACCAGCTGGCGTATGGCCTTGACCACCGCGTCCAGGGGGCGCGTCATGGCGCGGCCGAGCCAGAAGACCAGCCCGCCGATCAGCGCCGCGGCCAGGCCGCCCAGCACCAGCAGCTGAATCGCCAGGGCCTTCACCCCGCCCAGCAGGGCCGCGCTGGGCAAGGCGGCGCCGAACGACCAGGGCGCGCCGGTGGCGCCTATGGCGACCGGCACCGCCAGCATGAACACCTCCTCCCCCATCGCCGGCGAGAGGAAGCGGATCGACAGCGGCTTGCCGTTGCGCACCGCGTCGATCATCGCCTGCAGGTGGTCGCCAAGGAAGTCCGACTCGGTCTCGGCGGTGTGCCGCCCGACGCGCCGGGGATCGGGATGGGCCACCAGGGTGGTGTCGTTGGCCGTCAGCGCCGCCAGGCCGACGCCCAGCGGCCGCAGCTGGGCCACCTTCGCCTGGAGCATCCCGGCGTCGAGGCCCAGCCCCAGGTGCCCCGCCAGGTGGCCGTTCTGGCGCACCGGCAAGAGCACGGGAATCACTGCCCTGGTCAGGCCGGCCCGCGCCGGCGAGCGGGGCGAGGCCACGCTCTCGCGGTCGCCGGCGGCGCCCCCCAGGGCTTCGAGCACGGCCGCACACTGCTCGGCCGTGGCGGCCTGCACCGCATGCGCGTCACGCAGCCAGCACAGCGCCTCCGCGGCGCCGGCGTGCAGCGGCATCCACCAGGCGATGCTGGCCTGGGGGCTGTCCAGCAACAGCGCCTCCAGCAGCTGCTCGCCGAGCCGGCGATCCGGCAGCGCGCCCTCGACCAGTTCGCGGGCGAGCATGTCCGCGCTCACCCTGCCCGAGTGCATGGCGCCGTCGAAATACGAGGAAATCTCCGCGGCCTGCTGTTGCACGATGGCCTGCACGGCCACTTCGGCCAGGGCCTCGGTGGAGGTCTTGCTCGACTGGTAGACCAGCACGACCGTCGCCAGGTAGATCAGCGTCGTCAGCGGCAGGACGGTCAACAGCAGTTTGCTCTTCAGCGACAGGTTGGCCAGCATGGTGGGGCCCGTTTTCAATGTCGACGATCATGTCGTCCCGGCCGCCAGCCCAACGCGACGGCGTGCTTTTCGTAGGATGGGTCGGACCTGCGAAACCCATGTGGCCATGGCGATGGGTATCGCTTCGCTCAACCCATCCTACGGGGGTGTTTCTTCTGTACCTGCAACTGCGCCGCGGTGCTCTTCGTAGGAGCGAGCTTGCTCGCGAACCCGGCCTCACAGCGGGGGGGGTGGTTCGCGAGCAAGCTCGCTCCTACAGGGCCAGGTCGGTGCTTTCGTAGGATGGATCGAGCCTGCGAAACCCATGCGGGCATGGCGATGGGTATCGCTTCGCTCAACCCATCCTACGGGGGTGTTTCTTCTGCACCTCCGCCACGTCGTTCCCGTGTAGGAGCGCGCCCTGCGCGCGAATCGCAGGCAGGGCCTGCTCCTACAGTCGAGGTCGAGGTCGGCAGGTCCAGTCCCGGGGCGCGGCCTCGAAGGCGCTGGATCCCCGCGTTCGCGGGGATGACGGGGGAAACGCGAACCCTTCCCTTACCCGTCACTCCCGCGAACGCGGGAGCCCAGCGACTCCGGCGCCTACCGGCTGGCCAGCAGGTCCAGGGCCACGTCGACGATCATGTCTTCCTGGCCGCCGACCATGCGGCGCTTGCCCAGCTCGACGAGGATGTCCACGGCCTTGATGCCGTACTTGGCCGAGGCCACTTCGGCGTGGCGCAGGAAGCTCGAATAAACGCCGGCGTAACCGAGCGCGAGGGTTTCGCGGTCGACACGTACCGGACGGTCCTGCAGTGGGCGCACCAGATCGTCGGCGGCGTCCATCAGCGCATAGAGGTCGGTGCCATGGTTCCAGCCGAGCTTGTCCGCAGCGGCGATGAAGACTTCCAGCGGCGCGTTGCCCGCTCCCGCACCCATGCCCGCCAGGCTGGCATCGATGCGATTGCAGCCCTCCTCCACCGCAGCGATGGAGTTGGCCACGCCGAGGCTGAGGTTGTGGTGGGCGTGGATGCCGGTTTCGGTTTCCGGCTTCAGGACCGCTTTTACCGCGCGGAAGCGGGCGCGAATGTCATCCATATTCATCGCCCCACCGGAATCGACGACGTAGATGCAGGTGGCGCCGTAGCTCTCCATCAGCTTCGCCTGCTGAGCGAGGCCTTCGGGCGTCTGCATATGGCTCATCATCAGGAAGCCGACCGTGTCCATACCCAGCTCACGGGCGTACTCGATGTGCTGTTTGGAGACGTCGGCTTCGGTGCAATGCGTCGCCACGCGGACCACTCGGGCGCCGGCGTTGTAGGCGTTCTTCAGATCGTGGATGGTGCCGATGCCCGGCAACAGCAAGGTGGCGATCTTGGCGTGCTTCACCACGTCAGCGGCGGCTTCGATCCATTCCAGATCGGTGTGCGCGCCGAAGCCGTAGTTGAAGCTGGAGCCTTGCAGGCCATCGCCATGGGCGACTTCGATGGAATCGACTTTCGCCATATCCAGCGCCGCCGCAATCGCACGCACATCCTCCAGCGAATACTGATGGCGAATCGCGTGCATGCCGTCGCGCAGAGTCACGTCGGAGATATAAAGCTTGTTCATGCCGAAGCTCCCATCGCCTGTGCCATACGCTCAGCAGTAGCCAGCGCGGCAGAGGTCATGATGTCGAGGTTGCCGGCGTAGGCCGGCAGGTAGTGGGCGGCACCTTCGACTTCGAGGAACACCGAGGTCTTCAGCCCGGAGAACTTGCCGTGACCGGGAATGTTCAGATCACGGACTTCGTCGAACTGCACCTTCTGCTTCAGGCGGTAGCCGGGAACGTAGGCCTGCACGGCAGCCGCCATCTCCTCGATGGAGGCTTCGACCTTGGCCTGGTCCACGGCTTCGGAGAGGACATAGACGGTGTCACGCATGATCAGCGGCGGCTCGGCCGGGTTCATGATGATGATCGCCTTGCCCTTCGCCGCGCCGCCGATCACTTCGATGGCCTTGCTGGTGGTCTCAGTGAACTCATCGATATTGGCGCGAGTGCCAGGACCAGCCGATTTCGACGCGATGGAGGCAATGATTTCCGCGTAGTGCACTTTGGCCACCCGCGAAACGGCCGCGACCATCGGAATCGTCGCCTGCCCACCACAGGTCACCATATTCACGTTCAACGCCTGCAGGTGCTGCTCCAGGTTGACCACCGGCACGCAATACGGACCGATTGCGGCCGGGGTCAGGTCGATCACGCGAAGACCGGGCTTGTGGCCCCGCAGAAACGCATCGTTCTTCACGTGAGCTCCGGCTGAAGTGGCATCGAAGACGAAGTCGATCTCATTGAAGATCGGCAGGCGGGTCAGGCCCTCGACGCCTTCGTGGGTGGTGGCCACGCCCATTCGTGATGCGCGGGCCAGACCGTCGGAGGCCGGGTCGATGCCGACCATGGCGGCCATTTCCAGATGCTGCGCATTGCGCAGGACTTTGATCATCAAATCGGTGCCGATATTGCCGGAACCGATGATGGCGACTTTGCGTTTGTTGCTCATGGCATTCCTCGGAAAGCGTTCGATTAAGAGCGCTGGAGGCTGGAAGGCTGGACGAAAAAGCACCGACCTCCGCTCTGGCAGGGACTGCTTGTCGTTCAGCCTCCAGCCTCCAGCGCTTTTTTCGGCTTTTAGCTCTGGCTGAAGGTCACACCGACGCGGCCCAGGCCATCGATCTCGGCGTCGAAACGGTCACCGGCGGCTACCGCGACCATGGGCCCGAGGGCGCCGGTGAGGACGATGTCGCCAGCCTTCAGCGGGTCGCCCAGGCGGGCCAGGGTGCGCGCCAGCCATACTGCCGCGTTGAGCGGGTGGCCCAGGCATTCGGCGCCGCTACCGCTGGAGACCGGTTCGTCGTTGCGCGTCATGCGCATGGCCGCGCCGCGTAGGTCCAGGCCATCCAGGCGCCGCGCCGGGCCGCCGAGCACGAAGCAGCCGCTGGAGGCGTTGTCGGCCACGGTGTCGGCGAAGCGGATGTTCCAGTTGGCGATGCGGCTGCCGACGATTTCCAGGGCCGGCAGCACCCAGCCGGTGGCGTTCAACACGTCGGCGAAGGTGGTGTCGGCGCTGGGCAGGTCGCGCTCCAGCACCAGGGCGATTTCCGCCTCGATCTTCGGTTGCAGCACGCGGTCGAAGGGCACGGTTTCGTTGTCGCCATAGGCCATGTCGGCGAACAGGCAGCCGAAGTCCGGCTGGTCCACGCCCAGCTGGGCCTGCACCTTGGGGTTGGTCAGGCCGACCTTGCGGCCGACCAGGCGGCGGCCGGCGGCCAGGCCGTGGGCGACGTTGAGGCGCTGGATGGCGTAGGCGGCCGCGCCGTTTTCCGCGCCGATGGCGTCACGCAAGGGCGCGATGGCCTCGCCCTGCAGTTCCGCATGGCGCAGGTCCGCGGCCAGGCGTTCGAGGGTCTCTTGGCTGATGGTCATGGGGCACCTCGGGTTCAGTGCTGGAGAAAGTCCAGCACCAGGCGGTTGAAGGGTTCGGCATGCTCCCACTGGGCCCAGTGGCCGCAGTTGTTGAACACGTGCAGCGATGAGTTCTGGATGCCGGCGAGCAGGCGCAGGCCGGCGTCCATGGGCACGAAGCGGTCGTTGCGGCCCCAGACGATCAGCGTGGGCGCCTGGATCTCGGCCAGGCGCGAGCCGAAGTCGGGGAACTGCCTGGGGTTGGCGGCGAGGCTTTCGACGAAGTTGTCCAGGTGCTCGCGGCGGCTGAGCATGTTGTCCAGGCGCGTCTGGAACAGTTCCTCGGTGAGGTCGCTGGCGTCGAAGACGAAGACGTTCATCATCCGCTTCAGGTTGTCGATGGTCGGCTCGCGGTACAGGCCGTTGAGCAGCTTGATGCCCTCGGTGGGCATCGGCACGAAGGGGCTGGCGCCGCCGGTGCCGCCGCCCATCAGCACCAGCTTGCCGACGCGCCGCGGGTTGGCCAGGGCGAAGGCCACGGCGCTGTGGGCGCCCATGGAATTGCCGAGGATGTGCACGCGCTCCAGGCCCAGCACGTCGAGCAGGCCCTTGAGCGCCGTGGCATTGAGGTCCGAGCGCGAGCCGCGGCAGACGATGGGGTCGCTCTTGCTCCAGCCGGGGCAATCCATCAGGACAACCCGGTAACCGGCGGCCAACAGCGGCTCCAGGTTGCGGCTGAAGTTGGCCCAGCCGCTGGCGCCGGGGCCGGAGCCATGGAGCATCACCACGGTCTCGGCGCCCTCGCCCAGGTCGTTGTAGTGCAGCTGCAGGTCCAGCCCGCCTTCGCGGATGCGCGCGAAGCGGCTGCTGTCGGCGTCGTTCGGCGCTCTGTTCATGGTGGTCATCGGCGGCCTCCTTCAGTTCGGTTCGGGTTCGGCGCCAAGCGCGCCGAAGCCGGCGATCCACTCGGGAATCGGTCGGTAGTAGCGGTCATGCACGCGGTAGGCGCCGAAGACGGAGAGCGCGGCGAAGGCGGCCACCCAGGTTTTCACCTCGTGGGTCGAGCGGCCGGCGATGCTCGACAACTGCTCGTTGCCCAGGGCATCCAGCTCGCCCAGCCGGTTCTGCGCGAGGATGTCGAGGAACTGCTGGTCCCACTCGGGGTTGAGCGGATGCAGCGAGCCGGGATCCTCGACGAAAAGCCGCGCCGCGCGGATCACCCGCTGCTGCCGCGCCTCCCGCTCATCGGCCGGCAGGTTGCGCCCGCTGCCCATCAGGCGGTCGGCCATATGGGCATCCACCTGGGCCAACTGCGGCACCGGCGGCTGGTGCGACAGCCCGCCGGAACCGAGGAACAGCACGCGCTTGCCGGTGGTACGGGCGAAGCGGCCGATGGCCTCGCCGAGCAGGCGGGCGCGCTGGAAGCTGGGCAACGGCGGCGCGACCGCATTGATGAAGACGGGCAGCACCGGGTGGTTCCCGAGCCCGCCCAGCAATTGCTCCAGCGGCTCGGCGAAGCCGTGGTCCACCTGCATGCGGTAGGACACCGCGGCGTCCACGCCGGCCTCCAGCACCGCCGCGGCGCAGGCCTCGGCAAGTTCCCTGGGCACGTTGAGCGGGCCGCTCAGGGTGCCGAAGTCGCCAATGGCGTGCGCGGCGACACCGATGCAGAACGACGGCATCACGTCATAGAAGAAACCGTTGTAGTGGTCCGGGGCGAACAGCACCACCAGCTCCGGAGCGAACGCCGCGATCCGTTCACGCGCCAGGGCCACCACGTCATTGACCTCCTGCAGCACCTCCGGCGCGGGGTCCACGTGCCCGATCAGCGGGGAATGCGAAAGGCATTGGAGAAGGACGCTCATCACCGGCACCCGCGGCAGAGGGTCACGGTCATCAGGGTATTCATGGGCAGGCACTCCAGGGACTCGGCAAGCGGACAACGCCCCGGTCACGCCCGGAACAGGCCTCTGCGGCCGACACGGACGGGCATCCGGGCAATTCGTCCGAATCATAGGAAGCGCGCCGCCGCCCCGCGCTCCCATGGCCGAGGGGCTTATCCCGATAGCGCAGAAACCCGGCCCTGCCGGCCCGAGGCCGGTTGCGGCGGGGCGGGCCAACTGTTGGCCTGGCGACAGTTACCCGACAGTACAGTTGCAGGCGCAACAGCAAAGGCCCGGCGCCAGCCCGCGGCCCCCGGAATCACCGAGGCGCCCGGTGGCACGGGGATTGCCTCGGGGGCACCACGACGGATTCCCCCAGCTAGCAACGAGGACAGCAACATGAGTCTGGACGCCTTCCGCGCCCCACCATTCTCCAGCGACAGCCACCACCCAGGCCCAACCCACGGCGACCAGGAACAGGAGCACGGCGCATGAAGATCATCGACATGCGCTGCCGCCCGGCCTTCCTGCATCCGTTCTTCGGCGCCGTGCCCGGCTCGGCCGAGCACGCCACGGCGCGCTGGCTGAACCGGCGCGTCGGCACCCGCGGCGACGATGCCCATTTCGAACGCTCGCTGACCCACGAAGGCTTCCTCGCCGAGGTGCGCGACGCCGGCCTGTACAAGGCCGTGGTGGTCGGCCGGCACACGCCGGCGCAGCACCTGCCCAACGAACGGATCCACGCCATCGTGAATGGCCACGCGCAATTGCTCGGCATCGGCTCGGTGGACCCGGCGCTGCAGGGCGTGGAAGGCGCGCTCGCGGAGATCGACCATGCGATCGACGACCTGGGCCTGACCGGCATCGACCTGGAGCCCGGTTTCGGCGAACCGGCCCGGCACCCGGACGACGCGCTGTACTGGCCGATCTACGAGCACCTGCAGAAGCGCGCCATTCCATTGTTCCTGATGAGCGGGCCGACCACGCCCGACCCGGCCTACAACGACCCCGGCCGCCTGGCGGCCGTGGCCCGGGCCTTCCCGGACCTGCGGATCGTCGTCTACCACGGCTTCTGGCCCAACGTGCAGCAGGCCATCGGCCTGGCGTTCCGCTACGAGAACGTCCACCTGGTGCCGGACATGTACCTGTTCCTGCCCGGCAGCGAAGCCTACGTGCAGGCCGCCAATGGCTTCCTCGCCGACCAGCTGCTGTTCGGCTCCTCCTACACCTTCAGGCCCATTCGCCAGAGCATCGAGGACGCCCAGCGCCTGGGCCTGAGCGAACACGCCCTGGAACGCTTCTTCCACGGCAACGCCGCGCGCCTGTTCGGGCTCGACTGAGTAGCGCCAACCCCGCAGCGCCGTCATGGCGGCGCCGTGGGGAATGGGTCAGGGCGATGCCGCCCCCATGCGCAGCCTCGCCTCAGGCCATCGAACCAATTTCCACCATGTCGCCGCGCAGGCGCACCGGCCATACGCGCAATTGCTGCTCGGGAAACTCCAGGCAAGCGCCGTCCTCCAGGCGGAAGTGCTGTTTGTACAGCGGGGCGGCCACCACCAGCTCGCCGCCAAGGCAGCCGACGATGCCGCGGCCGATGACGTTGGCGCCGGACAGCGGGTCGCGGTTTTCCACGGCGTAGAGCTGGCGGCCCCGGGCCGAGCCCGGCAGGTAGAACAGCGCGACCTGCACGCCGCCGACCCAGGCCACCACGCCCGAGTCCGCCACCAGGTCGTCGCGGGAACAGAGGTCCTGCCAGTCGCTGTCGAGCGGTCGGCTATCGATAAGTTGTGCGCTCAGTTGGGCCATCAGACCATCTCCTCGGCTACGGGTATCAGGTGGAGTTCATGGGCGCGGACCGGCCGGCGCTGGCCACGCTCCTTGACGAAATGCACGCTCGGGTCGGGGCGCGCGTCGTTGACGAAGGTGCGGAAGCGCTTGAGCTTTTCCGCGTCCTGGAGGGCGTTGGCCCACTCGCATTCGTAGCGGTCCACCACCACCTGCATCTGCGCTTCCAGTTCGGCGCCCAGGCCCAGGCTGTCGTCGATGACCACCGCCTTCAGGTAGTCCAGCCCGCCCTCCAGGCCCTCGCGCCACACCGAGGTGCGCTGCAGCCGGTCGGCGGTGCGGATGTAGAACATCAGGAAGCGGTCGATGTAGCGGATCAGCGTGTCGTCGTCCAGGTCGGTGGCGAACAGCTCGGCGTGGCGCGGGCGCATGCCGCCGTTGCCGCAGACGTAGAGGTTCCAGCCCTTCTCCGTGGCGATCACGCCGACGTCCTTGCTCTGCGCCTCGGCGCACTCGCGGGTGCAGCCGGAGACCGCGAACTTCAGCTTGTGCGGCGAGCGCAGGCCCTTGTAGCGGTGCTCGATGTCCAGGGCCATCTTCACGCTGTCCTGCACGCCGTAGCGGCACCAGGTGCTGCCGACGCAGGACTTCACCGTGCGGGTGGACTTGCCGTAGGCATGCCCGGTCTCGAAGCCGGCGGCGATCAGCTCGGCCCAGATGTCCGGCAGCTCGTGCAGTTGCGCGCCGAACAGGTCGATGCGCTGGCCGCCGGTGATCTTGGTGTAGAGGTCGTACTTCTTCGCCACCGCGCCGATGGCGATCAGCCCATCCGGGGTGACCTCGCCGCCGGGGATGCGCGGCACCACCGAGTAGGTGCCGTTCTTCTGCATGTTGGCCATGAAGGTGTCGTTGGTGTCCTGCAGTGGCACCAGCCAGGGCTCCTGGATAGGCCGGTTCCAGCAGGACGCGAGGATCGAGCCGACCGCCGGCTTGCAGATGTCGCAACCGACGTGGCCCTTACCGTGCCTGGCCAGCAGCTCGTCGAAGGTCTGGATGCCTTCCACGCGGACGATGTCGTACAACCCCTGGCGGGTGTAGGCGAAGTGCTCGCAGAGGCTCTTGTCCACCGCCACGCCGCGCGCGCTCAGCTCGTGCTCGAAGACCTGCTTGAGCAGCCCGGCGCAACCGCCGCAGCCGGTGGCGGCCTTGGTGCAGGCCTTGAGACCGGCCAGGTCGCTGCAGCCGCCGTCGATGGCCGCGCAGATCGCCCCCTTGCTGACGTTGTGGCACGAACACACGGTGGCGGTCGCCGGCAGCGCGTCGGCGCCCAGCGCCGGGGCCGCCTCGCCCAGCGGCAGGATCAGGCTGGACGGGTCGGCCGGCAGCGGGATGCCGTTCTGCACGTATTGCAGCAGGGTGTCGTAGTAGCTGTTGTCGCCCACCAGCACCGCGCCGAGGGCCTGCTTGCCGTCGGCGGAGACCACCAGCCGGCGGTAGCTGGAGCTGGCCTCGTCGATGAAGCGGTAGCTGCGCGCCCCCGGCAGTGCCCCCTGGGCATCGCCGATGGAGCCGACGTCGACGCCGAGCAGCTTGAGCTTGGTCGACATGTCCGCGCCCATGAAGGGTTCGGCTTGCTCGCCACAAAGCGTCGCGGCGACGGTTCGTGCCATCTGGTAGCCCGGCGCGACCAGCCCGAAGATGCTGCCGTTCCAGGCCGCGCATTCGCCGATGGCGAAGATGTCCGGATCGCCGGTCAAACACCGGCCGTCGATGGCGACGCCGCCGCGCGGGCCGAGCTCCAGGGCGCATTGGCGGGCCAGGGCGTCCTGCGGGCGGATGCCGGCGGAGAAGACGATCAGGTCGGTTTCGAGGAAATCCCCGCCGGCGAAATTCATCCGGTAGCGATACGCCTCGCCGGCCGTGACCGACTGGGTGGCCCTGGACAGGTGCACGCCGACGCCCAGCGCCTCGATCCGCGCCTTCAGCGCCGCACCGCCCTGCTCGTCGAGCTGCACCGGCATCAGTCGCGGGGCGAACTCCACCACATGGGATTCCAGGCCGAGGGATTTCAGCGCATTGGCCGCCTCCAGCCCGAGCAGGCCGCCGCCCACCACCACGCCACGGCGGGCATTGGCCGCCGCCGCGCGAATGCCGTCGAGGTCGGCCAGGGTGCGGTAGACCAGGCAGGCATCGCCCTGCGCGCCCTCGATGGGCGGCACGAAGGGATAGGAACCGGTGGCCAGCACCAGCTTGTCATAGGCGTGGCGGCCCTCGGCGGTGACCACCTCGCGACGCGCGCGGTCGATCTCCAGCACCGCCACGCCAAGGTGCAGGGTGACGCCCGGCCGCTGGTACAGCCCGGCCTCGCCCAGCGCCAGCGACTCGGCATCGCGGCCACCGAAGTATTCGGAGAGGTGCACCCGGTCGTAGGCGCGCAGCGGCTCCTCGCTGAACACATGAATGTGGTAGCGGCCCAGCGCACCGCGCTCGACCAGTTGTTCGACGCAGTGGTGGCCGACCATGCCATTGCCGATCACGACCAGGGTTTGCACGGCATTGAAGGTAGCGACGTTGGAGTTCATGGAAGCCCCCGGCAAGCTCAACGGTTTTGCAGCGGAAAACAAAAAGGCGCCTGGAGTCTCGCGACTCCAGGCGCCTTTGCCTGTTCATTCTGAGGGTGCCATCGGGCCACGCTGCCCGATGCACCTGGTACCCCGGGTCGTCGATCGGCGTTGATCGTCCGGGTGGCCCGCCTCGTCGGTGGGCACGAGAGTGTTCTAGCAGGCTCCATGCCAGCCTTGCTGGAGAACCCTTCGCCGAGCCCCTGCGCCCCCGCAATACCTGGGCTGGACAGCTAGTCACGGCCTTCCGACCGGCCTGCGCCCCTGGCGCGCCTCGGCTCGACAGGCGAGCCAAAACGGTGCGCAGAACGGCAAGCGTGCCCCATTCACCGGCGCAGGCGAGCACCACCCCGCAGGCAAGCAGCCCTCTACGCCGACACCCCGCAGCACCATGGCAATGCCGTGCCCGGGCGCAACCGGCCAGGGTCTTCGCCCCAAGCACACAGGCGGTTTCCCGAACCTGGCACAGGCATTGCCTGAGCTAGCCCCGAGCGGTCAACGCCGACCGCCTCGACCACGACGACGACGCCGTGCCACCCCCGCCTTGCGCGGAGGGTCGCATGGCGTTTTTGCTTTTTGCGGACGGAAAGACCCATGGCGGAAAAGACGATTCGGAGCGTGTGTCCCTACTGCGGCGTCGGCTGCGGCATCGTCATGCAGGTACGGGACGGCCGCGTGGCCAAGGTGGTGGGCGACAAGCAGCACCCGACCAACTTCGGCCGCCTGTGCACCAAGGGCAGCACCTGCAACCAGGCGATCGCCGAATCCGGCCGCATGGAGCACGCCTACCTGCGCAGCGAGCGGGCCCGCGAACCGGTGCGAACCCCGGTCGCCGAAGCCATCGCCGCCACCGCCAGGCGGCTGCGGGGCATCCTCGACGCACATGGCCCCGACGCCCTCGCCTTCTACGTCTCCGGGCAGATGTCGCTGGAGGCGCAATACCTGGTCAACAAACTGGCCAAGGGCTACGTCGGCACCAACCAGATCGAGTCCAACTCGCGCCTGTGCATGGCCAGCGCCGGCAGCGGCTACAAGCTCTCCCTCGGCGCCGACGGCCCGCCCGGCTCGTACCAGGACTTCGACAAGGCCGAGGTGTTCTTCGTCATCGGCGCCAACATGGCCGACTGTCACCCCATCCTCTTCCTGCGCCTGATGGACAGGATCAAGGCCGGGGCCAAGCTGATCGTCGTCGACCCGCGGCGCAACGCCACCGCCGAGAAGGCCGACCTGTTCCTGCAGATACGCCCCGGCACCGACCTGGCGCTGCTCAACGGCCTGCTCCACCTGCTGCACGCCAACGGCCACACCGATGCGCAGTTCATCGCCGAATTCACCGAAGGCTGGGAAGAGCTGCCGCCATTGCTCGACGACTACACGCCGGAACGGGTCGCCGAGCTGACCGGCCTCGACCCCGCGGCCCTGCGCCAGGCCGCGCAATGGATCGGCGAGGCCGGCGCCTGGATGAGCTGCTGGACCATGGGCCTGAACCAATCGACCCACGGCACCTGGAACACCAACGCCCTGTGCAACCTGCACCTGGCCACCGGCAAGATCTGCCAGAGCGGTAGCGGCCCCTTCTCCCTCACCGGCCAGCCCAACGCCATGGGCGGCCGCGAGATGGGCTACATGGGGCCGGGGCTGCCGGGGCAGCGCTCGGTGCTGGTGGAGGACGACCGGGCCTTCGTCGAGCGAGCCTGGGGCGTGCCGGAAGGCACCCTGCACACCCGCCTGGGCGGCGGGACCATCGCCCTGTTCGAGGACATGGCGGCCGGGAAGGTCAAGGCCTGCTGGATCATCTGCACCAACCCGGTGGCCAGCGTCGCCAACCGAGGCAAGGTCATCGAGGGCCTGAAGGCCGCGGAACTGGTGATCGTCCAGGACGCCTTCCTCGACACCGAGACCAACCGCTACGCCGACGTGCTGCTGCCCGGCGCCCTGTGGGCCGAGGCCGAAGGCGTGATGATCAACTCCGAACGCAACCTCACGCTGATGCAGCAGGCCGTGGAGCCGCCCGGCGAAGCCCTGGCGGACTGGCGCATCATCGCCGAAGTGGCCTGCGCCATGGGCTTCGCCGAAGCCTTCAGCTACGCCTCGGCGGCCGAGGTGTTCGAGGAGATCAAGCGCTTCCACAACCCCAAGACCGGCTACGACATCCGCGGCGCCAGCCATCCGCGCCTGCGCGAGACCCCGCTGCAATGGCCCTGCGCCGATGCCCAAGGTGAGGACCGCGCGCCGATCCGCTACCTCAACGACGGCATCAGCCAGAAACCCAGGCTCCACGAGGACGGTTCGCGGCCACGCCTGGCCTTCCCCACCCCGACGGGCAAGGCGCGGTTCTTCGCCCGGCCGCACCTCGACCCGGCGGAAATGCCCGACGCCGACTACCCCTTCGTGCTCAACACCGGCCGCCTGCAGCACCAGTGGCACACCCTGACCAAGACCGGGAAGATCGCCACCCTCAACAAGCTCAACCCCGGCCCCTTCGTCGAGGTCCACCCGGAAGACGCGCAGAGCCTCGGCGTGCGCGACAAGGACCACCTGGAGATCCGCTCGCGCCGCGGCCAGGCCGTGCTGCCCGTGGTGGTGACCGACCGGGTGCTGCCCGGCGGCTGCTTCGCGCCCTTCCACTGGAACGACCTGTACGGCGACAACCTGGCGATCAACGCCGTCACCAGCGATGCCATCGACCCGCTGTCGCAGCAGCCGGAGTTCAAGTTCTGCGCCGTCAGCCTGCGCCGCGTCGAACTGATCGACCACCAGTTTCTGGAGACGCCTGCCGCCACGGGCGCCCCGTTCACCCCGCCGCCCCTGTCCGAGGAGATCGATATGGCCCCCGTCGATGCATTCGCCGCCCTGCTCGGTGTGTCCGGCACGACGCCGCCGCCCCTGAGCGAGCCCGAGCGCGCCTACATGAGCGGCTTCGTCGGCGGCCTACGCATCAACCCTAATGCGGGCGTGCCCAGCCTGCCCGCCAGCGCGCCCCTGGCCGCGCCGACGCGCCTCTGGCTCGACGGCATGCTGGCCGGCCTGTTCAGCCGCGCCGGCCAGCTGCAGCCGGCGCTGTTCGAAGCGCCCGCCCAGCCGATACAACCCGCCCCGCAAGCGGCCGGCACGGCCCCCGTCACCCTGCTCTGGGCCTCGCAGACCGGCAACGCCGAAGCCCTGGCCGAGCGCGTCGCCAAGCGCCTGGAAACCCTGGGCTGCAGCGTGGAACTGGCCGCCATGGACAGCTACACGACGGAGAGGCTCGGCAGCGTGCGCAACCTGGTGCTGCTCAGCAGCACCTTCGGCGACGGCGACCCGCCGGACAACGGCCGCAGCTTCTGGGAAACGCTCAACGCCGGCGCGCCGGACCTGAGCCACCTGCGCTATTGCGTGCTCGCCCTGGGCGACCCCAGCTACGACCAGTTCTGCCAGCACGGCAAGAACCTCGACCGCCGCCTGGCCGAGCTGGGCGCCAACCGGCTGGGCGCGCGCATCGACTGCGACACCGACTTCGAGGAAAGCGCGGAACGCTGGCTGGGCGAGTTGCTGGCCCGGCTGGAACCCGGAACGCCCGCCCCCACCGAGCCCCCCAAGGAAAAAACCGTAGCGCCGGCAGCGATAAGCAAAGACCACCCCGCGCCCCTGCGCCTGACCCTCAACCGCCGGCTGAACGGCGAAGGCGCCAGCAAGGACACCCGCCAGTTCGCCTTCGCCCTGGACGATTCGGGCCTGCAGTACGAAGCCGGCGACGCCCTCGGCGTATGGCCACGCAACTGCCCGGAGCTGGTCGAGGAAGTGCTGCAGCTCGCCGGCCTGGACGGGGAACAGGTCGTGAGCGTCGCCAAGCTCGGCGACATGCCGCTGCGCACGGCGCTCACGGACTGCTACGAGATTGCCCGGCCCAGCGCCGAAGCCCTGGCCCTGGTCGCCGAGCGCAGCGGCCGGGCGGAACTGCGCGAGCTGCTGGGGCCGCGCAAGGCCGAACTCAAGGACTGGCTATGGGGACGGCAACTGGCCGACGTGCTGCAGCTGTTCCCGGCCCGCCATGACGCCGGCGAACTGCTGGGCGCCCTCAAGCGCCTGCAACCGCGCCTCTACTCCATCGCCTCCAGCCCCAGGGCCCAGGCCGGCGAGGTCCAGCTGACCGTCTCGGCCGTCCGCTACGGCCGGCGCAAGGGCGTGGCCTCGACCTACCTGGCCGACCGGGCCGGCGAGGCGCGGGTACCGCTGTTCGTGCAAGCGTCCCGGCACTTCCGCGTCCCCGAACAGGGCGACCGGCCGATGGTGATGATCGGCCCGGGCACCGGCGTGGCGCCCTTCCGTGGCTTCCTCCACGAACGCCGGGCGCGCGGCGATGGCGGGCGCAACTGGCTGTTCTTCGGCGAACAGCATGCCGCCACCGACTACTACTACCGGGACGAACTGGAAGCGATGCACAAGGACGGCCTGCTCACCCACCTGAGCCTGGCCTTCTCCCGCGACCAGGCGGAGAAGATCTACGTGCAGGACCGCATGCGCGAGCACGGCGCCGAACTCTGGCGCTGGCTGGAAGAAGGCGCGAACCTCTACGTCTGCGGGGACGCCAGCCGCATGGCCAGGGACGTCGACCAGGCGCTGCGGGACCTCGTCCGGGCCCACGGCGGCCTCGACGAGGAGGCCGCGGCGCAATACGTACGCTCGTTGAGCGAGCAGAAGCGCTACCTGCGCGACGTCTATTGAGGGGCCCTTTGCTTCGACGGCCGGCGGATTCCAGCGTCGCCCCGCCTCAGATCGTGCGCGAGAAACGCTCCTGCTGCTCGCCGCCCAGGTAGGCATCGAAGGCCATCGCCACGCTGCGCATCATCAACTGGCCCTGGGGCAGCAGGATCAGCGCGTCGTCGCGCAGCTCCACCAGTCCGTCGTCGACCTGCTCCTGCAACTGCCGCAGCGAGCCTGCGAAATACTCGCTGAAACGGATGCCGTGGCGCGCCTCCAGCGGCGCGTAGTCCACGCGGCCATGGCACATCAGCGCGCCTATCACCTCGCGGCGCAGGCGGTCGTCGTCGGTCAGCCGGTAGCCCTTGTGCACCGGCAGCAGGCCCTCGTCGAGGCGCGCGTAGTACTGCGACAGCTCCTTCACGTTCTGCCCGTAGGTGTCGCCGACCTTGCTGATCGACGACACGCCCAGCGCGATCAGGTCGCAGTCGGCATGCGTCGAATAGCCCTGGAAATTGCGTTGCAGCGTGCCCCTGGCGCGGGCCACGGTGAGTTCGTCGTCGGGCAGCGCGAAGTGGTCCATGCCGATGTACGCATAGCCCTCCCCCGTCAGCCGCCGGATGGTCAGCTCCAGCAGCTCCAGCTTGCGCTCGGGCGGCGGCATGTCCTCGCGGCGGATCAGCCGCTGCGCGCGCACCCGCTCGGGCAGGTGGGCGTAGCTGTAGGCGGCGATGCGGTCCGGGCGCAGCGCGATGATCTTGCCCAGGGTGGCGTCGAAGCTCTCCACCGTCTGCAGCGGCAGGCCGTAGATCAGGTCCACCGAGACCGACTTGAAGCGCGCCTCGCGGGCGGCCTGGACCAGGTCGAAGATCTGCTGCTCGCTCTGCACGCGGTTGACCGCGGCCTGGACCTTCTCGTCGAAGTCCTGCACACCGAAGCTGAGGCGGTTGAAGCCCTGGGCGCGCAACTCGGCGATGCGCTCGCGGCTGATGGTGCGCGGGTCGACCTCGATGGAGAACTCGTGGTCGTCGCTCTCGTCCAGGTTGAAGTGCTCGCGCAGGCTGCCCATCAGGTCCGACAACTGTTCGCTGGTCAGGTAGGTCGGCGTACCGCCGCCCAGGTGCAGCTGGGTGAGCTTGCGCGAGCCCTCGAACAGCGCCGCCTGCATGGCGATCTCGCGCTTGAGGTAGTCCAGGTACTCCACGGCGCGGTGGGTCTTCTGGGTGATGATCTTGTTGCAGGCGCAGTAGTAGCAGAGGCTCTTGCAGAACGGGATGTGGATGTAGACCGACAGCGGCTTGGCGGGCGCCCGGTTGCTCGACCGGGCGGCCTGGCGATAGTCGTCGGCGGCGAACGCGCCATGGAACTGCGGCGCGGTGGGATAGGAGGTATAGCGCGGGCCGGGGCGATCGTACTTCTCGACCAGCGCGCGGTTGAAACTCATCGACTCGGACATGGCACGGCTCCTCGGACGCTGGCAGTCTGTCGCTGCAAGTCGTCCGTCCAAAGATACACCCATGTGGGCATTGCGCCTCCTGAGCGGGATCAAGAACTTCCGCCGGGCGCAGCTCGGCTTCGCGCATCCAGGGCGAGCTAGACTGTCCGTACTGGCAGCGCCAGCGGTTAGCGCAACGTCCTGAGGAGCCTGCACGATGACCAGGAGATTCGAGATCGGCGATCATGTGAGCTGGAATTCCGAGGCGGGCCGCGTGTCGGGGACGATCATCGCCATCCATACCCGCGACTTCGACTACAAGGGCCACCGCCATCACGCCTCGGAAGACGATCCGCAGTACGAGATCAAGAGCGACAGGACCGACCACATCGCGGCGCACAAGGGCAGCGCCCTCACCCTTGTGTGATGCGGGCGGCCCGTGAAGCTTCCGTTCTTCACCATCGGCCACTCCAACCGGAGCCTCGACGCCTTCGTCGAGTTGCTGCGCGAGCCCGGCGTCGGGCTGGTCGTGGACATCCGCAAGGTCCCGCGCTCCGCGTCCAACCCGCAGTTCAATGCCGATACGCTTCCCGGGGCGCTGGCCGACTGCGGCATTGCCTACGAGCACCTGGCCGCGCTCGGCGGGCTGCGCGGCAAGGCCCGGGGCCTGCCGGCGCAGGTCAATGGATTCTGGGACAACCGCAGCTTCCACAACTATGCCGATTACGCGCTCTCGGAGCAGTTCCACGAGGGACTGGAACAGCTGCTGGAGGCCGGGCGCCAACGGCGCTGCGCGATCATGTGCTCGGAAGCCGTGTGGTGGCGCTGCCACCGCCGCATCGTCAGCGACTACCTCATCGCCAGGGGCGAGACGGTCTTCCACATCATGGGAGAAGGCCGCCTGGAGCCGGCCCGGTTGACGCCCGGCGCCGTCGTCCGGGCGGATGGCTCGGTGGTCTATCCCGCGATTGACTCACCGCCGGCGTGAGCGGCTAGGTACCGCGCTTCAGCAGCATCCTCTCGATATGCCCGATGGCCGCCCGCGGCTTGAGCTTTTTCGGGCAGAAGGCGATGCAGTTGTAGATCGAGCGGCAACGAAACACGCTGAACGGGTCGTCCAGCGCCGCCAGCCGCGCCTCGGTGGCCGTGTCGCGGGAGTCGACGAGAAAGCGGTAGGCATTCAACAGGCCCGCCGGGCCGATGAAGCGCTCCGGGTTCCACCACCAGGACGGGCACTGCGTCGAGCAGCAGGCGCACAGGATGCACTCGTACAGGCCATCCAGCCTGGCCCGCTCCTCCGGCGATTGCAGCCGCTCGATGGCCGGTGGCGGCTGGTCGTTGATGAGGTAGGGCTTTATCCGCTCGTACTGCCTGTAGAACGTCCGCATGTCGACGACCAGGTCCCGTATCACCGGCAGGCCGGGCAACGGCCGTATGACGATGTCCACGTCGCCGCGCAACGGCCTGATCGCCTGCCCGGATGGCAGTTGCCCGCCGTGGAGCAAGGTCGAGACGCTGGTGATGCAGGCCAGGCAGTTGGCGCCGTTGATGTTCATGCCGTCGGAGCCGCAGACGCCTTCGCGGCAACTGCGCCGGTAGGTCAGCGTCTGGTCCTGGGTTTTCAGGTGCTCCAGCAGGTCGAGCACCATCATGTCCTCGCCCGGCTGCAGGTCGTAGGTGTAGTCCTGCAGGCGCGGCGCTGCATCCTGTTCCGGGAGATAACGGTAGATACGGACTTTCATCTCGCTCACCTCCGGGCCGATCTCCAGCGTGGACCTTCCAGGCGATCTGGCCAAGCCTCTGTCGGCAGCCCAGGAATTATACGACTCATCGATACGAGCAGCGCCGGCAGCGGCGCCGAGTTGCTGGCCAATGGCAAGCTATGTGATGATTAGTATCGATTCTCATTTACCAAAAGACTCTGATGGCCGCGGGACACCACCCAGCGGCGTGGTGACTGTCTGTGAGCTCATCTGCCTATGCCACTCCTCCATCGCTGGAGACGCTGTACTGCGACCATCACGGCTGGCTGCAGGCATGGCTGCGCAGGCGCCTGGGGCACGCCAGCGATGCCGCGGACCTGGCCCACGACACCTTCCTGCGGCTGATCGGCGGGGCCAGCCAGCCGCGCTTCGCCAGCATGGCCGAAGTGCGCGCCTACCTGCGAACCACCGCCAAGAACCTGTGCATCAACCTGTGGCGGCGCCAGGAAATCGAACGCGCCTGGCTCGACACCTTGGCGGCGCTGCCGGAAGAGCAGTGCCCCTCCGCCGAGCGGCAGGCCGCGGTTCTGCAAGCCCTGGAGGAAATCAGCTGCATGCTGCAGACGCTGTCCGCCAAGGCGGCACGGGCCTTTACCCTCGCCGTGGTGTGCGAGATGACCGACGACGAGGTCGGTGCGCAGCTGGGGGTTTCCGGGCGCATGGTGCGCAAGTACGTGGCCCAGGCCATGCTCGCGTGCCTGACGTTGCGCGCCGGTGAGACGGCTGCCGCGTTGCGCCAGGAGCCGCTCTACTGATGGCGAACCCCGGTCACGAAAGCCCCCTGCCCTCGCACGCCGTGCTGGAGCAGGCGGCCTACTGGTACGCCACCCTGCGTGACGGCCAGGCCAGCGCCCAGCAGCGCGCCCACTGGCAGGCATGGCTGGGCGCGGATCAGATGCACGAGCAGGCCTGGCGTTATGTCGAAGGCGTCAGCCGCAACTTCGAGCCGCTGCGCGGCCGGCCCGACACGCACCTGGCCGCCGATGCGCTGGGTATCGCCGCCGAACGCATGCATTCGCGTCGCCGGCTGCTGACCGCGATGGCGGCCGTCAGCACTGGCACCCTGTGCGGCTGGCTGGGCTGGCGTGAAGCGCTGCTGCCGTCCGGCCTGATGGCCTGGGGCGCGGATTACCGCACCGCCACTGGCGAGCAACGTGAAATAACCCTGGCCGATGGCTCCCGCGCCTGGCTCAACACCGCCAGTGCCATCGACCTGGCGTTCAGTGCCCGGGCTCGCCGCGTCACGCTGGTGCGCGGCGAGGTGTTCATCGCCACCGCCAAGGGCGCGCGCCCCTTCTACGTCGAGACTGGGCATGGGCGCCTGCAAGCGCTGGGCACGCGCTTCAACGTGCGCTGCGAGGGCGAGCGAACCTGGCTGGCCGTCTATGAAGGCGCTGTGGAAATACGCACTGCCAAGGGCGCCGTCCGCGTGCTGAAGGCCGGCCAGCAGGCGCATTTCAGCGCCAGCCACATCGGTGACAGCCAGGCCGCCGACGCGGCCCGTGAAGCCTGGACCCAGGGCTCGCTGCTGGCCGACAACATCTCCCTGCGCGAGGTGGTGCAGGAGCTGCGCCGCTATCGCCACGGCCACCTCGGCGTTGCCGATGAGGTGGCCGACCTGCGGGTGTATGGCAACTTCCCCATCCAGGACTCCGAGCGCGTGCTGCGCATGCTGGCCTCGGCGCTGCCGATCCGTATCGAACAGCCCCTGCCCTGGTGGGCGAGCATCGAAGCCCGGCGCTGAACACGGCGGGCAAAAAAATCGGAAAAAGGGTTCCGGGTTTCGCCCGCTCGCTGGTTTACCCAGTGAGAAGACGTGAAACATCGCCGCATCGGCGCCTCGAGGGGCCGTATGGCATCGGCGGTTGAGGGTCTTCGCTCATCAACCCTTGTCCCCAGAGGAATGCCGTCCATGTCCCTCCGCTGTCACCCGCGCGCTGCCCACCCGGGTGTTGTCGCACACGCTTTTGCCCTGCGCCCGCTGACCCTGGCGCTTCACCTGGCGCTCTCGGGCAGCGCCGTGAGCCTGGCGGGCTGGTCGCCGGTCGCCATGGCCGGGGACGGCGTCGTGGCCAGCGCCGAGCGCAGCTACGACATTCCCGCTGGCCCGCTGGCCAGCGCGCTCACGCGTTTTTCCCGTGAGGCAGGCGTGTATCTGGTCGGTGCCGGCAGCGTGGCCGAGGGCGTGACCAGCCCGGGCCTGCAAGGCAGCTACACGGTGTCGGACGGCCTGGCCGCGCTGCTTTCCGGAACCGGCCTGGAGGCCGTTCAGCAGGCCGATGGCAGCTATGGGCTGCAGAAGGCGCCAGGCGCGGAGCCTTATCGCCTCGCTCCCGTCATCGTCAACGCCCAGGCGGTAGCGGACGACCCCGCCGCCTCGGTGGTGACCCGGGAACTGTGGGTCGGCGGCAAGGTGGCGACCAACATCCAGAACACCCCGGCCTCGGTTTCCGTCGTGACCCAGAAGGAAATCGAGCAGCGCAGCGCCAGCACGACCGAGGAAATCCTGCAGTACACCCCGGGGACCATCACCGACTACTACGGCACCGATGACCGCAACGACTACTTCCTGATTCGCGGCTTCCAGGCCACCACCTACCGTGATGGCCTGACCCTGGGCTCGATGCGTGGCGTGCGCGAGGAGCCTTTTGCCTATGAGCGCGTCGAGGTGCTGCGCGGCGCCAACTCCACGCTGTTCGGCCCGGCCGACCCGGGCGGCTCGGTGAACTTCGTGACCAAGCAGCCGCGTTTCAACAGGTTCGGCCAGGTCTATGCGACCTACGGCTCGTTCAACCACATGGAAGCCGGCCTGGATACCGGCGATGCGAACGAAGACAAGACCCTGGCCTACCGCTTCACCGGCAAGTTCCAGGACAGCGATCGCGAATACGACCACTCCCAGGACGACAACAACTTCCTCATGGGCGGCCTGACCTGGGCGCCGACGGCCTATACCTCCGCCACCCTGGTGGTGGATCACCTGCGCCAGGACAACACGCCCAACAGCGGCGGTTACCCCATGGACCGGGAGTATGACCGCGACAAGTTCTTCGGCGAGCCGAGCTACAACTTCCACGATGTCGAGCGCACCAACGTCAGCGCCAACTTCACCCATGACTTCGACAACGGTTTCACCCTGCGCAGCAACCTGCGCCACAGCGACCTGAGCGACGAATACGGCTACGTCTATATCAGCGACGCTTCCGGACATACCGGAACCCTGGTCGACCGTGGCTACCTGGGTTCCGACACTGACGCCAAGCAGTTCAACGGCAACCTGATGCTGCAGTACGACGCGCGCTTCGAGAACATCGACAGCAGCAGCATCGTCGGCGTGGAATATCTCGACTCCTCCGCCAAGAACGTTTCCGTCTACGGCTCCGCCGACCCGATAGACGTTGCCAACCCGGTATACCGCGGCGTTTCGCCGGCCATCGTCTACCAGGACAAGGACCAGGACAGCACCATCAAGTCGGTGTTCCTGCAGCAGAACCTGTCGTTCTACGAGCGTTTCATCGTCACCGCCGGTATGCGCAACGACTCCATGGACGTTTCCGAAACCGACCACCTCTCCGGGACCAAGTCCTCGGACAATTTCTCGGAAAACTCTTTCCGCGGCGCGCTGACCTATATCGTCAACGACGAGGTTTCCACCTACGTCAGCATGGTGGAGTCGGTTTCCCCGCCCGAGGTCGGTGTCACTCCGGAGCGCGGCACCCAGTACGAAGTGGGTGTGAAGTATTCGCCGCAGGAGATGAACGCGCTGTTCTCCGCTGCCGTCTACCAGCTGACCCAGGACGATGTCGCCACCGCGGTCGTGCAGCCGAACGGCGTCATCGACCAGCAGACCGTAGGCTCGCAGCGCGTGCGTGGCCTCGACCTGGAGGTCAAGGCCGAGCTCACGGAGAACCTGAGCCTGGTTGGCGGCTACTCCTACATGGACACCGAGGTGCTTCGCGGTGCGCTGCAGGTATGGAGCGGGACGGGTTACGAGGTCGTGTCGATCAAGGGCAACCAGCTCGTTTCCGCACCCAAGCACTCGGCTTCGCTCTGGAGCTATTACAGCGTGCCGGGAACGGATGTCAGCGTCGGCCTGGGCGCCCGTTATACAGGGGCCTACTATTTCGGCGACTTCAACAATACCGGCAAGAGCGATGCCACCACGCTGTTCGATGCCGCGTTCAACTACCGGCTCCTCAAGGACACCGACCTGGCCATCAACGTCAGCAACCTGTTCGACGAGCAGCATGTGGTCGGCCGTGGTAGCGCGGACTACTACAACCCGGGCCGCGAGATCACGGCCAAGGTGAGCTACAACTGGTAAGGCGCGGGACGCGCGGGCCGATCGATTCTGCCCGGGTCGCGCGTCCGGCTTCAGCAGACTCCCCGCTTGCCTTCCGCGAACAGCTACTCGCGAACGACCTGGGCCCCCGCTTTTCTTTCCAGCCTGCGGGCCATTGCGTGGAAGAACACGCAAGCAAGGCCGGTGGCGGCCATGACCTGGCACATGGCCGCCGGCGTCCGGTCACCCAGGCTCCCGACCCAGGCGCTGCACAACGCCCCCAGGGCGAACTGGCCGGCCACCGCGAGGGCCGCCACGGCGCCGGCCCTGCCTGGGTAGAGGGCCATCAAAGTAGCGATGCAGTTGGCCCCGAAGAGGCCGGTGCTGCCGACGTAGAGCACGACGAAGGCGACGATGGCCGGCAGTCCGCCGAGGCCGGTCATGCCGCAGAACAGCAAACCGGCGCTGGCCACCAGGGTGCTCGCCGCGCCGGCGGCGATCATCGTCCGCGGCCCGGTGCGGGGCACCAGCCTGGCATTGAGCAGCGTGAGCGCTATCACCCCGGCGATGTTCGCCCCCACCAGCCACGAATACACCTGCGGCGATACCTGGAAGTAATCCATGTAGACGAAGGGCGATGCGGTGATGAAAGCGAACATGCCCGCCAGGGACAGGCCGTTGCACCCCACATAGGCCAGGGCCAGGGGTTCACCCAGGAGATGCCCATAGGCCCTGAATGCCTGGAGGACGGAATCGCTGCGGCGCTCGGGGGGCAACGTCTCGTCCAGGCGCGCCAGGGTGCAGAGCAGGCAGGCGCCGCCGAGCACGCAGAGCACCAGGAAAATCGCCCGCCATCCCTGCAGGACCATGAGCAGGCCACCCACGATGGGGGCCAGCAGCGTCGCGCCCATGGTGATCATGTGCATCAGCGACAGGGTCCTGGCGGCCTGGTTCAACGGGAACAGGTCACGGACGATGGCCCGGGCCAGGACCGCCGAGGCGGCGCCACCGAGGGCCTGGAGAAAGCGCCCGGCGAGCAGTTGCTGGATGCTGCCGGCGAACATGCACAGCAGGGTCGCCGCCAGGTACAGGGCGATGCCGCCGAGCAGCAGCGGTCGGCGCCCGTAGCGATCGGAAAGCGGGCCGTAGGCGAGCATGCCCAGGCACAGCCCGAACAGGAAGATGCTCAGGCTGAGCTGCACCTGGGCGCTGTCGGCGGCGAGCCCCCGGGCGATGGCCGGGAGCGCGGGCAGGTAGGCGTCGATGGACAGGGGGACGAATGCCGTCAGGGCGGCCAGAAGGACCAGGGGCGGTCCCGGGCGGGTTGTCATGGAGACTCCTGAAGCGAATGGACGCAAGGCCCGCTGCCGCGCAACCGGCGGCCGCGGCGGGCCCGTTGTCAGGCGGAAGCTCGGGGCGTCTGCGACGGGTACTCGCCGAACAGTTCCCGGTAGCTGCCGGCGAAATGGCTCAGGTGGAAGAAGCCCATTTCCGCGGCTATCTCGCCGACGTTGAAGTCCGCCGCCGTGGTGCTGATCAGCCGTCGGCGGACCGCATTCAGCCGGATGTTCCGCAGGTATTCGACAGGGCGGATGCCAACCACCACCTGGAAGCTGTTCTGCAAGGTCCTGCGGCTGACCCGCAGTTGCTCGCACAGGTCGAGAATGCTGACGGGCGTGTCGGCATTGGCCAGGGCCAGTTCCTGGCTGCGCTTCACCAGGTAGGCGCTGACGGCGAAATTGCTGCGCCGCCCCCGGCCCTCGTCCCAGGCATTGCTGAACAGGTCGAGGAAGGTGTCCAGCAGCGTGTCCTCGAGCATCTTTTCCGAGGCGCTGCCGACCGTCCCCGCCCGTTGCAGCAGGCTTCCGAAGACCGGCTGGATTCTTTGCTGGACGCGCCGCAGCACGCTGTCGGAAACCCCGATCTGCGGCAGGCTTTTCAGCAGCCGCAGCTGCTCGCCGGAGAGTTCGAAGGCCGCCAGCCGCGCGAAGCGCACGGTATCGACGTTCGCCGCGAAGAACCGGGTGCCCTCGGGCGCGTGCAGGAGGAACTCTTCGCCATCGCGCAGCAGCACCACGCTATGGGCGCCGACTTCATGCCCCTGCGAGACCGGGGCCCGTCCGTTGCCGAGCGACATCGCAATGCAGAAGCGTCCCCTGGGCGCCCGGCCGTGCTGCACCACCCGCTTGTCCAGGACCTCCTGGAATATCTGGAAGCGCTCGGCCGAGATCTGCCGCAACTCGCTGGAAAGGCAGCCACGGCCCAGCTGGTCGTAGGTCTGGCACCATCCGGGAATCGAGCCGGCATGCAACTGGGGGTCGGTGAAGGAACGAACTTCGGCGAGCATGATCAGCGCTCCTCTGAGCCATGGTTCTGATTGTCAGCCCACAAGGCGGTTACGTCATCCCTGACGGACATCGTCCCTCAAGCGTTGGCCGGCGACACCGCGTCGAATCCCAGGACCAGCTCCGCGCCCAGCATGTGCAGCCGGTACTCGCCCAGGCGGATGTCCAGGGGCGGCAGCAGGGCACCGGAAAGGACCACCTGGCCAGCGCGCAGTGGCTGGCCATCGGCGAGCAGGCGGCGTAACAGCCAGCACAGATTGACCAGCGGCGCATCGGCCCGCCCGGCGGTGCTGCCGGCACCACAGGGCACTCCATCGTGTTCCAGGCGATACTCCACGTCGGCGTGGCGCCCGGGATCGAAGGCCTGGCCCTGGCCCAGGCAGTACATCGCCGCGGCGGCATTGTCGGCCAGGAAGGCGCCGGCCTCGAAACTCCAGTCCCGCCACCGGCTATCGGCGATCTCGAATGCCGGGGCGACCTCGCCGATGGCGGCGATCAACTGCTCGTCGCTGTAGCTTCCGGGTGGAATGTCCCGCCCCAGCAGGAAGGCCACCTCGACCTCCAGTTTCGGCTGGACCAACTGCACCAATGCAACCCGGCTGTCCGGCGCCACCTGCATGCCACTGGTCAGCGCGCCATAGACCGGCTCGCTCAATCCAAAGCGGGCCTGCGCCAGTGCGCCGGCGAAAGCGACCTTCCAGCCGCTCAGCGTCTCACCCTCTTCCAGGCGCTCGCGCAATACCTGGCGCTGCAGGTCATAGCCCTGCTCCACCGTCAACGCCTCCGGCTCGGACAGCGGGGGCAAGGCCATGGCGATCAACCTGGCCCGCCGCAGCGCGGTCGGAAGTTGGCCGATGGCGCTCATGACAGCTGCCCGGCCAGCTTAGCCAGCACGCCCTCCAGGCGCTCTGGCGTGGTGATGGCGGCCACGAAGCGGTCCGGGCGCACCACCACGATGCTGTCGCGCGCCTTGCCGAACCAGTCCGCCAGGCGGTTGTCGACGTCCTCTACGCTGATGGCGCCAGGGGCGCTCAGCGGCTGGCCACGGCTGCCGCTACGCGAACGGTTGACTTGGACGAAGCGCGTTTCCAGGCGGTCCCAGAACGCTCGCATCTCGGCGCTCAGCCCTTCCGCCGGATTGACGCGGAAGCCGATCACCGAATACCAGGGCCCGAGAACCTCATCCAGGCGCAGGCGCTCTCCCGCGGCGTTCTCGACACAGGGCTGGATGAACAGCTGGCCGACCAGGTCGCCTTCCTGCACGTCCGGCCGTTCGTGGTGCACCAGCCCCTTGCCGATGGTCGCCTTGGGCTTGAACTTGAACTCGACCAGGTGCGAGCGCAGGTTGTCGACGGTGCCGACCGCCTGGAACAGCCAGTCGCGCACCCCGGCCATCAGCGGATTGGTCAGGCCGAGCACCGCGCCCATGTTGTCGGCCAGGGCGATCAGGTCGGTGGCATGGCCACGGCGCTCCTGGTCGTAGGTCTCGATGATCGAGGCCTTGGCGCGGCCCTTGAGCACCGCGGCCAGCTTCCAGCAGAGGTTGGCCACGTCGCGCAGGCCCGAGTTCAGCCCCTGCCCGGCCCAGGGCGGGGTAATGTGCGCGGCGTCGCCGATCAGCGCCACCCGCCCGGAGACGAAGCGCTCCGCCACCCGCGAGTTGTGGGTGTAGGCGCGGATGCGCACGATCTCCAGCTGATCGACCGCATCGCCGATGTGGCCACGGATCAGCCGGCGGATGTTGCCCTCCTCGCACATCTTCGCCTCATCCTCGCCCTCCAGCAGCATGAACTCCCAGCGGCGCTGGCGGTACGGCAGGTAGATGCACACGAAAGGCCGCTGCGGGTCGGCATGCAATGCGGTGTAGGGCGCATCCAGCGTGTCGTTGGCGGCATCGACCACCACCCACTTGCGCGGGTGGGTCAGGCCGACCAGCTCGATGCCGAGCTGCTTGCGCACGCAGGAGCGGCCACCGTCGGCGCCGATCACGTACTGGGCACGCAGCTCGTAGGGCTCGCCGGCGGCATCCTTGACCTTGAGCGTGACGCCTTCGGCGTCCTGGCTCAGTTCGAGCATCTCGTGGCCCTGGCGCAGGTCCACGCTTTCACGCTTGCCCAGTTCCTCGCGCAGGGTGCCTTCGAGCAGCTGTTGCATGAAGATGTTGCGCATCGGCCAGCCATACTCGGCGGCACTCGGCTTGACCTCGGCGAAGCAGACGCCACGGGCGTTGTAGTAGCGCAGCGGCACATTGCCGATCATGTCGCGGTGCGCCAGCTGCGCCACGCCCACGGTCTGCAGGACGCGCAGCGCCTCGTCGTCCATGCCCACCGCCCTCGGGTAAGGCAGGATGCCTTCCGAGAGTTCCAGTACCACGCAGTCGATGCCGTAAAGGCCCATGTAATGGGCAGCAGCGATGCCGTTCGGCCCGCCGCCGACAATCACTACCTGAGTGTTCTCCCGTTTCATGCTCTGTTCTCACCGATGTCTTATTGTTGTCGTTCAGTCAGACCTGCCAGGTAGCCAGTCACGACGGCGTTGAACCTTTCGCTCTGGTCATCGTGCACGTAATGGCTGGCGTCGGCGATCTCTACCGTACGGATATGGGGATTGGCCTCGCTCATCGCGGCCACGGTCGCCGGGGGCAGAAAGTCCGAACGTCCTCCGCGGATGAACAGGCTCGGACAATCCAGCGCCCTGACCGCCGGCCAGAGGTCGATGGGAGCGATGCTCAGGCGCGCCTGGGCAATGCCCCGCTGGTCATGCCGCCAGGTGACCCCGTCCGAGGTCTCCCGCATGCTATGGGCCAGGCGGGAGGCCAGCCCCTGCTCCGACAGCCCCGGGCGGGACCTGCGCCAGAACGCCCTTGCCTCGTCCCAGTCGGCGAACAGCAAGGGCGTCTCGCGCATCTCCCGGCGAATCCGCTCGGCGCCCTCCCCCGCGCTCGACGAGCCGGGGCCGATGTCCTCGATGACCAGCGCCAGCAAGCGTCCCGGGTGCTGCCGCGCATACTCCAGCGCGTTCGCCCCGCCCAGCGAATGGCCGACCAGGACGAAGCGCTGCAGCCCGAGATGGGCGACCAGGTCTTCCAGGTCCTGGACGTAGGACTCGGTACGGTAGCTCGAAGGCTCGGCCCAATCGCTCAGGCCACGGCCCCGCTGGTCGAGCGCGTGGCAATGGAACCCCTCGCCCAGGGCGCCGGCCAGCGCCTCCCAGGTCTGCGCATAGGCGCGCAGGCCATGGAGCAGCACCACCGGAACGCCCTCCTGGCGACCCCAGCTCAGGTAGTGCAGCCGCAAGCCGGAGCGATTGGTAAAGAACTGGCTTTGCTCGGACATGGCTATTCTCCCGCAGCTGGTCATCAGGTCAGGCCGTTGTCGCCCTGGATGTCCTCTGCGCGCAGTCCGCCCAGGCGGGCGCGCAGCCGGCCACGGGTGGCGAAGGCCCAGATGATGATGACTTCGTCGGCGGCCGGGCCGTCGCCGAAGGAGACCGACACGGTGTCGTAGTGGGAGCGCACGTAGAGCGCGTCCTTGTGCGCCAGCGGCACGTCGATGGTCGCCCCGGGCCCGCTGCGCTTGCCGGTGGACGGCACCCAGGACTTGCCGCCGCCGAGCGCCAGGCGCACCGGGTCGGCAGCCGGGTTGGTCAGGAACGCGTTGCCATGCTCGTATTCGCCGTTGCTGCCCACCAGGCAGGCCTTGCCGTAGCTGACGATGGCGCGATCACCGGCCAGCTCGCGGATACGGCGGCCGAACTCGTGGCCCAGCTCCGGCGAACTCTCGACCAGCTCGGCCAGGCTCTCGCTGAAGCGCCCGGCATAGGGGTTGTGGATGGCGGCGGCGACGACGTACTTGACCAGCGGCTCACCGTCGGCCAACTGGCCACTTTCGTTGGCCAGGGTTTCCTCGACGAAGCTGTACCATTTGCGGATGTGGTAGCTGGAAAAATTGCTCGGTTTCATTGGCGAACGCTCTCAGAGTGGGTCGAGATTGATGTTGCGGCTGGGCGCACCGGCCGCCTTGAAGCGAGCCTTCGCCCGTTCGTCGTCGTGGTCGGTTTCGAGGAAGAACTCCAGGCGGTTGCCGTCGGGGTCGTTGAAATACACGCCGTTGCCGATTTCGTGATCGGTGATCTTCACCACCTCGACGCCTTTGTTCAGCAGCATGCCGTAGAGCTGGCGCAGAGTGTCCATGTCGCCGGCGATCTCCAGCCCGTAATGCTGCAGGCCCAGGCCGCCCTGGTGGGCGCCGGGCGCGGCCTTGATCAGGGCGATGTCGTGGTGCTTGCTGCCGAACGCCATCATGATCCAGCTCTCGCCACGGGCCGACTCATGCATGCCGAGCACGTCGGCGTACCAGCGCGCCGAGACGTCCGGGTCGCTGACGAACAGCGACAGATGGGTACGAACGACTTCGAATTTCATCGCGTGCACCTCACTTCTTGTCGATGACGGACTGGTGTCCCGACTTGATCTGCGCCACGGCGGGCGTCCAGAGCACGTCGGCAATCTCGCTGAATTCGCGCCACTGCTTCTGCCAGCTGTCGCCGCCGTTCTGCGAGGTGAACAGATGACCGTACTTGGTGCCGGCCACGATCTGCCGCGGATTGGCCGGGTTGAAGGCGATCGCCCAGACACAGGAGTTCGGCTGCTGTGGCAATGGCAGGACTTCCCAGCTCTCGGCGGCATCGCGGGAGACCAGGATCTTGCTGGTGGTGCCCGGCGTGCCGTCGGAGATGCTCAGGTAAAGGGTGTCCTCGGTGCCGAGCGGGGCGTTCAGCACACGGGCGTAGTAGAGGTCGAATGCCTCCTTGGCGATGATCCCGGTCCAGTTGGCGCCTTCGTCGAAGCTGCGGTAGATGGCGTTGACGCAGACCACCACGACCACCTTCTTGCCATGGTTGGGCAACACCACGATGTTGTGGATGTCGGAGTTGTAGTCCCACAGCAGCCGGTCGTCGATGCGCGTGAAGCTGTCGCCACCGTCGCGGCTGTGGAACAGGCCGCCCTCCTCCAGGCCGAACCAGACCTGGTCGCGGTCGGTCGGGTCGTAAGCGAAGGCCAGCAGCCGCGGACGGCTGACCCCGGCGCAGAACTCGGGGATCTCCACCGGAACGCGATACCAGCTCGCACCGCCGTCCAGCGTGCGCCAGAGCACGGCCCGCGAGGGTGCGCCGGTGCCGACGAAGATACGCTGCGGATCCCGGGGATCGACTGCGACCTTCCATACCGTCTGCCCATTGAAAGGCGAGTCCACCAGTTCCCAGGTGCCGCCGACATCGCGGCTGACGATCAGGCCGATGTCCGCGCCGGCATAGATGACTTCGGGCGCCGCCGGGCTGACGCTCAGCGAACGGGTGATCGCATCGAACTCCAGCGGCTGGCCGAGCCCGAGGCGATGCCAGCTGCGGCCATCGTCGGCACTGCGGATGACCGCTTGGCCGACGGTCGCGACCAGAAAGGTTCCTTCACTCATTGCTGCAACCTCCTCAGATGAAGATGCCGCGGGTCAGCCCGCCGTCGATGCCGATGGATTCGCCGGTGACCGCGCCCGCCTTCGGCGAAGCGAGGAAACCGATCAGCCAGCCCATCTCGATCGGCTGCAGGGTGCGGCGGATCGGCGTGGCGTCGATGTAGCCCTGCTCGACCTGCGCGGGCGTCTTGCCTTGTTTCAGGCCCTCGCGCTCGTACAGCTCCTGGATGTGCGGGGTGTCGACCACGCCGGGGTGGATCAGGTTGACGGTGATGCCGAACGGGCCCAGTTGGTCGGAGAGCGTCTTGGTCATGTGGGCGATGGCCAGGTTGCGCATGCCGGACAGCACCTTGCTGCCCCGCCCGGTCAGGCCGCCGATGTTGATGATGCGACCGAAGCCGCCCTCCTTCATGTGCGGGGTCACCGCCTTGGCGCAGCGGAAGTAGCCGATGACCTTGGTGTTCAGGTCGGACAGCAGCTCGTCGTCGCCGGCGTGCTCGATGTCGTTGCGCACCACCCCGGAAGGCGCGGCGGCGCCGTTGACGAGGATGTCGATGCGGCCGAAATGACGCACGGTTTCGCTGACCATGTCGGCCACCGCCGACATGTCGTTGGTGTCGCAGTACAACGGCAGCACCTCGTTGCCGGTCTGCGCGCTGATTTCCTCGGCGGCCGGCTTGAGGTACTCCATGCGCCGGGCGCAGATCACCACCTTGCAGCCTTCCTGGGAAAGGAAACGCGCCACTTCCTTGCCGATTCCCATCCCGCCACCGGTGACGATGGCCACACGGCCCTGCAGTTCCAGATCCATGTTCGCTCCTCTTGTCGTTGGTTCGTCAGGCGAGATCGACGAAGACGCTTTTCGTCTCGGTGTAGGCGTCGATCACGTTCTTGCTCATTTCCCGGCCCCAGCCGGATTGCTTGTAGCCACCGAAAGGCGAGGCCGGGTCGACCACGTTCCAGCAGTTGATCCATACCGAGCCGGCCTTGAGCGCGGCGGCAACCCGGTGCGCCGAGCGCAGGTCGCGGGTCCACAGGCCGGCGGCCAGGCCGTAGGGGGTGTCGTTGGCGCGCTGGACCAGCTCGTCGATGTCCGACCAGCTCATCACCGTCAGCACCGGGCCGAAGATTTCCTCGCGGGCGACGCAGGCCCGCTCGGCCCGGTCCAGGAACACCGTCGGCTCGATGAAATGGCCTTTCTCCAGGTGCGCCGGACGCTGGCCGCCGCAGATCAGCTCGGCGCCCTCCTCGCGGCCGCGCTGCAGGTAGCCGTTGACCGTCCCCAACTGCCGTTCCGAGACCAGCGGCCCCATGCTGCTGCGCGGGTCCAGGCCGGGGCCGAGCACATGGGCGCGGGCATGCCGGCGCAGCTCGGCCAGCACCTGGTCGAGCACACTCTCATGCACATACAGGCGGGAACCGGCGGTGCAGACCTGGCCCTGGTTGTAGAAGATGCCGTCGGCGGCGCCCTTCGCCGCGCGGGCGATGTCGGCGTCCGGCAGGATGATGTTCGGCGATTTGCCGCCCAGCTCCAGGGAGACCTTCTTCATGTTGCCGGTGGCGGCCTGGGCGATCAGCCGGCCGACCTGGGTCGAGCCGGTGAAGGCGATCTTGTCCACGTCGGCATGCTGCGCCAGCGGGGCGCCGGTGCGCACACCGAAGCCGGTGAGCAGGTTGACCACGCCCGGCGGGAAACCCGCCGCCTCGATCAGTTGCACCAGGCGCACGGCCACCAGCGGCGTCTGCTCGGCGGGCTTGAGCACCGCGGTGCAGCCGGTGGCCAGGGCCGGGCCGAGCTTCCACACACACATGGTCAGGGGGAAGTTCCAGGGCACGATCAGCGCGCAGACGCCCACCGGCTCGCGCAGCGTGTAGTTGAGCATCGGCGTGCCGCTGGCCGGCGACACCGGCAGCGTGCTGCCCTCGATCTTGGTCGGCCAGCCGGCGAAATAGCGCACGATATTGGCCGCGCTGGCCGCCTCGCCGCGGGCATTGGCGATCGGCTTGCCGTTCTCCAGGGTGATCAGCTGCGCCAGCTCCTCGGCATGCGCGTCGATCAGCTCCGCCAGACGGAACAGCAACAGCCCCCGGCGCGCCGGAGACTCGCGCCGCCAGGGCCCCTCGAAGGCCGCGCGGGCGGCAGCCACCGCGGCGTCCACGTCCCGCTCGTCGCCCTCGGCGACTTCGCACAACGGCGCCTCGCTGGCCGGGTTCTCCACGGCGAAGCAGCGACCGGCCGTGGCGGCCTGCCAACTGCCGCCGATATACAGGCCCTGGGGCTTGGCCAGGAACTCGCGTACCGCGGGTAAAAGTTCGATCTCGCTCATCACGCGCTCCTCAAAGCTCCATCTCGATCAGGCAGGGCCCTGCCGAGGCGGCGGCCTCGGCCAGCGCGCGCTGCAGCTCGGCATTGCTGCGCACGCTGCTGGCCGGTACGCCGTAGCCCTTGGCCAGGGCCTTCCAGTCCACCCGCGGGCGGTCCAGCTCGGTGAGCGCCAGGGCCTGGGGGCCGAGTTCGCTCAGGCCGAAGCGGCGCAACTCGTTCTGCAGGATCGCGTAGCGGTGGTTGGCGGCGATCAGGATCACCACCGGCAACTGCTCCCGGGCGATGCTCCACAAAGTCTGGATGGTGTACTGGGCACTGCCGTCGGACTGCAGGCAGAACACCCGGTTGCCGCGCTCGGCCAACGCCGCGCCGAAGCCCACGGGGATGCCCTGGCCGATGGCGCCGCCGGTGTTGGTCAACACCCGATGGCGCGCCGCGTTGGCCGAAGCGGTGAAGAACGGGTAGCCACAGGTGCCGCCCTCCACCGAGACGATGCAATCCTCCGGCAAGGCCGCGGCAAGCACCCGGCCGACCGACTGCGGTGTCAACCGCTCCTGCGCGGCGGGCAACTCGACGCCCACCGGCGCAGGCACGAAGGCCGGCGCATCGAGCATCCCGGCCAGGGCGGCCAGCGCGCTGCTGACGTCGTCGCCGACCTCGGCCAGGCAGAGCAAGCGGTCGCGTTCGGCCAGCCGGGAGGGAATGCCCTCATAGCCGAAATAGCTGATCGGCTCGGGTATCCCGGCGCAGACCACGACGTCGTACTGGTTGAGGATTTCGATGGCCACCTCGGGGAAGTACGGCAGCCGGTCCAGGTCCGGCAGGCCACCGCCGCGGTAGCTCAGGCGCGGGAAGGTCTCGGCGAACAGGCGCACGCCGGGCAGGCCGGCAAGGCGCCCCGCCGCTTGCAGCCCGGCGACGGACAGCCCTTCATCGCCGACGATGAACACCAGGCGCTTGCCAGCGCGCACCTGGCGCGCAACGGCCTCGACCTTGTCGCTGGCGAAGCGTCGAACCGGCGGCGTCGGCTTGGGGAAAGCGTCGTCGAACACGATGTCGCGCGCCTGCAGGTCCATGGGCAGCACCAGGCTGGCGACCTGGCCGCGCGGCTGCCAGGCGGCCTGCACGGCACAGAGGAAATCCTCGCCGATGCTGGCGGCACGGCGCGAAGTACGCACCCAGCCGGACACGGTCCGCGCCAGGGCCTCGATATCGCTGGCCAGCGGCGGGTCGTAGTTGACGTGCCAGGACGCGTGGTCACCGATGACATTGACGATCGGAGTGTTCGCACGGCGGGCGTTGTGCAGGTTGGCGATGCCGTTGGCAAAGCCGGGACCGAGATGGGTCAGGGTCATCGCCGGCTTGCCTGCAATGCGCCCGTAGCCATCGGCGGCGCCGGTGCATACGCCTTCGAACAGCGAAAGCACCGGTTTCAGCGCAGGCTCCGCGGCCATGGCGGCGACCAGCGGAATCTCCGTGGTTCCAGGATTGGCGAAGCAGTATTCGATCCCGCTGGCCGCGGCGGCCCTGACCAGCAATTCGGCACCATTCATGTTTCTAGCTCTCGACTGGGTTGGTTGCGAGTGATGAGATTTATTGCACAGCAAAAATCAACCAACAATATTTTTTGAGCAAAACTCTCAAAATAAGAGACAAATGAGATTTTTGAGCGCTAATATCAACCAGGAGAACGCAGCCTTTCCCAAGCCACCGATTCCGCAGCGGCAGGGAAAGGAGGCATTCAGGCACGGGCAGTGCTCTTGAAAGCCCATGGCTGCTGCCCAATAGTGCTGCCAGCGAACCCGGCGCCGTCGTCCGCCCGCCATGGACGACGGCCCAGCAGCCCCGGAAGCCCGGGTACCGAGAAAGGAGCGCCATGAGTAGCTTGAGCAAGATGCTGAACGTGCTGGACCTGTTCAGCCCGCAGAACCTGCAACTGGATACGGACACCATCGGCGAGCGCATGGGTTTGTCCCGCGCCACCGTCTACCGCTACGTGAAGGACCTATGCGAGGCGGGCCTGCTCACCCGCGTGAACGCCGGCAGCTATGGCCTGGGCCCGCGGATCATCGAGCTGGACTGGATGATGCGGCAGTACGACCCCATCCTGGTGGCCGGCCGCGAACTGATGCACGGGCTATCGGCGCAGACCGGCCTGGCGGTGTTCGCCAGCGTCTTCTACGACGGGCACATCATCAATACCTACATCACCGAGCCCGACGAGAACTACCGCTTCGCCTTCGGCCGCGGCCACCCGCTGCCGCTGTTCCGCGGCGCGCAGTCCAAGGTGCTGGTAGCCTTCCAGCGCGGGCGCAAGCTGCAGCGGCTGTTCGAGGAGAAAATCTCCAGGGACCCGGGCAATACCTACAGCTGGTCAGAATTCGCCCGCGCCGCCAAGCGCATCCGCAAGGACGGCTACTGCATCACCCACGACGAGCTGAACCGCGGCCTGACAGGCATCGCCGCGCCCATCCTCGGCGCCGACGGCAAGGAGGTGCTGGGCAGCATCTCGGCGGTGGGGACCACCGAAAACTTCAGGCTGCTGCGCCAGGAGACGGTGACCGACATGGTCATCGACACCGCCCGCCGCATCGCCCGCAACATGCTCGAGGCCGACGGCCAAGGTGGCTGAGTGCGGAGTTGCACTTACTTGACCGAGCATTTGCATCGGGCCTGGCCATCACACTGCGTGGCCATGATTGGCAGAGAACGACCCAAGGCAGCCTCGTATGGCAGGCAGCTATCGGCCCAGGCCGTGTAAAAACGCAGCAGGTGATGGATAGCTGGCTTTGGGATTGTTTTAGCGGCGCCCAGAGGCCCTATGGGCTTCTGGCGTGTCGACCCGAGTCATTCAACTGATTTGCCTCCGCGATGCTGTACGATGAGTTCATTGAGCCGCGAAGAGGGTTTCAGGCCCTCATCGCTGCCATCAGCGCACTGCTGCCCAGCAGGCTCAGCATCCGTTTGAAGTTGTAGGCGAGCACATGCAGGCTCATTTCCGTGCTTACCCGGTCGAGCGTTCGGGTGAGGAAATGGGTGGCGCCCATCCAGGCCTTCAGCGTGCCAAATGGATGCTCCACCGTCTGCCGACGGATGCGCATCATCTCCGGTGCCTGATCCAAGCGGGACTGCATATCCTCGAGCACCGCCTCATGTTCCCAGCGACTCACCCGGCGCTCTGAGCTTTGGAGTGCAGCACTCTTTCAATGCGCAGCCTTGGCAATGCGAACTCCAGTAACGGTGCAGCTTCAGACCTTTCTCGACGCTGGAGTAGCGTCAGATCAGGCTTTGCCCTGCCGGGCAGCGGTACTCGTTCTTGGCTGCGTCATAGATGAAATCACCTTTGCCAAAGCGGCCCGCTGCTGTCGCCCCCGAAGTCAGTGTCTTGGGTACGAAAACAGTGATTCCAACCTCCTGGCACGCCAGGATTTCTTCACCTTTGAAATACCCTCTGTCGGCGACCGCTGAGAGTACCTCGACACCCATGGCTGCTCGCGCTTGCTTGGCCATCGAGCTCAATTGGTCTCGATCGACGCCGTCGTTTGTGACCTCGTGGGTCACGATCAGGTGGTGCTTCGCGTCGACCGCTGCCTGCACGTTGTAGCCAACCATTCCGCTGCCACGGGTCTTCATTGAGCGGACATCGGGATCAGTCAGGGAGAGCTGTTTATCCGGTGCTTCGTTGAGCTGAACCTCGATTTCCTTGAGCTCCTGCATCTTGGCTTTCAAGGTCTCGATCTTGTCGCGGAGGCGTTCGGCTTTAACCTGGGCAACGGCAAGCTCCTGACGATCTGCAGTGTCCAGCGCAGTGAGGTAGCGGCTGAGGCTGGACTCGATCTCTTCCATCCGACGTTTCAGCTTGGCACTGGTGAAGTTGCGGTCACGATTGTTGACCGCCTTGAATCGGTGTACGCCAGCTACACCAGCATCTTCCAGCCGCAGAGCTATCGCGACCGCAACGGTTCGCCACTCGATCCGCGCGAAGGCGACAACTATGAGATCGGCCTGAAGAGCGAACTCTTCGATGGCCGCCTGAACACCGCTATCGCCCTGTACATGATCAAGCAGGACAACCTGGCCGAATCCGATCCGGGGCAGACCGTCCCCGGCACCGACGGCGAGACGGCCTATCGCGCCGTCTCCGGCGCCAAGACCAAGGGCTTCGACCTGGAAGCCAGCGGTGAGCTGCTGCCGGGCTGGAATCTGACCGCCAGCTATAGCCACAGCGTCACCAAGGACTCCGATGGCGAGCGTCTGAATACCGTGGCGCCGGCTGAGATGTTCAAGCTGTGGACCACCTATCGTCTGCCCGGCGAGTGGGAAACGCTCACCGTGGGCGGCGGCGCCAATTGGCAGAGCGGCATTCACTTCACCGCCACACCCTGGCAGCTGGGGCAGACGGTGAAGGCCAAGCAGGAGCAGTACACCGTGGTCGATCTGATGGCACGCTACCGCTTCACCGAGCAGGTTTCAGCGACGCTCAACGTCAACAACCTGTTCGACAAGAAGTACCTCAGCGCGCTGGATACCACCTTCTACGGTGGCTACTACGGCGACCCGCGCAACGTGATGCTGACCACCCAGTATCGCTTCTGAGGCAGTGCCGCTCCCCGCAGACGGGCGCTTGCCCGATCTGCGGGGAACAGGCTGAGCCGGGCTGGCAGGTCTCCCCGGCATCGATGGTGCGCGCAAGGCCCGCCAGCGTGGCCAGGTCTTCCAGCGGCAACTGCTCAGAAGTGGTAGTTCAGCGTCGTCATGAGGTTGCGCGGCGCGCCATAGACACTCCAGCTATCGGCGTAGCTGTAGTAGGTGCGGTCGAACAGGTTGTTGACGTTGACTGCGACGTCCAACTGGTTGGTGACCGCGAAGCGAGCCATCACATTGACCAGGGCATAGCTACCTTGCTCGAAGGTATGCAGGTCCTGGCCAATCTTGCTCTGCCAATTCACCCCGCCACCGAGGGTCAGGCGATTCCAGGCGCCAGGCAGGCGGTAGCTGGTGAAGGTCTTCAGGCTGTGCCGCGGGATGTTGGTGACGATGCGCTCATCATCCTGATCACGGCTGACGCTGTAGGCATACCCTGCGGAGGCGTTCCAGCCATCGGCCAGCTCACCGTTCATTTCCAGTTCCAGGCCTTCGGTGGTGGTGCCCTTTTCCGGGTAATAGGTATCGAACTGACCTGCGTATACCGCGAGGTTGTCCTGCTCGATGCGGAACAGCGCGAGGCTGGCGTTCAGGCGTCCATCCAGTGGCGCAGCCTTGATGCCCACTTCGTAGCCTGTACCTTCCTGCGGGTCCAGCGGTTTGCCGTCCAGCCCCTTGATGCCATAGGCCTGCGGGTTAAAGATTTTCGTGTAGCTGGCGTACGCCGACCAGGTGTCGTTCAGGTCATACACCAGCCCGGCATAGGGCAGGAATACGCCATGGCGATTCTCTTCGTTACTGGTGGGCGTGCCCTCGTAAGGAGTGTTGTCGCTGCTGCGTTTCCAGTCGGTGACGCGGCCGCCCAGCAGCAACTTGAGGTCATCGCGCAGGTTCCAGCGGCTGGTGGCGTAGGCGGCGTATTGGTTTTCCTCGATCAGGTTCTTGCCGATCGGGCTGGTGTCCGGTCGCGGTGCCGCGCCGGACCACTGGTGGATGTTGCCGATGCTGCCGTCGTAGCCGGTCCATGGGCCATACCAGCCGCCACGGTCCGGTGTGCTTTCGCGGTAACGCGACAGGGTGATGCCGGCGATCAGCTCGTGCTCGCGGCCGAGCAGGCTGAAGGGGCCGGTGAGGTAGGCGTCCAGGTTGTTTTCCCGCGGTGTTCCGGACCAGCGGTTGGGGTACAGGTAGGCGCCGGCGCCGGTCGCTTGATCGATTTCCCCATTCATGTAGTTGATCAGTTCGTCGAACTCGTACTCGGTGTGGCCAAGTTCCGCCTTGGCGCTCCAGCCATTGTCGAACTGGTGTTCGAGCGAGACGAAGACATTGCTCTTGTTCACGTCGAAGTACGACCAGTCTGGCGAGCTGCTGGCAGAGCGGGAGAAGTCGGTCTTCTGGCCATTGGAGTAGAACGTCTGCAGACCGGTACGCAGAGGCGAGTCGGCCTGGTTCTTCTGCACGCTGAAGCCCGCCGTGAGCAGCGTGGCATCGTCCAGGTCGAACTCGGTGATGGCATAGACGAGCTGGTTGTCCTGCTTGTAGCGATCGACCCAGGAGTTCTGCGTCTTGTAGTCCAGGACCAGGCGCCCGCGCACGTTGCCGGTTTCGGTAAGCGGCCCGGAAACATCCATGCCCAGCCCGTAGCGGTCCCAGCTTCCGGCTTCGGCACTCAGGTTGGTCTGAGCTTCGGCCGTCGGACGCTTGCGAATCATGTTGATAGTGGCCGATGGCGTGCCCAGGCCACTGATCAGGCCGGTGGCGCCGCGCACAATCTCGATGCGGTCATACATCGCCGTGCTTTGCGAAAAATTGCCCAGCCGTGAGGAGCTGGGGACGCCGTCGACTTCGAAGTTGTTGATCTGGAAACCGCGCGACCAGTAAGTGTCGTTCTCGGCGCCGACGCCAACGCGGGATACGGAGATGCCCGTAGTCGCCTCCATGACTTCGGTGAGGTCATTCAGGTTCTGATCCTTGATGCGCTGGTCGGTCATCACCGTGATCGACTGCGGCGTATCGCGCAGCGCCAGGTTGAGGCGTGTGGAGCTACTCGACGAGGCGGTCGTGTATTCGCCGCTGCCTTCGGTGACGGAGCCCGGTGCCTTGCCGGAGATGGTGACCGAGCCCATTTCCAGCGCACCTTCGGCAGCGGGGGCGGAGAAGATGACCCAATGGCCACTGGCGTTTCTTTCGGCGGCCAGACCGCTGCCGCCCAGCAGGTAGTCCAGGCCGTCCTGAATGCCGAATTCGCCTTGCAGGGCAGGTGCTTGCTTGCCCTGCGTCAGGGCGGGGTCGAAGGGCAGGGTGATGCCGGCGACCTGTGCGAATCCGTTGAGGGAGTCTTCCAGCGAGCCGGCGGGCAGGTCGTAGCGGCGCAGATCGGCTTGCTCGGCTTGCACGCCGAAGCTGGGCAACGACGTGGCGGCGGCGCTACCCAGCAGGATGGCGCGCAGGGTGAGTGCGAAGGTGGTGCGACGCGGCACTCGTGGCGGCGAGAAACGAGAGGGCATGGATAACGAGCTCCTTGGCAATGGCAGTATGTTTTCCTGTTTGCCGAAGGACTCGGATAAAGCCGTAATCAGTATTGAGAATTTTTTGCCTCTCTCTCAGCGAGCGGTCACTCGTGTCCACAGCGGGGTAAAGCGCTGAATGCGCAAAAGCATTGAATCGCCGAGAGCATCCAGGGCTTGGTCGATGTGGTCGAGCTGAAACACGCCAGAGACTTCCAGCCCGGCAATCGCTGGATCGCAGCTGAGCCAGCCGTGCCGGTAGCGCGCCAGTTCTGCGAGCAGCTCGGCCAGACGCATGCGTTTGGCGACGAGCTGGCCTTGAATCCAAGCGCTGCTGTTCATGGCAGGGCTCACGACGTTGTGGCTGCCATCGGCGCTGATCAGGTATTCCTCACCCGCCAGCACCCGAATGGGTTGCGATCCGGCGCGATGGATGGCGACGATGCCTCCCTCGACCCGCAGGCGTGTCCCCCGGGCCTCCTCGCGTACTCCGAAGGCAGTGCCGATGGCCTGTAGCTGTGCGTGCCTGCTGTCGACCCAGAGGCTGCGATATCCCTCCGGCGCAGCGATATCCTTGCCGGTGTCGATGAAAATCTCGCCGCGCAGCAACTGGACCGTTCGGCGCTGCTTGGAGAAACGCACATTCACCGCGCTGGAGGTATTGAGCTGCAGGCGAGTGCCATCGCTCAGCAGGAACTGCCGGCGTTCGCCTACGCCGGTGCTGTAATCCGAGGCCCAGTCTGCCGGCGAGTGCTCGCGCAGCCCCCAACCGCCCAGGCCGGTGATCGCCACGCCAAAGCCGAGCATCTTGAGAGCCTGGCGGCGGCCATGGCGTTTGCCCTGCAGGCGCTGCAGGGTGTCTTGCGCGACGCTGCCGGGAGCCTCGGCCAGTCGCCGGAACGCGGATTCGCTGGTCTGTAGCGCCTGCCAGGCGGTTTCATGCAGCGGATGGGCGTGTCGCCACTGTAGGCATGCCGCTTGCGTGTATTCATCGGCGTAGCCCGACTGCAGACGAACCAGCCAGCCAATAGCTTGGTCGAGTACCGCATCGGGCAGATCGTCGGGGGAATTGGCGTTCATCGTTGGGCGAGGAAACAGTGGCGGATGGCGGTCGCCATGTACTTCTCGACTGAGCTGAGGCTGACGCCCAGGCGGATAGCGATCTCTTTGTAACCGAGGCCTTCCAGGCGAGACAGCAGGAAGGCCGTGCGCACCTTGGGCGCCAACCCATCGAGCAGGGCGTCAATATGCGCCAGGGTTTCCAGGAGGATCAGTTGATGCTCCGGGGAGGGCACTTGCGCTTCGGGCAAGTGAGCGATGGCCTCCAGGTACGCCTGCTCGACCCGTTGCCGGCGCAACCGGTCGATCAGCAGGCCCCGGGCGACGACACTCAGCCAGGCGCGGGGCTGTCGGATGTCCTGCAAGGGTGCCGGCTTGCCGAGGATGTGGAGGAAGGTGTCTTGCGCCAGGTCCGCCGCGCCCTCGCTGTGGCGCAGCCGCTTGCGCAGCCAACCCAGCAGCCAGGCATGGTGATCGAGATACAGGACTTGGATATCGACGTGGCGGGTGGCGGAGGCGGGCGGAAATGGCAACGCGAATCCTTGCGTGATAACGACTTGCAGGTGAGAAGTTATCTCATCTTAAAAGAGTTGGTCGGACTACCGCAAGAAAAGTGGCGTTTCGCCAGAATGCTCAGGCGCACCGAGCCGCTTGCCCCTTCAAGCGAAGTCTTCTGGCCAACTGTTGTCGACGGCTTGCACCAAGAGCGGGTGCCAACGAGGGGCTGGTGGATCAGTCGACAACGCGCCCATTGCGCAGCTGGACTAGCTGGTCGGCGTGGTGGAAGAACCGATCATCATGGGACACCACGATAAGGGTCTTTCCCTGGCGCTTCAGGTCCGGCAGTAGTTCCTCGTAGAACACCCGGCGGAAGGTCGGATCCTGGTCCGCCGCCCATTCGTCGAAGAGCATCAGCGGCCGCTGTTCGAGGAAGGCATGTACCAGCGCCAGCCGTTTGCGCTGGCCCGCCGACAGGTCGAGTGTGCTGAACGCGCCGTCGACGATGTCGACCTTGCCCTCCAGCTCCAGCAGCCTGAGGTAATGCCGGGCTCGTTCGAGGAGCGGCGCAGTCTCCGCCAGTAGATCGTCGAACAGGTGGTAGTCGCTGAACACCGCCGAGCACTGCTGCCGATAGTCATCCAGCTGCTCACCGGTGACGGCGTGGCCATTGAGCATCAGCTGCCCGCTGCTGGGTGGATAGAGGCCCAGCAGCAGCTTGACCAGGGTGGTCTTGCCGCTGCCATTCTCGCCGACGATGAACAGCGTCTGGCCCGCCTCCAGGTGCAAGTCCAGCGGGCCGAGGTGGAAGGTCGGCTGGCCAGCGGAGTCGAGGTGCGTATAGCTGACATCGCGCAGTTGTGGTTGGCGATGGCATCAACGACTCACTGGCGCTCAAGGCGGGCGTGGTCGGTGTGGCCATGGGGCAGGGGGCGCCGACATCGCTTTGGCGGCGGCGGATATCGTGTTGATCAATGGCGATCTGCGGCGCCTGGGGACTTGTATTCGCCTGAGTCGCCTGTGTCGGCGCACGCTGCAGATCAACGTCATCATCGGCCTGGGCTGGACACTGGCGATTGTGCTGGCTGCCGCCTTCGGCCTGCTGGGTGCGGCGGGCGCCATGGTGGCGGCACTGCTGCATAACCTCAGCACTTTACTCGTGCTGGCCAATGCCGGGCGGCTGTTGCGTTATGACGAAACGCTTTCCAACCCCAATGAATCGGCCGCGCGAGTTTGATGCAATGTCCAGTGGAGCCCGCTCACTGTGGCCTCCAACTTGCGGCACTCGCGTGTTGCGAGTCTGGCATTACTCACTGGCATCGACCCTCGCCCCTGGTGGTATGACCTCTGTGTACGTCTCCTTCTGGCCGTTCTCTGCCCATCATGGTTACAAGCGCGCTGGTCAACCCGATGCAATCGATAGTCAGAACGCATGAATATAACCGGTCAGGTCGAATGCAAACGGATGTGCAATTCCACACCTGAGGCCCCCCGCCAAAGGTTTCCCCTAGCCGCCTGGGGGAAATTCCCGCCCGGCATGGGAATCGCTCCGATTCATCCCCCATGCCACCTCCCCTAGGCTTCCGGCAACGGAAATCCTCCCGCTAACCTCCTCACCCAATAAATCACAAAAATCTCATAATTTGATTATTTTACTTACTTATATTGAAACAACCGAAGATTCCATGACAAAAATCTCCCACGGCCGTTGACCGGAGGCACCCGCTGCCCTCCGCGACGCCCGGTTACCCGACAAGAACAACGAGCTCGATGTGCTTGGCCATCTGCCTTCACCCCTATCAGGAGCCAGTAACCGTGTCCCCTCTCACCCAGCCCCGGAAAACCCGCTACACCTACGAGTGGTACGTCGTATCGGTGTGCATGGTCGCCTATATCTTCTCTTTCGTGGACCGTCAGATCCTCTCGCTGATGATCGAACCGATCAAAGCCGACCTGCAGATCAGCGACACCCAGTTCAGCCTGCTCAGCGGCATGGCGTTTTCCCTGTTCTACGCCTTCATGGGCATCCCCATCGCCTGCCTGGCCGACCGTTCCTCGCGCGTGCGCATCATCGCCGCCGGCATCGCCTTCTGGAGCCTGGCCACCGCGGCTTGTGGCCTGTCGAAAAACTTCCTGCAGATGTTCCTTGCCCGCATGGGGGTCGGCGTCGGCGAGGCCGCGCTGACGCCCGCGACCTATTCGATGCTCAGCGACATGTTCCCCCGGGAGAAGCTCGGCCGCGCCCTCGGCCTGTATTCCATGGGCGCCTTCCTGGGCGGTGGCCTGGCGTTCCTGGTCGGCGGCTACGTGATCGACCTGCTGCGCGGCGTGCCGAGTATCGAACTCGGGCCGTTGGGCACGGTGCGCTCCTGGCAGCTGACCTTCTTCATCGTCGGCCTGCCCGGGCTGCTGGTCGCCCTGCTGATAGCCCTCAGCGTCCGCGACCCCAGGCGGCCGGCCCAGCCGCTGGCCCAGGGCAAGGCCGCGCTCGGCGACGGCCTGCGCTTCATCGGGCTGCACCGGCGCACCTTCGCCTGCCACTTCATCGGCTTCTCCTTCTTCGCCATGTGCCAGTACGCCCTGCTCAGCTGGACCCCGGCGATGTACATGCGCAAGTTCGGTCTCTCGCCCGTCGAGGCCGGCTACATCCTGGGCACCATACTGCTGGTGCTGAACACCGCGGGCGTGTTCTGCGCGGGCTGGCTGATCGATGTGCTGCAGAAGCGCGGCCACCATGACGGCGCCCTGCTCAGCGCCATGCTCGGCGCCGCCTGCATGCTGCCGCCGGCGCTGGCCGCCGTGCTGGTGGACGACCTGCGCTGGTCCATCGCCCTGCTGGCCCCGGCCATGTTCTTCTGCGCCTTCCCCATCTCGACCTCCGCCGCCGCCATGCAGGTACTCACCCCCAGCCATCTGCGCGCGCAGGTTTCCGCGCTGTTCCTGCTGGTGTCCAACCTGGTCGGGCTTGGCGTGGGCACCACCCTGGTGGCCCTGCTCACCGACCAGTTCTTCAAGGACCCGAAGGCCGTGGGCTCTTCCGTAGCCATCATCGTCACCTTCGCCGCCGTGCTCTGCGTGGGCCTGCTCGGCCGCGGCCGCCGGCACTTCCGCAACAGCCTCCTGCGCCAGTCCGGCGCCGCTGAGCAGGCGCAGGAAAGCCACGGGCAGGCGCTGCCGGCGAACCCCGCCCTGCGCTGACGCCCCCGCACGACCATCACCCATCGATCCGCCGTCCCGCCCGGGGCGGTGGCCGGCGACCTGCGCCCTGCAGCGGCCAGCGCGCCCTCCCCACTTGCCAATGGGCCCGGCCTCGCCGGGCCCGAGGAGAACCGCACATGCAGTTTCGTCATGCCCTTCGCCCCTGCCTCACCCTGTGTGCCGCCAGCGTCCTGGCCCCACTCTGCGCACGGGCCGATTTGCTGGTCGACGGCAACCTGGAAACCACCCTGCGCAACTTTTACATGCTCCGCGACTATCGTCAGGACGACGCGCCGCAGTCCCAGGCCGGCAGTTGGTCGCAGGCGGTCCTGGCCCGCCTGCGCTCCGGCTATACCGAAGGCACCGTCGGCATCGGCCTGGACCTGACCGGTCTTTACGCGCTCAAGCTGGACGGCGGCAGCGGCACCAGCAACGACGGCAGCCTGCCCTACGATCCACGCACGGGCGAGCCTGCCGATGACTTCGGCCGTGCCGGCGCAACGCTGAAGCTGCGCTACTCCCAAAGCACCTTGAAGGTCGGGCTACTGGAGCCGAGGCTGCCGGTGATCTTCCAGGATGACGTCCGCGTGCTGCCCCAGACCTTCCAGGGCGTGCTGCTGGAATCCCAGGAGCTGCAGGGGTTCAAGTTCACCGCCGGGCAACTGTGGAATACCAGTAGCCGGGCCTCCAGCAACCGCGAGTCGTTCTACCTGGCCGGGCACCCGGCGAGCGAAGACAGCAACAAGCTGAACTTCGCCGGGGTGGACGCCAAATGGGGCCCGCGGCTCGCCGCCAGCTACTACTTCGCCAACCTCGAAGACATCTACGACCAGCACTACCTGGGCGGCACCCTCAACCAGCCGCTGGGCCAGGACACGAGCCTGATCGGCACCCTCAGCTATTTCCACAACGGCGAGTCCGGCCGCGCGCTTTCCGGGCGCATAGACAACAGCGCCTACGGCCTGCGCCTGGGCATCCGCCACGCGGGCCACACCCTCTCGGCGAGCTACCAGCGCATGCTCGGCGAAGACATGTTCCCCATGCTGCTGGGCTCCACGCCGCAGCCCTACCTGGTCAACTGGGTCACCAACGGCGGTTTCTTCTGGGCCGGCGAACGCTCCTGGCAACTGCGCTACGACTATGACTTCGCCAGCCTCGGCATGCCGGGCCTGACGCTGATGACCCGCTATACCCGGGGCAGCGACATCCAGCGTGTCGCCGCAGCCGACGGCCATGAATACGAGCGTGACAGCGACATCGGCTACAGCATCCAGAACGGTCCCCTGAAAAACCTCTCCTTCCTGCTGCGCACCTCTACCGTCCGCAGCAGCTACGCCAGCGACTACGACGAAGTCCGCTTCATCACCAGCTACCCGCTGAGTTTCTGAACACCCCGAAAAAAGCGGCCGCCCAGCGAACCGGCGGCCGTTTCACCAAAGGCGGCCCCACGGGCCGGGTTCGCGATGCTAGAACGGCACCGCCACGATCAGCTGGCTATAGACGTTGGTGCCGTTGCCGCCGACCTGGTTGCCGCCGTTGCTCTCGTCCTTGTCCGGACGATAGAGCCCGACCAGCGGCGTGACGATCAGGTGCGGGTTGACTGCCCATTCGACGTACAGGTCCAACTCCCGGGCATCGAGGTTCAGCGCATCGCGCTTGTGCAAGGTGTCGAAGTCGAAGTACAGCACCCCAACGCTCAGGTTCTCCAGCGGCGTGGCCTTCAGGCCCAGGTGCTGGATGGCCGTGTTGCTGTTGAACGGGCCCGCGTAGTTGGAGGCCACTTCCCCCTGGAACCAGGTGCCGTAGCCGGTGCTGAAGCCGTTGAACATCGGGTCCCAGCCCTCGGAATAGCGGCTGTAACGGTAAGTCAGCTTGGGTGACCAGGCGACGTCGGCGAAGGTATAGCCCGCCTCGGCGTACCAGGCCTGCTCGTTGCCGGCGTCCTTGTCCTGCCAGGCGTATTCGAAGGCGAAACTGGCGTTCTCCACGCCGGCGTCGCCCTCGCCGCGCAGGCTGTAGATGTTCATCCCCTCGCGCTGCTTCTGGAAATCGCTGGCCCACTGGTCCACGACATCGATGCCGTGGACCCAGGTCAGGCCCAGGGTGCCCGGCTTGGCGGTGTAGTCCAGGGTGCCCGCGGCCAGTTCGGTCTCGGCCTGGGCGCGGTTGTCGGACTTGAGCCACTGGAGGCTGCCATGCAGGCCATCCTGGCCGCCGATGCGGACCACCGCGGTCCGGTCGAAGGCATGGCGCGCGGCGATGTAGTAGGCGCCGCCCCGGTTCAGCTTGCCGTCGGCCGGCCCGCGCCCCAGGTTGGGACCATCGTCGTTGATGATGAAGCCGCTGCCGAGCTTGACCACTTGCCGGCCGAAGGAAACGTCCAGCCCGTCCTGGCCGAGCGCCGGGAACATCCCGGCGGAGCGCCAGCCCAGGTAGGCGTCCTCGATCTTGGTGGTGCGTTCGGAACCGTCGGTATTGCCTGCGGCATCGCCATCGCCCCAGGTGCCGGAACTGACCAGGCTGAAGGCGCCATAGGCGGTACCGGCGCTCCCCAGCCCCTGGTACGCGCTCAGGCCGTACTTGATGAAGCCTTCCCGCCAGGTGCTGCCGCCGCTCGTACCGTCGTAGTTCTTGCGGCTGTTCAGCCAGCCGTAGACCGCCAGGACGTCGGCATTCAGGTGGGTATCGTCGTCGGCGTACAGCTCCAGGGCGTTGGCCTGGCTGGTGAGACTCAGGGCGAGCGCAAGCCCTCCACCGAGGGTTCGGTAGATGTTTCGATGATGCATGATGCTCCTTCTTCGCCTTGGGAAGGCTGTTGTTGTTTTTCGGTTGGAGCGCGCGCCGGCCCTGCGCAGGCCGGCGCACGAGACTCAGCGACAGGTCTGGAGGGCGGTTTCCAGGGCCGCGGCGATCATTCCCGCCTCGTCGGAGGAGAGCGTCAGCGGCGGCGAAAGGATGATCTTGTTACCCACCGGGCGGACCAGCACCCCTTCCGCCCGGGCGGCGTCGGCGATGCGGGCCGCGTGCCCCGCGGCCGGGTCGAGCGGTTGCCGGGTGCGCTTGTCCGCTACCAGGTCGAGGGCGATCATCAGGCCCTTGCCGCGCACCTCGCCGACCACGTCGAAACGCTCGCTCAGCGGCTGCAGCTTGCCGATCAGCTCAGCCCCCACCTTCGCCGCGTTCCCCGGCAGGTCCTCGGCTTCGACTATGTCCAGCACCGCCAGGGCGGCGGCGCAGGCGGTCGGATGCCCGCTGTAGGTGTAGCCATGCATGATCACGTTGGCGAAGCCGGGGGCGTTCTCGATCGCCTCGGCGATACGCTCGTTGAACACCGTGGCGCCCAGCGGGATGTAGCCGGCGGAAATGCCCTTGGCCAGGCACAGGATGTCCGGCGCCACGCCCCAGCCACGGCTGCCGAGCAGGCAACCGGTGCGGCCGAAGCCGGTGACCACCTCGTCGGCGATCAGCAGGATGCCGTAGCGGTCGCAGACTTCCCGCAGGCGCTTCCAGTAGTTGTCCGGCGGCACTATCACCCCGCCCGCGCCCTGCACCGGCTCGGCGATGAACGCGGCGATGGTGTCCGGGCCCAGGAAGGCGACCTGCTCCTCGAGCTGGCGGATGCAGTGCTCCGTCAGTTGCTCGGGGTCGCGGCAATCCCAGGGGTTGCGGTACAGCCAGGGGGTGTCGAGCAGTTGGCAGCCGGCCAACAGCTGGCCATGGTTGTAGTGGTAGACGCCATTGCCGCCCACGGAAGTGCCGCCGACATGCACGCCGTGGTAGCCGTTGCGCAACGAGAGAAAACGCACGCGGCCGGGTTGGCCGGAGGCGATCCAGTATTGCCGGGCCATCTTCAGGGCCGTTTCCACCGCATCGGAGCCGCCGGAGTTGAACAGCACGCGGGCCATGCGCTCGCGGGCGAACAGCGTGGTAAGACGCTCGGCCAGGTCGAACACCCGGGGATGGGCGATGCCGTCGAAGGTCTGGTAGTAGGCCAGCTCGTCGAGCTGTGCGGCGATGGCGGCCTTCACTTGCGCACGGTTGTGCCCGACGTTGACGTTCCACAGGCCGCCCACGCCATCCAGCAGGCGGTTGCCGTCGATGTCGGTGATGTAGTTGCCGTCGCCGCGGGCGATGACCAGCGTCTTGGCCCGGTTCGCCGGCGCGGACGAGCTCATGGGGTGCCAGAACTTCTTCTCTGCGGTCTTGTATTTTTCGTACATGGCTTCGATTCTCACGGGTTTTTGCGTACGTACAGGAGCTGCTGGGCGGTGTACTCCAGCAGGCCCTCCAGGCCGAACTCGACGCCGAAGCCGGACAGCTTGCAGCCGCCGAAGGGCGTATTCGGTTGAATCTGCGCGTGGCAGTTGACCCAGGCCACGCCGCTTTCCAGGCGCGAGGCGAGCGCCTGCGCCTGTGCCGCGTCCCCCCATACCGAGCCGCCGAGCCCCACGTCGCTGGCATTGGCGCGGCGCAGGACATCCTCGACATCGGTGTAGGCGATCAGCGGCAGCACCGGGCCGAACTGCTCCTCGTCGACCAGGCGCTGGCCATCGGTGACGTCGGCGACTATGGTCGGGGCGAAGAAGAAGCCGGGGCGCTCCAGGCGCTCGCCGCCACACAGCACGCGCGCGCCCTGGGCCCGGGCATCCTCGACCAGCCCGGCGACCAGCTCGAGCTGCTCGAGGTTCTGCACCGGCCCGAAGGTCACGCCGGGTTCGAGCCCGTCGCCGACCACCTGGCGCCCGGCAATCGCCACCAGCGCCTCGGCGAACGCCTGGTACTGGGACTCGTGCACGTAGAGCCGCTTCAGCGCCGCGCAGGTCTGGCCCATGTTGAGGAACGCGGCCTGGAAGATGTCCGCGGCGATCGGCTCGACCGGCGTGCCCGGCAGCACGATGGCGGCATCGTTGCCCCCCAGCTCGAGGGTCAGGCGCTTGAGATTGCCGGCGGCCTCGCGCATGACGCTCTGGCCGGTGGCGGTGGAGCCGGTGAAGACGATCTTGTCGATGCCCGGATGGCGGGCAATCGCACTGCCGAAACCGCGCTCGCCGGTGACGATGTTGATGACGCCCCTGGGCACGTGGCGAGCGATGATCCCGACCAGGCGCAGGGTGCTCAAGGGCGTCAGGCTGGAAGGCTTGCTGACGACGCTGTTGCCCGCCCGCAGGGCCGGCATGATGTGCCACACGGCGATCATGAACGGCCAGTTCCAGGGGGTGATCGAGGCCACCACGCCCAGGGGCTTGCGGTGCAGCTCGACGCGCTGCGCCGGCGTCTCCTCCACCAGCTCCACGGGAATCTCCTGCTCGGCGCTGTAGCGCGTCCAGGCGACGCCGCCCATGACCTCGGAGATGGCCAGCTCCAGCGGCTTGCCCTGCTCCAGGACGATGAGCCTGGCCAGTTCCCCGGCCTCCCGTTCGATGTCGTCGGCAATCCGTCGCAGGCATTCGCGCCGCTCTTCATGGGTGCTCTGCCGCCACTGCCCGAAGGCGCGGCGGGCGGCTTGCACCGCCTGGTCCAGCTGGCCGAGGGAGCCGGCCGGGCATTGGGCGAATGGCGCGCCCGTGGCAGGGTTGGTCACGTCGAAGTGACCGTTCTCGCCCGTTACCCAGGCACCGTCGATGAGCATGCGATAGTCGTACATATGAACCTTCCCTTCGCCCACCGGCGGATCGCTCCGCCCGGTGGCTACTGGTCTTTCGTGGTGGGAGATATCGACGCGGGTCGCGCCTAGAGCTTGTGGCTGCCCAGCGCCTGGAAACGCTCGGGCGAAATCCTGCGCAGGCGCGCCGCCAGCAGCACACCGGCGATCAGCGCCACCGGGATGACGGCGCACAGCGCATAGGACAGGGCCTTGCTGGAACCGGTGAGCACATCGAAATGGATCACCGCGATGGCCAGCACGAACAGCAGCGCCAGGCAGGAGAAAGCCGGCAGGATGCGGCCGCGCAGCAGCCCCAGCGGAATCTCCGGATGGCGCCAGAAGTAGGCGAACACCGCTGCCGAGGTCAGCGCCATGAGCAGGATCAGGCACAGCGTCGCCAGGCTGGAGAACCAGGCGAAGAGCTGCAGGATCGGGTCCGCATCCATGGCGGCGAAGATCAGCACCACCACCGCGGCGATCAGGCTCTGCAGGGCCGAGCCCATGTGCGGGCTCTGGTGGATGCGGTGGGTGGTGCCGAGCATGCGGTGCAGCAGGCCATCGCGGCCGATGGCGTAGAAATAGCGCGCAGCCGAGTTGTGGAACGCCAGCAGCCCGGCGTAGATGCTGACCATGAACAGCACGCGGATCACCTTGGTCAGCTCGGGGCCGACGAAGTGGTCGGACATGCCGTAGATGAAGGTGGTCGGGTCCCCCAGCGCCTGCAGGGTCGCCACGATCTTGTCGGCGCCCACGCCGACCACCATCGACCAGATCGACAGCGTGTAGAAACAACCGATCAGCAATACCGAGGCATAGGTGGCCACCGGAATGCTGCGCTGCGGATCCCGCGCCTCTTCGCCATAGATGGTCGTGGCCTCGAAGCCGATGAAGGCCGCGAAACAGAACAGCAGGCCGATGGAAGGCGTGCCGCTGAAGACATGCTCGGACTTGAAGGAATCCAGGTTCACGCCGGCATCGCCGCCCGACTTCAGAATGGCGAAGTCCAGGGTGAGGATGGCCAGGTATTCCGCGACCACGATGATCGAAAGCACCCGCGCGGAGAGATCGATCTGGCGATAGCCGAGGACCGCGATGCTGGTCATCGCCAGCAGCGAGTAGCACCACCACGGCAGTTCCACGCCGAAGACGCTGGCCATGGTGCCGGCCACCACCCCGCCGAACATGCCGTACAGGCCGACCTGCAGGATGTTGTAGGCGAACATCGCCAGGACGCCCGCGGCGCCACCGGCGAGGCCACCCAGCCCGCGCGAGGAAAACGCATAGAAGCCGCCGGCATTGGTCACATGTCGCGCCATGGAGGTGTAGCCCACCGAGAACGCCAGCAACACCAGCAGCGTCAGCACCAGCAACGCCGGCGTTCCGGCGCCGTTGCCAAGCATGATGCCGATGGGGAAGCCGCCGGCGATGACACTCAGCGGGCTGGCGGCGGAAACCACGAAGAAGATGATGAAACCGACGCCTAGGGCGCCGCGCCTCAGCTCTGTCGAGCTGCTGATCTGGGACATGGGTACGCTCATTTTCTTGACCTTGTTATATGAGGCAGTCGTTAGGAAAACACGGAGAGACTGCAGCGCTCTCACCAACCAACGAACTTCTTGTTCTAGGCCTGCCGACGACCGACGGGTCACTCAGGGCTCACTGGCAAGACTGATGCTAGGCCGACCCTGCACGGGGTGTTATCCCAAATCGGCAGCATCGAATGCCACGCCCCAATGTGGATCACGCCGATAGCTCCTCAGTCCCGGCCTGCCGATTCGGGATAACCCGGTAACAGCCTGCGCCCCTACCATCTCCCCGCGCCGATCTCCCGGACGGGAGCCTCTGTCGCACACCAACAAGAACAACGAATCGACCAATGCGATAAGCGATGATCCAGGCGGACATGGCAGCCCCTCCTCCGCTCCCCGCATCATCGCCCCGCCCAGGAGACCAAGCCATGCCGGTTTTGCGCCTCAGCGCCCAGTGGCGGATCAGCGTGCTCAGCGGATGCTGTTTGCTTGCCGTGGTTGCCAGCCTGCTCGGCGCCACGCTGTACCAGGCCCAGCGCAATGCCAGCCTGCTCGAACGGGAAAGCACCCGCCTGCTCGAAGAGTCCGCACACGCGCATCTGCAGGCGAGCGCCACGCTCCAGGGCCTGCGCGTGGAGCGTTTTCTCGATGAGACCAGGCTCTACGCCGAAGGCTTCGCCAAGCAGCTGCTGCAACTACGGGAACAGGCGCTCGTCGGCCAGCTCCCCAGCGAGGCCCTGCGCCGCCAGATCGTCTCCAGGACCCATGAGGCGCTGCGGGAAAAGCCGCAGCTGCTGGGCATGTACGTGGTCCTGCAAGCCAATGCCCTGGACGACCAGGACTCGCGCTTCGTCGATCAACCCGCTGCGGCAGGCAACGAAACCGGCCGCTTCGCCCTCTACTGGTCGCAGAGCAAACCCGGCCAGCTCGTGCAGGCGGTGCTGAACGAAACCAACATCACCGCCAACCATGCCCCTCCCGGCAGCGAGGCGGAAAACGCCTGGTTCACCTGCCCGTTGCAGAGCGGGCAGGCCTGCGTGGTCGAGCCCTATGCGGTCGAAGTGGAAGGCCGCAAGACGCTGATGAGCAGCATCGCCCTGCCGCTGGTCCAGGACGGCAAGACGCTCGGGGTGGTAGGCATCGACATCAGCCTGTCGACGCTGCAGAAGATGAGCGAAACCCTCAGCGCAAGCCTTTACCAGGGCCAGGGCGAGGTCAGCATCCTCTCCGCGGGCGGCCTTCTGGTCGGGCACAGCAGCGACCCGGAGGGGCTGGGCAAGGCCCTCGCCGCGGATGCCGACAGCACCGAAGCGATCGATATACGACAGCCGCTGCAAGTCCCCGCGGCCCGCCCCTGGACCCTGCAGATACGCGTGCCCCAGGCAGTGCTGCAGGCCCCCGCGCTGCAACTACAGGCACAGCTGAACCGGCAGAACCTGCAGGCGACGTGGATGAGCCTGGGACTGGGCGTCCTCGCCAGCGGCGCGGGCCTGTTGCTGATCTGGTTCGCGGCCCGTGGCGTCACCCGCCCCCTGCTGCAGGTGGCCGACATGCTGGATGCCATCGTCGACGGCGATGGCGACCTCACCCAGCGCCTGCCGAACAGCCGCAGCGATGAAATCGGAAGGCTCGCCAGCGGCTTCAACCGCTTCCTCGACAAACTGCAGCCCATCATCGGCGAGATCCAGAAAGCCGCCTTGCACACCCGCGAAACGGCCGACCGCTCCGCGCTGATAGCCGCACAAGTCAACGACGGCATGCAACGCCAGCATCAGGAAGTGGAGCAAGCGGCCACGGCACTCCACCAGATGAGCGTCAGTTCCCAGGACGTGGCGCACAGTTCGTCCCGCACGGCCCAGGCCGCGACGGCGGCCGAGGAAGCCAGCAGAAAAGGGCTGGTGGTGTTCGGCAAGTCGGCCGACAGCATCGCGGCGCTGGACCGGGGGCTGGAAAGGACCCTGGCGGACGTGCGGGCGCTCGCCCACAGCAGCAGCCAGATCGGGCAGGTCCTCGACGTGATCTGCAGCATCGCCGAGCAGACCAACCTGCTGGCGCTCAACGCCGCCATCGAAGCCGCGCGCGCCGGCGAGCAGGGCCGCGGCTTCGCGGTGGTCGCCGACGAAGTGCGGCAGCTGGCCAGCCACACGCAGAATTCCGTGGGCGAAATCCGCGAGGTCGTGGAAACCCTGCAGCAGCTCAGCGAGCAGGTCACCGGCAGCATGCGGCTCAGCCGGGAGCAGGCGAACCAGAGCGTCGCGCTGGTCGATGAAAGCCACACGGCCCTGCGCACCATTGGCGACGCCGTCGAGGTGATCGACTCGATGTCCCAGCAGATCGCCAGCGCAGCGGTGCAGCAGAGCTCGGCAAGCGAGGAGATCAGCCGTCGCGTGAGCGGCATCAGGGATATCAGCGAAACGCTCATCGCCCAGGTCGAAGAGTCGTCACGCATCGGCCGCTCGCTGCATGACATGGCGAACCAGCAACAGCGCCTGGTGGAGCACTTCAAGACCTAGCTCCCGCTTCGCCGTCTGGACGTGCGCTGCCTGGCCCAGGACGGGGAGCGGAAGACCTGTCCGAGGGTCGATGTGGCGAGTTGAAGTGGCGCACGCCGGTTCATCCTGGCAATCACAAACAACGACTTGTCTGCCAGCGGCAATTCTTCCACGGCAAAAACCGCTTGAATCCGGATCCGGGAACTGGCTGCGGACCAGCCAGGCACCGAGCGACGGAACCTGTCCCCACATCAACGGATGTCATCGCCATGAAGCACCTGGTTTGCCTGCTTGCCCTGCTCGTCTGCACCGCCGCACATGCCGAACAGGTTCTGCGCGTCTACAACTGGAAAGACTATTTCGACCCTGCCGTGCTGGAGGACTTCCACGAGCAGACCGGTATCCGCGTGGACTACCACGCCTTCACCACTACCGACGAGTTGCTGCAGACCATGGCCGGCGGCGACGCCTATGACGTCGTCGTGCCGTCGCACTTCATGCTCAAGCAATTGCTGGCGCAGCACCGGCTGGCGGAAATCGACAGCCAACGGCTCGCGCATTACCAGGAGCTCGACCCCTGGGTGGTCTCCACGCTGGCCGGAATCCCCGGGGCCAACCAGCATACGGTCCCCTACCTGTGGGGCTCCATCGGCTTGCTGGTCAATACGCAGGCCGCGCAGGCCACCTACGGCGCGCCGCTGCCCAACAGCTGGAGCCTGCTGTTCGATGAGCAACAGGCGAGCCGGCTGGCCCGTTGCGGCATCGGCCTGCTGGATGCCGCCGAGGAAACCGCCTCGCTCCTGCTCAACTACCGCGGCCGGAGCCTGTCGAGCAGCAGTGGCCGTCAAATAGAACGCAGCCTGCAGAGCCTGCAGCCGATCGCCAGGCAGTTGCACTCACTGAACAACTGGAGCTACATCGACGATATCGCCGCCGGCAAGCTCTGCCTGACCATGAGCTGGAGCGGGCACGCCATCCGCGCCATGGAAAAGAACCCACAACTGGCCTACCTGATTCCAGACGAAGGCGCCGCGATCTACATCGACACCCTGGCCATACCGGCCAATGCCCCGAACCCGGCGCTGGCCTACCGCTTCATCGACTTCCTGATCGCGCCGCAGAACGCCATCCGCAACGCCCGGGCGACTCGCTTCTACGCCCCTCTTCCCAGCACCTCCCCAGCCATGCAGGCACTGCTGAAGAACGCTCCCGGCCAGGTTCTGAACACCGAACAACGACGCCGCAGCTACCTGCTGGAAACCCTGGCAACGGATCAACGGCAATCGCTGGATGCGGCCTGGCAGCAGATCAAGGCCAGGCGGAACTGACATAAACGCTGCGTGTATTCACACCGCCGTAATGGCCTGGGCACTGCGATAGCGGCCGGGGCTCATGCCGGTCCACTGGCGGAAGGCGCGGTGGAACGCACTGGGCTCCTGGAACCCACAGCGGATCGCTATCTCCGTGATGCTCAGGCTGACATCGTTGAGGTAGTCGAACGCCAGCGCCTTGCGTACCTCATGCTTGAGCACCTGATAGGAAAACCCTTCGCGCTCCAGCTGCCGGCGGAATGCCGATTCGCTCAATGCGAAGCGCATGGCCATCTGTGCCTGCGAAGGCCAGTGCAGCTCGGTGCTGTCCTTGAGATGACGGTAGACCTTTGCGGACAGTCCGGAACGGTTGCGAAAGCGCACCACCACGCCCTCCGGGGCCTGGCGCAGGAACTGCTTGAGCCCGGCGAAGTTGCGCACCACCGGCAGGGCAAGCTGGGCGGCGGCGAACTCCACTTCGGTGCGCGCACAATCGAACTGGATCCAGGGGCCCCAGAGCAAGGGATCGGCGCCATGGGGCGGCCGCGGGTGGCCGAACCGGGTCCGCTCCAGGGTGATGCGCCGCCCCACCAGCCAGCAGGCCACGCCGATGACCATGCTCAGGTAGATTTCCTCGGCGACGCCACGCAGGGTTGCATCTTCGATGCGCACCTGCAGCACGATGGCGGCGCGGTTGCCGCGCAGCTCCAGGTGGGCCCGGATATCCCGCAGGAACAGGTTGAACCCCGCCAGGCATTGGCGCAGCGCCCGCCCCAGGTCGGGTTCGAGCAGCACGCTGCGGCAGATGATGGCGAAGGCCCCGCGTGGCATGCCGCCCGAATCGAAGGCGAAGAATTCATCCCCCAGCTCCTCGGTGAGCGATAGCCACAATCTCGTGACCGCATCGGCCGATATCCGCTGCTGCGGGTTATCCAGCGAGCCCGGATCGATACCGGCCGCGGCCAGCAATTCGCGCACTCGCTGCGGGCGGTCGGCCAATCGGTGCAACGCAGCCTTCACGAAGTACGCCGCCACCGAGTCGCTCTTGCGCAGCCCGCCGGCCCCGGCCTCATCTTTGCTCATCATCGGCTATATCCAAATTCGTCAATGTGCGTTGCGCAATTCCGGCATAGGAGCCCGGCCGCCCTCCCCCCTAGACTTGCGGCCAGCAAGCCAGGAGCCCTTCCCATGCACGTACCCGAGGTCTTCGCCATCAGCGTGGCTCGCGGCCCCTTGCGGCGCGCGGCGGGTACCGCACAGGGTGTTCAGCCGCGCATTCCTAGCATATCCAGGGCTGCCCGCATAAGCCGCAGGGCGGCTTCTCGCACAGCACGGATGGCTGTCCGCCGGCTCTGGCGCAACGCTGCGCGAGCCTCGAACGCTTGCCGATCGTCCCTCACGAACTCCATTTCCGAGAACCGGCCATGAACCACTACCGAGCCCCCCTGCGCGATATCCAGTTCCTGCTCAACGACGTCTTCGACGCCAACGCCCAATGGGCCGCACTCCCCGGGCTGGGCAACAGCCTGGACACCGACACCGCCAGCGCCATCCTGGAGGAGGCCGGCAAGCTGGCCAGCGAAACCCTCGCGCCGCTCAACCGCAGCGGCGACGAGGAAGGCGCCCAGTGGCGCGACGGGGTGGTGAGCACGCCGGCAGGCTTCAAGGCCGCCTACGCCACCTATGCCGAGGGCGGCTGGGTCGGCCTCTCCGGCAACCCGGACTTCGGCGGCATGGGCATGCCGAAGATGCTCGCCGTGCACGTCGAGGAAATGCTCTACGCGGCCAACACCAGCTTCGCCCTGTATTCGGTGCTCAGCAGCGGCGCCTGCCTGGCCATCGACAGCCATGCCAGCACGCAGTTGAAGCGTCTGTACCTGCCACCGATGTACGAAGGCCGCTGGGCCGGCTCCATGTGCCTGACCGAAGCCCACGCCGGCACCGACCTCGGGCTGCTCCGTACCCGCGCCGAGCCCAATGCCGACGGCAGCTACGCCATCAGCGGCAGCAAGATATTCATCACCGGCGGCGAGCAGGACCTGACCGAGAACATCATCCACCTGGTGCTGGCCAAGCTGCCCGACGCGCCGGCAGGGCCAAAGGGCATCTCGCTGTTCCTGGTGCCCAAGGTGCTGGTCGGCGAAGACGGCTCGCTCGGCGCGCGCAATGCCGTCAGTTGCGGCTCCATCGAGCACAAGATGGGCATCAAGGCCTCGGCTACCTGCGTGATGAACTTCGATGGCGCCACCGGCTGGATGGTCGGCGAGCCGAACAAGGGACTGGCGGCGATGTTCACCATGATGAACTACGAGCGCCTGTCCATCGGCATCCAGGGCATCGGCTGCGCCGAGGCGTCCTACCAGGCCGCCGTGGCCTACGCCCGCGACCGCCTGCAGAGCCGCGCCCCCACTGGCCCGGTGGCCAGGGACAAGGCCGCCGACCCGATCATCCACCACCCCGACGTGCGCCGCATGTTGCTGACCATCAAGGCGCACACCGAAGGCGCGCGCGCCCTGGCCACCTACCTCGGCGCCCAGCTGGACACCGCCAAGCATGGCGCCGACGCCGGGGTGCGCACCTCGGCGCAGGCCCGGGTCGCGTTGCTGACGCCGGTCGCCAAGGCCTTCTTCACCGATACCGGGCTGGAAAGCTGCGTGCTCGGCCAGCAAGTCTTCGGTGGCCACGGCTACATCCGTGAGTGGGGCCAGGAGCAACTGGTGCGCGACGTGCGCATCGCGCAGATCTACGAGGGCACCAATGGCATCCAGGCCCTGGACCTGCTCGGGCGCAAGGTGCTCGCCGATGACGGCCAGGCGCTCGGCTCCTTCCTCGCCGAAATCCACGACTACGCCGCCGGGGTAGCCGTGGTCCACCGCGACAGGCTGTTGGACGCCGTGCGGCTCCTGGAGGAGACCAGCGACTGGCTGCGCGACCGGGCCGCCGGGGACCCGCGCCAGGTGGGCGCCGCCTCGGTGGAATACCTCCACCTGTTCGGCTATGTCACCTATGCCTACCTGTGGTCGAGGATGGCCAGCGCGGCGCAGGCCAGGCTGGCCGACGAGCCGGACTTCCATTCGGCGAAACTGGCCACCGCCCACTTCTTCTTCGAGCGCCTGCTGCCGCGCATCGAGGGCCTGAGCGTGTGCCTGAGCGGCGGCGCCGAGAGCCTCTACGAACTGGCCGCGGAGCAGTTCTAGCCAAGGCCTCCCCCCATCGGCCACCCGCCCATGGGGGGATGTGCCTGGCGCGCTTTTGCGTACCTTGGCCTGGCACCGCGGTGCATTCGCTGCCAATCCAAGGAATTTCCCATGACAAGAAAAACAGTAACGGTATTCTCGGCCACCGGCGTGGCGGGCACTGCCTGTGTCGAAGAACTGCTCGCCCAGGACCTGTTCAACGTCCGCGTCCTGCTGCGCCAGGGCGACACCCCGGAAAAGTCCTCGCTGGGCCTTTCGCAGCCCAGCGCCGAGAAGCAAAGGAAATGGTCGGACTGGCAGGCCCGCGGCGTCGAGCTGCGCGCGGCGGACACCGGCAGCGTGGAGTCGCTGATCCCCGCCCTGCTCGGCACCGACTACCTGGTGTCCTGCGTCCCGCTGTCCGCCACCGAGTCCCAGTACCCGCTGATCCATGCCGCGCGCGAGGCTGGCGTGGAGCGCTTCGTGCCGTCCGAATTCGGCTTCATCTACGAGTGGGAGTCGCGCCAGACCAAGCTCACCGTGCACAGCCGGATCGCCCGGCAGAAGGTGTTCATCCAGCGCATGATCGAGCTGGCGGGCCTGGACTACACCATCATCCCGGCCGGCCTGTGGCCCGAGTACTACATGCTGGAACCGGTGGGCATCATGGGCGACGGCACGCAGAAGTTCTCCTGGTCCAGCGGCAGGGACCTCGGGCGGATCATTCCCCACGTGCTGGCCCACCCGGCCTCGCGCAACGCAATCTGCCCGGTGGCGGCCACCGCCTACTGCAGCTGGAACGAACTGCTGGAGGGGCGCGAGCGCGTGCTGGGGCGCAAGGTCCAGCGTCGCTACATGGACAGCGCACAGTGGCAGGCCGCCTACGACGAGGCGCCCGACGGCCCGCTGAAGACCATCCTCGGCATCGGCGTCGCGGCCACCGGGCAGCCCGAGGGCATGCCGCTGTGGGCCAACTGGAACGGCCTGTACCTGCCGCAGTTCAAGGGCACGCCCCTGGATGAACTGTTCACCGGCTACATCGAACCGTTCACCGCGGCCCTGAAAGAGACGGTCGGCTGAGCCGCCGGGCACTCACCCTCAAGGCCCCTTCCCCCTCTCGTCAGGAACATCCCCATGCTCACCCATGCTCGCTGGCTCATGGGTACCGCCGCCCTGTTCAACTGGTCGGTGGTATTCGGCTTCCTCTTTCTCAACGGCCTGCTGACCCGGCTGCTCAATCTCGCCCCGTCCACGGGCACCAACCTGGCCATGCGCGACCTCGCCCTGGTGCTCATCGCCACCTTCGGCGCCGCCTATCTCTACGCGGCATTCGACCCGCTGCGGGGCCGCCCCTACATCGCGCTCGGCATCCTGGGCAAGGCGCTGGTGGCGCTGGCCATGTTCGCCCACTGGGCGCTGGGGAACATCGGCTGGCAACTGCCGGCCCTGGTGATGGGCGACGTGATCTACAGCCTGCTGTTCATCCACTTCCTGCGCCGTCACTGAACCTCGCCCAAGGGCGGGCCCTAGGCCCGTCCCAACGCTTGCGTTAAAGTGCCAGGCGCGCCCACCGCGCCTGGCACAACAAAAATAAGCAGGCCCAAGCCGTGTTGATTACCAAACTTCTGCCACCGCGCTACCACCACGCCCCGCTGTTGCGCCAACGCCTGCTGGAGCGCCTGAACAATGTCGCCTACCAGCCGCTGATCCCGCTGCGCGCCCCCGGCGGCTTCGGCAAGACCACGCTGCTGACGCAATGGCGCAAGACCCTGATCGAGCAGGGCCACAAGGTCGGCTGGATCAACCTGGACGAAACCGACAACGAGGAAAACCAGTTCCTCGGCTACTGGGTCGCCGCCCTCAAGCAGGCCGACTGCCCGGTGCCGCAGCAACTGGTGGACACCTACGAGCGCGGCCGCCCGGAAACCCTGGACAACTTCCTCACCGTGCTGGTCAACGTGCTGGCCGAGTTCGAGGCCGAGCTGTACCTGATCCTCGACGACTACCACTGCATCGACAATCCTCGCCTGCACGAACTGCTCGGGCGGATGGTGAAATACGCCCCGGCCAACTTCCACCTGGTCATCAGCTCGCGCACCGAGCTGCCGGCCTGCCTGGAGGACGTGCGGCAGAAAAGCCGCGGCAACGAGCTCAACGTGCGCAGCCTGCGCTTCTCCGAGAGCGAGACCCAGGCCTTTCTCAGCGAACGGATGAAGGAGCCGGTCAGCGCCGATTCCTGCCGCGCCCTGTTCGAAGCCACCGAGGGCTGGATCGCCGGCATCCAGATGCTGGTGCTGTCCAACGAGCGCAAGGACCCGGACTTCGCCGACTGGGCCAAGGGGCTCTACCCCCTGGCCGAGACCATCCTGGAAAACACCCTGAGCGACCTGCCACGCGAGACCCAGGACCTGCTGCTGCAGCTCTCCGTGCTGGATCGCTTCAACGTCGAATTGTGCGAGGAAGTGCTCGGCGTGCGTAACGCGCAGCACATCCTCGAAGGGCTGGCGGCCGACGGCCTGCTGCTGGTGCCGCTGGACCACGACGAGAAGTGGTACCGCTTCCATGCGCTGTTCGGCGAACACCTGCGCCAGCGCCTGGCCCGGCGCGTGGTGAGCAGCCTCGGCGACCTGTACCAGCGCGCCAGGCACTGGCTGGACAGTGACGGCCCGCAGCAGCGCTCCAACCTCTCCGCCTTCCTGCGCGAGTGCCGCAGCGAACTCAACGCCATCGACCTGCCCTCCTTCCACTACCGCGCCAGCCTGTGGTTCGAGCGGCACGGGCACCTGGTCGAGGCGGTGCACCACGCCCTCGCCTCGGAGGGCGAAGAACGCGCCTACGACCTGATCGACCGTTGCGTGATGACCGTCCTCGCCACCGGCGACTTCAACACCATCCTGGCCTGGACCGACAAGGTGCCGGCGGCGGAGCTGGCCCGCCGCTGGCACCTGCGCGTCGCCCGCTTCTGGGCCCTGGTGCTGGGCGGCCTGCACCTGCAGAACGCGCGCCAGGAACTGCGCGAGCTGCAACAGGCGGTCGGCATCGAGGGCGGCATCAGCGCTTTCGAGTACCAGGTCTGCCTGCGCACCTTCGACGCCCTCAGCGGCAACAGCCTGTCCGCCCTGGAACTGCTCAACCACTGGCCGCCCAGCGGCGACGTCTACCACAACGGGGTGGCCTGCAACGCCCTGATCTACGCCCTGGCCAGTGCCTCGCGCTACGACGACCTGCCCAATATCCTGGCCCACCACCCGGAGCCGCCGCCCAGCGCCACCCGCGGGCTCACCTATGCCTACCGGCAGTCCTTCATCGGCTGGATCCAGTTCCTCAAGGGCAACCTCGCCCGCGCCACCGCCAGCCTGAACGAAGCGCTGTTCCGCCTGGACGAACGCTTCGGCCGGCGCTCGGCGCCCTCCTGCGTGGTATCCGGCTACCTTGCCGAGACGCTGTACGAGAGCAACAACCTCGACGCCCTGAAGAGCCTGCTCAGCGGCCGCATCGAGGTGATGAACGAGCGGGTGTTCTTCGAAAGCTACCTGCGTGCGTTGCTGGCGGGGGCGCGCCTGCTCTATCTGCAAGGCAACGGCGACGACGCCTACGAACTGCTGGAGCGCCTCCACCTGTTCGGCCGCAGCACCGGTCTGCAGCGGCCGATCGCCGCGGCCCTGGCCGAGCGCATCCGCCTGCTGCTGCTCGACGGCGACCTCCAGACCGGCAAGCGCCTGCAGGCCGAGCTGGACGCCCTGGCGGGCCGATACGGCGCAGCCCTGACGCCCGCGGCGATGGGCAGCACCTTCGATATCCCGGTCCTCACCATCCTCTCGCGGGCGCGCATCGCCCTGGCCGAGGGCCAGGCCCCGGCGGCGCTGGACGAACTGGAGCGGCTGCAGGGCCTGACACCCGACGTGCGCCTGGACTACCATGTCAAGGTACAGCTGTTGCGCTGCCTGGCGCTGTACCAGCTGGAAGACCCCGCCTGGGCCGACGCGCTGCTGGCGCTGCTGGAAGTCAGCGCCCGCTGCCAGATGCTGCGCAGCCTGTGCGACGAGCTGCCGGAATCGAAGCGGATGCTGGAGGAAATGAGCGGAAGGCTGCCCTCCTCCGCCCTGGAGGAACACCTGGCGCAGGTCCTCGGCGGCTTCCGGCAGGCCAGGCCGGAGCAGCCGGCCCGCCAGCAGTCCGAGTACAACCTCAGCGGCCGCGAGCAGGACATCCTCGACCTGCTGGTGCAGGGCATGCCGAACAAGCGCATCGCCCTGGCGCTGAACATCTCGGCGGAAACGGTGAAGTGGTACCTGAAGAAGCTGTTCGCCAAGCTCAACGTCAGCGACCGCGTGCACGCCATCGACAAGGCGCGCCGCGAGAAGCTGGTCAGCGACAAGAGCCTGGGCTGAGCGCCCCGCAGGCAAAGAGGAAAAGCCCCGGGCGCAGCGCGCCCGGGGAGCATCGCCCGGCCCGCTATTGCGCGAGGTACCCCCCGTCCACGACCAGGTCCGCGCCGGTCATGTAGCTGGAGTCGTCGCTGGCCAGGAACAGCATGGCCTTGGCGATTTCCTCGGCGCGGGCCATGCGCCCCATGGGGATGCGCTGCCGCAGGTACGCCAGCATGTCCTGCGCCTGCTCGTCCGGCGCCGCCGCCAGCGCGCCTTGCACCATGGGCGTCTCGACATATCCCGGGCAGAGCGCGTTGATGCGGATGGCGTAGCCCCGGCGCGCGCAATGCGCCGCCACCGAGCGGGTGAACAGGCGCACGCCGCCCTTGCTGGCGTTGTAGGCCGGCACCAGCGGTTCGCCGATCAGGCCTTCGATGGACGCCACGTTGATGATCGAGCCCCCACGGGCCCGCATCCGCCCGATGGCCAGCTGCGTGCCAAGGAACACACTGTCCAGGTTGCAGGCGAGGGTGTGCCGCCACTGCTCCAGAGTCATCCGCTCGACGTCGCAGAAAGCCCCCACGCCGGCGTTGTTGACCAGTACGTCGAGGCCGCCGAACAGTCGCTCGCAGAAGTCGAACGTCTTGCGCCATTGCGCCTCGTCGGTGACATCCTGCTGCAGGAAGCCGACCGACAGCCCTTGCCCGCCCAGGGCGTTGGCCGCCGCGAGGCCGGCCGCCTGGTCGAGATCGGTCAGCAGCACGCGGGCGCCTTCCCGGGCGAACAGTTCGGCCGTCGCCAGCCCGATGCCCCTGGCCGCGCCGGTGACCAGGCAGACCTTGTCTTGCAAACGTCCCATCGCATTCACTCCCTGGTCATCGCGCGCCCGGCCCGCCATCGCGGGCGGGTTCGGCGCCGTTGATCCACCCGGCGACGCCGGATGCCGGGTACGGCACGGCAGCGGTCGCCAGGGCCGCCTCGTCGTGCAGGCCGAAGGTCTTCAGCAGTTCGTTCATTCCGCATCCCCTGTAAAAAAAGCGGCGCAGGCCAAAGGCCCCGCGCCGCAAAGCGTCGATTCGACTGGCGGATCAGTTGCGCACTATCACCTTGAGCAGGCCGTCACGCTCCAGCGCGGCCAGCAGATAGCGCGCCCCGAACGCCGCCGCCGGGCTGACGAAGCCGGCGGCGCTGACTTCGCCGGCGAGGATGCGCTCGATCCCGGCCACCGCCACCGAGCCGGCCTGCTCGTAGCCGCAGTTGCCCTGCAGGATCACCGTGGACTGGCTGGCCGGGCCGCTGCCGTGGCAGGAGATCACCGCGCGGCAGTGCTCCGGGTTCTCGCGCGGCGGCTCGACCGGCGTCCACTCGTGGCCCCAGCCGTTGGTGACCTGCTCCTGCTCTTCCGGCGACTTGAACCTGTGCACTTCGTTGAACTCGCGGGCCAGCTTCAGCACGCTGCTCATCACCGCGGGGTTGCCGAAGTTCACCAGCATGCTGCAGTTGCGCACGCGCGGGTCGTCGAGGTACCACACCGGCTCGCCGCCGCCGCTCCAGGGCAGGCAGTCGAGCACCTGGTGGAAGGTCGGCGCAACGGTCTGGTAGGCGGTGGCCGGCTCCCAGGCCACCAGTTCCTTTTGCGCCAGGTAGTACTGCGGCTGGCAGCACATGCGCAGGAACGACAGCGTGGAGCTGACCGAAGGGGTGGTGCCGCGGGTCACGTAGACCAGGTCCAGGGTGTCGACGCCGGGGGTTTCCAGGCAGACCTCGGCGGCCAGGTGGCCGGCGGCCCACATGAAGGCAAGCGCCGGGATCAGCAGGACGCCGCGATCGGCGTAGGCGGCGGCGTATTTCTCGCGCAGGAACAGCATCCAGTCCTGTTCGCCGGTGCTGTCCAGGTAATGGCAGCCGGCGGCCAGCGCCGCGCGCACCATCGGCTCGGCCAGTTGCATGAACGGGCCGACGGTGTTGTAGACCACGCTCTTGCCGGCGAGGAACGCGGTCAGCGGCGCTTCCTCGTTGGCCACTTCGACGACCTCGTAGCGGGCGTTCTTCAGTTCCGGCTGGGTAGCGAACTGTTCGTGGATCTTCCCCGCGCTGCGCCCGGCGGCGATGAAGGGAATGCCCCGCGCGGCCAGGTGGCGGGAAACCAGTTTGCCGGTGTAGCCACTGGCGCCATATACCACGACCTTGATGTCAGACATTTGTTGTTCTCCGGTTCATGCGGTTTGTTGTTGTGATCTGCAGGCGCTCAGCTCGCCTTCGAGGCGTTCGCGCAGTACCCGTTCGAGGGGTTTTTCCGAGGCGGTCTTGGGGATTTCATCGAGCACCTGCACGTGGCTGGGCAGCAGGTTGCGCGGCAGGTGGCGGGCGCAGTGCGCCAGCAGCTCGCGGCAGTCCAGGCGCTGGCCGGGCAGCGGCACCACGGCCGCGACCACCTCCTTCTCCCCGGGCGCGCAGGCCGGCGTGGGCAGGCCGTAGACGAACACGTCGGCGACCTGCTCGGCCTCGGCGATCACCTTCTCGATCTGCGCCGGGTCGATGAACTCGCCGTTGCGGCGGATACCGCTGCCGTCGCGGTAGTCGAAGTAGACCCAGCCCTGCTCGTCCCTGTGCCCGATGTCGCCGGAGTGGAACCAGCCCCCCTGGGTCTTGGCCGCGGACGCCTGCGGGTTGTTCAGGTAGGCCACCGGCGGATGGTCGTCGCCGCCGGCGGCGCGGAAGCAGATCTCGCCGCGCTGGCCCGCCGGCACTTCGTTGCCCTCCTCGTCGAGGATCGCGCAACGCAGGTGCGAAGGCGGCTTGCCGATGGAGCCGACGGGGCCGGCGCCTGGCGGGTTGAGGGCCAGGCCGCCTTCGGCGGTGCCGTAGAACTCGAAGATTTCGACGTTGAAACGCCGGGCGAAGTCCTGCCAGATGCTGGCCGGCATGCCGGCGCTGAACACGTAGCGCACCGGATTGTCGCCATCGTCCGGGCGCGGCGGCTCGGAGTACACGGCGGTGGTCATGCCGCCCAGCAGGTTGAACACGGTGCATTGGTAGCGACGCAGGATTTCCCACAGCCGCGACTTGGTGAACTGCCGGCTGATGACCACCCGCAGGCCCATGAACAGCGCATTGCCCAGGGTGATGCACTGGGCGTTGGCGTGGGTCAGGCTCAAGCCCGTGTAGGGCCGGTCGCCCGGCTGCAGGCCCACCTCGGCGCCGAGGCCGGCGATGGCGGCGAAGCGCGCGTAGGGCGCGACTATGGCCTTGGGGTTGCCGGTGGTGCCGGAGGTGAACAGCAGTTGCATGGGCTGCTGCAGGTCGGTGGCGCGCACGGCGATATCCGGCACGCGGTCGTCCAGGACATCGTCCAGGGCGCGGATGCGGATCCGCCGGTGGGTCGGCGGCTCGCCCGCGCCGGCGCCGGTGTCCAGCACCCAGAGCCATTCCAGCTTCGGCAGGCGCCCGGCCAGTTCGAGCACCGCCGCCAGGGCATGGTCGGCGACGATGGCGCCACGGCAGGCGGAGAAGCCCAGCAGGTATTGCAGCTTGTCGCCGCAGGCGCGGGCATCGATGGGCACGAACACCGTGTTGGCGATGGACGAGCCGACCATGGCCTCGACGAATTCCGGATGGTTGAACATGATCAGGGCGAAGGCGTCGCCCTGGGCCATGCCTTCGTCGTCCAGGCCGGAGGCGATGCGCTGGCCGTTCTCCCACAGCTGGCGATAGCTGCGGGTGCAGTCGCGCAGTTGCTGGTCGGCATCGACGTGGACGAAGGTCAGCACGTCCAGGTCCGGGGTCTGCTCGGCCTTGCGCCGGATGACGTTGGCCAGGATCAGTGAATCGTTGTGCATGGGGTGCCTCCTAGCGGGTCAGTACGGTCATGCTCATCACGGCGGCATCGGCGCCGATGAAGCCACCGCCGTTCTCCGCCAGGCCGACGCTGGCGCCCTGTACCTGGCGTGCGCCGCAGTTGCCGCGCAGTTGCTCGACCAGCTCGAACACCTGGCCCAGGCCGGTGGCGCCGATGGGGTGGCCCTTGCGGTTCAGCCCGCCGGACACGCTCACCGGGATGCGCCCGCCCAGTTCGGTGGCGCCGGACTCCAGCAGCACCACGCCCTCGCCCCGGCCACACAGGCCGAGGCTCTCGTAGTACATGAGCTCGGAGGCCGACGAGGCGTCGTGCAGCTCCACCAGGCTGAGGTCGCGGGGACCGACGCCGGCGGCCTGGTAGACCAGTTCGGATGCCCAGCGCGCCACTTCCGGGGTGTGCTCGTCGGCGTAGTCGTAGCCGCTGACGATCATCGACGCGGCGACGCGGATCGGCTGGCGCGCACCCAGGCGCTTCAGCGCACGCTCGGAGACGATCACCGCTGCCGCCGCGCCGTCGCCGATCGGCGAGCACATCGGCAGGGTCAGCGGGTCGGCGATCTTGCGCGCGGCGAGGATCTGCTCGACGCTCAGCACGTCCTGGAATTGCGCGCGCGGGTTGAGCGCGCCGTGGCGCGAGTTCTTCGCCGTGACCATTGCCAGGTGGCGGGGCTCGCCGCCGGCCATGGCCAGGTAGTCGCGCGCCCAGGTGGCGTAGATGTCCATGAACAGCGAGCGGTCCTTGCCGGCCTGGCTCAGGTCGACCTGGGCCCCGGAACGGCGCAGGCCAGCCTGCAGGAAGCCCAGCACCGCATCCTGCTCGTCCACGTCGACGCAGCCGTCGAACACCGAGAAGGTGCGCGCCTTGTCCTCGTGGTAGAGCTTCTCGTAGCCAGCGGCGATGACTACGTCGTGCAGGCCGTGGGTGACCATGGTGCAGGCCTGCTGGAAAGCGGTGGAAGCGGTGGCGCAGGCGTTCTCCACGTTGACCACCGGGATGCGCCCGACGCCCAGGCCGCGCAGCACCGCCTGCCCGGCTATGCACACCTGGCCGGTGATCACCGGGGCGGCGCCGGTGCCCATCCAGGCCGCTTCGAGCTGGCGCGCCTCGATGCCGGCGTCGTCCAGCGCCTGCCTGATCGCCTCGCGCGCCAGGCTGTTGAGGCTGCGCCCCAGGTGCTTGCCGAAGCGGGTCATGCCGACGCCGATGACGTAGGCGTTCTGCCGGGCGTTGCGGATCAGTTGCTGGTCCAGTTCGCTGGCGCTCATCACAGCCACTCCGGGTTGATCAGGTTGTAGCCGCCCTTGATCGCCAGGATCTGGTTGCAGCCGTCCTCGATCATCGAGGCGCGGGCGTCGCGGAAGATCTTCTCCACCGGATACTCGCGGGTCAGGCCATTGCCGCCGAACATCTGGATGGCGTCACTGGCCACCTCGAAGGCGTGCTCGGTGGCACTGACCTTGGCCAGCATCGCCGCCTGCAGCGCCGGCACCGGCGCCAGGGCGTTGAAGCGGGCCACGCGGCGGGTCAGTGCCTGGGCCGCCTCGACCTTGCGCAGCATGTGGAACAGCCGGCGCGCCACGTCCTGGTGACGGATGATCGGCAGGCCGCCCTGCTTGCGTTCGTGGGCGTAGGCCAGGGCATGGTCATAGGCCGAGCGCGCCACGCCGGTGAAGGTGGCGGCCATCAGCAGGTTGGCATCGGTATGGATGGCGTAGACGGCGCGCTTGTAGTCCTCCGGCCCGGCCAGCACGTGGTCGAGGCTGACCTTGACGTTGTCGAAGTACAGCTCGCCCTGGGGCAACGGACGCTGGCCGAGCTTCTCCAGCGGCTTGCCGAGGGACACACCCGGCAGGTCGGTCGGCACCACCACGCAGTAACCGCGCTGGGTATCCGGGCCGTTGGGCGTGTCGGCGGCGCAATAGAGCACGCAGAGGTTGCCTGGTGAGCAGCCGTTGGAGACCCAGGCGGATTTCTGCCCGTTGATCACCAGTTGCCCGTCGCTGACCCGCGCCACGCAGTTGGGCCGGCCATAGCTGCCCTGGGGGTGGAAGATCTGCCGGCTGGCGTCCAGCGAGTCGCTGCCATGGTCCGGTTCGGTGATGCCCCAGCAGCCGATCAACTGCTCGGAATATTCATCGAGCACGAACCGGTTGCCCAGCTTGGCCGCCATGTACAGCGGCAGCATGCGCACCCCGGCGGAAATCGCCAGGCCGGCGTCGCCCCAGCCGAGTTCCTCGAACAGCAGCGGGAACATCACCGCACGCTGCTCGTCGCTCAGGCTGGCCAGCAGTTCCTGGCTGATGCCGAGCTTGTCGTACTCGGCGAAGAATTCGTACAGGCGCGAGCCCTTGGCCGCCACCTGCTCGGCGCTCAGGCGGTCCAGCTCCTGGCCGATGGGGCGCATGACCTTGCCGGCGAACTGGCGCAGGCTCTGGCGGAACGCTTCGGATTCCTCGTCCAGCGGCGGCTCGCAGGCCCAGGGACCGAACTGTACCTTGGGCTCGGCAGGCCATTGCTGCGGGGGCAGGTTGGAAGGGTTCATGAGATTGACTCCTGTTGTGCTGAGGCCGCCGGCCAGCCGGCGGCAGTGAAATCACTTGCCGGTCGTGGCCAGGGCCAGGCATGGAGCCGGCGCCGGATGACGGAATGGACGGGGCAGTCGTGTCAGCGACGGGCCGAGGGCGCCGAACAGGCGGTCGAGCCATTGCATGGAAAAGGACGGGTGGTCGGCGCCATGGCCGGCGGACCGGGGGGCGCCGAAGGCATCCGCTGGACGAACAGCGGGTGCGGCTCGTAGGCGTGGCATGGGTGCTACCTGCTAATTGTTCTTGTATGTGGGAACGATCATGCCCACTCACCCGAACGCCTACGTCCCCCCGGCAGTGGTGGCCGATGGGGGGAGTTCCCCCCTATCGGCGGCCTTACAGGGCGCCGCTGTTCATCATCGCCTTGGCCTGCTGGGTCGCCTCGGTGGTACGGATCGCCAGGGTGCGCACCTCGTCCGCGACTACCGCGAAGCCACGCCCCAGATCACCGGCACGGGCTGCCTCGATGGCGGCATTGAGGGCCAGCAGGTTGGTCTGGGTGGCAATCCCCTGGATGGTGCCGACGATCATCCCGAGCTTCTGCAGGTTGTCCTGCAGCACTTCATGCTGCCGCGCCTGCAGGCGGCGCAGCTCGTTCTCCTCGTGCTCGCCCTGGGCATCGACCAGCGAGCCCATCACCCGCAGGGGCACGCCATGCTCGTCGCGATGCGCCATGCCGCGGGCGCGGAACCAGCTGTAGTCGCCGCTCTTGAGCCGCAGCCGGTACATGAGCTCCAACGGGCCGGAGGCCTCGCGGCGGGTCATGTACTCGGCGAAGGCCTGCAGGGCCTGCCGGCTGTCTTCCGGATGCAGGCGCGAAGCCCAGCTGTCCAGTTCCGCGGGAAAGGCTTCGGCCTCGTCGAAGCCGAGCAGCCGGATGTACTGCGGCGACCACCAGAGCCTATTGTGCGGGTTCACCGGGTCGCCCTCGACCACTTCCATCTCCCACAGCGCCTCGCGGATGGTTTCGCCCATCAGCCGGAAACGCTGCTCGCAGGTCTCCAGCGCCTCGGCCTGGCGCCGTTCATCCTGGATGTCGCGCAGCGTGCACACCAGGCGGGTGCTCTTGCCCTCTTCCCCCCGCAGGCTGGCGCAGTGGGTCCGGAACCAGCGGTAGCCACCCTCCGCCCCCCGTAGACGGCACTCCAGCGGGTGGTGCGCGATTTCCGTCTTCAGGCTGTCGAGAACGGCCCGCTGCAGGCCTGCCCTGTCCTCGGGATGCGCGCTGGCGAAGAAGTCGCCCAGCCGGGCCGACGGACCGAGCCCGAGCAGCGCCTGCAGGTTTGCCGACGACGCCAGCCCAGCCTCCATCGGCAGCGACTCCCCCGCCGCAACCAGCACTTCCCAGCAACCCTCGGCGCAGGCCGCCAGGAGTTCGCAGCGGCTCCGCTCATGGGAGAGGCTGGCTGCCAGGCGCGCATTCGCCTCATAGGCAGCTCGCCGCTCGGCCACCGCCTGCTCGACCTGCGAATCGAGTTCGGCCAGGCGCTGTTGGAGGCGTTGCACGGCGCTTTCCGCCTGCAAGGCCAACTGACGGTCGGAACCCGTGACCGTGGCGTCGTTCCCCATCAGGGCAACAAGCCGGCGCAGCAGGTTGCGAACCAGAACTGCAGAAGAAAACAGATACATGATCAGCTCCCAGGTGAAGGGTGATTACGGCCTCCCTCGATCGATGCGGCAGGCCGCCAGGAATGTCGGGTAACTAAAAAAACAGGTGGCACCGGGGCGGTGCCACCCGGGTATCGAGCGGGACACGACAGGGAGAGCAGTGCCGCGACGGCCACTGCCATGAGGGATCGGCGTCAGTGCGCAGCATGCCGTGCCGGCACGCGCTACCGGAAGGGCTTCAGCAGCGATGAACTCATGCCAGCGCCATCGCGTCGTCCGTTACAGCCACTCCGGATCGAGCAGGCTGTAGCCACCCTTGATCGCCAGGACCTGGTTGCAGCCGTCCTCGATCATCGAGGCGCGGGCGTCGCGGAAGATCTTCTCCACCGGGTACTCGCGGGTCAGGCCGTTGCCGCCGAACATCTGGATGGCGTCACTGGCCACCTCGAAGGCGTGCTCGGTGGCAGTGACCTTGGCCAGCATCGCCGCCTGCAGCGCCGGCACCGGCGCCAGGGCGTTGAAGCGGGCCACGCGGCGGGTCAGCGCCTGGGCCGCCTCGACCTTGCGCAGCATGTGGAACAGCCGGCGCGCCACGTCCTGGTGACGGATGATCGGCAGGCCGCCCTGCTTGCGTTCGTGGGCGTAGGCCAGGGCATGGTCATAGGCCGAGCGCGCCACGCCGGTGAAGGTGGCGGCCATCAGCAGGTTGGCGTCGGTGTGGATGGCGTAGACGGCGCGCTTGTAGTCGTCCGGCCCGGCCAGCACGTGGTCGAGGCTGACCTTGACGTTGTCGAAGTACAGCTCGCCCTGGGGCAGCGGACGCTGGCCGAGCTTCTCCAGAGGCTTGCCGAGGGACACACCCGGCAGGTCGGTCGGCACTACCACGCAGTAACCGCGCTGGGTATCCGGGCCGTTGGGCGTGTCGGCGGCGCAATAGAGCACGCAGAGGTCGGCGATACAGCCGTTGGAGACCCAGGCGGATTTCTGCCCGTTGATCACCAGTTGCCCGTTGCTGACCCGCGCCACGCAGTTGGGCCGGCCATAGCTGCCCTGGGGGTGGAAGACCTGCCGGCTGGCATCCAGCGAGTCGCTGCCATGATCCGGCTCGGTGATGCCCCAGCAGCCGATCAGTTGCTCGGAATATTCATCGAGCACGAACCGGTTGCCCAGCTTGGCCGCCATGTACAGCGGCAACATGCGCGCAGCCGCCGCGATAGCCAGGCCGGCATCGCCCCAGCCGAGTTCCTCGTACAGGCGCGGGCTCTTGGCCGCCACCTGCTCGGCGCCCAGGCGGTCCAGTTCCTGGCCGATGGGGCGCATGGTCTTGCTGGCGAACTGGCGCAGGCTCTGGCGGAACGCTTCGGACTCCTCGTCCAGCGGCGGCTCGCAGGCCCAGGGGCTGAGCTGTACCTTGGGTTCGGCAGGCCACTGTTGGGGGGGAAGGTTACAGAGGGTCATCGCCTTGGCTCCTATTGTTGTCATGGAGTCGCCGGCCCGGGGGCCGGCGACCCTGCCGTCACTTGCCGGCCGCTTCCAGTTTGCCCAGGGAGAAATCGGACTCCTTGGCGCCCTTGCGGTTGACCACGTAGGTCGAGACGAAGTTGGTCGCGTGCTGGCGCTTGAAGTCGATCTGCTCGCCCTGCACGGGAAGGATCGCCTTGTAGCTGTCCTCGCCGGTGATGGACTGCTGCTGCATGTGGTGGAAGCGCCAGAACTCGCCGTTCTTGTCGTAGATCTCGGACATCAGCGGGCGATTGGCCTGGACGTCGACGTAGAGAATCTTCTTGCCGTACGGGTGGGCATCCGGCGGCGTGCCCTCCAGCACCCAGACCTCGCGGGGCTGCCAGCCCAGCTTGGGGTTCGGGTTCCAGTAGGGCGCGGTGGAGACGTCCAGCCAGGGGAACTGCGCCGCGGGGCCCTGCCCTTCGCTGCCCACGGTATTGGGCGTATCGGTCACGGCGAGGATCCAGCGCTTGCCGACCAGCTTGATGCTCTTGTACCAATTCGGCGGCGAGTCCCAGACGTCGATGTCATCGCCCAGGATGTCCAGCCCCCCTACCGGGTCCATCCAGGCATTGCCGGAGATCCGCCGTACGCGCCGCACCGATTTCACATAGGCCCAGACATCGTCGATCTTGAAGCCATCGGCATAGCGCTTGGTGTAGGTACCGATCCCCTTGATGTCCTGCGGCGCCTCGGCGAACAGCAGGGTGTTCTGCAGCATGAAGTCGTCGCCGATGCTCGCCGGCCCGTTGAGCCGGCCACGGGTATAGAAGCGGTCCAGGCGGTAGCGCTGCACGCGTTCGACGCCGGTCTTCGCATCGATCAGGATGTAGTGGAAGTTCTTCAGTTCCTGGGAGTCGCCCATGGGGCGGCCGTAGATGAAGTTCCAGACGATCTTGTCCCCGGCGTCCGGGTCCTTCTCATCGATCTGCGGGAAAGGCACGCCCTTTTCCCAACCCTTCACCGTGCGGGTGGCCTTGTCGAAAGTCACCTTGCCGGCGTTGTCGGCGCTGGCCTTGAGGTAGGCCGGGTCCAGCGCCACGGGTTTGGAAGCCGCCAGGGTGAGCCCCAGGTTGTAGTTCCTGATCTGCCACTGGACCTTCTCGGTCAGCAGTTCCTTCAGCGGCTTGCCTTCGAAGGTATCGCCCAGCACCTTGTCGAGATTGCTCTTGTCGATGCGGGTGCCAGCCGCCAGTTCCGTGGCCGCGGCCGAGGTGGCCAGGCCGAAGGCCAATGCGAAGGCGGCATACTTGAAAAGTACGTTCATCGTTTTTCACCAGAACTAGAATTGACGGGTCAGACGCAGCACCAGCTGGTCGTGGGTGTCGAAGTAGCCGAACAGCCGGGTGGCGCCGTTGTCTTCCTGGGCGGAGTCGTTGCTGTTGCCCGCGGCGAAGAACAGGTCGGCTTCGGCGCGCAGCCGCCACTTGTCGCCCATGGCGAACTCCACCGCCGGTATCAGGAAGCCACCGTCCCCCGACAGGTCGACGCCGCCGGCCAGCGACGGGTTGATGGTGTCGTTGCGGTAGTTGGCCTGCAGCACGGTGGTGAAGATCGTGGTGTCACGCTTCTTCTTGGCGGTGTAGGCGGCCAGCGCAACCAGGTCGTCGTCCTCGGAAAAACCGAGCACCCGGGTGTTGAACAGCTGGGCCGAAAGGAAGGACGGCCGGCTGGTGCCCAGGAAGCGGGACAGGTCCACCGTCTTGTCCATGCGCAGCATGGTGGTGAAGGTGTCCTTGCGCATGAGGCCGCTGAAGCCCGGTGGCAGGCCCGGCGCCAGCGGCTCGCTGCCGTAGTTGAACGCGGCGTCCTGGGTATAGACCAGCTCGGTGGAAAACACGGCATCCGCTGCCGGCACGTAGGTGCTGGCGGTTGCCCCCCAGACGGTGATCTCGGGGTAGATCAGGTCCCCCAGCACGCCCTTGGGCGTGTCGTGGTAGGGGTTGAAGCGCGAGTTGACGACCGGGTCGCCCTGATAGGACTTGAGCCAGGCCAGCGAGTAGTTGACGTCGCCGATGATCCCCGCCCAGCGCAGCCCGCCGGTCACCTTCCGGTTGTCGCCTGCCGAATGCTCGTAGTCGGTGTCGAGCAGCGAGTAGAAATCGGTCCCCCGGTACGGCTGCGGCGCCCAGCGCCCGCCATAGAAGTCCACGCTGTTGCCTATGGCGTTATGCGCATCCAGCCCCGGGCGCAGCAGCACCTGCAGGGAGCCGTCGGCTTCGGGCACCTGGATCGTGGTGTTGACCATGATCAGCGGCTTGCGCAGCTCCTCGTTCTCCGGCTCGAGGAAGGAGCGCCAGCGATAGTCGAAGCCCTGCACGACGTCCATGGCGCGGAAGAAGTCGGTCTCCCCCCAGACCACCTGCTGCTTGCCGACACGGACCTTCACCCGGTCCTTCTCGTAGTCGAAATAGAATTCGCGCAGCTCGGCCCGGTCGTACTGGTCCATGAGGTCGCTGCCGCGGCCGCGGAAGCCGGTGTTGACCATGGAGCGGTTGAGGTCCTGCAGGTCCCGCTGGTAGTCGGTCATCACCTCCTTGTCGACACGGGTGATGGCCTTCCAGCTCAAGGGCCCGGTGACCGCATCGGCATCCAGCAACAGCGACGTCCGCAGCATGGACAGCTTGCCCTTGTCGTCGCCGTGGGTTTCCGGCGCGTCCTTGAGGTTGAAGGAAGTCCAGCCCCTGATGTAGCCCCCCAGGCTGAAGCCGAAATCGTCATTTCCGTAGTCCATCGCCTGCGCCCCGCAGGGCAACATGCTCAAAGGCAGCAGGGCCAGGGCCCAGGACGGTCTCGCAATCGGTCTTCTGGATTGCATTCGATACACCTCTCATTGTTGTTATTGACGGCAGGTAGCAACGAACGTCAGTCGCTCAGCCGCTGGTCTGGATACCCGGGGCGCACCGCTCCTCCTCAAGCGGCGCGGCGAAGATGAACCTGGGCTTGAACACCAGCGCGAGGGCGGGCATGACGAACAGCGATGTGAAGGCGGAAACCATGAGCCAGAGGCCGATCAGCAGCCCCATCTCGGCCTGGAAGCGCAACGAGGAAAGCGTCCACAGCAGAACCCCCGCCGCGAGCGTGAAGGCTGTCAGCAGCACGCCTCTACCGGCCGAGCCGATGGACTGCAGCACGGCCTCCAGCGGCGTCGCATCGGGGCGCTTCTCCAGGAACTCCTTGATCGAGTCGACGATGTAGAAGGCGTAATCGACGCCCAGCCCGATGCCCAGCGCGACCACCGGCAGCGTGCTGATGCTCATGCCGATGCCCTGCCAGGACATGAAGGCGAAGGTGACGACGTTGGAGACCAGCACCGGGATGATGAAGAAGATGCCGCTGACGGAAGAGCGGTAGACCACCAGGCAGCAGACCACGACCACCAGGAAGGCCAGGGCGATGGCCTCGATCTGGTCCCTGAGCAGCACCTCGTTGACCGCGGCGATCACCCCCAGGCTGCCGCCGGCCAGCTTGACGTCGGCCTGCTTCAGCGGATTCCCGGCGATGAATGCCTGGGCATAGTGGATGGCATTGCGCAGGGTTTCGCCCTTGTGGTCACGGAAGAACAGCGTGATGGCGCCATTGCGGAACTGGCGGTCCGCGTACTGCGCCATGTCCTCCGGCGCGGCACCCTGCAGGTAGAAGTTGATCAGCTCGCCGTTCTCGGTCTGCGAAGCGCCCAGCTCGCGGTAACGCGGGTTGCCCTCGTAGAGATTGCGGCGGATGTCCACCACCAGGTCGGCCAGCGAGACGCTTCCGCCTATTTCGGGCTGGCGCTCCATGTAGCGGGAGAAGCGCTGCGCCCAGTCCAGCACCTCGGGCGCCTTCAGGGCGTCCGGCCCATGTCCCTCGATGACCACGAACATCTGCTCGGAGCCCGGGTAGAGGCGATTGACCAGGGCGCTGTCGCGATTGAACGGCGCGTCCTGCCAGAGGATCGGCGAGCCGTCGCTGGCATCGCCGACCTGGATGCGCGAGGCCTCGAACAGCAGCCCGCAGAGCAGCAGCAGGCACACCGGCGCCACCCAGTAGCGGGCCCTGGTCGAAACCAGCAGCGAGGCAGCCCGCAGCACGGCGCGCAGGATGAAATCGAGGTTCAGCGGGTGCACGAAGCCTTGCGGGCGCCGGATCCAGGACAACAGGATCGGCGTCATCACCACCGCCGACACGGCGATGCTCATGACCCACACGGCGCCGATGATCGCCACCTTGTGCAGCAGGGGGATCGGCGTCAGCATCACGCAGAGGATGGCGCCGGCATCGGCGTAGAGCCCGAGCATGCTGGGGCGGAACAGCTCGGCCATGGCCTGCTCGGCGGCGCGCCGCGGGGTCACCTGGCCATCGACGGCGAGGTCGTCGAAACGGGTGATCAGCTGCACCGAATGGGAGAAGGCCCGGGCCGTGATGATGAAGGCCACCACGACCACCAGCGGGTCCCAGTTGTAGCCCAGCAAAGCGCTGATGCCCAGGGCCCAGGTACCCGAGATGGTCCCCGCGATCAGCGGCAGCAGCGTCCCCCGCCAGGTACGGCTGAAGACGAACAGCAGCACCAGCATCGCCCCGAGCGAGAGGAGCGACAGGCCGAGGGTTTCCGGGAGGTAATGGGCGACCCAGCCATAGAGGATCGGCTCCCCCACCAGGTGCAGGCTGACCTGGTCCTTGATCGGCGAGGCATCGAGGATCGCCTGGATCTGCGGGAAGATCGCCTTGTAGTTCACCAGGTGGTCATAGAAGTCCACCTGGATCAGCGTCGAGCCGAAGTCGCGATCGACGAACAGGCCGTAGACCATCGAATTGTTGAGGATCGCCTGGCGCAGGGTGCGCAGCTCGGCCTCGCTGCGCGGGACCTGCTCGCCCATCAGCGGCTGCGTCTCGATGCCCTCGCTGGAGGCCTCCACCCGCTTCAGCTTGCGCGAGGCGATGGAGACGATCTGCTGGGGATTGACGCCCTCGACCTTGCGCAGCGCCAGGGTGATGCGCTGGACCTCGGCGAGGATGTCGCCGCGCAGGATGTCCCCCTGGCGGGCCTCAACCAGGATGGTCACGCGGTTGCCCGCGGCGAAGCTGTCCTTGTAGGCCTGGTGCACCCGCACGTAGGGATGGTCATGGGGCACCATGTCGGCGAAACGCGTCTGGATGTCCAGGCGCGTCAGGCACAGGGCGAAGAACAGGGTGATCAGCGCGACTATCAGGCTCACCGGCCGGCGATGTGCGATCGACCACTCCGCCAGGCGAGATGCAAAGTTCTTCAGCTGGCTCATGGCTGCTCCCCCGACGGCACCGCGGCCAGGCGCCCGGCATCGACCATGGCGAGCTGCCGACCGACCAGCAGGTTGCCGCCGGCGACCGGCAGCACGCGGGTGAAATAGCCCTTGCCCAGGCCCGCCGGCGCGGCGTCCTGCCAGAGCGCGGCGGGATTGCGGCTCTGGAAGAACAACCCATGCTCGCCCACCACGCTCCAGAGTCCGTCCGTCACCGCCACGTCATGCAGATGCTCATGGGTGAAAGGTTCGATGGCGTTCCAGCTATCACCGCCATCGGGGCTGACGTAGACATGCCCGGTGTTGCCCACGGCCACTCCGGTGCGGCCGTTGAAGGCCACGGAGCGAAGGCTCTCGCTGCCGAGTTCGACGGTGCTCCAGGTCATCCCGCCATCGCGGCTGCGCAGCAGGCGGCCAAACTCGGCGGCGATCCAGAGGTCGCCTTCCGCGCCAGGCCGGATGGCGTTGAAGGCCACGTCCTGCTCCTGCCCAAGGCGCTCCCAGGAAGAACCCTCCGGGCTGGAGCGAAACAGCGCGCCCATCTCCCCCACCACCCAGAAACGGCCGGCGATGAACTGCACGTCGAGCAGCTTGTTCCCCACCTCCGCCACCGGCAGGCTCACCTTGCGCCAGTCGCCCCCCGGGGCTTTCACCCAGAGCTCCCCGCCATTGCCCGCGGCCACCACCACCCCATCGGGCGAAACCGCCACCGCCTGCAGGTTGGTCCGCGCGGGGAAGGCTTCGCGGCTCCAGCGGTTGGCTCCCGCCTGCCCATGCAGCACGGCCCCGGCCTGGCCGACCACCCAGAGCGAAGCGGAATCCCCCGCGGCGCCGAAGAACATGTCGCGCCGCTCGACGACCGGCTGGGACAACGCAGCGCCAGTGACATGGGGTTTGACGAACACGGCCGCATAACCGATGCCGGCGATCAGCAGCCACGGGGACAGGCGGGCCAGCCAGGGCAGCAACCCCGTCTGGGCGGAGCCTTGCGCCGAGACATGGGCTGCCGACCTGGGGACGCTCCTGGGACATGGAGCGGCATGATGGATACCTGCGCGGGCGGGCGTAGAGGCAACGGCCGATGCACAGGCATCGGGAGCGGTCTGTGGGCTTCGCATTGGAGCACCTGTCGTTGTTCTTGTGTGAACCGAGCATGGCGCTCCGACGAAACCTGAACGTCCCCCCAGCGCAGGTAGTCGGCGGGGGGGCCGACCCGCAAACCGGCGGGGCATGGCATTCAAGACGCTCTGGAGGTCCCGCCACGACAGGTCTCGAGAAGACCGGCGCAACGGCAAAAAGGGGCTTCACCCGTTAGCCCGACGGCAGGATGAAGACTCAGGAAGGAGGTGCAGGGAAGGTTTTTACGGCGGAACGAAAAAAGGGCCTTTCGGCCCTTTTTTCAGTGACTTGCAAATGCCAGTGGACATCTGCAGGTCGATATTTGGAGCGGGAAACGAGACTCGAACTCGCGACCCCGACCTTGGCAAGGTCGTGCTCTACCAACTGAGCTATTCCCGCGTCGTGTTGACGGGCGCCATTCTATCTTTTTCTGGAGCCTCGTCAACCCTTTGATTCAAAAAAAGTTATTTCTCTTTCGGGGTGGTGCTCAGGTGCGGCCAGGCGGCCAGCAGGTAGTGCAGCATGGACCACAGCGTCAGGGCCGCGGCGACGATCAGCAGCCCGTAGCCCAGCAGCACCCAGAAGGTGAACAGCGGGGCGTTGGCCAGCAGGATCACCAGCGCGGCCATCTGCGCGGCGGTCTTCCACTTGCCCAGGTTGGATACGGCGACGTGGGCGCGGGCGCCCAGTTCGGCCATCCATTCGCGCAGCGCCGAGACCACGATCTCGCGGCCGATGATGATCACCGCCGGCAGCGTCAGCCAGAGATTGGCGTGCTCTTCCACCAGCAGCACCAGCGCCACCGCCACCATCAGCTTGTCCGCCACCGGGTCGAGGAAGGCGCCGAAGGGCGTACTCTGCCCCAGCTTGCGCGCCAGATACCCATCCAGCCAGTCGGTCGCCGCGGCCAGGGCGAATACCGCGCTGGAGGCCAGGTGGCTGCCCGGGAACGGCATGTAGAACAGCAGGATGAAGATCGGGATGAGCAGGACGCGGAGCAGAGTGAGCAGATTCGGAATATTCATCGGGACCACTGGCCGGTGAGTTGAGCCCGGCATTCTACTCGCTGTGCAGGGCAGCATAAATCTGCTCGGCCAGCTTTTTGCTGATGCCCGGGGCTTTGGCGATCTCATCGATACTGGCGCGGCCCAGTTCCTGCAACCCACCGAAATGCTTGAGCAGCTCGCGGCGGCGCTTGGGCCCGACCCCCGGCACCTCTTCCAGGCTCGAGGTGCGCCGGGCCTTGCCGCGGCGGGCGCGGTGGCCGGTGATGGCGAAGCGGTGCGATTCGTCGCGGATCTGCTGGATCAGGTGCAGCGCCGGGGAATTCGCCGGCAGGGTGAATTCGTGCTCGGCATCGTTGAGGTAGAGGGTCTCCAGGCCCGGCTTGCGCGTCACGCCCTTGGCCACGCCGAGCAGAATCAGCCCGCTCACCGCCAGCTCCTGGAGCACTTCCCGGGCCATGGCCAACTGGCCCTTGCCGCCGTCCACCAGGAGGATGTCGGGCATCTTGCCCTCCCCCTCCTTCAGGCGGCTGAAGCGCCGCGTCAGGGCCTGGTGCATGGCGGCGTAGTCGTCGCCGCCGGTGATGCCCTCGATGTTGAAGCGCCGGTAGTCGGACTTCAGCGGGCCCTCGGGGCCGAACACCACGCAGGAGGCCACCGTGGCCTCGCCGCTGGAATGGCTGATGTCGAAGCACTCCAGGCGCTGCGGCGGCTCGTCCAGGTCCAGCGCCTCGGCCAGGGCCTCGAAGCGCGCGGCCACGTGCTGGCGGTTGGCCAGGCGCGCGGCCAGGGCCTGCTCGGCGTTGGTGATCGCCAGTTGCTGCCAGCGCGCGCGGGTGCCGCGCACCCGGTGGCTGATCTCCAGTTCGCGGCCACGGGCGCTGGCGATGGCCTCGATCAGCACCGGGAAGTCCTCGTGCACAGCGTTGACGATCAGCTCCGCCGGCAGCTCGCGCTCGTGGTGGCTCAGGTAGTACTGGCCGAGGAAGGCCAGCAGCACCTCGTCGACCTCCTCTTCTATGCCCACCTGGGGGAAGAAGTTCTTGCTGCCCAGCACGCGCCCGCCGCGCACGCTGATCAGGTGCACGCAGGCGCCGCCGGGGTTGACCATAGCGGCGATGACGTCGACGTCGCCGTTGCCGCCCTCCATGCTCTGCTGGTCCTGCACGCGGCGCAGGATGGCAACCTGGTCGCGCAGCTCGGCGGCGCGCTCGAACTCCAGGCGCATGGCCGCCTGCTCCATGTCGGCGCTCAGCTCCTCGGCCAGCTGGTTGCTGCGGCCTTCGAGGAACATCACCGAATGGCGCACGTCCTGGGCGTATTCCTCGGGGCCGACCAGGCCGACACAGGGCCCCTTGCAGCGCTTGATCTGGTACTGCAGGCAGGGCCGGGTGCGGTTGCGGAAGTAGCTGTCCTCGCATTGCCGCACCAGGAAGGCCTTCTGCAGCAGGGCCAGGCTCTCGCGGATGGCGCCGGCGCTCGGGTAGGGCCCGAAGTAGCGGCCCTTGGCCTTCTTGGCGCCGCGGTGCAGGGCCAGGCGCGGGTATTCGTCCTCGCTCGACAGGTAGACGTAGGGGTAGGACTTGTCGTCGCGCAGGAGGATGTTGTACGGCGGCCGCCATTCCTTGATCAGCGTCTGCTCCAGCAGCAGCGCCTCGGTCTCGTTGGCGGTGATGGTGGTCTCGACCTGGGCGATGCGCGCCACCAGGGCGGCGGTCTTGGGCGCCAGGCCGGTCTTGCGGAAGTAGCTGGCCAGGCGCTTCTTGAGGTTCTTCGCCTTGCCGACGTAGAGCAGCTTGGCGTCCGCATCGAACATGCGGTAGACGCCGGGACGGCCGCTGCAGGTGGCGAGGTAGGCTGCCGAATCGAACACCGCGCTCATCTAGTTGCTGGCATCCACCATGCCGTGGCGCACCGCCAGCAACGCCAGCTCGACGTCGCTGGTGATGGAGAGCTTCTCGTAGATGCGGTAGCGGTAGGTGTTCACCGTCTTGGGCGACAGGCAGAGCTTGTCGGAGATGCTCTGCACCTTGTGGCAGTTGGCGATCATCAGGGCGATCTGGATTTCGCGCTCGGACAGCGAGTCGAACGGCGAACCGCCCTTCTCCGGCTCGAAGGACTTCAGCGCCAGGCTCTGGGCGATCTGCGGGCTGATGTAGCGCTGCCCGGCGAAGACCTGGCGGATGGCCTGGACCATTTCCTCCAGCGCCGCGCCCTTGGTCAGGTAACCGGAGGCGCCGGCCTGCATGAGGCGGGTGGGGAACGGGTCTTCCTCGCAGACGGTCACGGCCAGCACGCGCACGTCCGGCTGGCTGCGCATCAGCTTGCGGGTGGCTTCCAGGCCGCCGATGCCGGGCATCTTCACGTCCATCAGGACGACGTCGGGCTTGAGTTCCCGGGCCAGCCGCAGGGCGTCCTCGCCGGATTCGGCCTGGCCCACCACCTGCAGGCCCTCGATGTCGGCCAGCATGCGGGTAATTCCGGTGCGCACCAGATCGTGGTCATCGACCACCAGCACCTTGATCACACAGCACCTCATGCATAACTAGAGTGGAATCCGGCGCTGTGCGCGCCATCGAATCCGCGAACCTTAACAGAAAGCGATGCCCTGACCTAGCTTGGAACACAGCTGTCAAATTGCAAGCGCCAACGAACCAGCAAGCACCCCCGAAGCGCCCGCGCCAAGCTCACCAGGCGCCGAGCGAAGCGTCAAGGATGGGCATCACGACCATTCTTTCGGCTGAGACCGGTTGTCGCGGGGCGAAGCGGAGCTGACAGTGCCAACCCAGGCATCGACGCACGCCGCCGCGGCCACGGCACATCCCCCGGCGCCGCCCTGACGAACGTCCGCCCGCGTTACAAAAGTGCCCGCCGTGCATCAACATGACGCACGACGAGCGCCGGACGTTACCGTTCGATGCCCATCCAGCACCCCGCTACCCTCCTCCATCCCAACCAAATCGCCAGCGAATCAACGGCTTGTGTCTCGATCAGCGATCCTGGCACGGCATCTGCTTAATTGCATTCATGGATAATTGGATACAGAAATCCAAAAGGAGCGTCCCATGCGCCTGGTACCCAACTACGACCGCCAACCCGTGACCGCCGAGGAAGAGGCCTACAGCTACCTGCTGGACGCCATCTGCAAGGGCCAGTACCGCACCGGCGACCGCCTGATCGCCGAAGACATCGCCAACGACATCGGCATGAGCCGCATGCCGGTGCGCGAAGCCTTCCGCCGCCTGGCCGCCGAGGGCCTGGTGACGCTGCGGCCGAACCGCGGGGCCATCGTCAGCGGGCTGAACATCGAGGAGATGCGCGAAGTCTTCGAGATGCGCAGCGCCCTGGAAGGCCTGGCCATCCGCCTCGCCGTGCCGAAGCTGGGCGAACGCCAGCTGGCGCGCCTGGAACGCCTGCTCGACGAGATGGACGACTACCGCGACGACAGCGCCGAGTGGGTCAGCCGCCACCGCGTCTTCCACGAATACCTCTGCAGCCTCGCCGAGCGCCCGCGCCTGCTGCGCCAGATCAACGCCCTGTACTCGATGATCGAGCCGCACATGCGCCTGTGGCTGCAGCACGTCGACAAGCCCATGAGCGCCCGCGAGGAGCACGCGGTGATCCTCGACGCGCTGCGCAGCGGCGACGCCCGCGAAGCCGAGCGGGTGCTCTGCGAGCACATCGAGGGCACGGTGCCCTCGCTGCTGAAGTTCCTCGAAGCAAAGGGCGCCTGAGACCCACGCTTCGCCTGTCCCGTTGAACTGCCCCGGCAACCTCGCCCACTGGAGCTGAACATGTTCGTACGCAGGATCCCGCAGTGCCTTCTCGCCCTCTGCCTGGCCGCCCCGCTGGCGCACGCCGACGCGGTGAAAATCCCCGACCGCCTGAAAACCGCCGACAAGGTGGTCTTCTGCGGCGGCATGGACTCCCCGCCCATGGGCTTCTACGACGCCTCGCAGAAGCTCACCGGGGTCACCGTCGACCTCGGCGAGGCCATCGCCAAGCGCCTGGGCGACAAGAAGATCGAATGGCGGGTGACGCCCTTCTCCGGGCTGATCCCGGCGCTGCTGGCCCGGCAGTGCGACATGCTGGTGGACCAGCTGTTCGACAAGCCCGAGCGGCGCGAAGTGATCGACATGGTCAACTACATGTATTCCAGCCAGGCCGTGGTGGTGGCCAAGGGCAACCCCAAGGGCATCCACACCCTCGACGACCTGTCCGGGAAGAAGGTCGCGGTGCTCAACGGCTCGACCATCCGCACCCTGCTCGACGCCCACAACGAGAAGCTGAAGCAGGCCGGCAAGGCGCCGATGAAAGTCATCGTCTACAACACCGACACCGACGCCTTCCAGGCCCTGCGCATCCAGCAGGCCGACGCCTACGGCACCACCGTGGAAACCGCCGGCTACTACCAGGGCATGGCCCCGGACCTGTTCGAGATCGGCGTGCCGGCCTTCGCCCGCATCCTCACCGGCCTGGGCATCCGCAAGGAAGACAAGCAGCTCAGCGCGGCGGTGCAGCAGATCATCCAGGACATGCAGGCCGACGGCAGCTACCAGGCGCTGCTCGCCAAGTGGCACATCGAAGGCGACAAGCTCGACTGAGCCGAGGTGACCGACCATGAACTTCAGTTGGGACGTGTTCTGGCAATACCTGCTCAAGCCGAGCGACATCTACCTGTACGGTCTCTGGCTGACCTGCGTGATCGCCGTCAGCGCCATGCTCCTGGGCTGCGTGCTCGGGCTGCTGGCGGCGCTGATGCGGCTGTCGTCCAACCCGCTGCTGCAATACCCGGTGCGCTTCTACGTGTGGCTGATGCGCGGCACCCCGCTGCTGGTGCAGATCGTCTTCCTCTACACGGCGCTGGCCGCCGGCGGGGTGTTCCGATTCGAGGACCTGGACCTGGGGCTGTTCGTCCTGCCCGGCAACATCCAGGCGGCGATCATCGCCCTGGGCCTCAACGAGGGCGCCTACATGGCCGAGATCATCCGCGCCGGCATCGGCGCGGTGGACAAGGGCCAGTACGAGGCCGGCAAGTCCCTGGGCATGACCTTCGCCAAGCTGATGCGGCGCATCGTCCTGCCCCAGGCCTTCCGCGTCATCGTCCCGCCGCTGGGCAACGAATTCAACGTGATGCTGAAGAACACCACCCTGGTCAGCGTGATCGGCGTGCAGGAACTGCTGCTGAGCACCCAGATGGTCACCTCGGCGACCTTCCGCGTGTTCGAGCTGTACCTGGTGGTGGCCATCTACTTCCTGCTGCTGACCACCCTCTGGGGCTTCTTCCAGCGCTGGCTGGAAAAACGCTTCGGCAAGTCCGAGGGCAACGCCCCGGCGGCGCCGAGCCGGATGTTCGGCCAGCAGGCCATGAAACTGCTGAGGGGGCGCTGAGATGATCCCGACCGCGAAAGACGTGGTGATCCAGGCCCGCGACGTGCACAAGGCCTTCGGCGAGCTGGAGATCCTCAAGGGCGTGTCCCTGGACGTGCACCGCGGCGAGGTGGTGGTGCTGATCGGCGCCTCCGGCTCGGGCAAGACCACCTTCATCCGCTGCATCAACCACCTGGAAGACATCCAGGGCGGCAGCATCCGCGTCAACGGCGCGCTGATGGGCTACCGCGAACGCGCCGACGGCAAGCTGGTGCGCGACTCGGAAAGCAACATCGCCCGCCGCCGCCGCGACATCGGCATGGTGTTCCAGCGCTTCAACCTGTTCCCGCACATGACGGTGCTGGAGAACATCATCGAGGCGCCGGTGCAGGTGCTCGGCGTGCCCCGCGGCGAAGCCCTCGAACAGGCGCGCCGCCTGCTCGCCCGGGTGCGCCTGGCGGACAAGGCCGAGCACTACCCGGCGCAGCTCTCCGGCGGCCAGCAGCAGCGCGTGGCCATCGCCCGCGCCCTGGCGATGAAGCCCCAGGCGATGCTCTTCGACGAACCCACCAGCGCGCTGGACCCGGAAACCGTGGGCGAGGTGCTGCAGGTGATGAAGGAGCTGGCCGAGGAAGGCATGACCATGGTGGTGGTGACCCACGAGATGGGCTTCGCCCGCGAAGTGGCCGACCGCGTGGTGGTGCTGCACCAGGGCGAGCTCATCGAAGAAGGCCCGCCGGCCCAGGTGTTCGGCAACCCCCATCACCCGCGCACGCGGGAATTCCTCAGCCGCGTACTCTGAACAGACAAGGACAAGCCATGCGCCACCGCGTTCTGCTCGCCAGCCTCAGCCTGCTCGCCTGCGCCATCGCCCAGGCCGACGACAAGCTCGTGCGTTTCTACAACTGGTCCGACTACATGGGCCCGGATACCCTCAAGGACTTCCAGAAGGACAGCGGCATCAAGGTCCAGTACGACGTCTTCGACACCAACGAGATGCTCGAGGCCAAGCTGCTCTCCGGGCACTCCGGCTACGACCTGGTGGTGCCCTCCAGCCAGTTCCTCACCAAGCAGATCAAGGCCGGCGTCTACCAGCCGCTGGACCGCAGCAAGTTGCCCAACTGGAACCACCTCGACCCGCGCCTGATGCAGCGCCTGGAAGCCGCCGACCCGGGCAACAAATACGCCGTGCCCTACATGTGGGGCACCGTCGGCATCGGCTACAACGCCGACAAGGTCAAGGCCGCGCTCGGCGCCGACGCCCCGGTGGACTCCTGGGACCTGGTGTTCAAGCCGCAGAACCTGGCCAAGCTGCACGACTGCGGCGTGGCCTTCCTCGACGCGCCGGTGAAGATCATCCCCCAGGCCCTGCACTACCTCGGCCTGGACCCCAACAGCCACAACCCCGACGACTACAGGAAGGCCTCGGCGCTGCTGCAGAAGCTCGCCCCCTCGGTGACCTACTTCCACTCCTCGCGCTACCCGACCGACCTCGCCAACGGCGACATCTGCGTGGCCATCGGCTACTCCGGCGACGTGATGCAGGCGCAGAGCCGCGCCAAGGAGGCCGGCAAGCACATCGATATCCGCTACGTGATCCCCAGGGAAGGCGCCAACCTCTGGTTCGACATGCTGGCCATCCCGCGCGACGCGCAGAACCCGGCCGGCGCCCTGGCCCTGGTGAACTACCTGCTGCAACCGCAGGTGATCGCCCCGGTGAGCGACTACGTCGGCTACGCCAACCCGAACAAGGACGCCACCGCCCTGCTCGACCCCAAGGTACGCGACAACCCCGGCATCTACCCCAGCGACGCGGTGATCGACAAGCTGTTCGTCTCCGCCGACCTGCCGCCGAACATCCAGCGCGTGATCACCCGCGAGTGGACCCGCATCAAGACCGGCCAATGACCTTCGAAGAGCCCTGCCATGCTTAACTTCTCCGCCCACGAATACCCCTACGCCTCCCAGCGCCAGAGCGTCTTCGCCCGCAACGGCATGGTCGCCGCCTCGCAACCGCTGGCCGCCGAGGCCGGCATCGCCATGCTGCGCGCCGGAGGCAACGCCATCGACGCGGCCATCGCCACCGCGGCGGCGCTGACGGTGGTCGAGCCCACCGGCTGCGCCATCGGCGGCGACGCCTTCGCCCTGGTCTGGGTCAAGGACCAGTTGCACGGCCTGGACGCCAGCGGCCACGCCCCCGCCTCGCTGTCCATCGACGCGGTGAAGGCCGCCGGCCACGGGAAGATGCCGGTGCACGGCTGGCTGCCGGTCACGGTGCCGGGCATCCCCTCGGCCTGGGCCGAGCTGTCCGCGCGCTTCGGCAAGCTGCCCTTCGCCGATTTGCTGCAACCGGCCATCGCCCTGGCCCGCGACGGCTTTCCGGTATCGCCGGTGGTGGCCCACCAGTGGGAAATCGCCCGCCGCGAATACCAGGCCAGCCGCGCCGCTGAACCGGTGCTGGAAGCCTGGTTCGACACCTTCACCCTCGACGGCGAAGCGCCGCGCGCCGGCCAGCTGTTCCGCAACCCGGCCCAGGCGCGGACCCTGGCCGAACTGGCCGAGACCAAGTGCGAGAGCTTCTACCGCGGTGCCATCGCCCAGCGCCTGGCCGCGCATTCCGCGGCCAGCGGCGGCCACCTGGGCGCGGTGGACCTGGCCGGCTACCGGCCGAAATGGGTCGAGCCGATCAAGGCCAACTACCGCGGCTATGACGTCTGGGAAATCCCGCCCAGCGGCCAGGGCCTGATCGCCCTGATGACGCTGAACATCCTCCAGGGCTTCGACTTCGACCAGCGCGACAGCCAACTGACCTGGCACCGCCAGCTGGAAGCGATGAAGAAGGCCTACGCCGACGGCCTGCACTACATCACCGACCCCGAGCACATGCGCGTGGCCGCCAGCGCCCTGCTGAGCGAAGACTACGCCGCGCGCCGCCGCGCCGAGATCGGCGAGCGCGCCCAGGCGCCACAACACGGCGACCCGCACGCCAGCGGCACCGTGTACATCGCCACCGCCGACGGCGAAGGCAACATGGTCTCCTTCATCCAGAGCGCCTACCACGGCTTCGGCTCCGGCGTGGTGCTGCCCGACAGCGGCATCGCCCTGCAGAACCGCGGCTCGGAATTCAGCCTCGACCCCGGCCACGCCAACGCCCTGGCCCCGGGCAAGCAGACCTTCCACACCATCATCCCCGGCTTCCTCAGCAAGGACGGCGTGGCGGTCGGCCCCTTCGGCGTGATGGGCGGCTACATGCAGCCCCAGGGCCACGTGCAGGTGGTGATGAACCTGGTGGACTTCGGCCTCAACCCGCAAGCCGCGCTGGACGCCCCACGCTGGCAGTGGCTGGGCGGGATGAAGGTGGGCATAGAACAGAGCGCCCCGCGCGACCTCGCCTTCGCCCTGGCCCGCCGCGGCCACGAGGTGGAAGTGGCTTGCGACCTGACCGACTACGGCCGCGGCCAGATCATCGTCCGCGACCCGCAGACCGGCGTGCTCTGCGGCGGCACCGAACCGCGGGCGGATTCGCATATCGCGGTGTGCTGATCGCGGACGGAGTCCGCTCCTACGCGCCATGCCATTCCCATGTAGGAGCGGATTTATCCGCGATTTCGCCGGCAAGGCCGGCGCTCGGTCATTCCCGTAGGATGGGTTGAGCGAAGCGATACCCATCACCGCCACCACATGGGTTTCGCAAGCTCAACCCATCCTACGAAAGGCACCTCGGCGCAAGCCGGAACACCGCGCCCCAAAACCGCCCATCCCCCCGCCGACCGATCAGAAATTTCCATTGCCCGAATCAGCGGTTTCAAATGGAACGCTGCCTTCCCCCCTGCGTATCCTGCGCGCCGCGCCGGCTGGCGCCGTTCTTGCTTATTTTTTGTGACAAATTCATGACAAGCGTTGTCTGCTATTACAGATGTATGTGGCAAGCAGTATCAGGGGGTGCCCATGGGTAGTGCGATCAAGGAACGGGCGACAGTGATCTGCCGTCAGGACGACAAGATCCTTTTCGTGCGCAAGGCCCGGCGCAAATGGAACCTGCCCGGTGGCCGCATCGAGGCCAACGAGGCCCCGCGCCAGGCGGCCCAGCGCGAGCTGGCCGAAGAAACCGGTCTGCAGGTGGAGGCCATGGCCTACCTCGCTCCGCTGGAGCTGTACCAGACCCTCCACTACGTGTTCGAAACGGCCCTGCCCGAGCCGCAGAACCCCCAGCCGCAGAACGAAATTGCCGACTGCCGCTGGTTCTCCCTGGACGAACTGGCCAAGCGCAACGTCAACAAGGCCATCAAGCGCCTGCTCAAGGACTACCGCAACCCGCAGGCGCAGCAGTCCTCCAGCGCCTGACGCCGCCAGGCCGGCTCGCGAAAATACGGCACATCCGGCCCCTGTTGGGCGCAACTGCCTACAGGCCGCGCCGAAGCGCCCTTCATAGGATGGGTGGAGCGAAGCGATACCCATCGCCCCTCCCCATCGCCGGCCCTGCCGGCGGGATCGCGGATGAATCCGCTCCTACCGTACGGCCAGGCCCGGCTCGCTCCTACGAAAGGCGGTGTTCACCTGTAACGTAGGAGCGGACTCCGTCCGCGATTGGCCCCGGCCGCGCGAGCCATCCGGCATCGGTGTTCCGCCCAACGATTGGGCGCAATCGTAGGAGCAACTGTCTTGCCGATTGCACCGAGGCGCTTTTCGTAGGATGGGTTGAGCCTTGGCGAAACCCATGCGGCCACGGCGATGGGTATCGCTTCGCTCAACACCATCCTACGAAAGACGCCGGTGGTTTCGGCTATCGCGGATGAGATCCGCTCCTGCGCAGCCCCACCCACCGCATTCCCATGTAGGAGCGCGCCCTGCGCGCGAAACGCGGGCAGGCCCGCTGCCTCAGGGCGCGCCGAACAGCAGCGTCCAGTACACCCCCTGGTCGCTGCGCGCCTCGCTGGCGTAGGCGCCGCCGACCTGGGTGAACAGCGGGTTCATCAGGTTGGCGCAATGCCCGGGGCTGGCCAGCCAGCTGGCCATGGCCTGGCTCGTCGAGCCCTGGCCGGCGGCGATGTTCTCGCCGATCTGGCGGCCGCGGTAGCCGGCGGCGCGGGCGCGGTCGGCCGGGGTGTCGCCGTCGGGGTCGCGGTGGGCGAAGTAGTTGCCGCGCGCCATGGCCCGGCTGTGCGCCTGCGCCGCCGCGCCCAGCGCCGGGCTCCAGCTCAGCGGCCGGGCCGCGGCGAAGCGCCGGTCGCCGCACAGCCGCGCCCGCGAACGCGCCGCGTTGACCTGGGCCAGCAGCGCCCGTCCCGCTGCGCGCGGGTCCTCCAGGCTGCTGCCGCCCATCGAGCGCGCCAGCACCAGGCGCCATTCGCCGCGGGCGCGGCTCACGCCGGCATCGGCGAACTGCGGGTCCAGCAGCGCCGAGCAATAGCGCTCGCGCAGCATGTCGAAGGCCTCCCCGGCATCGGCCGCACCCACCAGACGAATACTGCGCACCACCTGCGCCTGGTAGCCGGCAGCCCGCACGCCTTCGCGCAGGCCGCCGCCGAAGCCCACCGGCAGCGCCAGGCTGGCCTGCGACGTCAGCGGCGCCAGCCGCCTCGGCATACTTCCGCCACACCCCGAGGGATGCGCGCGGTAGGCGTTGATGGCCGCCAGCAGGCGGCTTTCCTCGCCGGCCCGGGCGAGGCCGGCCAGCAGGGGCGAAAGGCAGAGCAGGAACGACAGGCACGACGACAGACGACGAGCGATGGGGCGCATGAACGGCAGTGGACTCGGCTGATGGACGACACGGCCAGCCTCAGACTACCGCCACCGGCCAAGGTTCAGCGCCGCCGGGCGCCGCTCAGCCGCCGCCCTGGGCTCGGGCCGTGCGGTAGCGCCCGGGGCTCATGCCGGTCCACTGGCGGAAGGCGCGGTGGAACGCGCTGGGCTCCTGGAAGCCGCAGCGCGCGGCGATCTCGGCGATGCTCAGGCTGGCGTCGTCCAAGCACTCGAAGGCCAGCGCCCGGCGCACCTCGTGCTTGATCATCTGGTAGGAAAAGCCCTCGCGCTCCAGCTGGCGGCGGAAGGCCGATTCGCTCAACGCCAGCTGCGCGGCCATCTGCGCCTGGGACGGCCAGTCGAGGTCGCCACCAGCCTTCAGGCGGCGGTAGACCTTGGCCGACAGCCCGGAGCGGTTGCGGAAGCACACCACCACGCCCTCCGGGGCCTGGCGCAGGAACTGCTTGAGGCTGGCGAAGTTGCGGATCACCGGCAGCGCCAGTTGCTGGGCGTTGAACTCCAGCTCGGTGTGGTCGGCGTCGAAGCGGATCCACGGCCCCCACAGCAGCGGCTCGGCGCCGTGGGGCGGCTGCGGGTGGCCGAAGCGGGCGCGGTCGGGGTTGATGCGCCGCCCCACCAGCCAGCAGGCCACGCCGATGACCATGCTCAGGTAGATTTCCTCGGCGACGCAGCGCAGGGTGGCGTCGTCGATGCGCGTGTGCAGCACGATGGCCGCGCGGTTGCCGCGCAGCTCCAGGTGCGCGCGGATATCGCGGAGGAACAGGTTGAAGCCGGCCAGGCACTGGCGCAGGGCGCGGCCCAGGTCCGGCTCGTGCAGCACGCTGCGGCAGACCATGGCGAAGGCGCCGCGCGGCAGGCCGGCGGAATCGAAGGCGAAGAACTCGTCGCCCAGCTCCTCGGTGAGCAGCAGCCACAGGCGCGTCACCGCCTCCGCCGGCACCCGGTGCAGCGGCTCGTCCAGCCAGTGCGGCTCGATGCCGGCCTGCGCCAGCAGTTCGGCGGCGCGCTGCGGGCGGTCGGCCAGGCGGTGCAGCGCGGCCTTCACGAAATAGGCCGCCACCGAGTCGCGCCGGCGCGGGGTGGCCGTCTGTTCCTCGGGGCCCAGGGCGGGTTTCATCATCCGATATGTCCAAATTCGTCAGCCGGGACTGCGCAATTCTGGCATAGGACGCCGCCGCATCGCCTTCTAGACTGCTCGCCATTCTGCCAGGAGCCCTTCCCATGCACAGACCAGAAGTCTTCGTCGTCAGCGCGGTGCGCACCGCCATCGGTACCTTCGGCGGCACCCTCAAGGATACCCCGCCCGCCCAGCTCGCCACCCTGGTCACCCAGGCCGCGCTGGCCCGCGCCAACTGCGACGCGCAGCGCGTCGAGCACGTGGTGTTCGGCCACGTCATCCCCACCACGCCCAAGGACGCCTACATCAGCCGCGTGGCGGCGCTGCAGGCGGGCATTCCCAAGGAAGCCCCGGCCTTCACCGTCAACCGCCTGTGCGGCTCGGGCCTGCAGGCCATCGTCAGCGCCGCCCAGGGCCTGATGCTGGGCGACTCGCGCGTTGCCATCGCCGGCGGCGCCGAGTGCATGAGCCAGTCCGGCTACCTGGTGCCCAGCGCCCGCTGGGGCGCGCGCATGGGCGACGTGAAGATGCTCGACTACATGCTCGGCGCCCTGCAGGACCCGCTGCACGGCATCCACATGGGCATCACCGCCGAAAACATCGCCAGGCAGCACGGCATCACCCGCCAGGACCAGGACGCCCTGGCCCTGCAGAGCCAGCAGCGCGCCGCCCACGCCATCGCCGAAGGGCGCTTCGCCGGGCAGATCGTGCCGGTGGAAATCCGCAGCCGCAAAGGCAGCAGCCTGTTCGAGGTGGACGAGCACGTGCGCGCCGAGGCCAACCTGGAGCAACTGGCGAAGATGAAACCGGCCTTCCTCGAAGACGGCAGCGTCACCGCCGGCAACGCCTCGGGCCTGAACGACGGCGCCAGCGCCCTGCTGCTGGCCAGCGCCGAGGCGGTGAAGAGCGAAAACCTGCAGCCCATTGCGCGGGTGGTGGCCTATGCCCACGCCGGCGTCGAGCCCACCCTGATGGGCCTCGGCCCGATCCCGGCCACCCGCCTGGCCCTGCAGCGCGCCGGCCTGAGCGTGGCCGACCTGGACGTGATCGAGTCCAACGAGGCCTTCGCCGCCCAGGCCTGCGCGGTCAGCCGCGAGCTGGGCTTCGACCCGGAGAAGGTCAACCCCAACGGCTCGGGCATCTCCCTGGGCCACCCCATCGGCGCCTCCGGCGCGATCATCGCCACCAAGGCCATCCACGAGCTGCAGCGCATCCAGGGCCGCTACGCGCTGGCCACCATGTGCATCGGCGGCGGCCAGGGCATCGCCGTGATCTTCGAACGCGTCTGATCGGGCCGGCCGGCCCCGGAGGCGCCCAACCCACGAAACGGGCGTGCCGCGGCCGGCCGCCCTTTCGGCGCGCCTTCCCGGCGACAACCCGATACGACGTACAGGTGCCCAGATGACCGCCTCTCCCGGCTCGCGTTTCGCGCGCAACCGCCCCAAGGCCCTGGAGCTCTTCGCCCGGCGCGGCTTCGCCCAGGTCAGCCTGCGCGAACTGGCGCGCCACCTGGAGCTGACCGCGGGCTCGCTCTACAGCCATTGCGCGAGCAAGGAAGAACTGCTGCTGGAGTTCATCGAGGAACACTACCTGGCGCTGCTTTCGCTGTTCGACCAGCGCCGGCTGCGCGGCTGCCCCAAGGCCGCCCTGCAACGGGTGGTCGAGGGCCTGGTAGCGTTGTACGAAAGCAATCCCCTGCACTTCCAGTTGGCCACCCGCGACGCCGGCTGCCTCAGCGACGAGCAGCGCCAGTGCGTCGAACGGCTGCGCCGGCAGCTCGGCCAGAAGCTCGATGCGCAGCTGGGCGCCGCCGGCTACGCCAGCCCCGGCCAGGCCTGCCAGCCCACCCTGGAGCTGTTCGAGCACCTGCCCCTGTGGCTGGCCCGCTACCCGCTGGACCAGCAACAGCGCTGCGCCACTCTGCTGCGCTCGCTGACAGCCGCGCTGGCGCCTGGCGCCTGAAGCGGCGGGGCCGGCACGGCGCCGGCCCCGCGGCGGCTCAGAAGCGCACGGCCACCCCGGCGGTGACGTTGAACGGATCGCCCGGGTAGAAGTTGGCCGAGTCCCGGCCCTTGGCGTCGTAGGCGGTGTTGGCCGCGGTGGCGTAGTGCTCGTTGGTCAGGTTGCGCAGGTCGAGGAACACCTCCCAGCGCCGGCCCGGCGCCTGGTAGCCCAGCTTGGCGCCCCACAGCGTGTACGAAGGCGCGCCCAGGCTGTTGGCGTAGTCCACGTAGTAGCTGGAGGCCGCCCGCGCGTTGAGCTCGGCGTAGTAGCCGTCGTGCCGCTGGTAGTTCAGCTGCGCCTGGTACGCCTGGCGCGGCAGGCTGGGCAGTTCGTTGTCGCCGAAGGTGCTGTCGCCGCGGTAGTGGAAGTCGTTCAGCGTCCAGGCCTGGCGCAGGTCCAGGCGGTCGCCGTTGGCGCCTTCCCAGAGCTGGATGCCCAGCCCCGCCTCGATGCCCTGGTGGATGGTCGGGCTGGCGTTGGAATTGGCCACCAGCGCATCCGCCGTGGCTGTGGCCTGGCGCACCACCACCGAGAGCAGCTCGTCCTTCACCCAGGAGCGGTACAGCGTCAGGCTGCCGTCCACCACCCCGACGCTGCCGCGGATGCCCACCTCCAGGGTGTCGGCCTTCTGCGGGGTGAGCGGACGGATGTAGGGCACGCTGGTGCTGCCCAGTTGCCAGGTCACCGGCGGGTCGATGGAGCGGCTGGCGTTGCCGAACAGCTGGATGTCCGGCGTCAGTTGGTAGCGCAGGCCGATGCGCGGCGCGGCGTACCACTTGTTGTAGCTGACCGCGCTGGGGAACTCGCTGGTGTTGGCGCTGGTGCTGTACTCGATGCTCACGTCGCGGTCGATGTTGATCGCCGAGAGCCCGCTCACCAGCCACAGGCGCGGGTCCAGCTGCAGCTCGTTGCCGAAGGCGAACACGGTATCCCGCGAGCCGGTGTAGTCGGTGTGCTGCAGCAACTGGCCGGTGGCGCGGCTGTGGGACTTCACGTCGGCGAACTGCGAGCGGGTGCTGCTGAAGGTCAGGGTGGTGTCGCTGGGCAGGCCGAACAGGCGGTCCTGGCTGCGCAGGTAGCGCAGCGTCAGGTTGGTGTCGGTGGAGCGCCAGTCCTGCGGCGTGGCCGAGTAACGCCAGCCGTTGAGCAGCGGGTAGTCGTTGACGCTCAGGCCCACCTGCAGCCGCGAGTCGTCGTCGAAGCGGTAGGTGGTGGTGCTGCCGACCCAGGTGGAGCCGTCCTTCTTGCGCCCGGTGGGCACCTTGTTGGAATTGGAGTCGTGCTTGATCTGCTCGCGGGTCAGGGTGTTGCCCTGGGTCAGCGTCTCCTCGCGGTAGCGCAGGATCAGCCGGGTATCCAGGCGCTCGTTGAAGCGGTGGCCGAGGTTGGCCACCAGCTCCTGGCCCTTGTTCGGGGTGTCGTGCTGGTAGCCGTCGCGCTCGTTGTGGAAGATCGACACGTAATAGTCGCTGTCGTCCACCACCCCGCCGGTGCTCAGCTGCTGCTTGCGGTAGCCGAAGCTGCCGGCCTCCAGGCGCAGGTAGTTGCCCGGCGCGGTGTAGCCGCTGTGGGTGACGAAGTTGATGGCGCCACCCAGGCTGGTGGCCGCGTAGTCGAAGGCGTTGGCACCGTAGAGCACCTCGGTGTGATCGATGCCGTTCATGCTCAGGTAGTCTTCCTGGGTGCCGCCCGGGCCGGTGATGGGCAGGCCGTCGAACAGGTATCTGATGCCCAGCGCGTAGCCCTGGTAGAAGGTGTTCAGGCCCGAGCCGCGGATGGAAATCTTGTTCGCCCCGCTGCCGCTGGTGGCCTGGGCGAATATCCCCGGCTGCAGCGCGAACACGTCCTCGGCGTTGGTCGCGCGGCCCTTCTCCACTTCCTTGTTGTCCACCACCACGGCCGCGCCGGGAACCTTCTTCAAACGCTCCTCGGCCTTCTGCGCCTCGCTGCGGGCGGCGCCCTCCACCACCACGGTGGCCAGGCGGGTATCGCCACCCTCCGGCTGGGCCGCCCACAGCGGGCCGCCGGCCAGGCACAGGCCGGCGCCGAGGCTCAGCAGCCGGCCCCCCAGGCCGGCGCGGGTTGTACGGGTTATAGGTTTTTTCAAATGCACGGCAAGGCTCCTTAGGTCCTCCAATGAGTGGGCGAGCCTCTATGCGCATAGTCGTGCTCGACAGCGCTTTCGCAGAATCCATGCCAAGCATTAATTCCTTATGAATCAATCAGTTGAGAAAAAGCACGCTGTACTCGAAGGAACATCTGTTGCCGCGCTGTTGATCGCTTCACAACCCGCCGCCAACCGCCCGCTGCTCAGCCAGCAACAGCGAATCGACAAACTGCCCGCGCAGCAGCGTGGAATCGAGGCGCAAGCCCACTGAAACGGGCCTTCCAGGCCGGGCATGGCTTGTGCAACGCAGCCTGGGCGGCCGCTCCCGGAGCGCACGCCGCCCCGTCTTCCACCTGCAGAAGGCTGCCCACGCTTGAAGCCCAGACGAACACCCACACAGCCCCTGGCCCTCGCCCTGCCCTTGCTGCTCGCCGCCGCGCTCGGCGGCTGCCGCGACGCGCAGGACCACCAGGCCCACAGCGACACCCCGGTCAGCGGCGGCACCCTGACCTACGCCACCGACCGCGAACCCATCTGCCTCGACCCCCACGTCGCCGGCGACATGCCCCAGGTGTTCCTCGGCCGGCAGTTCCTCGACTCGCTGGTGTCCATGGACGCACAAGGCCGCATCGGCCCCTGGCTGGCGAAAAGCTGGGAAGTCTCCGCCGACGGCCTGAGCTATACCTTCCACCTGCGCGACGACGTGCGCTTCAGCGACGGCACGCCGTTCGACGCCAACGCGGTGAAGGCCAACCTCGACCACATGGTCGACCCGCGCACCCAGTCCAGCACCGCCGGCGGCTACGTGCGCCAGTACCGCGGCACCGACGTGCCCGACGCGCACACCGCGGTGGTACACCTGGCCACGCCCTACGCGGCCTTCCTCGAAGTGCTGGCCCAGGGCTTCCTCGGCATCCAGTCGCCCGCCGCGCTGCGCCGCCCGCGCGACGAGAACTGCGAGAGCCCGGTGGGCAGCGGCCCGTTCAAGGTGGTGCGCTGGGACCGCCAGAGCCAGGTGGTGCTGGAACGCAACCCCGACTACCACTGGGCGCCGCCCACCGCGGCGCACCAGGGGCCGGCCTACCTGGAGCGCATCGTCTGGAAGTTCATCCAGGAGCCCTCGGTGCGCTTCGCCTCGCTGCAGGCCGGCGAGGTGGACGTGATCGAGAGCGTGCCGCCGGAATCCCACGCCGCCGCGCGGGCCAACCCGGAGGTGTCGCTGCTGGTCGCGCAGCGCCCCGGCAACCCCACCAACGGCACCCTCAACATGACCCGCGCGCCCTTCGACGACATCCGCGTGCGCGAGGCCTTCATCCGCTCGGCCGACATAGACGCGGCGCTGAAGAGCGTGTACTTCGGCGAGTTCCCCCGCGCCGGCGGCCCGCTCAGCCCGGCCACGCCCTTCTACAGCGCGGACTTCGAGCACGCCCAGGACTACGACCCGCTGCGCGCCGAGCAACTGCTCGACGCCGCCGGCTGGACCGGGCGCGACGCCGAGGGCTACCGCAGCCGCGGCGGCAAGCGCCTGCAGGTCCACGTGATCATGGGCAACCGCACGCCGCCCTCGGAGTTCAGCCTGTGGGAGCAGGTGCAGGCCACCGCCCGCCGCGCCGGCTTCGAGGTGATCATCGAGCAGATGAGCGACGTGCTCGCCCAGCAGCGCCAGGCCGACTGGGACTACGACATCCGCATCGGCTACTGGAACACCAACACCCCGGACGTGCTGCGGATCATCTTCGGCTCGGCCTTCCTGCGCCCGGCCGGGGTGCGCGGCTACCACCAGAACACCGCCGGCTTCGACGACCCGCGCTTCGACGCCCTAGTGGAACAGGCCCTGGCCACCCAGGACGGCGAGCGCCGCCGCGAGCTGTACCACCAGGCCCAGGCCCTCGCCTCCGGCCAGTACCTGCAGCTGACCACCTACCCGCAGAGCACCCGCCTGGGCATCTACAAGCGCGCCCACGGCGTGCGCCTGGAGCCGTCGCTGGCGGTCACCTCCCTCTACGACGCCTGGGTGAACCCATGAGCCAGACCCTTACCGCTCCCGACCCGCGCCGCGAGCGCCTGCTGCGCCTGGCCCGCCACGCCGCCTGGCGCCTGCTCGGCGGCCTGCTGGTGCTGTGGGCCGCCGCCAGCCTGACCTTCTTCGCCCTGCGCCTGATGCCCGGCGACCCGGTGCTGGCCATCCTCGGCGGCCCCAGCGGCAACCCCACCCCGGAAACCATCGCCGAGGCCACCCGCGAATACGGCCTGGACCGGCCGCTGGCGGTGCAGTACGCCATCCACCTGGGCCACCTGCTGCGCGGCGACCTCGGGGTGTCCTACTCGCAGCACCTGCCGGTGACGCGCATCCTCGCCGAGCAGACCGGCCCCACCCTGCAGCTGACCTTCGCCGCCCTGGCCCTGGCCTGGCTCATGGTGCTGGGCTGGACGCTGCTCAGCGCCGGCCGCCGCCACTGGTTCGGCGGCCTGGCCTCGCTGCTGGAGACCCTCGCCGCGGCGCTGCCGCAGTTCTGGCTGGCGATCCTGCTGCTGGCCGCCTTCGCCTTCGGCCTGCAACTGTTCCCGCCGGCCGGCAGCGACGGCCTGCGCAGCCTGGCGCTGCCGGCCCTGGCGCTGGCGGTGCCGCTGGCCGGGTTCATCGGCCAGGTCACCCGCGAGGCCCTGGAGATCACCCTGGAGCAGCCCTTCATCCTCTCCGCGCGCACCCGCGGCCTCAGCGACCGCGCCGTGCGCTACCGCCACGCCCTGCGCCACTCGGTGCTGCCGGCCATCTCGCTGTCGGGCTGGGCGCTGGGCGCGCTGCTCAGCGGCTCGGTGGTGGTGGAAGTGATCTTTTCCCGCAAGGGCCTGGGCCGCCAGCTGTTCCAGGCCGTGCAGAGCCAGGACCTGCCGCTGGTGCTGGGCATCACCCTGGTGGTCGCCGCCGGCTACGTGCTGGCCAACATCCTGGTCGACCTGCTCTACGAACTGGTCGACCCCCGCCTGCAAAGGAGCGCGGCATGAGCGAACTCGCCCCCACACTCGAACTGCCCCTGGCGCCGCGCCGGCAGGCCCGCGCGCTGCCCTGGCCGGCGCTGCTGGCGACGGCCTTCCTCGCCGCATTGGTGGCCGCCGCACTGTTCCCACAGCTATTCGCCCACGGCGACCCGCTGGCCATCCAGCCGCGCGAGGCGTTCAGCGCGCCGGGCTGGGCCCACTGGTTCGGCACCGACCAGTCCGGCCGCGACATCTACGCGCGGGTCATCCACGGCGCGCGCCAGTCGCTGACCATCGGCCTGGCCGCCACCGCCCTGGCGATGAGCATCGCCATCGGCCTGGGGCTCGCCGCGGGCCTGGCCGGCGGCGCCATGGACCGCGGCATCGGCTGGCTGCTGGAAGTGCTGTTCGCCTTCCCCAGCCTGATCCTCGCGCTGCTCTTCGTCGCCATCTTCGGCAGCGGCATCGGCCCGCTGATCATCGCCACCGGCATCGGCAGCGCGCCGGGCTACGCGCGCATGGTCCGCGGCCAAGTGCTGGCGGTGCGCCACGCCGGCTACATCGAGGCCGCCCGCGCCCTAGGCCACGGCCCATGGCGCACCATCGCCCGGCAGATACTGCCCAACGCCATGCGCCCGCTGATCGTCACCCTGACCATGGGCGTCGGCCACGCCATCGTCTGGGCCTCGGCGCTGAGCTTCCTCGGCCTGGGCGCGCGGCCGCCGGCGCCGGAATGGGGGACCATGCTCTCCATGGGCCGCGACTTCATCGTCAACGCCTGGTGGCTGACCTTCTTCCCAGGCCTGTTCATCGTCCTCACCACCCTGTCGACCACGGTCGCCGGGCGCTACCTGCAACAACGCCTGGAGGGCCGCCGCTGATGCCGCGCCAACCGCTGATAGTCGAAGACCTCACCGTGCATTTCGGCGAGCACCGCGTGCTCGACCGCCTGTCCTTCACCCTGCCGCCGGGCCGCGCCCTGGCCCTGGTGGGCGAATCCGGCTCGGGCAAGAGCGTGCTGGCGCGCAGCCTGGTGGGCCTGGCCGGCGCCGGCGCGCGGGTGCAGGCGCGGCGCCTGGAATACGCCGGGCGCGACCTGCTGGCCCTGGACGAGCGGCGCTGGCGCGAACTGCGCGGCCGCGAGATCGGCTTCGTGCTGCAGGACGCCCTGGTATCCCTGGACCCGCTGCGCCCGGTGGGCCAGGAAATCCTCGAAGTGCTGAGCACCCACCGCTGGGGCGACCGCCACAGCCGCCGGCAGCGGGTGCTGGAATTGCTGGAGAAGGTCGGCGTGCCGGAGCCGGCCTTGCGCGCCCGGCAGCGCTCCGAGCAGCTCTCCGGCGGCCTGCGCCAGCGCGCATTGATCGCCAGCGCCCTGGCCCTGGACCCGGGCCTGGTGATCGCCGACGAGCCGACCACCGCGCTGGACGCCACCGTGCAGGCGCAGATTCTCGGCGTGCTGCAGCAGGTGAAGGAGCGCGGCGACTCGCTGCTGCTGATCAGCCACGACCTGGCGGTGGTCGCCCAGCTCGCCGACGAGGTGCTGGTGCTGCGTCACGGCGAAGTGGTGGAACAGGGGCCGATCGAACAGATTCTCCACGCGCCGCGCCACCCCTACACCCGCAGCCTGCTGGAGGCGATCCCCGCCAACCGCCCGCGCGGCACGCGGCTGACGCCCGGCGCGGCGCCCGCGGCGCGCCGCGCGGAAGTCGCACAGCCGCAGGTGCTGCTGGAAGCTCGCGGCCTCGGCAAACGCTACCGCGGCCCCGACCAGCAATGGCGCCAGGTGCTCGACGACGTCAGCTTCCGCCTGCACGCCGGGCGCACCCTGGGCATCGTCGGCGAATCCGGCTCGGGCAAGAGCACCGCCGCGCGCATCGCCCTCGGCCTGCTGGAGCCGGACGCCGGCAGCGTGGCATTCGCCGGCCAGCCCTGGAATGCCGCCGCTGCGCAGCGCATCGCCGAGCGCGAACGGCGCCCGCGGCGGCGCGACATCAGCGTGATCTACCAGGACCCGCTGAGTTCCTTCGACCCGCGCTGGAGCGTCGGCCAGGTGCTCGACGACGCCCTCCAGGCCGGCGGCCTGGAAGCTGCGCGGCGCCCGGCGCGCATCACCGAGCTGCTGCGCCAGGTGCGCCTGCCGGCGGAACTGGCGCAACGCCGCCCGCTGCAGCTTTCCGGCGGGCAGCGGCAGCGCGTGGCCATCGCCCGCGCCCTGGCCAGCCAGCCGAAGGTGATCATCTGCGACGAGCCGGTGTCGGCGCTGGACGTCTCGGTGCAGGCCCAGGTGCTCGACCTGCTGGCCGACCTGCAGGACGAACTGGGCCTGGCCTACCTGTTCATCTCCCACGACCTGGGGGTGATCCGCCACCTCAGCGACGAAGTGCTGGTGATGCTGCAAGGCAAGGTGGTCGAGGCCGGCCCCACCGAGGCGGTGCTGCGGAACCCGCAGCATCCCTACACCCAACGCCTGCTGGCCTCGGTGCCGCAACTGCCGGCGGAGGGCCGCCCGAAGGTAGCGCAGCTGGCGCCGGCCAGCGTCGACCTGGCGCCGCCGTTCGAGGAGCGCTGGTTGTGGGGGTTGGCGGTTTGAGGGGATTTGCGGGGCGGACGCTGCTGTTGTAGGAGCGAGCTTGCTCGCGAACGGTGTCAGCCGGTGAGGCTGGTGTGGGAAGTTGACTCCGTACCCTCTCCCCAGCCCTCTCCCTGAAGGGAGAGGGGGCTTGTCCGTGCCGAGAATGGATTTGGCGTCAGTCGGCAACTTCGTGCTAGCCGGCTAACGCCGAAACACCAACACACACCGAACAGTCCCCTCTCCCTTCAGGGAGAGGGTTAGGGAGAGGGCGCTCTTCATGACAGGCACCACCTTCGACCGGCAGCCCCCCTGTTCGCGAGCAAGCTCGCTCCTACAAAAACCACCACAACTTCCCCCGCCCCCGCAATACAACTTCCCGCCACCCAACACCCCGTTATTTGCATATAACCCAAACACTGCGCACAAACCAACAGAACATCAGCACCTGTTGATCCAACGCAAGCAGACAAAAACCCATAAAAACCACCAATATCTTGATTTAAAAGGACTTAACCACTTGGCACGAGTCCTGCTCAAGTACAGATGGAGCATGACTATACGAATAGAAAGCCAATTACTTTATCTATTCCATGAGGATTCGAAGTTGGTGGTTAATTATTCTGGGGGTGAGTGGGGGAAACTTGCCGTGGCTATTCGCCGGGCAACATTCTGGTCGGCAAGTTTCGGTTCGGCGGTATTGCTGGTGGGGACCCAGGCAATGGCCGAAACCGCAGGCAGCGATGCCAGCGACAGCAATAAGGAAAACAGCGGTACCCGCCTGCAAACGGTAGTGGTGCAGGCGCAGAAGGAAACCCCGGTGGAAGCGGCGCGCAAGCAGCTCGCCGAAGTGCCCGGCGGCACAAGCGTAGTGTCCAGTGAGGAAGTATCCCGGGGGCGCAACACCACCCTGGGCGACGTGCTCGCCTACCAGCCCGGCGTATTCGTGCAGTCGGTCGGCGGCAACGACGCCCTGAAGATTTCCATTCGCGGCTCCGGGATCGTCAACACGCCCGGCTACTTCCGCGAAGGCATCAAGTTCATGTACGACGGCCTGCCCATCACCGGCGCCGGCGGTACGCCCTATGAGTTTCTCAACGCCATAGGCGTGGACCACACGGAAATCCTCCGTGGCGGCAACGCCTTCGACTATGGCGCCGTGGCCCTGGGTGGCGCGGTGAACTTCGTCACCCATACCGGCTACACCGCGCCCGGCGAGCGCATCCGCTACGAGACCGGCAGCTGGGGCTTGCAGAAGACCGTGCTGAGCACCGGCGGCGTGCAGGGCGCGCTCGACTACTACGTCAACGTGGACAACTACCGCAGCCGGGGCTACCGCAGCGACTACAGCCTGTCCAAGAGCTCCGGCGCGGTGATCAACGTCGGCTACCGCTTCAGCCCGCAGCTGGAATCCCGCTTCCTGGTGCGCTACCGCGACGAATTCCACCAGGACCCCGGCGCCCTCACGCTGCCGCAGCTCAAGCACGACTCGTCCCAGCCCAGCCCGACCAACCTGGCCAGCCGCGCCAGCGGCCGCCGTCCCGGGTCCGTGTGGCTGGGCAACAAGACCAACTACACCTTCGACGACGGCTCGAACGTCGAGGTGGGCCTGGGCTACTACGACTACCCCCACGCCAACAACAAGGACAACACCGTCGGCAACCCCGGCTTCTGGGACTGGCATGACCTGAACCTGACCCTGCGCTACGCGCGCACCGACTTCCTGGCCGCCCACGAGAGCCGCTCCAACGTCTCGCTGACCTCCACCGAACACATCCTCGGCCGGGTCAAAACCCTCAAGGGCAACAACCGCAGCCAGGTGGTGAACAAGAAGTCCTTCAAGGGCTCGGCGGACCGTACCGTTTCCCTGGGCAACGACCTGGAGCTGCTGGACCGCCTGTGGCTGACCACCGGCCTGTCCGCGGTCAACGTGCGGCGCAACGTGGAAATCCACTACAGCAACCAGACCAACGCGCCGGGGGAAACCGACTACAACAACTGGAGCCTGGCGCCGCGCATCGGCCTGCGCTACGAGCTGACTCCCGACCTGCAACTGTTCGGCAACTTCACCCGCTCGGTGGACGCGCCGCTGGACTGGCGCTACGCCAACAGCAAGGACCAGATCACCCCGCTGGTGGAGCAGAAGGCCAACACCCTGGAAGTCGGCATCAAGGGTCATTACGACCGCTTCGACGGCAGCCTGTCGCTGTACCGCTCCTGGGTGCGCGACGAACTGCTCACCGTGGTGGACGAGGCGGAAACCGCCAAGCAGGGCAGCATCGTCACCGCCACCTACAACAGCAGCACGCCGACCACCCACCAGGGCGTCGAGCTGGGGCTGGACACCCTGCTCTGGGGCAACCCCCAGGGCGAGAAAGTGGTGCTGCGCCAGGCCTACACCTACAACGACTTCCGCTACCGCGACGACCCGCGCCTGGGCGACAACCACCTGCCCGGCATCCCCGAGCACGTCTACCAGGCCAAGCTGGAATACCAGCACCCCTCCGGCTTCTACGGCGGCGTCAACGTGCAGTCGGTGGCGCGCACGGCGGTGGATTACACCAACACCCTGTATGCCCCCTCCTACACCATCTTCGGCGCGACCACCGGTTTCGAAGCACCGAGCAAGAAATGGCAGGTGTACCTGGACCTGAAGAACCTGGCGGACAAGGACTACGTGACCACCGTGTCCCCCGTCTACAACGCCGTAGGCAACAAGAACACCGCGAGCTTCTACCCCGGCGACGGCTTCGGCGTCTTCGCCGGCGTGGAGTTCAGGCTCTAGCCCCGAGGGGCGCGGATGCCAGGCCCCGCGCCCCGTTCCCTTGCCTACCCAGGAAGCCTTCCATGCAACCAATCCGAAGCGCCCAGCACTCCCGCCCCGGCATACGCCGGCTGGGCCTGGCGCTGTGCGCCCTGCTGGCCCTCGCCGGCTGCTCGGGGCCCGACGACACGGCCGCCGGCAAGGCCGACGCCGCCGTGGCGCCGGCGCAGTCCGCCGCCCTCGACACCGGCACCCTCAAGGACGGCCAGCTCAGCTACCCCGCGGAGGACTTCCATGAGCAGGCCCCCGGCAAGCCCGGAGGCACCCTGCGCGCCAGCGCCGCGCTGGACACCTATTCCTTCGACATCCACACCCTCTCCCACGGCAACGTGCAGTGGCTGGGGCGCATCCTCTACGACTGCCTGGTGTACCAGGACGAACAGGGCAAGGTCTCGCCCTGGCTGGCCAAATCCTGGGAGATTTCCGCGGACGGCCTGACCTACACCTTCCACCTGCGCGACGACGTCAGCTTCAGCGACGGCACGAAGTTCAACGCCGAAGCGGTGCGGGTGAACCTCGAACACATGCGCGACCCGGCCACCAAGTCGCCGCTGGCCGCGGCCTACATCGCGCCCTACCAGTCAGGCAAGGTGCTCGACGAGTACACCTTCCAGGCCACCCTGCGCGAGCCCTACTCGCCCTTCCTCGACGTGCTGGCGCAGTCCTGGCTGGGCATGATCTCGCCGAAGCAGATTCTCGAAGACCCGAAATCCATCGCCGCGCACCCGGTGGGCTCCGGCCCCTTCGTGCTGGAAAGCTACACCCGCGACCAGGGCGCCAGCTTCGTGCGCCGCGCCGGCTACCACTGGGCGCCGCCGGTGCTGCGCCATCAGGGCCCGGCCTACCTGGAACGCCTGGAGCTGAGCTTCGTGCCCGAGGCGCTGATCCGCTACAGCTCGCTGGTCTCCGGCCAGTACGACTTCACCCTGGACGCGCCGACGCAGAACGCCCAGGCCATCCGCAAGGACCCGCAACTGGTGCTGCGCAGCCGCATCCGCAAGGGCAACCCGGTGCGCAGCCTGACCTTCAACGTCGAGCGCTTCCCCTTCGACGACGTGCGCGTGCGCAAGGCCCTGGCCCGCGCCATCGACCGCGAGGGCCTGGCCTGGATCAGCGGCTTCGGCGAGTTCCAGGTCAAGGCCGACTTCCTCGCCGCCAACACCCGCTTCTACGACCCGGCCTGGCGCAACGCGCTGAGCTACGACGTGGCCGCGGCCAACGCCCTGCTCGACGAGGCCGGCTGGACCGCGCGCGACGCCGAGGGCTACCGCAGCCGCGACGGCCGGCGCCTGGCCGCCACCCTGCTGATGATCGACAGCCCGGCGCTGCCGGCCAACGTGGCGGTGGCCATGCAGGCCGACGCCAAGAAGATCGGCATCGACCTGGGCCTGCGCGTGCTGCCCCAGGCCCAGGTCAACGACCTGCGCTACGCCGGCGACTACCAGGCGCTGGTCGGCGGCTACTGGCACACCAACACCCCGGACGGGCTGTACATCCTCTACCACAGCAACTCCATCGCCACGCCGAAGCTGATCGGGCAGAACAGCGCGCGCCTGCGCGACGCCCAGTTGGACGACCTGCTCGCCCGCGCCCGCCGCAGCACCGACGCGGCCGAGCAGCAGCGCCTGTACAGCGCCGCCCAGCAGCGCCTCACCGAAGTGGTGCCGGCGGTGCCGGTGTACGAAAGCCAGTTGACCATCGCCTACCGCCGCGACGTCAAGGGCGTGGTGTTCGACAGCTCGCACAACGTGCCCTTCTTCACCAGCGTCTGGCTGGACCGGGAGGCGCAACCATGAAAGCCCTGCGCCGCGTCCTCTGGCGTTTCCTCGGCGGCCTGGCGGTGCTCTGGGGTGCCGCCAGCCTGACCTTCGTCGCCCTCAACGTCAGCGGCGGCGACCCGGCCCTGGCCATCCTCGGCGGGCCGGACGCCATGCCCACCGCCGAGGCCATCGCCCAGGTGCGCCGCGACTACGGCCTGGACCAGCCGCTGGCGGTGCAGTACGCCCACTACCTGGGGCGCCTGGTCCAGGGCGACCTGGGCGAGTCGTACCGCCTGCACATCCCGGTGGCCCAGGCCATCGCCGGGCAGATCGGCGCCACCGCCCAGCTGGCCCTGTGGGCGGCGCTGGCCGCGGTGCTGCTGGCGGTGGCCGCGGCGGTGCTGACTGCCAACCGCGCGCCCTGGGCCCGCGGCCTGGCCTCCGGCGGCGAGCTGCTACTGTCGTCCATGCCCAGCTTCGTGCTCGGCATCCTCCTGCTGCTGGTGTTCTCCTTCCAGCTGCACTGGCTGCCGCCCACCGGCTCGCGCGGCTGGAAGAGCCTGGTGCTGCCGATCCTCACCCTGGCCCTGCCGGTGGCCGCGGTGCTGGCCCAGGTGCTGCGCCAGGAGCTGGAGGAAATCCTCGAACAGCCCTTCATCGCCATGGCCCGCGCCCGCGGCCTGTCCGAGGCCGGCGTGCGCCTGGGCCACGCCCTGCGCCATGCGCTGACGCCGCTGATCACCCTGTCCGGCTTCGTCTTCGCCGCGCTGCTGGGCGGCGCGGTGATCACCGAGAACCTGTTCGCCCGCCAGGGCATCGGCCGCCTGATGCTCAACGCGGTGAACGACAAGGACGTGCCCGTGGTGCTCGGCATCACCCTGCTGGCGGCGGCGATCTACGTGCTGGTGAACCTGGCCGTGGACCTGCTCAACGCCCTGGTCGACCCGCGGGTGAGCGAGGCATGAGCATGACCGCGAGCATCGCCCTGGCCCAACTGCGCCAACTGTTCGACGCCCACGAGGCGCCGCCCCCTTCCATCGCCCGCCCCGAGGACACCGCGATGATCTTCCCCGACGACCTTCCCGCCGCCGCGAGTGCGCCGGCGCACCCCGACGACAACGCCCTGCTGCAACGCTTCGAAGCGGTGTTCCAGCGCATCGCTGCCGGCGCCATCGAGCGCGAGCAGCAGCGCGAGCTGGCCTACGAACCGGTGGCCTGGCTGCGCGCGGCCGGCTTCGGCGCGCTGCGCATTCCCCTGGCCTACGGCGGCCTGGGCGCCAGCCTGCCGCAGCTGTTCCGCCTGGTCCGCCGCCTCGGCGAGGCCGACTCCAACCTGCCGCAGATCTTCCGCGCGCACTTCGGCTTCGTCGAAGGCCGCCTCAACGACGACGACGAAGCCAGCCGCCAGCACTGGTTCCCGCGCATCGTCGGCGGCGAGCTGTTCGGCGCGGCCATGGCCGAGCGCAGCGAAGTCACCGGCAACAGCGTCACCCTCACCCGCGAGGACGACCACTGGCTGCTCGACGGCGAGAAGTACTACTGCACCGGCACCCTCTACGCCGACTGGATCGCCGTGTCGGCCAGCGACGGCGACGAGCACGTCGCCGTGGCCGTGGCCACCGACGCGCCCGGCGTCACCCGCCTGGACGACTGGGACGGCTTCGGCCAGCGCCTGACCGGCAGCGGCACCACCCGCTTCGACAAGGTCCGCGTCGAGGAACACCAGTTGTTCCGCCGCTTCAAGCTCGGCGAAGGGCGCAGCGACAGCTACATCACCGCCTTCTACCAGCAGGTGCACCTGGCCACCCTGGCCGGCATCGCCCGGGCGGTGCTGCGCGACGCCGTCGCCTTCGTCCAGGGCCGCACCCGCGCCTTCGGCATCCCCGGCCGCTCCGAGCCGCGCCAGGACCCGCTGGTGCAGCGCGTGGTGGGCCGCCTGGGCAGCCTGGCGTTCTCCGCCGAGGCGCTGGTGGAAGCCGTCTCGGCCATCCTCGAACGCACCTGGCAGGCGCACCGCGCAGGCCAAGCCAGCCGCGAGCTGTACGCCGAGGCCGACATCCACGCCTACCAGGCGCAGCAGATCGTCCTGCCCCAGGTGCTGGAGGCCGCCACCCTGCTCTTCGAGGTCGGCGGCGCCTCGGCCACCAGCAGCGGCCGCCGGCTCGACCGGCACTGGCGCAACGCCCGCACCCTGGCCTCGCACAACCCGGCGATCCTGCGCGAGGCCTACCTGGGCGACTACCACCTCAACGGCACCCTTCCCAGCGAGGCCTGGAGCGAGCGTTTCGCCGCCGCCAAGGCCGCGCAACAGCAAGCCCCTAGCACCGAGGAGACCCCGGCATGAGCAACGCACAGCGGCAAATGAGCATCGGCATGAACATCCTCGGCTTCGGCGCCCACGCCGCGGCCTGGCGCACCGGCGAGGCGCCGCCCACCGCCTACCTGGACGTGGGCTACTACCAGAACATCGCGCGCATCTCCGAGCGCGGCACCCTGGACGCCATCTTCCTCGCCGACGGCCCGGCCCTGGCCGGCGACGTCGGCCGCCAGCCGGCCGGGCGCCTGGAGCCCACCGTGCTGCTCACCGCGGTGGCCCTAGCCACCCAGCGCATCGGCGTGATCTCCACCGCGTCCAGCTCCTACAACGAACCCTTCAACCTGGCCCGGCGCATCGCCTCGGTCGACCACATCAGCGGCGGCCGCGCGGCCTGGAACGTGGTGACCAACGCCGGCGACGCCGCCGCGCAGAACTTCGGCCTGGCCGGCGCGCCGCTGCACGTGGACCGCTACGCCCGCGCCGAGGAGTTCGTCGACGTCACCCTCAAGCTGTGGGACAGCTGGGAAGACGGCGCCATCCTCGGCGACGCCGCCTCCGGGCGCTTCGCCGACCCGGCCCGGGTGCACGCCATCGACCACGTCGGCCGCTACTTCTCGGTCAAGGGCCCGCTCAACGTGCCGCGCTCGCCCCAGGGCCGCCCGGTGCTGTTCCAGGCCGGCTCCTCGGAGGGCGGCAAGGCCCTGGGCTCGCGCTTCGCCGACGCCATCTTCACCACCCAGACCACCCTCGCCGACGGCCAGGCCTTCTACCGCGAGATGAAGCAGCGCGCCCGCCAGTGGGGGCGCAACCCCGAGCACCTGAAGATCATGCCCGGCCTGTCCACGGTGATCGGCAGCACCGAGGCCGAGGCCCTGGAGCGCTTCGAGCGGCTGAACGGCTACCTGGGCGAAGGCGGCCTGCTGCGGCAGATCGCCCAGCGCATCGGCGTCGACGCCAGCGAGCTGGACCCGGACGCGCCGCTGCCCTGGCAGCGCATCGGCCCGGTCAACGAATTCGAGAAGGGCTCCCACGGCTTCCTCGAAGCCCAGCTGAACCTGGCCCGCGCCGAGAACCTCAGCGTGCGCCAGCTGTCGCGGCGCATCCTGGTCGGCCACCGGCTGCTGGTGGGCACCCCCGAGCAGGTCGCCGCCAGCCTGGAGGAATGGTTCCTCGCCGGCGCCGCCGACGGCTTCAACATCATGCCCGACAGCTTCCCCTCGGGCGTGGAGAGCTTCGTCGACGAAGTGGTGCCGCGCCTGCGCCAGCGCGGGCTGTTCCGCCACGAATACCAGGGCAGCACCCTGCGCGAACACCTCGGCCTGCCCTACCCGGCCAGCCGCTACGAACAACCCGCGGCCGCTTCGGCCTGAACCTGCGAGAGACCACCGGCATGAACTACCGCCCACTCGGCAACAGCGACCTCAAGGTCAGCGTCATCGGCCTCGGCAGCATGACCTGGGGCCACCAGAACAGCGAGGCCGACGCCCACCGCCAGCTCGACTACGCGCTCTCGCGCGGGGTCAACCTGGTGGACGCCGCCGAGATGTACCCCACCCCGTCCCGGGCCGACACCTGGGGCGACACCGAGCGCTTCATCGGCACCTGGCTTGCGCGCAGCAAACGCCGCCAGGACATCGTCCTGACCAGCAAGATCGTCGGCCCGCCGCGCCAGAGCGGGCACATGCAGCACATCCGCGGCGGCGCCACGCGCTTCGACCTGGCCACCCTGCGCAGCGCCCTGGACGGCAGCCTCGACCGCCTGCAGACCGACTACCTGGACCTCTACCAGCTGCACTGGCCCAGCCGCAGCACGAACTTCTTCGGCACCCGCGACTACCCCTGGGTGGACGACGAGCAGAGCGACGACATCGGCGAAACCCTCGCCGCCCTGGCCGAACTGGTGAAGTCCGGGCGGGTGCGCCACATCGGCCTGTCCAACGAAACGCCCTGGGGCGTGGCCGAGTTCCTCAGGCAGTCCGAGCGCCTGGGCCTGCCGCGCATCCTCAGCGTGCAGAACCCCTACAGCCTGCTCAACCGCCAGTACGAGACGGGCCTGGCGGAGTTCAGCCACCGCGAGCGCATCGGCCTGCTGGCCTACTCGCCGCTGGCCTTCGGCGTGCTCACCGGCAAGTACCTGGACGGCGCCCAGCCGGCCGGCGCGCGCCTGAGCGCCGGTTCCGCCTACGGCCGCTTCGCCCGCTACGCCAGCGCCGAGGCGCAGCAAGCCACCCGCACCTACGTCGAGCTGGCCCGAGAGCTGGGCCTGGCGCCGGCGCAACTGGCCCTGGCCTTCGTCATCGCCAAGCCCTTCGTGGCCAGCGCGCTGAACGGCGCCACCAGCCTGGAGCAACTGGCGCAGAACCTCGACGCCGCCGAGCTGCAGCTGACGCCGGAGGCGCTCGCCGCCATCGACGCCATCCACGCGCGCCTGCCGAACCCGGCGCCCTGACAGGAGAACGCCCATGGCCGGTCCGTCGACCGCACTGCCCCGCCTGCTGCCCGCGCCGTCGCGGCGCCGCCAGCTGCCCGCCTTCCTCGGCGCGGCCCTGGCCCGCCCGGGCCTGACGCTGGCCGGGGTGTTCCTGGCGCTGCTGGTGCTCGCCAGCCTGGCGCCGACCTGGCTGGTGGCCACCGACCCGCTGCTGGCCAGCGCCCGCCACGCCTTCCAGGCGCCCAGCGCGGCGCACTGGCTGGGCACCGACGAGAACGGCCGCGACGTGCTCGCGCGCCTGGTCCACGGCGCCCGGCCGTCGCTGCTGATGGGCCTGGCGGCCACCGCCATCGGCCTGCTCGGCGGCATCGCCGTGGGCCTGGCCGCCGGGCTCGGGCCGCGCTGGCTGGATGCCGCGGCGATGCGCGGCATCGACGTGCTGCTGGCCTTCCCGGAACTGCTGCTGGCCCTGGTCATCATCACCTTCTGGGGCCAGGGGCTGGTCAACGCCATGCTCGCCGTGGGCATCGCCGGCATCCCGCGCTACGCCCGCCTGGTGCGGGCCCAGGCCAAGGTGGTGCGCGGCGCGGCCTACGTCGAGGCGGCGGTCACCCTGGGCCTGTCGCGGCCGGCGGTGATCTGGCGCCACCTGCTGCCCAACGCCATCCGCCCGGTGCTGATCCTGGCCACCCTGGGCATTGGCGCCAACATCGCCGCCGGCGCCTCGCTGAGCTTCCTCGGCTTCGGCGCGCCGCCGCCGGCGCCCGAATGGGGCTCGATGCTCTCGGTCGGCCGCAACTTCCTCTCCAACGCCTGGTGGCTGGTCGCGGCACCGGGCACGGCGGTGACCCTCACCGTGGTCGCCGTGACCGTGCTCGGCCGCGCCCTGCTGCGCTACAGCGAGGGCAAACGCCCATGACCACCCTGATCAACCCGTTCCGCCCGCTGCTGGAAGTGGCCGACCTGGACGTCGCCTTCGGCCGCGCCCAGCCGGTGCTGCAGCAGGTGTCCTTCAGCCTCTACCCCGGCGAATGCCTGGCCCTGGTCGGCGAGTCCGGCTCGGGCAAGAGCGTCACCTCGCGCACCCTGGCCGGGCTCACCGGCGCCGGCGCGCAGATCCGCGCGCGGCGCCTGGCCTTCGACGGCCAGGACCTGCTGAACCTCGGCGGCCGCCAGTGGCGCGAGCTGCGCGGCTCGCGCATCGGCTTCGTGATGCAGGACGCCCTCGGCTCGCTGGACCCGCTGCGCCAGGTGGGCCGCGAGATCGACGAGCCGCTGCGCCTGCATACGCCCCTGGACCGCGAGCGGCGCCAGCAGAAGGTCATCGAGCTGCTGCGCGCGGTGGGCGTGCCCGAGGCCGAGCTGCGCGCCCGCCAGTACCCGCACCAGCTCTCCGGCGGGCTGCGCCAGCGCGCGCTGATCGCCTCGGCCATCGCCTGCGACCCCGACCTGCTGATCGCCGACGAACCCACCACGGCGCTGGACGCCACCGTCCAGGCGCAGGTCCTCGACCTGCTGGAAAGCCTGCGCCAGCGCAACCGCGCCATGCTGGTGGTGAGCCACGACCTGGCGGTGGTGGCGCGCCTGGCGCACCGCGTGGCGGTGATGCAGCACGGCGTGATAGTCGAGGAAGGCCCGGTCGACCAGGTGCTGGAAGACCCGCGCCACCCCTACACCCGCTCGCTGCTGCGCGCCGCCTCCGCGGTGCACCTCAGCCATGCGCCGCAGCCCGCCGCCAGCGAGCCGCCGCCGGCCAGCCTCGGCGCCCAACCGGTGGTGCTGGAGGCGCGGCAGCTGGCCAAGCACTTCCGCGGCCCGAACGGCGCGGCGCAGCAGGCCGTGGCCAACGCCTCCTTCACCCTGCGCGCCGGCGAGACCCTGGGCATCGTCGGCGAATCCGGCTCGGGCAAGACCACCCTCACCCGCATGATCCTCGGCCTGGAGCGCCCCGACAGCGGCGAGGTGTACCTGCGCGGCCAGGCCTGGAGCGCCCTCGACACCCTCTCCCAGCGCCGCGAGAGGCGCCGCATCCAAGTGGTGTTCCAGGACCCGCTGGCCTCCTTCGACCCGCGCTACAGCGTGGCCCGCGTCCTCGACGAGGCCCTGGCCCGGGCCGGCGGCAGCCGAGCCGAACGCCAGCAACGGGCGCGCGAACTGCTGGAACTGGTGCGCCTGCCGGCGGGCATGCTGCAGCGCCGGCCCATCGAGCTGTCCGGCGGCCAGCGCCAGCGCATCGCCATCGCCCGCGCCCTGGCGGCGCAGCCGGAAATCCTGGTGTGCGACGAGCCGGTGTCGGCGCTGGACGTCTCGGTGCAGGCGCAGATCCTCGACCTGCTCGCCGACCTCAAGCAGCGCCTGGGCCTGGCCTGCCTGTTCATCTCCCACGACCTGGGCGTGGTGCGCCACGTCAGCGACCGCGTGCTGGTGATGAAGGACGGCCACATCGTCGAGAGCGGCCCGGTGCGCGAGGTCTTCGCCCGCCCGCAGCACGACTACACCCGCGCCCTGCTGGGCGCCATCCCCCACCTGCCGCAACCCCGGGAGCGCCGCATCCGTGTCGAAGCCATTGCACGTTAACCTGTTCGAGATGAACTGCGTCAGCCACATCGTCCACGGCCTCTGGGCCCACCCGGAAAACCAGCGGCACCGCTTCAACGACATCGACTACTGGACGGAACTGGCGCAACTGCTGGAGCACGGCACCTTCGACGGCGTCTTCCTGGCCGACGTGGTGGGCGTCTACGACCGCTTCCGCGGCGGCCCCGAGACGGCCCTGCGCGAGGCCGTGCAGGTGCCCAGCAACGACCCGCTGCTGGTCATCCCGGCGATGGCCGCGGTGACCCGCAACCTGGGCTTCGGCGCCACCTTCTCCACCACCTACGAGCCGCCCTTCGCCTTCGCCCGGCGCATGAGCACCCTCGACCACCTGACCCGCGGCCGCGTCGGCTGGAACATCGTCACCTCCTACCTGCCCAACGCCGCGCGCAACTTCGGCCTGGACGACGAGGTGCCCCACGACCGCCGCTACGAGATCGCCGACGAATACCTGGACGTGCTCTACAAGCTCTGGGAAGGCTCCTGGGACGACGACGCGGTGATCGCCGACCGACAGCTGCGCATCTACACCGACCCGGACAAGGTGCGCTACATCGACCACGTCGGCGAGCACTTCAGGGTCGCCGGGCCGCACCTCTGCCAACCCTCGCGGCAGCGCACCCCGGTGCTGTTCCAGGCCACCGGCTCGCCGGCCGGCACCGAGTTCGCCGGGCGCCACGCCGAGGTGGTGTTCACCGGCGGCCCGACGCCGGCGGCGGTGCGCCGCAACATCGCCCACATGCGCGAACGCGCCCTCGCCCACGGGCGCGATCCGGCGGGCATCAAGTTCATCGTCCAGGCGGCGGTGATCGTCGGCCGCAACGACCTGGAAGTGCAGGCCAAACTGGAAGACTACCGGCGCCTGCAGAGCCTCGACGGCGCCCTGGCGCACATGCAGTCGGGCGTCGACCTGGCCGCCTTCCCGGCGCACACGCCGCTGGCCGAGCTGCCCGGCGGCGGGCCCTGGGCGGCGCTGCTGGCCAGCGACCCGCAGGCCACCGTGGGCCAGTTGGTGAAGCGCCTGGGCGGCTTCGACGAGGGCCGCTTCTTCGTCGCCGGCACGCCGAAGGTGGTGGCCGACGAGATCGAGAAATGGCTCGACGAGGACGGCATCGACGGCATCAACCTGCGCCAGTTCCTCACCCCGCACACCGCGCGCGACTTCATCGAACTGGTGGTGCCCGAGCTGCGCCGCCGCGGACGCTTCCGCGAGGCCTACAACGACGGCGAGACCCTGCGCGAACGGCTGTTCGGCGCCGGCCACGCGCGCCTGCCCGCCGACCACCATGGCGCCCGCTACCGCGACCCGGCGGCCCTGCGCCAGGCCAGCGCGCCGCTGCGCTTCGCCCAGGCGCCGGCCTGATCCCTTTCCCGAGATGGACCTGAAGATGCCCACATCCGCCGCAACCACCTTGCCCCCCGCCCCCCTCGACCTGGCCGAGCTGCGCCGCCGCGCCGTGCCGCGCCTGGCCGCCATCGCCGAGGGCGCCGCCGAACGCGAGCGCCTGCGCCAGCTGCCCCACGAGCAGGTGCGCACCCTAGCCGCCGACCGCCTGCTGTGCTTCCGCATCCCCGCCGCATACGGCGGCGCCGGCGCCAGCGTGCGCGACACCGTGCAGTTCGTCATCGACCTGGCCGCGGTGGACTCCAACGTCGCCCAGTCGCTGCGCCCCAGCTTCGCCTTCATCGAGGGCCTGCTCGCCCGCGGTGACCAGGCCGAGCAGCAGCGCTGGTTCCCGCGCTTCCTCGCCGGCGAGGTGTTCGGCAACGCCGGCTGGGAGATCGGCGGCGCCAACGGCGCGGTGAGCGCGCGCCTGCGCCGTGACGGCGAGGCCTTCCGCGCCAGCGGCAGCAAGTTCTACAGCACCGGCTCGCTGTACGCCGACTGGGTCAGCGCGGTGGCCCTGGACGAGGACGACAAGCCGGTGTCCTTCGTGGTCCCGCGCGACCGCGAGGGCCTGGAACTGCTGGACGACTTCGACGCCATGGGCCAGCGCCTCACCGCCAGCGGCACCACGCGCCTGAACGACCTGCTGGTGCAGCCGGGGGAAATCCGCCCGCGGGTGGTGGAGGAAGGCCAGCGCTCCATCGTCACGCCCTTCCTGCAACTGTTCCTCGGCGCGGTGGAAGCCGGCATCGCCCGCAACGCCCTGACCGACGCCGTGGCCTTCGCCCGCGACCACGCCCGGCCGATCAAGCACAGCAGCGCGCAACGCTCGGTGGACGACCCCTACGTGGAATTCGCCGTGGGCGAGATCTCCGCCCGCGCCCTGGCCGCCGAGGCGGTGATCCTGCGCGCCGCCGAGCGCCTCGACGAAGCCTGGGCGGCGGGCCTGGAGCACGACGCGGTGAACCTCGCCGCGGTGGAAGTGGCCCAGGCCCAGTACATCGCCGTGGAATCGGCGCTCAAGGCCGCCGAACTGCTGTTCGACGTCGGCGGCGCCTCCACCACCGGCCGCCAGCACAACCTCGACCGCCACTGGCGCAACGCCCGCACCCTGGCCAACCACAACCCGCGCCACTGGAAGGCCGCGGTGGTCGGCGCCTGGCGCCTGAAGGGCAGCGAGCCGCCGACCTCGGGGCTGTTCTGATGGGCGCAGCCATGCGCCCCCTGCTCCCCGCTACCGATGCCCCGGCGCGCGGCGGTCGCCTGGTGCCGATGATCACCGGCGCCGCGCTGTTCATGGAGCTGCTGGACAGCACCGCGGTGCTCACCGCGCTACCTCAGATGGCCGCCGACTTCGGCGAGGCCGCGGTGCGCATGAACCTGGTGGTGTCGCTGTACCTGCTGGCGGTGGCGCTGTTCGTGCCGGTCAGCGGCTGGGTCGCCGACCGCTTCGGCCCGCGCCGGGTGCTGCTGGCGGCCATCGGCCTGTTCATGCTGGCTTCGCTGGCCTGCGCGGCGTCCACCTCGCTGCTGCAGCTGTCCCTGGCGCGCCTGGCCCAGGGCGCCGCCGGGGCGCTGATGGCGCCGGTGGGCCAGGTGCTGCTGTTGCGCTGGTCGACGCCGGACACCCTGCTGCGCAACATGGCCGCGCTGGCCATCCCGGCGCTGGTCGGGCCGCTGCTCGGCCCGCCGCTGGGCGGGCTGCTGGTGGACCTGCTGTCGTGGCACTGGATCTTCCTGGTCAACCTGCCCATCGGCGCGCTGGGCATCGTCCTGATCCTGAGCTTCATCCCCGACTTCCCGGGCGATCCGCAGCGGCGCCTGGACCGCCGCGGCTTCCTGCTCAGCGGCTGCGCCCTGGCGGCGCTGGTGTTCGGCTTCGAGGCCCTGGGCCACCGCCTGCTGCCGCTGCCGCTGGTGGCCACGCTGCTGGCCGCCGGCGCCTGCGCCGCGCTGGCCTACTGGCGCCATGCCCGGCGCCACGCGGCGCCGCTGATCGACCTCGGCCTGCTGCGCATCCCCACCTTCGCCACGGCGATCTGGGGCGGCAACCTGTTCCGCCTGGGCAGCGCCGCGCAGCCGTTCCTGATGGTGCTGATGCTGCAGCTGGGCTTCGGCCTGGGGGCGCTGGACGCCGGGCTGCTGACCCTGGCCGGAGGCGCCGGCGCGCTGAGCGTGAAGTTCCTCTCGGTGCGCATCGTCCAGCGCCTGGGCTTCCGCCGCACCCTGGTCGGCAACGCCCTGCTCTGCGCCCTGTCCATCGTCGGCTGCGCCCTGCTGCGCGCCGACACGCCCCTGTGGCTGCTGCTGGGCCTGCTGTACCTGAGCGGCCTGCTGCGCTCGCTGCAGTTCAGCACCCTGGGCGCGCTGACCTTCTGCGAGGTGCCGCGCGAGCTGGCCAGCCGCGCCAGCAGCCTGTCGGCGATGTCCATGCAGTTGGCCATGAGCCTGGCGGTGGGCCTGGCCGCCAGCCTGCTGGGGCTGGTCATGCACGCCCAGGGCCATGCCCAACCACAGGTCGCCGACCTGTCCCTGGCGATGCTCGCCGGGGCGCTGCTGTGCGCCGCCTCGGCGCTGTCGTTCCGCCGCCTGGGCGAAGCCGCCGGGGCCTCGGTCAGCGGCCACGCCAGGCCCTCGCTCGCCGATAGCGCATGCCCCAAGGAGACCGCCCATGGCTGAGCCCATTCCCGCGCTGATCCGCGCCGTTCGCCCAGGCGACGCCCGGCCCATCGCCGAAGCCCACGTGCAGAGCTGGCAGGCGACCTACCGCGGGCTGCTGCCGGACAGCTACCTGCAGGGCCTGGCCGACAACCTGCAGCGCCGCGTCGACTTCATCGACAACGCCATCCGCAACGGCAGCCGCGACATCCGCGTGGCCGAGCGCGAGGGCGCGGTGGTCGGCTGGAGTTCCTTCGGCCCCAGCCGCGACCCCGACGTCGAGCCCGGCACCGGCGAGCTCTATTCCATCTACCTGGTGCCGGCGGCCTGGTCCGCCGGCATCGGCCGCGCGCTCTGGCTGGCCTCGCGCCAGGCCCTGGAGGCCGCGGGCTTCGCCCGCGTCACCCTGTGGGCGCTGGACGGCAACGCGCGCGCCGAGCGCTTCTACCGCGCCGCCGGCTTCACCCCGCAAAGCAACGCCTCGCGGGTCTTCGAGGAGGACGGCACGGCCTTCCCGGTGACCCGCTACCTGCTGCCCCTGACCCACGCCTGAAGGACCCTACCCGCCATGAGCCACACCCCGGACGACACCGCCGGCGAACGCCAGGCCCACGCCTGGAACATCCGTTACCTGCCGGAGGCGCCGGTACCTTTCGTCATCCACTTCGTCAGCCAGTACCGCTGGGCCTACCTGGCGATCCTGCTGCTGCAGATCACCGCGGTGGTCTGCACCGTGCTGATCCCCTGGAGCCTCGGCCAGGTCACCCGCCTGGTGAACGCCAACGGCACGACCGACGCGCTGTTCTGGCCGGTGGCCGGCTTCGCCGTGCTGGTGGCCCTGGAGGTGGTCTTCACCCGCAGCGCCAACACCATCAACATCCGCGTGCTGCCGCGCCAGCGGGCGCGCGTCACCCACACCGTCTACGCCTACCTGCAGCAGCACTCGCACCGCTTCGTCAGCAACGAGTTCGCCGGCGCCCTGGCGCACAAGGTCTCGGAAGTCGCCATGGGGGTGAACCAGACCATGAACATCCTGCTCTTCGACCTGATCCCGCTGCTGGTCACCCTGAGCCTGGCGAGCCTGGTGCTGGCCAGCGCCTCGGGCCTGCTGGCGGCGTTCATGCTGGGCTGGTCGGTGCTGTTCATCGGCGTCTCCTTCCTGCTCGCCCGGCGCAGCCACCCGCTGGCGCAGCAGTACTCCGCGGCGCGCAGCATCAGCACCGGCAAGGTGGTGGACGCGGTGACCAACCTGAGCAACGTGCGCCTGTTCGCCCGGCACTCCCACGAGCTGGACTACCTGTCCGGCTACCTGGACCGCGAACTGGCGGCGGCCGGCCGCTCGCTGGGCTACATGGAGAAGATCCGCTGGTTCCAGAACAGCTGCGGCATGGCCCTGAAGATCGGCATGCTGCTGCTCACCCTGTGGCTGTGGCGCAGCGGCGCCATCAGCATCGCCGCCTTCGTCATGGCCACCAGCATGGCGCTGCTGATCATCAACGACGTGGCCAGCCTGTCGCGGCGCTTCCTGGAGCTGTTCGAGGCCACCGGCAACATCGCCAACGGCGTGCGCACCCTGATCCGTCCCCACGAGGTGGTGGACAGCCCCGATGCCCGCCGCCTGGAGGTGCACCAGGGCAGCGTCGAGTTCCGCGGCGTGCGCTTCGGCTACCACCCCGGCCAGCCGATCTTCGAGCAGCTCGACCTGCGCATCCCGGCCGGCCAGCGCATCGGCCTGGTGGGCTTCTCCGGCTCCGGCAAGTCCACCCTGCTCAACCTGCTGCTGCGCCTGTACGACGTCGACGGCGGCCAGGTGCTGATCGACGGCCAGGACATCCGCGAGGTGACGCAGCACTCGCTGCACCGGCAGATCGGCCTGATCCCCCAGGAGCCGGGGCTGTTCCACCGCAGCATCCGCGAGAACATCCACTACGGGCGCCTGGAGGCCAGCGCCGAGGAACTGGCCGCGGCCATCCACGGCGCCGGCGCCAGCGCCTTCATCGAACGCATGGAGCACGGCTACGATTCCCTGGTGGGCGAGCGCGGCGTAAAGCTGTCCGGCGGCCAGCGGCAGCGCATCGCCATCGCCCGGGTGCTGCTGAAGAACGCGCCCATTCTGGTGATGGACGAGGCCACTTCCAGCCTGGATTCCATCACCGAGCGCTTCATCCAGGACCAGCTGGACAGCATCATGCAGGGCAAGACCGTGATCGTGGTGGCCCACCGCCTGTCGACGGTGGCGCACCTTGACCGCATCATCGTCTTCGACAAGGGCCGTGTGGTCGAGGACGGCAGCCACCAGGAGCTGCTGAAGAAGCGCGGCCAGTACTACCGCCTGTGGAGCCGGCAGTCCGACGGGCTGTTCCAGGAAGAGGCCGAGGCGGTCTGAATTTCCCAACCGGAGAGCGACATGAACTACCGAACCCTGGGCCGCTCCGGCCTGCAGGTCTCCCCCCTGGCGCTGGGCAGCATGATGTTCGGCGGCCAGACCGACGCCGCCGCCTCGCGGCGCATCATCGACCAGGCGCTGGAACGCGGGATCAACTTCATCGATACCGCGAACGTCTACAACGACGGGCGCTCGGAAGAGATCGTCGGCCAGGCCATCGCCGCGCGCCGCGACGACTGGGTGCTGGCCTCCAAGGTCGGCATGGGCCCGGCGGACGCCTGGCCGAACCGCCGCGGCCTGGGCCGCAAGCACATCGCCGCGGCCCTGGACGCCAGCCTCAAGCGCCTGGGCACCGACTACCTGGACCTCTACTACCTGCACCGCGAGGACCCGCAGACGCCGCTGGAGGAGACGGTCGCGGCCATCGGCGACGCCATCGCCCAAGGCAAGGTGCGCCACTGGGGGCTGTCCAACTACCGCGGCTGGCGCATCGCCGAGGTGGTCCACGTGGCCGAGCGCCTGGGCGTGCCCCGGCCCATCGCCAGCCAGCCGCTGTACAACCTGGTGAACCGCCAGGCCGAGACCGAGCAGTTCACCGCCGCCGAATTCCACGGCCTGGGCGTGGTGCCCTACAGCCCGCTGGCCCGCGGCGTGCTCAGCGGCAAGTACCTGCCGGGGGTGGAGCCGGCCGCCGACAGCCGCGCCGGGCGCCAGGACAAGCGCATCCTGGAGACCGAATGGCGCGCGGAGTCCCTGGAGATCGCGCAGAAGGTGAAGGCCCACGCCGAGGCGCGTGGTGTCGGCGTGGTGCAATTCGCCATCGCCTGGGTGCTGAACAACGCCCTGGTCAGCGCAGCCATCGTCGGCCCGCGCACCGAGGAGCAATGGCAGGACTACCTGAAGGCGCTGGACGTGCGCCTGGACGCCGAGGACGAAGCCTTCGTCGACGCCCTGGTCACCCCCGGCCACGCCTCCACGCCGGGCTACAACGACCCTACCCACTTCGTCCCCGGCCGCCGCCCGCGCGGGGCATGACAGACGCCAGCCGCGCCGAAGCGCTCTTCGTAGGAGCGAGCTTGCTCGCGAACGGGGCTTCCCGGTTGTGCCGGTGCATCGGGCTGACTCCGCCCCTATCCCTAACCCTCTCCCTGAAGGGAGAAGGGACTGTTCGGCGTATTGGGGGTATTCCACAGTTAGCCGGCAAGCACGAAGCATCCGGCATAGGCCATTCCTCCCGTTGGCACGGACTAGCCCCCTCTCCCTTCAGGGAGAGGGCTGGGGAGAGGGTGCTCTTGCTCCTGGCACCGAAGCCCCGGGAAGCCTCGTTCGCGAGCAAGCTCGCTCCTACGAAAAGCCGTGCCCGCCCGTATGAGTAGCTTCGTAGGATGGGTATCGCACGAAGCAATACCCATCCTACGGGGTGCACGTTTACCTGTAGGAGCGGATTTATCCGCGATTGCGCCGGCAGGGCCGGCGCCATGGATCGCGGACGGAGTCCGCTCCTACGGGAGCGTGTGTTTGCCGGAGGGCGCAGGAATGACTGTCCCCCAGCCGCGCCGAAGTGCTCTTCGTAGGAGCGAGCTTGCTCGCGAACGAGGCTTCCCGGTTGTGCCGGTGCATCGGGCTGGCTCTGCCCCTCTCCCTAACCCTCTCCCTGAAGGGAGAGGGGACTGTTCGGCGTATTGGGGGTATTCCACAGTTAGCCGGCAAGCACGAAGTATCCGGCGTAGGCCATTCCTCCCGTTGGCACGGACAAGCCCCCTCTCCCTTCAGGGAGAGGGCTGGGGAGAGGGTGCTCTTGGCTGGCACCGAAGCCCCAGGGAGCCCCGTTCGCGAGCCAGCTCGCTCCTACGAAAAGCTGTGCTCGCCCGTCCTCTTCCGCCCAGTTCAGATCGACAGCCGCACGATACGGCTGGCCAACGGCGCCGGCGTGCGGCGCTTGTTCACCACCAGTTCGCCGGCGGCGATCAGCCGGGCCCTGACGATGTTGCGGCTGAGCCCCAGCAGGTCGGAGGTGTGCACCTGGTTGGCATGGCAGAACTGGTAGGCCTCGCGCACCAGCAGGCTTTCCACCTGCCCATGCACGTCGCCGCCGCGCTCGCGGAACAGGCGCAGGAAGGCGCGTTCCAGCTGCGCTTCCAGCGGCTCGTCGGCGCCGGTCGCGCCCTCCAGGCGTTCCGGGCGCAGCCCCGGCAGGCGCAGGTCGTCGGCCTCGATGCGGCCGCCCTGGCAGACCAGCAGGGTGTGGTGGATGACGTTCTCCAGCTCGCGGATGTTGCCCGGCCAGTCGTACTCCGCCAGCTTGCGCGCCGCCACCTCGCTCAGGTCGACCGCCTCGAAGCCGAGCTTGCGCCCGTAGGTGCCGATGAAATGCCGCACCAGCGGCAGGATGTCGCCGCGCCGCTCGCGCAGCGCGGGCAGCTGCAGGGTGACGACGTTGAGGCGGTAGTACAGGTCCTCGCGGAAATGCCCGGCGTTGATCGCCTTCTCCAGTTGCACGTTGGTGGCCGCCAGCACCCGCACGTCGATCGGGATGCCCCTGCGCGAGCCCAGGCGCACCACTTCGCGCTCCTGCAGCACGCGCAGCAGCTTGACCTGGATGGGCATCGGCAAATCGCCGATCTCGTCGAGGAACAGGGTGCCGCCGTTGGCCGCCTCGAACCAGCCAGCCTTGGCACTGAGAGCGCCGGTGAAGGCGCCCTTCTCGTGGCCGAACAGCTCGGCCTCCACCAGGGATTCGGAGAAGGCCCCGCAGTTCACCGCGACGAAGGGCCGGTCGCGCCGGCCGCTCAAATTGTGGATGTGACGTGCGACCAGCTCCTTTCCCGTGCCGGTCTCACCGATGATCAGGACGCTGGCCTCGCTGGGGGCGACCTGTTGCAGATGGGAGAGAAGCGCCTGCGATTTCGGGTCTTCGAAGACCTGTGCGGTTGCCCGGATCGAGGTGGCCAGTGTCGGGTTGGGTGGGAGGGTCAGCAGTTGCATGGGCTTCCTTACGAGTAGAACGTGGGCGAAGGTCGCTGCCGGTTGAGCGCCCAGGCGCCAAGCTCCTGGACGCGGTAATCGAGGGGGTCGTGCAGGCTCTGGGTGCGCAGGTTGCGCCAGTGCCGGTCCAGCCGCAGCGCCGCGTGGGTGGCGCGGGCGCCGGTGACTTCGAACAGGCGGCTGCAGAGTTCCAGGCCCACGCGGGTGGCGGCGACCTTGGCGGTGCCGATGGCGACGGCCAGCTCCGCGCGCTCCTCGGCGCCCAGGCGCTGCTCCTTGCCCCAGGCCGCGTCGAACTGCGCGGCGGCGCGCTCCACCAGCAGGCGCACGCCCTCCAGGCCGACCCAGAAGTCGCCGTAGTGGCGCAGCACGTACGGGTCCTCGCTGATGCGCTCGGCGCTGGAACGGAACCAGGGCCGCGCCTCCTTGAGGGTGTAGCCGCGGAACTCCTCGAAGGCGCCTTCGGCGATGCCGAGGAACATGTGGGCGAAGATCAGCTGCGCCAGCAGCGGGCGCAGGCAGGCGAAGGGCGTGCTCAGCGGGCCCGGGTCGAGCAGCAGCTCGGAGCGCTCCACGCGCACCCGCTCGAAGGTCACGCTGCCGCTGTCGGTCTGCCGCTGGCCCATGTTGTCCCAGTCGTCGTGCACGCCGATGCCGCTGCGGCCGCTGGGCAGCGCGGCGATCAGCAGCTTGCCGCCGGCGCTTTCGTCCACCGCCGAGGCGATCAGCATCTCCGAGTCGTTGGCGCCGGAACAGAAGCTCTTCTTGCCGGAGAACTCGCACCAGCCGTCGAACCACTTCACCTGGGTGCGGGTGTCCAGCGGGTTCAGGGCATTGCCCCAGAACCAGTTCTTGCGCGCGGTCAGCTCGAACCACGGCTGCCACTGCTCCGGGCGCGAGAACAGGCGCACGGTGGCCAGCATCAGGTGGTGGAAGCCGAACACGTGGGCCACCGAACTGTCGGCCCGGGCGAACTCGCGGACCACCTCCAGGGTCAGCGACCAGTCCGCGCCATGGCCGCCGAAGGCGCCGGGAATGCTCAGGGCCAGCAGGCCGCTGTGACGGATGGCGTCGCGCTCGGCCTTGGGCGTGCCGCCGCGCTCGTCGCGTTCGGCGGCGTTCTCGGCAAAACCGGCGGCCAGCTGGCGGGCGATCTGCAAAGGGTTGAGGATGCGGCTTTGCTGGTTGGCGCTCACACGGGATCCCTCGTCGGTCGGGGCGGCCTTCAGGCGGGCGCCGCCCCGGCAATGAACCTTCGGCCGCGGCCGCCATGGGCCCGGCCGGCGAAATTGAACTGCACGCAAGGCCGAGCAATAACCATTCCAGCGGCCGCCGGGCCGGTTTGCGCGGCCTGAAGCGGGCGGCTTGTTGTTATCTGAGCAACAACTGTTGATTCGCTGTTGCCCCGGCGCTTCCGCCGATCGGCAACCCCTGGCGCCGCGCCGGCGCAGCAGCTAAACCCGCTAATAGGGAAGACGCCGGGCCAGGGCGCAGGTCGGTTTCAGGATGCGCCGGGTCGCTTGGGTGCAAACCCCGGGCGAGCAGGATGGCAAGCTTGCAGGATGCCCCCGGACCGGTGCGTCAAGACACCCGGCCGGCGGCAGGGATGGCGACCGGGTGAACCACGCAGCCGTGACGTGGACGGTACGCCGCAGCCGAAGACACCGGAGGTTTGCCGCCAAGGCAGGCCGGTCCGCGATGCCGAGGTACGCTGTATGCCTGATGAGACGCTTCACCTGCCCCTGATCCACGACGTGCTGGCACGCGAGAAGGACGCCCCCGGCGCCCTGCTGCCGATCCTCCACGCCATCCAGGACGGCTGCGGGTACGTTCCCGACCTCGCCGTCGCGGAAATCGCCCATGCCCTCAACCTCAGCCAGGCCGAGGTGCGCGGGGTGATCAGCTTCTACCACGACTTCCGCACCGCGCCGCCGGCGCGCCACACCCTGCGCCTGTGCCGCGCCGAGTCCTGCCAGAGCATGGGCGCCGAGCGCCTGGCCGCGCAGTTGCGCGAACAGCTGGCGCTGGACGACCACGGCACCAGCGCCGACGGCAGCATCAGCCTGCGACCGGTGTACTGCCTGGGCGCCTGCGCCTGCTCGCCGGCCCTGGAGCTGGACGGCCGGCTGCACGCGCGGCTCACCGCCGAGCGCCTGCGCGAGCTGGTCAACGGCTGCCTGGAGGATGGCGCATGCTGAAGCTCTTCCTCCCCCGCGACTCCGTCGCCCGCGCCGTGGGCGCGGAACAAGTGGCCGCCGCCCTGGCCCGCGAGGCCGAGCGCCGGCAACTGCCGCTGGAACTGCGCCGCACCAGCTCCCGCGGCCTCTACTGGCTGGAACCGCTGCTGGAAGTGGAAGACGCCGACGGCCGCCGCCTGGGCTTCGGCCCGCTCAGCGAGCAGGACGTGCCCGCCCTGCTCGACGCCCTGGCCGCCGACGCCACCCCTCACCCGCTGGCCCTGGGGCCAGTGGAGGACATCCCCTACCTGAAGAGCCAGCAGCGCCTGCTGTTCGCCCGCGCCGGCATCACCCGGCCGTTGTCCCTGGAGGACTACCGCGCCCACGGCGGCTTCGCCGGCCTGCAGCAAGCCATCGCCCTGGACGGCGCCGAGGTGGTCGCCGCGGTGCTCGACTCCGGCCTGCGCGGCCGCGGCGGCGCAGCCTTCCCCGCCGGCATCAAGTGGCGCACCGTGCGCGAGGCCCCGGCCACGCCGAAATACGTGGTGTGCAACGCCGACGAAGGCGACTCCGGCACCTTCGCCGACCGCATGCTGATGGAGGGCGACCCCTTCCTGCTGGTCGAGGGCATGGCCATCGCCGGCCTCGCCGTGGGCGCCAGCCTGGGCTACATCTACGTGCGTTCGGAATACCCGGACGCCATCGACACCCTGGAGCAGGCCCTGGCCATCGCCCGCGAGGCCGGCTACCTGGGCGCCGACGTGCTGGGCAGCGGCCGCGCCTTCGACCTGCAGGTGCGGGTGGGCGCCGGCGCCTACATCTGCGGCGAGGAAACCGCCCTGCTCGACTCACTTGAGGGCAAGCGCGGCGTGGTCCGCGCCAAGCCGCCGCTGCCGGCCCTGCAAGGCCTGTTCGGCCAGCCGACGCTGGTGCACAACGTGCTCACCCTGGCCTCGGTACCGGTGATCCTGGCCCGTGGCGCACAGTTCTACCGCGACTTCGGCATGGGCCGCTCGCTGGGCACCATGCCCTTCCAGCTGGCCGGCAATGTGCGCCACGGTGGCCTGGTGGAACGCGCCTTCGGCCTGAGCCTGCGCGAGCTGGTGGAAGGCTACGGCGGCGGCACCGCCAGCGGCCGCCCGCTGAAGGCGGCGCAGGTGGGCGGCCCGCTGGGCGCCTGGGTGCCGCCGGCGCAGTTCGACACCCCGCTGGACTACGAGGCCTTCGCCGCCATGGGCGCCATGCTCGGCCACGGCGGCGTGGTGGTGGCCGACGACAGCCTGGACATGGCGCGCATGGCCCGCTTCGCCCTGCAGTTCTGCGCCGAGGAATCCTGCGGCAAGTGCACGCCCTGCCGGCTCGGCTCCACCCGCGGCGTGGAGGTGGTGGACCGGCTGATCGCCGCCACCGACCTCGGCGCCCGCGAGGAACAGGCGCGGCTGCTCGTGGACCTCTGCGACACCATGCAATACGGCTCGCTCTGCGCCCTGGGCGGAATGACTTCCTACCCGGTGACCAGCGCCCTCAAGCACTTCCCCGCCGACTTCGGTCTGGCGCACACGGAGGCCGACCAGTGATCAACCTCTTCGATCCCTCCACCGACATCGTCGACCTCGGCACCCCGCCCCGCGACAGCGAGGCGCAGGTCAGCCTGAGCATCGACGGCCGCGAGATCAGCGTGCCCGCCGGCACCTCGGTGATGCGCGCCGCCGCGCTGCTGGGCACCAGCATTCCCAAGCTCTGCGCCACCGACAGCCTGGAAGCCTTCGGCTCCTGCCGCATGTGCCTGGTGGAAATCGACGGCATGCGCGGCTACCCCGCCTCCTGCACCACGCCGGTGGCCGAGGGCATGGTGGTGCGCACGCAGACGCCGAAGCTGGCGACGCTGCGGCGCAACGTCATGGAGCTGTACATCTCCGACCACCCGCTGGACTGCCTGACCTGCCCGGCCAACGGCAACTGCGAGCTGCAGACCGTGGCCGGCCAGGTGGGCCTGCGCGAGGTGCGCTACGGCTATGCCGGGGCCAACCACCTGAGCGAGGCCAAGGACGTCTCCAACCCCTACTTCGACTACGACCCGAGCAAGTGCATCGTCTGCAACCGCTGCGTGCGCGCCTGCGAGGAAATCCAGGGCACCTTCGCCCTGACCATCGACGGCCGCGGCTTCGACTCGCGGGTGGCGGCGGCCGGCGGCGACGACTTCCTCGACTCCGAGTGCGTGTCCTGCGGCGCCTGCGTGCAGGCCTGCCCGACCGCCACGCTGATGGAGAAGAGCGTGGTGCAGCTGGGCCAGCCGGAGCGCAGCGTCGTCACCACCTGCGCCTACTGCGGCGTGGGCTGCTCGTTCCGCGCCGAACTCAAGGGCGAGCAACTGGTGCGCATGGTCCCGGACCGCAACGGCCAGGCCAACCACGGCCACGCCTGCGTCAAGGGCCGCTTCGCCTGGGGCTACGCCACCCACCCCGAGCGCATCACCAAGCCGATGATCCGCCAGCGCATCAGCGACCCCTGGCAGGAAGTCAGCTGGGAAGAGGCGCTGAACCACGCGGCCGGCGAACTGCGCCGCATCCAGCTCAAGTACGGGCGCGACTCCATCGGCGGCATCACCTCCAGCCGCTGCACCAACGAAGAGACCTACCTGGTGCAGAAGCTGGTGCGCGCCGCCTTCGGCAACAACAACGTCGACACCTGCGCCCGCGTCTGCCACTCGCCCACCGGCTACGGCCTGAAGCAGACCCTGGGCGAGTCCGCCGGCACCCAGAGCTTCGACTCGGTGATGCAGGCCGACGTCATCCTGGTGATGGGCGCCAACCCCACCGACGCCCACCCGGTGTTCGGTTCCCAGCTCAAGCGCCGCCTGCGCCAGGGCGCGCGGCTGATCGTCATCGACCCACGGCGCATCGACCTGGTGGATTCGCCCCACGCCCGCGCCGAGCTGCACCTGCAGCTGCGCCCGGGCACCAACGTGGCCATGCTCAACGCCCTGGCCCACGTCATCGTCACCGAGGGCCTGGTGAACCAGCGCTTCGTCGAGCAGCGCTGCGAGGCGGCCGACTTCGCCCACTGGCGCGACTTCGTCAGCCAGCCGCAGAACGCCCCCGAAGTGCTCGGCCCGGTGTGCGGCGTGCCCGCCGAACTGATCCGCGCCGCCGCGCGGCTCTACGCCACCGGCGGCAACGCGGCCATCTACTACGGCCTGGGCGTCACCGAGCACAGCCAGGGCAGCACCGCGGTGATGGGCATCGCCAACCTCGCCATGGCCACCGGCAACGTCGGCCGCGAGGGCGTGGGGGTGAACCCGCTGCGTGGGCAGAACAACGTCCAGGGCTCCTGCGACATGGGCTCCTTCCCCCACGAGCTGCCCGGCTACCGGCACATCTCCAACGCCGACGTGCGCAGCCAGTTCGAGCAGGCCTGGGGCGTGAGCCTGCTGCCCGAGCCGGGCCTGCGCATTCCCAACATGTTCGAGGCGGCCCTGGACGGCAGCTTCAAGGCGCTGTACTGCCAGGGCGAGGACATCGCCCAGAGCGACCCCAACACCCAGCACGTCACCGCTGCCCTGTCGGCCATGGAATGCGTGGTGGTGCAGGACATCTTCCTCAACGAGACGGCCAAGTTCGCCCACGTGTTCCTGCCGGGCAGCTCCTTCCTCGAAAAGGACGGTACCTTCACCAACGCCGAGCGGCGCATCTCGCGGGTGCGCAAGGTGATGGAGCCGCTGGGCGGCAAGGCCGACTGGGAAGCGACCATGGCGCTGTCCAACGCCCTGGGCTACCCGATGCACTACCGGCACCCGTCCGAGATCATGGACGAGATCGCCCGCCTGACGCCCACCTTCGCCCGCGTCAGCTACGCCGAGCTGGACCGCCACGGCAGCCTGCAGTGGCCGTGCAACGACGCCGCGCCCGACGGCACCCCGACCATGCACATCGACCAGTTCGTGCGCGGCAAGGGGCGCTTCATGCTCACCGGCTACGTGCCCACCGACGAGAAGGTCAACAACCGCTACCCGCTGCTGCTGACCACCGGGCGCATCCTCAGCCAGTACAACGTCGGCGCCCAGACGCGGCGCACCGGCAACGTCGCCTGGCACCCCGAGGACCGCCTGGAGATCCACCCCAGCGACGCCGAGAGCCGCGGCATCGCCGACGGCGACTGGGTCGGCGTGGGCAGCCGCGCCGGGCAGACGGTGCTGCGCGCCAAGGTCAGCGAGCGGGTGGCGCCGGGGGTGGTCTACACCACCTTCCACTTCCCCGAGTCCGGCGCCAACGTGATCACCACCGACAACTCCGACTGGGCCACCAACTGCCCGGAATACAAGGTCACCGCGGTGGAAGTGGTGCGCGTCTTCCAGCCCTCGGAATGGCAGAAGCGCTACCAGGCGTTCAGCGACGAACAGCGCCGCCTGCTGAAGGAACGCCGCCACGCCGAGAAAGCCGAGGTGCGCCGATGAGCATCGACAACCTGGTCAAGATGGCCAACCAGATCGGCCAGTACTTCGCCAGCGAAGCCGACCGCGAACTGGCCGTGCGTGGCGTGCGCCAGCACCTGCAGAGCTTCTGGACGCCGTCCATGCGCCGCGACCTGGCGGCCTGGCTGGCGCAGCACCCGGAGGCCGACCTGCACCCGCTGGTGCAGGAGGCGCTGAAGGAGCCGGCGGAGAGCGCCTAGCGGGCACGCCGGGGGCGGCCAGGCTATGATGCCGTCCCCGACCGCTGGCGCGCCGGGTCTTCTTCCACCCCCGGGACGCGTGAACATGAGCGAAACCTTCCACGGCAGCTGCCTCTGCGGCCATATCCGCTACCAGCTGTCGACGCCGCCCAAGGCGGTCTCGCACTGCCATTGCAGCCAGTGCCGCAAGGGCCATGGCGCCGCCTTCGCCACCTACGGCAGCGTGCCGCGCAGCGCCCTGAGCCTGCAGGGCGCCGAGCTGCTGAAGACCTTCCACTCCTCGCCCTCGGTCAGCCGCCAGTTCTGCGGCCAGTGCGGCGCCACGCTGTTCTGGTCGGACAGCCAGGGCGACTACCCGGACTGGATCGCGGTGGCCCTGGGCACCCTGGACAGCGACTTCCACTGCGCCAGCCAGAAGCACATCTACACCGCGTCCAGGGCGAGCTGGTACGAGATCGACGGGCACTGGCCGCAGGAGCCCTGAGCGACGCTAACCCTCCAGGCGGCGGGCGCCCACCAACAGCAGCATCGGCCGCTCCAGCTCCTCGGCCAGCGCCGGCCATGCCGCCAGTTGCTCCGCGTCGGGGGCGAACTCGTGCATTTCGCGAATGGCGAAGCCGTTGCCGATCAGCGTGTTGAGGGTGGTGGCCAGGGTGCGGTGGTACTTCAGCACGCCCTTGGCGAACCAGTCGGTGCGGCGCTCGCCCTCCAGCGCGTAGCGGTTCACCGGCCAGGTCTTGCGGCCATCCTGGTCCGCCAGCCAGCCGGGGTGCGCGGCGGCCATGTAGATCGGGTGCTCGATGCTGAATACCAGCGAGCCGCCCGGCACCAGGGCACGCTGGAGCATGCGCACCAGGCGCGGGAAATCGCGCAGGTAGTGGAAGGTCAGCGAGCTGTAGGCCAGCTCGAAGGCGGCCGCCGGCAGCTCCAGGGTCTCCAGGTCGGCCCGGCGGTATTCGATGGCCGCGTCCGGCGTATCGGCGCGGGCCCGTTCGATCATCTTCTCCGACAGGTCGATGCCCAGCACCGTGGCCGCGCCCTGCTCGCGCATCCAGCGCGCGGCCCAGCCGAAGCCGCAACCCAGGTCCAGCACCCGAGCCCCGGCCAGCGCCGGCAGCATGGCGCGCAGCCGCGGCCACTCCGGCGCGCCGTCCAGGCCGTGCACCTGGCGCGGCAGTTGGGTGTAGCCGGCGAAGAAGTCGGGGTTGTCGTAGATGTTCTGCGCCATGGCGTGCTCCTGGATACATTGCGTCCTGGGCGGACATGCAAGCAGAGCGGCGCGCTTGGCACAAGCCTGCGACCTGCGCCGCGCGGGGCGGCGCAGGCGGGTTTCAGCGCAGGGTGTAGCCGTTGTCGACGACCAGGTCCTGGCCGTGGATGCCGCGGGCCTGGTCCGAGAGCATGAAGAGGATCGCATCGGCGACCGCCTCCGCCTCCAGGAAGCGGCCGTCCAGCAGGCGCCCGTTGACGCTGGCGGCGACCTTGCCCAGGGCCTCGTCGTCCAGCCCCAGGGTGCCCCAGATCGGCGTCGCCGTGGGCCCGGGCGATACGACGTTGACGCGGATGCCCTCGCCCGCCAGCTCCACCGCCAGGGTGCGCGCCTGGGCCTTGAGCGCGGACTTCGAGGCGATGTAGGCGGCCAGCCCCGGAAAGCTCACCTGAGACAGGAAGGTGCCGATGAACACCACCGAAGACGGCCGCGCCATCTGCCCGCGCAGGGCGGCCAGGGTGTTCAGCGCGCCGGCGCCGTTGACCGCCCATTGCCGCTGGAACGCCGCCTGGTCCAGGCCGTCGGCCAGTTGCGCGATGCCGGCATTGGGCAGCAGGTAGTCCACCGGCCCCAGTTCCCGGGCCAGGTCCGCCAGGCACTGGAGGTCCTCGGCGCGGGTGACGTCGCCGCTCAACCAGCACAAGTGGCCGCCGGCCTCGTCGAGTTCGGCCGGCGGCACCTCGCGCCGGGCCATGGCCACTACCCGGGTGCCCTCGCGCAGCAGCCGCCGGGCCACGGCCAGGCCGATGCCGGAACCGGCGCCGGTGATCACCGCAAGGGGGGACCTGGAATCATTGCTTGGCATGTACATGCTCCTGATGGTCGTCAGTGGGATACGCCTGGCGCGGGGATTCACACACCGGCGCCAGGAACCATCACCAACTTCCGTGCCAGGGTGAAACCCTCAGCTTTTCAAGGTGTTGAAAGCCACTGAAGTCATCATGACTCTCCGCACAGCGAGTTCTTTCGACTGCACGCAAGGTACTTCGGACTTGATGGCGACCCCGAGCGCCTACGCCTCTCCATTTCCGCCGGGCATTCTGCAACGTAGCGGCAGAGGGCTATCCTTCAGGTAATTCGGAAGGATTCTGCGACGTCGCCTGAGGGCGAATCCGCCGACCGAACGCTCCGGGGCGCGCACCGCCCCTCGGCAAGGGAGCCGCCGACTTCGCCACCCATTCCAGTTCCGGGAGCCGGTATGCCTTGCCAGCCCTTCGCCAGATTCGCCGTGTCCGTCGTCCGCGCCTGGCGCCGCTGCAGGCTGGGCGGCGGCCTGTTGCTGCTGGCATTGGCGGCCAGCGCCGGCGCCAGCGAACACGCGCCGCTGCGGGTGATGACCGACTACTGGCCGCCCTTTCGCATCGAAGGCGCCGACGGCCGCATCACCGGCCTGGACATGGACCTGCTGGCCGAGCTGGAAAAGCGCACCGGCCTGCGCTTCGAAGTGCACCGCGCGCCCTGGGCCCGCGGCCTGGCCGCCCTGCAGAGCGGCGCGGCGGACCTGATGACGGGCCTGGCGCGCACCCCGGAGCGCGAGCAGTACATCGACTACCTGCCGCAGCCCTACTACGCCTGCGCCCCGCGCCTGTACGCCTCGCCGCAGGAGGCGCCGCGCATCGCCCGCTACGACGACCTGCTCGGCCCCACCATCGGCTACGTGCTGGAATCCGCCTACTTCGAACCCTTCGACTCCGACAAGCGCCTGAAGAAATTCGGCGTGAACAACGAGACGCAACTGCTGCAGATGCTCTCCCTCGGCCGCCTGCAACTGGTGATAGGCACCGACTGCCAGGTGGACTACGAACTGCGCGACCCGCAACTGGCTAGGCAGATCGTGCGCACCCGCTTCCAGCCGGACAGCCGCACCGAGCTCTACCTCGGCTTCTCCCACCAGCGCCCGCTGACGGCCGAGCGCCAGCTGATCGAAGGCGCGCTGCGGCAGATGCTCGACGAGGGCTGGGTGCAACGGGCGGCCGCGCGCTATCAGCGCACGGATGGGCAGTAGCGCGTCGGACGGGCGAACGGGCGGAGCGCTGCGCAAAACGCTTACAATGACGGGTTATTCATCTCATTTTTTGTCGTGGTAAACCCGCATGGAAATAAAGGTTAATTTCTTAGATAACCTTCGGCTCGAAGCCAAGTTCGACGATTTCACCGTGGTGGCCGACCAGCCCATCCGCTACAAGGGCGATGGCTCCGCACCGGGTCCGTTCGACTACTTCCTGGCTTCGTCGGCGCTGTGCGCGGCCTACTTCGTCAAGCTGTACTGCCAGACGCGCAACATACCCACCGACAACATCCGCCTGTCGCAGAACAACATCGTCGACCCGGAGAACCGCTACAAGCAGGTCTTCAAGATCCAGGTGGAGCTGCCGGCGGACATCTCGGAAAAGGACCGCCAGGGCATCCTGCGTTCCATCGAGCGCTGCACGGTGAAGAAGGTGGTGCAGACCGGGCCCGAGTTCGTCATCGAGGAAGTGGAAAACCTCGACGCCGACGCCCAGGCGCTGCTGATGCCCAGCGCCGATGCGGACTCGCGCACCTACATCCCAGGCAAGGACCTGCCGCTGGAGCAGACCATCGCCAACATGTCGGCGATCCTCGCCGGCCTGGGTATGAAGATCGAGATCGCCTCCTGGCGCAACATCGTGCCCAACGTCTGGTCGCTGCACATCCGCGACGCGCAGTCGCCGATGTGCTTCACCAACGGCAAGGGCGCGACCAAGGAAAGCGCGCTGGCCTCGGCCCTGGGCGAGTTCATCGAGCGGCTGAACTGCAACTTCTTCTACAACGACCAGTTCTGGGGCGAGGACATCGCCAACGCGCCCTTCGTCCATTACCCCGACGAGCGCTGGTTCAAGCCCAGCCGCCAGGACGAGCTGCCGGCGGAAATCCTCGACGCCCACTGCCTGGCCATCTACAACCCCGACGGCGAGCTGCGCGGCTCGCACCTGTACGACACCAACTCGGGCAACGTGGCGCGCGGCATCTGCTCGCTGCCGTTCGTGCGCCAGTCCGACGGCAAGGTGGTGTACTTCCCCTCCAACCTGATCGAGAACCTCTACCTGAGCAACGGCATGAGCGCCGGCAACACGCTGGCCGAAGCCCAGGTGCAGTGCCTGTCGGAAGTCTTCGAGCGCGCGGTGAAGCGCGAAATCCTCGAAAACGAACTGGCCCTGCCGGACGTGCCGCAGGAAGTTCTGGCCAAGTACCCCGGCATCCTCGCCGGCATCCGCGGCCTGGAGGAACAGGGCTTCCCGGTGCTGGTCAAGGATGCATCGCTGGGCGGCCGCTTCCCGGTGATGTGCGTGACCCTGATGAACCCGCGCACCGGCGGCGTGTTCGCCTCGTTCGGCGCCCACCCCAGCCTGGAGGTGGCGCTGGAGCGCAGCCTGACCGAACTGCTCCAGGGCCGCAGCTTCGAAGGCCTGAACGACCTGCCGCCGCCCACCTTCGAAAGCCAGGCGCTGACCGAGCCGAACAACTTCGTCGAGCACTTCATCGACTCCAGCGGCGTGGTGTCGTGGCGCTTCTTCAGCGCCAAAGCCGACTTCGGATTCGTCGAGTGGGACTTCTCCGGCCGGGGCAAGGAGTCCAACGCCGAGGAAGCCGCCACCCTGTTCGGCATCCTCGAAGACCTGGGCAAGGAAGTGTACATGGCGGTGTACGAGCACCTGGGCGCAACGGCCTGCCGCATCCTGGTGCCCGGTTACTCGGAGATCTACCCGGTGGAGGACCTGGTCTGGGACAACACCAACAAGGCGCTGGCCTTCCGCGAGGACATCCTCGACCTGCACCGCCTGGACGACGCGCGGCTGGAGGCACTGCTCGAACGCCTGGAGAACTGCGAGGTGGACGACTACACCGACATCACCACCCTGATCGGCGTGGAGTTCGACGACAACACGGTCTGGGGCCAGCTGACCATTCTCGAACTGAAGCTGCTGATCCACCTCGCCCTGCAGCGCTTCGAAGAGGCCAAGGAGCTGGTGGAGGCCTTCCTCCAGTACAACGACAACACCGTCGAGCGCGGCCTGTTCTACCAGGCCCTGAACGTGGTGCTGGAGGTGGTGCTGGACGACGAGCTGGAGATCGCCGACTACGAGGCCAACTTCCGCCGCATGTTCGGCAACGAGCGGATGGACGCGGCGCTGGGCTCAGTAGACGGCAGCGTGCGCTTCCACGGCCTGACGCCGACCAGCATGAAGCTGGAAGGGCTGGACAGGCACCTGCGGCTGATCGACAGCTACAAGAAACTGCACGCGGCGCGGGCCAGGCTGCAGCCTGTGCAGGACGGCGCCACCGACGCGGGAGGCGGCCTCAAGCCGCGGCGCGTGGCGATTCGCAAGCGCTGATGATGGGTATCGCTGCGCCGAGGGCTCTTCGCAGGATGGGTTGGTGTGTTTTCCTGTGACTGTAGGCATGGGGCTTAAGAGCGCCCTCTCCCTAACCCTCTCCCTGAAGGGAGAGGGAACCGTTCGGTGTGCTTGGGTAGTTTGCAGTTAGCCGGCAAGCACCGTGGCTGCAAGCTGAAACCGCCCTCCTCTCGGCACGGACTAGCCCCCTCTCCCGCTTGCGGGAGAGGGGGCTCTTCGTAGGAGCGAGCTTGCTCGCGAACACACTCCGCTGCGGGGCTCATTCGCGAGCAAGCTCGCTCCTACGAGAAGCCGTTCCACCGGGCACCCCGGCGGCCCGGCCAACGGCGCATAACCGCGAACGGTTATGCGCCCTACGAACTCACCGGCTGACGCTGCATCCCCCCGCCCACGCCAAACAGCCCCCTCTCCCTCCGGGAGAGGGCTGGGGTGAGGGGCTCTTCGTAGGAGCGAGCTTGCTCGCGAACACACTCCGCTGCGGGGCTCATTCGCGAGCAAGCTCGCTCCTACGAGAAGCCGTGCCACCGGACACCTCGGCGGCACGGCCAACGGCGCATAACCGCGAACGGTTATGCGCCCTACGAACTCACCGGCTGACGCTGAACTATCCGCCCACGCCGAACGGCCCCCTCTCCCTCCGGGAGAGGGCTGGGGTGAGGGTACGGAGTCAACCCGACACACCGTAGCCACCCGCAAGCTCCGTTCGCGAGCAAGCTCGCTCCTACACAAACACCAGACCCAGCCGGTCAATACCTCCGATGGCGAAAACCCTCCGGCGCCGAACATTGACCGAGGTCAATCCTTTCCCGGGCGACGCCGTTAGATTCCACAACATCTTGTTGTCTTGAAAATTCAAAACACATCATGTTGTGGAATCCAGCCCAATGACCCAGACACGGAACGCCCCTTTCCCCACCCGCCTGCGCAAGCGCAATGGCGCCACCGCCCCCTTCGACCCGAGCAAGATCGAACGCGCCATCGCCGCCGCCGGCGAGGCCAGCGGCGAGTTCACCGCCGCCCATGCCCAGGCGCTGACGTGCCGCGTGCTGGTGCGCCTGCCGGAGGGCGAGCTGGACGTGGAACAGGTGCAGGACGTGGTCGAGCGCATCCTCATGGAAGCCGCGCACTACCCCACCGCGCGGGCCTACATCGTCTACCGCGAGCGCCACGGCCGCCTGCGCCGCGAGCGCAAGACGCTGGTGGACGTCGCCGCCTCGATGAACGAATACCTCTCGCGGGAAGACTGGCGGGTGCGCGCCAACGCCAACCAGGGCTATTCCCTGGGCGGGCTGATCCTCAACGTCTCCGGCAAGGTCACCGCCAACTACTGGCTGGACGAGGTCTACGACGAAGCCATCGCCGCCGCCCACCGCGAAGCCGACCTGCACATCCACGACCTCGACATGCTCGCCGGCTACTGCGCCGGCTGGTCGCTGCGCACCCTGCTCAACGAAGGCCTCAACGGCGTGCCGGGGCGGGTCGAGGCCGGGCCGCCGAAGCACCTGTCCAGCGCCCTCGGGCAGATGGTGAACTTCCTCGGCACCCTGCAGAACGAGTGGGCCGGCGCCCAGGCCTTCAGCTCCTTCGACACCTACCTCGCGCCCTACGTGCGCAAGGACGGCCTCGGCTATGACGAAGTGCGCCAGGCCATCCAGGAATTCATCTACAACCTCAACGTGCCGTCGCGCTGGGGCACCCAGACGCCCTTCACCAACCTGACCTTCGACTGGGTCTGCCCGGAGGACCTGCGCGAGCAGATCCCCTACGTCGGCGGTGAGGAAATGCCCTTCGCCTACGGCGAGCTGCAGGCGGAGATGGACCTGATCAACCGCGCCTACATCGAGGTGATGCAGGCCGGCGACGCCCACGGCCGGGTGTTCACCTTCCCCATCCCCACCTACAACATCACCCACGACTTCCCCTGGCACAGCGACAACGCCACGCGCCTGTTCGAGATGACCGCGCGCTACGGCCTGCCGTACTTCCAGAACTTCCTCAACTCGGACATGCAGCCCAACCAGGTGCGCTCCATGTGCTGCCGCCTGCAGCTGGACGTGCGCGAACTGCTCAAGCGCGGCAACGGGCTGTTCGGCTCGGCGGAGCAGACCGGCTCGCTCGGCGTGGTGACGCTCAACTGCGCGCGCCTGGGCTACCGCCACCGCGGCGACCTCGCCGGGCTCCACCGCCAGCTGGACTACCTGCTGGGGCTGGCCTTCGACAGCCTGGAGGTGAAGCGCAAGGTCATCCAGCAGCACATGGACGCCGGGCTCTACCCCTACACCAAGCGCTACCTGGGCACCCTGCGCAACCACTTCTCCACCATCGGCGTGAACGGCCTGCACGAGATGGTCCGCAACTTCACCGGCGACCGCGAAGGCCTGCACAACGAGGCCGGCCGGCAGATGGCGCTGGAACTGCTGGACCACGTGCGGGCGCGCCTGGTGGGCTTCCAGGAAGACAGCGGCCACCTCTACAACCTGGAGGCGACGCCCGCCGAGGGCACCACCTACCGCTTCGCCCGCGAGGACCGCAAGCGCCACCCGGACATCCTCCAGGCCGGCACGCCGGAAGCGCCCTACTACACCAACTCCTCGCAGCTGCCGGTGGGCCTCACCGACGACCCCTTCGAGGCGCTGGAGCTGCAGGACGCCCTGCAATGCAAGTACACCGGCGGCACCGTGCTGCACCTGTACATGGCCGAGCGCATCTCCAGCGCCGAGGCCTGCAAGACCCTGGTGCGCAACGCCCTCGGGCGCTTCCGCCTGCCCTACCTCACCGTCACGCCGACCTTCTCCATCTGCCCGGTGCACGGCTACCTCGCCGGCGAACACGAGTTCTGCCCGAAGTGCGACGAAGCCCTGCTGCAACAACGCGCCGCCAGTTGCTGCGGCAGCTGCGGCGGCTGAGCCGGCGACACCCCGCTTCACCAACCGCAAGAAAGGAGCTCTACCGATGAAAGCCAACCAACTGCCCGAAAGCCAACGCCAACGCCAACGCCAACGCTGCGAAGTCTGGACCCGCGTGATGGGCTACCACCGCCCGGTGTCGGCCTTCAACGCCGGCAAGCAGTCCGAGCACCGCGAGCGCTGCCACTTCCGCGAGACGCGATGAGCGCTGAGCTCAGGGTCGGGGGCCTGGTGCCCCTGACCACCCTCGACTACCCCGGCCTGCTGGCCTGCGTGCTGTTCTGCCAGGGCTGCGCCTGGCGCTGCCGCTACTGCCACAACCCGCAGTTGATCCCGGCGCGCGGCGAGGTGGAAATCCGCTGGGCGGACGTCCTGGCCTTCCTCCAGCGGCGCCAGGGCCTGCTGCAGGCCGTGGTGTTCAGCGGCGGCGAAGCGACCCTCCAGGCCGCGCTGCCCGGGGCCATGGCCAAGGTGCGCGAGATGGGCTTGCGCGCCGGCCTGCACAGCGCCGGCATCCAGCCGCGCGCCTTCGCCCGGGCGCTGCCGCACACCGACTGGGTGGGGTTCGACGTGAAGGCCCTGGCCGAGGACAGCGACGCCATCACCGGCGTGCCCCGCAGCGGCCAGGCCAACTGGCGCAGCCTGGAACTGCTGCTGGAAAGCGGCGTGGCCTACGAATGCCGGACCACGGTGCACTGGCAACTGTTCGACCTGGAGCGGCTGCGGCGCCTGGCCACGCGCCTGCGTGGGGTGGGCGTGGAAAACTTCGTGGTGCAGCTGGCCCGCAGCGGACGCCAGCTCGACCCGCAACTCATTGCAACGCCGGCCCCGCAAGGCGCGGCGGCATTGTGGGGCGAGCTGGAAGCGCTGTTCCCGCGATTCGAATTGCGGGATGCCTAGCGAGTTCCTGCTCGCGGAGGGTGTTCGCCGGTTGCCGAAAATCGCGGACGGAGTCCGCTCCTACGCTATCCCACCCACGCCATTCCCCTGTAGGAGCGCGCCCTGCGCGCGATTCGCGGGCAGGGCCCGCTCCTACAAGGAGACTCGGCGCAAGAGGCCGAACG
>NZ_FOLS01000025.1 GCF_900112375.1 Pseudomonas citronellolis | reverse complement strand
TTGGGGAGAGGGCACTCTTGAACCCAACACCACAGCCACCGGGAAACTCCCTTCGCGAGCAAGCTCGCTCCTACGAAAAGCCAAAGCCGCTCCCAGGGCCGCAAGGCCCAACGCCGTTACCAGTCGCAGTAGCAGCCGGTGGCGAGGGTGCTGGGGGACTTCACCTGGCGACCTTCGACCAGCGCCTGGATCACCGGCTCGATGAAGCTGTTGGCCGAGGTGCAGGTGGCACCTTCGCTGTAGGGGCCGAAGTAGGCCAGCTTGCCGTCGCGGTCCCACACCGCCACCGAGGGGCTGGCGGCGATGGGCGGCGGCGAGGGGAATTCCGGCAGCGGCTTCAGGCCCCACAGCTCGCTGGCCAGGCGGCCCTGGGTGCCGGGCTTGCGGTAGGCGTAGAAGTCCACGCCCTGGGGCTCGAAGCGCTTGATCAGCGAGGCCAGGTGCTGCTGGTTGGCGACGTTGCACGGGCATTCCGGGTCCCAGAAATGCACCACGCGGATATGCCCCGGGCCGGCCAGTTGCGCCGGCAGTTGCAGCGCCTGGCCATCGAACAGCTGGGTGGTATCGGGATAACTGCGCAGGTAGCGGCCTTGGAACGACCAGAAGGCGGCGAACAGGATGCCGAGCCAGGCCACGATGAGCACGCCCGCGAGAACGACTTTGCGATTGAGCGACATGATGCGGAAGGGGTGGACGGGAGGGCCGCTAGCTTGCCACGTCCAGCCGCCAGGGCAAGCCTTTCCTGACCGGCAGGCTGCGGCCGCAGGACGCAGTCAGGCCAGGTAGCGGCGGAACCAGGCCAGGGTGCGGTCCCAGGCGAGCTTCGCCGCGGCCTCGCCGTAGCGCGGCGTGGAATCGTTGTGGAAGCCGTGGTTCACGCCGGGGTAGATGTACGCCTCGTACGTCTTGCCCGCAGCCTTCAGCGCCTGCTCGTAGGCCGGCCAGCCCTCATTGATGCGCGAGTCCAGTTCGGCGTAGTGCAGCAGCAGCGGCGCCTGGATCCGCGGTACGTCCTCGCTGCGCGGCTGGCGCCCGTAGAAAGGCACCGCCGCGGCCAGCTCCGGGTAGGCCACCGCCGCCGCATTGGCCACCCCGCCGCCATAGCAGAAGCCGGTGATGCCGACCTTGCCGGTGCCGCCCTCGTAGCGCATCAGCCACTCCAGGCCGGCGAAGAAATCGTTCATCAGCTTCTCGGGGTCGACCTTCGCCTGCAACTCGCGGCCCTTGTCGTCGTTGCCCGGGTAGCCACCGACGGAGCTGAGCCCATCCGGCGCCAGGGCGATGAACCCGGCCTTGGCCAGCCGCCGCGCCACGTCCTCGATGTAGGGGTTGAGCCCGCGGTTCTCATGCACCACCAGCACCGCCGGCACCTTGCCCGCAGGCTTGGCCGGCCGCACCAGGTAGGCGCGCACCTTGCCGTTGCCCTTGGGCGAGTCGTAGGCGATGTACTCGGGGACGATGTCCGGATCGGTGAACGGCACCTGCTCGGCCAGCGCATAGTCCGGGCTCAGCGCCTCCACCAGGGCAGCCGCGCCGACGGTCACCAGCGAAGCGCGCTGGAGGAACTCGCGGCGGTTGATCAGGCCATGGGCGTAGTGGTCGTACAGCTCCAGCAGCTCGGGCGGGAAATCGCGGGCGGTGAGGCGTTGCATCGGCTGTCTCCTCTGGCTGCAGGCTCCGGGGTAAGCCTGCAGCTTAGACCAGCCAGACGGGGCGCAGGCTAGAGCGAAGCTCGCAGGCGCCCCAGCCAGCCACTTCCTTCTCCGCTGCAAGGGCTGAAAGTGGGCAATTGCTGCAGCGGCACCCATAGCTCACCCTGCCAGTCCAGCAGCGTCACCCGTTGCGAGCGCCAGCTCATCAGCACCCGCCGGGGCCGTTGCGGATCGACGCGGCCCTGGTCGCGCAGCAGAGGAATCACCTGCTCGCCCAGCCAACGTCCCAGGGCGCGGTTCTCCGGGTGACCGAAGCGGATCAGCACCTTGTACAGCGCGGCTTCGTTGACCACCTCCAGCCACTCCTCGGCGCCGGAGGCCGCGCACAACAGCACCGAGCGCGCCTCGTGCGCATCCAGCCGCCGCGCCAGCGCCTGTGGATGATGCAGCCCGAGCAGCCGCGCCAGGTCGTGGGCGACGAACCAGGGTTGGTCGTCGATCAGCAGGCCGCGCAGGGGACGGTTGTGGCGGAGGAAGGTGGTGGCGGTATAGGCATCATGCATGCTGGGAACTCCTGTTCAGAGAGGGGAGTCCGCCGCTGCGTCGTCAAACGAAGGGAGGCGGACCGCGCGGGGTTGACGAACCGGGAACAGGTACCGGCAGGCCCGAAGGCCTCCCCGCGCGATCCGCCATGAAGCGTGGCAGATGGATCGAACTGCGCACGGGGGCCTGCAAAAAACGCTACGCCGTTTTCGCATACGCCATCGGCGCGATCGCGCCTGTTCCACAGGTCGTCAAACCCGGCCACGGGATCGACCGTGACCGGCGGAGAATAGAGAGGCGCGATGTAAGCCCGTAACGGATAGCCATGTGGGAAGCCTCCGAAACGCTGTTCGGGGCATGGTCCGAACGGGCCTGCTCGACCATCGTCCAGCCTTCGCCTATCGGGAGCACCGCCATGAGCACACGCCGGCAACATACGGCACACGCCGTTTCGCTCACCCAGTTGAAGAGAACGCTCGACGCCCGGCTGCGGGAAGTCGCGGCGCAAAAGCACGAGAAGCTGGTAGTCGTCAGGGGCAGGACTCCCATGGCGGTCATCCTGGACGTCGAGTCCTACCAGGCCCTGCTCGATGAGTTGTACGACCTGCGCCTGGAGAACCTCACCCATGATCGCCTGGCCGGTTTCGAACCGGGCCGGGCGATCCGCCATGAGGACCTCGTGGAAAGCTTCAGCGACCGCTGAACGTCCCTCCAGGCGCCGCCGCCTGCGTGGTTTATCGCCCCGCCTTCGCCACACCCCGCGCCAGTGTTAGCATGCGCGCGCCATGCGCCTGACCGATTTCGACCAACGCCTCGCCGACCTCGGCGCCCTGCCCCGCCATCGCGGGCGGATGCTGCGTGCCTGGCTGCAGGGCCGGGCGCTGGATGCCGGGACCAAGCGCCAGGCCAGCGAGGACTTCCTGCCGCTGGCGGTGCGCAACGCCGTGCCGGAGCTGGCCGCGCAGCTGGAAGGCCTGGCGCGCCTGCACTCCCGCCACCCCGCCGGGGACGGCTCCGAGCGCCTGCTGGTGAGCCTGGCCGACGGGCAGATGGTGGAGAGCGTGCTGCTGCCGCGCGATGGGCTGTGCGTCTCCAGCCAGGTCGGCTGCGCGGTGGGCTGCCGCTTCTGCATGACCGGCCGCAGCGGCCTGCTGCGCCAGGTGAGCGCCGCCGAGATGGTCGCCCAGGTGGTGCTGGCGCGGCGCCTGCGGCGGGTGAAGAAGGTGGTGTTCATGGGCATGGGCGAGCCGGCGCACAACCTCGACAACGTGCTGGAGGCCATCGACGTCCTCGGCGGCGACGGTGGCATCGGCCACAAGCACCTGGTGTTCTCCACGGTGGGCGACCCGCGGGTGTTCGAGCGCCTGCCACAACAGCGGGTGAAACCGGCCCTGGCCCTGTCGCTGCACACCACCCGCGCGGACCTGCGCGAACACCTGCTGCCCAAGGCGCCGAAGCTCACCCCGGACGAACTGGTGGAGCTGGGCGAGGCCTATGCCCGCCAGGTCGGCTACCCCATCCAGTACCAGTGGACGCTGCTCAAGGGCGTGAACGATGGCCAGGATGAATTGGACGGCATCCTGCGCCTGCTCAAGGGCAAGTTCGCGGTGCTCAACCTGATCCCCTTCAACGCCCTGGAAGGCGACGCCTACCAGCGCCCGGACGGCGAGCGCATCGTAGAGATCGTGCGCTACCTGCACAGTCGGGGGGTGCTGACCAAGGTGCGCAACAGCGCGGGGCAGGATGTGGAGGGTGGTTGCGGGCAGTTGCGGGCGCGGGTGGTGGAGTTGGTGGATACCAGCCGGCTGAGCATCGCGCCGAGGCGCTCTTCGTAGGAGCGAGCTTGCTCGCGAAGGGAGTTTCCCGGTGACTGTGGTGTTGGGGGTAAGAGCGCCCTCTCCCCAACCCTCTCCCTGAAGGGAGAGGGGGCCGTTCGGAGCGAATGGCGAATCCAGAGTTACCCGTAGGAGCGGATCTTATCCGCGATAACCGGAACCACCGGCGCGGTTCGCGGAAGGGATCCGCTCCTACGCTGCCCCACCTGCGCCATTCCCCTGTAGGAGCGCGCCCTGCGCGCGAAATCGCGGGCAGGGCCCGCTCCTACAGGTTGCTGGGGAGCACGGTATTCCTCCCCCGTAGGAGCGGATCTTATCCGCGATAACCGGAACCATCGGCGCGGTTCGCGGAAGGGATCCGCTCCTACGCTGCCCCACCTGCGCCATTCCCCTGTAGGAGCGCGCCCTGCGCGCGAAATCGCGGGCAGGGCCTGCTCCTACAGGTTGCTGGGGAGCACGGTATTCCTCCCCCGTAGAAGCGGATCTTATCCGCGATAACCGGAACCACCGGCGCGGTTCGCGGAAGGGATCCGCTCCTACGGGGCTGCGTCCTCGGCGGCGGCGCACGGCGCCAGCGCCTGGCGGGCTTGCTCGATCCAGTCGTGTTCGCTGGCGAAGTCGGTCGAGTAGTCGGCCAGGCCCATGCTCAGCGAGAGCGGCGGCAGCGAGGCTTCGTCGAAGTTGCCGAACAGTTGGGCGATGCGCTCGACGCAGGCCCGGGCGCCGGCGCCGTGGGTCTGGCGGAACAGCACCAGGTATTCGTCCGGGTGCTTGCGGCTGACGTGGTCGGTGTTGCGCACCTCGGCCTTGATCAGGTGGCCCAGGCGCACGCTGAGGGCCTCGGCGGTGAGGTTGCCGTAGCGCAGGCGCAGGCGGGCGTGGTCGTCGATGCGGATCAGCGCCAGGGTCGCCCTCGGCCCGCCGCGCCGGCAGCGGCCGAATTCCTGGGCCAGGCGGTGCAGCCAGACGTCGTAGGACAGCAACAGCTGCTGCTGGTCGAAGCAGTCCACCAGGGAGAAGGCGCGGCGCTGGGCATGCAGGCGGCGCGCCAGGCTGTAGCTGGTCCAGCCCACCGCCAGCGGGTAGAAGAACAGCATCGGCAGGCAGGCCCAGATCACCCGCCTGGGCGTCTCCAGGTCCACCTGGTAGCCGGTCAGCAAGCCCATCGCCAGGATACCCGCCGCGTTGGCCAGCAGGCCCTTGAGCATGAAGCCGGGGCCGTTGGCCGCCACGTTGTGCATGGTGACCATCGACAGCAGCAGCGCCGACGGCAGCAGGCTGAAGTGCATGATCGCCACCCAGCCGCCGGCGAACAGCGAATCCAGCAGCAGGTTGCGCAGCTCGGCCCGGTAGGGCACGGCGGCGCGCACGGCGATGAAGCGGGCCAGGCCCGGCCAGAGGAAGCCGTTGACTAGCATCCAGGCCCAGAGCGCGGGGTGGCCGGGATAGACGAGCACCGCGATGAACACGAAGCTGAGACCACAGCCCAGGCTGCGTGGCGCGTAGATGCGCCTGGCGAAGGCGATACCGGCGGAAGTACTGCTTTCCATTTCCATACATCAATCCAGAGACGGCCTTCGGCGAAGGGTCGACAGGCGGCATCGGCAATGGCGCCTGTAAATTGCCAGCATGTCTGACGTGCCTTTCCCGCTGGGCGCGTTATGCTTCCCCATTGGGTGAAAGCGTCAGCCTTCCGTCCACATAGCGGCGACGTTCACCCGCAAGACCGGCAATGTCAAAAAAACGCCATTGCCATGAACAGTGATGACTTGCCCCTCGCCAGGCGGGTGGCAAGCGTTGACGAATCGATCAGGAATGGAAGCCACCGCCTCCCTGCCGGACATGGTCCCTGGCCATTACCGCAAGCGCGCAGCTCTAGCGGCTGCTGCGAATCGAGAAGGGCCGTGCCGTCCCCTGGCTGCCAGGCGCAGCAAAGCAGGACGAGCACGGGCGGCCGCACGGCTGGCCAACCTTAAAATACGAACGTATTCTAATGCAGAAGAGGCCTGATGAGTAAGCGCCCCGTCATTGATAGAGGCAAGGTCCTGGATGCCGCCGAAGGCCTGGTCATGCGCGAAGGCGTTGCGGCGCTGTCCATTGGCGAGGTGGCCAAGGCCGCCGGGATCAGCAAGGGTGGCGTGCAATCCTGCTTCGGCACCAAGGATGGGCTGATCGAGGCCATGTTCAACCGATGGAAAGCGGAGTTCGAGGTGGCTGTACGCGACAACACCCCAGACGAAGCGGAACCGCTCGACAACCTGCGCGCCCACGTGCAACTGCTGGCCGCCAGCGACGAGGCCCTGGGCAAGCGCGCCGCGGCCGTGCTCGCGGCGATGCTCAGCCGGGAGGAACTGCGCCAGCGCTCCAGCGACTGGTACCGCCCCCTGCTCATCCAGGAAGGCGGCGACGACGAACGCAGCCGCAACGCCCGCCTGGCCTTCCTCGCCGCCAAGGGCGCCTTCCTGCTGCGCTCCTTCGGCCTGATGGAGATGAGCGAGGCGGAATGGCAGGCGATCTTCCGCGAGATCGATACGCTGCTCCCGCCAGGGGAATGAACGCCCGGTGACCGGGGAGGCGCAGGCCTTCCCTTTGCGCAGTGCACCCGCCGCCCGAGAACCCACGCCGATATTCCACCTGGATAGCCCCCGGGAAAGTTGTGCCTATTCAATAACTAGACGAAGCAACTAGTTCAATGTGGATATATCCAAGTTATCCACCCACTTCCATAATTCAAAAGTCGAGCCCTATGCAAAACCAGAAGAACGACTCATCCTTCATTCAAGGAATGCCATGCAAGCGAAAGTTCAATACGAGGACTCCGGCCTGGTCTGGATGTACGGCCACCTGAGAAGGATAGGCTGCAGCTTCCCCACCGCCCTGTACCGCAGCATGCGCTTCAAGCTGCTGGGCGATACCGGTGACTTCAGAAGCGAGGTCAGCTGGCAGAAGATCCGCTTCTCCAGGGCCCGGGCCGGCTAGCCCGGCGCACAACCCCGCCACCCCGCGCAGCCGCTACAGCCCAGGCAGCGCCCCTCCGCAACACCTGGCCGACCCCATTGCAGGGACAGCCTCCCGCCTTCTCTGCCTCATTCGTCTTCAGGATTGCGCCGCCGTCTGCGGGCGGAGTTTCTCAATACGCGCAGAAACTCAAGGACAATAACAACAAGCACGCCAGCAAGGATCGCCAACAGCATACCAATGCCCTCGATGCATTATCTTCGCACCCAAGTATTCTTCGAATGATGAAAAACAAAGTACACCATCAGGGAGCAACTTAGCCCGACATCAAAACCCACTGTTTCATCGCGAAACTAAACCGGCGAACTTCTTCGCCGGCGATCATCACCCCGGAACTTTCAGCCTTCCGCCAGGGGCAGGCGTATGACGAACAGCGCCCCGGCCTCGGCGTTGCTCACGCACAGGCTGCCGCCCATGTTGCGGATCAGGTCGTGGCTCACCGACAGCCCCAGCCCGGTGCCCTGCCCCACCGGCTTGGTGGTGAAGAAGGGTTCGAAGATGCGTTCCAGCAGTGCCGGCTCGATGCCTCCGGCGCTGTCGCACACGTGCAGTTCCAGCCACCCGGGCTCGGCGCAAGGGTGCTGGCCCAGGCGGATCCACCTGTCGCCCTCGCGCTTTTCCAGCAAGGCGTCGCGGGCATTGGCCAGCAGGTTCACCAGCACCTGCTCCAGCTGGTCGGCGAAGCCCATGACCTTCGGCCGCGCCTGGGGCGCCTCCAGCTCCAGAGTGATGCCCTGCTGGGTCATGCTCTCGCCCAGCAGCAGCACCACCGCCTCGCAGCAGGCCTGGGGATCGAACGGGGCCATGTCCAGGTCGGACTTGCGGCTGAACACCCCCATGTGGTTGACCACGCGGGTCAGCCGGTCGACCTGGGCATCCACCCGCTTGAGCTTCTCGCCCAGGTACTGCGGGTCGTCCAGGCGCTGCCAGGCGTTGAACAGCGCCAGGCGCATGACGTGCAGGGGCTGCTTCATCTCGTGGGCCATGCCGCTGACCATCTGCCCCAGGGCGGCCATCTTGGCGCCCTGGGCGAGCTGTTGCTGGGAATGGCGCACCGAGGTGTTGTCGCGGGCGACCGCCTGGACTTCGCGCAGCCGGCCCTGGTCGTCGAACAGCAGGCGGTCGCTCCAGATCAGCCAGCGACACTCCCGGCCGGGCAGGTTGAAGCGCAGCTCCCAGGATTCCTCGACGCCGCCGCCGGCCCCTTCGACCAGGCGGGCGCGCAGGGCGCTGCAATCGCGCTCGGACAGCCAGTAGTCCAGGCGCCGCCCAAGCAGCGCCTGTACCGGCTCGCCAAGGAAGCTGGCGAAGGTGTGGTTGACGAAGGTCAGCACCAGGCTGGCCGAATAGCGGCAGATCAGCGCCGGCGAATCCTCCACCAGCATCCGGTAGCGCTCCTCGCTCTCGGCGATGCGCTGCGCGGCCTGGTGCCGCTCGGTCACGTCCAGCCACAGGCCCACCACTTCCCGCGGCAGGCCCTGGGCGTCGCGCAGCAGCTTGGCCTCGTCGTACAGCCAGTGCCATTGCCCGGCGCCGTCGCGCAGGCGGTACTCGGCATTGACGCGCCCTTCGCGCAGCAGCGTGCGGCCGCGCTCGAAGAAGCTGCCCAGGTCGTCCGGGTGCACGCGCTCGGCCAGGGCCTGCCAGCTGTTCGCCTGCAGGTCCAGGCCCAGCAGGTTGCCGGCGCTTTCGCTGTAGAACTCCGGAATCAGCTGGCCGTCTTCCACGCGCTGCACGTAGATCACCACCGGCGCCTTGTCGATCAGGTTGCGCAGGCGCGCATGGGTGGCCTCGGCCTGCTGCGCCTGCTGGCGGGCCTCGCTGACGTCGAGCAGCACGCCGTCGAGGAAACCGTGCTCGCTGCCGCCCTGCCAGCGCCCCTGCAGGTGCAGCCAGCGGCGGATGCGGGTCCAGGAGTCCGGGCAGAGGCGCAGGTCCTGCGCCAGCTCCCCGCCGGGGCCCAGTTGGCGCAGGCGTATCAGCAGTTCGTCGGCATCGGCGGGGTGCAGCCGCTGCAGCAGTTCCTCCCGCGACAGCCGCGTCTGCCCCTCGGGCAATTCCAGGATGGCCGCCACCGCGGCGGAGAACTGGAAGCCTTCGCGCGCCGCGTCGTAGCGCCAGTAGCCGCCCTGCACCCTGCTCTCCAGCAGGTTCAGCCGGTGCAGGGCATCGCGCAGGCGCTTGCGTTCGAGGCGGCCGAAGACCTGCAGCGCCAGTTGTTCGGCCAGGCACTGCCAGTCGCCGGGCGACAGTCCCGCGCGGCCTTCGTCGAGGCCGTCCGGTTCGCCGATCAGCCAGGCGCCCTGCCCGCCCTGCGGCGTCGCCGGCACCACCCGCAGGCGTTCGCAGCACAGTTGCTTCAGCAACGCCGAGCCGGGCCCGCCGGCGCCGAGCAGGGTGCTGTCGGCCAGGGCGGCGAGCCCGCAATCAGGCAGGGCCAGGCCTTCGCGCAGCAGGCTGTGGGCGCCGGGGCGGACGTAGCAGGCGAACACCCGCCCGCCGCCGCCCGGCTCCGCCAGGACCAGCGCCATGGATTGCAGCGCGAAGCTGTTGGCCATGACCTCCAGCACTTCGCCCAGCGCGCCCGGCAGCTCGGCCAGGGCGACGTGGCTGAGCCGGGAGAGCAACTGCTTGATCACGTTGAAGCACTGCATCTGCGACTTTTCCCGGTCGCTCTGCCAGTTCAGGTCGGAGATGTCGGTGCCCAGCAGCAGGCAGCCGCGGCCGGCCAGCGGGCTGACCTGCATGCGGAAGACCAGCGGCTGCTGGTCGAGGCTGCGCAGGGCCAGGTCCACCTGGCGGCTCTGGCGCAACTCCGGCGCCGGGCTGGCGGGCCGGGACCTGCGCTCCAGGTAGTCGCCCAGGCGCGCCGCATCGGCATGTGTCGGCTGCGCCAGGCAGCGGGCGCGGCGCCCGCCCAGGCGGCACACACGGTCCTCGGCATCCAGCTCGATGCACAGGTCCCAGTGCGCCTGGCTCCATTGCCAGAACGGCTCGTCCAGGCTGCTCTGCGTCTCTTGCGTCAGCGCATCGCCACTGGGCGCCGGGGCGGCCTTGTCGTTGGAGTGGCCACGGAACAGTCCTCGCATCGTCGACCTCACAGCAGCAGGCTGGCCTGGGCCTGCAGCACCGCGGGCAGCCGCGGCACCGGGCCGATGCCCGGCAGCGTCAGCACCGGCACCAGCGGGGTGGCGTCGGCGGGGTAGCGCACGCAGACGGTGATGCGCGTGTAGCGCCCCTCGGCCACCGGCGCGGCCACGTACTTGCCGTCGCTGCAGCCGGTGTACCAGCGGCTCGGCATCCAGCCCAGGCGGCTCGACACGGCCTGGGCCACGGTGTCCTGCAGGGCCGCCTGGTACTGCTGCGAGCCCAGCGAGTCGTTCACCGACAGCGCCACCCGCGCGCCGGCGGCCGCGGCGTCGTTGAACGACTGCAGCACCAGCATGGGGATGCCATACGCCAGCACGCCGTACATCACGGTGAAGAACAGGATGAAGGCGGCGGCGAACTCGATGGTCACGGCGCCGCGCTGGCGGCTCGGGTGTTTCTGCTGCATGGGTTCCCCCGGGTAGAGTCGTGGTTGCCTGGCGACGGCCGTGGCCTAGATCAGGAGTTGGGCGCCCGGGGTGCGCAGGTCGATGATGCGCACGTCGAGGGTGCCGGTCTGGATGCCCAGCAGTTGCAGCAGCGGGTCGATCAGCTGGCTGCCCAGGCTGGCGAGCACCGAGGCCAGCGCCTGGGTCAGCAGGCTGGTCAGGTCGCCGAGCGAATTCACCAGGCCGCCGACCACGCCGTCGAGCAGTTTCCCCAGCGGGCAGAGCAGCCAGCCGACCAGGGGCGCCTTGCACAGCAGGCCCTGGGTGTTCAGTTCGACGGACAGGCTCAGGCTCCGCGACAGGCTGGCGATGCCCGCCGCCAGCGAGGCGCCCAGGGGGCTCTGCACGCGCTGCACGGCGCTGGGCAGGTCGACCGGCGAGGCGATGTCGAAGGCCAGCGGTTGTTCCCCGGGGGCGGCCAGCGCCACGTCGCCCTTGCGGGTATTCACCGACACGCTGGCCAGGTAGGCGTTGCCGTTGCCCAGCAGCTTCACGCTCAGGTCGTTGAGCGCCACCGCCGCCACGCCGGGCTGCGCCTTGACGTTGACCTGCGAGGCCCGCTGGGCGCCGCCGCAGGCGATGCTGTCCAGCGCGGCGTAGCCCTGGGCCACGCTGGCGCCCAGGTCGACATGGGCGTTGACCAGCCCGAGCTTGAGCAGGTCCACGTCGGCCACTAAGTTCAGGGCCACCTGCACCGAGCTGGCGCGGGTCCGCCACTGCCCTGTGGCGTCCTTGCCGGGGTAGCCGACGGCGATGGTCGGCGGGCTGATCACCGTGAGCTTCACCGTCAGGCTGGCCAGCCCCGGCACGTTCAGCGTCAGGCCGGGAATCGCCAGCGCATGCTGCTTGTTGGCCACCAGCGCGGTGGTCATCAGCAGGTCCAGCAGGTTGACGTCGGCGCCCAGGGCCGCGTTGCGCGCGCTGTCCGGGGCGATGACGCTGATGATCTGCCCCAGGCTGAGGTTCGCCGAGGGCACCTTGATGCTGGCCAGGGCGCTGCGCAGCAGGGCGAGGTTGACGCCGGCGACCTGCGAGGCGTCGGCGGCGTCGATGGCGGCCTGGAGCAGTTGCGCCACGCTGACGTCGGCGTCCAGCAGGCTGTCCACCGAGCCGAGGTCGAGGTCGACGCCGGCCAGCTGCAGCTGCTCGCCCAGGGCGAGCAGGTTGACGTTGGCCCCGGCGATGCCCTGGTAGGTCACCAGGTCGAGGTTCAGCCGGGTGCCCAGCAGGCCGCCGAGCAAGGCGTTGAGCAGAGGTGAATTGCTGCTGTCCAGGCGCAGCAGGCCGCTGCCCGCCGACAGCGCGGCCATGGCCTGGCGCCGGGCCACCGCCTGGGCCTGGAGGGTGACGCTGGTGGGCGTGCCGGCGCCGAACACCGAGGCGACGTTCAGCACCAGGCTCGAAGGCACCGTGCGGCTGGCGACGACCTGCACCGAGTCGTTCCAGCTGCTATTGGCGGCGCGGAACACACGCCGCTGGCCGCTGCCGTCGAAGACCACGTCGCCCAGGCTTGCGACCAGCCGGCCGTCGTCGGCGAAGCCGTTGCGCCGCGCGCTGATGATCGCCAGCGCCTGCACGTCGGCGTTCGCCTGGGTGGCGCACATGCCGCTCTGGGTGGCGCTCTCCAGCGCCGCCATGTCTGCCACCCGCTGCAGCTTGCGCTGCTCCAGGTACAGGCGCCCGGTGTCCACCACCAGGGCCATGCAGATCAGCACCAACAGCAGGGTGACTGCCGCCAGCACACCGATAGCGCCGCGCTGCCGCTTGCCGAACATGGACATCTCCTTGACGTCGGGGATCACTTCTTGCCGGTGTTGAAGCCCTGGTTCTCGTCCAGCAGGTACTCGGGGATCGGGTGGCTGTAGCTGTCCAGGTAGCGCCGGTAGGCGCGGTCGCGCTCGGCCGCGGTGGCGGCCTGGCGGTTGGCCGAGGCCTGCTGGCCGCTGCGCTGCAGTTGCAGCCAGTGGTCGACTTCCCACTGGTCGCGGGCGCTGCTGCCCGCTTGCGGCCGCGCCGACTCGGTGGCGCCAAGGCTCAGGGGGGCGGCCAGCAGAAGGCCGCTGAGGATGATCCGTTTCATAGCTAGTCTCCGTTTCCATCGCGGGCCCTGGCCGCCTTGCGGCCGGGCGCCCGCCGTCGATTACCTGATCTGCTGTTCCACCAGCGGCTGCGGCAGGGGCTGCGCCTGCACGCGGACCTGGGCCACGCTGGCGCCGTCCGCCGCCGGCACGGCTGGCAGCGGCGCTGCCACTTGAGCCACCCGCGGCGCCGGCGCGCCGCCCCTGAGCGCATCGGCGCGCTGGCGGGCCTGGCGCACCTGCTCGTCGGACAGCCGCGCCTTCTCGGCCAGCGCCGTGGCCTGGGCGGTCTTGCCTTCCAGCAGCAACAGGCTGAGCAGGTTGCTGGCCGGCAGCTTGTCGTCGCCGTCCAGTTCCAGGGCGGTGAGGAATTCGAAGCGCGCGCCTTCGCGGTCGCCCTTGCGCAGCAGCACCACGCCCAGGTCGTTGCGCACCAGCCGGTCGGTGGGCTGCAGATGCGCCGCCACGCGCAGTTCGCGCTCGGCCTCGGCGATGCGCCCCTCGCGCAGGGCGATCTGGCCCAGGCCGTGGTGCGCCTCGCCGGCCTTGCAGGTGCCGAGCAGGGCCTGGTACTCGGCCCTGGCCTGCGGGCTGCCGATGCGGCGCAGCGCCACGGCCTTGCTTTCGCGCACGTCCAGCGACTGCGCCGGCAGCGTCTGCAGGTGCGCCAGGGCGGCGTGCAGGCGGCCCTCGCGCAACATGCCGCGGGCCATGTCCAGCTGCAGTTCCTGGTCCTGGCTCAGGCGGCTGCCGCAGCTCTGGCCGAGGGCCGGGAAGCTCTCCGCCAGGTTGCCGCGCAGATCGTCCGGCAGGTTGGCGCAGCCGCCCAGCGCCAGGCCGATAAAGCCCAGCAAGCACAACGTCTTCATCACATTCCCCCCAGTGCCTTGGTGATGGCCATGAACCCCGGCCCGGCCAGGATGATCAGCAGCGCCGGGAACAGCAGGGTGATCATCACCAGGCTCATCTTCGCCGCCAGCTTGCTGATCTTTTCCTGCAGCGAGGTCAGCCGGCGGTCCTCGAACAGGGCCTTGAGCGTCGCCAGCGAGGCCCGCGCGCTGCCGCCCTGGCGCAGCATCTGGCGCAGCACGCCGCAGCAGTCGGCGAGCTCGGCCACCTGCAGGCGCCTGGCCAGCTGGTCCAGCTCGTCGGCCAGGTCCAGGCCGCTGTCGGCGTGGGCCAGCACCAGGTCCAGCTCCTGGGTCAGCAGCGGCACGATGTTGCGGCCCTCCAGTTGCACTACCCGCAGCGCCTGTTCCACGGTCAGGCCGGTGTCGAAGAGGATGCGGACCAGTTGAATGAAGACGATGACCTCCTCGGCCAGGCGCCGGCAGCGCTTGTCCGCCAGGTGCGCCAGCACGCGCTTGGGCAGCAGGAAGCCGAGGCCGGCGGCGAAGGCCAGCGGCAGCAGCAGGTCGTCCAGGGCGTCGCCCCGCAGCAGGCCGACCAGCGCCACCAGGGCGCAGGCCAGCAGCGGCGAGGCCAGCTGCGCGGCCTGGTACAGGCTGCGCGGCAGGTTGCCGTTCCAGCCGGCGCGGGCCAGCAGGTCGCGCACCTCCTGGTCGCCCGGCTGCAGGCGCCGCCCCAGCGGGCCGTCGCCGAGCCGTTCGATGGCCCGGGCGCTCCAGCGCGCGGCGTCCTCGCCGCCCTGCGCGGCGGCGCCCAGGCGTTGTTCGATCAGGTGCTGCTCGCGGTTGGCCGCGCGGCTCTGCGACACCAGCAGGGCCAGCGCCGCGCCGAACAGCAGCAGGGCCAGGAGTACGTACCAGGTTGCGTCCATGTCCGTCTCCTACACGCTCTTGAGCATGCGCCACAGCGTGACGCAGCCGACCGCCTGCAGCCCCAGCGAGGTCAGCAGCAGCGTGCGGCCGAAGCCGTCGGTCCACATGGCCATCAGGTAGCCGGGGTTGCTGGCCAGGATGTACATGCCCAGGCCCAGCGGCAGCACCGCCAGCACCAGGGCGCTGAAGCGCGTCTCGCCGGTCATGGCGCGCAGCTGGCGGCCGATCTTCTCGCGCTCGTGGATGACCTTGATGATGTTGTCCAGCAGGTCCGTGGTGTTGCCGCCGTAGCGGTAGTTGACCGTCACGCCCAGGGCGAGGATGTGCAACTCTTCCACGTCGTAGAGTTCGGCGATGTCCTGCAGCGCCTCGGGCAGGCTGATGCCCAGCTGCACGTGGCTGCTGGCGCGGGCGAAGATCGAGCGCAGCGGGTCGTCGGCCGCCACCACCGCCTGTTCGATGGCGTCGCCCAGGGTGCGCCCGGCCTGCAGGCTGCGCACCACCTGGTCGAGGAAGGCCGGCATCTGCCGGATCATCTTCTGCAGGCGGCGCTGGTACAGCAGGCCGAGCAGGCCGTTGAACAGCAGCAGCACCAGCAGCACGGCCAGCAGCACGCCGAACACGTTGAGCAGGCGCCAGCCCGGCACGGCCAGCGCCAGCATCGCCAGCCCCGCCCCGACCAGCCAGGGGCGCATGTGCACGATGCCGGCGCGGCGCATGCGCCGCACCAGCCAGTGCTGGGTGCGCGGCCGCGCCGCGGCGAGGTCGCCCAGGGCCTGGCCGGGCACCAGGCGGCGCACCACCTGTTCGTTGTTGCGCGCGCGCAGGCCCAGGCCGAGCAGCAGCACGGCCAGGCCCACCAGCGCCAGGCTGGCCACCGCCAGCAACAGTGCCCCGGCGCTCATGCCGCCACCTGGCGCAGCTTCAGCCCCGACGGCACGCCGGTGCGCACGAACCTGCCGCTGGCGCGCCGGTCCAGGCTGAACAGTGAGTTGGTGACGTAGATGCCGTCGCGCACCTCCAGCACTTCCAGCACTTCGCTGATGCAGCGCCGGCCGTTGGCCTGGCGGGTGATCTGCACCACGATGTCCAGCGCCGCGCAGATCATCTGCCGCAGCGTCTGCTCGGGCAGCTTGTGCCCGGCCAGGCCCACCAGCATTTCCATGCGCAGCAGCGAGTCCATCGCCGAGTTGGCGTGCACCGTGCTCATCGAGCCGTCGTGGCCGGTGTTCATCGCCTGCAGCACGTCGAGCACTTCCACCCCGCGGATTTCGCCGAGGATGATGCGGTCCGGGCGCATGCGCAGGGCGTTGCGGATCAGGTCGCGGGCGGTCACCTCGCCATAGCCCTCGGCGTTCGGCGGGCGCGTCTCCAGGCGCACCACGTGGTCGTGGCCCAGCTGCAGTTCGGCGGTGTCCTCGATGGTGACGATGCGCTCGCGCGCGTCGATGAAGCCGCTCAGCACGTTGAGCAGCGTGGTCTTGCCGGTGCCGGTGCCGCCGCTGATGAGGATGTTGCAGCGGTTCTCCACGGCCTGGCGGAGGAACCCCAGCAGCGCCTCGTCGACGCTCTGGTAGGCCAGCAGGTCGGCGCTCTGCAGCAGCTCCTTGCTGAACTTGCGGATGGAGATGCACGGGCCGTCCAGGGCCACCGGCGGGATGATGGCGTTGACCCGGCTGCCGTCGGGCAGGCGCGCGTCGACCATCGGGCTGGATTCGTCCAGGCGCCGCCCCAGGGGCGCCAGGATGCGCTGGATGACGCGGTACACGTGGTGGTCGTCGATGAAGCGCAGGTCGCTCTGGTACAGGCGGCCGCGCTGCTCGATGAAAACGCGGTCGGGGCCGTTGACCAGGATTTCGCTGATGTCCGGGTCGCGCAGCAGCACTTCCAGCGGGCCGAAGCCGGTCAGCTCGTCCACCACTTCCTCGGCCAGGCGGTCCAGCTCGTAGCGGGAGATCGCCAGCTGGCGCCGCGCAGCGTATTCGCCGACCTTCTCGGCGACGTACTGGGCCACCGCCGGGCGCGCGCCTTCCAGCAGGTTCACGCCGTCTTCGTCGATCTCGTCGATGATGTAGCGGTGCAAGCGCATCTTCAGCAGCTGCATTTCCTGCTCGTGCGCGCCGAGGCTGCTGGCGTAGCTCATGGACGCGCGCCCCGGAAGCGGCCGAACCAGGGGAAGCGCCGCCGCGCCTGGCCGCCCACCGCGCCGAGCGGCTCGGCCAGGACGCGCAGCTTGAGCGCCAGGGGGTCGCGCGGGGCCACCTCGAACAGGCTGCGCCCGAGGTTCTTCGCCCGCAGGCGCGCCTCGGCCGAGGCCGGCAACACGCCGAAGAGTTCCAGGCCGAACATGCGGCACAGGGCCTGCTCGTCCGGCGGCACCGCGGGCAGGTAGCGCTCCACCAGCAGTTCGATGCGCGGCAGCGCCTGGCTGTTCTCGCGCAGGCGGCGCAGGCTTTCCAGGCCCTTCCGGCACGAGGGCACGCTCTGGTCCACCAGCCACAGCACGCGGCTGGCCTGCTGCAGCAACTGGCGGGCGAGTTCGCCTTCGGGCATGGCGGTGAAGTTGATCAGCACGTGGCTGAAGGCCGTGCGCAGGTTGCCCAGCAGCAGGTACAGCTCGGCGGTGGTCATGCGCTCCAGCACCCCGGGCTCGTCGGTCAGGCTGAGCAGGCGCAGGCCGGAGTCGTGGCGGCTGAAGGCGCTGTCGATCAGCGTCTGGTCGAGGCGGCGCAGGTTGCGCATGGCGTCGGCGAAGGTGAAGGGCGCATCCATGCCGAGGATGGCCAGGGCCTCGCCGGCCGGCTGGCCGATGTCCACCAGCAGCACCCGGTTGCCCTCCCGGGCCTGCAACGCCAACGCCAGGTGCAGGGCGACGAAGGCGCCGTCGGCGTCCGGCCGGGCGCTGGCCAGGGCGAACAGCTCGCCCTGCTGCACGGCGCTCACCGGCACGCTGGGCAGGCGCCCGCCCAGGCGCCGGACCAGCCCGCCCAGTTCGCTGGCGCGGGCGCCGTAGGTGACGAAGTCGCGGGCGCCGGCGCGCATGGCCGCCAGCACCAATTGGTTGTCCAGGCCATCGCCCACGGCCACCACCGCCAGCATCGGCCGCGCCGACACCAGGCCCTCGATCAGGGCGCCGTGGACCATCAGGTTGGCCTTGTTCAGGCTGATGAAGAGCACGCCGGCGCCGGTCACTTCCAGCAGCGCCAGCAGCTCCTCCAGGGTGCCGCTGGTGGCGGCGACCACCTGGCCGGCGCTGGCCAGGCTGCTCTGCAGCCATTCCAGCTCGCCGGCGTGCTGGGTCAGCGCGACGAAGGTCTGGGCGACGTTGCGACCCTGCGCGGCGGGCACGCGGCTGCCGCTGCGGCCCAACGGATCGCCGGCCATCACTGGGACATCCCGCTGGCCGAAGCGCGGCCGTCGTACTGGCCGTTCTCCAGGAAATAGAACTCGCCGAAGCCGGGGTCGTACTTGCGCAGGCCCTCGCCGGGCAGCTTGGGCAGCGCGGCATTGGCCGCCAGCGGCTGGACCAGGTGCGGGGTGACCACCATCAGCAGTTCGCGGTCGTCCTTGTCCAGCTGCGAGGAGCGGAAGAACGCGCCCAGCACCGGCAGGTTGCCCAGGCCGGGGAACTTGTCGACGTTGCTCACCGTGTTACTGCTGATCAGGCCGCTGATCACGAAGCTCTCGCCGTCGGCGAGGATCACGCTGGTGTCGGTGCGCCGCACGTTGAGCGCCGGCACCGCGATGCCGTTGGTCTGGATGCCGGCGGAGAAGTCCAGCTCGCTGACCTCCGGCGCCACCTTCAGGGCGATGCGCCCGGTGGACATCACCGTCGGCGTCAGGGTCAGGCGCACGCCGTATTCCTTGTACTCGATGGTGATGTTGTTGTTATCGCCGTTGGGCACCGGGATGGGGAACTCGCCGCCGGCCAGGAAGGACGCGCTCTGCCCGCTGGTGGCCACCAGGCTGGGGCGCGCCAGGGTGTAGGCGAAGCCGCTGCCTTCGAGCATGTTGAGGAAGCCCAGCACCTTGCTGCTGCCGCCGCCCCAGATGACGTTGAAGCCGCTGTCGCTGGTGCCGAAGTTGCCCGTCACGCCGCCGTCGGAGCCCACGCTGATGCCGCTCAGGCTGCCCGGCGCGCCGAGCATGAACAGGTTGGAGCCGCGCCGCACCAGCGAGGTGCTGGCCTGCTTGAGCTTGCTGCGGCTGACCTCGACGAAGCGGATGTCGGTCTGCACCTGGCTGGCCAGGTTGGCGGCGGCAACGGCGTCGCTGGTCGCGCCCACGTCGCGGATCGAACGCCCGGCCACCTGCACCTGGGCCCGCAGCGGGTCGCCCGGGCAACCGGTCCAGACCAGCAGGCTGGTCTCGCCCTGGGCCTTGCCGGTGACCAGGAAGTTGCGCTTGTCCAGCAGCTGCACGTCGGCGATCTGCGGGTCGCCAATGGCCAGGCGCTTGATCGGCAGCGGCAGTTGCTGGTCCTGCTGGGCGCCCTGCTGCAGCGCCAGCACCAGCTTCTGCGGCAGTTGCACCAGCCCTTCGCAGGCCTTGGGCGCGGCCTGCGCCGAACCCAGCAGCGCCCATGCCATGACGCCCGCCAGGCAAACGCCCACCCCACCAGCCGGACGCCGGTATCCCATATTGCAAGCCATCCTAACTACTCCCTCTCCCTGCTTCAGGGGCTGATTCAAGGCGCCTCGTGCGCGACCGTGCCGCCGCGGTAGACCGTCACGCCCGCAGCGGCCCGCGGCCGGGCCGGGCTGCGCGGAGCCGCCGCGGCCACCGGCTGGCGGCGGCCGAGCAGTTGCTCCAGCGTGATGGACTCGGTGTTCGCGGCGCTCAGGGCGGTGTGCTGGTAGCTGCCCTGCTGCTCTTTCTCGTAGAGCTTCTCGTCCTTGCTGCGCACCGCCAGGCGCAACGAGCCGGCCTGGCTGGCCAACATCAGCCGCGCGGTGGCGTTCGCCGGCACCGCCAGCACCGCGGTGCGCGCCACCTTGCGTTCCTTGCCCTGGCCGTCGTCGGCATTGCGCAGTTGGCCGTCGCCGGCCACGGCGATCTGCTCGCCATAAGTGAGGACGCGCACGCCCGGCAGCACCAGCTGGGCGCGGACGTCGCGCTGGATGCCCTGCTGGTCGGCGACGTAGAGCACCACGTCGACATAGTCGCCCGGCAGCACGAAGCCGCCGCCGCCGACCACGTCGTCCACGGCGATGGCCATGGCCCGCTCGTCTGCGCGGATGGTCCGGGCCAGCGGGCCGCCGGGTTCGAGCACGGCGCCGGAGAGGATGTTGCCGGCCGCCACCGGCACCCACACGCGCTGGCCGAGCAAGGCCTCGACCTGGGTGTAGCTGCCCGCCGGCGCGGTCTGCAGGTATTCCAGGCGCAGGTCGTCCTTGCCCAGCAGCGCCAGCGCCGGCAGGTCGCGGGTGACCACCACCACGGGGGTGCGCTGCAGCTTGTCCGGATCGGTGGGGAGCACGGTGGGAACGGGTTCGCTGGCGACCACCGGCGCCTCGGGCCTGCCGATGGACAACCCCAGGTAACCGACCACCACCGCCCCCAGTAACAGAAGCCCGGCAAACGCCATCAACAATTTACTTTTCATGATGATTATTTCGTTGCAGCCAGCGGAAAGCACATTCGGGAAGCAAGTATCGAAAGCAGACTCGTCGATCTCGCGAGAAGGCCGGCAAGCTACCTTGATGCCCCGATAAATAAAACGACCAAAAGCTACTAGGCCCTTCCTACTAGTTGTAAAAAGTTACTCCCCATAAAAGAATCGGAAGATATACCCGCAACGGAGGCACCATGAACTTCAAGTTGAAAATCCAGAAACTCATCTCTTCCGCAAAGGCATTCGCCAAGGACAAGGAAGGGGCCACCGCGATCGAGTACGCGGTCATCGCCGGCCTGATCTCCGTGGCCATCATCGCCACCCTGAAGATCCTCGGTCCCAAGCTGGTCTCGGTCTTCCAGCAGATCTCCGACGCGCTCTGATTTCTCGCCGCGGCAATCGCACCGCCCCACTTCATATCCGCAATTGAAGTGGGGCAAATTCATGAATATCCGCGCGCGCACTGGGCAGCTTTAATCAATAAAACCTGCCCAGCGGAAATCAAAAAGGAAACAGGCGAACACCACTCTCCGCAGAACTTCGGTAAAAGCGATGCTGACCCGTTCGGAACTTCCCCTGATATTGCTCGTTGACGATGACCCGGACGCACTGGCCTCGACGGCGGAGTTGTTCGAAAGTCTCTTCAATATAAAAACCGCAGGCTCCGGCCACGAGGCCCTCGGCACGCTGGAGGAAACGCCCCTGCCGGACATCGTCATCGCCGACCTGGGCATGCCGGGCATGAACGGACATCAGTTGTGCGAAGCGATCAAGTCCGACGCCCGCACCCGCGACATCACCATCATCTTCCTCACCGGCGAGGACACCACCGAAGCCGAGCTGGAAGGGTTCGAGCTGGGCGCGGCCGATTTCATCCCCAAGCCGGTGGAGCCCCGCACCTTCGTCAGCCGGATCAGGTCGCACATGCGCAGGAAGCTGGAGCGCGACAGGCTCCAGGACCTGAGCGAATACCTCGAACTGCGCTCGCGAAACCTCACGCAATCCAGCTGAACCGCCGGGGCCCGGCGCCTGCGCAACAAGGTCTGAACACAGTGGCTACAACAAGAAAAGCGAACCTGCGCGGGCACCAGGCACTCATCCTCGACGACGAGCCCGACATCGTCGAAGAGGTCGTCGACCTGCTGAACTGCGCCGGCTACCCCTGCCTGGGCGCGCACACGGCGGAACAGGCCCTGGCGCTGTTCCAGGCCAACCCCGGCATCGACATGCTGATCCTCGACTTCGACCTGCAGGACAGCCAGGGCCCGCGGGTGCTGGAGCGCATGCAGGCGCTGGCCGGCAGCGAGCGGCTGTTCGAGGCCATCACCATCAGCGGGCGGGCCGGCAAGGACGAACTGATCGACGTGCTGCGCAGCGGCTTCTGCGACTTCCTCGCCAAGCCGCTGAACCCCGAGCACCTGCTGGCCGCGCTGGAGAAGCTGGCCGAAAAGCTGGAGGAACGGGCCCGCGACCGGCAGCGGGTCATCCGCGCGGAGTCCCGCCTGGACGTGCTGACCGAGAGCCTGAAGTCCCTGGCCAGCGATGCGAAGAAGGCCATCAACTACGCGAGCACTGCGTCCAGGCCCGCCAGGGGCGAGCCCTCGAAGGACGACGAGGCCCTGTTGAACACGCCGGAAGACCAGTTGGCCAACCCCTTCTTCGCCAAGCTCTCCCTGCGCCAGCTCGACGTGGTCAGGCTGATCGGCAAGGGCCTGAGCAACTACCAGATCGCCTGCAAGCTGGGCATCAGCGAGCATACGGTGAAGCTCTACGTCTCCCAGTCGCTGCGCCTCACCGGGCTGAGCAACCGCACGCAGCTGGCGCTCAAGTCATCGCCCAGGCGCAAGGCGAACCACGACCTGTAGGCGCCCGCTTATTGCGGGTTACCTCAGCGCCCCCCTGGCATCCAAGCCTCCAGGCGCGCCGGAGGAGGCGGCCAGCAGCATGGCCAGCTGGGTGCGGTTGCTGACCCGCAGCAGCTTGAATATCTGGGTGATGTAGAGCTTCACCGTGTTCTCGGAAATGCCCAGCTCATGGGCCACCCGGTAGTTCGAATAGCCCTTGCAGATCAACTGCGCGACTTCCTGCTGGCGCTGCGTCAGGTTGAAGAACAGCGGGCTGCTGATGTCGACCTTGTCCGGAGCGGCGCGCTCGTCATCGTCCAGGTCGAAGACGTTCGGGCCGCCGTGGACGTCCATCTTGATCGCGCTGACGTCCTGAAACAGCGAGTTCAGCGACTCCGCGATATGCTCCAGCCGGCCGTTGAGGTGAAGGATCCTGCGTTGCCGGCGGATGCTCTGCAGCAGCTTGCTCTCCACCCGCTCCACCGACTCGATCAGCTCCTGCGGCGCCACCGGCTTCATCAGGAAGTCCGAGGCCCCGGCGCGCATCGCCTCGACCACCTTGTCGCTTTCGCCGTACCCGGTGAGGACGATGACTTCGAAGATGTAGTCGTCGCCCACCGCGCCGTGGATTTCCTTGATGGCGTCCAGGCCCCATTCGCTGCCCAGGTTCAGGTCGCACACCAGGATGCGCAACTTGGCGTTCTTCTTGAACAGCGCGACCGCCTCGGCGATGGAACTGCAACCGACCGAGGAGAAACCGACGCTCTCCAGCACTTCGGAAAGCTCCGATGCGACCAGCGGCTCATCGTCGATGACGAGCACCTCGAACGCCCGGTGTTGTTTGTTTTTCATTTGACTCCCCACACTCGCCCCCTAAGCCCGCAAGCCGCCAGGGCCTTTCCTTTCCAAAAATAAAACGCGGGACTTCACGGGTTGCTTCCCAGTAACCCCATCATTTCTTCCATGGAGTCCAAGTCCCCTGTTTCTGCCAGTTCTCGCAAGTACACCGCCAACTCCCCAGAGGCATCGGCGAGTGTTCGACTCCATTCGATGAGGTCGGTGATGGCGCCCGATTCCACGAGCGCCTGAAGTTGTTGCCGCTGCCCTCGGCTCAAGGATTCCAACTGCTCGGCCAGCGCTTGCTGACGGCGGTCAGGCTTTTCGGTCACGCCGGCCAGGCCGCCGCGCAGGCGCAGCAACTGGGCCAGGGTCACGCCCAGGTCGGCCAGGCTGATGGGCTTAACCAGGCTGGCGTCGAACGGCAGGCCGCCCGCCTGGCCGAGGGACTGCATGGTCTGCTGGGTGGCGGACATCAGCACCACCGGCAGCCCGGGCCAGCGCTCGCGCAGCGCCAGCAGGAGTTCGACGCCGTTGCAGCGCGGCATCAGGTAGTCGGTCAGGACCAGGTCCGGCCGCTGCCCGCCCGGGCCCATCAGGCGCTCCAGGCAGTCCTGCCCGTCGACGGCGGCCTCGACGCGGAAGCGGCTGGCCTCGAGCAGGTCCACCAGCATGTCGCGGATGTCGGCGTTGTCCTCGACGACCCAGACCCGTTGCCCCTCGCCGCGCACCGGCAGGCTCTTCATCGGCAGGTCGAACAGCTGCGGCTGGGCCATGTCCTGCTCGGTGCCGACGGCCAGGGTCAGCTCGAAGGAAACCCGGGTGCCTTCGCCGGGCGCGCTCTGCACCGTCACCCGCCCGCCCATGAGCTGGACCCAGTGCTCGACGATGGCCAGGCCGAGCCCGGCGCCTTCCACGCCGGTGGCGTCGCAGCGGAAGAACGGGGTGAAGAGCTTGGGCAGGTCCTGCTCGGGGATGCCGCAGCCGGTGTCGCTGACGCAGAAGCGCAGCTGCGCCAGGCCCGCCTTGGGCGGCTGCCCGGCGGCCTGCACCTGCAGGGCGATGCGCCCGTCGCGGGTGAACTTGGCGGCATTGTCCAGCAGGTTGGTCAGCACCTGGCGCAGGCGCTTGGCATCCAGTTGCAGCACCGTGGGAATGTCGCCGCACAGCGTCAGGCGGAAGGCGTTGCGGTTGCGCTGGGCGAGGATGTGCGCATCCATCGCCACCGCGTCGAGCAGGCCGTGGATGTACACCGGCTGGATGTCCAGGCGGTCGCTGGAAACGCCGCGGGCGTGGTCGATCAGGTCGTTGATCAGGGTCAGCATGTGGCCGGCGCTGCGCAGGATGACACCGGCCTTGCGGGTGCTGCGCCCGCCCTCCTCCTGCAGCAGCTGGGCGTAGCCGATGATGGAGGTCAGCGGCGAGCGCAGGTCGTGGCTGACGCGCCCGAGGAAGTCGATCTTCGCCTGGTTGGCGTCCTTGGCCTTCACCAGCGCGGCCTGCAGCTCTGCGGTGCGCCGGGATACCGCCTCTTCCAGCTGCGCCTTCTGCCGGCGTTCGCTCTGCAGGCTCTCGGTTTCCAGGCGTTGCTTGCGCATCTGCTGCTGCAGGGTGAACAGGCCGATGATGCCGATGATGATGCTCAGCCTGAGCATCACCACGTCCACGCTGAACTGCCCGCTGTAGCCCAGGTTGAGCAGGTAGCGAAGGATGAACCAGGAACTTTCCGCCCAGCTCAGCAGGAACAGCCCCGCCAGCACCTGCCGGCAGAAGTCGCCGCGCAGCCGCAGCGAGAACAGCGACAGCGGCCAGCAGGCCAGGAGGCAGAAGCTCAGCGATAGGTTCAGCGTGCGCGCCAGGTTGTTCGGCAGCAGCGGCAGGGCGACGGCCAGCGCCAGGCAGGCGAACACGCCGGCCAGGTACAGGCGCCGCCATGCGCCCTGCCCGGCCAGGCCGAGCAGGCGCCGGGCGGCGACCAGGAAGCCGACCAGGGAAACCAGCCAGAAGGCGATGCGCATGCCCGGGCCGTGGATGAACTGCCCGCTGAACAGGTGGAAGGCCAGGTAGCCCTCCTTTTCCGCCTCCAGGGCGTAGGCCGCGCCCAGCCACACGGCGAGCATGGCGAAGCTCCAGTCCAGGCGCAGCAACAGCAGCACGGTCAGGGTGAGCACGCAGCCGAACAGCATCGCATGGGTCAGTTGCTCGACGTTGTCCTGGGCCAGCACGGCGCCCATGTCCCACAGGTTCAGGGCCAGGCCCGGGCGGCTCTCGCTGCGCACCCGCAGCAGCAGCTCGCGGCTCTCCCCCGGGGCCAGCGCCACCGGCAGCAGGTTGCGCCGGCTGTGCAGCGAACGCTCGGCCAGGGGCACCGACAGGCCGATGCGCCAGTGCCCGTCGACGCGCCCGCCGGCAGCGTCCAGGCGGTACAGATCGACCTCGCCGACGCGCCAGGGCGCCACTTCCAGCCAGCGCTCCCAGGCGAGGGCGTCGGGGTTTTCCAGCCGCAGGCGCAGCCAGAGCGTCGACTCCCGCCGCGGCGCCGCCAGGCTGCTGGCATCGGCCGGCCGCCAGTCGGCCTGGCGCCAGGCTTGCTCGGGCGTCAGCGCCTGGCCGGGGGCCTCCTCGAACACCTGGGCGCTGCGGGTCAGGTCGATGTAGGGCGCCTGCAGGTCGCCGCGGTTGAGGAACAGCGACACGCCCATGACCAGCAGCAGCGCCAGGCTCCCCAGCAGGGCCGTGAAGGCGGCGCGCGGGTCAGGGCGCATCGCCGGGCTCCAGGTCCAGGCGCGACTGGCGGAACTGGCTGGGCGACAGGCCATAGCGCTCGCGGAAGGCGGTGGAGAAGTTGGCCCCGCTGGTGAAGCCCACCTCCAATGCGATGGCCTGGATCGGCAGGCCGGTGCCGCTGAGCAGCACGCAGGCCTCCTTCATGCGTTCCTCGCGCAGGTACTCGAAGACCGTCACGCCCACGCACTGGCGGAAGGCCTCGTTCAGGCGTTTGCTGTTGGTGCCCACGGCCTCGGCCAGCTCCTGCAGTTCCGGGGTGTGCGACAGGGTGCGCAGCAGTACCTGGCGGGCCGACTGGAAGAGGATGCTGTCGAGGTTGCCGGCGTGGCTGGGCGGCATGGGCGAGGCCTGCCGGTCGGTGCCCCAGCGGCGCAGGTGGATGGCCAGGCGCAGGCGGATTTCCTCGAGGTTGAAGGGCTTGGTGATGTAGTCGACGGCGCCCACCAGCAGCCCCTGGACGCGCTCCTCGGGGGTGTTCGCCCCGCTCAGGAACACCACCGGGATGTCCCGCGTATGGGTGTTCGCCTGCATCATCCGGCAGCAGGTCAGGCCGTCCCACACGGGCATCAGCACGTCCATCAGCACCAGGTCCGGGTTGATCATCTGGACTTTCTTGAAGGCGTCCTGGCCGTTGCTCGCCAGGTAGATGCGGCAGCCCTGCTGCTGCAGGTATTCGGCGAGCAGGCGACGCTCGCTCTCCAGATCATCGACGACCAGGATGCGCTGCCCCTCCAGCGCATCGGGAATAAAGCTCGGCATTCCGATGAGTTCCTACACGTCAGTCCCCGCCCGACCGTTACTTTGCCATTACAGAGGGAATTTTCCGTATACGACGAAAATATTTTGCCTGCTGGCAAAGGGCCACAGCACTCCAGCAGAAGCGCTACTTCCTGGCGCCGAGATAATGGCACCGAACGAAGGAGAGGCCCCTTGGCCCGTAGGTACCCCATGCCAGCAGAGTGCGTGACTGTCTCGCCCGCCCGCCCCGGCCGGCGTTCCCCGGAGGGCTGCCGCAGCCCGGCGCCGCCGCCACGGAGCCTGCCCCATGCTTAAGCGGATTCGCACCGACCAGGTTCGCCTGGGCATGTTCATCCAGTCGCTGGAGGGCAGCTGGCTGTCCCACCCCTTCTGGAAGACCCGCTTCATGCTGGAGAACCCCGGCGACCTGCGCGCCCTGCAGAACAGCGGCGTGCAATGGCTGTGGATCGACGACGCCCGCGGCCTGGGCGTCACCGACGCCGTCGCGCCGGCGGCGCAGGGCCCCGGCGCGGCGCCCGCCACAGGCATCGCCGAGCCGGTCGTGGCGCTTGTCGGCGAGGCGCCGCCGGCCATCTATCCGAACGAGTTCTTCGAAGCCGCGCGCATCCTCGAACGCTCCAAGCTGACGCTGATGGAACTGTTCCGCGAGGCGCGCATGGGCCGGGCGATCGACCTGGACCTGTGCCTGCCGCTGGTGGAGGACATCTGCGCCTCGCTGGCCCGCGACGCCTCGGCGCTGATCAGCCTGGCGCGGCTGAAGAACAAGGACGAATACACCTACATGCACTCGGTGACGGTGTGCGCGCTGATGGTCGCCCTGGCCCGCCAGCTCGGCCTGGACGTCGAGGCCCAGCGCGAGGCCGGCCTGGCCGGGATGCTCCACGACATCGGCAAGATGGCCATGCCGCCGGCGATCCTCAACAAGCCCGGCAAGCTCGACGAGGCCGAGCTCGCCATCATGCGCACCCACCCCGAACGCGGCCACGAGATGCTGCGCCAGCACACCCGGCTGTCGCCCCAGGTGCTGGACGTCTGCCTGCACCACCACGAACGCTACGACGGCACCGGCTACCCGCACCGCCTGGCCGGCAACCAGATCAGCCTGCTGGCGCGCATGGCGGCGATCTGCGACGTCTACGACGCCATCACCTCGGACCGCCCGTACAAGTGCGCCTGGGAAGCCGCCGGCTCCCTGGCGCGCATGGCCAGCTGGGAGGGGCATTTCGACCCGCAGTTGTTCCAGGCCTTCGTCAAGACCATCGGCATCTACCCCATCGGCAGCCTGGTGCGCCTGGAGTCCGGGCACCTCGGGGTGGTGGTCCAGCAGAACCCGGAGAACCTGACGCGCCCGCAGGTGCAGGTGTTCTTCTGTTCCCACCGGCGCCAGGCCATCGCCAAGGAACTGCGCGACCTGGCCGACGTGCGCATCTACGACCGCATCGTCCAGCGCGAGGACCCGCTGCGCTGGGGCTTCAGGAACCTGGAGCGGCTCTGGCTGCCCGAGGGCCTGGTGCCGCCCGGGATGGTGCCGAGCCGGGGCCACGACGACGGGCACGACTGAGGGCGTGCCCAGGCCCCGGCGGCGTTCGGGGCTCAGACGTGGAAGCGGCCGACCAGCGCCTGCAGCTCGCCGCCCAGCCGCGCCAGCTCCACGCTGGAAGCGGCGACCTGCTCGCTGGCCGCGGCAGTCTGCTCGGACACGTCGCGCACGCTGACCACGCTGCGGCTGATCTCCTCGGCCACGGCGCTCTGTTCCTCCGCCGCCGTGGCGATCTGCTGGTTCATCGCCTGGATGCTGGACACCGTGCGGGTGATGCTGCCCAGCGACTCGCCGGCCTGGCGGCTGAGGGCCACGCTGCTGGCGGTCAGCTCGCGGCTGCCGAGCATGGCATTGGAGACCTGGCGGGTGCCGTTCTGCAGGCCGGCGACCAGGGCTTCGATCTCCTCGGTGGACTGCCGGGTGCGCAGGGCCAGGCCGCGCACCTCGTCGGCCACCACGGCGAAGCCGCGGCCGGCTTCCCCGGCGCGGGCCGCCTCGATGGCGGCGTTGAGCGCCAGCAGGTTGGTCTGTTCGGCCACCGACTTGATCACGTCCATCACCTTGCCGATCTTCTCGCTCTCCTGCTCCAGGCGCTGCATGGCGTCGGCCGAGCGTTCCACTTCCCGGGCCAGGCGCTCGATGCGCTCCACCGCCTGGTTCACCACGCGGTCGCCGTCGTGGGCCTCGCGGTCGGCGGCGGAGGCGGCCTGGGAGGCCTGCTCGGCGTTGCGCGCCACTTCCTGCACGGTGGCGGACATCTCGTGCATGGCGGTGGCCACCTGGTCGGTCTCGACCTTCTGGCTATTGGCGCCGGCGCTGGTCTGTTCGGTGACCGCCGAGAGCTGCTCGGCGGCGCTGGCGATCTGTGTCACGCCATCGCGGATGCCGCCGATCAGGTCGCGCAGGTTCCAGCTCATGCGCTGCATGCTCTGCTGCAGGCTGCCCAGCTCGTCGCGGCGGCGAACCTGGATGTTCTGCGACAGGTCGCCCGAGGCGATGCGCTCGACCACCTGCATGGTGTCGTGCAGCGGCCGGGTGATGCGGCGGGTGATGAACCAGGCGGCCAGGGCGCTGGCCAGTATCGCCAGCAAGGCCACGCTGGCCTGGGCCATGCGGCTGAAGGCCGCCACCTCGTCGCGCAGTTCGATCTGCTGGCGGGTCAGCGTCTGGGTGATCTCGCGGGTCTGCTCGGCGACCTTGACCAGCACCTGGCGGGCCTGTTCCACCGTGGCGGTGGCGGCCCGGTAGGCCTCGATGCACTTGGCGTAGCTCTGCTGGTCCGCCGCCACCGCCAGCAGTTCGGCGGGGGGCTGTGCGCCGAAGACCTTGGCCTGGCGCGGGAAGTTTTCCATGGCCAGGCGCATCTGTTCGTTCAGCAGCCGCTCGGATTCCGGCCCGGGGTGGGCCACGTAGCCCGCCGCGCGGTAGCGGACCAGCAGCAGGTCCTGCATCAGCTGCGTGCCGGCCTGGTAGTAGGCGAAGCGGCGTTCGTCGTGTTCGTCCAGGCCCGCCGCCAGCGCTTGCAGGGCGCTGAGCGCCTTGAAGGCCCGCTCGGCGCGCTCGGCCATCTCGTCGCGAACGGCGCTGGCCGCATGGTTGGCGGCCTGCAGCTTGCCAAGGGCCTGGCGGTAGTCGCCGACCAGTTCGCCCTGTTGCTGCTCCAGGGCGAGCAGGTCCGCGCGGGCGAACAGCTTGCGCGCGCGCATCGCCGCCTGCTGGCGCTCGAAGTCGTCCAGCGCCGCGCCCAGGCGCTGCTCGCTGGCCGCCTTGGCGCCGTCCAGCAAATAGTCCTGCAGCGACAGGCGCAGTTCCGCCAGCGATTCGTTGAGCGCGCCGTAGACCTCCTGGGCCCGGCTGCGCTCCAGCAGGCTCTCGCGGCTGATCCAGTCGCCCACCGCGAGCAGCGCGGTGAGGCACAGGACCAGGCCGAAGCCCAGCCCCAGCTTGTAGGTGACGCCGAGGTTGTCAAACCAGTTGCGCATGGCGCGAGTCGCTCCCGTTCCGGGGCCCCCGGCACCCGGCGTGCGCGGAACGGGCCAGTGGATTCAGCTGTGCGAAACGGCCCCGCCGGCGATTGCCGGCGGGGCCTGTTGCGGTTGCTAGAAGTTGTTGGCGAGGTCGATGCCGGACTTGCCCGGCGAGAGGATGTTGTTCGGGTCCAGGGCGCGCTTGATGGCGTGCTCCACCCGGCGCTTGACCGGGCCGTAGATCTGCGCCACGCGGTCCTGGAAGGCGGTGTTCACGCGGTACACCGCGTAGCCCTCCTTGGCGAACTCGTCCAGCAGCTCGGCGAAGCAGTCGTGGGCGCGCTGGGTCTCCTCGGGGTCGGTGCGGTCGTAGAGCACGTCGATCACGTGGTGCATGTCGCGCCAGCCGACGATGAACTCGCCGGTGTAGTCCAGACCGTGCTTGTTGAGGATGCGCTTGGCCAGCACCTTCTGCTTGTCGCACTCGCTGCCGCGGGCCTGGCTGACCGGGGCGAACCACATCGAGCCACCGCCGCCGCGCCAGTTGTACAGGCCGAATTCCTGCAGGTTGGGCACGCCGCTCATCAGCTCGGCGCGGTACTTGAACGGCTGGGTGTCGCCGGCCTGCTCCTGGGTGACGATGCGGCCTTTGCCGGACTTCTTCACGGTCTCGGTGACGATCTTCCAGTTCACCTCCACCTGCTCGGGGGTGCCATACAGCGCCGCGTAGACGTTCCACTGGCCCAGGCCCTTGTCCTTGACGACCTGCTGGATCACCGAGTCGGGCGTCGCGCCCTTCTCCTTGATGTAGTCCGAGCGGCGCACGCTGATGCCGGCGGCCTCCCACAGCGCGTTGGCGATCACCACCGCGTTGGGGATGATCTGGGCGATGCGCAGCGGACGGATCATCTCGACGATGTCGGCGATATCCGCCTCGTCGTCGTAGACGATGCTGAAGGGCTTGAACACCGGCGGCTTGGGCATCAGCCAGAAGCCCATCTTGGTGCAGATGCCGTAGTTGGCCTGGGTGAACATGCCGTCCAGGGTCGGGCCGTAGCCCCACTTGAACACCTGCCAGGCCTTGTCGCCCGGTACCCCGCCCATGCCGGTGCGGTAGACGTCGCCGTTGGCCAGCACCACTTCCATGCCGCACTGCATGAGGAAGTGCTCGCCGTAGGGGGTGTAGCCCACGCCGCGGTCCATGGTGTTGCCCACCGGGCCGGCGATGGCCGAGGGCGCGGAGAACGACAGCATCAGCGGCAGATTATTTTCCTGCAGGTAGTCGTAGAGCTGGCCGTAGGTGACGCCGGGCTCGACCAGGGCGGTGCACAGCTCCGGGTCGATGTGGATGATCCTGTTCATCTTCTTCAGGTCGAGGATGACCTGGCCGCGTTGCGCCGGGGCCGCCGAGCCGTAGCCGAAGTTGCGGCCGGTGGAGATGGTCCACAGCGGGATCTTGAACTCGTTGCAGATCTTCACCACGCCCTGCACCTGCTCGACGCTGGTGGCGGTGACGGCGGCGGAAGGCGCGTGCTCGGCGTTGTCCACCGGCATCATGATCTTGCCGTAGGGGATCAGCTGGTCGTCCTTGACCAGGACGTTGTCCTCGCCCAGCAGCTTGCGGAACTTGGCCAGCGCCTGCTGGAAGTGGTTCGCGTCGACTCCGCGCGGGAGCACGGCCTTGTTGGTTGCGTCAGTCATGGGAGGTGCTCCTTCAAGCCTGGATCGAGAACGAAACGAAATGCCCGGCCAGCGGGCTCGGGCGGCCGGCCACCAGCGGCGCGGGCGCCGGCGGCTGCGCGCCGAGCGAGGCCAGGCCGTAGCCGAGGGTGGCGGCCCATTGCTCGGCGTTGCCGGCGCTGCGGCCGGCGGCGCCCAGGCGCAGGGGCTGGCGGCTGCCCAGCGGGCACTGCTCGCGCAGGTCGAAGCCGGCGCCGCAGGCGTCCAGCTGCAGGCCCAGTTGCAGGGCGTGGCCGTGGGCGGCGTCCGCGGTGATCAGCCGGTGCCGCGAGGCGCGCGCATCGGCGCTGTGCTCACCGAGCCACTGCACGCGGGCGCCGGCGCTGCGCGCCAGGTCGACCACCAGCGCGGCGCTGGCGTCGTCCAGCAGGCCGACGATGCGCTGCGGCCGTCCGGCCTCCAGGCGCTGTTGCAGTTCACGGACGAAAGCCAGGCTGGCATCGCTGCGCAGCAGCTCGGCCCGGGCCGCGGCCGGGTTGGCGGCGAGGCCCTGGAGGAAGGCCGAGCCGGCCACGGCCGGGCTGATGAGCACCAGCGTCGGCTGTGCCACGGCGCTGCCGGCGACGCCACGCGCCAGGGCCAGGCCGGAGCCGCCCATGGCGATGCCCGCCAGCCCGCCCAGGGCCATGCCCTTGAGCAGGGAACGACGTTCGAGATTCATGGCGCGCTCCTCAGGGCTTGGCCGCCGGCGCGGGCGCCTGCGAGATGTAGTCGGCGACCTGTTGCAGCGCCTTGTCGTCGATGAAGGAGGCGGGCCAGGCCGGCATCGCCCGCAGGCCGTTGCGCGCCACCGCGACTATGTAGGGCGACGGCAGCTGGCGCCCCTTCAGCTCCGGCCCGATGCCGGTCTCGTGGCAGCGGCCGCAGACTTTCTCGTAGACGTTGGCGCCGCCTTTCCACACGCCGTCACCGTCGGCGAAGGCGCTACCGGCCAGCACGAGCAAGGGCACGCAAAGGCAAGCAGCGAAGGTCCGTTTCACAGCCGGGCTGTCGAAGGATAAGGACATTTCGTACTCCATCTTGTTATTGGATTGGTGGGGCCGCCGGCCGCTCAGAAGGGATAGGGCCGCGGCGAGTGCTGCAGGGTGATCCAGTGGTCGGTGGTGAATTCCTCGATCGCCCAGTCGCCGTTGAAGCGGCCCAGGCCGGAGTTCTTCTCGCCGCCGAAGGGCGCGTTGGGTTCGTCGTTGACCGGCATGTCGTTGACGTGGGTCATGCCCGCGTGGATGCGCTGGGCGAACTGCACGCCGCGCTCCAGGCTCGACGTGAACACCGCGCTGGACAGGCCGTATTCGCTGCCGTTGGCCAGCTCCAGCGCATGCTCGGCGTCGCGCGCGGCCTGGATGCCCACCAGCGGGCCGAAGATTTCCTCGCGGGCGATCTCCATGCCGGCGTGCACGTCGCCAAACACGTGGGGCGGCATGACGTTGCCCTGGGGCTCGCCGCCGACCAGCAGGCGCGCGCCCTCGTCGAGGGCCTTGGCGACCTTCTCGCGCAGGCCCTGCAGCTGGCGGTCGTTGATCACCGGGCCGACCACGGTTTCCGGCTTGCGCGGATCGCCATAGGGCAGCGCCTGGACGCGCTCGACGAAGCGCCGGGTGAAGGCCTCCAGCGCCGGCTGCTCGACGATGATGCGGTTGATCGCCATGCAGATCTGCCCCTGGTGGAGGAACTTGCCCACCACCGCGGCGTTCACCGCCTGCTCGATGTCGGCGTCGGCCAGGACCACGAAGGGGCTGTTGCCGCCCAGCTCCAGGGCCACGTGCTTGAGGTGCGCGCCGCCGCTGGCGATGCGGCCGATGTTGCGCCCGACCTGGGTCGAGCCGGTGAAGGAGATGAAGGCCGGCACCGGGTGCTCGACGAAGGCGTCGCCGATCTCGCTGCCGGCGCCGACCACCACGCTGAGCACGCCGGCCGGCAGCCCGGCCTCCTCGAACACGCGCGCCAGCAGCAGGCCGCCGGACACCGGGGTGTCGCTGGCCGGCTTGACCACCACGGCGTTGCCCAGGGCCAGGGCCGGGGCCAGCGAACGCTGGGTGAGGTGCAGCGGGAAGTTCCACGGGCTGATCACCCCGACCACCCCGAGCGGCACGCGGTACACGCGGCTTTCCTTGCCCGGCACGTTGGAGGCGACGATGCGCCCGTGCACGCGGTTCGGCAGGCTGGCCGCCTCCAGGGTGATGGCGCGCGCCGCGCCCCATTCGATCTGCGCCTTGAGCAGGGTGCTGCCGGATTCGCGGACCAGCCAGTCGATGATCTCCTCGCGGCGCGCATCGAGGATGCGCACCGCTTCGAGCATCACCCGGGCGCGTTCGGCGGGCGCGCTGGCGGCCCACGCCACCTGGGCCTCGGCGGCCTTGGCATAGGCGGCGTCAAGGTCGGCGCGGTCAGCCAGGGCCAGGCGCAGCAGGCTCTGCCCGCTGTAGGGGTCGAGGACCTCCATGTGCCGGCCGCTGCCGCCGGCGCGCCAGGCGCCGGCGATCGGCTGCAGGTCGAGGTTCTGGTAGGGCTGGGGTCTGGTGCTCATCGTTGCTGGTGCCTCTTGTCTGGACGAGGGACGGCCGCCGCCGGCCTGGGCGAAGGCCACGGAAACAGGGAAACGGGCTGGGCGAAGGTCAGTCGCCGGGGCGGGCCGGGCGGCGCCGGGCAAGGGCGGGATGGGCTAGTGCACGGGCATGGCGGAAAGCGCGGAGGATGTTCATGTCGAAATCACCGGTTTCTTGTTATGGATTTTTCAGTTGCAAGTGTTTCGGCATTAACAACTATCGTGCCAGCTGCGCTATCCGTAAAAATATCCTTTAAAAACAAATAGTTGTGATTTTATCGGAAGACTTCTACGGCGCCTTTCGCGCTGGCGGCACGGCGGCCGCGGAATTTTGTGCAGAGAAAATCGCGGCGCTGGAGAAAGCTCGACGGACGCGGCCAAAAACGGGATTTCGTGCGGTTATCGTACGTTTTGCGCTCGCCGCCCCTCCCCCTCGGACTGGAATCCGATTGACCGCCGTGGCCGGGCCGGCATACTCCCCAGACCAGCCTGCGTCTTCTTGAACTGCCTTATGACTATTACAAATCCGGGCAAACACGGGCGCGCGGTGGACGAAGAGTTCTTCCGGCACATGCTCAGCCGGCAGAAACGCCTGATCGTCGACCGCGCCTGCCAATTCGATCCACGGGGCCTGCCTTCTGCCGAGCAACTGGCCGAGACCGTGGCCTTCTCTCCCCAGGACGGCAGCATCTGGCTGTGCGGCCAGCGCATGATGCTGCTGCAGGGCTCCGCCTTCGGCGCCATCCGCCGCGAACTGATCGAGGCCCAGGGGCTGGACAAGGCCCGCGGCCTGCTCACCCGCATCGGCTGGCAGGCCGGCGCGCGCGACGCGGCGCAGGTCAGCGAGCAGTGGCCCGAGGGCGACCACGCCAGCCTGTACAGCGCCGGGCCGCGCCTGCACATGCTCGAAGGGATGGTCAACGTCGAGCCGATCAACTTCGAGATCGACACCAGCATCGGCCACTTCTACTCCGAGTTCTTCTGGCACAACTCGCTGGAGGCCGACGAACACATCGCCACCTACGGCCTGGGCAGCGAGCCCTCGTGCTGGATGGGCATCGGCTACGCCAGCGGCTATGCCTCGTCGCTGCTCGGGCGCCTGGTGGTGTTCCGCGAGGTGGAGTGCCGCGCCATGGGCCACCACGCCTGCCGCATCATCGGCAAGCCGGCGGAGGAATGGGACGACATCGACGCCGACCTGGCCCACCTGGACGCCAGCGACTTCCTCGGCCGCAGCACCTACGGCAGCAGCCAGGCGACCACGGTCGCCACGCTGCCCAGCCCCGACGATGACCAGCCGATGGTCGGCATTTCCGCCGCCTTCATGGCCGCCAGCCAACTGCTGCAGCGCGTGGCGCCGACCCAGGCGACGGTGCTGCTGACCGGGGAATCCGGCGTGGGCAAGGAACTCTTCGCCCGCACCCTGCACCAGGCCAGCAAGCGCAGCCAGGGGCCGCTGGTGGCGCTGAACTGCGCGACCCTGCCGGAGAACCTGGTGGAGGCCGAGCTGTTCGGCGTCGAGCGCGGGGCCTTCACCGGCGCGGAACGCTCGCGGCCCGGGCGCTTCGAAAGGGCCAACGGCGGCACCCTGTTCCTCGACGAGATCGCCACCCTCAGCCTGGCCGCGCAGAGCAAGATCCTGCGCGTGCTGCAGGAGGGCGAGCTGGAGCGGGTCGGCGGCACCACGGCGATCCGCGTGGACGTGCGGGTGGTCGCGGCCACCAACCTCGACCTGCGCCGCGAGGTGGAGGCCGGGCGCTTCCGCGAGGACCTGTTCTACCGCCTGAACGTCTTCCCCATCCACCTGCCGCCGCTGCGCGAGCGCCGGGAAGACATCCCGCTGCTGATGAGCTACTTCCTGCGCAAGTTCAGCCTGCGCCACGGCCGGCAACTGGCGGGCTTCAGCACACGCCTGGTCAACGCGCTGCTGACCTACCGCTTCCCGGGCAACATCCGCGAGCTGCAGAACCTCATCGAACGCGGCGTCATCGCCGCCGCCGATGGCGAGGTGATGGATGTCATCCACCTGGCCGAAGGCGGCGCCGCACCGATCGCCGCGCCCATAGGGCTGACGGCGGAAGGCCGGCTGACGCGCCCCCTGGCCGAAGCCGGCGGCGAACAGCCCGAGCAGGCGCCAGCGACGCCCGAAGCAGCGCCCGGCAAGGCCGTGGAAGAACCCGAACTGGCCAGCCTGCTCGCCTTCGTCTCCGGCCGCAACCCGACCCTCGGCATCTCCCTGGAAGACGTGGAAAGACGCCTGGTGCAGGTGGCGATGGAACGCACCGGCGGCAACATCACCGCCGCCGCGCAGATGCTCGGCATGAGCCGCGCCCAGGTCAGCTACCGGTTGAAGGGGCGCTGAAGCCGCAGCTGTCTTGCGAACTGCGCCGAGGCGCTTTTCGTAGGATGGGTTGAGCTTGCGATACCCATCGGGCCATGGTGATGGGTATCGCTTCGCTCAACCCATCCTACGGGCGTTGTGTTTGCCGGAGAGTGTAGGAGCGGGCCCTGCCCGCGATTCGCGCGCAGGGCGCGCTCCTACAGGGGAATGGCGTAGGCGGGGCAGCGTAGGAGCGGATCTCATCCGCGAATCGCGCCGGTGGTTCCGGCTATCGCGGAGAAGCTCCGCTCCTACGGTTCAGGCAGGCACGGCTTCTCGTAGGAGCGAGCTTGCTCGCGAATGAGCCCCGCTGCGGAATCTGTTCGCGAGCAAGCTCGCTCCTACGAAGAACCCCCGCCCCTTCAAAGCGGCGTAGTGAACTTGAACCAGAAGGTCTGCCCATCCGGCCGGTTGCGCACGCCCGTATCGTCCTGCCACTTGGCGCTGAAGAACCAGCCGTCCTTGCTCGCATACTGCACCGCCGGGCCGATGGAGAAGGTCCGCCCGCGGGAGTCCTCGACGGTATGGCCATCGAGCTTGTCGTCGCTGATCTGCTGGTAGGCGTGGCCGCCGACGCCGAGCACCCAGCCGTTGCCCATGCCCCAGCCGAGGGTGTAGTCGGCGTGCAGTTCACGGCCGGACTGGTAGTCGGTGGCGCGGTTCTCGAAGTTGTAGTCGTGCATCAGGCGGATGTCGGCGTTGGGCCCCGCCGGGTCCACGTAGGTCATCGCCAGCACCGCCTGCACTGTGTAGTAGTGGGTGCCCAGGTTGATGATGTCGTCCTTGTCGTAGCTGCCGGTGGGCAGCACGAAGTCGACGCCGGTGGCCACGTGGAACTTCTCGCTCGGGTGGAAGCCGATCACCGGGCCCAGGTGGGCGTCGCCGATGCCGCGCTTGTGGTCGTGGGGGCCATTCTTGATGTTCAGGCGCATGTCGGTGAGCGGCAGCAGGGCATGGAAGCCGAGGTCGCCGCCCAGCACCTTCTGCTCCGTCACCCAGACGAAACGCGGCACCAGGGTGGAGACCCGCAGGTCGATGTCGGCGGCCTTGTGGCCGCCGTTGTCGCGCAACGTATCGGCCAGGTAGTTGCCCGCGAACAGCTGGGCGTAGGTGCCAGGCGGTGGAAGGATGCCCATCCCGTAGATCTCGATGCCCATGGGCCAGGAGGAGGTGCCGCCCTCCGTGGCGAGGGCCGAGGTGGCGGCGCCGGCCAGGAGCATGGCGCAGGCGAGGCGGGATACGCGAAGGCGAACGGATTGATCGAACATGGGAGTGCCGGCCTTTTGTTGTTATCGGATTGGCGCGCGGCCACTTGCGTGCCGCGCCGGCGACCCCCAATCAATTACCATGCCACGAATTAAATACTTAAAAATCAATTAGTTATAAATATTCAGCGGACAAGCCAAGCGAATACTCTTAAGAAAATTCCACTCCTCGCGGAAAAGTCTCCAGCCCTGCCCTCCCGCCGTAGATCGGCCACCCGCACGATCCACGAAAAGTCCAGGTTATCTGTTGGATAGTGCCTTCTGCAGCAGAACCCACCCACCAAAAATGCAGGCGCCAATAACAACAACCGAACCGCGATCTGGAGACATGGCGATGGGCATATTCGACTGGAAACACTGGCTGGTCCTGCTGCTGGTGGCGCTGCTGGTATTCGGCAGCAAGCGGGTGAAGCACCTGGGCAGCGACCTCGGCGAAGCCATCAAGGGCTTCCGCCGCTCGGTCAACGCCGAAGACGAGCCGGCGGCGCAGAAGCTGGCCGGCGAAGAAGCCGCCGCCGAGCCCCGGCGACTGCAGGAAAGCGCCCGCCAGCAAGCCTGAAAGCCCACAACCTGTAGGAGCGGGCCCTGCCCGCGAAATCGCGCGCAGGGCGCGCTCCTACAGGGGAATGGCGCAGGTGGGGCAGCGTAGGAGCGGATCTCATCCGCGAAGCGCGCCGATACATCCGGCTATCGCGGAGAAGCTCCGCTCCTACAGGAAAAACACCACGCATTCCCGCACGGGCCCTGCCCGCGATTTCGCGCGCAGGGCGCGCTCCTACAAGGGAATGGCGCAGGTGGGGCAGCGTAGGAGCGGATCTCATCCGCGAAGCGCGCCGATACATCCGGCTATCGCGGAGAAGCTCCGCTCCTACGGGAAAAACACCACGCATTCCCGCACGGGCCCTGCCCGCGATTTCGCGCGCAGGGCGCGCTCCTACATGGGAATGGCGCAGGTGGGGCAGCGTAGGAGCGGATCCTATCCGCGAATCGCGCCGATACATCCGGCTATCGCGGAGAAGCTCCGCTCCTACGTTGCAGGCGAGCACGGCTTTTCGTAGGAGCGAGCTTGCTCGCGAACCGCATGGCACCGCGCTTGTTCGCGAGCAAGCTCGCTCCTACAAGAGCACCTCGACCAAACGCCCCACCGCCTGCTCGAACGCAGCCTTCATCTCCTCGACCACCGCATCGGTGTGGGCGAAGGACAGGTACAACCGGCCATAGGGCGACGGCATCAGCAGCAGGCCCGCGCGGCGCAGTTCCAGGTGCAGCGCCTTGCTGAAGCCGGGGTTGGCGATGCGCGCGGCTTCGTCGAAATCCCGCGGCGCCCGCTCGGCCGGCCAGAGGCCGAAGACGTTGCCGTAGCCGCTGGTGGACAGGGGCAGGCCGTGTTCGCGGAAAAGCCGCTCGATCCAGCTGCGAAGCGCCTCGCCACGCGCCATCAGCGCGGCATAGTCGGCGTCTTCGAGCTGCGCCAGGGTCGCCTGCACGGCCGCGCAGGCCATGGGGTTGCCGCTGAAGGTGCCGCCGCGCAGTACCCGGCCTTCCTCGAAGCCGGCCAGGATGTGCGCCTTGCCCAGCACCGCCGAGACCGGCACGCCGTTGCCGATGGCCTTGCCGACGCTGGCCAGGTCCGGGTCCAGCCCCTCGTACAGGCTGCTCAGGCCGGCGTGACGGCGGAAGCCCATCAGCACCTCGTCGCTGATCACCAGCGCGCCATGGGCGTGGGCCACGCGCTGCACGTGCGCCAGATAGCCGGGCGCGGCCATGATGCAGCCGGCGTTGGCCAGCATGGGTTCGAGCAGCACGGCGGCGATGTCGCTGTGCTCGGCGAACAGCCGCTCGACGTCGTCGAAGTCGTTGTAGCGCAGCAGCGTCATGCGCTCGCTCGCCGGGCGCTCGCCAGGGGCGAAGGTGGCTTCGGCGGAGCCGACGTTGCCCAGTGTCACCTCGTCGAACCAGCCGTCGAAGCCGGCGGCCATCTTGGCGATGCGCGGCCGGCCGGTGTAGGCGCGCGCCGCGCGGCAGGCCAGGTGCACCGCCTCGCTGCCGGAGTTGGTGAAGATCACCTTGTCGAGCGCGCCGCCGTGGCGCGCCAGGCAGTCGGCGGCGGCATGCTCGCGCACGTGGGCCCAGGACGGCGCGGCGGCGTCCTGCAAGGCGGCGCCCACCGCCTCGATCACCGCCGGCTCGGAATGGCCGAGCAGCACCGCGCCGAAGCCCAGCGCGGTATCGATGTAGCGCCGCCCCTGGGCATCCCAGAGGTAGGCTCCCCTGCCCCGCTGGATGAACAGCTTCTCGCCGTCCAGGTCGGGAAGAATGCGCGCGGCGCTGGATACGTCACCCACCAGATGGGCCATGGTCTACTCCTGCATCGCGCCCGCCGTGCGGGCGCCTCGTGAATGGGTCGTAACGGCCTGCCCTAGGACAGGCTCCAGGGAGCCTCCCGCAGGCGCTGTTCGAGGAAGTCGCGAAAGACCTTTATCCTCGGGCTCAGGTGCTTGCGGTTGGCATAGATCAGGTACACCGGCTCGCGCAGGTCGCTGGGGTATTCCTCCAGCACCTGCACCAGGCGGCCGGCGCGGATGTCGGCACCGATGTGGAAGTCGGCCAGGCGCACGATGCCGGCGCCGGCCAGGGCCATGTCGCGCAGCAGGTCGCCCTGGGCAAAGGTCGCCGCGGGCGTCACCGGCACGCTCAGGCGCTCCGGGCCTGCGCGGAAGCTCCAGCGGTTCCACGGGCTGTCGAAGCTGAACTGGAAGCAGCGGTGGCGCAGCAACTCCTGCGGGTGGCGCGGCGTGCCGCAGCGCGCCAGGTAGGCCGGGGCGGCGCAGGTGATCCACTGCGTCTCGCCCAGGCGCCGGGTCACCCGGCTGGAGTCCGGCAGCACGCCGCTGTGGATGGCCAGGTCCAGGCCCTGCTCGAACTGGTCGACGTACTGCGCGCCGACCTGGATCTCCACCTGCAGCGCCGGGTAGCGGTCGAGGAACTCCGGCAGCCAAGGCGCTATCTGGTGCTTGGCGAAGGTGGTCATGGTGTGGATGCGCAGGGTGCCGCTGACCCGCGTCGGCAGCGCCTCGGCCAGCGAGTCCGCCTCGGCCATCGCCTCCACCACGGCGCGGGCGCTGCGCAGGTAGGCGGCGCCCTCCTCGGTCAGCGTCAGGCTCCGCGTGCCGCGCTGGAACAGGCGCACCTGCAGGCGATCCTCCAGGCGGCTGATCAGCTTGCTGATCGCCGAAGGCGTCATCTCGTGGGCGCGCGCCGCGGCGGAGAAATTGCCGTGTTCGACCGCCCAGATGAAGGCCAGCAGTTGCGAATAGTTGTCCATGTCCGGTCCTCGATGCGCCGTGGCGGCGAGCATAGCGCCCGCCGTGCCGGCCCGCTTCAGCGGATGAAGCGCTCGACGTAGTCCTCGCCCAGGCCGATGGACGCATAGTGCCGGCGCGCTGCCTCCAGCTTGGTGAAGACGTCCTCGTAGCCCACCGCCACGCCTTGCGGGTCGACGTAGGTGTAGCCGCCCTGGACGTGGAACCAGGTGATCATTTCCTCGACGTCCTCGGGCACGAACAGGGTGTGGGTCTCGCCCGGCGGCTCGAAGGCGAAGGAGCCCTGCTCGGCGATCCAGTCGTGCTCCAGGTACCACCAGCGGCCCTTGAGCACCAGCGCGTGCACGCCACCAGTGTGGCGATGGCGCGACAGCACGCCGCTCTGGCGCACGCGCAGCAGGTTGATGTAGTAGCCGCCGCTCACGCTCAGCAGCAGCGGCTTGAAGGAGACGCTGGCGGTCACCGGGACCCACAGCCGGTCGTCTTCCAGCCACTGGTCCAGCACGCCGGGCAGGACCATGTCCGGCGCCATGAACGGCACCTGCGGCAGTTGGTAGGGAATCGCCAGTTCGTCCGGCTTCATCGCGATGCTCATCGATCACTCTCTATCAGGCGGTTGGGGAAGGCCACGGCGGGCTCGGCGAGCCCCGCCACGGGCAGGTTAGGTGGGCGCCGGCGGCGGAAAAACCGGGCCGCCGGCACAGGCGTTGTGAAGCGGCGTCACAACGCCGCCAGTTCGCCGAAGCCGCCCTGCGCGCGCTGCGCGGAGAGCTGCGGCTGGCGCTTCTGCAGGTACAGGCCGATGCCCGCCAGCACGGCGCTCAGGCCCAGGGTGGTGAGCAGCTCGCCGCGGTGGCCGGGGAACACCGACATGATCGCCAGGATGCCGACGATCAGTGCGATGGTCGCCAGGGTCAGCCAGGGGAAGGCCCACATCTCCACCGCCAGGGGCTCGCCGCTGGCGCGCAGCTTGCGGCGCATGCACAGTTGGGTGATGGCGATCACCAGGTACATCAGCAGGGCGATGGCGCCACTGGAGGCGAGCAGGAAGTCGAACACCTCCTTGGGCAGCAGGTAGTTCGCGCCCAGCGCCAGCAGGGCCACGCCGGCGGTGCTCAGCACCGCGCCCAGCGGCACGCCGCGGCGGTTGGTGCGGCCCCAGGCACGCGGCGCATCGCCGCGGCAGGCCAGCGAGTAGGCCATGCGCGAGGCGGTGTAGATCGCCGAATTCAGGCAACTGCTCACCGCCACCAGCACCACCACGCTCATGATCTGCGGCGCGTAGGGAATGTTCATCGCCGCCAGCACCGACTGGTAGGAACCCTGCGCCAGCCCCGGCGCGTTCCACGGCACCAGGCACACCACCACCAGCATCGAGCCGAGGTAGAACAGCCCCAGGCGCCAGACCACGGCGCGGATCGCCTTGCGGATATTGGCGCGCGGCTCCTTGGTCTCGGCGGCGGCGATGGTCACGATCTCGCTGCCCTGGAAGCTGAACATCGCGGTGAGCATGGCCGCCACCACCGACACCGGCCCCTTGGGCATGAAGCCGCCGTCGGCATACAGATGCTGCACGCCGGAAGTGGAAGAACCCGGCAGCAAGCCGAAGATCGCCAGCACGCCGAGGACGATGAAGCCGACGATGGAAACCACCTTGAACAACGCCAGCCAGTACTCCAGCTCGCCGAAGTTGCCGACGCTCAGGCAGTTGCACAGCGTCAGCGCCAGGGTGATGCCCAGCGCCGCCACCCAGGGCGCCACGCCCAGCCAGGGCGCGAGGATGTTGCCGGCGACTATGGCCTCGATGCTGATCACCAGCACGTAGAACCACCAGTACAGCCAGCCGATGGAAAACCCGGCCCAGCGCCCCATGGCCTGGTCGGCATAGGACGAGAAGGAGCCGGTGTCCGGCCGCGCGGTGGCCATCTCGCCCAGCATCTGCATCACCAGCACGACGATGACCGCAGCCAGCAGATAGGCCAGCAACACCGCCGGCCCGGCGGTGGCGATGGCATTGGAGGAACCGACGAAAAGCCCGGCGCCGATCACGCCGCCGATGGAAATCATGGTCACCTGGCGGCTCTTCAGGCCGTGGCCCAGGCGGTTCTTGGGTGGGTTCTCAGGCGTCGCGTTCATCGACAGCACCTCGGCACGCAGGATTGTTCTTGTGATTGTCCAGGGCCTCATGGGCCCTGGTCTGCGCAGGGTAGGGAGCCGGGGGCGGGGTGATAATCCCCGTTGGTGGCATAGGGGCTGTGAACTGGGTTCACAGCAAGAGATGAGATGGGGTTTGCCAGTCCCTTCATCATGAACATGCGGACACCTGAATTAAATTATTACAAACGACACCGCCCCAGACTCCATGCGGGTTATGTCCCGTATGCGCAAGAAGTTGCGCGCTTTGCCCCTGCTAACGTCTGGCGGTTGAAGAGGAAGACGGCTGCTTGGCCAACTTTCTGCTGCCATCAATGCGCCATGCAAGGATTAGCGTTATGAGTGGAAAACCTGCTGCTCGTCTTACCGATCCGACAGCCTGCCCCTTGCCCGGTCATGGGGTGAATCCGATCGCTGCCGGCTCTCCGGATGTCTTGTTCGATGGCCTTCCGGCTGCGCGTCAAGGAGACCCGAGCGCCTGCGGTGGTGCGATGACCGGGAACCTTTCGGGGACTGTCTTCATCAATGGTCGCAATGCTGCGACTGTTGGCAGTATTGGCGCTCACGGAAATGTCGTTATCTCCGGTTCGGGCACTGTGATCATTGGTGACAGCCATACTCCGGCTCCCTTTGAGGCGCCTACCCCTGTGCATTTCGCGAAGACTTTCGCCCAGTCATTTGTCATCACGGACAGTCAAACTGGCCAGCCTCTCGCTAATCGCGAATACATCGTACTGGTTGCTGGCTACCGTCGAACTGGCGTGACCGACTCCAGCGGTATGGCCACTATTGAGGCTCCTTCGGCAGATTCGGTGATTGAGCTTCATATCATGTTCCGGTCCCCCGCCCGCGACCTGACCGAGTTCTCGGAGGCTACTGCATGACCGGGACCTTCACGACAAAGGCAAAGGCCCAGGAGGTTAAGCCCGGCCAACTTGTTCAGCCTATCCCCATCAAGGTCGACGATCGTGCCGCCACCCGCGAAGCAGTTATCCGCAAGGTTCGGTCGCTCGGACGCAGGTTCGTTGAACGGTCCCAGTGGAAAGCGAAGTCGCCCCAAAAGCCGCTGGTTGAAGATTGGAACTACAGCATGATTGCGCTGCACCATGCTGGCCGTAGCTATTCCTGCGCCCCAGGGGCAGAACAGATGGCCGATACCCAAGACGACCACCTCGCTGGACGGTACGACGACATCGGATATCACTTCGGAATCGATTGTGCGGGGGTGATCTATGAGGGGCGAGACATCAGGTTCAAGGGATCGAGCATTCTGGACTACAACACAGGTGTTATCGGCGTCGTTATGCTGAACAACCTGACTACCGCCGAAGAAGGTGACGACTTACTGGCTTTGGGCAGGAAGACTGCGGAAGCCTTGGGGCTAAACACTACAAACCAAATACCCGGTCCACAGATCGATGCCGTCCTGGACTTGATCGACGCCATCAGGAGCGTGTTCGTGATCAGGCACTTCGGTGGACATCGAGAGTATCCAGGCCAGCGCGCAGAAGGAAAGGTCTGCCCTGGCAATGTGGGGATGGAGCTGGTCCGCAATATCCGCACCAAAACCCAACTGCTGCCACCTCCAAGCTCATGAAAAAACTGATCTATCCAGTGGTGCTGCTAGTCGTCGCGCGGCTCTTTTTGGGCTACTACGAGTCCATTGACGACGCCGAGCTGAATACCAATTTCTTCATCAAACGACATCCAACGTTTCAGATGGAGTTTGTAAATCTTTTCGCCAACGATGCGGACAGCAAGCCCCTGCAAGAGCTCTCCGCCGAAGAGCGACAGTTGGTGATCGATTATTGCCATTATCGGCTGGGCATCGAGACCAGGCTTCAATCGCAAACCGAGCTAGACGCTTGCAAAAAGAGATAGGTTGCTCTGGCAGCAGAGGCATGGAACTCGTGAGAAATATCCGCGCCATCCCAGCAGGTTGAGTTACCAGCGATGCGGATGACAAGCCCCTGGAGCAGTTGAGCCCACTGGAGCGGGCCACGGTGCGTGATTACTGCAAATACCGCTTGGGCATCGAAACACATCTGGAGACTCAGGAAGAGCTCAACGCCTGCAAGGCTCAGTGACCTCCGCCTGGCCAGACTCTTCGACACTTTTTCGACACCTTCCTGGCCCCGAAAAAGCAAAGCCCCCGAAACGCTAGGCATTTCAGGGGCTTGGCAGGGTGTTCTGGAGCGGGCGAAGGGAATCGAACCCTCGTCATGAGCTTGGGAAGCTCAGGTAATGCCATTATACGACGCCCGCTTGGGGGTGCCTTTTTACCAGAAGGCGCGGGCGGAGTGAAGCCTTGGTGCTGCACTTCGGGGCATTCACCGATTCGGCTGTGCCGGGGGATGCCAAATGCCAGCATCGGCGGTATCTTCCGCTCCCATCGATTTCCCGCTGGGTTCAAGGCGAGGCAGGTTCATGGGCAATACCCTGGTGCGCGCGGCCGTGCTCGGTCTTTCGGTGCTGTGTTCGACGGCGGCGTTCGCGCGGGTCGAGGTTGCGCCGGTGCAGAACAAGTCGCTGGGGCTCACCCTGGCGGTGCGCGTCACCGAGGACATCGCGCCGGGGGACTACGAGCGCCTGCTGCAAGGGCTGAAGCGCAACCCCGGCAAGTTCGCCCGCAGGATCGCCCTGCTCGACTCCATCGGCGGCAGCCTGGGCGAGGCCATCAAGATGGGCCGGCTGCTGCGCGAGGCCGGGTTCGATACCTGGGTGCCGCGCAACAGCGTGTGCCAGGGCAGTTGCGTCTATCTGCTGGCCGCCGGGCACACGCGGCGGGTGCGCGGCTATGTCGGCCTGCACCGTCCGTACTTCCCCGGCGGCGACTCCTGGCTGGCCGATGGCGCCAGCCGCTACAGCCCGGCCGCCTACCTGCGCGAGATGGACGTGCCCGTCGCCCTGCTGGACGACATGGCGGCCATCGAGCCGGGGCGCATGCGCGTGCTTTCCACGCAGGACCTCGCGCGTTACCGGCTCGATTGAGCCACCTGGTACGACGGTACGCCTTGTAACAGCCCGCGCCGGGATTCCGTCGCCGCGCCCGCCTGCCCTCCTCCCGCCCCTTGGCGCCAGGCTAGAGCCACCGGGGGCCGGCCGCCGGTAAATGGCCGGGGGCCATTATCGGGAATGGTTCTTGCTGTCGATCCGTGCGGAAGACCCAACTTACGCACGGATAGAAGAAAATCGGAGCAACCTGCATGTTCAAGACCTTCGGCAAGACCCTGCTCGCCGTGACTCTGGCGGGCGCTGTGGCTGGTATGGCGCAGGCGGACAACAAAGTGCTGCACGTTTACAACTGGTCCGACTACATCGCCCCTGACACGGTCGACAAGTTCACCAAGGCCACCGGCATCAAGGTCGTCTACGACGTCTACGACAGCAACGAAGTGCTGGAAGCCAAGCTGCTGGCCGGCAAGTCCGGCTACGACGTGGTGGTGCCGTCGAACAACTTCCTCGCCAAGCAGATCAAGGCCGGCGTCTACATGCCGCTGGACAAGTCCAAGCTGCCGAACTGGAAGAACCTCAACCCGGACCTGATGAAGACCCTCGAGATCAGCGACCCGGGCAACAAGTTCGCCATCCCCTACATGTGGGGCACCATCGGCCTGGGCTACAACCCGGACAAGGTCAAGGCCGTGCTCGGCGACAACGCCCCGGTGGATTCCTGGGACCTGGTGTTCAAGCCCGAGAACATCCAGAAGCTCAAGCAGTGCGGCGTGAGCTTCCTCGACTCGCCCACCGAGATGCTGCCGGCGGCCCTGCACTACCTGGGCTACAAGCCCGACAGCAATGATCCGAAGGAGATCAAGGCGGCCACCGCGCTGTACCAGAAGATCCGTCCGTACATCACCTACTTCCACTCCTCCAAGTACATCTCGGACCTGGCCAACGGCAACATCTGCGTCGCCGTCGGCTACTCGGGCGACGTCTACCAGGCCAAGGCCCGCGCCGCGGAAGCGAAGAACAACGTCCACGTGCTCTACAACATTCCGAAGGAAGGCGCCGGCGCCTTCTTCGACACCGTGGCCATTCCGAAGGACGCCGAGAACCCCGAAGGCGCGCTGCAGTGGCTCAACTTCCTGCTCGAGCCGCAGGTGATCGCCGAGATCAGCAACGTCACCTCCTTCCCCAACGGCAACGCTGCCGCCACCGCGCTGGTGAACGAGGAAATCCGCAACGACCCGGGCATCTATCCGAAGGAAGAGGTGATGAAGAAGCTGTACGCCTTCCCGGACCTGCCGGCCAACACCCAGCGCCTGATGACCCGCAGCTGGACCACCATCAAGACCGGCAAGTAAGCCGCCCCGGGAGATAACGCACCAGGATGGTGCCACGGCAAGAAAAACGCCCCCTTTTCGCCCAGCGAGAGGGGGCGTCTCGCTTTCCGCTTCCCGCCCGGCGGCGCTGCCTTCCGTCGTCCGCGGGCTCGAATTCCCATCGCACTCCAGGCATGATGGCACCGAGACATCACTGCATTTTCCCGCGCAACGGAAGCCATCGGTCGGGCCGGGCAACCGCACCGCCATGGACCGAGGCGCCAGCGCGCCGGGCCGGCGCGTGCCTGCGCCCGCCCCCGCCGCACCGTCCCGGGGCGAACCCAGGAGCCCAGGCATGACCGCCTACCCCGACACCAACCCGCCACCGCTGCCCGAGCGCCCCGCCGAGGACTACCTGGCCGAGCGCGTCGCCACGCTGTTCTCCACCAGCCCGTCCACCGCGGTGGGCAACGTGTTCTCCGGCACCATGGTGTTCGGCGTCTACCATGCCAGCGCGCCCCTGCTCGGGCGCTGCCTGTGGCTCGCCGTGCTGGTGCTGCTGATGAGCGTGCGCCTGGGCCTGGTGTACGCCTGGCGGCGCAACCCGCAGCGCCTGGCGCCGCAGACCTGGGCGCGCCTGACCATGCTGCAGTGCGGCGCCGTGGGGCTGGCCTGGGGCATCGGCGCCATCTGGCTGATGAGCTACGGCACGCCCTACGAGGACGTGATCTACGGCTGCATCGCCCTGGCCTCGGTGATGGTGGCCATGAGCAACGTGTCCTACTGGCCGGCGCACCTGGCCTTCCACGTGCCCATGTTCTTCTTCCTGGGCATCGCCTATTTCCGCGACCCCGAACCCCAGGCGACCTTCCTGGCGGTCTCCGCCTGGGTGGTCTGCCCGTTCATCGCGGAGATGGGCCGGCGCCTGCAGATCCGCTTCAACGAGGCGCTCAAGCTGGCCTGGGAACACCAGGTGCTGGCGCACAAGTACGCGCTGGCCAACCAGGAGCTGGCGGTGCTCAGCCGCACCGACGACCTCACCCGCATCGCCAACAAGCGCCACCTGGACGAGACGCTCAAGCGCGAATGGCACCGCTGCGCGCGGCACGCCGAGCCGCTGAGCGTGCTGATGCTGGATATCGACCACTTCAAGCTCTACAACGACGGCTACGGCCACCTCGCCGGCGACGTCGGCATCCGCCGCGTGGCCGAGGCCATCCGCGACAACGTGCGCGAGCACTGCGACTTCGTCGCGCGCTTCGGCGGCGAGGAGTTCACCGTGGTCATGCCCGGCGCCGACCTGGCCAGCGCCTGCGCCATCGGCGAACGCATCCGCGCCGCCGTCGAGGCCCTGCAGCTGCCCCACGCCTGGGCTGCCCGCGGCCACCTGACGGTGAGCATCGGCGTGGCCTCCACCGCCCAGGGCCCGGTGGCCAGCCAGGAAGCCCTGGTGGGCAACGCCGACGTGGCCCTGTACGCCGCCAAGCACGGCGGGCGCAACCGGGTGGAAGCCTTCAGCGGCGACCCGGCCAAGGCGCCGCTGCCGCCCGGCAAGGTCGAACTGCCCGGCTGACGGGCCGGGGCGCCAGCGCCCCCGCAGGAAAGCTTCAGACGCGGCGCCCGCTCAAGAGCGCGGCCGGCGCGTGCCCGGCGATTTCCCGTGAAAATGTTCAGTATAATTTTCACGAAAAGGCCGGATCCGTAAAAAATAATGGACCGATATTTATCGAATTAAAGAAAAAATCCTTTAAATACAGCAGCTTGAAAATGAAATCGCCGTGAATTTCGGCCATTATTTTTAACGATCGAAAGCGAAATTGTTTGACATATTTTACGGCTCTGGCAGGCTGGTGGGCAGGCTTCGACCGTTTGCGGGCGCTTCCAGCCCCGCTACGGCAGTGCTCGGAGCCCCAGGTAGCGCCCTCCCGGCCGCGCCTGCACATAAACGACAGGCCGAGCCTGTCCCAAGGTGACATATGTCCAACAGCAACATTGGCAATAACAATCAGAAACTCCGCAAGCCCGTCGTCCTGATGTCCATGGGCGCCCAGGAACGCAAGGGCCACGACTATCAGGTGATGACCCACAAGTACATCACCCCGATCACCGACATCGCCGGTTGCGTGCCGGTCCTGGTGCCGACCTGCTGCGGCATCGACGATCTCGAGCAGTACCTCGACATGGCCGACGGCGTCTACCTCACCGGCGCCGGCAGCAACATCGACCCGGCCCTCTACGGCCAGGAAAACGAAACCCCCGGCAAGGCCCAGGACAGGCAGCGCGACCTCTTCGACCTGCCCCTGATCAAGGCCGCCATCGCCCGTGGCCTGCCGATCTTCGGCATCTGCCGCGGCATGCAGGAAATCAACGTGGCGCTGGGCGGCGACATGTATCAGAAGGTCTACGCCGAGCCCGGCTTCAACGACCACCGGGAAAACCCCGAAGACCCGGTCGAGGTGCAGTACGCCCCGGCGCACAGCGTGCGCGTGGCGCAGAACACCTGGCTGCACAAGCTGCTGCAGACCGACTCGATCCAGGTCAACTCGCTGCACGGCCAGGGCCTGAAGAACCTCGGCAAGGGCCTGGAGCCCATCGCCCACGCCGAAGACGGCCTGGTCGAGGCGGTCCACGCGCCGAGCCTGTCGCCCTTCCTCTTCGCGGTGCAATGGCACCCGGAATGGCAGGCGCTGAAGAACCCCGACTCGGTGAAGATCTTCCAGGCCTTCGGCGACGCGTGCCGCCAGCAGGTCAAGAAGAAGCAGGCCCGCTACGGCAACGCTGCCTGAGCGGGCGCCGAAAGGCGCTGATGAAAAAGCCGCTCCTCCTCACGGGGGAGCGGCTTTTTCGTTTGTGCGGCATTGACCGAGTCCGCTCCGACTGTATGAGCGGGCATGGCTTTTCGTAGGAGCGAGCTTGCTCGCGAATGGAAGCTGCCGGTGGCGCAGGCGCCTGACTCAAGAGCGCCCTCACCCCAACCCTCTCCCGCAAGCGGGAGAGGGGACTGTCCTGAGCGGCCTGGAGGTCAGGCACTATCCTTCCCCTTCGCCACTCTCGCGAACGCAGGGACAGACAGGCGTTTCAGGCTGACTCTGGATTCACCACTCGCGCCAAACGGCCCCCTCTCCCTCCGGGAGAGGGCTGGGGTGAGGGAACGGAGTCAACCGAATACACCGCAGTCGCAAGGAAGCACCCTTCGCGAGCAAGCTCGCTCCTACCCTCACCATTCCCGCGAACGCAGGGACAGATAGGCATTTCAGGCTGACTCTGGATTCACCACTCACGCCGAACGGCCCCCTCTCCCTCCGGGAGAGGGCTGGGGTGAGGGAACGGAGTCAACCGAATACACCGCAGCCGCCAGGAGGTTCGCGAGCAAGCTCGCTCCTACACCCTCATCATCACTGCGACGTCCCCGCCGCCGGGAACACCCGCTGAATCCGATCGGCCAGCGCCAACGCCCGCTCGCTCTTGGTGAACAGCAACAGATAGTCATGATCGGACTTCGCAGCCGGGGCGATGCGGTACTCCAGCGGCCCCTGCACCACCTGCTGCCCCACCGGCACGCGGAAGGTGGCCACGCATTCGAGCACGCCGCTGTCCGGGTCCTTCTCGAGGATGGCCGCGTCGCGCAGCTCCACGTCCTTGAGCAGGTCGCCGCGGCCGGACAGCGGGCCGTCGGTGAACACCTTCACCAACTGGTCGCGCATGTCCTTGCTGGCGCACACCTCCGCCTCCTTGCCGCCGCAGGCGCCGAGCAGCACCGCGACACCGATCATTGGCAACAGCTTGTAGTTCATCATTCACCCATGGCGTGACTTGGTGGGAGTTGGAGTCACCGCCTGGGGAAAAATTCCCACGCCTCAGCGCTTTCCGTAATCCGTCCCGCGCAGCGCGAAGCGCGCAGCCAACCGCCGCGGCAGCCCCCAGTCGCGCTGCATGCCGGCCGCGGCCAGGAGGATGGCCGCCACGCCCAGCCACTGCGCCAGGCCCAGGCGGTGGCCGAACACCACCCAGTCCACCAGGATCGCCGCCACCGGGTAGATGAACGACAGCGCGCCGGTCAGCGCCGTCGGCAGTTTCTGGATGGCGCCGTAGAGCAGCACGTACATCAGCCCGGTGTGGACGATGCCGAGGGTGGCCAGGCAGGCCCAGGCCGAGGGCTGCTGCGGCAGCGCCGAGAGGTTGGCCAGGGGCGCCAGCAGCAGCACGCCGCTGCAAACCTGCACCAGCGCGATCACATGCGGCGGCACCGCCTGCAGGCGTTTGACGATCAGCGCGGCAAAGGCATACAGCAGCGCCGCGCCCAGGGCCAGGGCGATGCCGCCCAGGTAGTCGCTGCCCGGCCCGCCGCTGCCGTGGGCGCTGACGATGGCCAGCATGCCGGCGAAGGACAACCCCAGCCAGCCGAGCTTGCGCGCGCTGAGCTTTTCGCCGAGGAACACGGCGGCCAGCAACACCAGCATGAAGGGCTGGGTGTTGTACACCGCGGTACCGATGGCGATGGACGCCCGCGAATAGGAGGCGAACAGCAGCACCCAGTTGCCGACGATGGCCACCCCGCTGAGCAGCGCCAGGCCGAAGGCGGAAAGGCTCAGCACGCCAGGGCGCAGCATCCCGAGCAGGGCGCAGGCGACCAGCAAGGTGGCGGCGCCGAACACGCAGCGCCAGAACACCACGTCCAGCACCGGCTGGCCGGACACCAGCACCAGCCAACCGATGGTGCCGCAGATCAGCATGGCCGCGGTCATCTCCAGAGTGCCGCGTTGAAGGGACTTGTCCATGGGGCTTCCTCCTGCAAGGTGTGCCTACAGCATGACAAGGCGTCACCCCGTCCTTCCATCGCAAACGGAAGGCATCCACCAAATATCGCCTTTACTATCAAGGCATCCACCCGCAATCGCCTAACGAGCCAAAAAATGACCGACGAAATCGACCAATTGCTGATCGCCGCCCTGATGGAAGACTCGCGCCTGTCGCTCAAGGCCCTGGCCCAGGTCAGCGGCCTCTCCGCGCCCAGCGTCGGCGAGCGCCTGCGCAAACTGGAGGACCGCGGGGTGATTCGCGGCTACACCCTGGAGGTGGACCCGAAGGCCTTCGGCTACCTGCTCCAGGCCATCGTCCGCGTGCGCCCGCTGCCCGGCCGGCTGCACGAGGTGGAACGGCAGATCCAGGCCATCCCCGAGTTCACCGAGTGCGACAAGATCACCGGCGACGACTGCTTCGTCGCCCGCCTGTGCGTGCGCGACATGGAGCAACTGGACACCCTGCTCGACCGCCTCAACGCCTACGCCGAGACCAGCACCGCCATCGTCAAGAAGACCCCGGTCAAGCGCCGCCTGCCGCCCATGGCCTGAGGCGGGCGCCGGCAGCAATAGGCAAGAATGCGGCAGCATCGAGCGCCGTCCTTCCAGGGCGCGGCGCCCATACTGGTGGCGTCCGCCGCTGCGCGAGGCAGCGGCGCCTTCCCTGCCCCCTCCCGAGGATTGCTCGCCATGCGCTACAGAAAGTTCGGCAACACCGGTCTGTTCGTCTCGGAACTCTGCCTGGGCACCATGACCTTCGGCGGCGAAGGCCAGCTGTGGAGCCAGATCGGCAAGCTGCAGCAGGCCGAGGCCGAGCAGCTGGTCGGCGCGGCCCTGGCGGCCGGCATCAACTTCATCGACACCGCCGACGTGTATTCCGAGGGCCGCTCCGAGGTCATCACCGGCCAGGCCCTGAAGAACCTCGGCGTGCCCCGCGAGGACGTGGTGGTCGCCACCAAGGTGTTCGGCGAGACCGGCACCCGCGGTGCCAACTCCCGCGGCCTGTCGCGCTACCACATCGCCGGCGGCGTGCAGGCCAGCCTGGAGCGCCTGCAGCTGGACCACATCGACCTCTACCAGGTGCACGGCTTCGACCCGGCCACGCCGATCGAGGAAACCCTGCGCGCCCTCGACGACCTGGTGCGCCAGGGCCTGGTGCGCTACGTCGGCGTCTCCAACTGGGCGGCCTGGCAGATCATGAAGGCCCTGGGCACCGCCGAGCGCCTCGGCCTGGCCCGCTTCGAGTCGCTGCAGGCCTACTACAGCATCGCCGGCCGCGACCTGGAGCGCGAACTGGTGCCGCTGCTGCGCAGCGAGAAGGTCGGTCTGATGGTCTGGAGCCCCCTGGCCGGCGGCCTGCTCAGCGGCAAGTACGGCCGCGGCGGCGAGGCCGAGGCCGGCAGCCGGCGCACCCAGTTCGACTTCCCGCCGGTGAACCGCGAACGCGCCTACGACTGCATCGACGCCATGCGCGGCATCGCCGAAGCCAAGGGCGTATCGGTGGCGCAGGTGGCCCTGGCCTGGCTGCTGCACCAGGAAGCGGTGACCAGCGTGATCATCGGCGCCAAGCGCCTGGAGCAGCTCGAGGACAACATAGCCGCCACCCAGGTCGAGCTGAATGCCGAAGAACTGGCCACCCTCGACCAGGTCAGCGCCCTGCCGGCCGAGTACCCCGGCTGGATGCTCGAACGCCAGGGCGAGTACCGCCGCGGCCAGTTGGGCGGGCGCTGAGCAGGCGAGCATGGCCTCTCGTAGGATGGGTGGAGCGCAGCGATACCCATCGCCGCAACCGCATGGGTTTCGCAAACTCAACCCATCCTACGAAAACCACCTCGATGCCTCCTATAGGAGCGCGCCCTGCGCGCGAAATCGCGGGCAGAGCCCGCTCGCATGGCTTCTCGTAGGAGCGAGCTTGCTCGCGAACAGACTCCGCAGCGGGGTTCATTCGCGAGCAAGCTCGCTCCTACGAAGAGCACCTCGGCGCAGCCGACTGGTCAGCCCCCTCCTGCGCGCGATTCGCAACCACCGCCCCGGCTTTCCAGGCGCGGGCGAAACCGGCAAGCGCCTGCCCCAGGGCGCGGCGCAGGAAGGCATCGTCCGCCACGAACGGATCATGTCCGACGGGCGCAAGCGCGACTCGCTGCGCTTCAGCATCATCGACGACGAGTGGCCGGTGGTGAAGGCCGCGCTACTGGCGCGCCTGGGCCGCGGCTAGGCGCACCCGCTCGATGTAGCGCGCCACCGCCGGCGCCTTCTCGAAGCGCCGGTGCAGCAGCGACAGCCAGGAACTGGCCCGGCTGCCGGCGACACGTCGGTAGTTCACCTGCGGCAGGCTGATGCGCCGCAGCACCGACTCCGGCACCAGGGCCACGCCCTGGCCCAGGGACACCAGGGCGATCACCGCCACCAGGCTGCCCGGCTGCGGCCCCAGGCGCGGCACGAAGCCGCCCTGGGCGGCCACCTCCAGGGTGCCGGAAATCTGCTCGGGGAGGATGAAGGTCTCGCCCGCCAGGCGCGCCGCGGGAATCTCCGCCAGCTCGTTGAGCCGCGAGGCCTCCGGCAACGCCAGGACGAAACCCTCGTCGTGCAGGCGGATGGCCTCCAGCTCCGCCGGCAGCTCCATGGGCGAGCGCACGTAGGCCAGGTCCAGCTGGCCGTCGCGCACCAGCGCCGGCAGCTCGGCCATGGGCGCCTCGCGGATGTTCAGCAGCACCGCCGGGTACGCCGCGGCGAAATCGCTCACCTGGCGCTGCAGCACCCCGGAATAGGCCGCCGAGGCCACGTAGCCCAGTTCGATGTGCCCGGCCTCGCCGCGCCCGGCGCGCTGCGCGCCCAGCTGCGCCGCATCGAACTGGCGCACCGTCTGCTCGGCCTCGGCCAGCAGCGCCTCGCCGGCGGCGGTCAGGCGCACCTCGCGCTGGCTGCGCTGGAACAGGCGCACGCCCAGCTCCTTCTCCATGTCCTGTATCTGCCGGCTCAGGGTCGGCGGGGCGATGCCCAGCTGCTCGGCCGCACGGGTGAAGTGGCCGTGGCGGGCGACGCTGATGAAATAGCGGAAATGGCGGATTTCCATGGGGCCTCGTTAGCTGCGGGCTAATGACGCAGGCCGCCGCGCCTAACAAGCCCGGCGCGCGCTGGCGTTACCGTGGCAGCAACACTACAAGGCCGGCGCCGCACGGCAAAGTCCGGCGCCGGCACCGCTCCGGAGCCTCGCCATGTCCAGCCGCCCTTCCGCGCGCTTCACCCTGCTGACCGCCTCGGCGGTGTGCGCGCTGATCATCCTCGACACCAACATAGTCGCCGTCGCCCTGCCGAGCATCGCCCGCGACCTGTCCGGCGCCTTCGCCGACATCGAATGGGTGGTCAGCGCCTATCTGCTGGCCTTCGCCGCCTGCCTGCTGCCGGCCGGCAGCCTGGCCGACCGCTTCGGCCGCCGGCGCATGCTGTTGCTCGGCCTGGCGCTGTTCGGCGCCGCCTCGCTGGCCTGCGGCGCCGCGCCCAACCTGGCGTTCCTCGACCTGGCGCGGGCGGCCAAGGGCATCGGCGCGGCGCTGCTGCTGACCTCCGCCCTGGCCGCCATCGGCCACCGCTTCCACGAGCCACGGGAGCGCCTGCGCGCCTGGGCCTTCTGGGGCGCCTGCATGGGCGCCACCATCACCTTCGCCCCGCTGCTGGGCGGGCTGATCGCCGCCAGCCTGGGCTGGCGCTGGATCTTCTACCTCAACCTGCCACTGGTGGCGCTGCTGGGCGCCATGGCCCTGCGCAGCATCGAGGAATCCCGCGACAGCGCCGCCGCGCGCCTCGACCCACTGGGCAGCCTGACCTTCGCCGGCGGCCTGGGCTACCTGATCTGGGCGCTGATCGACGCCAACCGCGCCGGCTGGGACAGCGCCCCGACCCTCGCGCGCCTGCTGCTGGGCGGCTTCCTGCTCAGCCTGTTCGTGCTGGTGGAGCGCAGCCAGGCGCGGCCCATGGTCGACCTGCACCTGCTGCGCAATGCCCGCTTCATCGGCGCGCTGCTGGGCATGTTCGCCTACGCAGCCTGCGCCCAGGTGATGATGACGCTGCTGCCGCTGTACCTGCAGAACGGCCTGCAACTGACGGCGGTGGCCGCGGGCGCCGGCATGCTGCCCTTCGCCCTGGCCATGCTGCTGGCCCCGCGCCTGGGCCTGCGCCTGGCCGCGCACCTGAGTCCGGCGCAGCTGTTCGCCCTGGGCCTGGCCCTGGTCGGCACGGGCAACCTGCTCTGCGCCGTGGCGGCGGGCCACGGCGGCTACCCGGCCTTCGCCCTGGCCAGCCTGCTGCTGGGCGCCGGCGCCGGGCTGCTCAACGGCGACACCCAGAAGAACATCATGGCCTGCGTGCCCCGCGAACGCACCGGCATGGCCTCGGGCCTGAGCACCACCACGCGCTTCGGCGCCATCGTCCTGGCCATCGGCATCCTCGGCGGCGTGCTCGCCGCGCGCAGCGCCCAACTGCTGCGCGAAGCCCTCGCCAACGTGGCGCCGGCGCAACTGGACAAGGCCGCGGACATGGCCACCCGCGTAGCAGCCGGTGACCTGCCGGCGGCCCTGGCGCTGGTCGACCCGGCCCTGCGCGAGGCCCTGGCGCCGCTGGCGCGGCAGGCCTTCATCGGTGGTTTCGAGACGCTGCTGCAGGTGGCCGGCATTGCAGCGCTGGCGTTCGCCGTGCTGGTCGGGGTGCTGCTGGGCAAGCCGTTGCCGGAGTTGGAAATCGCCCGGCCGGACGGCATTGCCTGAGCACTGTGATCGAATCTGCAAACAACCGGAAAAGCCTCTCACCCAGCCAAGAAACCACCGACAGCCAAACCCTCGACAAAGGCATTTCCTGCCAGCCGGACTCATCCGAATGCTTGCAGGAGCTGCAACATGGGCCAGCGTTTCGTCGTTCGCAAGGACGACAGCACTACCACCGGCGGCCAGGTGCTCGCCGGCTCCCCCGACCTGATCATCGGCCATCGCCTCGCGGCGAGGCGCAACGACCCGGTGCGCTGTCCGAGATGTGGCAGCGTCGGGCTGATCGCAGAAGGCAACCCGACCTGGCTGGCCAACGGTGAACCGGTGGCCGGCCATGACCATGTAGTCAGCTGCGGCTGCCCGCCCGGCAGCCATCGACTGATCGCCAGCCAGACCCACACCCTGATGGCCGAGGAAAGCGTCGGCCTGGACTGGCAGCCGCCAGGCGAAATGGCCAGCGGCGTACACCTGCGCTTCCCCAGCCTGGAGGCCTTGCAGGCATTCCAGCAACTCGAGCTCGACGGCCAGGCCGTGCGAGTAGCCACTGACCAGGAAGAACCGGAAGAGGAAGACGAAGAAGAAGAGCTGGACGAGACGCCAGGCCTGACCCTGCGCCTGGCAGCCTTCTTCGACGGCACCGGCAACAACCTGGCCAACGCGGCACTGACCGAGCGCTGCCGCCAAGACGACCGTCAGCAGCTCGGCGAGGAAACCCTGCTGGACACCATCGCCATCTGCGAACGCTTCGGCTTCAGCGCCCCGGACGAGCATGGCGTCTTCCAGAGCCATCCGAACGACAGCTACGGGAATGCACCGAGCAATGTGGCCCTGCTATCCGAACTCTACTTGGACAACACCAGCATTCCCCTGGAGCCAGATGCGACTATCGGTTACGTGCCGATATACATCGAAGGCATAGGCACCACCAGCGGCGCGCCGGATTCGCGTGTCAGCCAGGCGACGGGGCGGGGGGAAACCGGCGTACTGCAACGCGTAATACAAAGCCCTGCGGCGATCAAAGACCAACTGCTGCTATTCGTAAGAACCAACCCAGGCATCCATGTAGCCCGTCTCGAATTCGACCTCTTCGGTTTCAGCCGCGGCGCGGCAGCAGCCCGCCACTTCGCCAACGAAGTGCTCAAGCCCGATGGCGGCATCCTGGGCGAAGTATTAAAGCCCGGGCAGTTCGGCCTGCTGGCGGATTTCGACTGGACTACCGACGTCCGCATCAACTTCATCGGCCTGTTCGATACCGTGGCCGCCATCGTCGACCCACTGCGCGGCGACTGGAGCCCAGCCAACGACCTCAACCCCGGCATCAACCTCTACCTGCCCCCCGGTTGCGCGCGCAAGGTCGTGCAATTGACCGCGGCCGACGAACGCCGCTGGAACTTTCCCCTGACCAGCGTAGCCCCGCACCACCAGGAGATTTCCCTGCCCGGCGCACATTCGGACATCGGCGGCGGCTACCCGGCCCTGATGCAGGAGAAACTGCTGCTGAGCCGGCCACGCGCCACCCGGGTCAGCCCCAACATGCCCCTGGAACGCAGCTCGGTATGGCGGGAGGCCCAGCTTGAAGTCGCCCGGCTGGAACTGGACGGACTGCCCGGCGATGGCCAGATGGAGCCGGTCGGCTGGCATTTCCCCAACGCCAATGAACATGACGTGTCGCAAAGGGCGTTGGTTGCCATAGCCATTCAGCGTCGGGTACGAGGCGAACTGTCGCGAGTGGCGCTTCGGGTGATGCGTGAATTGGCCCTGCTACATGACGTGCCATTTGGCCGGATTCTCGAAGATGATCCGAATCTCAGGTTACCCATGGAGTTACAGACCATATCCGCCAGCCTTCTCGCCTATGCCCAAGGCGCGCCCTTTCGATTGAGCAAAGCAGAAAATCGCCTGCTCAAGGCTCGCTATATCCACTTGTCTGCCCACTGGTCGCCCAGCTACGGAGCAATGATCAACAAGCCCGCGCCGAATCGGCGCCTGACCTATAGCAACAAGCCAGAGGAAGGCCAGCCACAATGAAAAAGCTTTTATGTATTGCCCTCGCAGCCACGCTTACGGGCTGCAGCACAAGCCAAGGTCGCCCCAAGTTGCCCTACAACGCCTGGTCCATCGGCATAGGTGCGCCGAAATACATGGAAGTCTGGGTCGAAAGCGTCGATGTGGTGGACAGGCGCGGGCTAGCCTATGAACGCGTTCATGCCGGCGTCGTGGCCTACAACAACAAGACCGCTGGCTGGTGGAGCGGCGGCGGCAAGATGAAGCCCGTGACAGGCGTCGACCTACCGGAAATTATCTTTGTCCGTTGGCAGTCCCTTGTGGAGCCCCAGACCTATAACGTGCGCATCAACATCCCGCAGTGGGTCCGCGATGAGATGCTCAAACCTCAGCAGGCCTACTGCCTGGGCACCAAGAGTTGGGAAACCGACTACCGAAAGATGATCTCCATTGGCATGGCCCCTGGCGGCATCGCCAAGGCCTGGATCGGCGGACCTTGCCTGGAGGAAAAGGAAATCGGCCGATACAAGGCCGTTATCGACAAGCGTGGACCATACGAAGGTCTCTCGGGCGGCAAGTATTACTACCTTTCCGAGAAAGCCGAGGCGTATGTCAAAGACCACGGCATTCCCTATGACTCCTGGTAATCGGCGACAAAGGCGACTGCCCATCACGAACGCGCTCCTGCTCTGCATTACAGCAGCCACGCTTACGGGCTGCAGCACAAGCCAAGGTCGCCCCAAGCTGCCCTACAACGCCTGGTCCGTCGGCATAGGTGCGCCGAAATACATGGAAGTCTGGGTCGAAAGCGTCGATGTGGTGGACAGACGTGGGCTGGCCTATGAACGCGTTCATGCCGGCGTCGTGGCCTACAACAACAAGACCGCGGGCTGGTGGAACGGCAGCGGCAAGATGAAGCCCGTTACGGGCGTCGATCTGCCGGAAATCATCTTCGTCCGCTGGCAGTCCCTCGTGGAACCCCAAACCTACAACGTGCGCATCAACATCCCGCAGTGGGTCCGCGATGAGATGCTCAAACCCCAGTGGACCTACTGCCTGGGCGACAGGAGTTGGGTAACTGACTACCGCAAGATGATCTCCATCGGCATGGCCCCTGGCGGCATCGCCAAGGCCTGGGTCGGCGGCCCCTGCCTCGAAGAGAAGGAAATCGGCCGCTACAAGGCGGTGATTGAAAAACTCGGCCCATCGCAAGGCAAGACCAACGGGCAATATGCGTGGCCATCCCTGGAACCAGCGTCCAGGAACTACATCGACCAGCACGGTATTCCTTATGACTCCTGGTAATCGGCGTCAAAGGAGACTCCTCATCACGAACGCGCTCCTGCTCTGCATTACAGCAGCCACACTTACGGGCTGCAGCACAAGCCAAGGTCGCCCCAAGCTGCCCTACAACGCCTGGTCCGTCGGCATAGGTGCGCCGAAATACATGGAAGTCTGGGTCGAAAGCGTCGATGTGGTGGACAGGCGCGGGCTGGCCTACGAACACGTACATGGGGGGGTCGTCGGCTACAGCGGAAGCCCTGTCGGCTGGCCCAAGAACGGCATGGGCAAATTGAAGCCGGTAACAGGCGTCGATCTGCCGGAAATCATCTTCGTCCGCTGGCAGTCCCTCGTGGAACCCCAGACCTACAACGTGCGCATCAACATCCCGCAGTGGGTCCGCGATGAAATGCTCAAACCCCAGCAGGCCTACTGCCTGGGCGACAGGAGTTGGGTAACTGACTACCGCAAGATGATCTCCATTGGCATGGCCCCTGGCGGCATCGCCAAGGCCTGGGTCGGCGGCCCCTGCCTCGAGGAGAAGGAAATCGGGCGTTTCAAGGGAGTCATCGATAAGCGGGGCCCCTATGAAGGGCATTCAAAGGGGATCTATTACCGCCCGCCGACCGAAGCCGCCCAGGCCTATATCCGAGAACAAGGCATTCCCTATGACTCCTGGTAGCTACCCGAAGCCCCCCTCCTTCAGACCTGACTCCGATAACCAAAAGCCGCCTCGCTCAACGCCGGCAACACCACCCCGGCAGGCCCTTCCAGGCTGAACTGCCGCGGCCCGCGCACGCTCACCGGCTGCGGGTTGACGTGGGCGACCACGGCGCCGCTTTCCGCGGCCAGTTGCGGAATCATCGCGGCGGGCTGGACCACGCCGGAGGTGCCGATGGAGAGCAGGCAGTCACAAGCCCCGGCGGCGGCGAAGGCTTCCTCCAATGCGGCTTCCGGGAGCATTTCACCGAACCACACCACGCCGGGGCGCACCCGCTCGCCGCAATGGACGCAGCGTGGTGGTTCCAGACGGCGGCCCTCTTCCGGTTCCCGCAGGCTCGTCGAAAGGCCGTCGTGGACCCGGCCGCAGGCCACGCAGCGCGGCTGGTGCAGGCTGCCGTGCAGGTGGATCGCCGCCGGGCTGCCGGCGCGTTCGTGGAGGTCGTCGACGTTCTGCGTCACCAGGCTCAGGCGCGGTACCCGCGCGGCCAGTTCGGCGATGGCCCGGTGCGCCGGGTTGGGCTGCGCGGCCAGCACCTTCATGCGCCGCCATTCGTACCAGCCCCAGACCAGCGCCGGGTCTTCGGCGAAGGCTTCGGGGGTGGCCAACTGGGCGGGATCGAAGCGCTGCCACAGGCCACTCAGGGCATCGCGGAAGGTGGGGATACCGCTCTCTGCGGAAACCCCGGCGCCGGTGAACACCACAAGGTGCCGCGCCTGGCGCAGGGCATCGAGCAGGACGGGAGGGAAGGATGCGGGCATGCCGGGCGCCTCGTCGGGAGTGGGCCCGGGATTATTCGCGGCGCCGGGCGGCCAGCGCAAGGCGGCCTGCGGCGGTCAGCGCTTGCCGGCCCGAGCCAGGCAGCGCTGGTAGCGCTCGTCCACGCGCTGGGCGAACCAGGCGGTGGTGAGGTTGCGGGTGATCTTCGGGCTGTGCAGGGTGATGCCCGGCAGCACCGCCCGGGCCAGGGGCTTGCCTTCGTTCTTCTCGGCCAGGGCGAAGACCTTGGCGTAGAGCTTCGTCTCGCCGAATTCGGCGCGCTCGCCCTGCTCCAGGTCGCGGCGGACCTGGCTGTCGCTCAGGCCCAGGCGCGGGCCCAGGGTGCGCACCGCCAGTTCGGTGGCGCCGGCGGCGCTGGAGTCGTAGCGGATCAGGTCGCCGTCCAGCGCCAACGGGATGCCGGTGGCCAGGCTCACGGCGCGCTGGAAGGCGGCGTTGCGGCTGGCGTACCAGCCGGCGTTGAAGTCGGCGAAGCGGTACAGCGGCCGCTGGTAGTCCGCCGGGTAGCCCAGCAGGTGGGCGATGCCGAAGTACATGCCGCCGCGGCGGCTGAACACTTCCTGGCGCACGCTGCCCTTCATCGGGTACGGGTAGCCCTCGGCGTGCTGCTCGGCGAAGGCCACGCTGACCTGCATCGGCCCGCCGGTGCGCACCGGGTTGAAGCGGCCGAACAGCTGCTGGCCGAGCGGCACCATGCCGATGAAGTCGTCGAAGATGGCGCTCAGCTCGCGCTCGCTGCGCACCGCGTCCAGGCGCTGGCTGTAGCTCTTGCCGGTGGGCGACTTCAGCGCCAGCGCGGCGTCGAGCAGGAAGTTGGGGACGTGCAGGCGCGCGGCGCGCTTCTGCATCTCGCCGCGGGCGATGCGGCCCAGGCCCGGCACCTGCGGGTCGGCCTGGAAGTTGGATTCCTGCTCGGTGATCGCCAGCACCGAGCAGAGGTTCTCGGTGCTCGGGCGGATGCGCTGGGCGGCGAAGGCCGCCTGGATGTCCGTGGCCCAGCCGCTGCGGTCGCTCACCTTGGCCGGCATCAGTTGCGCCAGGGTGGCGCGCACCTGCGCCGGCGTCGGCTCCGGCGCCTGACGGGCGGACTGCGAACTGCAGCCGGCCAGGGCCAGCAGACCAAGGGCGATGCCCAGGGCGCGCCAGGGCAGGCTGGCGGGACGGGCGAGCGGAATGGCGATGGCGGACATGGACGCTTCCTGACGACGAGACGCCGCGACCATCGCAGAAATGCCCTTTCCAGGCCAGCCCAAGGCGCCGACTTGCAGGCCCCTGGCCAGCCTCTAAGCTCGAATTCATGGCCCCGGGATTGGAGGTGAACGATGGACATCAAGGAACTCCGCAAACAGGGCAAGGACGCCCGCGACAAGTGCCCGCGCAGCAGCCACGCCGAACCCGGGAAGATCGACCGCGACCCGCTGCCGCTGATCGAGGCCTCCAGCGCCGGCCGCGTGCAGTCGCTGGTGGCGCTGCGCTACGGGCGCATGCTGGTGTCGCCCTTCACCTTCTTCCGCGGCAGCGCCCTGCTCCAGGCCCACGACCTCTCGGGCACCCCGGACATGGGCATGGAGCTGCCGATCTGCGGCGACTGCCACCTGATGAACTTCGGCGGCTTCGCCTCCCCCGAGCGCAACCTGCTGTTCAACGTCAACGACTTCGACGAGGTCCACCCCGGCCCCTGGGAATGGGACCTCAAGCGCCTGGTGGCGAGCTTCCTGATCGCCGCCCGCGACCTGCGCCACGGCGAGACCGTGGAGGAGAACGCCTGCCACGAACTGGTCGCTTCCTACCAGCAGAACATGGCCGAATGCGCCGAGATGGGCGCCCTGGAGCTGTGGTACGGGCGCATCGACTACGAGGTGGCGCTGGAGCAGGAGAAGGAAAAGGACCTGCGCGAGCACGTGCAGCGCGCCATCGAGAAGGCCAACCGGCGCACCCACGCCGAACTGCTGCCGAAGATCGCCGAGCGCGACGCCAAGGGCCGCCTGCAGATCCGCGACGACCTGCCGGAAATCTTCCACCTGCACGCCTCGACCTCGCTGCTGGACAAGGACGACGACTGGATGGACCTGGAGCACTGGCAGGACCTGCACGACACCTTCATGCGCGACTACCGCTCCACCCTGCAGGCCGACCGCCGCGACCTGCTGGACCGCTTCGAGGCGCAGGACCTGGTGTTCAAGGTGGTGGGCGTGGGCAGCGTCGGCACCCGCTGCCTGGTGGCGCTGCTGATCGATCCCCAGGAGCAGCCGCTGTTCCTGCAGTACAAGGAAGCCCGTCCCTCGGTGCTGGCCGGCTACGTGCGCAGCAAGCTGCGCACCCGCCACCAGGGCCAGCGGGTGGTGGACGGCCAGCGCCTGATGCAGTCGGCCAGCGACCTCTTCCTCGGCTGGACCACCGGCCCCGGCGGCCGCCACTTCTACGTGCGCCAGTTGCGCGACATGAAGGTTTCGGCGGAACTGGAGACCTTCGACGAAAACGCCTTCCTCGCCTACGCTCGCGTCTGCGGCCGCGCCCTGGCGTGCGCCCACGCCAAGTCCGGCGGCCAGGCGGCGCGGATCGCCGGCTACATCGGCAAGAGCGATGCGCTGAACGATGCGCTGGTGCATTACGCCAAGGCTTATGCGCTGCAGAACGAGCGGGACTTCGAGCGGTTCCAGCGCGCTTGCCGCAAGGGGCAGTTGGAGGCGCGTTCGGAGGCGGATTTCGTGGCGGATCGGATGCCGTGAGGGGGATTGGTGGTTGTAGGAGCGAGCTTGCTCGCGAATGGAGTTCTACCGGGAGGTCCGGAGCGCATCCTCAAGAACGCCCTCTCCCTAACCCTCTCCCTGAAGGGAGAGGGGACCGTTGGGCAGAAACGGGAACGCTGGAGTTAGCCGGCAGTTGTGGAGTTGGAGGCGCGTTCGAAGGCGGATTTCGTGGCGGATCGGATGCCGTGAGGGGGATTGGTGGTTGTAGGAGCGAGCTTGCTCGCGAATGGAGTTCTACCGGGAGGTCCGGAGCGCATCCTCAAGAACGCCCTCTCCCTGACCCTCTCCCTGAAGGGAGAGGGGACCGTTGGGCAGAAACGGGAACGCTGGAGTTAGCCGGCAGTTGCGGAAATAGCCGGCGAACGCCATAGCCTCCGCCGGCACGGACAAGCCCCCTCTCCCTTCAGGGAGAGGGCCGGGGAGAGGGTGCTCTTGAACCCAACACCGCAGCCACCGACAAACTCCATTCGCGAGCAAGCTCGCTCCTACGAAAAGCGCCATAGCGTAGGGCGTATAACCGTTCGCGGTTATACGCCGTTAGATCAGGCTCACCCCTCCAGCGACTCCGTCCCCAGCTCGTTCCACACTTCCTCCGCCAGGTGGAAGGTAGCGTTGGCCGCCGGGATGCCGCAGTAGATCGCGCTCTGCAGCAGCACTTCCTTGATCTCCTCGCGGCTCACGCCGTTGTTGCGGGCGGCGCGCAGGTGCAGTTTCAGTTCGCCTTCGCGGTTCATGCCGATGAGCATGGCGATGGTCACCAGGCTGCGGGTATGGCGCGGCAGGCCGGGGCGGGTCCAGATGTCGCCCCAGGCGTGGCGGGTGATCATTTCCTGGAATTCTTCGTTGAAGGCGGTGCGGTTCTGCAGGCTGCGGTCGACGTGGGCGTCGCCCAGCACCGCGCGGCGGACCTGCATGCCGGCTTCGTAGCGTTGTTTCTCGTCCATCGGGTTCTCTCTCGCTTGTCTGTCGCGCTTCAGCCGAGGCGCGCGTGTTCTTCCAGGGCGCGTTCCACCCAGCGGCGGCACTGGCCCAGGTAATGGGCCGGGTCGAGCAGTCGATCCAGCTCGGCTTCGCTCAATTGCGCGCGGACCTCGGCGTTGCCGCCCAGCACCTGGCGCAGGTGCGCGCCTTCGGCCACGGCCTGGCGGCAGCATTGCTCCACCAGGTGGTGCGCGGCGTCGCGGCCGATGCGCCGGGCCAGGGCGATGCTCACCGCCTCGGCCAGCACCAGGCCGCGGGTCAGGTCGAGGTTGCGGGCCATGCGCTGGGCGTCCACTTCCAGGCCCGGCACCACCAGCAGCGCCTGCTGCAGCGCGCCGGAGACCAGGCAGCAGAGTTCCGGCAGGCTTTCCCATTCGGCGTGCCACAGGCCGAGGCTGCGCTCGTGCTCCTGGGGCATGGCGCTCAGCATCGTCGCCACCAGGCCCGGCGCTCGGGTGGCGGCGCCGATCAGCACGGCGGCGCCCACCGGGTTGCGCTTGTGCGGCATGGTCGAGGAGCCGCCCTTGCCCGGCGCGGAAGGTTCGAAGACTTCGCCGGCCTCGGTCTGCATCAGCAGGCTGAGGTCGCGGCCGAGCTTGCCCAGGCTGCCGGCCACCAGGCCGAGCCAGGCGGCGAATTCGACGAGGCGGTCGCGCTGGGTGTGCCAGGGCTGTTCCGGCAGTTGCAGGCGCAGTTCCTCGGCCAGCGCCTCGGCCACGGCGAAGCCGTCGTCGCCCAGCGCCGCCAGGCTGCCGGAGGCGCCGCCGAACTGCAGGCTGAGCAGGCGCGGCTTGAGTTCGGCCAGGCGTTCGCGGTGGCGGGTGACCGCGCCGAGCCAGCCGGCGATCTTCATGCCCAGGGTCACCGGGGTGGCGTGCTGCAGCCAGGTGCGCCCGGCCATGGGCACGTCGGCGTGCTGGCGCGCCTGCTCGGCCAGGGCCGCGCCCAGGCGCGCCAGGTCGTCTTCCAGCAGGCCGACGGCGGCGCGCAGTTGCAGCACCAGGCCGCTGTCCATGGCGTCCTGGCTGGTGGCGCCGAAATGCACGTAGCGCTCGGCCTCCACGTCCGTCGCGGCGACCTGGCGGCCCAGCGCCTTGGCCATGGGGATGGCCGAGTTGCCGGCGCTGCAGATGGCCGTGGCCAGGGCGTCGAAGTCGTACAGCTCGGCGCGGCAGGCGGCCTCGATGGGCGCCACCGCGCTGGCCGGGATCACCCCGCAGCGCGCCTCGGCGCGGGCCAGGGCGGCCTCGAAGTCGAGCATGCCCTGCAGGCGCGCGCGGTCGCAGAACAGCTCGCGCATCGCCGGCTGGGTGAAGTAGGCGTCGAAAAGTCGGTTGCTCACGCAAGGGCTCCAGTTTTCTTCGTCATCAGGCACAGCCTACGCCATGCCGTGAACGCCGACGGGCGGACCGCTCGCGCGGCCCGCCCGCTCAGGCGTCGGAACGCATCAGAAATCGAAGAACACCGTCTCGCCTTCGCCCTGGATGCGGATGTCGAAACGATAGGCCAGCTGGCCGTTCACCTCGCAGCGGCGGGCCACCAGGGTCTCGCGGCGCGGCGCCTGTTCGATCAGGTTGAGCACCGGGTCCTTGGCGTTGGCCTCGGCCTCGTCCTCGAAGTACAGGCGCGTCTGCAGGTGGATGTTGATGCCGCGGGCGAACAGCGACACGTTGATGTGCGGCGCCTGCGGGCGGCCGTCGGCGGCCTTGGTCACGCCCGGCTTGATGGTCTTCAGCGTCCACTCACCGGCATCGAAGGTGGTGGCGGTGCGGCCGAAGCCGTTGAACGCCTTCTCCGCGTCGTAGCGGCTGTCGTAGTGGCCTTCGTGGTCGGCCTGCCAGAACTCCAGGAAGGAGTCGCGCACCAGGTGGCCGTTGCCGTCGTAGACGTGGCCCAGCAGCAGGATGTGCTCGCCGGCGGCACCGGGCTTGGCCATCTGGTTCCAGATTTCCAGGTCGCGGGTCGGGTTGCCGGCCGCTTCCAGGGCCAGGCCGATGTGCACGTACGGGCCGGCGGTCTGCGAGGGGGTTTCGGGGAGCAGTTGAACGGGCATGGCGAAGCTCCTCAGCGATTCTCGAAGTGGGTCTGGCGCTGGCCGCGCAGGACGATGTCGAAGCGGTAGGCCAGGCAGTCCATGGGGTTGGCCATGCCCATGTCCAGGCGCGCGATCAGGCTCTGCACCGCCTCGGGGTTGGCGATCGACTTGACGATGGGGCACATGGGGATCAGCGGGTCGCCCTCGAAGTACAGCTGAGTGATCAGCCGGGTGGCGATGGATGGGCCGCTGATGGAGAAGTGGATGTGCGCCGGGCGCCAGTCGTTGGGGCCGTTGCGCCACGGGTAGGGGCCGGGCTTGATGGTGCGGAAGATGTAGCGGCCGTCGCTGTCGGTGATGGCGCGGCCGACGCCGCCGAAGTTCGGGTCCAGCGGCGCCAGGTAGCGGTCGTTCTTGTGCCGGTAGCGGCCGCCGGCGTTGGCCTGCCACATTTCCACCAGGGTGTTGGGCACCGGCTTGCCGTACTGGTCGACGACGCGGCCGTGGACGACGATGCGCTCGCCGATGGGCAGCGCGCCGGTGTTGAAGTTGAGCAGCAGGTCGTTGTCGTGCTCGCCGAACTTCAGGTGCGAGAAGTCCGGGCCGGTGGTCTCGGAGATCGACTGTGGGATGCTCACCAGCGCCTGGCGCGGGGAGCGGGCGACGGAGGTCTTGTAGTCGGGGGTGAGGGCTTTGGGGTGCCAGTTGCGGTCACGGATGACGAACCGGCTGTTGTCCACTTCGGACATGGCGGTCTCCTGTTGTTGGAGTTATAGGAGCCTGTAGAGCATCAGGCATGTGCTCCGCAGTTTCCGCCAGCTCAGCGCGCAGGAAAATTGAAAAGCTGCCCGCCATCCTTAACCAAATGGTTATGGATAAACTCCTTCGCGGTACTCCTGGCCCACCTCGCGCAGCACCTCCTGGCACCAGTGCGCGCCGAGGGACAGCGGCAGCGAGGCGTTGCTACAGATGCCCACCGAGCCGCCGGCCTCCTGCAACTGCGGCGCCAGCTCGGCCAGCTCGTCCTTGCCCAGGGCCGCGCGCACCGCGTCCAGCGGCGCCATCCACACTGCGTCGCTGTCATCGACGTAGCGCCGGCTCAGGCTCAGCGAGAGGGTTTCCAGGCGCCGCGACGACTGGCGCAGGCCGTGCTCGACGAACAGGCTGTCGACGCGCTTGCGGATGGTGGTGCCGGCGGTGGGCAGCACCAGCGGGTATTCCTCCAGCTCCGCCGCGTCCAGCGGCCGGCCCAGCAGCGGGTGGCCGGCGCGCACCACCAGGGTCAGCGGCTCGTTGTACAGGTGCTCGAAGGTCAGGCCCTGGATCTGCGGGCTGTCGGTCATGCGCCCGACCACCAGGTCCAGCTCGCCGACGCGCAGTTGCGAGAGCAGGTGCGCGCTGGGCCCGGTGACCACGCTGACCACCAGCGCCCCGTGGCGCGCGTGCAGGCGCCGCACCACTTCCGGGAGGAAGGCGCCCTCCACCGTGGAAAGCACGCCCAGGCGCGCGCTGCTGGCCGCGTATTCGCCGCCGCGCAGGCTCTCCACGCCGTCGCGCAGGGCCTGCACGCAGGGCCCGGCATAGCGCAGGAAGGCGATGCCGGCCTCGGTCAGCACGGCGCCGCCCTTGCCGCGCTCGAACAGGCTGGCGTCGAGCACTTCCTCCAGCTCCTTGAGCGTCTTCGACACCGCCGGCTGGCTCACCGCCAGGCGGTCGGCGGCGCGCGCCAGGCTGCCCAGGCGGGCCACTTCGAGGAAGCACAGCAGGTGGCGGAACTTGATGCGTGAGTCGATGTTCATCGGTTACCCCGGAAGGCCCTGGGCGACTGCCCGGTGCCGCGCTTGAAGAATCGCGAGAAATACGCCGGCTCCGAGAAGCCCAGTTGGTCGGAGACCTCCTGCACGGTCATGTCCGTGTACACCAGGTTGCGCTTGGCCTCCAGCAGCAGGCGCTGGCTGATCAGCTGCAGCGCCGAAACGCCGGCCAGGCGCCGGCACAGGGCGTTGAGGTGCGCCGCGCTGATGCCCAGGCGCTCGGCGTAGCGCTCGATCGGCAGGTGCTCGCGCAAGTGTTTCTCCACCAGCCGGCGGAACGCCTGCAGGTGCTCGCGGCCACGGTCCGGCGCGGCGCTGGCGGCGTGGCTGGCCTGCAGGTGGCGGCGCCCCAGCCACACCAGCAGGGCGCTGACCAGCGAGCGCAGCATCAGCTCACGGCCCGGCTCCTGGCGTGCGTATTCACGCTCGATGGAGTCGAACAGGGTGCTCAGGTAGCGCTCGTCCTCACCCACCGCGTAGCACTGCGGCTGTTCCAGCACGGCGCGGTCGAACTGGCGCAGCAGTTCCTCGGCGAAGGGCTGGGCCAGGCTGAGGACGTAGCCGTCGATCTGCGCGGTGAAGCGGAAGCCGTGCACGCACAGGGGCGGCGAGACCTGCACTGTGGCCTCGCGCACGCGGGTGACGCTGCCCTCCACTTCCAGCTCGGCTTCGCCGGCGCGCACGTAGAGCAGCTGCACCAGGTCGGCGTGGCGGTGCGGGCGGATTTCCCAGTCGTACAGGCTGCTGCGCGACGGAATGGTCTCGCAGTGCAGGGGGTCGGGTGTCGGCCAGGCGTGGGTCTCGCCGTAGAGCTGGAACACCGGGACCGGATTCGAAGCGGGCGTCTTGTGCATTTATAGGCCGCCGGGGCTATCCACGAAAAATCCAGGTTATCTGTTGGATATTGCCTTCTGCGCGGCGATTCATCCACCAAAAATGCAGGTGCCAATAACAACTACGCGGCCAGGGGGCGTGCCTACGACCAGGCCCCGGCCCGCGACGACGAGGAAAACAACAATGAAAACCCAGGTTGCCATCATCGGCGCCGGCCCTTCCGGCCTGCTGCTCGGCCAACTGCTGCAACGTGCCGGCATCGACAACGTCATCCTCGAACGCCAGAGCCCGGACTACGTGCTCGGGCGCATCCGCGCCGGGGTGCTGGAACAGGGCACCGTGGACCTGCTGCGCGAGGCCGGCGCCAATGCCCGCATGGACGCCGAGGGCCTGCCCCACGACGGCTTCGAGCTGGTGCTGGACGGCCGCCGCGAGCGCATCGACCTCAAGGGCCTGACCGGCGGCAAGAACGTGATGGTCTACGGCCAGACCGAAGTCACCCGCGACCTCATGGAAGCCCGCCAGGCCAGCGGCGCCCTGAGCATCTACGAAGCCGGCGACGTGCAGCTGCACGAGGTGCAGGGCGAGAAGCCCTACGTCACCTTCACCAAGGACGGCGAGACGGCGCGCCTGGACTGCGACTACATCGCCGGCTGCGACGGCTTCCACGGCGTGTCGCGGCAGACCATCCCGGCGGACAAGCTCAAGACCTACGAACGCGTCTACCCCTTCGGCTGGCTCGGCCTGCTCAGCGACACCCCGCCGGTCAACCACGAACTCATCTACGCCAGCAGCGAGCGCGGCTTCAGCCTCAGCAGCATGCGTTCGGCCACCCGCAGCCGCTACTACCTGCAGGTGGGCCTGGAGGAGAAGGTCGAGGACTGGTCCGACGAGCGCTTCTGGGACGAACTCAAGCGCCGCCTGCCGGCCGACGCCGCCGCGCGCCTGGTCACCGGCCCGTCGCTGGAGAAGAGCATCGCCCCGCTGCGCAGCTTCGTGGTGGAGCCGCTGCAGTACGGCAAGCTGTTCCTGGTCGGCGACGCCGGGCACATAGTCCCGCCCACCGGCGCCAAGGGCCTGAACCTGGCGGCCAGCGACGTCGACGCCCTGTACCGCATCCTGGTGAAGGTCTACGGCGAAGGCCGCGTCGAGCTGCTGCAGCGCTATTCGGAAGTCGCCCTGCGGCGCATCTGGAAGGCCGAGCGCTTCTCCTGGTGGATGACCAGCATGCTGCACAAATTCCCCGACAACGACGCCTTCACCCAGAAGATGCTCGATACTGAACTGGCCTACTTCCTCGACTCCCAGGCCGGGCGCACCTGCATCGCCGAGAACTACGTCGGCCTGCCCTTCGAACGCATCGACTGAAGGCAGCGCGGCGAGCCCCCGAAGGAGCGCGGGGGCTTGCCCTCGGCGGAAAAATTACGCAGAGTGTAAGGCAATTACGAAAACAACAGTGCCCGCCACGACGCGCACGCTGCCTGCGAGTGAGAGTCCATGGACCTCTACACCTACTACCGCTCCACCTCCAGCTACCGCGTGCGCATCGCCCTGGCCCTCAAGGGCCTGCAGCCCCGGCACGTCCCGGTCAACCTGCTGCAGGGCGAGCACCGCCAGGACGCTTACCTTGCACTGAACCCGCAAGGCCGCGTGCCGGCCCTGCGCACCGACGAAGGCGAGCTGCTGATCCAGTCGCCGGCGATCATCGAATACCTGGAAGAACGCTACCCCGAGCCCGCCCTGCTGCCGGCCGACGCCCTGCAGCGCGCCCACCAGCGCGGCGTGGCGGCGCTCATCGGTTGCGACATCCACCCGCTGCACAACGTCGCCGTGCTCAACCGCCTGCGCGCGCTGGGCATAGACGAGGACGGCGTGAACCAGTGGATCGCCCACTGGATCGGCGAAGGCCTGAAGGCCGTGGAAGCGCTGATCGGCGACGAGGGCTTCTGCTGCGGCCCGCAGCCGGGCCTGGCCGACGTCTACCTGCTGCCGCAGTTGTACGCCGCCCGCCGCTTCGAGGTGGACCTGAGCCCATTCCCGCGCATACTCAGGGTAGAGCGCCTGGCCCTGGAGCACCCGGCCTTCCGCCAGGCCCACCCGGACGTCCAGGCCGACAAGCCGGCCTGAGGAGCGCGCCATGCAAAGCCTCGGATTCAAAGTCACCATCGGCGACTTCCTCGCCCGCAGCGTACGCGGCGTGCCCTGCTCGCCGCCGCGCCAGCCGCGCAGCTGACCCCACGACTTTCCGAATCCCGGACGCGCCGCCGAGCGCGTCCACCGCGAGGAACACGAACATGGCAGACCTCTTCGACAACCCCATGGGCCTCATGGGCTTCGAATTCATCGAATTCGCCTCCCCCACCTCCGGCGTGATGGAACCCATCTTCGCCAGCCTGGGCTTCACCAAGGTGGCCAGCCACCGCTCCAAGGACGTGCACCTGTACCGCCAGGGCGAGATCAACCTGATCCTCAACAACGAGCCCAAGAGCCTGGCGGCCTACTTCGCCGCCGAGCACGGCCCCTCGGTGTGCGGCATGGCCTTCCGCGTGAAGAACGCCCACCAGGCCTACGCCCGCGCCCTGGAGCTGGGCGCGCAGCCGGTGGAAATCCCCACCGGGCCGATGGAGCTGCGCCTGCCGGCGATCAAGGGCATCGGCGGCGCGCCGCTGTACCTGATCGACCGCTTCGGCGAGGGCTCGTCGATCTACGACATCGACTTCGAGTTCATCGAAGGCGTGGACCGCCACCCCAAAGGCGCCGGCCTGAAGATCATCGACCACCTCACCCACAACGTGTACCGCGGGCGCATGGCCTACTGGGCGGACTTCTACGAGAAGCTGTTCAACTTCCGCGAGATCCGCTACTTCGACATCAAGGGCGAGTACACCGGCCTGACCTCCAAGGCCATGACCGCGCCGGACGGCATGATCCGCATCCCGCTCAACGAGGAATCCTCCAAGGGCGCCGGGCAGATCGAGGAATTCCTCATGCAGTTCAACGGCGAGGGCATCCAGCACGTGGCCTTCCTCACCGACGACCTGGTGAAGACCTGGGACGCCCTCAAGGGCCTGGACATGCGCTTCATGACCGCGCCGCCGGCGACCTACTACGAGATGCTCGAAGAGCGCCTGCCCAACCACGGCGAGCCGGTGGAGGAACTGCGCAACCGCGGCATCCTCCTCGACGGCACCTCCGAGGGCGGCAGCCGCCGGCTGCTGCTGCAGATCTTCTCGGAAACCCTGATGGGCCCGGTGTTCTTCGAGTTCATCCAGCGCAAGGGCGACGACGGCTTCGGCGAAGGCAACTTCAAGGCGCTGTTCGAGTCGATCGAGCGGGATCAGATCCGTCGCGGGGTGTTGGAGACGAAATAAACCGCGCCGGGGTGCTCTTCGTAGGAGCGAGGGGGACGCCTAGTTCTTGCTCGCGAACAAACGCGGTGCCATGCGGTTCGCGAGCAAGCTCGCTCCTACGAGAGGCCGTGCCCGCGATTCGCGCGCAGGGCGCGCTCCTACCGCGGACAGAGTCCGCTCCTACGACTCCAGGGAAGCACGGGCGTAGGAGCGGACTTCGTCCGCGATTAGATTCACCGGCCACGCCGGACGCCCCGGTGGCACGACCAGCCCCCTACTCCGGCCTACGCCCCGCCATCCGCGCGGTAATCGCCGCCGCCGCTTCCTTCAGCAACTCCGCCGCCCGCCCCTGGGTCTCGGCACGAAAGGCACTCGCCGCCCCCACCACCGTCACCACCCCCGCCAGTTGCTCACCCACCGCGAACACCGGCGCCGACAGCGCATTCACCCCCGGCATCAACAACCCATGCACATGGTGCAGACCCGTGGCCCGGATCTCCGCCGTCTGCTTGTGCAACTCCGCCTCGTCCAGCGCACCAGGCATGCCCTTCTCCTCCTCGCGCAGCGGCGCGGTCTCGCCGTCGGGCAGGTAGGCGTTGAATACCAGCCCGGTGGACGAGCCCAATAAGGGCAGCACCGAGCCCACGCGGGTGACCAGGGTCACCGCGCGCAGCGGCTGCTCCACCTGCACCACGGTCGGGCCCTTGTTGCCCCACACGGCGAGGAAGCAGGTTTCGTTCAGCTCGTCGCGCAGGGCGCTCAGGTGCGCCGTGGCGGCGCGCACCACGTCCAGCCGGCCGATGGCGGCCAGGCCGACGAACAGCGCCTCCGGGCCCAGGGCGTAGTGGTTGGTGGCCGCGTCCTGCTCGGCGAAGCCGCTGGCGATCAGTGCCTGCAGGTAGCGGTGGACCTTGGCCGCGGGCATGCCCACGTGCTCGGCCAGGCGCGACAGCGAAGTGGCCGGGGCCAGGTCGGCCAGGCCCTTGAGGATGTCGGTGCCGACTTCGGCGGCCTGCACTTTCTGGCGTTTCGGCGCGTCGCCGGTGTCCCTGGGAATGGCCATGCAATGACTCGTTCGTCGATGGAGGCGCTGTTATAGCTTGACCCCTTCCGGCGTTCAAATTACGTTATTCGTAATTCGATTACAAAAACAACGAGGTCGCCATGTCGTCCGCCGAATCGCTCACCTACCTGTCGGGTTTCAACAACCAGTTCAGCAGCGAGGCCCTGCCCGGCGCCCTGCCCCACGGGCAGAACTCGCCGCAGCAGGTGCCCTTTGGGCTCTATGCCGAGCAGCTTTCCGGCACCGCCTTCACCGTGCCGCGCAGCGAGGCCCGGCGCACCTGGCTGTACCGCATCAAGCCCTCGGCCAGCCACCCGCGCTTCGAGCGCCTGGCGCGGCAGATTCCCGGCCGCGAGCCGGGCCAGGTGACCCCCAACCGCCTGCGCTGGAACCCCCAGGACATCCCCGGCGAGCCCACCGACTTCCTCGACGGCCTGCTGACCCTCGCCGCCACCGCCGACGCCGAGCAGGCCAGCGGCGTCAGCGTGCACCTGTACCGCGCCAACCGCTCCATGGACCGGGTGTTCTACGACGCCGACGGCGAGCTGCTGATCGTCCCGCAACAGGGCCGCCTGCGCCTGGCCACCGAGCTGGGCCGGCTGGACATCGAGCCGCTGGAGATCGCGGTGATCCCGCGCGGCATGAAGTTCCGCGTCGAACTGCTCGACGCCAGCGCCAGCGGCTACATCTGCGAGAACCACGGCGCCGCCCTGCGCATCCCCGACCTGGGCCCCATCGGCAGCAACGGCCTGGCCAACCCGCGCGACTTCCTCGCCCCGGTGGCCCACTACGAGGACATCGACGCGCCGGTGCAGCTGGTGCAGAAATTCCTCGGCGAGCTGTGGGCCTGCGAGCTGGACCACTCGCCGCTGGACGTGGTCGCCTGGCACGGCAACAACGTGCCCTACAAATACGACCTGCGCCTGTTCAACACCCTCGGCACGGTCAGCTACGACCACCCGGACCCGTCGATCTTCACCGTGCTCACCTCGCCCAGCGACACCCACGGCATGGCCAACGTCGACTTCGTGATCTTCCCGCCGCGCTGGATGGTGGCCGAGAACACCTTCCGCCCGCCGTGGTTCCACCGCAACCTGATGAACGAATTCATGGGCCTGCTCCTCGGCGCCTACGACGCCAAGGCCGACGGCTTCGCCCCCGGCGGCGCCTCGCTGCACAACTGCATGAGCGCCCACGGCCCGGACAACGCCAGCACCGTGCAAGCCATCGCCGCCGAGCTGAAACCGCACAAGATCGAAAACACCATGGCCTTCATGTTCGAGACCGGCCGCGTGCTGCGCCCGAGCCGCTACGCTCTCGAATGCCCGCAACTGCAGCGCGACTACGACGCCTGCTGGGGCGGCATGGCCAAGACCTTCCAGAGGAACTGAACCCCATGAACCAGGCAGACACCCGCCGCAGCTGGCTCGACTCCGCCAACGGCCACCCCGACTTCCCCCTGCAGAACCTGCCGCTGGGCGTATTCAGCAGCCCCGGCCGCGAGCCGCGCGGCGGCGTGGCCATCGGCGAGCACATCCTCGACCTGAAGGCGGCGCTGGCCGCCGACCTGTTCGAGGGCGAGGCCCGCCACGCCGCCGAAGCCGCCAGCGGCGCCAGCCTCAACGCCTTCTTCGCCCTGGGCGCCGGCCCGCGCCGCGTGCTGCGCGAGCAGTTGCAGGCGCTGCTGGCCGAAGGCAGCCCGCAGCAGGCGCGGATGCAGGAACTGGGCGCCAGCCTGCTGCCGGCCCAGGCCAGTTGCCAGCTGCACCTGCCGGCCCAGGTCGGCGACTACACCGACTTCTACGTCGGCATCTACCACGCCAACAACGTCGGCCGCCTGTTCCGTCCGGACAACCCGCTGCTGCCCAACTACAAGCACGTGCCCATCGGCTACCACGGCCGCGCCTCCACGGTGGTCGCCTCCGGCGCCGCGGTGCGCCGGCCCAACGGCCAGACCCTGGCGCCGGGCGCCGAGGCCCCGGGCTTCGGCCCGAGCAAGCGGCTGGACTACGAACTGGAGCTGGGCATCTGGATCGGCCCGGGCAACGAGATGGGCGAGGCCATCGGCATCGGCCAGGCCGAGCAGCACGTGGCCGGCTACTGCCTGCTCAACGACTGGTCGGCGCGCGACGTGCAGGCCTGGGAATACCAGCCGCTGGGCCCGTTCCTGGCGAAGAACTTCGCCACCAGCGTGTCGCCCTGGGTGGTCACCGCCGAGGCCCTGGCGCCGTTCCGCAAGGCCCAGCCGGCGCGCCCGGAAGGCGACCCGCAGCCGCTGCCCTACCTGCTGGACGAGCACGACCAGGCCCATGGCGCCTTCGACATCCAGTTGGAAGTGCTGCTGCAGACCGCCGCCATGCGCGAGCAAGGCATCGAGCCGCTGCGCCTGGCGCTGAGCAACACGCAGAACATGTACTGGACGGTGGCGCAGATGGTCGCCCACCACAGCGTCGGCGGCTGCAAGCTGCAGGCCGGCGACCTGTTCGGCTCCGGCACCCTCTCCGGGCCCGCGCCGGAAGCCTTCGGCAGCCTGCTGGAGAGCACCGTCGGCGGCAAGCAGCCGCTGGCACTGCCCGGCGGCGAACAACGCACCTTCCTGCAGGACGGCGACGAAGTGATCCTGCGCGCCTGGTGCGAACGCGAAGGCTACCCGCGCATAGGCTTCGGCGAGTGCCGCGGGGTGATCCTGCCGGCGCGTTGAAACACCTGTTCGCGAGCAAGCTCGCTCCTACGAAGAGCCGCGCGCACCTGTAGGAGCGAGCTTGCTCGCGAACCCGCCGAATCAACCCGCCGGGGACAACGTCCCCAACAGCGACACGACGGCCACAGCCGCGAGCCCGCACACCCACTCCAGCACCACGCTGCGCCGCAGCGCCAGCAGGCGCTTCTCGCGGAACGCCAGGGCCACGCGGTTGAGCAGGGCCAGGGCGAGCATCCCCGCCACCAGCAGCAGCTTGATCGTCAGCACCAGCCCGAAGGTGGAAGTGCGCGGGTCCGGCCATTGCCCGACCAGCGCCCAGACGTTCACCAGCCCGCTGGCCGCCACCCCGGCCACCAGCAGGTAGCCCACGCCACTGAAGCGCCGCAGCGCCTCGCCATGGGTGGAATCCGGCGCGCGGTACAGCAGCGCCGCCAGCAACAGCAGGCCGCCGAGCCAGGCGCCGGCGCAGAGCAGGTGCAGGGCCTGGTTGAGCATCAGCCCGACGCCGGCCCAGCCGTCGAGCATGGCGCCATGGCCCACCGGCGCCAGGCTGGCCAGCACGGCGCCGGCCAGCAGCACGCGCAGCGGGTTGTCCACCGACAAAGGCAGGCACAGCGCAACCAGCAGCGCGACGTTCGCCAGCAGGTGCCAGGCCCAGACCTGGCCGAAGAAGGTCTGCCCCAGCACCAGCCGCAGCGTCGGCCCGTCCAGCGCGGCGGACCAGTCGCCGGCCATGCTCGCCGCCACCAGGCCGAGCCAGGCCAGGCCGCTGAGCAGCGCCAGCGCGGCGGCGATGCGTTGCCCGGCCAGCACGCGACCGTCCAGCGCAGCGAGCACTGCGGGCTCCTGGCGGCGCAGCACCGCACGGAACAGCGCCACGCCGAACAGCGTCAGGGTCAGGGCGAGATGCAGGAAACGGCAGAAGACCAGGGCGTCATCCATGGCGGATGCGGCTCATGGTTCAGGGCGCGACCTTGAAAGCGTAGCTGCCGTTGCTCTTGTGGGTGTCCACCGAAACGGCGTGCCATTCCACCTTGTACTCGCCGGCCGGCAGCGGCTGGTCGAAGGTCACCACCAGCACCTTGGCGTCGCCTTCGGTGGTGGCGATGCCGGCCACCTTCACGGCCTTGCCGTCGGCGGCGGTGACCGTGACCTTGGTGAACTTCGCCTCGACGCCCTCGGAGAAGGTCAGGCGCAGCTCCCTGGGAGCGGCTGCAGTGCTGTCGGCGGCGGGGGTTTCGCTCTTCAGGTGGGCGTGGGCGAAGACGGCGGGGGCGTTGAGAAGGGCGAGCAGGCCGAGGGTGGCGAGCAGGGGGGAACGGCGCATGGCGGGACCTCGAATGGACTTCAGCGCCGGGGAGCTTAGCAAAGACACCGCCGTGCCAACGACGAATAATCGCGGACGGAGTCCGCTCCTACCCCCCGGCAAATATGCCCCCGTAGGATGGGTTGAGCGAAGCGATACCCATCGCCGTGGCCGCATGGGTTTCGCCAAGGCTCAACCCATCCTACGAAAAGCGCCTCGGTGCCCGAGAGACGTCCGCAGAGGGTCCGGGAAAGCCCGGTCGTAGGAGCGGACTCCGTCCGCGATGGCCCCAGGCCGCGCCGGGCTCACCCCTGCAACCGACTCACATCCCCCGGATCGATAGACGCCCCAGCCCCCAACTCCTCCCGCTGCTGCGCCAGACGCGCCCCTTCCTGCGCAACCAGCGCAAAAAGCTTCTCCGGATCAGCCTGCCGCAACTGCAGTGCCAGCTTCTCCATCCCCTCAGCCACCACGATGTCATGCTGCCGCGCAGCCAGGCCGGCGAGGATGGTCTGGGCCGCCACCGCCGGGTCGATGCCGTTGTCGATGTTGGTGTCCGAGCGGCCGCGCTGGGTGCCGTTGCCTTCCAGGGAGTTCAGCGCGATGGCGGTGCGCACCGAGCCCGGCAGGATCACGCTGACGCCGATGCCGTAGGCCGCCTCCACTTCCGCGCGCAGCGCCTCGAAGTAGCCGACCACCGCGTGCTTGGCCCCGCAGTAGCCGGTGCGCAGCGGCGCGCCGACCTTGCCGGCCACCGAGCTGACCACCGCCAGTTGGCCGCCGCGCTGCTCCACCAGGCGCGGCAGCAGGGCCTGGGTCAGGGCCACGGGGGCCAGGTAGTCCACTTCCATCAGTTGGCGATAGACCGCAAGGCCGGTATCCAGGGCCAGGCTGCGCTGGCTGACGCCGGCGTTGTTCACCAGCAGGTCGATGCGCCCGCGCCAGGCCCAGGCCTGCTCCACCAGGGCCGGCAGGCGCTCGTAGTCGGTGCTTTCGAAGGGCAGCACCAGGGCCCGCTGCGGGGCGCGTCCGGCCAGCGCCTGCAGGGCCTCGACGCGGCGGCCGGAGAGGATCACCTCGGCGCCCTGCTCCAGCAATGCCAGCGCCAGCGCCTCGCCGATGCCGGAAGAGGCGCCGGTTATCCACACTACCTTGGCTGCGAAACTCATCTTGTTGTTCTCCTTGGCCTGCGGGCGCACGCCGCCCGCGTTGCCAGGCAGGCTAGGCCAGCGCGCGGCGCAGGACTGCCGGAAACCCGACAATTGCCATGGCTTGCAGCGGCCGGGCAAGGCGGTCAAAGTGCCTCGACCCACTGCCCGAACCCGCCCCATGCCCGATACCGAAGACCTCCTGCAGCAATTGGGCGCCAACCCCTGGTTCGCCCGCCTGGCGCCCACGGTGCGCCGCACCCTGGCCGCCGAGGGCCGGCGCCAGCCGTTACGCGCCGGCGAGTTCGTGTTCCGCCAGGGCGACCGCGGCGAGCACTTCCTCACCCTGCTGCACGGCAAGCTGAAGGCCTCGACCCTGCGCGAGGACGGCAAGGAGGCGATCCTCGCGGTGCTGGAGCCCGGCCACTGGTTCGGCGAGGCGTCGATGCTCGACGGCCTGCCGCGCACCCACGACGTGATCGCCAGCCGCGACAGCGAGGTGCTGGGCGTGGACCAGGCGACCTTCGACCGGCTGATGCTCGACAACGGCTTCGCCCGCGCCGTCTGCGTGCTCCAGGCGCAGCACACGCGCCTGGTCTACCGCCTGCTGGAAGACGCCATGCTGCGCTCCACCCGCGCCCGCATCGCCAGCCGCCTGGAACAGCTGGCGCGCGGCGACGGCAGCATCGACGGCGAGCAGCGCCAGTTGGTGCGCATCAGCCAGGACGAGCTGGCGATGATGCTCGGCATCAGCCGCCAGACGCTGTCCCTGGAACTGCGCGAGCTGGTGGCCGGCGGCGCGCTGGAGCTGGGCTACCGGCAGTTGCGCATCGTCTCGCTGGAGCGGCTGCGGGAGATGGCGGCGCAGGGTTGATGGTGCCCTACGTTACAGGCGAGCACAGCTTTTCGTAGGAGCGAGCTTGCTCGCGAACCCGGCCTCGCAGCGGGGGTTGGTTCGCGAGCAAGCTCGCTCCTACGAAGAGCACCTTGGCGCGGCGTAGGGCGGATAACGTTCGACGTTATCCGCCGTTTGACCTTGGTCCCAGGCGGCGCCGGGGCTGGCCTGGGCGTTGGCCTCGGTCGCAAACGGTACCGGGGTTATGGACGTTGACCTCGGTCTCAGGCGGCGCCTGGGTTGACCTTGGCGTTGACTGCGGCGTGGGTTAAACGGCGTATAACCGCGAACGGTTATACGCCCTACGTTTCCAACTCCCGCAGGCGCTGTTCGAGGAAGCGTCGCTCCGGCTCCAGGCGCGTCAGCGCCAGCGCGCGCTCGTACGCCTCGCGGGCTTCGGCGGGGCGGCCCAGGCGCCGGCAGAAGTCGGCGCGGGCGGCGTGGGCCAGGTGGTAGTCGGCCAGTTCGCCGCGGGCGAGGATGGCGTCCACCGCTGCCAGCCCGACCTGGGGGCCGTCGCGCATGGCCAGGGCCACGGCGCGGTTGAGTTCCACCACCGGCGAGGGCTGCAGTTGCAGCAGCGCGTCGTACAGCGCCACCATCCGCGGCCAGTCGGTGCTGGCCAGGTCCGCCGCCTCGGCGTGCACCGCGGCCAGGGCCGCCTGCAAGGTGTAGGAACCGAAGCGGCGGCTGGCCAGGGCCAGGCCGACCAGGCGCTGGCCCTCGGCGATCAGCCCGGCGTCCCAGCGCGAGCGGTCCTGGTGCTCCAGCAGCACCAGCTCGCCGTGCTCGTCGCTGCGCGCGGCGCGCCGCGATTCCTGCAGCAGCATCAGCGCCAGCAGGCCCAGCACTTCCGGCTCCGGCAGCAGTTCCAGCAGTTGCCGGCCCAGGCGGATGGCCTCGGCGGAAAGCTCGGCGCGGGTCAGGGATTCGCCGCTGGAGGCCGCGTAGCCCTCGTTGAACACCAGGTACACCACGCGCAGCACGCTGGCCAGGCGCTGCGGCAGCTCGGCCGGCTCCGGCACCTGGTAGGGGATGCGCGCGTCGCGGATCTTCTGCTTGGCGCGGACGATGCGCTGGGCGATGGTCGCGGGCGCTGCCAGGAAGGCCCGGGCGATCTCCTCGGTGCGCAGGTCGCAGACTTCGCGCAGGGTCAGCGCCACCTGGGCGTCGGCGGCCAGCGCCGGGTGGCAGCAGGTGAACACCAGGCGCAGGCGGTCGTCCTCCAGGCCTTCGTGCTCCATCTCCTCCTCACCCTGGGCGTCGATCTCCAACTGGCGAGCGATCTGCTCCAGCGAAGCGTCGAAGCGCACCCGCCGGCGCAGGTGATCGATGGCCTTGAAGCGTCCGGCGGAGACCAGCCAGGCCCGCGGGTTGTGCGGCAGGCCATCGCGCCCCCACTGCTCCACGGCGGCGGCGAAGGCATCGTGCAGCGCCTCCTCGGCGCGGTCGAAGTCGCCCAGCAGGCGGATCAGCGTGGCCAGCACGCGCCGCGATTCGCGGCGGTAGATGTCATCCACCGCGTCGCGCAGCGAAGGCGGCGCGTAGTCATGCATGCGGCCGGCTCATGGCTGGGCGTCGAACAGCAGCTGCCCGGTGTGCATGTCGAAGGGGATGGAGAAATGCTCGTGGACGATCTTCCATTCCCCGTCCACCCGCCGCAGGCCGAAGCTCGCCCGCGCCCAGGAGGCCTTCTCCTCGCCCTTCTCGTCCTTGCCGCCGCAGTACGACAGATAGTGGCCGAAGGCGACGTCGCCGCCCTGCTCCACTACCAGGTGGTGGCGCTCGAAGCGCGTCTGCTGGCAGGCCTGCAGGCAGGCGCGCCAGTGCTGCGCGTAGGCCTCGCGGCCGACGAACTGCAGCTGGGCCACGGCGTCGAAGGCCAGCACGTCGTCGCTGTAGTGGCGGACGATGGCCGCGACGTCGCCGGCCTGTACCGCCTCCAGCCAGCCGTCCAGCAGGCGCTGGATGGCCGGGTCGATGGGACTTCCCATGGCGATTCCTCCTTTTTCAGGATGCGCAGCAGCCGTGCGGTGGTCGCTCGTCGTCGTAGCGGTCATGGTAGCGCAGCCAGTTCATGCCCTTGCCGTCGAGGTCGGCCATGCCGCCCCAGCCCTCGCCGCGGCCCAGGGGCGTGAGGTCGAGCAGGTGGTAGGTGAACAGCGGCGCCTCCAGCCCGCGGCCGTAGGCGGAGTAGCTGTGGTAGACGCTGTCGCCGTCGCGCAGGAACACGCTCATCCCCGGCTGCTCGCCCTGGATGTGGTAGTCCTGGCCCAGGCGCCGCAGTTCGTCCAGGTCGCGGTAGTTGTATTCGATCGGCGCCACCTTCTCGTCGAGGGTGACGTGGAAGTCGTAGTTGAAGTCGCTGCCGAAGGACGAGTACCAGGGCAGCCGCCAGCCCATGCGCGCGCGGAACGGCGCGATCTCCGCCAGCGGCGCGCGGGACACCAGGGCCAGGGTGGTGCCGCGGGCGTGCAGGTGCTCCAGGCGGCCGAGGTTGTCGACCAGGAAGGAGCAGCCCTCGCAGCCCTCGCCACGGTCGCGGTGGAACATGAAGTGGTAGACGATCAGCTGCGGCCGGCCCTCGAACAGGTCGAGCAGGCGCAGCGGGCCGCTGGGGCCTTCGAAGCGGTAGTCCTTGTCGATGCGCACCAGCGGCAGCTTGCGCCGCTCGGCGTTGAGGGCGTCGCGGGCGTGGGTGGCCTCGCGCTCCAGCCGCCACAGGCGCTTGCGCGCGGCCAGCCAGTCTTCGCGGGGCACCACGGGCGGCAGGGTGAAGTTGTCGATGCTCATGCTTGGCTCTCCTCTTCGCGCGGCTCGCCGCCGCGGCGGGTGGCGGGGCTCAGCCCTGGGCGGCGAAGTGCTGCTCCCAGTCGCGGATCGGCCGCACCTCGATGCAGCCCAGGCGCCCCGGCGGGATCTTCGCGGCGATCTGGATGGCCTCGTTGAGGTCGCGCGCCTCGATCAGGTAGAAGCCGCCGAGCTGCTCGCGGGTCTCGGCGAAGGGCCCGTCGGTGACCGACAGCTGGCCGTCGCGGTGGCGCAGGGTGGTGGCGCTGCCCACCGATTGCAGGGCCTCCACCGCCAGCAGCTGGCCGCGCTCGCGCAGCTGCTGCTCGTAGCCCAGGCACTCTTCCACCACGGCGCGGTAGTCATGGGCGGGCAGCTGCGCGGCGGCTTTCTCGTCCAGGTAGATCAGGCACAGGTATTTCATCCTCGGCTCCTCCGGGCGTTGGGACGCAGATACCTATAGTCGCGCCGGGCCGGAGGGGATCGACAGCAGGTCGGTTTTATCCCCCGCCAACGGACGAACGGTCGCTCATTCGTAGGTCATGGTGAAGGTCGCGGTGACCGCCACCTGCCCGCCCGTCACCGTGCTGGCGGTCTTGTAGTACTTGGCCGCCAGCGGGATGCTCACCGCCTGGCCGGAGCCCGTGGTGGTGGTCTGCAGCGCGCGGGTGGCCAGGGGCTGCACCAGGGTGCTGCTGACGTCGCCATAGAACAGCTGGACGCCGACGCCGCCGGCCATGCCGGCGCCGCTGGCGTTGTCGAGGACCTGGTTGCCGCTGCTGGCGCCGTCGATGCGGTACCAGACCTGCACCCCGCTGTCGCAGCGCAGGTTGATGTGGAAGGCGCGGGCCTTGCCGTTGTCGGCCAGCACGCCGAGGCCGGCGGGGAAGTCGCTCTTGAGCACGGTCGGCAGCGGCACGGTGATGCCCTGGCTGTCGGGGTTGATCTCGCAGGCCCGCGAGGTGACCGCGGTGGCGCCGGTGAAGGTCAGCTGCGCCACCGTCAGGTTCTGGTACGACACCGTGGAGGTGCCGCTGACCTGCAGCTGGCCGCCATTGAGGATCGGCCCGGTCTTCACCAGGCGCACCCACCAGGAGTTCTTCAGCGGGTACTGGGTGGCGCTCACCGGCCAGGCCAGGCTGGCGATGGGCGTCACGTTGTTGTAGTTCGGGTTGCAGTTGGCGTTGTTGCACCAGTAGACCGAGATGCCGATGCCGTCGATGTTGGTCTTGAACACCGAGGGGTAGCCGCTGCTGTTGGTGAAGCCCGGCACCGCCGCGCCGATGCCGCCGGCCAGCACGCCGGAGACGACGCCGGTGCTGTTGCAGCTGATGTTGTTGCCGCTGGCGGAGACCCAGCCGCTGCTCCACAGCTCGGTGTTCGGCGTGGCATCGACGGGCACGCTGATGGTCGCCGGCAGGCTGATGTTCAGCTGCGAGGTCATGTAGCCGGAGTCGAAGCTGCAGCTCGCCCAGGCCGTGGTCGACAGGCCGCCGAGCAACAGCAGCAGGCAGAACAGGAAAATCTTCTTCATGGATACCTCGTCGAACGCGGCCGCCTAGCGGGCCGCCAGTTCACCGCCGGCGGACGGGCGCACGCACACCGCCTCGGCCTGCTGGAAGGGTTTGCCGTCGCCGGCCGCGGCCGGCACCTGGTAGCGCGCCCGGCATTGCCGCTGCGGGCCTTCGCCCCAGCGCACCTGCAGCTCGCCGCTGGTGTCGCGCAGGCGCAGGAACACCCGGCTGCCCTGGCCCACCAGGGTCAGGCTGTTGCCCTGGGCGTCGAGCACCTCGGCGCCCACCGGCAGGCTGTTGCCCTGCTCGTCCAGCAGGCGCAGCAGCAGCGGCTGGCCGCTGACGGTGGGGTACTTGAGCATCACCACCGCGCCGTAGCGCGGCGCCACGTTCTGCGCGGTGGTCTGCAGCTCGACGTCGTCGGGCAGGCCCTTGGGGTCGAGCGCCACCTGGTTCTCGCGGTAGGGCATCAGGCTGGAGACCACCCCGTAGCCGTTGCCGCCGACCGCGCCGCCGCTGCTGTTGACCAGCGCAGCGCCGGCCGCGCCCCTGGCCTCGATCACCGCGCGGGTCTCGCCCTGGGCCTGGCTGAAGTTGATCCCGCCGGGGTGCGCCACCACGCTGCCGGTCAGGCCCAGGCCGTACTGGTGGTAGCCCTCGCCTTCGCTGTAGCTGGCCGACAGGTTGGTCTGCGGCGCGCAGTACTGCACGTTGGCGCCGCCGGTGTTGCTGCTCTGCCCGTCGATGCGGCTGCGCGAGCCGTACACGCCGTAGCTGAACTGGTTGTAGTCGCCCAGCGAGCCGGCCACGCTCAGCTGGCTGTTGATATCGCCGTTGCTGTTGCGCGTGGTGGTGCTGTTCAGGTACGGCGCGTGGCTGGAACGCCCCAGCGGCAGCGACAGGTTGAGCATGTACTGGGTGTCGGTCTCGCCGGACAGCGCGCGGGTGCGGTTGGCCGACAGACTCAGGCTGCCCCAGCTGAAGCTGTTGGAGTAGCCGGCCTGGTAGCTCATGTCGCTGCCCTTGCCGGTGTTCCAGTAGTTCTGCGCCGAACCGCTCAGGTACAGGCTGCCCAGGCGCTCGCCCAGGGGCTGGCTGAGGTTGACCTGGAAGCGGTTGCGCTGGCGCCAGGCGACGTAGTTGGCGTCTTCCGGCGAGCGCGCGTAGGCGAAGTCGGCGAAGTTCAGGTAGCCGTCGCTGGAGAAGCGGTAGGCCGCCACCGCGAAGTTGGTGCGGGTGGACTCCAGCAGCTTGCTGTAGCTCAGGCGGAAGCTCTGGCCGCTGGCGCTGCCGCCCTGGTCGCCGGCCTTCAGGCCGCTGGCGTGGGACTGGGTGACGTCGAAGGCGAAGGCGCCCACCGGCGTGCTCAGGGCCAGGCCGCCCTGCAGCGCCAGGTAGTTCTCCGCGACTATGCTGCCGGTGTAGCCGGTCCACAGGTTGGAGATGCCGCGCTGGTAGGTGCCCTGGACGAAGTTCGGGGTGTCGTCCAGACGGTCGTCGCGGTACTTGCCGGCGGTGACGCTGTAGCGCGACACGCCCGGGCGCAGCAGCTGCGCGACGCTGGCGAAGGGCACGGTGAACTGGCGCACGCGGCCGTCGGCCTCGGTCACCGTCACTTCCAGGTCGCCGGCGTAGCCGGAGTTGTACAGGTCGTCGATGACGAAGGGCCCGGGCGCCACGCTGGTTTCGTAGAGGACGTTGCCGCCCTGGCGCACCGTGACCTTGGCGTTGGTCTCGGCGGTGCCGCGGATGGCCGGGGCGAAGCCGCGCTGCGAGTCGGGCAGCATGCGGTCGTCCGAGGCCAGCTGGACGCCGCTGTAGGGCACGCTGTCGAACAGGTCGGCGGGGGTGAAGTATTCGCCCAGGGTCAGCTGCGATTTCAACGCGGTGACGTCGCGCTGGGCGTAGCTGCTGATCGCGTCGTAGTGCCGCGTGCTCTTCTGCCGGTCGCCCTGGCTCTGGCTGTAGCTGCCGTTGTGGCGCAGGCGCCAGTCGCCCAGGTTGAGCCCGGCGTTGAGGCCGGCGTAGTACTGGTCCTGGGTGCCGCCGGCCTCGGTGCGGTAGGCGTTGGCGTTGTAGTCGACGAAGGCCGCGGTGACGCCGCGGTCCCAGTCGCGCGGGTCGACGTAGCCGCGCGACACCCGGCCCAGGTAGGCCTGGGGAATGCTCAGGTCCAGGCGCAGGTCGCCCTGGACGAAGTCCGCGCGGGCGCCGGGCACCAGGCGCACCACGTCCACGCAGTCGGCGTCCTCCAGGGCGCGCGCGGCGGCCTTGGCGTCCGGCAGCCGGGCGCTGTCCAGGCCCAGGGCCGGCAACTGGCTGCGCTTGAAGCAGTAGCTGGGCGGGGCGTCGCCCTCGCCGCCGCGCACCCGCAGTTCCTGGCGGCCGGTCCAGGTCTGGTTGACGTAGACGTCCACCCGGTAGCTGCCCGGGGTGACCGGGTTGCCGTGCTCGTAGCGCGTGACGTCCAGCGGGCGGCCGTCGGGGCCGCGCAGGAAGGCCGGGTTGAAGGCGGCGTAGAGCGCGTCCTCGGCGGCCCGCGGCGCGTCCGCCGGGAAGGCGGCCCAGGCCGCGGCGATAGCCAGGGCCAGCGGCCCCGGGCACGGCCAGGCGCGCCGGCGCGCGGCCGGAATACGGCGGGAATGACGAGACATCGATGTACCTTGTCGGATCGGCCCTCGCGCGCCAGGCGCGGCCGGGGTCAATGCAGGCTGGCGGTTCGTTCCGGGGCGGCGCCGTAGTCGCTCATCCAGCGGTAGCGCACCTGCCCGGCGCCCGTGCCGCCGGCGAAGCCGTCGAGGGCGAAGGTCTGGCTGGCGAAGGGCGCGATCATCCCGCCCGCCGCCTTGTAGTCGCGGCCGCCCTGGACCAGGGTCAGGCCGCTGTAGGACAGGTGGTAGGGGCTGGAATTGTCGCCGCGCAGGGCATAGCCCGCGCCCTGGCGCACCAGCTGCCAGCGCACCTGGCCCACCGCGCTGCCCACGTCGCCGGGCAGCCCGGCCGGCCGGTAGAACAGCTTCAACCGCGAGCGCACGGCGATCTGCATGTAGTTGGCCTCGGCGCCCTGGGGCATGGGCGGCACTTCCAAGGCGTTGAACCAGAACAGCGACTCGCGGTCCTGCGGCAGCTTCTCGCCGGTGAACATCAGGCGCACGCTCTGGCCCTTCCGCGGGTCCAGGCGGAAGATCGGCGGCGTGATGAGGAAGGGCGCGTTGGCGGTCTGCGGCGTGGAGCGTTCGTCGCCGCGGTCGGCCCAGACCTGCATCAGCACCGGCTGTTTGCCCTGGTTGGTCAGGCGCAGGGTGACCTCGCGTTCCTTCGCCGGGTAGATCACCCGCGTGCCGTCGATGACCACCCCGGCGCGGGCCAGGGGCGCGCCGAAGGCGAGCAGCAGGAAGCCGGCCAGCAGCCAGGCCGGCCGCAGCGAGGGGAAGACTTGTTTCATGGGTACCTCGATGCCCGGGGCGGAGCCTCGGGCAGGTCGATCACGGGTGGATCACTGGTAGATCAGCTGGAAGTTCGCCTGGGTCGCGACGTCACCCGCGCCAGCCCCGCCGGCCGCGGAGAAGTAGCGGGCGTAGTAGTTCAGGTTGATGTCGCCGCCGGACACGTCGGTGGACTCGCCGCGGGCCACCTGGGCGCTGTAGCTGTCGTTGTGGATGTTGATCGGCTGCTGGTTCTTGTCCAGCAGCTGCACCGCCACGGCGCTGGCGCCGCCGGTGTTGACCAGGTTGCCGTTCATGTCGACGTTGGCGTCCGGGACGAAGGCGATGGACACGGTATCGGCGCCGGTGCCGGAGCTGCCGGTGCAGCCGGAGACCTTGACCGAGAACGGGGTGATGCCGGTGTTGCTGCCCGGGTTCTGCAGCAGCGACTTGTCGACGTTGGGCAGGGTCACCTGGACATTGCCCGAGCCGGCGTCCACCGAGCAGGTGGTGTCCACCACCTTGCCGGTGATCTGGATCTGCCCGGTCTGGGCCGCCTGGGCGTTTAGCGACAGGCCGGCGCCGGCCACGATCAGGGCGGCGAGCAGGTTCTTGTGCATGATCGAACTCCAATTGAATGCGGTTGCGCTGGCTGCCTGCCGAGCGGCAATGGCCCGCCCGAGGAACCCGAGCCACTCGAAGGTTCCTCGCCACCGCCTTCCAGCGCAGTGGCGATGGAGGGCCGGCAGCCTCGACGCCGCATACTTTAGGGAGTGCGCAGGAAGGCTTTAATCAGACAAATCTCAAAGGAATTTCAAACTCTTCCTATGGATGTAACGAGAAGATTCCTACAGCCTCTCACTGGAAGAGCTCGGCCTTGATGCAGAAGGTCAGCAGCGCCTGGTCGCTGTCCACCTCCAGCTTGCGCATGGCGGCGATCTTCTGCGCGCTGACGGTCTTCACGCTGCGGTTGAGCACCCGGGCGATGTCGCGCACGCTCAGGCCCGAGACGAAGTGGCGCAGCACTTCGTACTCCTTGGTCGAGAGGCTGGCGATGCGCCCCTCGATGTCGTCGCCGCCGGGCAGCACGCTGTTCGGGTCCTGCATGCAGGCGCCGCGGTAGATGCGCCCGCCGGCGATGGCGTCGAGCGCCGCGAGGATTTCCTCCGGGTCGCTGCTCTTGGGCACCACCCCGGCCACGCCCAGATCGTAGAGGCTGGAGAAGATCAGGTTGTTGCTGAGCATGGTGTAGATCAGCACGCGGGTGCCCGGGAACTGCCGCAGCAGGTAGCCGACCAGCTTGAGGCCGTCGCCGTACTGCTCGTCGCCGGGCATGTTGTAGTCGGCGATGACGATGTCCGGCGCCAGCTCGCCGTACAGGCGCACCAGTTCGCTGGAGTTGGCGGCCATGCCGACGATGGAGAAGCGCGGGTCCCCCTGCACCACTTCGCGCACGCCCATCCGTACGATCGAATGATCATCGGCCACCACGATTCTGAGTTTTTCCATAACGGTCTCTTGGTCATGCCTGTTGCCCGCCGCAGCGACGGGCCGTCCTTCTCAGCTTAGCCCTCAGAGGCTGCACAGAGCCTCGTCGATCCGCGCCAGCAGGCGCGCCACCCGCGGATCGTCGCAGTCCACGCGGCCTTCCCCGAGGCCCTCCTCCAGCAGCCGGCAGCTGCGCACCAGGGCCTGCCCGCGCACCACCGCCAGGGCTCCGGCCATGCGGTGCAGGGCCTGGCACAGCGCCGCCGCGTCGCCCGCCTGGCGGGCCTGGGCGGCGCTTTCCAGGTCCTGGCGCATGGTGTCGACGAACAGCCGCAGCATGTGCGCCGGCACCTGCAGCCCCGCCGCGGCCTGCGGCGCCTGCGCAGTGCCAGCCGCCGCGCCGGCCGTCGCCTCGGGCGCCACGCCGGGCGCCGCCAGCGCGCGCAGGGTGTCGTGCAGCACCTGCAGGCTCAGCGGCTTGACCAGCCAGGCGTTCATCCCCACCGCCCGGCAGCGCTCGCCCTCCTCGCGCATGGCGTTGGCGGTCACGCCGATGATCGGCAGCGCCAGGCCGCGCTCGCGCAATTCGCGGGTCAGCTGGTAGCCGTTGCAGTGCGGCATGTTGACGTCGGTGAGCAGCACGTCGAAGGTCTCGCCCTCGAACTGCCGCAATGCCTCGCGGCCGTCGCCGGCCAGGCGCACCTGGCAGCCCAGCTCCTCCAGTTGCTCGCGCAGCAGCACCTGGTTGACCGGGTTGTCCTCGGCCACCAGCACCCGCAGGCCGAGCTTGCCGAAGCGCGGCGGCTCGGCCACCGCCGGCAGCTGCTCCTCGCCGTTCTGCGCCAGCGCCAGGGCCCGGGCGATGCCGCGCAGGCTGAGCGGGCTGACGCACCAGGCGCCGCGCTCGAACTGCGGCTGGCCGGCGGCCTCGGCCAGGACGCGCACCCGCGGCCCCGACCAGTCGCAGCGCTCCAGGGCATCGGGAAACAGCTCCAGCAGCACCGTCGTCGCCTCGCTGCCGGGCGGCGGCTCGCCGGGCAGCACCAGGCAGCCCCAGCGCTGCAGCCAGGCCTCCAGGCAGCCGGCCAGCTCGCGCACGGCGCCGCGCAGGTAGACCGGCCCGGATTGCAGCTGCACCTCGGCCAGGGCGCTGCCGCCCTCGCCGCTTTCGGGCAGGTCGAGGAACAGCGAGAAGCTGCTGCCCAGGCCCGGCTCGCTGACCAGGCGCAGCTCGCCGCCCATCAGTTGCGTGAGCCGCGAGCAGATGGCCAGGCCCAGGCCGGTGCCGCCCAGGCTGCCGTGGCCCTCGGCGACCTGGAAGAAGGGTTCGAACAGGCGCGGCTGCAGGTGCTCGGGAATGCCGATGCCGGTGTCGGTGACCTGCCATTGCAGGCGCACCCGCTGCCCGCTGCGGCCGAGCACCTTCAGGCGCAGCACCACGCGGCCGACGTCGGTGAACTTCAGCGCGTTGCTCAGCAGGTTGTTCAGCACCTGGCGCAGGCGCGCCGCGTCGCCGTGCAGGCGCGCCGGCACCTCGGCGTCGATGCAGGCGTACCACTGCAGGTGCTTGGCCGCGGCGCCGACGGCGAAGCCGCGCATCACTTCCTCGGCCAGGTCCAGCGGGCTGAAGTCCTCTTCGGTGAGGAGCATCTGCCCGGCCTCGATCTTGGACACGTCGAGGATGTCGCTGATCAGTTGCAGCAAGGTCGTCGAGGAGCCCTGGATGGCCTGCAGGTAACCGCGCTGCTGCACGTCCAGGCTGGTCAGGGCGAGCAGTTCCAGGGTGCCCAGCACGCCGTACAGCGGCGTGCGGATCTCGTGGCTCATGTTGGCCAGGAACAGCGTCTTGGCGGCGTTGGCCGAGTCCGCCGCGCGCTTGGCCTCGGCCAGCGCGCCCTGGGCCTGGTGGTAGGCGGTGATGTCGCGGAACACGCAGAGCAGCGCTTCCTCGCCGTGGTAGCGGGTGGCGGCGAAGGCCGCCTGCAGGTACAGGCCGTCGTTGCGGATGCACAGCTCGCCGTGCTGCCAGCCGCCGTCGAACAGCCGCCAGTCGCGGGCCAGGGCGAGGATGTCGGCCTCGCTGCCCAGCCACTGCGCGGCCAGCTGGTTGTGGATGATCAGCTGCTGGCCATGGCGGCCCAGCACGCACAGGGCCACCGGCGCGGTGTCGATCACCGTGCGGCTGAAGGCATCGCTCTCCACCACCCGCAGGTGCGCCGCGCTGGCCGGCCCCACCACCCGCCGCGCGTACCAGCGCACGCTGTACAGGCCGATGCCCACGCCCGTCAGCACCAGCGCCGGCAGGCTCAGCAACAGCCACTCCAGGTTGCGGAAGAACAGCGTGTAGTCCACCCCGTAGACGGCAACCCAGCCGCCGTGGGGCTGGCTGCGCAGCTTGAACAGCATGCCGCGGCTGCCCAGGCTCAGGCCGTCGTCCAGCTCCGCCGGGCGCGGCGGGCCCATCAGTTGGCGGCCGTCCGGCGCCAGCAGGGTCAGCTGGCCGAACAGCGGGCGCAGGAGGGTCTGCTCGTAGTCGTTGATGCGGTCCAGGTCGAGCAGGCTGGCGGCGATCACCTGGCGCTCGCGCTCGCCTTCCCACCACAGGCTGTCCGGCAGGTCGACGGTGACGTAGCCGAGCAGCGCGCGGCTGTCGCCGTGGTAGGTGTCGGCGCGGCCCCAGTGCACCTGGTAGTCGTGCGCGGGGGGCGGGCGCTCGCGCACGCCGGCGGCGACCCGCGCGGCCACTTCGAGGAAGGTGTCGCGGGCCAGCCCGCCGCGCCCCGGGGAGCTGGCCAGGGCCGGCACCGCGATGCTGGTGGTGCCGTCCAGGTCGAACAGCAGCGCCTGCGGCGCCGGGTAGCTGGAAGTGCTCCAGACGCTGGAGTAGAAGTTCGCCAGCATCACCCCGAGGGAGAACGGCCCGGTGGAGACGCCGTCCGCCGGCGCGTGGTCGCGGGCGGCCAGGGTGAAGGGCATGGCGAAGGAGAACTCGCGGCCCTCGTAGACCTCCATCGGCCCCTCGCGCCATTGCAGCGAGAGCTGCAGCGGCACCACGTCCTGGTCGCGCTTGCGCGTGGCCTCGTCGCTCTGCTGGGCGATGCGCAGCAGGAACGCCTCGTGCTCGCGGATGTCGCCCATCAGCCGGGAGAAGTGGAAGTCGATCTTGTCGTACTCCTCCTGCAGCACGCGCTTGATCGCCCAGAAGCTCACGCCCACCAGCCCGAGGCTGAGCGCCAGCAGCCCGAACAGCCAGAAGTTCAGGCGCTGCGAGCTGCGGGCCAGCTTGCCGATCGAGCCTTCGTTGTGTTCCAAGGTGCAATGGGCTCCGCGCATGAAACATGCAGAACATGATTCGCTGACTGTAGATGGCCCCGGGCGAGCCCGCGAGGCTGCGCCGCCGGCGCGGCGCCGGACGAGGCTCAGGGAGCCCCCGCCGGCCCGTCTTCGTGCAGCAGGCGGTCGAAGGCCTCGGCGCACACCGCCTCGGAGATCAGGAAGCCCTGTACCCGGTCGCAGGCCAGGCGCCGCAGCAGGCTCAGCTCGGCGGTGCTCTCCACGCCTTCGGCGACCACTTCCAGGCCCAGCCGGTGGCCCAGGGCCACGGTGCTCTCCAGGGCCGCGGCGAGGGATTCGTCCTCGACGCTGCCGTGCACCAGGGCGCGGTCGATCTTCAGCTCGGTGAAGGGCGTCGACACCAGGTTGTACAGCGAGCTGTAGCCCTGGCCGAAGTCGTCCTGGGCCAGGCCGAAGCCCTTCATGCGCAGGCGGCAGGCCCCGGCATGGTAGTTGCCAGGCCGGCGCGTGGTGCTGCTTTCGGTCAACTCGAAGCACAGCGAGGCCGGCTCGCCGCCCTGCAACACGACGAAGTCGGCCAGGCGGTCGGGCAGGCCGGGGTCGTCCAGCAGGTGCGTCGGCAGGTTCACCGACACCGGTATGCGGTAGCCCTGCTGGCGCCAGCCGGCCTGGGCGCGCAGCGACTGCTCGATCATGGTCCACAGCAGCACCTGCTCCAGGCCGTGGCGGGCCAGGTCGTCGATGAAGGCGCCGGGCAGCAGCAGGCCGTGCTCCGGGTGCAGCCAGCGCACCAAGGCCTCGGCGGCGACGATGCGCCCGTCGCGCAGCGACTTCTTCGGCTGGAACCAGGCCTGCAGCTCGCCCCGCGCCAGGGCCAGCAGCAGTTGCGAGCGGCTGAAGCAGGTCGCCTGCCGGCCCGGTTCGCGCGCGGCGCCCTGGCGCTGGCCGAGGCGCTCCAGCAGCCGCGCGATGGCCGCCGGCGGCGCCGGCTTGGCGATCAGGTCGAGCACCGACAGGCCCAGCGCCCGGGCCGCCTGGCAGGCGCCGCCGAGCACCCGCTGCGGCGCCGAGCTCATCAGCGCCAGCTGCGGGCGCCACTCCAGGGTGGACAGGTGCTGGATCAGCTGCACGCCGTCCATCCCCGGCATCAGCAGGTCGCTGAGCACCAGGTCGAAGCGCTGGCGCTCCAGGCGCTCGATGGCCTCGGCGCCGTCGGCGGCCGCCTCGAGGTAGCACACGCCCTGGGTGCGCAGTTGCTCCAGCAGGTACTCGCGCTGGAAGGCCTGGTCTTCGACGACCAGCACCCGGTAAGGCAGGGGGTTCATGAAATCTCCTTCGCTGCCGCCAGGCAGCGGTACAACGTCTCCAGGTCCACCGGCTTGAGCAGGCAGTCCTCCATGCCGGCGGCGAGGCAGCGCTCGCGCTCCTCGCGCATGGCATTGGCGGTGGCCCCGATGATCGGCTGCTGCCAGCCGCGCTGGCGCAGTTCGCTGGCCAGCTGGTAGCCGTCCATGCGTGGCATGTTGAGGTCGGTGAGGACCACGTCGATGTCTTCGGCGCGCCCGCGCTGCAGGGCCTCCTGGCCGTTGCCGGCCAGTTCCACGCGGCAGCCCAGGGCGTTCAGCTGGTCACGCAGGATCAGTTGGTTGATCTGGTTGTCTTCCACCACCAGCACGCGCAGCCCCAGCAGGTCGCGCGCGGCGCCCGCCGGGCGTTCGCGCTGGGCGCCGCCGCTGAGGCAGCCCTGGGCCAGCCCGATGGCCCGGCCCAGGGCGCCCAGGCTGTGCAGGCCGACCAGCCAGTCGCAGCCCAGGCGCGCCGGCTGCAGGTGCCCTTCGGCGCTGAGCACCACGCGGCAGCTCGGCCAGCCCTCCGGCGGCGCCGCCGCCGGGCCGTGCAGGCGGACCTCCACCAGCACCGACTGGTCGTCGGCCTCGGCCAGCAGCTGCGGCGTGGCCATCCGCGCCCGCGCGCCCCAGCGGGCGATCCAGCCGCACAGCGCCTCGCCCAGCTCGCGCATGGGCGAGAGCACCAGCACCGGGCCGTCCTCCAGTATCGGTTGCGGCGCCGCGGCCTCGACCGGCTCCAGCGGCAGGCTCAGGGTGAAGCTGCTGCCCAGGCCGAGGTCGCTGACCACCCGCAGGCGGCCGTGCATCAGGCGGGTGAGGCGCTTGCAGATCGACAGGCCCAGGCCGGTGCCGCCCACCTGGCGGGCGCTGCCGCCAACCTGGTAGAAGGGCTCGAACAGCCGCACCTGCTCCTCGGCGGCGATGCCGCAGCCGCTGTCGATCACCTGCCAGTCCAGGATCGCCTTGCCGCCCTCCTCGCCGCGCTGGCGCACGCGCACCAGCACGCGGCCGCTGTCGGTGAACTTCAGCGCGTTGCTCAGCAGGTTGCCCAGGATCTGGCGGATGCGCGTGGCGTCGCCGGACAGGCGCAGGGGCAGCTGCGCGTCGATGCAGCTGAACAGTTGCAGGCCCTTGGCCCGCGCCGCCCCGGCGAAGGACTGGACCACTTCCTCGGTCAGCTCCAGGGGCGAGAATTCCTCCGGCTCCAGCACCAGTTGCCCGGCCTCGATCTTGGACACGTCGAGCACGTCGCTGATCAGCTGCAGCAGGGTCGAGGAGGAACGCTGGATGGCCTGCAGGTAGCCGGTCTGCTGCAGATCCAGGCGGGTGCGGCCGAGCAGTTCCAGGGTGCCCAGCACGCCGTACAGCGGCGTGCGGATCTCGTGGCTCATGGTGGCCAGGAACAGCGTCTTGGCCTGGTTGGCGGCGTCGGCCAGCTGCTTGGCGCGGGACAGCTCGGCCTCGGCCTGCTTGCGCGCGCTGATGTCGCTGAAGGCGCAGAACAGCACGTCCTCGCCGTTGTAGCGCGTCGGCGTGTAGCTCAGGTACAGGTGACGCCCGCCGCCCACCGCCAGTTCCTCGCAGGCCGCGCCGCCCTCCCTGGCGAAGGCCTGGGCGATCCAGCGCGCGCCGTCGCGGGGGATCACCTGGCCGCCGTCCAGCCACTGCTCGGCCTGGGGGTTCTCCAGCACCACCGCGGCATCGGCGCGGCGCAGCACGCACAGCGCCACGGGGGCTGCGCGGATGACTGCGCGGGAGAAGGCTTCGCTTTCCTTGAGCGCCTCCAGGCGCTGCTGCGCCGGGCGGATCAGGCGCTGGTCGATGCGCTGCCCCAGGCGCTGCAGCAGCAGGCCGGCGGCCAGCGCCAGGCCGCTGGCCAGCAGGATCGGCAGCCAGAGGGCGACCAGCAGCTGGCCGACGCCCTGGTGGTAGACCAGCGCCCAGTTCGAGGCGCCCAGGTGCTTGAGCAGGGCCACCTGCAGGGGAATCGGGCCCAGGCCGACGAAGTCGAAGCAGTCGCCATTCCACAGGTTGCGGAACACCTCGCCGTCGGGGCTTTCGGCGGGGCTGGAGAAAACCACCCGGTGCCGGCGGTCCAGCAGCAGGTAGTCGCCGGCCTCGGGCCGCTGCAGCGCCGCGTCGAGGTCGTCGCCGCGGATTTCCAGGCCCAGCCAGCCGTCCTCCAGGCGCTTGAACAGGAACAGCCGCCCCAGCGGGTCGCCGGGGTCGGCCAGCCAGCGCGTGCCCGGCCCCGCCCCGGAGCTGCCCGCCAGGGCGGCGAGCACGCCGGCCGGCAGCGCGGCGTCGGGGTGGCCCGCCTCGTTGAGCCGGCTGACCTGCGGCGTAGCGCCGGACGCCACGTGGATCAGCCCCAGGCGCTTGTCGCGCAGCTCGGCCAGGTCGCCGGGGAACAGCAGCAGCGCCCGCGCGGCGCCAGGCAGCGGCAGCAACAGCGGCGCCGGGCCTTCGCCGGGCCAGGCCGGCAGCCGCGTGGCCGCGCCGGCCGGCGTGGCCAGCGGCAACTGGCCGCGGCCGAGGTAGTCGAGCAGCGACTCGCGCTGGCTGAAGTACAGCTGCGCCTCGTACATGGCCGCGTTCATGTCGCGGCGGCGGATCGACACCTCATGGTTGAACGCCATGCTCAGGGCGAACGCCAGGCTGCACAGCAGGCACAGCAGCAGTGCGCCGCTGAGCAGGCGCAGCAGTTTGCGGGCGGCGCTGGGAGTGGAAAAGGAGGCGTCCAGCGGACGAAGGAATTGTCCTAACTTCATCCTGTCAGCTTGTAGGCAATGACCTCAATCTGACATCAGACAATTCTAATTGTGATGCCTATCGCAATTTTGCCCCTCAAGCTTCCAGCAACCCGCTGGCCCGCTGCACCCGCCGCTCGATGGCCGCCTCCAGCACCCACTGGCCGCGTCCGGCGCTGGCCAGGCTGAACCAGCTGCGCGCGCGGGTGATGCCGGTGTAGACCAGCTCGCGGGTGAGGATCGGGTTGAGCGCGTCGGGCAGCACCAGGGCGGCGTGGGTGAACTCCGAGCCCTGGGACTTGTGCACGGTCATGGCGAACACCGTTTCCACCGCCTGCAGGCGGCTGGGCAGCACCCACTTGATGCCGCCGCGGCCGTCGGCGAAGGCCACGCGCAGCGGCCATTTGCGCTCGCCGCCCTCCTCCCGGGGCAGCGCCAGGGTGATGCCGATGTCGCCGTTCATCAGGCCCAGGCCGTAGTCGTTGCGCGTGACCAGCAGCGGGCGGCCGAGGTACCAGGCGCCGCCGTGGGGCTGGATCAGCCCCTCGTCCTGCAGCAGGTCGGCGATGCGCAGGTTCAACCCGTCCACGCCCCAGGGGCCGCGGCGCAGGGCGCAGAGCACCTGGAACTGGCCGTGGGCGGCGAGCACGCGCCCGGCCCAGGCGTCGAAGTCGGCCTGGGCGGCGTCCGGCGCCGGGCGGGTGTCGCGCAGCACCTGCAGGTAGTGGCGGTAGCCCTGGGGCGGCGCCACATCCGGGCGGGCGGCGGCGTCGAGGAAGTAGCGGCCGCCGCCTTCCACCACCAGTTCGCGCAGGCCGCGGTCGTCGCGGGCGTCCAGGGCCAGGCGCGCCAGGTCGGCGTAGCCCCGTTCCCAGACCGCGCGCATGGCCGCCACGTCGCCGGCGTTGACCGCCTCGGCGAGCTGGCCGATGCCGCTGGCGGAACTGAAGCGGTGGCTGTGGCGGAGCATGGCCACGGCCTGGTCGAGGGGCTGGCCGTGGGCGTCGAGCAGATCATCGTCGACCTGCTCGCCGCTGACCGCCTGCAACCAATCGCGGGTCGCCGCACGGTAGTGGCCCTCGCGGGCGCGGCTGCACAGTTCGCCGAGCACTGCGCCGGCCTCCACCGAGGCCAGCTGGTCCTTGTCGCCGAGCAGGATCAGCCGCGCCTTGTCCGGCAGCGCGCCGAGCAGCGCGGCCATCATTTCCAGGTCGACCATGGAGGCTTCGTCCACCACCAGCAGGTCCAGCGCCAGCGGGTTGCCGGGGTGGTGGCGGAACTGCCGGCTGTCCGGGCGGCTGCCGAGCAGGCGGTGCAGGGTGGTGACTTCCTTGGGCACCTGCTGGCGTATCTGCTCGCCGTTGGCGAAGGCGCCGAGGTCCAGGCGGTCCACGGCATTAGCGATGGATTCGTTGAGCCGCGCCGCCGCCTTGCCGGTGGGTGCCGCCAGGCGGATGCGCAGCGGCCGGCCACCCTCGCCGCCCAGGGCCAGGCTCTGCAGCAGCGCCAGCAGGCGCACCACGGTGGTGGTCTTGCCGGTGCCGGGGCCGCCGGTGACGATGCCGAAGGCGTTGCCGGCGGCCAGGGCGCAGGCCAGTTTCTGCCAGTCCGCCGGGGCGCCGGGGCGTTTCGGGAAGAGCGCGTCCAGGGCCTGGCGCAGGGCATCCACCGGCAATGCCGCGCGCAGGGCCTCGCCGCGGGCCAGGCGCTGGTCGATGCCGGCGCGCACCTCGCGTTCGTACTGCCAGTAGCGACGCAGGTACAGGCGCGGGCCGGCCAGCACCAGCGGCGTGGCGCCGGGGCCCTCGCCCACCAGGCGCAGGTCGGCCAGGGCGGCCTGCCAGGCGGCCAGGTCGAGGCCGTCGAGCAGTTCGCCGGGCAGCGTCAGCGGCGTGCCTTCCAGTTCGCCGTCCGGCGGCAGCGACAGGGCGAAGCGGCTGTCGGCGAGGGTCGCGGCCAGGTCCAGGCACACGTGGCCGCGACCCAGCTGGTGGCTGGCCAGGGCGGCGGCGAGGATCAGCAGCGGCTCGGCGTCGGGCGCCTGTTCCACCAGGAAGGCGGCGAAGGCGCGGTCCAGCTCGCGCAGCCAGCCGCGCCCGGCCCATTGGCCGAGCAGTTCCAGCAGTTGCTCGCGGGTCATGCCGGCACCTCCTCGGCGTGCTGGCTGAACAGCGCTTCCAGCGCCTCCATCAGCGCCTTCGGCGGGCGTTCGTGGAACACGCCGTGCTCGCCGCCGCGCAGGAACAGGTAGAGCGCGCCGCCCACGTGGCGGTCGTAGTCGTAGTCCGTCAGGCGCGCCTTGAGCAGGCGGTGCAGGGCGAACAGGTAGAGCGCGTACTGCAGGTCGTAGCGGTGCTCCAGCACCGCCGCGCGCAGGGCCGGCGCGGTGTAGGCGGCGGCGTCGGGGCCGAGCCAGTTGGATTTGTAGTCGGCCACGTAGTAGCGCCCCTCATGTTCGAAGACCAGGTCGATGAAGCCCTTGAGCATGCCGCCCAGCTGCGTCGGCTGCAGCGCCGGGCGCGCCTCGCCGGGCAGCACGTGGGCGCGCACGGCGGCGTCGAGGCGGGTGCTGTCGGTGGGTTTCACGGCGAACCAGAACTCCATTTCCTTCTGGTAGCTGGCCAGCGCCGCCAGTTGCACCGGCGCCGCGCCGGGCACCGCCAGGCGGGCCTGGAGGAAGGCCGGCAGCCACTGCGCCAGGGGCTCGATCCAGGCTTCCCAGCCGCGCAGCTGGCAGCGCCGGGCGACCAGGTCGCGCAGTGCCTCGGGTTGCTCCGCCACGGCGGCGAAGCCCTCGTCGGCGGCCCATTCCAGCAGGCCGTGGAGGAAGCTGCCGGGGTTGGGCCCGCGCGGGAAGGCGTGCAGGCTGCCGGCGGCCGGCGCGGCCTGGGCCAGTTCGGCCGCGGCGCTGTCGGCGTCGCCTTCGCGCAGGGTGGCCTCTTCGGCGCTGATGGGTTCGCTGGCCGGCGCCGGCGCGTCGCCTTCGGCGTCCAGGGTGGCCAGCGCGGAATAGCTGGCGATCCACCATTTCTCCGCCACCCGCCGCTGCGGCTCGCGGGCCTGGCCGAGCAGGCCGGCGCGGGCCTCGTCGTAGGCCGTGGCGTCCACCGCCGGCACGGGCTCGATGCGGATGCCGGGGCAGCCGCCGCCCAGGGCCTGCAGGCAGCCGGCGAAGCCGTCCAGGGCGATGGCCGCGCCGCCGCCGAGCAGGTAGCCGAAGGCGCCCTTGTGCAGCTCGGGGCTCTTCGCGTTGCCCGCCACCAGCGGCGCCACGCCCAGCCACAGAGCGTGGCGGGCGCGGGTCAGAGCCACGTAGAGCAGGCGCATGTCCTCGCCCAGGCGTTCGTCGTTGGCCAGGCGGTAGGCGGCCTCGGCCAGGTCCTTGCCGCGCGCCAGCTCGATCACCTTGCCCTCCTCGCCCTGGAAGCTGGGCGGCGTCTGGCTCTTGCCGTCCAGTTCCTTCCAGCTGCAGATGAACGGCAGCAGCACCAGCGGGTATTCCAGGCCCTTGGACTTGTGGATGGTCACCACCTTGATCAGGTCGGCGTCGCTTTCCAGACGAAGGATTTCCTCGCTCGACGGGCTGGCCAGCTGCTCGGCCAGCACCCGCAGCAGGGCGTGCTCGCCGTCCAGCTCGGCGGCCTCGCGCTGCAGCCATTCGGCCAGGTGCAGCAGGTTGGTCAGGCTGCGCTCGCCGTCGGCGCGGCGCAGCAGCCGCGCCGGCAGTTCGAAGTCGGCCAGCAGCCGGCGCAGCATGGGCAGCACGCCCTGCTGCTGCCACTGGCTGCGGTAGTCGCGGAAGCGCATGAGCATGCCTTCCCAGAACTGTTCGTCCTGGTTCAGCCGTTCCAGGGTCTGCCAGCCCAGGCCCAGGGTGCGGGTGGCCAGGGCGCTGCGCAGCAGGGCGTCGTTGCCCGGCTCGGCGCAGGCGCGCAGCCAGTGCAGCAGGTCGCCGGCCTCGGGGCTGTCGAACACCGAGTCGCGGTCGGACAGGTAGACGCTGGCCAGGCGCCGCGCCGCCAGTTCCGCGCGCACCGCCTCGGCCTCGCTGCGCCCGCGCACCAGGATGGCGATGTCCGCCGGGCGCAGCGCGCGGCCCGTGCCATCGGCCTTGTACAGCCCGGCGCGGCCCTGCTGGGCGAGGCTCAGCCAATGGCGGATGGCGCTGGCGGCGCCGGCGGCCATCTGCTCGCGGTAGAGCCGGCTGCCAACCACCTGGCCGTCGTTCTCCAGTTGCCAGAGGGTCAGCGCCGCGGCTTCCTCGCCGTCGATCAGCAGGCGCTCGTCGCGGCCCTTGGCGGCCACCGCCTGGAACGGCACCGGGTTGTCGCCCTGCGCGGCGAAGCGGAAGGCGCCGCGCTCATGGCCCTCGGCGAAGGCGAAGCAGTGGTTCACCGCCTCCACCACGGCCAGGGTCGAGCGGTAGTTGGTGCCCAGGGTGTAGTGGCGCCCGGCGGTGGCGGCGCGGGCGCGCAGGTAGGTGTGGATGTCGGCGCCGCGGAAGGCGTAGATCGCCTGCTTGGGGTCGCCGATCATGAACAGGCCGCAATCCCTGGGGTTGTCGGCGATGCGGTAGATGCGCTCGAAGATGCGGTACTGCAGCGGGTCGGTGTCTTGGAATTCGTCGATCAGCGCCACCGGGAACTGCTCGCGGATGCGCTCGGCCAGGTGCTCGCCGCCGGGGCCGGCCAGGGCGCGGTCCAGGCGCGCCAGCAGGTCGTCGAAGCCTAGTTCGGCGCGGCGCTGCTTCTCCGCCTCCAGGGCGCGGCTGACTTCGCCCAGGGCGTGCAGCAGCAGTTGCGGGGCGATGTCCGGCTGCTGCTCGGCGGCCTCCAGCCAGGCATCGATGGCCTGGAACGCGGCATGCTCGGGCACCGGCGTCTTGCCCTTCACCTTGATCCGCGTCTGGCCGAAGCGGGCGAGGTTGTCCGGCGCCGCGCCGCCCAGGCTCCAGGCTTCCAGCGCCTGCAGCCAGCCTTCGAAGACGGCGTCGTCATCCTTGTTGCGGTAGCTGTTGCCGTTGAGCTGCGGGCGCAGGTCGATCAGCAGCTGGCGCAGGCCCTGGGCGTCGGCGGCCCAGGCGGCGCGGGCCTGCTGCTCCAGTTCGTCCAGGCGGGCGTAGAAGGCGCCGGTTTCCTCCAGCAGCTCGCGCAGCGAGCCGGGCGCGCTCAGCGGCTGGTCGGCATAGCGGAAGCCGGCCTCCTGCTGCGCCAGCAAGGGCTGCAGCAGGCGCGCCAGGGCCTCGGGGCCGCCCTTGTAGATATCGCCGACCACCTTCGCCGCCGGCGCCGGCAGCGGGTAGAAGTTACGCCGCCAGTAGTCGCGCACCACTTCGGCGAGCAGTTCGCTCTGGTCGGTGATCAGGTCCTGGGTGAACAGGCTGCCGCTGTCGAAGGCGTGCTCGCGGAGCATGCGGTAGCACCAGCTGTGGATGGTCGACACGGCGGCCTCGTCCATCCATTCGGCGGCCAGGCGCAGCAGGCGCGCGCAGCCGGGCCAGCGCTGCTCCGGGTAGCTGGCGCGCAGCTCGACCAGCAGCGCGTCGTGCTGCAGCGCCGGCTCGGCGAAGCAGGCGGCGGCCTCGCCCAGGCGCGCGCGGATGCGTTCGCGCAGCTCCTGGGTGGCGGCGTCGGTGAAGGTCACCACGAGGATTTCCGGCGGGCTCAGCGGCCGGCCGAAGGCCAGTTCGCCGCCGTGGTCGAGCACCAGGCGCAGGTACAGCAGGGCGATGGTGAAGGTCTTGCCGGTGCCGGCGCTGGCCTCGATCAGGCGGCTGCCGTGCAGGGGAAATTCCAGGGCGCGCAGTTCGCGGCTCATTGGCCTTGCTCCTCGTCGTCGCGGCGTTGCAGCAGCTGGTACAGCGGGCCGTAGAGGTTCTCGGCCCAGGTGGCGAATTCACCGCTGGCGTTGAGGCTGGCGAAGTCCGGGTAGACCCGCGCCAGCGCCGGCGAGGAAGCTGCCTCGCCGGTGCTGCCGAAGCCGCCGTCGTAGCGCTTGGCCGCCTCGCTGGCGGCGCGGGCTTCGTCACCGCCGGCTCCCAGCCAGGCGAAGGCCGCCTTGCAGGCCACCGGCAGCGGCCGGCGCAGGCCTTCGAGCCAGGCGGTGATCAGCGCGTCCAGGTGACCGCGGGCGATCTCCGCGGTCAGCGGCGGCAGTTCCAGGGTGCCGGTCTGGCTGACCAGCAGGCTGCGCACCGGCGCGCCGCACAGTTGCAGGCCCAAGTGGCGCACCCAGTGGCGCACCAGGCTGTGCCACTTGTAGCCGCGGCCTTCGTGCAGCTTGCCGCTGACCAGTTGCACGCTGGCCCACTGGCCCTCGGCGTTGCGCCGCAGGCCGCCGAGCCAGTCGCCCAGCTCCACGCCGCTGGCCGCGTGGCTGTGGATAAGCTCGCGCTGGCCTTCCTCGGCCTCGCTCCAGTGCTCCAGCTCCTCGCGGTAGCGCGTCAGCAGTTCGCCCAGCGGCGCGCTCAGCTCGCGGGCACTGAAGGCGCCGAAGGCCGCCAGCGGCAGGCGCCCCTCGCCGCGCAGGCGCGCCAGTTGCCCCTCGATGCGGCCGGGTAGTTCACCGTCGGCCCAGTGCTGCTCGATCCACGGGCGCAGGCGCTCGCACAGTTCGAACTGCAGCTGCCAGACCTGCAGGCCGTCGAGGGCGAAGGTTTCCTCGTCGTGGCCGGTCAGGTCTTCCTCGGCGAAGCGCACCTTCAGGCGCTGCTGGAAGAAGGCGTTGACCGGGCTGGCGAGGAAGTCGGCGAGCACGCGCAGGCCGATGGGCGCGTCCGGCAGCAGTTCGGGCAGCGGCGCCTCGGCCTGTTCCGCCGGCTCGTCGTCGCGGTGCACCTCGCGCCATTCGCGGGCGTAGGTGTAGAAGCCGTCGACGCCCTCGCCCCGGCCTTCGAAGTAGCGGCGGCTGAAGGGTTGCAGCGGATGTTCGGTGGTCAGCGCGTGGAGCAGCGCCTTGCCGTCGCCGGGCTGGCCGGGCAACGACCAGCCGGCCGCCAGGTGGTCGCGCAGCTGGCCGATCAGCACCGAGGGCGGGCGCTCGCTGTTGTCGCGGATGCTGCGGCCCACCCAGCTGACGTACAGCTGGTCGCGCGCCGAGAGCACGGCTTCGAGCAGCAGGTAGCGGTCGTCCTCGCGCCGCGAGCGGTCGCCGGGGCGGTAGTCGTTGCGCATCAGGTCGAAGTCCAGCGGCGGTTGCTGGCGCGGGTAGTCGCCGTCGTTCATGCCCAGCAGGCAGACCACGCGGAAGGGAATGGCGCGCATCGGCATCAGCGTGCAGAAGCTCACCGCGCCGGCCAGGAAGCGCTGGTTCAGGCCGCCGGCGTCGAGGCCGCCGAGCCAGGCCTCGCGCACCACCGACAGCGGCAGCGGTTCGCCGAAGGCGGCGCGCCCGCAGGTTTCCAGCCAGCGTTCGAGCAGTTGCAGCAGTTGCTGGCGCAGCAGTTCGTCGTGCTCGTCGCGGGTCAGGAAGAAGTCGTCGAGCAGCTGGCGCAGGCGCTCGCGCCAGACCTCCGGCGGCGCCGGCTCGGCCAGGCGCTCGCAGGCCTCGGCCAGGCGCTGCAGCAGGCCGGCCAGGGGGCCGAGCACGGCGGCGTCCAGGCCGCCGATCTCGGCGTAGGGCTGGATGCCCTGGAAGGCCTCGCCCTCGCCCACCGCGAAGCCCAGCAGCATGCGCCGCAGGCCGAAGCGCCAGGTGTTGGCCTCTTCGGCGGCGGGCAGGCCGAGGTCTTCGCGCTGCTCGCCGTCCAGGCCCCAGCGCACCCCGGCGCCGTCGATCCAGCGTTGCAGCAGCGGCAGATCGGCCTCGCCGATGCCGAAGCGCGCGCGCAGGGCGCCGACGTCCAGCAGGTCGAGGATTTCGCTCACCGCGAAGCGGCTGTCGGGCAGTTGCAGCAGGTGCTCCAGGGCCACCAGCAGCGGCTCGCGGCCGCGCTGGCCCTGGTCGGCCAGGGTGAAGGGGATGAAGCGCCGGTCGTCGCGCCCGAGCTGGCCGAACACCGCCTGGATGTGCGGCGCGTAGGCGTCGATGTCGGGGACCATGACGATGACGTCGCGCGGGCGCAGCGTAGGGTCGGCGTCGAAGCGCGCCAGCAGCTGGTCGTGCAGCACCTCCACCTCGCGCTGGGCGCTGTGGGCCAGGTGGAAGCGGACGGAGCGGTCCCGCGCCGGCTCCAGGGCCGGCCATTGCGTGCGGGTCTCGGCCAGCGGGCGCAGTTCGAGGATGTCGTCCTGCAACTGGCCGAGCAGGTGCGCGGGCGACTCTTCGCTGAACAGATCGATGCGCCCGCCGCTGACCTCGCCGAAGCGGCTGCGGTAGCTCTCGGGATTGTCGTACTGGTCAAGCAGGTTGATGTAGTCGCGGCCCTGCTTGCCCCAGGCCGCCAGCAACGGCTGGGCGTACTGGTGCTGGAGGTCGTCGTCCAGTTGCAGCGGCACGCCGGGGCGGCGCTGCTGGCGGCGGTATTCGTGGCGCAGCAGGTCCTTGTCGGCGACGATGTCGGCCCAGTGGTGGCGGCAGGGGTTGTGCACGCACAGCAGCACCTGGGCCACCTGCGCCAGCGCGGCCAGGGCCTCCACGGTCTGCGCCGGCATGGCGGAGATGCCGAACACCACCACCCGGCGCGGCAGGCCCCTGGGCGGCGCGCCTTCGCGCAGGCGTTCGAGGAAGCGCCGGTGCACGCCGGCGCGGCTGCCGGCCAGGCCGTCCTCGCCCACCTCCGCCAGCAGGGCGCGCCACAGCTCGGCCTGCCAGCGTTCGTCGTCGTTCAGCGGGCGGAGGTTGCCGCCGGCGGTGCGCAACTGGTCGCGGTGCTCGCTCCAGTCCTCCAGCCAGTCGGCGCGGTACACCTGGTACTGGTCGAACAGGTCGGCCAGGCGCTCGGCCAGCTGGTAGCGCTTGCGCAGGTCGGCGTCGTCGGCGAGGAAGCGGCGCAGGGCCTGGAATTCCTCGCGCGCCAGCAAGGTCGGCAGCAGGCGCATCAGGCGCCAGGTGAGCGGCGCCTTGTCCAGCACCGAGACTTCCGGCACCTGGTCCTTGCCCAGGGCGCCGCGGTAGGCGCGCCAGAGGAACTGCGCGGGCAGCTGCACGTCCAGCGCCGCGGTAATGCCGCAGCCGCCGTCGGCGACGTCGCGGCCCAGGGCCAGTTTCAGCCACTGGGCGATGCCGTTGCTCTGCACCAGGATGGTTTCGCTTTCCAGCGGCGCCAGCGGGTAGCGCGCCATCCAGGCCACCAGCAGGTCGCGCAGCGCCTCGGGGTGGTTGCCGTGGATGACCATCAGGCCGGGGCTCAGGGCTTCGCTCATCGTTTCTCCAGGTTTGCCGGGGTGCCCGGCAATTTGAGCAGAAGCCGGGGTGGGGTGGGAGGGTTTTTCCTGCGAGGGGGGATTTTATCGGGGTGGGGCGACGGTCTGTGTCGCTAAGCGCGTGCTTCGATCTTGAACTCGTCATTCCCGCGAACGCGGGACGCGGCTCCATCGCGAACAGCGCTTGCGCTGGCCCGAAGGGGAATAACCCAGTTGCCTTGGCTTGGGTGTTTCTGCGCCGCTCCGAGTTTGCCCGGCCTTCTTGTTTCGCCCCCTCGGGCGAGTCCCTTTTGTCAAACGCCACAAAAGGAACCAAAAAGGCTTGCCCCGCATACGGGCCCGACAGAGTCGGGCTACCCTCGCGAATTCCCCCGCCACGGAGGCCCGCCCCGAGGGTACGTCCCTGTAGCCCATCGGGGCTCTCGCGACATCCATGTCGCATGACCTCCTGAGCGCCGGTTTCGCTCGGCCTTCTGAAGGGGCGTTCCGGTGCACGCGGATATTCCTCTGGAAGTCCAAGAACAAACGCGCTTTTGCTTTTCGTAGGAGCGAGCTTGCTCGCGAACCCGCCAGTCACTGGGTTCCCGCGTTCGCGGGAATGACGGGTTGGGGTTAGGCGTTTCAGGAAGACTCCGAACTCTCCAACCACTCAGGACAGCCCCCTCTCCCGCTTGCGGGAGAGGGTTGGGGAGAGGGCGCTCTTGAACTCAGCACCTAAATCTCTCGGGAAATCCGTAGGTTACAAGGAAGCACGGACGTAGGAGCGGACTCCGTCCGCGATTGGGTTCACCGCCCACGCCGGACGCCCCGGTGGCGCGGCCAACGGCGGATAACCGCGGACGGTTATCCGCCCTACGATGGACGCGAATCACCCCGCCCCAGGTACTCTTCCACCTCCTCCGCCAACCACTGGGCAAACACCGCCACCTTGGTCCGCGTCTCCTCCCGCTGCGGCCACACCAGCCAGTAGGGGTAGGCGTAGGGCGCGCTGACCTCGCCCAGTTGCACCAGTTCGCCGCGGGCCAGGGCGCCGGCCACCAGGCTGCGGCGTTCGACGCTTATGCCCAGGCCCAGGCGCAGGGCTTCCACCACCAGGTTGGAGTCGTTGACGGTGAACAGGCCGTCGCCTTCGGGCAGTGCCACGCCCGCGGCCTGGCACCAGGGCAGCCAGGACTCGAAGCCGTGGATCAGCGGGCCGGCGAGGATCTGCTGCGGCGTGCGCGGCAGGCGTCCGCCGTTGAAGTGCGGGGCGCAGACCGCCAGCAATTCGTCGTCGAACAGGCGCTGCTGGGCCAGGCCTTCCCAGTGCCCCTGGCCGATGCGGATGGCCACGTCGGCCAGGCCCTGGCGCAGGTCGATCACTTCCAGGCTGGCCAGCAGGCGCAGGCGGTATTCGGGATGGCGTTCGCGGAACGCCGGCAGGCGCGGCAGCAGCCATTGCTGGGCGAAGGACGGCAGCACCGCCACCACCAGTTCCCCCTCGCTGGGCCGCGCCCGCGCCAGGCGCGTGGCTTCGGCTATGTCGCGCAGGGCGCGGCGCACCTGCAGGGCGTAGAGGCGGCCCTCCTCGCTCAGGCGCAGGCCGCGGCCCTCGCGCTGCAGCAGGGTGACGCCGAGCAGTTCCTCCAGCTGGCGCACCTGCTGGCTGACCGCCGAGTGGGTGACGTGCAGCTCGGCGGCGGCCTGGGTCACGCTGCCGAGCCGGGCCACGGCCTCGAAGCTGCGCAGCGCGGACAGGGGTGGATAGGCACTCATGTAAGTTCCGCTAACCCTTGCAGTTATAAATCGTCGATTTTTTCCGGCCTTTCAAGCCGCTAGATTTAGCGACAGCAGCGCTGCCATGCGGCCCTCACGGCCGGCTACCCCATGTAATCTCCAATAACAGGATGCCTCCATGCAACTGATCGGAATGCTCGACTCGCCCTACGTCCGCCGCGTGGCCATCAGCCTGCGCCTGCTGGACGTCGACTTCAGCCACCGCTCGCTCTCGGTGTTCCGCCACGTCGAGGAGTTCCGCGCCATCAACCCGGTGGTCAAGGCGCCCAGCCTGGTGCTGGACGACGGCCAGGTGCTGATGGATTCGAGCCTGATCATCGACCTGGCCGAACACCAGGCCGGGCGCAGCCTGATGCCCGCCGAGCCGGCCGAGCGGGTGCGCGCCACGCGCCTGCTGGGCATGGCCCTGGCGGCCTGCGAGAAGGCCGTGCAGCTGTACTACGAGCTGCAGCGCGACGAGGCCCGCCGCGACGCCGCCTGGTACGCCCGGGTGGACCAGCAGCTGCGCGCCGCCTGCGCCGGCCTGGAGCTGGAGCTGCTGACGCAGCCGCTGCCGCGCGACGGGCGCCTCGACCAGGCCGGCCTGAGCGCCGCCGTGGCCTGGACCTTCATCCAGCTGGTGCATGCCGAGCGCGTGGCCGCCGGCGACTACCCGGCCCTGCGCGACTGGACCGCCTACGCCGAGACGCTGGAGGCGTTCAAGGCCTTCCCACCGGTGTGAGCCCCGCGCGGGCGCGCCCACACTTCACCGATATTGCACTCAAACAGCAATAACATTCATTGGATATGGATCGTCACGCTGTCTAGGATGGCCGTCGGCCTCGCCCCTGCGACGAATCGCCGCTCGACCAACCATAAGGAAGCGCCCGCCCGACCGGCCCAGCCCGGAATCGTGATGCGCGGTGCCTGCGTGACATGCATCCATTGACTGCCCCCCTTCCCGGCGCCTCCCGCGAGGTGCCGCGATGAAAGCCGCTGCCTTCGGCGCCTGGCTGCACCGCCTGGCGCCCTGCGCCGGCCCCTCGTCCAACCGCGACTGGCTGCGCGCGGTGCTCGGCTGCGGGTTCGCCCTGGGCCTGTGCATGCCCTTGTGCGCCTGGCTGTTCGGCGTCGACACCATGCTGCGCATCGGCCCGCCGCTGGCCGCCTCGGCCCTGCTGGCCATCGCCGTGCCGTCCAGCCCGCTGGCGCAGCCCTGGTCGCTGCTGGGCGGCAATCTGGTGGCGGCGCTGGTGGGCCTGCTGCTCGGCCACTGGCTCGGCCACAGCTGGCCGCAGGCGTCGCTGTCCATGGTGGTGGCGGTGCTACTGATGCTCGGCCTGCGCTGCCTGCATCCGCCGAGCACGGCCATGGCCTTCAGCCTGGCCGTGGGCGGGCCGCTGGTGGACCAGCATCTGCTGCACCTGCTGCTGCCGGTGGGCGTGGCCTCGCTGGCGCTGATCGGCTTGGCCCTGGTCTACAACAACCTCACCCGCGCGCCCTACCCGCGCAAGCTCGCCGTCCCGGCCAGCAACCCGCACCTGACCGCCGACCCGCTGCCCGGCGAGCGCCTGGGCCTGCACGCCGACGACCTGGAAAGCGCCCTGGCCAGCGCCGGCGGCTTCGTCGACGTGACGCCCGAGGACCTCGAACGCCTGCTGCTGGCCGCCGAGAAGCACGCCAGCGAACGCCTGCTGGGCGGCATCCGCGCGCGCGACATCATGTCCCGCGACATCCGCTCGGTCAGCCCGGACGCGCGCATCGAGGAAGCCTGGGGCCTGCTCGACAAGCACCACCTCAAGGCCCTGCCAGTGCTCGACCGCGGCCACCTGGTGGGCATCCTCACCTTGAGCGACCTGTTCCGCGGCCAGCGCCGCCTGCGCTCGCCCTTCGGCCAGCGCGTCGGCAACCTGATGACGCACCGCGTGCAGTCGCTGCGCGAGGACGCCCAGCTGCCGGAGCTGATCCAGCTGCTCTCCGACCAGGGCCGGCACTGCCTGCCGGTGGTCGACGGCGCCGGCCGGCTGGTCGGCATGCTCAGCCAGACCGACCTTATCGCCGCCTTCCGCCACCTCTGGCTGCAGCCGCAGGTGCAGGCCGAGCGCGCCCTGCAGGTGGCGGTCTAGGCCTCGTAGTCCCAGCGCTGCGACCAGTCGATGTCCCCGGCCACCACCTCGCGGAGGATGGCCAGGGCGTTCTGCAGCGCCGGCGAATCCTTCTCGCGGGAATACACCAGGTAGGTCGGGTAGATGAATTCCGGCGCCAGCGGCACCCGCTCCAGCACCCCGGCCTGCAGGTAGCTGTGCACCACCCGCGTGCGGAAATAGCCGCTGCCGCCGCATTGCAGCAGGTGCTGCAGGGCCAGCGGGCCGAGGCTGAAGCTGGTGGCGGCGTGGGCCCGGTCGGGCAGCGCGGCGTCGTGCTGGCGGCGGAATTCCTCGCCCCAGTCGATGTAGATGTAGGGCTCCGGCTGCTGCGTCGAGCGCACCAGGATCAGCTTCTCCTCCAGCAACTGCTCCACCTGCATGCCCGGCCAGTAGTCCGGGCGGTAGACCAGCGCGGCGTCGAGCACGCCCAGCTCCAGCTGCTTCTGCAGGCGCTCGCCGCTGCCGATCTCGGCGTGCAGGGCCAGGGCTGGCATGCGCTGGCGCAGGCGCACCGTCCAGGCGAGCATCAGCGGGTTGCTCAGGCTCAGCTCGCCGCCGATGTTGAGCACCTCGCGGTAGCCCGCCGGCAGCGGCAGGTCGCGGCGCGCCGCGTCCCAGGTCTGCACCAGCTGGTTGGCGTAGCCGAGGAAGCGTTCACCATCATCGGTCAGCCGGGCGCCGGCGCGGCTGCGCTGGAACAGCCGGCAGCCCAATTGCGTCTCGAGGTTGTGCACCCGCGCGGTGACCGTGGTCTGGGTCACGTGTAGGCGCTGCGCGGCGGCGACGAAGCTGCCGCCACGGGCGATTTCCAGGAAGGTGCGCGCCAGTTCGATGTCCATGGGAAGCGGTCACGGCGGGGGAAGCCGCAGTCTAGTCGAAGTCCAGTTCCTCGTGGCGCTGGCGGGTGAAGCGCAGCAGCCAGAGGCAGATGAGGAAGCCGCAGGCGGCCAGCAGCGCGGCCACCAGGAAGATGCTGGCGTAGTCCGAGTGCGCGGCCACCGCGCCCATCAGCGGGCCGGCCAGGCCCAGGGCCAGGTCGAAGAACAGCGCGTAGGCGCCCAGCGCCGAACTGCGGCTGGCGGCGGGAATGCGCAGCACCGCCTCGACGCCCAGCGCCGGGTACACCAGCGACAGCCCGGCGCCGGTCAGCGCCGTGCCGAGCAGGGCGAAGGCCGGGCTCGGCGCCTGCCACAGCAACAGCAGGCCGGCGCTTTCCACCAGCAGGCAGAGCACCGCCACGTTGAAGCCGCCGAAGCGGTTGATGGTCCAGGACAGCAGCAGCCGCGCGCCGACGAAGCTGATGCCGAACAGGCTCAGGCACCAGGCCGGGTCGGCCCAGCCGCGGCTGCCGTAGTAGAGGGTGATGAAGGTGGCCAGGCTGCCGAAGCCGATGGAGCCCAGGGCCACGCACATACCGTAGGGGAGTACCCGGCCGAGCACGGCGAAGAAGGCCATGCGCGTGCCGGCGATGATCGGCGCCGGCGCCTTGCCGCGGGCCAGCAGCAGGCCCAGGCCGGCCAGCGCCAGGATGCCGGCGCCCAGGCTCCACAGCCCCAGCTGCGCGGCCATGCCCACACCCAGCGGCGCGCCCAGGGCGATACCGCCGTAGCAGACGATGCCGTTCCAGGAGATCACCCGCGCGGTGTTCTGCGCGCCGACCCGGGCGATGCCCCAGCTCGCCGTGCCGATGCCCATCAGGCCCTGGGCGAAGCCGATCAGCAGGCGGCTGCCCAGCAGCAGCGCCAGGCTCGTCCAGACCAGCGCCTGCAGGCTGGTGGCCAGCAGCACCAGCGCCCCGCCGCCGGCCAGGCTGAGCAGGCCGTAGATCACCGCGCGTTTGGCCCCCAGGGTGTCGGTCAGGCGCCCGGCCAGCGGCCGCGAGGCGAGGGTCGCCAGGTATTGCGCGCCGATCACCAGGCCGGCGGTGGTGGCGTCGAAGCCCAGCTCGTGGTGGACGAAGCCGGGCAGCACCGGCAGCAGGAAGCCGATGCACAGGAACAGCAGGAAGGTGAAACCGACGATCGAGACGATCTGCAGGGTGACGGCGTGCGGACGCTGCTCGGGAGAGCTCATGAACGGGCCTGGCGCGAGGGGATGTCAGGGACTGCGCCATCATTGCCCGGCGCCGGGAAAATTGAAAGCCACCTATCGATTCCGCGGCCGACCGGCCCGCGCCGAACGCCTATAGTTGATGCACGACCGACCACAGGAGGCCCGCCATGGACACCACACCCCACACCTTCGCCGAACTGTTCAAGCAACTGGGCCTGCCCAGCGGCCGCCAGGAGATCGACGCCTTCCTCGCCGCGCACCGCCTGCCCGCGGACCAGGCCCTGGCCGACGCGCCCTTCTGGAACGAGGCCCAGGCGGCCTTCATCCGCGAGGCCCTGGAAGAGGACTCGGACTGGGCCGAGGAAGTCGACGAACTGGCCGCGCGGCTGTCCCACTGAGCTACTTCAGGTAGGAACGCAGCACGCTCATCACCTGGTCGAGGTCTTCCGCGCGCTGTTGCGGCGTGCGCGCCTCGGCCGCCAGGTGCTCGCGCAGGTGCCCTTCCAGCACCTCGGCCATCAGGCCGTTGACCGCGCCGCGGATCGCCGCGATCTGCTGCAGCACCGCGGCGCAGTCGCCCTCCTCCTTCTCCAGCGCGCGTTCCAGCGCCTCGCTCTGCCCCTTGATGCGGCGGATGCGGGTGAGCAGCTTGCGTTTGTCACGGATGGTGTGGGCCATGGGCTGACGTCCTGAAAGTATACTGGGGTATAGTATCTGAAAATGACTCCGGGACATTTTCGCATGCCAGCCCCCGCCCTCGACCAGTCGCACCAGCACGACTTCAACGAAAGCAACCCGCTGGCCGAGCGCAACACCCTGCGCGCGGTGGTGCTCACCGCGCTGATGATGGTGCTGGAGATCGCCGGCGGCTGGTACTTCAACTCCATGGCCCTGCTCGCCGACGGCTGGCACATGAGTTCCCATGCCCTGGCCCTGGGCCTGGCGTTCTTCGCCTACGTCGCGGCGCGGCGCCTGAAGGGCGACGGGCGCTTCGCCTTCGGCACCTGGAAGATCGAGGTGCTGGCCAGTTACAGCAGCGCCCTGCTGCTGCTCGCCGTGGCGGCGCTGATGCTGTTCGAGTCGGTCGCGCGGCTGCTCGCGCCCTCGCCCATCCACTACGCCCAGGCCATCGCCATCGCCGCGCTCGGCCTGCTGGTCAACCTGGCCTGCGCCTGGCTGCTGCGCGACCATCACGGTCATGACCACGGGCATGGCCATGATCACGATCACGATCACGATCACCAGCATGACCACGGGCACGCCCATGGCCACGACCTCAACCTGCGCGCCGCCTACCTGCACGTGCTGGCCGACGCCGCCACCTCGGTGCTGGCCATGGTCGCGCTGCTCGGCGGCATGCTCTGGGGCGCGGCCTGGCTCGACCCGCTGATGGGCATCGTCGGCGCCGTGCTGGTGGCGATCTGGGCCCGCGGCCTGCTGCGCCAGAGCAGCCGGGTGCTGCTCGACGCGGAGATGGACGCGCCGGTGCTGGAGGAAGTGCGCCAGGCCATCGCCGCCGGCCCCTACCCGGCGCGCATCACCGACCTGCACCTGTGGCGGGTGGGCAAGCGCAAGTACGCCTGCATCCTCAGCCTCAGCAGTCCCAGCCCGGCGCGGCCGGAGGACTTCAAGGCGCTGCTGGGGGAGCACGAGGAGCTGGCCCACGTGACGGTCGAGGTCAACCCGGCCTGAGATGCCGAGCGGTCTTTGACGGACGCAACCATCTGCGGCCTAATGCACGCCCCCGACCGCCACCGCCGACCATGTCCGAGAAGCCGTTTTCCGCCGCCCAGCACCGCGCCAGTACCCTGCACCTGCCGGCCGGGCCCTGGTCGACGGTGCTCGACTGCCTGTGCGCGCGCTTCCCGGCGATCCCCCGCGAGACCTGGCTGCAGCGCCTGGCCCGCGGCCGCGTGCTGGACGCCGAGGGCAAGCCGCTGGACGCCAGCACACCGCACCGCGAGGGCCTGCGCGTGCACTACTTCCGCGAGGTGGAGGCGGAAACGCCGATCCCCTTCGAAGAACGCATCCTGCACGTCGACGAACACCTGGTGGTGGTCGACAAGCCGCACTTCCTGCCGGTGACGCCCTCCGGCCAGTACGTCGAACAGACACTGCTGGCGCGCCTGGCCCGGCGCCTGGACAACCCGCTGCTGGTGCCGCTGCACCGCATCGACCGGCCCACCGCCGGGCTGGTGCTGTTCTCCGCCAACCCGGCCAGCCGAGCGGCCTACCAGGCGCTGTTCCGCGAGCGGCGCATGCACAAGCGCTACGAGGCGATCGCCCCGCCGCTGCCGCAGCTGGACTTCCCCCACGTGCGGCGCAGCCGCCTGGTGGACGGCGAGCCCTTCATCCTCATGCGCGAGGCCGAGGGCGCGATCAACAGCGAAACCCGCATCGAGGTGCTGGAGTGCCGCGAGCACTGGTGGCGCTACGCGCTCTATCCAGTGAGCGGCAAGCGCCACCAGTTGCGCGTGCACATGGCCGCCCTGGGCGCGGCGCTGCGCAACGATCCGCTTTATCCACAGCTGCTGCCGGAAGAGCAGCGGCGCAGCGACGACTACTCCCGCCCGCTGCAGCTGCTGGCCCGGCACCTGGCCTTCGACGATCCGCTGACGGGCCGGCCGCGGCAGTTCGACAGCCAGTTGCAGCTGGACTGGTGAGCAGGGTCTTTCATCGATTTCATCAATAGTCGAAAGCAGGAAGTTCCATTTCCGTTGATGGTGGCCGTTGCGTTTTCATAGCTCCGTCCCCCACTGACGGAACGCAAGGAGCCCGCCATGAGCTATACCGCGAAGTCCTTCTCGGCGCTGGTCAACGCCCTGCGCGCCAACGGCATCACCCGCCCGGAGCAGATGGCCCGGCAGCCTTTCCGCAATGCCCAGGGCTACTGGTCGGCGGAGGTGAAGGCATGAACATGAACGCACGGCATGTTCTTCAATCGCCGTTGGGCGAGGATGGGTCGGTGTTGTTCTATCTGCTGGCGGTGGCCTGGTTGTTGTGTTCGGGGGTTTGAACGAGTGGGCCTCGTGAACCTTGCCCTCTCGCTCCTGCCCCACCCCCGTCATTCCCGCGAACGCGGGACGCGGCTCCATCGCGAACAGCGCTTGCGCTGGCCCGAAGGGGAATAACCCAGAGACTTTTGGGGTTGGGCTCGGTGTAGCGCGCCGCTCCGAGTGCGTTGATGTTTCTTGTTTCGCCCCCTCGGGCGAGTCCCTTTTGTCAAACGGTGGAAGGCCACCCCCGCAAAAAGGAACCAAAAAGGCTTGCCCCGCATACGGGCCCGACAGAGTCGGGCTACCCTCGCGAACTCCCCCGCCACGGAGGCCCGCCCCGAGGGTACGTCCCTAGCGCGGGTTTCGCTCGGCCTTCTGAAGGGGCGTTCCGGTGCGCTCGGAGGTTTCTCTGGAAATCCGTAGGGCGAATAACGCTCCGCGTTATCCGCCGTTTGGCCTTGGCGCCCGGCGGCTCCGGGGCTGGCCTGGGCGTTGGCTGGGGGCTTGGGTGTGGCGGCGGATAACCGCGAACGGTTATACGCCCTACGGTGGGCTTGGCGTATGGCGTTATCCGCCGAATCGCGGACGGAGTCCGCTCCTACGGTTACAGGGAAGCACGGGCGTAGGAGCGGACTTCGTCCGCGATCGGGTTCACCGGCCACGCCGAACGCCCCGGCCACACCAGCGCCCCGCCTCCGCTATTTCTTCAAACAACCACTCATGAACGTCTTGCGCTCGTCGCCCTTCAGCGCCTTGGCCGCGGCGTCCTTGTTGCACTGGGCCATCTTCTCCTGCTGCGGCGTCAGCTTCTTGCCGGTATCGCCGCCGCCGGCTTTCAGGCAGCTGCTCATGAAGGTCTTGCGCTCGTCACCCTTGAGCGACTTGGCGGTGGCGTCGGCGTTGCAGGTCTTCATCTTTTCCTGCTGGGCGGTGTTGGCGGCGAAACCCTGCACCGAGAACAACAGCGCACACAGCAGCAGGGGAAGGCGGAGCTTGATCATGGAGCGGTCTCCTCGAATGTTGATCGCTTCCTGAGCGTAGCCTGCTGTTACATTTGTGCGAACCCACCCGCTCTTCCCGCCCCCGGCTGACAGCGCCCCGCCAGCGGTTATAATCGCGCCTGCTATGCTTTTCCCGCATATCCCCCCCCATCAGCCACACGCCATCAGGAACACAGGTGACGAAAGACGAACTGCGCGCCGAACTGGAGCGCCAGGAACAGCGTTACAAGGATGTCTATGGCGGCGAGGTCACCCTCTACGCCGCCCAGCCCGACCCCGACAAGAAGCCCTGGCGCAAGCGCCCGTCCGTGCAGGACAAGGCCTTCGACCGGGAACTGGAGAAGATGCAGACCGACCTGCAGAAGGCCCAGCAACGCCAGGCCGAACAGGACGCGAACTGAGCCGCGGGGCCCCTCGAAAACGTTGCAGAGCATTGCCCGCAGTGCTGCAAGCCCCGTGCGACCGGGTGTCGCTGGATTCCGAGAATCGCTTCAGGTTTCAGACGACATCCTATCGCTTCTGGCATAATCGCCGCCCCGTCACCGACCGGTCACAGAAACTTCATGTTCGATCTCTTCAGCGGACTCGACCTCTGGGTAGGCATCAGCCTGGTGCTGGCGCTGGGCTTCGTCCTGGCCTTCGAGTTCATCAACGGCTTCCATGACACCGCGAACGCGGTGGCCACGGTGATCTACACCAAGGCCATGTCGCCCTACCGCGCGGTCATCCTCTCCGGCATCTTCAACTTCCTCGGCGTGCTGCTCGGTGGCGTCGGCGTGGCCTATGCCATCGTGCACCTGCTGCCGGTGGAACTGCTGATCAACGTCAACAGCGGCCACGGCCTGGCCATGGTGTTCTCGCTGCTGGCCGCGGCCATCGCCTGGAACCTGGGCACCTGGTACTTCGGCATCCCCGCCTCCAGCTCGCATACCCTGATCGGCTCGATCCTCGGCGTCGGCCTGGCCAACGCCGTCATCACCGGCGTGCCGCTGGCCGACGGGGTGAACTGGCAGAAGGCGATCGACATCGCCATGTCGCTGATCTTCTCGCCGCTGGCCGGCTTCTTCGTCGCCGCCCTGGTGCTGATCGGCCTGAAGTGGATGTACCCGCTGTCGAAGATGCACAAGACCCCGGAAACCCGCCGCGAAGTCGACGAGAAGAAGCACCCGCCGTTCTGGAACCGCCTGGTGCTGGTGCTCTCGGCCATGACCGTGAGCTTCGTCCACGGCTCCAACGACGGCCAGAAGGGCATCGGCCTGATCATGCTGGTGCTGATCGGCATCGTCCCCGCCAAGTTCGTCCTCGACCTCAACAGCACCACCTACCAGATCGAACGCACCCGCGACGCCGCCATCCACCTCAGCCAGTTCTACCAGCGCCACACCGACGTGCTCGGCGACATGCTCGCCCTGGGCAAGGGCGCCGACGGCGAGATGCCCGAGCTGTACCGCTGCGAACCGAAGCAGACCGAGTCCACCCTCAAGGGCCTGCTGAGCGACATCAAGGGCATCTCCAGCTACAACGAGCTGTCCGCCGACAGCCGCGTGCAGGTGCGCCGCTACCTGCTGTGCCTGGACGACACCGCGAAGAAGGTCGGCAAGCTCGACAGCCTGCCGGCGCGCGAGAAGGCCGACCTGGAGAAGCTGCGCAAGGACCTGACCAGCACCACCGAATACGCGCCCTTCTGGGTGATCATCGCGGTGGCCCTGGCCCTGGGCGTAGGCACCATGGTCGGCTGGAAGCGCGTGGTGCTCACCGTCGGCGAGAAGATCGGCAAGCAGGGCATGACCTACGCCCAGGGCATCAGCGCCCAGCTCACCGCCACCGCGGCGATCGGCATGGCCAACCTCTACAGCCTGCCGGTGTCCACCACCCACGTGCTGTCCTCGGGCGTGGCCGGCACCATGGTCGCCAACCGCAGCGGCCTGCAGGGCGGCACCGTGCGCAACATCCTGATGGCCTGGATCCTCACCCTGCCCACCTCCATGGCCCTGGCCGCCGGTCTGTTCTGGCTGGCCTCGCGCTTCTACTGACGGCCCCGCCGACGCCTGCCCCGCGCAGGCGTCGCCTGGCCATCCGGGCCTGACCTGAGCAGGACACGAGCGAATGCTGGCGACATGGATGCTGCTCGGTTGGCTGGCGGCCTGTGCCTACCAGGACCTGCGCCGCCGCAAGGTGGACAACCTGCTGACCCTCGGCGGCCTGGCCGCGGCCACCGCCTACCTCTACCTGCACGGCCACAGCCTGACCCAGCATTCCGTGGCGGCCGCCCTCGCCGCGGCGGCCCTGGGCCTGGGGCTGAGCCTGCCCGGCTACCTGCTCGGCAAGCTGGGCGCGGCGGACGTCAAGCTACTGGCCGCGCTGGGCCTGGCCAGCGACCCCGACACCCTGCTCTATAGCCTGGGCCTGGCCTGCCTGGCGACGCTGCTGCTGATGCTGGGCAGCAGGCTTTCGATCGATTCGCACAGGCTTCCGCAGCCCGTCGTGGCGCGGCTGAAATCCTTCGATGTCAGCCGTTCCAAGTCTTTTCCCTTCGTTTTCTCGATCTTTACCGGCTATCTGCTGCAACTGGCATTCACCTGAACGATGCCCGCGGGATCCGTCATTATTTTCTGACGTCATTTTCCCATCGCAAAGCTAAAGTCCTACAGAAGACGGCCGATACAACCTGCCCACACCGTCGTTCCCGCAGGATGCTCTACCCATGCTTCGCTCGCTGTCCTTCGCCAAGAAGATCCTTCTGGCGGCCTCCCTCGTGGTGATCTTCGCCTTCGCCTGCTTCATCTTCTTCAACGACTTCCGCCAGAGCCGCGCCATCCAGGAGGACACCGAGTCCTACCTGCGCGAGGTCGGCAGCCTCACCGCCAGCAACATCCAGAGCTGGCTGGAAGGCCGCATCCACCTGGTGGAGATGGAAGCCGCGCAACTGGCCGATGGCGAGCCCACCGCCGAGCGCATCCAGCACGTGCTGGAGCAGCAGGTGCTGCAGCGGAACTTCGAATCGGTGTACCTGGGCGAGGCCGCCAGCGGCGTCTTCACCATGCGCCCCTATTCGCCCATGCCCGACGGCTACGACCCGCGCCAGCGCGGCTGGTACAAGGACGCCGCGGCCGCCGGCCGGCTGATCGTCACCGAGCCCTTCCTCGACGCCGGCACCAAGGAGCAGATCCTCGCCATGTCCATGCCGGTCATGCGCAACGGCCAGTTGGTCGGCGTGGCCGCCGGCGACATGAAGCTGCAGACCATCACCGCCATCCTCAACTCGCTGAAGTTCGACGGCGACGGCTATGCCTTCCTGGTCAGCGACGCCGGCAAGATCCTCCTGCACCCGGACGACGCGAAGGTGTTCAAGAACCTCACCGAGGTCTACCCGCATGGCGCCCCGCAGGTTCGCCCCGGGGTGCAGGAAGTGCAGGTCGACGGCCATACGCAACTGGTCTCCATGACCCGCGTCGAGGGCCTGCCGGGGGTGTCCTGGTACGTCGCCCTGGTGCTGGACAAGAGCGCCGCCTACGCCATGCTCAGCGACTTCCGCACCTCGGCGGTGATCGCCACCCTGGTCGCCATCGTCGCCATCATCTTCCTGCTGGGCATGCTGATCCGCGTGCTGATGCAGCCACTCACCGACATGGGCCGCGCCATGCAGGACATCGCCCAGGGCGAGGGCGACCTGACCAAGCGCCTGGCGGTGCACAGCCGCGACGAGTTCGGCCTGCTGGCCGAGGCCTTCAACCGCTTCGTCGAGCGCATCCACGAATCCATCCGCGAAGTGGCCGGCACCGCGCGCCAGCTGCATGACGTGTCGCAGCTGGTGGTCAACGCCTCCAACTCGTCCATGGCCAACTCCGACGAGCAGGCCACCCGCACCAACAGCGTGGCTGCGGCGATCAACGAGCTGGGCGCCGCCGCCCAGGAAATCGCCCGCAACGCCGCCGATGCCTCGCACCACGCCAGCGACGCCAGCCACCAGGCCGGCGACGGCCGCCAGGTGGTGGAACAGACCATCGCCGCGATGAACCAGCTGTCGGAGAAGATCAGCTACGCCAGCACCCACATCGAGGCGCTGAACAGCCGCACGGTGAACATCGGGCAGATTCTCGAAGTGATCAAGGGCATCTCCGAGCAGACCAACCTGCTGGCGCTCAACGCCGCCATCGAAGCCGCCCGCGCCGGCGAGGCGGGCCGCGGCTTCGCCGTGGTGGCCGACGAGGTGCGCAACCTGGCGCACCGCGCCCAGGAGGCCGCGCAGCAGATCCAGGGCATGATCGAGGAACTGCAGGTGGGCGCCCGCGAGGCGGTCAACACCATGGGCGAAAGCCAGCGCTACAGCCTGGAGAGCGTGGAAATCGCCAACCGCGCCGGCCAGCGCCTGGCCAGCGTGACCGGGCGCATCAGCGAGATCGACGCGATGAACCAGTCGGTGGCCACCGCCACCGAGGAGCAGACCGCGGTGGTCGACTCGCTGAACATGGACATCACCGAGATCAACACCCTCAACCAGGAAGGCGTGGAAAACCTCCAGGCCACCCTGCGCGCCTGCGCCGACCTGGAAACCCAGGCCGGACGACTGCGGCACCTGGTGGACAGCTTCCGTATCTGATCCGCCATCCATGAACAAGGCGCCTGCGGGCGCCTTTTTCATTTGCGTCCGGACGGCCATGCCCTGTGCTCTTCGTAGGAGCGAGCTTGCTCGCGAACACACTCCGCTGCCGGGCTCATTCGCGAGCAAGCTCGCTCCTACGAGAAGCCGTGCCCACCCGTAGGGTAGGAGCGGGGCATGGGCACCCGTAGGGCGTATAACCGTTCGCGGTTATACGCCGATACACCTCATCCACAAGCCACCTCCATGGCCAAGCCCGGAATGCGCGGAAACAGAGGTCCGGGCTCGACCGAACAAATGCCTGGAACCAAGGTCAAGCGGCGTATAACGCGGAGCGTTATACGCCCTACGCACGTCTCTGCCTTTCACCCTCCGACCGCTACCGTTCGTCCGCCTCGCTAAAGCTTCCTACGGAAAATGCCGACTTCTTGTCTGAAAGCCGCATCAGCCGGCGCTTCAGCCCCGGGCAAGGGCTTCCCGGCACAGGAGTGCCACCGGCCGCACGTCACCCGCGGGCGGCCCCCACCGCCGCCCCACCCGGCGCGCGGTCTGTAGTCCGGGGGCTCGGAACCATCGCCGAGGCCCCCAATCACTGGCCCCATCCCTGGATGCAAAAACAAGATGATGAAGAACCTGAAGTTCAGCCACAAAATACTGCTGGCCGCTTCTCTGGTGGTTTTCGCCGCATTCGCGCTCTTCACCCTGTACAACGACTACCTGCAGCGCAGCGCCATCCGCGCGGACCTGGAGTCCTACCTGCAGGAAATGGGTGAAGTCACCGCCAGCAACATCCAGAACTGGCTCAGCGGGCGCATCCTGCTGGTGGAACACACCGCCCAGAGCATCGGCCGCGACAGCGCGCCGGCCAGCCTCGGCGGCCTGCTGGAGCAGAAGGCGCTGACCTCGACCTTCAGCTTCACCTACCTCGGCCAGGCCGACGGCACCTTCACCATGCGCCCGGACGACAAGATGCCCGACGGCTACGACCCGCGCACCCGCCCCTGGTACAAGGACGCCCTGGCCGCCGGCGGCACCACCCTGACCGAACCCTACGTCGATGCCGCCACCGGCCAGCTGATCATCACCATCGCCACGCCGGCCCAGGCCGCCGGCAAGACGGTGGGCGTGGTCGGCGGCGACCTCAACCTGCAAGCCATCGTGCAGATCATCAACTCGCTGGACTTCAGCGGCATGGGCTACGCCTTCCTGGTCAGCGGCGACGGCAAGGTGCTGGTCGCCCCGGACAAGCAGCAGGTGATGAAGAACCTCAGCGAAATCTACCCGCAGAACACCCCGCGGATCGGCAACGGCTTCAGCGAGAGCGAACTCAACGGCGCCACCCGCATCCTCGCCTTCGCCCCGGTCAAGGGCCTGCCTTCGGTGAACTGGTACATCGGCCTGTCCATCGACAAGGACAAGGCCTATGCCATGCTCAGCACCTTCCGCACCTCAGCGGTGATCGCAGCGCTGGTCGCCATAGTCGCGATCCTCCTGCTGCTGGGCATGCTGATCCGCGTGCTGATGCAGCCCCTCACCGCCATGGGCCGCGCCATGCAGGACATCGCCCAGGGCGAAGGCGACCTGACCAAGCGCCTGGTGGTGCACAGCCGCGACGAGTTCGGCGCCCTGGCCGAAGCCTTCAACCGCTTCGTCGAGCGTATCCACGAGTCCATCCGCGAAGTGGCCGGCACGGCCCGCCAGCTGCATGACGTCTCGCAACTGGTGGTCAATGCCTCCAACTCGTCCATGGCCAACTCCGATGAACAGGCCAACCGCACCAACAGCGTTGCCGCGGCGATCAACGAGCTGGGCGCCGCCGCCCAGGAGATCGCCCGCAACGCCGCCGATGCCTCGCACCACGCCAGCGACGCCAGCCACCAGGCCGGCGACGGCCGCCAGGTGGTGGAGCAGACCATCAGCGCGATGAACCAACTGTCGGAGAAGATCAGCTACGCCAGCACCCACATCGAGGCGCTGAACAGCCGCACGGTGAACATCGGGCAGATTCTCGAAGTGATCAAGGGCATCTCCGAGCAGACCAACCTGCTGGCGCTCAACGCCGCCATCGAAGCCGCCCGCGCCGGCGAGGCGGGCCGCGGCTTCGCCGTGGTGGCCGACGAGGTGCGCAACCTGGCGCACCGCGCCCAGGAGGCCGCGCAGCAGATCCAGGGCATGATCGAGGAACTGCAGGTGGGTGCCCGCGAGGCGGTCACCACCATGGGCGAAAGCCAGCGCTACAGCCTGGAGAGCGTGGAGATCGCCAACCGCGCCGGCCAGCGCCTGGCCAGCGTGACCGGGCGGATCAGCGAGATCGATGCGATGAACCAGTCGGTAGCCACCGCCACCGAAGAACAGACCGCGGTGGTCGACTCGCTGAACATGGACATCACCGAGATCAACACCCTCAACCAGGAAGGCGTGGAGAACCTCAAGGCCACCCTGCGCGCCTGCGCCGACCTGGAGAACCAGGCCGGGCGGCTGCGGCAGTTGGTGGACAGCTTCCGTATCTGATCCGCCATCCATGAACAAGGCGCCTGCGGGCGCCTTTTTCATGTTCGCAAGATGCCATCTGTAGGAGCGGGCCCTGCCCGCGAATCGCGCGCAGGGCGCGCTCCTACAAGGGTGCGAGGCATGGGCACCCGTAGGGCGTATAACCGTTCGCGGTTATACGCCGATACACCTCATCCACAGGCCACCTCCATGGCCAAGCCCGGAGTGCGCGGAAACAGAGGTCCGGGCTCGACCGTGCAAGGGCCTGGAACCAAGGTCAAGCGGCGTATAACGCGGAGCGTTATACGCCCTACGCTCCGTTCGCGATCCGTTCCCGTGCCCGGCCCATCGCGGACGGAGTCCGCTCCTACGGTTCCAGGAAGCACGGCTTTTCGTAGGATGGCGTTGAGCGAAGCGATACCCATCACCGCAACCGCATGGGTTTCGCAAGCTCAACCCATCCTACGAAGAGCACCTCGGCGCAAGACAGTTGCTCCTACATCACCGGTTGGCGGCGATTTTCGTAGGAGCGAGCTTGCTCGCGAACCGCATGACACCGCGTTTGTTCGCGAGCAAGCTCGCTCCTACGAAGAGCATCGCGGCGCCGGCTGTAAGCGATATGCCCACCTACCGCCGCTTGCCACCCAGCAGCGAGCCCATCAGCCCGCGCACCAGCTCGCGGCCGATCTGGTTGGCAGCCTGGCGCACCACCGTCTTCATGGTCTGGCTGGCCAGGTTGCCGAGGATTTCCCCGGCCATGCTGCCCAGGCTGCTGCCGGCGTCGGCCTTGGTTTCGCTGGGCGCCATCTTGTCGTCGGTGCGGCCGGTCAGGCGTTCGTAGGCCGATTCGCGGTCGATCGGCTTGTCGTAGCGCCCAGCCAGGGGCGAAGTGCGGATGATCTGCACGCGCTCGGCGTCGGTCAGCGGGCCGATGCGCGATTGCGGCGGGGCGATGGCCACGCGCTGGACCATGGCCGGGGTGCCCTTCTCTTCCAGGGTGCCCACCAGCGCTTCGCCGATGCCCAGTTCGGTGAGCACCTTCAGGGTGTCGAACGCCGGGTTCGGGCGGAAGCCGTCGGCCACCGCGCGCAGGGATTTCTGCTCCTTCGCGGTGAAGGCGCGCAGGCCGTGCTGGATGCGCAGGCCGAGCTGGGCCAGGACGTCGTCCGGCAGGTCGCTGGGCGACTGGGTGACGAAGTACACGCCCACGCCCTTGGAACGGATCAGCCGCACCACCTGCTCCAGGCGGTCGTGCAGGGCCTTGGGCGTGCCGTTGAACAGCAGGTGCGCCTCGTCGAAGAACAGCGCCAGCACCGGCTTGTCGGCATCGCCGCGCTCGGGCAGTTGCTCGAACAGCTCCGACAGCAGCCAGAGCAGGAAGGTGGCGTAGACCTTGGGCGCCTCGTGCACCAGCTTGCTGGCGTCGAGCAGGTGGATGCGCCCGCGGCCGTCGGAATCCGGGCGCAGGATGTCTTCCAGCTGCAGCGCCGGTTCGCCGAAGAAGGCCTCGGCGCCCTGCTGCTCGAGGGTCGCCAGGCGCCGCAGCAGCGCCTGGGACGAGGCGCCGGTGAACAGCGCGCGGTCGTCGCCGAGCACTTCCGGGTGGTCCTTGAGGTAATTGAGCAGCGCCTTCAGGTCCTTCAGGTCGAGCAGCAGCAGGCCCTGCTGGTCGGCCACCTTGAAGGCGGCGAAGAGCGCGGCCTGCTGGCTGTCGGTCAGCTCCAGCAGGTTGCCCAGCAGCAGCGGGCCCATCTCGCTGAGGGTAGTGCGCAGCGGGTGGCCGCTGTGGCCGGCGACGTCCCACAGGCTCACCGGGTAGGCCTTGGCCTGGTAGCCCAGCCAGGGCATCGAGGCGATGCGCTCGGCCACCTTGCCCTGCGGGTTGCCCGCCGCGCCCAGGCCGCAGAGGTCGCCCTTGATGTCGGCGGCGAACACCGCGATGCCGGCATCGCTGAAGCTCTCGGCCAGGTGCTGCAGGGTCACCGTCTTGCCGGTGCCGGTGGCGCCGGCGATCAGGCCGTGGCGGTTGGCCAGCTTCCACGGCTGGCTGACGGGCTGGCCATCGGGGCCGGCGCCAATGATGAGTTGGTTGCTTGCTGACATCCTTGCTCCCCTGGTGGACGGAAGGTCACCCGGCAAGACTGGCGCTTCGCGCGCCCGAGCGCAACGGCGCCGAAGCGCTTTTCAGCCGCGGGCCTCGTCGACGCGGAAGACGTGCTTGAGGTAGCGGCCGAAATTCTCGTCGTTGCATTGCATCTTGCCCGGGGTATCGGAGATTTTCGCCACCGGTTGGCCGTTGCAGGCGGTCATCTTCAGCACGATGTTCATCGGCTCGACGCCGGGGATGTCGCAGGTGAAGTGGGTGCCGATGCCGAAGCTGGCGTCGATGCGCCCGCGCAGCGAGCGGTAGATGTGCAGCGCGCGCGGCAGGTCGAGGCCGTCGGAGAACACCAGGGTCTTGCTGCGCGGGTCGATGCCGAGGCTCTCGTAGTGGGTGATGGCCTTCTCCGCCCAAAGCAGCGGGTCGCCGGAGTCGTGGCGCAGGCCGTCGAAGAGCTTGGCGAAGTACAGGTCGAAGTCGCGCAGGAAGGCGTCCATGGTGATCACGTCGGTCAGGGCGATGCCCAGCTGGCCGCGGTATTCGCGGACCCAGGCATCCAGCGCGGCGGCCTGGCTGTCGATCAGCCGCGGGCCGAGCTGCTGGTGGGCCATCAGCCATTCGTGGGCCATGGTGCCCAGCGGCTTGAGGTCGAGCTTGCGCGCCAGGTGCACGTTGCTGGTGCCGACGAAACGCCCGGGGAAGCTCGCCTTCAGCTCGCGCACCACGCATTCCTGCACGGCATAGGAGAAACGCCGGCGGGTGCCGAAGTCGGCCATCTTGAAGCCGGCCAGTTCCTCGGCGCTGGCCTCGCGGCGCAGCCAGTCGAGCTTGTCGCTCAGGCGCTCGCGCACCAGCTCCAGGGTCACCTGTGGATAACGCTGCAGGTTGCGCGCCTCGCTGATGCTCGCCAGCACCGGCACCTCGAAGAGGATCACGTGCAGCCAGGGGCCTTTCAGGCGCAGGAAGAACTCATCGTTCTCGATGCCGGTCTGCACGTAGCGCATGTTGAAGCGGAACAGGCCGAGGAAGCGGATGAAGTCCGGCTTGAAGAAGGGAATGCGTTCGAGGAAGGCCAGTTGCTCGCTGCTGAAGCTCAACCCGGCCAGCGCCTCGATGCGCTCGCGGATGCGCGCCAGGTATGGGCGCAGGTCTTCGCGGTTGCGGCAACGGAACTCCCACTCCACCTCGACGTTGGGGTAGTTGTGCAGCACCGCCTGCATCATGCTCAGTTTGTAGAAGTCGGTATCCAGCAGGTTCTGCACGCCGAAGGGGGTGAATGCGGACTCAGCCATGCTCGCCTCTCGCCTCTCGCCTGTCGTCAGCCTGCAGTCTAACGGGATGTGTTCGGCAGGCGGCAGAAAAAACCCTGATGAGGGGGGATGCTGTGCATTTGGGGTGGAGCCTGTTGGTGGTTTCGGGGCTGGGTTCAAGAGCGCCCTCTCCCCAGCCCTCTCCCTGAAGGGAGAGGGAGCTGTCCGGAGTGGCCTGGAAGTCAGGCACCATCCTTCCACCTCGTCATTCCCGCGAACGCGGGAACCCAGAGACTTTGGGTTCGCGAGCAAGCTCGCTCCTACGAAGAGCAAAAGCAAAAGCGCGTTTGCTCTTGGGACTTCCAGAGAAACATCCGCGCACTCCGAAACGCCCCTTCAGAAGGCCGAGCGAAACCCGCGCTCAGGAGGTCATGCGACATGGATGTCGCGAGAGCCCCG
>NZ_FOLS01000034.1 GCF_900112375.1 Pseudomonas citronellolis | reverse complement strand
GGGGGCAACTCAAGGGACGCCGGGACTTATCCAGCAATCCCGGTTCGCCTTGCTCTTGGTAGCGTCGAAGCCACTTGTAGGCTGTTTTCGGACTGATCTCGAAGCGCCGGCACAGCTCCCGCACGTTGGCATCAGGCTGTTCTGCCAGGAGAACGAACTCATATCGACTGGACACAGGTGTGCACTCCTTCCACGGCATCGCTCGATCTCCCGATACGGCAATTCCGTGATCCTAAATGCGTTACCTATGTCTCCCGACACCTGTTACCCATGTCTCCCGGCAGAACACTTGCGAAACCCATGGGGCCGTGGTGATGGGTATCGCTTCGCTCAACGCCATCCTACGAAAAGCCGTGCTTTCCCGGAGGCGTAGGAGCGGACTCCGTCCGCGATCGGCCCCTGCAGAAACACCAACGCCCCGACGAGGCGGGGCGTTGTGGAAAAGCCGGAATCAGCCCGCATGCGCCATCGGCTGCGGATCGTATTCCTTGCGCACCTGGTACAGCAGGTCGAGGTTGTCGTGCTGCCAGGGGTGGAAGTCCTTGCGGAAGAAGTCGCGGTACTCGCGCAGCAGCGGACGGAACACGCCGTCCTTGCCCCAGCTCCATTTCAGGCCGTCGCGCCACACGCGCCAGTTCCACAGCAGGCCGTCGCGCTTGAGCATGTGCACCAGGCCGCGGAAGGTGTCGAGGACGAAGAAGAAGGTCGCCATCACCATCGCCCGGCGCAGCAGGCGGCGGCTGCCGCAGACCTGGTTGTAGACGTCGAAGGCCACCGCCTTGTGCTCGGTTTCCTCCAGCGCGTGCCAGCGCCACAGGCGTTGCATCACCGGCTCGGCGCCCTCCAGGGTGCGCGGGTTGGTGAGCAGGCCGTTGGCCATGATCGCGGTGATGTGCTCCAGCGCCGCGGTGGCCGCCAGCTGGCGGCGGGTGCTGAACTTCTTCTGGGTGTAGCGGATGCGCGCCTGGGCCAGTTTCTCGATGCGCGTGATGTCGTAGCCCTGGTCCTTCAGGCGCTGGCTGTACACCAGGTGCTCGCGGCTATGGTGGCCTTCCTGGCCGATGAAGCCGCGGATCTGCTCCTTGAGCACCGGGTCGGCGATCTGCTCGCGGAAGTTGCGCACCGAGTCGATGAAGAAGCGCTCGCCATCGGGGAAGAGCACCGACATGGCGTCGAACAGGTGCGACTTGAAGGCGTCCCCGCCGTGCCAGTGGCGCGGCAGCGGATCGGGCAGCTCGAAGTCCATGTGCCGTGGCTTGATTTCCAGTCCTGCGGGGGTCGTGCTGGCCATGACGGCTCCATTGTTGTGGGTTTCCATGGCACCGATCTTGGGCTTGCGGGGGAAGGCTCACAAGGTTATCTTCTGCCAACTTTCCGGTCATATCCGGCCAGTGGTCAGAACAAGAAGAAGCCCATGAAGCAACCGCTCAACTTCACCGCCGAACTGGTTCCCGTGGCCTACGCCCAGGCCCTGCTCGACCTCGCCGAGGAGCTCGGCGTGCCGCGCCAGCGCCTGTTCGAACTGGCCCGGGTGCGTCCCGAGGTGCTGCAGAGCCCGGCCGGGCGCCTGTCCTTCATCGACTTCAACCTGCTCGCCGGCGCCGCCCTGGCCAACTGCGGCGAACCGGCCTTCGGCCTGCTGCTGGGTCAGCGCCTGAACGTCTCCACCCACGGCATCCTCGGCTACGCGGTGTTGTCCAGCGCCAACCTGGAAAAGGCCATCGACTTCGCCCTCAAGTACTACCGGGTGCTGGGCCTGGCCTACGACCTGGAGCGCGTCGAGGAGCAGGACCGCTCGCAGCTGCGCGCCAGCGAGTCGATCCCCCTGGGGCCCATGCAGCGCTTCGCCGGCGAGGGCCTGATGACCAGCCTGTACACCATCGCCCGCTTCCTCGTCGGCGAGCCGCTGCAGGGCGTGGAGGTCGGCTTCGCCTTCCCCGCGCCGCCCTACGCCGAGCGCTACACCGAGGTGTTCGGCAGGCCGGCGGCCTTCGACCAGCCGTTCCACTTCATCAGCCTGCCGCGGGAATACCTCAACCGCCCCATGGCCCTGGCCAACCCGGCCACGGTGCAGATGTGCGAGCAGCAGTGCGAGGCGCTGCTGGCCAGCCTGGACGTGCAGGAAGGCCTGCTCACGCGCATCCGCCGCCTGCTGCTGGCGCGCCCCGGCGAGTTCCCCGACCTGGACAGCGCCGCCCGCGAGCTGCACACCAGCGGCCGCAGCCTGCGCCGGCACCTGTCCAGCCTGGGCACCACCTACCAGCAGGTGCTGGACGACGTGCGCAAGCGCCTGGCCCTGCAATACCTCACCACCACCCACCTGCCGCTGTACGAGATCGCCCTGCTGCTGGGCTTCAACGACCCGTCGAACTTCCGCCGGGCGTTCCGCAAGTGGACCGGCAAGCTGCCCACCGACTACCGCGCCGACTGAACACGGGGAGTTGAAGCGCGGCGGCTTTGCCGTCACCCTTGGCGTTTGTCGAAACCTGCCAGGAAATACCCCATGGACGCCGCCCAGCCCGCGCTGATCCGCGAAACCTTCCCCGTCGGCCCCCTGCAGTGCAACTGCACCATCATCGGCGACCCGCTGACGAAGAAGGCCATCGTGGTCGACCCGGGCGGCGACCACGAGCTGATCCTGCAGCGCCTCGACGCCCTCGGCCTGAAGGTGGTGAGCATCATCCACACCCATGCGCACCTGGATCACTTCCTCGCCTCCGGGCAGATGAAGGAGAAGACCGGCGCCACCCTGCACCTGCACCAGGGCGACCAGTTCCTCTGGGACAACCTGGAGATGCAGTGCCGCATGTTCGGCGTGCCCTACAAGCCGGTGCCGTCGCCGGACCAGTGGCTGCAGGACGACGAGGAGCTGGCCTGCGGCTGCGGCGTGGCGCTGCATACCCCGGGGCACACGCCGGGCTCGATGAGTTTCTGGTTCCCCGGCGCCAGGCTGCTGATCGCCGGCGACACCCTGTTCCGCCGCGGCATCGGCCGCACCGACCTGTGGGGCGGCGACTACGCCACCATCGAGCGTTCGATCAAACAGCGCCTGTACAGCCTGGACGAGGAGGCCACCGTGGTCACCGGCCACGGCCCGGACACGCGCCTGGGCGATGAAATGCGTGAGAATCCGTTCATTCGTGCTTAAGGTTGTTGTGGAATCTTTTGCACGTTCCAAGCTCTAACCTGCCGCCCGGGAAAGGGCGTATCGCTATCCGAGGAGTCCTCCTTCATGTTCACCGCACGTCGTCTGTCCATGGTCGCGGCCGTCACCGCCTTCGCTCTCATGGCCGGTTGCGCCTCGCAGAATCCCTATGACCCCAACACCCAGGTCCCCCAGGAGGGCGGCGTGAGCAAGACCGCCAAGTACGGCGGCCTGGGCGCGCTGGCCGGCGCCGTGGCCGGCGCGGCGATCAACCACGACAACCGCGGCAAGGGCGCGCTGATCGGCGCCGCGGTGGCCGGCATGGCCGGCGCCGGCTACGGCTACTACGCCGACAAGCAGGAGGCCCAGCTGCGCCAGCAGATGCAGGGCACCGGCGTGCAGGTGCAGCGCCAGGGCGATGACATCAAGCTGATCATGCCGGGCAACATCACCTTCGCCACCGATTCGGCGAACATCGCTCCGTCCTTCTACGCGCCGCTGAACAACCTGGCGAACTCCTTCAAGCAGTTCAACCAGAACAGCATCGAGATCGTCGGCTACACCGACAGCACCGGCAGCCGCCAGCACAACATGGACCTGTCGCAGCGCCGGGCGCAGAGTGTGGCGACCTACCTGACTTCGCAAGGCGTCGACGGTACTCGCGTGAGCACTCGCGGGATGGGGCCGGACCAGCCGATCGCGAGCAACTCCACGGTGGATGGTCGTGCGCAGAACCGTCGGGTCGAGGTGAACCTGAAGGCCCTGCCGGGCGCCCAGGGCACTGCGCCGCAGGGTGGGCAGCAGCAGTATCAGTAAGTGTTGTCTGGATGAAAAAAAGCCCGCCGGTTGGCGGGCTTTTTCGTTTGGGTGGTTGGGCCTTGGTCATGCCACCGGGGCGCCCGGCGTGGTTGGTGAATCCAATCGCGGACGGAGTCCGCTCCTACGCCCGTGCTTCCCTGGAGCTACGGATTTCCAGAGAAACATCCGAGCCCCGTAGGATGGGTTGAGCGAAGCGATACCCATCACCAGGGTCCGATGGGTATCGCAAGCTCAACCCATCCTACGAAAAGCGCCTCGGCGTATGCGGCCCCACCCGAAAAGCGCACCTCCTCAAGCCCCAGCCGGATACTCCCGGTGCAACTGCGCTAGCACCTGGTCCTTGCGCTCCCACAGCTGGTTCACCCAGCGCTGGAACTCCGCCCGGTAATCCGCATCCTGGTCGTAGCTCTTGCCGATGAACTGCCGCGGAATCTCCAGCTCCTCGAAGCGCACCACCACGCGCTTCAAGCGCCCGGACAGCAGGCACCAGAAGGTCGGGCTGCCGTCGGGGTAGTGGATGGTCACGTTGACCAGGGTGCGCAACTGCTCGCCCATGGCGTCGAGGACGAAGGCGATGCCGCCGGCCTTGGGCTTGAGCAGGTGCTGGAACGGCGAGCCCTGCTCGTCATGCTTGGCGCGGGTGAAGCGGGTGCCTTCGAGGAAGTTGAAGATGGCCACCGGGATGCGCTTGAACTTGGCGCAGGCCCTGCGGGTGGTGGCCAGGTCCTGGCCCTGCTTCTCCGGGTGTTTCGCCAGGTAGGCCTTGCTGTAGCGCTTCATGAAGGGGAAATCCAGCGCCCACCAGCATAGGCCGATGACGGGCACCCAGATCAGCTGCTGCTTGAGGAAGAAGCGCAGCAGCGGGATGCGCCGGTTGAGCTGGTACTGCAGGACGAGGATGTCGACCCAGCTCTGGTGGTTGCTGGTGACCAGGTAGGAATGGTCGTACTCCAGGCCTTCCAGGCCCTGGACGTTCCAGCCGGTGCGTTGCACCAGGTTCATCCAGCCCTTGTTGCAGCTGATCCAGCCTTCGGCGATCAGCCCCATGATCCGCCGGCAAACCGCCTGGGCCGGGGCGAAGGGCAGCAGCAGCTTGAACAGCGTCATGCCGAACAGCGGGACGCACCAGCACAGGGTGCTGAGGATCAGCAGCAGGCCGGCGAGCGAGCCGCGCAGGGCATGGGGAAGGAAGTTGAGCATGGATGTTCCTTGTACATGGGCGACGCTCGGCGGCGGCGCGTGGTCGGGGTTCCGGCCCCGCTGTTCGGGTGGCACCTTCCTGTGCCGGCGTTGGCCTGGGCCGCCGCTGGGCGGCCCTCCTTGGATCAGGTCTGTTGCGTATCGGCCTGGATCGCGGTGAGCGCGATGGTGTAGACGATGTCTTCCACCAGGGCGCCGCGCGACAGGTCGTTCACCGGCTTGCGCAAGCCTTGCAGCATGGGGCCGATGCTGATGCAGTCGGCGCTGCGCTGCACCGCCTTGTAGGTGGTGTTCCCGGTGTTCAGGTCGGGGAACACATACACCGTGGCGCGGCCGGCCACCGGGCTGTCGGGAGCCTTCTGGCGGCCGACGCCGGCGACGGCGGCGGCATCATACTGCAAGGGCCCGTCGATCAACAGATCGGGGCGTTTTTCCTGCGCGATGCGCGTCGCTTCCCGCACTTTCTCGACATCCGCGCCGGTTCCGGAGTCCCCCGTGGAGTAGCTGATCATCGCCACCCGCGGGACGATGCCGAAGGCCTGCGCCGAGTCGGCACTCTGCAGGGCGATCTCCGCCAGGTCACTGGCCGAAGGATCGGGATTCACCGCGCAGTCGCCATAGACCACCACCTGGTCGGGCAGCAGCATGAAGAACACCGAGGACACCAGGTTGTAGCCGGGCGCGGTCTTGATCAGCTGCAGCGCCGGGCGGATGGTGTTGGCGGTGGTGTGGATGGCGCCGGAGACCAGGCCGTCCACCTCTTCCAGGGCGAGCATCATGGTGCCCAGCACCACGTTGTCTTCCAGCTGCTGCTCGGCCATGGGCGCGTTGAGGTTCTTGCCCTTGCGCAGCGTCACCATGGGCTCGACGTAGCGGCTGCGCACCAGGTCCGGGTCGATGACCTCCAGGTCCGCCGGCAGGGCGATGCCGAGCATCTGCGCCACCGCCTGGACGTCGTCGGGCTTGGCCAGCAGCACGCAGCGGGCGATGCCGCGGGCGTGGCAGATCACCGCCGCCTGCACGGTGCGCGGCTCGCTGCCCTCGGGCAGGACGATGCGCTTGCCGGCGCGGGCGGCGCGCTGCGTCAGCTGGTAGCGGAACACCGGCGGCGACAGGCGCGGCTCGTGGGGCGCGCCGCAGCGCTCGCGCAGCCATTCGAAGTCGATGTGCCCGGCGACGTACTCGGTGACGTGCTCGGCGCGCTCGCGGTCGTCGATGGGGATTTCCTTGTTCATCCGCGTGAGGTCGCCGGCGGTGTCGTAGGAGCCGGTGTTCACCGTCAGCACCGGCAGGCCGCTCTGCAGGGCGCTGCGGCACAGTTCCATGATCCGCGCGTCCGGCGCCAGGCCGCTGCACAGCAGCAGGCCGGCCAGGGGCACGCCGTTCATGGCCGCCAGGCAGGCGGCGAGGATGATGTCGTCACGGTCGCCCGGCACCACCACCAGCACGCCGGGCTTGAGCAGGTGCACGGTGTTCGGCGCCGAGGGCGCGCAGAGGATGATCTTCTGCACCCGGCGCTGCTCGTAGTCGCCGGCGTTGAGCACGCTGGCGTTGAGCAGGTCGGCCACGTCGCGGGTGCGCGGGGCGTTGAGGTCGTCCTGCCAGGGGATGCAGCCGAGCAGGCGGAACTCGCCGCCGCGCATCAGCGCCGAGTGCTCGCTCAGGCGCGCGGCGAAGCGCCGGGCGGCGGCCTCGCCTTCCAGCGGGCGGCCTTCCTCGTCGACGTCGCGGACCTTGTTGAGGATCACCCCGAGCAGCTTCGGGTCGTGGGCGCCGCCGAACAGCTGGGCCTGGATCTCCAGGCGGTCGCACAGTTCGTTGAGCGTCTCGTTCTCCGGCGCCGAGACCAGGATGACCTCGGCGTCGGTGCTCTTGGCCAGGTGGAAGTTGATGCGCGCGGCGTAGCTGACGTGGCGGGTCGGCACCATGCCTTCGACGATCATCACGTCCTGGCCTTCGGCGGCGGCCTGGTATTCGCGGATGATGCCTTCGAGCAGGTCGTCCAGCAGGCCGTCGCCGAGCATCCGCTCGACCTTGCCCAGGGGCAGCGGGGTGGGCGGCTTCAGGCCGTGGGTGCGGGCCACCAGTTCGCTGGAGCGCTCCGGACCGTCGTCGCCGGGCTGTGGTTGGGCGATGGGTTTGTAGAAGCCGACCTTCAGGCCGGCGCGCTGCAGGGCGCGGATCAGCCCGAGGCTGATGGAGGTGAGGCCGACGCCAAAGCCGGTCGGGGCGATGAAGAAGGTATGCATCCGGGCTCCTTAAGCCGTTCGGGTTCGCTGCGGCCCTTGTGGGGCCGGGGAGGCAATCTTCAGCCGAGCACGGCCAGGGTGTCGAGGGCGATCTGGCGTTCCTCGTTGGTCGGGATCACCAGCACCCGCGGATGGCCCTGGGCGTGGATCGGCCCTTCGACGCCGCGCACGCAGCGGGCATTGGCCTCGCCGTCGAGCTGCAGGTTCATCACGTGCAGGTGCTGCACCGTGAGGTTGCGCACCAGGGGCGAGTTCTCGCCGATGCCGCCGGTGAAGATCAGCCCGTCCAGGCGTGGCAGGGCGCAGGTCATGGCCGCCAGGGACTTGGCCAGGCGGTAGCAGAACACCTCGATGGCCAGCGCCGCGTTGGCGTGGCCCTGCTCGCGGGCGTGCTCCAGGGTGCGCATGTCGTTGGACAGCCCGGAAAGCCCGAGCAGGCCGCTGTCGTGGTTGAGCATGTGGTCGATCTTTTCCAGGCTCCAGCCCAGGGTGCGCGCCAGGTGGCTGTGCAGGTTGGGGTCGACGTCGCCGCTGCGGGTGCCCATCACCAGGCCTTCCAGGGGCGTCAGGCCCATGCTGGTGTCGCGGCTCTGGCCCTCGGCGATGGCGCAGGTGGAGCTGCCGTTGCCCAGGTGCGCGCAGATCCAGTAGCTGTCGCCCAGGGCCAGGCCGCTGATCTCGGCGGCGCGGTGGCTGACGTAGCGGTGGCTGGTGCCGTGGAAGCCGTAGCGGCGCACGTGCTGCTCGCGGTACAGCGGCTCCGGCAGGGCGTAGCGGTAGGCGCGCGGCGGCAGGCTCTGGTGGAAGGCGGTGTCGAACACGGCGACGTGGGGCAGCTGTGGATAAAGCGCCATGGCCGCCTCGATGCCCAGCAGGTTGGCCGGGTTGTGCAGCGGCGCCAGGGGCACGGTGTCGCGGATCGCCTGGAGCACCTCGGCGTCGATCCGGCAGGCCTGGGTGAAGCGCTCGCCGCCGTGCACCACGCGGTGGCCGATGGCGTGCAGCGGGCCCTTCACAGCCTGCTCCACCAGCGGCAGCAGGCGCGCCAGGGCGACTTCGTGGCCGGCGCCGTCGCCCAGCTCCAGGCTGTCGCGCTGGCCGCCGCGCACCCAGCCGAGCACCGCGCCGGGCTCGCCCAGGCGCTCGGCCAGGCCGTGCAGGACGAAGCCCTCGCGATCCTCGCTGGCCAGGGCGAACTTGATCGAGGAACTGCCGCAGTTGATTACCAGGATGTTGCGTGCCGCCATGCTCGTCTCAGTCCTTGTCGTCGGGGTGGGTTGCCCGGGCGCACCAGCCGCAGGCGAAGGGCCGGCCGATCAGCGCCGCGCGCGCCTTGGCATCCAGCACCCAGGGGCGCGACTGCCAGGGCGGCTGGTGGCGCAGGTGCTGGGTGTGGCCGCAGGACAACACTGCCACCCAGTGGCCGTCCTCGTCCTGATGGAAGTCAAGCAGGCGCGGCGGCTCGCGCACGGGCCATCCGTCCGCCTTCGGGTCGCTTTCATCCCCGGCCCGGCGTAGACTTGTCCGCTCAACTTCTTTTTCGGAAAGGTTCTTCCCCATGCAGATCGCAGCCAACAAGGCGGTTTCCATCGACTATACCCTGACCAACGACGCAGGTGAGGTCATCGACAGTTCCGCCGGCGGCGCTCCGCTGGTGTACCTGCATGGTGCCGGCAACATCATCTCCGGTCTGGAGAAGGCCCTGGAAGGCAAGCAGGTCGGCGACGAGCTGGACGTGGCCATCGAGCCGGGCGAAGCCTACGGCGAATACAGCGCCGAGCTGGTCGCCACCCTGAGCCGCGAGATGTTCGAAGGCGTCGACGAGCTGCAGGTCGGCATGCAGTTCCACGCTTCGGCCCCGGACGGCGGCATGCAGATCGTCACCATCCGCGACATCGACGGCGACGACGTGACCGTCGACGGCAACCACCCGCTGGCCGGCCAGCGCCTGAACTTCAAGGTCAAGGTGGTCGACGTGCGCGAAGCTTCCGAGGAAGAAGTCGCCCACGGCCACATCCATGGCGAGGGCGGCCACCACCACTGAGGTGTTTCGTCGGGCCGATTGATGGCCCGGTGACACCCGGTCGGAGCTGCTAAGCTTGTACCCGTGAAAGGCGCCTGAGGGCGCCTTTCGCATGCACGGACGCTGGGCCTTTTTCCCGAACCGACTGGGATGCGCCGCGTGGACGACTTGTCCGGCCGGGCGCACGGCACTTCGTGTGCCTATTTCATTCAAGGAGTACTCCAATGAGCGCTTTTCACGATCTGACTCTGCGTGGCCTGGATGGCCAGGATCTGCCGCTCTCCCCATTGAAGGGCAAGGTGGTGCTGGTGGTGAACGTCGCCTCCAGGTGTGGTCTGACCCCGCAGTACGCCGGGCTGGAGAAGCTCTACCAGCAGTACCGCGACCGCGGCTTCGTGGTCCTGGGCCTGCCCTGCAACCAGTTCGCCGGCCAGGAGCCGGGCAGCGAGGCGGACATCCAGTCGTTCTGCTCGCTGAACTACGGCGTCAGCTTCCCGATGTCGGCCAAGCTGGAAGTCAACGGCCCCGAACGCCATCCGCTGTACCGCCTGCTGGCGGGCGAGGGCGCCGAGTTCCCCGGCGACATCACCTGGAACTTCGAGAAGTTCCTGCTCGCCCCCGACGGCCGCGTGCTGGCGCGCTTCAGCCCACGCACCGCGCCGGACGACGCGGCCCTGGTGCAGGCCATCGAGAAGGCCCTGGGCTGAGCCGGCGCACCGGCAGGAGAGGGCGCTTGCGCCAATCCTGCCGGCATTTCTCTCATCCGCCTGTGCGCGGCGCCGCTGGCCGGGTTTAATCCCCGGACCGACCGAGGACGCCGCCATGACCCGATTCGTCGCCGAAACCCCCGACCTGGCCTGCGGGCCGGCCCAGTTGCGCCAGCTCATCGAGCAGCGCCGCTCGGTGCGCCGCTTCACCGACGAGCCGGTGCCGGACGCGGTGCTGCGCGACTGCCTGGAACTGGCGAGCCTCGCGCCCAACTCCTGCAACCTGCAGCCCTGGAGCTTCCAGGTGATCCGCGATCCGGCGTTGCGCCAGCGCCTGCACGAGGTCTGCCTGAAGCAGAACGCCGCGCGCACCGCGCCGGTGCTGATCGCCGTGCTGGCGCGCCCGGACACCTGGCGCGAGGCTTGCCGCCAGGTGGTCGAACAGTGGCCGGAGCCGCAGGTGCCGGAGCAGGTGCGCAGGTTCTACGCCAAGACCGCGCCCTTCCAGTACGACCAGGGCGCCTTCGGCCTGCGCGGCCTGTTCAAGCGCTGCCTGGTGCGCCTGGTCGGCCTGCGCCGGCCGCTGATGCGCACGCCCAACAGCCACGCGCAGATGCGCCTGTGGGCGACCAAGTCCACCGCCCTGGCGGCGCAGAACCTGATGCTCGCGGTGCAGAGCCACGGCTACGCCAGCTGCCCCATGGAAGGCTTCGACGAGGTGCGCCTGCGCCGCGTGCTGGACATCCCGCCGCGGGCCGTGCCGGTCATGCTGCTGGCGGTGGGCCGCGCCGCCGAGCGCGGCGTGTACAACCCGCGCCTGCGCTTCGCGCTGGAGCAGTACGTCAGCTGGCACTGAGGCCGCTGCCTGTGGCGCAGAATCACCGCCATCAATAGTGCTGGGCAGGGCGAGACGACCGGTCATATCCTGCGCCCCATGAACACCAGCATCCGACTCGACAAGCGCGACCTCATCCTGGCCAAGGGCTCGGCGGTCATGACCCGCTGCGGCTACCACGGCACCGGGGTGCAGGACATCGTCCAGGCCGCGGGCATCCCCAAGGGCTCCTTCTACCACTACTTCGAGAGCAAGGAAGACTTCGCCCTGCAGGCCCTGGAACACATCTACGGCTCGCGCCTGCAGCGCTACGCCGAGGCCCTGGGCAACCCGGCGCTGGGCCCACGCGCGCGCGTCCTCGGCTACTACGCCGAGCTGCTGGCGCACTTCGCCCGCCAGGAGAAGGCCGAGTACCACTGCTTCATCGGCAGCCTCAGCTTCGAGATGGCCGAACTGTCGCCGGCCATCGGCGCCCAGGTCGACGCCATCCTCCAGCGCGGCGCCGACATCCTCCGCGACTGCCTGGCCGAGGCGCAGCGCGCCGGCGAGCTGGCCGCGGACGAGGATTGCGAGAACCTCGCCAACTTCATCGCCAACGCCTGGCAGGGCGTGCTGGGGCGGCTGAAGGCGAGCGGCTCGCTGCAACCCATGGAAGCCTTCATCGCCCGCCTGGAGCGGGTGCTGGCGGCCTGAACATCGTGCAACCCACTGACGGGACGGGCCGCCCGGCCGCCCCTGGAGAACCTTCGTGAGCGCATCCGTAGAGAGCCTGTTCCAGCCCTTCCGCCTCGGCAACCTGGAGCTGCCGACCCGCGTGGTCATGGCCCCGATGACCCGCAACTTCAGCCCGGGCGGCGTGCCCCACGCCCAGGTGGTGGAGTACTACCGCCGCCGCGCCGCCGCCGGCGTCGGCCTGATCGTCACCGAAGGCACCACCGTCGGCCACAAGGCCGCCAACGGCTACCCGAACGTGCCGCGCTTCTACGGCGAGGACGCCCTGGCCGGCTGGAAGCAGGTGGTCGACGCGGTGCACGCCGAAGGCGGCAAGATCGTCCCGCAGCTGTGGCACGTCGGTTCCGTGCGCCGCCTGGGCGTGGAGCCGGACGCCAGCGTCCCCGGCTACGGCCCCAGCGGCAAGGTGAAGGATGGCCAGGTGCTGGTCCACGAGATGACCAGGGAAGACATCCAGGAAGTCATCGCCGCCTTCGCCCAGGCCGCCCGCGACGCCAAGGCCATCGGCATGGACGGCGTGGAGATCCATGGCGCCCACGGCTACCTGATCGACCAGTTCTTCTGGGACGGCAGCAACAAGCGCACCGACGAATACGGCGGCAGCCTGGCCAACCGCTCGCGCTTCGCCATCGAGCTGATCCGCGCCGTGCGCGAGGCGGTGGGCCCGGACTACCCGATCATCTTCCGCTTCTCGCAGTGGAAGCAGCAGGACTATGCTGCGCGCCTGGTGCAGACCCCGGAAGAACTGGCGGCGTTCCTCGAGCCGCTGTCCGAGGCCGGCGTGGACATCTTCCACTGCTCGACCCGCCGCTTCTGGATTCCCGAGTTCGAAGGCTCGGACCTCAACCTGGCCGGCTGGACGCGCCAGCTCACCGGCAAGCCGACCATCACCGTGGGCAACGTCGGCCTGGACGGCAGCGAGTTCCTCGCCTTCTTCGGCAAGACCGACGAAGTGGCCCAGCCCTCGGGCATCGAGGGCCTGCTGGAGCGCCTGGGCAAGCAGGAGTTCGACCTGGTGGCGGTGGGCCGCGCGCTGCTGGTGGACCCGGACTGGGCGCTGAAGGTGCGCGACGGCCGCCTGGCCGACATCAAGCCGTTCAGCCGCGATGCGCTGATGTCCCTGGCCTGATCGCCGCGGACCGACAAGACCGCCCGGGGCAGCTCCCCGGGCGGTTTCTTTTGTCCTTTTCCTAAGGCCATTTCCGCCAAATTTACAAATCTTTTCCGAAGCAGGCCTTCCGATCTGCTGACTTGAATGTCGGAAACGGGCATTGTAGGGCGGCTAACACACAACAATAGGCCGGCACACGGCCAAAGGAGCTAAGCCATGCGGATCGGCCTGGTGGTGGATGCGACCTGCGACCTGCCCCCCGAATTCCTCGCTGCCAACAACATCCGCGTCCTGCCCATCGGTATCCGGATAGGCCAGCGGCGCATCATCGACGATCGCGACCCCGACACCACCCTGCGCTTCTACGCCGAGGACCTGCCCAAGGTCGCCCCGGAAGACGGCAGCGAACCGCTGACCGCCGTGGAAACCCAGGCCTGGTTCCTCGAACAGCTGGTCACCGATTTCGACTACGTCATCTGCCTGACCGTCAGCAGCGCGCGCAGCCCGATCTTCGAGAACGCCACCCAAGCTTCTTTCGGCCTGCTGCAGAACTACCGCGAGAAACGCGCCGCGGCCGGCATCAACGGCCCCTTCGCGCTACGCGTGGTGGACAGCCAGACGGTGTTCGCCGGCCTGGCGGTGCTGGCCGCCGAAGGCGCGCGCCTGCTCGGCGAGGACCAGCACCCCAACGCCATCCGCACGCGCCTGGAGCAGCTGAGCCAGCAGATGAACACCTTCCTGGTCGCCAACGACCTCGGCCACGTGCGCCGCCGCGGCTTCCAGAAGGGTGATCGCAGCAGCATCGGCGACCGCCTGCGTGGCGCCTTCCTCGGCATCGGCTCGATGCTCGACGTGAAGCCGGTGCTGAGCCTGGTGCAGGGCGAGGACAAGCCGGTGTCGGTGTCGCCGAACTACGAGAAATCCGCCGAGCGCCTGCTCAATTTCGCCCGCGCGCGGGTGGAGGCTGGTGAGCTGCTGGCCCCGCACGTCGGCCTGAGCTACGCCGGCGACCCCTCGGCGCTGCGCGACCTGCCGGGCTTCGAGGCCCTGGAACAGGCCTGCGGCGAGCGCGGCATCGCCATGCACCTGGGCATGCTCAGCCCGACCGGGGGCATCAACCTCGGCGCCGGGGCCATGAGCCTGTCGTTCGCCGCCGAGCCCAAGCCCTTCGCCTGATCACTTGCGCACGGTATCGGCGCCCAGCGCGTCGGTGCCGTTGGCCGGTGCCGGCAGCGGCTGGCGGATGGCTTCCAGCAGGTAGCCCTCGAAGCGTTCGACGATGCTCCGCCATTCCAGGCGCCCGGCGTGCTGGCGCGCATTCAGGCGCACCCGGCGCAGGTGCTCGCGGTCTTCCAGCAGCCAGCTGGCGGCATCGATGAAATCGGCCTCGTCGCCGGGAATCGCCAGTGCGCCGTCGTGGCCGTGGCGGATGTGCTGGGCCGCGGCGGCCTGGTCGTAGGCGACCACCGCCAGGCCCGAGGCCAGCGCTTCCAGCACCACGTTGCCGAAGGTCTCCGACAGGCTGGGGAAGAGGAACAGGTCGCCGCTGGCGTAGTGCCGGGCCAGTTCCTCGCCGCGTTGCAGGCCGCAGAAGATCGCATCCGGCAGCTCGCGGGCGAGCTGCGCGCGCTGCGGGCCGTCGCCGACGATCACCAGGCGCAGCTTCAGCTGCGGGTGGGCGGCGCGCAGTTGATTGAAAGCGCGGCCGAGCAGGCCGAGGTTCTTCTCCGCGGCCAGGCGGCCGACGTGCAGCACGGCGATGTCCTGCTCGCCCAGGCCCCACTCGCGGCGCAAGGCATCGTCGCGGCGGCCGGGCTGGAACAGCTGGCCATCCACGCCGCGCGCCAGCTGGGCGAGGTGGGCGAAGCCGCGGCGCTCCAGCTCCAGCGCCTGGCTGGCGCTGGGCACCAGGGTGCGCTGGGTGCGGTTGTGGAACCAGCGCAGGTAGGCCGTCACCAGGCGCGTCAGCGGGCCCAGGCCGTAGTGCGCGCTGTACTGCTGGAAATTGGTGTGGAAGCCGCTCAGCGCGGGAATCCGCAGGCGTCGCGCGGCGCGCAGGGCGGCCAGCCCGAGCGGGCCCTCGGTGGCGATGTAGAGCACGTCCGGGCGCAGCCGCCGCCAGTGCCGCAGCAGCTTGTGCAGGCACGACTGGCCCCATTGCAGGCCGGGGTAGCCGGGCAGCGGCCAGCCGCGGGTGAGCAGCAACTCGTCGTCGCTGTGGCGGCCGTCGTCGACGTGCTGCCGCGGGCGCACCACCTGCACCCGGTGGCCGAGCTGCAGCAGCCCGGCGGCGAGGCGCCCGAGGGTGTTGGCCACACCGTTGATTTCCGGCGGGAAGGTTTCGCTGATCAGCGCGATGCGCAGGGGAGTCGTGCTCATGAACGGCAGTCTCCGCCCGGCCGGTGTAGCTCGTGTGACGCCTGGGTTGCACAAATGTGACGGGGGATTCGGGCATTTCTCGCGCGGCTTTGGAAAGGCCTGTCATAGAGCCTTCGTCCGCCTGTCATACGGGGCTGCTAGAGTGCCGCGATTTCCGACATGGGGGAGCCGTCGATGAGCGACAAGCGCGATCAGAATCCCGGGCAGGACGATGCCCAGCCACTGGCGGACGCCGGCCGCCGCCGCTTCCTCGGCGCCGCCGCGGCCCTGGGCGCCGGCGCCGCGTTGGCCGGCCTGGTGGGCGAGGGCACGGCGCAGGCCGGCGAGGCCGTGCGCGAACTGGAGGGTGCCGAGCTGGACCGGGCGCTACGCGAGCAGGTGCAGAGCATCGTGGTGATCTACGCCGAGAATCGCAGCTTCAACAACCTGTTCGGCGACTTCCCCGGCGTGGAGAAGCCGCTGTCGTCGCTGCAGCCGGCCGACTACCAGCAGCGCGACCGCGACGGCCGCCTGCTGGGCAAGCTGCCGCCGGTGTACGGCGGCGTGCTGCAGGTCGGCCAGAGCCTGGAAGGCGTGACCTACGCCGAGGGCGCGCAGTACCAGGAGAACCTGCCCAACGCGCCCTTCGCGCTCAAGGGCCCGCAGGGCGAGGACCTGCCCCTGGGCCTGGTGACCCGCGACCTGTGGCACGTGTTCTACCAGAACCAGATGCAGATCAACGGCGGGCGCAACGATATGTTCGTCGCCTGGGCCGACTCCGGCGCGCTGCCCATGGGCTACTACGCGCAGAGCCCGTACAGCCTGCGCCTGTGGGACCTGGCCCGGGACTTCGTGCTGTGCGACAACTTCTTCCAGGGCGCCTTCGGCGGCTCCTTCCTCAACCACCACTACCTGGTGGCGGCGACCCCGCCGGTGTACCCGGACGTGCAGAACTCGCCGGCGCACACGCAGATCGCCCAGCTGATGAGCGACAACCCCGCCGACCCGCGGCTGAAACCGCTGGAGGACTCGCCCGCCAGCGTCGCTGGCGGCGCGCCGAAATTCGGCCCCAGCGCTCTGACCCCCGACGGCTATGGCGTGAACACCATGCTGCCGCCCTACTGGCCGACCGTGCAGCGCGACCCCAAGCGCCCGGACTACGCACTGCCGGACCAACCCAACGTGATGGTGCCGCAGCGTCACGAGCACATCGGCGACAAGCTGAGCAGGAAGGGCGTGGACTGGGCCTGGTACGCCGGCGCCTGGGAAGCCACCCTGGAGCAGTACAGGAACTCCGCCGGCATCCCGAAGATTCCCAACTTCCAGTACCACCACCAGCCGTTCAACTACTTCGTCCAGCAGGGCCCGGAACACCCGGAGGAACGCGCGAAACGCCTGCGCGACGGCGGCCTGGGCGACGACCCGTCGAGCAACCGCTTCTTCGCCGACGCCCGCGCCGGCAAGCTGCCGGCGGTGAGCTTCTACAAGCCCCAGGGCAACCTCAACATGCACGCCGGCTATGCCGACGTGGCCAGCGGCGACCGGCACATCGTGCGCGCGGTGAAGCACCTGATGGAAAGCCCGCAGTGGCAGAACATGGTGATCGTCATCACAGTGGACGAGAACGGCGGCTGGTGGGACCACGTGGCGCCGCCCAGGGGCGACCGCTGGGGCCCCGGCTCGCGCATCCCGGCGCTGGTGGTCTCGCCCTTCGCCCGCCACGGCACGGTGGACCATACCGTCTACGACACCGGCTCGATCCTGCGCCTGATCACCCGGGTGTTCGACCTGGAAAAGCTCGACGGCCTGAAACTGCGCGACGACGCCATGCGCGCCCGCGGCCAGCAGCCCATGGGCGATCTGACCGCGGCGCTGCGTTTCGTCGGTTGAGAAAGCGCGCCCCGGCAGAGCCCGGGGCGCGGGCAGGGCTCAGAAGTTGATCTTCAGGCCGAGGGTGAAGGCCTGGTCGCGGTAGCCGTTGTCGCCGTGCTGGCGGGCTACCTCGCCCCATACGTTGACCCGGCTGTTGACCTTGCTGGTGGCGCCCAGCTTGACCTCGAGGATGTCGCTGGCGCCGTCCATCTCGAAGCGCGAGCTGCCCATCTTCGCGCCGAAGTCATCCGAGTTGTGGATCCAGTTGGTTTCCAGGTAGGGCTCCACGGCGTAGCGCTTGGCGAAGCCGGCCTCGTCGTTGCTGCGCAGCGCGGCGCGGGCGCCCAGGCGGGTCATGAGGTTGCCGTCGCCTTTGCCGGTGACGCGGGTGCCGTTGGCCTCGCGGTGGCTGTCGGCCTTGACGCCCATGTAGACCACCTGCGCCTGGGGCTGCAGGTAGACGCTGGCCTTCCCGGTCTGCGCCACGCGGAAGGTCTTGCCGGTCTCGATGGAGGCGGTGATGCCGTCGGAGTCGTAGTGCTCCTTGGCCAGTTGCTCGCCGCGCACCTCGTTGTCGAAGCGGTTGTACAGCACCCAGGTGTCGACGTAGGCGCCGTTCTCGTCTTCGCGGTCCTCGTACCAGGTGCCGTAGAGGCCCAGGCTGTAGCCGTCGATCTCGCCCTTGGCGCTGAAGCCGGTGATCCGCGAGCGGCTGCTGGAGTTGCCGTTGGCGTAGCCGCCCATCACCCCGAGCACCCAGTCGCCCTTGTCGTTGCTGTAGCGCAGCAGGTCGCTGCCGAGCTGCAGTACGTAGCGGTTGCTCTCGGTCTTCAGCTGCCCGGTGCTGTCGTTCCAGCGGCTGGCGCCGTCGACGTTGCGCATCCATAGCATCGAGGTGCGGGCCTCGCCGGTATCCGGGTCGACGTAGGTCAGGTTGCCGGTGCGGTCGTGCAGGCGGTGCAGGAACAGCGTGTTGGCCGCCGCCAGGTTGGCGGTGTAGGCGCCGCCTTCCGGCTGGCGGATACGGTCCTTGTCGCTGGACGGCGGCGGCGCTACCGGTGGTACCGGCGGCTGTTCGGGATCGGGGTCCGGCTGCGGCTCGGGCGTCGGACCGGGGCCGGGTTCCGGCTCGGGTTCCGGTTCCGGTTCCGGTTCCGGATCGACAGTGGGCTTGTAGGACGTGAGGTACCAGTCCTTCTCCGAACCGCTGGAGCCGACGAAGGTCCCGCCGCGGCGCAGCACGTATTCGTAGCCGCCCTCGGTGACCCGGTCGGAACGGAACTCGCCCTCGGACAGGCCGGCGACCTCGATCATGCGGATGCCTTCCCAGGTCTCGGCGCCGACGCCGGTGGTGTTGTTCACCGTGACCTGCGTCTGCCCGGAGGTGCTGCCCTTGACCCGCAACTGGTCGGTGGCCGAGCCGTCGTCGCCCAGGTGGGTGTTCATGATCAGACGGCCGCCGCCGCTGAAGTCGCCGTCCACGGTGAGCGTCTTGTGGCTGTAGTCGGCGGCCGCGCCGCTGCGGGCGTACTCCAGGGTGGCGCCGCTGCCCAGCGCCAGGCTGCTGAGGTTGGAGTCGGCGGTCATGACCCAGCTGCTGGCGCCGTCCAGGGTCAGGTGCACTTGGCCGTCGCTGGCGGTGGCGGTGCTGCCGTTGAAGTAGGAGCCGGCGGCCATCTTCAGGTCGATGAGGCCACCCAGGTCGGCCAGCAGCGCGGCACCCAGGCGGCCGGAGTGGTCGGCCGCGGCGCTGCTGTCCAGCCGGTAGACGGCGGCGCCGCTGCTGCTGATGTGCGAACCGGCGCCGCTGGCGTAGAGGGCGCGGTTGCCGTCGGTCACCGTCACCTGGGTGTCGCCGCCCAGGTTGACCTGGCCGCCGCGCGGGCCATTGGCGTCGCTCAAGGTCTGGGCGTAGATGCCGTAGGCATTGGCCTTCTCCGTGGTGATGCGGGTGTCGCCGAGGTTGATCACGCCGCCGCGGTTGGCGTAGATGGCGTGGGCCGAGCTGCCCTTGGTGAGGATCACGCTGCCATCGCCGAGGGTGACTTCGGCGTCGCCCCTGTAGGTGGTGTTGCTCAGGTCGCGGTTCCCGGCGTAGACGGCGTAGCCGGTACCGTCGAGCCAGTTGCCGCCGCTGCCGGCGGTGGTGATGTGCGCATTCTCGCCGAGCACGATCTGGTTCTTGCCGCCGTTCTTCGAGGTATTGGCACGGACGCCCATGCCGCCGCCCTCGGCGCTGATGGAGGCGTTGTCGCCGATGCTGACCGTCGAATTGACCGCGTTCTCGGTGACGTTGATGCCGTCGGCCGAAGAGCCCGTGGTGACGACGGTGAACGTCTCGATACGGATGTTGTTGGTGCCGTTGTTGGCCTGGATGGCGTCCGCCTTGCTGCCGCTGGTGGTGATCGCCACGTTGTTCAGGTTGTAGGTCGAACCGTTGCCGTAGATACCGAAGCCCGCCAGCGGCGAGGTGCCGCCGGCGGCGGTGGTGTTGATCACGATGTTGTCGTAACCGTTCGGGTTGCCGTAGTACAGGGGCACGTCACAGGTCAGCGTGCTGCTGGCCGCATCGCCACTGCATCCGGCGCTGGCCGTCTGCGTGGACAAAGTCAGGGCCGTGGCCAGGGCGATATGAAGCGCCAGGGCCGTCTTCTGGAATCGCATGATTCACCTCCTTGCACCGCCGTTTCGTGGAAGGGCGGGGCGTGAGCCAACGGGCGTGAGGGCACGAGGGGAAACTGCGCGGCAGACGCGGGCTGCCGATGCCGATCCGCGGTCGTTGGACGATGTGGCCTGGCCTCGCCAGGCACTGGTGGATGCGCGGCCGGGCCGCGCCGCCCCGCTGCCTTCGCGGCATCGGGGTGCGGGGACATTCTTGGGGGCGGGAGGAGGGGAATCGCTTGATATAGGTCAGGCGGATTTTTTGACTATTCGCCTTGATGTAGGAATTTTCGTATTTTTTTGATGGTTGTCAGATTTATGGCGTCAGAAAATATTCGGTGACAATTGCGCCCGGCAATGGCGCTTCCTATGGCGCTTCCCGGGGGCGAGGCAAGGGGCAATCCTGGCGGGAAATGCGCTGACCGAGCCCCAACGGGATGCCGGACAGGGTGCCCTGTGTACCTGCCTTGTGTATCGGCAGGGAAAGGGCACCTGGATCGCGACGCTATTTCACCAGCGCCTTGTCGCCGTCCTCGCGCACCCAGAACAGCACCGCGCCGGCCACGGCGGCGGGCATGGCGACCAGGTTGACCAGCGGGATCAGCAGCGCCAGGTAGGTCACCCCGCCGAAGCCCATGCAGGCCCAGCGCTTGCTGCGCAGCCAGGCGAGCATTTCGTTCCAGCCCAGCTTGTGGTTGTCCGCCGGGTAGTCGATGTACTGCACGGCCATCATCCACACGCCGAACACCAGCCACAGCGGCGCCGCGATGATGTTCAGGCCGGGGATCAGGCTGAGGATGAACAGGGCGATGGCCCGCGGCAGGAAGTAGCCGAGCTTGCGCAGTTCGCGGGCGATGGTGCGCGGCACCATGGCCGCCAGTTCGGCCCAGCTGAAGGCCGGGAAGTCGTCCTGGCCGCGCACCACCACTTCGACCTTCTCGGCGAGGAAGCCGTTGAACGGCGAGGCGATCAGGTTGGCCACCAGCGTGAAGCTGAAGAACAGGATCAGCAGCACCAGCAGGACGAACAGCGGCCAGAGGATGTACTGCAGGAAGTCCAGCCACTGCGGCAGGCTGGGCATCAGCCAGTCGACCCAGTGGCTGAACTGGTTCACCGCGAAGCCGATCAGGCCGACGAACAGCAGCAGGTTGACCGTCAGGGGCAGCAGCACGAACAGGCGCAGCCCCGGGCGCATCATGAGTTTCAGGCCTTCGCCGAGGTATTGCGGGCCGCTCAGGGTGGGCATGGAACATCTCCGTAGGAAACCAGCTTGCGACCTTAGCAGGGCCGGCGCGGGGCCGCGAGCCGTCTGTTTTGCCTGTCGTGTGGGGTTCAGGCGCGGTAGCGGCTGTAGTGGTTGCGCTGTTGCTTGGCGCGGTACATGGCGCTGTCGGCGGCCTGGAGCAGGCCATCGGTGTCGCCGGCATCGGCCGGGTAGAGGGCGATGCCGATGCTGGCGGAGAGGAATTCCAGGCGCTGCTCGCCGGCGTGGTAGTCCTGGTTGAGGCTGGCCAGCAGGCGCCCGGCCAGGGCTTCGGCGGTGGCGCAGTCGACGTCCGCGAGGATCACCGCGAACTCGTCGCCGCCCAGGCGGAAGGCCATGTCCGGCTGGCGCAGGTTGTTGCGCAGGCGCTCGCCGACGGCGATCAGCACGGCGTCGCCGGCGGCGTGGCCGTAGCGGTCGTTGACCGGCTTGAAGTGGTCCAGGTCGATGTACAGCAGCGCCAGGCCGGTGCCTTCGGCGCAGCGCTGCAGGGCCAGGGGCAGCTGTTCGCCGAAGGCCTTGCGGTTGCCCAGGCCGGTCAGCGCGTCGCGGTAGGCGAGGTCCAGCAGTCGCTGCTGGTAGGCGACCTGCAGGCTGATGTCGCGGAGGATGCCGCGGAAACCGCAGAACTGCCCCTGGGCGTCGACGATCGGCGAGACCTTCGTCTCGAAGACCATGCGCTGGCCGTCGCGGCGCTTGAAGGGCGCGGCGAAGGTGGTTTCCTGCTCGCCGTCGCGCACCTGCTGGTAGAGCCCGCGGGCGCGCGCCACGTCCTGTTCGTCGAGCAGTTCCCGGTAGGAGTGGCCTTCCACTTCCTCGGCGGCGTAGCCGAGCAGGCGGCAGAAGGCGGCGTTCACCGTGAGCACCACGCCGCTGTCGTCCATCTCGAAGTAGCCGTCGCGGATGCTGTCGAGGATGGCGCGGTCGCGGGCCTCGCTGCGTTCCAGGCGTTCGAGCATCTGGTTGACCTCGCAGGCCAGCTGGCCGACTTCGTCGCGGCCCATGTCGGCCAGGCGGGCGGGGCCGGCGTCGGCGCCGATGTTCGCCACCCCGCGGTTGAGCCGCTGCACGCGGCGGATCACCCAGAACTCCAGGACCAGGTAGGCCAGCAGCAGGCCGGCGAGGGTGATCAGCAAGGTCATGCCGAGGAACAGGCGGATGGCCTCCTGGCCCTGCCGGTAGGCGACCCGCGACTTGCTGATGGCCAGGCTGAACTGCGGCGTGTCGGCGGAGCTGAGGAACAGCAGGGTGGCCTGCTGGGTGTCGGCGTCCAGCACCCGCCGCGGGCTCAGCAACGCGCCGCCGTTGCGCCCCGGCACGTGCAGGGCGCGCCAGCCGTCGCCGGGCGTCACCCCAGGTTGCACCTGCAGGCGCGCGTCCATCTGTTCCTGCAGGGCGTTCACCCGGCGCTGGTCGAGCAGGTAGCCGGCGACGATGGCGCCGACCGGCTCGGCCTGGCCCAGGTTATCGCTGATCGGCTGGCTGAGCAGCAGCAGCGGGGTGCCGTCCACCAGCAGCCATTGCGCCAGGCTGCGCGACGGGTCGCCCTGCAGGTCCAGCACGCCCAGGTCCAGGGCGCTGCGCAGCAGGGCCTGGCGCAGCCGCTCGGGGCTGGGCGCGCCGGCTATCGCCTGGGGCGCTGTGAGCCGCGCCTCCTCCCAGCGCTGGGCGACGACGCGCCCCTGGCTGTCGAGGTAGAGCGCGAAGTCGAAGCCCAGGTTGCCGAGCATGTCGATGTCCAGGTTCTCCCGCACGAACCCCGGCGTGGGGCGCAGGACGAAGCGGTAGCTGGCGTCCCACCAGGCATAGCTGCGCAGCAGGTCCAGGTGGCGCTTCTTCTCGAAGGCCAGGCGGCTGTCGAGCACGCGCACCTCGTCATACAGGCGCTGGCGGTCGTCGCGGTCGAAGCGCGCGAGGAGGATGTGTTCCGACAACTGCCAGATGCCCAGCAGGATGAGGGCGAGCAGCGGCAGGAACAGCAGGAGCAGGCGGTTTCTCAGGGGCATGCCGGGCACGCAGGTGGCGGGTGGAGAGGGGCGGACCTCCTGAGTCTAGTTGGCCCGCCGCGGGAGATAGTGGGGCTCTATCGGAGGCATTGAGATTGGGCATTTCGCCTGGGCCCGCGCGGGCTATACGCTGCGCGGCAATCTCCAGTCGCGAACCGGCCGGCCGGCCGGCGAAGCGGGATGTCCCTGACTTATCTCAAGGTGGTATTGGGAAACGTCTGACAGACTTCAGGCCGTGGATGACTCCACGGCAGCGCCGCCCGCTCCTGACGGCCCTGCCTTCCTCGCGATCTGTGCGTTTAGCGGGAGCTGCCGCTCCTCCCAGCCTTCCCCCAGGTACCTTGGCAGCTCCCTTTCTTGTTCGACGAGGAGTCAGTCATGTCTGAAGTTCGTCACGCCCGCGTCATCATCCTGGGCTCCGGCCCCGCCGGTTACTCGGCCGCCGTCTATGCCGCCCGCGCCAACCTCAGGCCGCTGCTGATCACCGGCCTGCAGGCCGGCGGCCAACTGACCACCACCACCGAGGTGGACAACTGGCCCGGCGACCCCCACGGCCTCACCGGGCCCGCGCTGATGCAGCGCATGCAGGAACACGCCGAGCGTTTCGAGACCGAGATCGTCTTCGACCACATCAACGCCGTGGACCTGGCCGGCAAGCCGTTCGTGCTCAAGGGGGACAGCGGCACCTACACGGCCGACGCGCTGATCATCGCCACCGGCGCCAGCGCCCGCTACCTGGGCCTGCCCTCGGAAGAGGCGTTCATGGGCAAGGGCGTTTCCGCCTGCGCCACCTGCGACGGCTTCTTCTACCGCAACCGCGAAGTGGCGGTGGTCGGTGGCGGCAACACGGCGGTGGAGGAGGCGCTGTACCTGGCCAACATCGCCAGCAAGGTGACCCTGGTGCACCGCCGCGAGACCTTCCGTGCCGAGAAGATTCTGCAGGACAAGCTGCGCGCTCGTATCGCCGAAGGGAAAATCGCCCTGAAGCTCAATGCCCAGGTGGAAGAGGTGTTGGGTGACGACATGGGGGTCACCGGTGTGCGCCTGCGCAATAACGACGGCAGTGCCGAGGAACTGAAGGTGGACGGGCTGTTCGTGGCCATCGGGCATACGCCGAACACCTCGTTGTTCGAGAGTCAGCTGCAATTGAAGGACGGCTATCTGGTGGTCAACGGTGGCCGCGACGGCAATGCCACCGCTACCAACGTCCCCGGCGTGTTCGCCGCGGGTGATGTGGCTGATCACGTCTATCGCCAGGCTATCACCTCGGCCGGCGCCGGTTGCATGGCGGCGCTGGATGTGGAGCGATACCTGGATTCGTTGTAACGGCCCCAAGAGCCGGCGTGCAGGACGGAGCCCCGCTGGTCGGGGCTTTTTCCTTTGTGGGGGGGAGGGGGGGGCTTGTGAATGGGGTTCACTTGGGGCTGTTGGTGTTTGGATGAGGTCCTTTCCCTCTCCCCAGCCCTCTCCCTGAAGGGAGAGGGGGCTGTTCGGAGTCGCCGGAAACTCCAGTGTTATCCTGATACGCCCTCACCCCACCCCGTCATTCCCGCGAACGCGGGAACCCAGAGACTTTTGGGTTGGGCTCGGTGTAGCGCGCCGCTCCGAGTGCGTTGATGTTTCTTGTTTCGCCCCCTCGGGCGAGTCCCTTTTGTCAAACGCCACAAAAGGAACCAAAAAGGCTTGCCCCAACATACGGGCCCGATAAAGCCGGGCTACCCTCGCGAACTCCCCCGCCACGGAGGCCCGCCCCGAGGGTACGTCCCTGTAGCCCACGGGGCTCTCGCGACATCCATGTCGCATGACCTCCTGAGCGCGGGTTTCGCTCGGCCTTCTGAAGGGGCGTTTCGGAGTGCGCGGAGGTTTCTCTGGAAGTCCCAAAGCCGAAGCGCTTTTGCTTTTCGTAGGAGCGAGCTTGCTCGCGAACCGCCCGTCACTGGGTTCCCGCGTTCGCGGGAATGACGAGGTGGAGATCGGAGCACGGAGCTCGAAGTGCGAAGCGCGGGACCAAATCTCAAGAGCAAGCCTGCCCTCAAACCGACCCCCCAAGAAAAAGCCCCGCATCGCGGGGCTTTTCTGCATCCGAGTCTTCAGCCACGCCGCGACAACGGCTGACGCTCGAAGCGCACACCAGCCAGGCCGGTATTCTGCAGAGCCCGGATATTGGCGTGATCAGTACCCTCGGGCGTGTCACGCACCGCGCGGTAATGCTCACCGAAGGCCAGTAGGGTTTCCTCCAGGCTCAGACCCTCGAGGATGGCGAAGCCGAGCGTCTTGCAGGACCCCTCGTTCTGCCCGGCCGGGTTCTCCACCGGGCCGTTGCTGAAGGCGCTGGGGCTGTAGCTGTAGTGCTCGGCGATGAACGCCAGGGTATCGGTGAACAGGTGCTGCTCGCTGCGCAGGCGCGCGCGGAAATCGGTGAGGGTCATCAAGGCGGGCTCGTCAGTGTTTCTTGGCGGTGTCGAAGGCGGCCTGCTGCTCGGGCGAGGCCTCCTTCTGGTATTTCGCCTTCCATTCGGCGTAAGGCATGCCGTAGATCTCCTCGCGGGCCTGTTCCGGGCTCAGTTCCAGGCCCATGTCGTCGGCCGCGGCCTTGTACCACTTGGACAGGCAGTTGCGGCAGAAGCCGGCGAGGTTCATCAGGTCGATGTTCTGCACGTCCTTGCGGTTGCGCAGGTGCTGGACCAGGGTGCGGAACGCCGCGGCTTCCAGTTCCGTGCGTTGTTCCTGGCTGAGGTCGAGGATGCTGTGTTCGGGCTTGCTCATGGGTCGGGCTCTCGCGTGGCGCGTCGTCGTGGGACGTCGGGGCTCTTCGGGGCTGGGCAGATGATAAGAGCCGCGGCGGGCGCCAGCAATGGCCGTTGGCCAGGCGCCGCCGCGCGGCTCAGCGCTGCGCGGCGAGGGCGATCGACACCGATTCGGCGAAGCGCAGGGCGTGGGGCTTGTCCACCTCCACCTCGGCGTAGCGCACCGCCGGGTGGGCCATGACCAGGTCGAGGATTTCCTGGGTCAGGCGCTCCAGCAGGGCGAAGCGGTTTTCTTCGACGTGGGCGATGATCGCCTTGGTGATGGTGCGGTAGTTCAGCGCGTGCTCGATGTCGTTGACCTGCACCGCCTCCTGCGAGGGGTAGAGGATGGTCAGGTTGATCAGCACGTCCTGCTTGTTGAGGATTTCCTCTTCCTTGATGCCGATGTAGGTGCGCACGCGCAGATCCTTCACGCGGATCCGCGCCATGCCCGGCTGCAATTGCGTCATTGTCACTTGCTCCGTCCGATCAGTTGGAGGAATTCCTGGCGGGTGTTGCTGGAGTCGCGGAAGGCGCCGAGCATCACCGAGGTGAACATCTGCGAGTTCTGCTTCTCCACCCCGCGCATCATCATGCACATGTGCTGGGCCTCGATCACCACCGCCACGCCGGCGGCGCCGGTGATGCGCTCCACCGCCTCGGCGATCTGCCGCGTCAGGTTCTCCTGGATCTGCAGGCGGCGGGCGAACATGTCGACGATGCGCGCCACCTTCGACAGGCCCAGCACCCGTCCGGTGGGAATGTACGCCACATGGGCCTTGCCGATGAAGGGCAGCAGGTGGTGTTCGCACAGCGAATACAGCTCGATGTCGCGGACGATCACCATCTCGTCGTTATCCGAGGCGAACAGCGCGCCGTTGACGATCTCCTCAAGGCTCAGCTCGTAGCCGTGGCACAGGTAGCGCATGGCCTTGGCGGCGCGCTTGGGGGTGTCGAGCAGGCCTTCGCGGTCAGGGTTCTCGCCCAGGCCCAGGAGTATCTCGCGGTAGTTCGCGGACAGGGAATCGGTCATTGCAGGTTTCCTCGCGCCACGCCGGGCGGTCATTTGAGGTGCCGGCCGCCGTTGACGGTCAAGGTGGTGCCGGTGACGTAGGGGGTGTCCAGCAGGTAGCGGATGGCCTGGTAGACGACGTCCGGCCCGGGTTCGATGCCCAGGGCGGATTTCGCCAGGGTGCGCGCGCGGTAGTCGGCGTCGTCCCCGGCGTTGAACATGACCAGCGCCGGGGCGATGGTGTTGACCTTGATCTTCGGCGCGAAGCGCGCGGCGAAGGACAGCGTCAGGCTGTCCAGCCCGGCCTTGCTGGCGCAGTAGGCGACGTGCTTGGCGCTGCCCTTGCGCACCACGTCGTCGCTGACGTGGATGATGTCGGCCGGCTGCGAGCGCTCCAGCAGCGGCGCGCAGTGCAGGTTGATCAGGTAGGGGGCGAGCATGTGCACGCTGAACAGCGCGCGGAAGGCCTCGGCCTCGTGGCCGGGCGTTTCGGCGAGCCACGCCGAGGCGTTGTGGACGATGGCGCGCAGGCTGTCGGTGTGCGCCTTGAGCCGTTCGATGAAGGCGAGGATGCCGGCCTCGTCGGCGAAGTCGCCGTGCAGGCAGGTCGCGCCGCGCTCGCGCAGTTGCTGCAGCCCCGGCTTGTCGCTGCGGTAGCTGACGATCACCGGCTGGCCCGCGTCGAGCAGGCGCAACGCGCAATGCAGGCCGACGCGCTGGCTGGCGCCGGTGATCAGAATGGGGGCCGGGGATGCGCTCATGCGAGCCTCGTGGCAGGTGGAAAACGGCCGGCGGAGGCATATCCGAGCGGCGCGGTGGGAAAAAACTATACCAGCCCGGCGGCGCCGGCGAACACCCGTGGCCGGCTTGCGGCATAATGGGCGTTTGTCGCATGAACCGGGAGTTTCCATGAAAGTCGCCATTCTGTCCGGGTCGGTCTACGGCACCGCCGAAGAGGTCGCGCGCCATGCCAGGCGCCTGCTGGAGGCCGCGGGCCTGGAGACCTGGTTCGAGCCGCGCGCCACCCTGGACGCGCTGATCGAAGCCGCGCCCGACGCCTTCCTGACGGTCACCTCGACCACCGGCCTGGGCGAGCTGCCGGACAACATCCAGCCGCTGTACTACGCCCTGCGCGACCGCCTGCCGAACTGGCGCGGCCTGCCCGGCGCGGTGATCGGCCTGGGCGACTCCAGCTACGGCGACACCTATTGCGGCGGCGGCGAGCAGGTGCGCGAGCTGTACGCCGAACTGGGCCTGCGCGAGGTGCTGCCGATGCTGCGCCTGGACGCCAGCGAAACGGTCACCCCGGAGACCGATGCCGAGCCCTGGATCGCCGAGTTCATCGCTGCGTTGAAGGGTTGATGCACCCGCGCGCCCGGCAGCTGACCGACGAGACGCGGCGGCAATGGCCGCGCCTGGCGGCGGAGTTTCCGGAGCTGGTTTGAGGTTGCCGGATTGCCTGGTGATTCGTACCTGGGCGCGGCCTATCGCGGACGGAGTCCGCTCCTACGATCATGCCCCGGGAGGTTCCACCGCGCCTCCCTGTAGGAGCGCGCCCTGCGCGCGAATCGCAGGCAGGGCCTGCTCCTACGAGAAGCTGTGCTCGCCTGCAACGTAGGAGCAACTGTCTTGCGCCGAGGTGCTCTTCGTAGGAGGGGTTGAGCTTGCGAAACCCATGCGGTTGCGGTGATGGGTATCGCTTCGCTCAACGCCATCCTACGAAAAGCCGTGTTTCCGGGAACCGTAGGAGCGGACTCTGTCCGCGATGCCCGCTCAGCCGATGGGATGCAGCGGAAACTCGTCCAGCAGCGCCAGCCACGCCTTGGCCGCGTGGGACAGGTAGGCGTCGCGGCGCCAGATGAAGCAGATGTCCCAGCGCAGGTCCGGCTCGCTCAGCAGCACCCGCGCCACCCCCGGTCGTTCCACCTCCTGCGCCACCGCCCGCGGCAGCAGAACCACGCCCTGCCCGGCGGCCACCAGCGCGCCGAGGAAGTCGGCCTGGCCGCTGCGCCCGCCTTCGCGGGGTTCGAAGCCGGCCTCGCGGCAGGCGCGCAGCAGGCGGTCGTTGAGGGTGAAGCTCTGCTGGTAGAGCAGGAAGGGCGTGTCGGCCAGTTCGGCCAGGGCGATGCTTTCGCGCCCGGCCAGCGGGTGTTCGGCCGGCAGCAGGGCGTCCAGCGGCTCGTTGCAGAACGGCTGCCAGTCGAAGGCCGGGTCGTTCGGCGCGAGCGCGCCGGCCAGTTCCAGTTCGCCGGCGTGCAGCGCCTGTTCCAGGCTCTTGCTGCCGCCTTCCACCAGGTGCACCTGGATGTGCGGGTAGCGCTTGCGGTACTCGGCGAAGCGCCAGGCGAACAGGGCGTCGGCGCCCAGCAGCGGCAGGCCCAGGCGCAGTTCGCCGCGGCGCATCTGGCTGAGGTCGTCCAGTTCGATCAGCAGTTCGCGGCGCAGGCGCAGCATATCTTCGGCGCGGCGCAGCGCCACTTCGCCGGCGGCGGTCAGGCGCACGTGCGGGCCGCTGCGCTCCAGTAGTTGCACCTGCAGGCTCTGTTCCAGCTGGGCCACCTGCTTGCTGATGGCCGACTGGCTGGCGTGCAGGCGTTGCGCTGCCTGGGTGAAGCTGCCCTGACGCACCACTTCGACGAAGCTGCGCAGTTGCTTGAATTCCATTCTGGAATGGCCTCGATTCGAACAATTCGCTTTGGCGATAGTAGCCCCGGGCTTAACCTGAGCGCCATCCACAGCACACCGCCACGCAGGCACCCGAAATGATCCGCCGCATCGCCCGACTGGGCTTCGAACTCGCCGTCCTCATCGCCTTCTGGTGGTTCGGCGGCTGGCTGGCGCAAGCCACCGGCCTGCCGCTGCCCGGTGGGGTGGTGGGGCTCGGCCTGCTGCTGGCGCTGTTCGCCAGCGGGGCGATCCGCCCGGCCCTGCTGCAGGGCGGCGCCGGGCTGCTGCTGGCGGAGATGCTGCTGTTCTTCATCCCCGCGCTGATGAGCCTGCTGGACTATGGCCCGCTGCTGCGCAGCGAGGGCTGGAAGATATTGCTGGTGATCATGTGCAGCACCCTGCTGGTGATGCTGGTCACCGCGCTGTCGGTGGAAGGCATGTATCGCTGGAGGTCGCGCCATGAGTCTCGATAAGCAGGCCCTGTTCTGGCTGGCCCTGACCCTCGGCGGCTACCTGTTCAGCCGCCAGCTGTACAAGCGCGTGCGCTGGTACGGCTTCGCGCCCATCGTGTTCGTCCCGGCGCTGCTGTTCGCCGTGGCCATTCCGCTGCACGCCCATTACGCCGACTACTCGCGCGACACCAACTGGCTGGTGGCGTTGCTCGGCCCGGCCACCGTGGCCTTCGCCGTGCCCATCTGGCAGCAGCGCGCGCTGTTGGCGCGGCACTGGCCGGCGCTGCTGGTGGGCATGTGCGCCGGCTCCGCGGTGGCCATCGGCAGTTCCTGGATGCTGGCCAACGCCCTGGCGCTGGACGGCCAGGTGGCGCTGTCGCTGGTGCCGCGCTCGATCACCACGCCGCTGGCCATGGAGATGTCCCACGACCTGGGCGGCGTGCCGGAGCTGACCGCCGCCTTCGTGATGATCACCGGGGTGTTCGGCGCCCTGGCCGGCGGTCTGCTGATGAAGCTGCTGCCGCTGCGCTCGACCCTCGCCCGCGGCGCGCTGCTGGGCGTCGGCGCCCACGGCGCGGGCACCAGCCGGGCCTACGAGTTCGGCGGCGAGGAGGGCTCCACGGCGGGGCTGCTGATGGTCCTCACCGGGCTGTTCAACCTGATGCTGGCGCCGGTTGTCGCACTTGTTCTGTAGGAGCGAGCTTGCTCGCGAACCGTTCTTGTACCAGGCCTGTCCGGCAGAGTGCGGTTCGCGAGCAAGCTCGCTCCTACGAAGAGCCGCGCCGAGGTGCCTTTCGTAGGATGGGTGTCGTCATTTGCCGCGTAGGATAGGACTGTCAGACCCCCGACAGTCCCGCGGCCTTCGCCTGACTAGACTGGCCCCATCGAACAACAACAACCGATGAGGACCGCTCCATGAACGCCGCCGCTCCCGCACCTTCCGTGAAAGACCAGGTCTCCGAGGCCGAATGGCAGACCCGCGTCGACCTCGCCGCCTGCTACCGGCTGATCGCCCTGCACGGCTGGGACGACCTGATCTTCACCCACATCTCGGCCAAGGTCCCCGGCACCGAGGACTTCCTCATCAACCCCTACGGCATGATGTTCCACGAGATCACCGCCTCCAGCCTGGTGAAGGTGGACCTGGCCGGCAAGAAGCTGATGGACAGCCCCTACGACATCAACCCCGCCGGCTACACCATCCACAGCGCGGTGCACGAGGTGCGCCACGACGTCGGTTGCGTGCTGCACATCCACACCCCCGCCGGGATCGCCGTGTCGGCGCAGAAGAACGGCCTGCTGCCGTTGTCGCAGCAGTCGCTGTTCGTGCTCTCCAGCCTGGCCTACCACGGCTACGAGGGCGTGGCCCTGAACCACGACGAGAAGGCCCGCCTGCAGGCCGACCTGGGCGACAAGAACTTCATGATCCTGCCCAACCACGGCCTGCTCACCGCCTTCGGCACCGTGGCCGACGCCTTCCTCGGCATGTTCACCCTGCAGCGCGCCTGCGAGGCGCAGGTGATGGCGCAGAGCGGCGGTGGCGAGCTGATCCACATCCCGCAGCAGATCCTCGACGGCGCCCGGGCCATGGTCGCCGGGGTGATGAAGACCTCCCAGGGCATGGGCGGGGCGCTGGCCTGGCCGGCGCTGCTGCGCAAGCTCGACCTGCAGAACCCCGGCTACCGCGACTGATGGCCGGCATCGCCATCCCCCTGCGCGACTGGCGCGCGCAGGGGCGCACCTTCGACTTCAACGGCTACGCCATCCGTTACTGGGAGGCCGGCGAGGGCGAGCCGCTGCTGCTGATCCACGGCTTCCCCAGCGCCTCCTGGGACTGGAACAAGCTGTGGCAGCCGCTGGCCGAGCGCTACCGGGTGATCGCCTGCGACATGCTCGGCTTCGGCGACTCGGCCAAGCCGCGCAACCACGCCTACCGCATCCTCGAACAGGCCGACCTGCAGCAGGCGCTGCTGGAGCATCTGGCGGTGCGCGAGCCCGTGCACCTGCTGGTCCACGACTACGGCAACAGCGTCGGCCAGGAACTGCTGGCGCGGCACCTGGAAGGGCGCATCGAACTGGCTTCGCTGGTGTTCCTCAATGGCGGACTGTTCCCCGAGACGCACCGCCCGGTGCTCTCGCAGAAGCTGCTGCTCAGCCCGCTGGGCGGCTTCTTTGGGCGCTTCTTCGACCGTGGCAAGCTGGCCGCCAACTTCGCCAAGGTGTTCGGCCCGCGCACCCGGCCGAGCGAGGAGGAGCTGGATGCCTTCTGGAGCCTGATCGCCTGCAACGACGGGCCGAAGGTGATGCACCGGCTGATCCACTACATCCTCGACCGCCGTGAGCACCGCGAACGCTGGGTGGGCGCCATGCAGCGCACCTCCGTGCCGCTGCGGCTGATCGACGGGCCCGTGGACCCGATCTCCGGCGCGCACATGGTCGAGCGCTACCGCCAACTGATCCCGCGGCCGGACACGGTGATGCTCGACGGCATCGGCCACTACCCGCAGACCGAGGCGCCGGAGCAGGTGTTGGCGCACTACCTGGCATTCCGCGCGCGCCTGGCGGGGCAGGTGCAGCCGGCGGCCTGAACGGGCCGCCGGCATCATCCCCGGACCTTATCGGGGCATATTCAGGTCCGGCGTCTTGGTTGTGACCGTCAAACGTCTGTTTGACACTCCGTAGCCATCAACCTGCCTGGGAGTACCAACCATGAGTGATGCCGTTCGTTTCGACGACAAGGTAGTGATCGTTACCGGCGCCGGCGGCGGTCTGGGCCGTGCCCACGCCCTGCTGTTCGCCAAGCATGGCGCCAAGGTGGTGGTCAACGACCTGGGCGGCAGCACCCATGGCGAGGGCGCCAACGCCTCGGCCGCCGACCGCGTGGTGGCGGAGATCCGCGCCGCCGGCGGCACCGCCATCGCCAACCATGATTCGGTGACCGACGGCGAGAACATCGTGCGCGAGGCCGTGGAAGCCTTCGGCCGCGTCGACGTGGTGGTGAACAACGCCGGCATCCTGCGCGACAAGACCTTCCACAAGATGGAAGACGCCGACTGGGACCTGGTCTACAAGGTCCACGTCGAGGGCGCCTACAAGGTGACCCGCGCCGCCTGGCCGCTGATGCGCGAGCAGGGCTACGGGCGGGTGATCTTCACCGCTTCCACCTCGGGCATCTACGGCAACTTCGGGCAGAGCAACTACGGGATGGCCAAGCTCGGCCTCTACGGCCTGACCCGCACCCTGGCCCTGGAAGGGCGCAAGAGCAACATCCTGGTCAACGCCATCGCCCCCACCGGCGGCACCCGCATGACCGAGGGGCTGATCCCGCCGCAGGTGTTCGAGCAGCTCAAGCCCGAGCTGGTCAGCCCGCTGGTGGTCTACCTGGGCAGCGAGGCCTGCCAGGACACCTCCGGCCTGTATGAAGTGGGCGGCGGCTGGATGGGCAAGGTGCGCTGGGAGCGCAGCCTGGGCTTCGGCTTCGACCCGCGCGAGGGCTTCGATGCCGAGGACGTGGCGGCGCACTGGCAGCAGATCAGCAGCTTCGAGAACGCCGTGCACCCGGCGGACAACGTCGAGGCCCTGCGCGAGATGATGGCCAACCTGCAGAAATACGTCGGCTGAAGCGGCCAGCCTGACGGGCGGAACGGCCAGGGTGCTGCTCCGCGCTCCGTGACGCAGTAAGGTGGAAGGCCGGCGCAAGCCGGCCTTCGTCTTTTCCGTCAGCCTGGAGTCCAGCATGAGCGTGATCGTCGAGCACAACGGCCCGGTAACCACCCTGATCATCGATCGCCCCGCGGCGCGCAACGCCGTCGACCGGCCCACCGCCGACGCCCTGGCCGAGGCCCTGCGCGCCTTCGAGGCCGACGAGCAGGCGAAGGTGGCGGTGCTCACCGGCGCCGGCGGCACCTTCTGCGCCGGCGCGGACCTCGCCGCGGTGGCCGAGGACAGCGAGCGGCGCAACCGCCTGGAAATGGAAGGCGACGCCCCCATGGGCCCCAGCCGCATGCACCTGAACAAGCCATTGATCGCCGCCATCGAGGGCTACGCCGTGGCCGGCGGCCTGGAGCTGGCGCTGCTGGCCGACCTGCGGGTGATGGCCGAGGACGCGGTGTGCGGGGTGTTCTGCCGGCGCTTCGGCGTGCCGCTGATCGACGGCGGCACCGTGCGCCTGCCGCGCATCATCGGCCAGGGCCGGGCGCTGGACCTGATCCTCACTGGCCGCCCGGTCGCCGCCCAGGAAGCCCTGGGCATGGGCCTGGCCAACCGCGTGGTGGCCAAGGGCGAGGCCCGCGCCGCCGCCGAGGACCTGGCCCGGCAGATCGCCGACTTCCCCCAGGCCTGCATGCTGGCCGACCGCGGCAGCGTCTACGCGCAGTGGAACCAGTCGTTCGACGTGGCCATGGCGAATGAATTCCAGGGTGGGCTGATGGTGATTCTCAGTGGCGAGACCCAGGCCGGGGCGCAGCGCTTCGCGCGGGGGGAGGGGCGGCATGGGAAGTTTTGAGAGGCGGCGCAGGGCCTGCTTTTCGTAGGAGCGAGCTTGCTCGCGAATGGCGCCTTCCGGTGACTACGGTGTTTCGGGTTGACTCCGCACCCTCTCCCCAGCCCTCTCCCTGAAGGGAGAGGGTTAGGGAGAGGGAAAGGCGCTTCCCTCATGCAGCGGCGCCTCAGGGAAACTCCATTCGCGAGCAAGCTCGCTCCTACGAAGGGCCTCGGCCTCAGCGCTTGATGATCACATACGTCTTGCGCACCGTCTCCTGGATATCCCACACCCCCAGGCTGTTCTGCGGCAGCAGGAAGGCGTCGCCGGCCTGGAAGGCGATGGGCTCGCCGTCGTCCGGGGTGAAGGTGCCGCGGCCGCTGATGAAGTGGCAGAACTCCTGCTCGACGATCTGCCGGCGCCAGCGGCCCGGGGTGCATTCCCAGATGCCGGTGTCGACCTGGTCGGGGCGTTCCACTTCGGCCACGCGGGTGTGCGAGACCGGCTCGCCCAGCGGCACGCCGACCGGGCTGGCTTCGCCCAGGGGCGCGTTGGGGGTGTCCTTGAGGTGGGTGATCTTCATCGGGGCTCCAGTGGGTTGTCGGTGCAAAGGGGGAGGCGGCTTCAGCCGACCTTCCAGGTCATCAGGCCTTCCATGCCGGCGGCGAGTCTTTCCGCCAGTTGCCGGCGCCAGGCCGGGGTGTTGGGGTTGGCCAGCACCTCGTCCTCGTGGACGAAGCTGCGGATGATCGCGTTGTAGCCCAGCCAGCGGCACGGCTCGGGCTCCCAGGCGCGCAGGGCGTCGGTCATGGCGCGGTCGTGGATCACCCAGTTCTGCCGGGTTTCCAGGCTGTCGTTGCCGAGGATCAGGTCGGCCAGGGTGCGCCCGCCCAGGTTGGTGGCGCCCACGCCTTCGCCGCCGTAGCCGCCGGACAGGGCGATGCCGTTGCGGCGGTCGATCAGCATGTGCGGGTGGAAGCGCCGCGACATGCCCAGGTTGCCGCCCCAGGTGTGGGTGATCTTCACGTCCTTGAGCTGCGGGAAGAGTTCGCCGAACAGGTAGCGGCGCAGGCCGACCTCGTCGTCGTTTAGGCTGAAGTCGCTGCGCAGCTTGCCGCCGAAGCGGTAGCCGCCGCGGGCGCCGAAGGCCAGGCGGTTGTCCCGGGTGCGCTGGCCGTAGGTGACCTGGCGGCTGAACTCGCTGAAGGCCTGGCCGTGCTCCAGGCCGATCTCCGCCCAGACCGACTCGGGCAGTGGCTCGGTGGCCACCAGCAGGCTCTGCACCGGCAACTGGTAGTTGCCCAGGGGCGGCAGGGCGGCGGCGTAGCCTTCCACCGCCGGCACTATCCAGTGGGCCTTCACGCTTCCCTTGTCGGTGCGCAGCAGGCCGGGCTGCCAGTGGCTGACGCGGCTCTTCTCGAACAGTTGCACGCCCAGGCGTTCCACCGCGCGGGCCAGGCCGCGGGCCAGCTTGGCCGGGTCGATGGTGGCGCAGTGCGGGGTGTAGAGCGCGCCCAGGGCGCTGGGGATGCGCAGCTGGCCGTCCAGTTCGGCCTTCGACAGCCAGCGGTAGTCGTCCTCGCCCAGGCCCTCGTGGCGCAGGTCGGCCAGGTACTGGCGCAGGCGGCGTTCCTGCTCCGGGTAGCGCGCCGCGCAATAGAGCACGCCGCCCTTGCGGTAGTCGCAGTCGATGCCTTCGTGTTCCAGCACCCTGGCCACCTCGTCGGGGATGCCGTGCAGCAGGTCCCAGGTCTCGCGGCGGCGCGGCTCGGGCATGCGGCCCACCAGGCGGTCCTCGCCCAGCAGCGCGCCCATCAGCCAGCCGCCGTTGCGCCCGGAGGCGCCGAAGCCGGCGGTCTCGGCCTCGAGGATGGCGACCTTCAATTGCGGCGCGCGGGTCTTCAGGTAATAGGCCGTCCACAGCCCGGTGTAGCCGGCGCCGACGATGGCCACGTCGACCTCCAGGGCGCCTTCCAGGGCCGGGCGGGCGATGAAGTCGTCGTCCAGTTGGTTCATCCACAGGCTGATATGGCGCCATGCCGACATAGGGGCGACTCCGGGCAGAAGGGTGATCGGGAATGTGCGCAAGCCTAGAAGCGCCGGGGCTTCCTGTCGTGCGCGCGGGTACGCGGGGAAATGGGCGATGTCTTGCCAACTGCGCCAGGGTGCTCTTCGTAGGAGCGAGCTTGCTCGCGAACAAACTCCGCTGCGGGGCCCATTCGCGAGCAAGCTCGCTCCTACGAAAAGCGGTGCGCAGGAGCGCCTCGGCGTTACGGGTTTTCCATCCGCTTGAGGTATTCCCGCGGCGACAGACCGGTCTGCTGGCGGAAGCAGCGGTAGAAGGCTGACAGCGAATTGAAGCCGGCGGAGAAGGCCAGCTCGTCGATGCGCGCCGAGGTGGCCGGGCGCAACTGTTCCAGCAGGTGCTGCAGGCGCTTCTGGTTGACGTACTGGTAGAAGCTCAGGCCCATCACCTGGTTGAGCAGGTAGGAAATCTGGTTGCGCGTGTAGCCGGTGGCGCCGGCCACCTGCGACAGGTCCAGGTCCGGCGCCAGGTACGGCTGGGCCTTGTGGAAGTATTCCTCCAGGTCCGCGGCCAACTGGCTGAGCTGGCGCGGCGACAGGCCCAGGCGGCTGGCCGGCGGGCGGCTGTCGCCGGAGGCGCGTGCGGCGCCCGGGGCGTCCTCGCGGACCAGGGTGGCGTATTCGTTGATGCGCCAGATCAGCCCGTCGCGCACGCTGATGGCTTCGCTGGAGTGGAACACCGCCAGGCGCCCGCTGAGGGTGATGGCGGTGCGGTACTGGATGAAGGCCGTGTCGCCGTCGACGCGGATGCGGTCGATGTGGTCGAGGAATTCGTCCGGGCGGCTGGGCATGGTCTGGGTGACGTACTCGCGCAGGTCCGCCAGGCCCATACGGCGGTTCTGGAAGTAGTCGTTGTATTCCACCTCGGGATGGTAGAGCGCCAGCGCCGCGTCCAGGTCGCGGCGCTTCCAGCTGTCATGGTAGCGCTGCACCACGTCGCGGGTGCTCGGGGTGAGGTGGCTGTCGGCCGGGGTCGGGTGGGTCGCTCGCATGGCGCACAGGATGCCGCAGAGCGGCGCGCTCGGGTAGGGGGGGAGGCCCCGCTATCATCCAGGCACTGCATGATGGGCCATGCCCGGCGTCAATGGTGGCCGCCCGGGGCCGTCGCAGAGGGGGGATTCACTCTTTCGGCTGACAGTGCAAATACCTCCTTGGTGCGCTTGGTCGCGACCGGGCCGGCTGAGTAGCGTGTAGCCGCCTAGACACCGTCAGGAGTGCCGAATGACAACAAAAACAAGGCGCGTATCGTTCCAACCGAAACTGCTGGCCGCTGCTGTAGCCCTGGGTTGCGCCACCCAGGCCGGGGCCGTCTCGTTCAACATCGGGGAAATCGAGGGGCAGCTGGATTCGACGCTGTCCGTGGGGGCCAGCTGGGGGCTGCGCGACGCCGACTCGGAATACGTCGGCGCCCGCAACGGCGGCCGCGCCTCGTCGCAGACCTCCGACGACGGCCGCCTGAACTTCAAGAAGGGCGAGACCTTCTCGAAGATCTTCAAGGGCATCCACGACCTGGAGCTGAAGTACGGCGACACCGGCGTCTTCGTCCGCGGCAAGTACTGGTACGACTTCGAGCTGAAGGACGAGCACCGCGAGCTGTACGACATCAGCGACCAGGGCCGCAGCATGGGCGCGCGCTCCTCCGGCGCCGAACTGCTGGACGCCTTCATCTACCACAAGTACAGCATCGGCGACCTGCCCGGCACCGTGCGCCTGGGCAAGCAGGTGGTGAGCTGGGGCGAGAGCACCTTCATCCAGAACTCCATCAACAGCATCAACCCGGTCGACGTCGCCGCCTTCCGCCGCCCCGGCGCGGAGATCAAGGAAGGCCTGATCCCGGTGAGCATGTTCTACATGTCCCAGGGCCTGACCGACAGCCTCACCGCCGAGGGCTTCTACCAGCTGAAGTGGGAGAAGACCGTGGTCGACAACTGCGGCACCTTCTTCTCCACCACCGACGTGGCGGCCAACGGCTGCAACCGCCTGGTCTACGCCGGCAGCGACTTCGACACCGACCCGGCCAGCGGCTACCGCTACCTGGCGCGCTCCGGCGACAACACCGCCCGCGACGGCGGCCAGTGGGGCCTGGCCCTGCGCTGGTACGCGGCGGAGCTGAACGACACCGAGTTCGGCGCCTACGTGATGAACTACCACAGCCGCAACCCGGTCTTCAGCACCATCGCCGGACAAGGCCTGGCCACCGCCAACGCCGCCACCGGCGAGGCCAGCGCGCAGTACCTGATCGAGTACCCGGAGGACATCCGCCTCTACGGCCTGAGCTTCCAGACCAACATCGGCGGCACCTCGGTGGCCGGCGAGGTCAGCTACCGGCCGAACATGCCGCTGCAGCTCAACAGCACCGACCTGACCGTGGCCGCGCTCTACCCGACCACCCTGTTCGGCAACCCCATCTACTCCAGCGGCTTCGCCACGCCCAGCGCCGGTGAGGTGATCCACGGCTACGTACGCAAGCCGGTGACCCAGGCCCAGGTGACGGTGACGCAGTTCTTCGACCAGGTGCTGGCCGCCGAACGCCTGACAGTGGTCGGCGAGGTGGGCTACAACCACATCAGCGGCATCGACGACAGCGAGCTGCGCTTCGGCCGCGACTCCATCTGGGGCATCGGCGAGCTGCCCAACAACTCCCTGTGCCAGGGCCTGCTGAACACCGCCAATCCCGGCGAGTGCAACAACAAGGGCTTCTACACCAGCAGCAGCTGGGGCTACCGCGTGCGCGGCATCCTCGACTATCCCAACGTCATCGCCGGCATCAACTTCAAGCCGAACCTGGCCTGGTCCCACGACGTGCACGGCTACGGCCCGAACTTCAGCGAAGGCGCCAAGGCGGTCAGCGTCGGCCTGGATGCGGACTACCAGAACACCTATACCGCCAGCATCAGCTATACCGATTTCTTCGGTGGCGATTACAACCCGATCAACGATCGCGACTTCATCGCCGTCAGCTTCGGTGTGAACTTCTGATCGGTCAGTCAAGGACAGGAAAGATGAACAAGATACGAATCCTGCAATGCGGCGCCCTGGCCCTGAGCCTGCTTTCCGGCGCCGTGATGGCGGCGGTGTCCGCGGACGAGGCGGCCAAGCTCGGCACCAGCCTCACGCCCATGGGCGCGCAGAAGGAAGGCAACGCCGACGGCAGCATCCCGGCCTGGACCGGCGGCATCGACAAGAGCGCCGGCAGCGAGGACGCCCGCGGCTTCCTCAGCGACCCCTTCGCCGGCGAGAAGCCGCTGTTCACCATCACCGCGCAGAACGTCGACCAGTACAGGGACAAGCTCACCGACGGCCAGGTGGCGCTGTTCAAGCGCTACCCGGACACCTACCGCATCCCGGTGTACAAGACCCACCGCACCTTCTCGCAGCCGGCGGAGATCTACCAGGCGGTCAAGACCAGCGCGGTGAACGTGCAGCCGATCAACGACGGCAACGGCCTGGCCAACTTCGACAAGAGCCGCTACTACGCCTTCCCGCTGCCGAAGAACGGCGTCGAGGTGCTGTGGAACCACATCACCCGCTACCGCGGCGGCAACCTGGCGCGCACCGTGGTCCAGGTCACCCCGCAGACCAACGGCAGCTACACGCCGATCCGCTTCGAGGAGACCGTGGCCTTCCCGCAGAACATGGGCGACGTGGACCTCGCCAAGGTCAGTAACATCCTGCTGTACTTCAAGCAGTCGGTAACGGCGCCGGCGCGCCTGGCCGGTAACGTGCTGCTGGTGCACGAGACCCTCGACCAGGTCAAGGAACCGCGCCTGGCGTGGATCTACAACGCCGGCCAACGCCGCGTGCGGCGCGCCCCGCAGGTGGCCTACGACGGCCCCGGCACCGCCGCCGACGGCCTGCGTACCTCCGACAACTTCGACATGTTCTCCGGCGCCCCGGACCGTTACGACTGGAAACTGGTGGGCAAGAAGGAGCTGTACATCCCCTACAACAGCTACAAGCTGGGCCTGCCGACCTACAAGTACGACGACATCGTCAAGGCCGGCCACCTCAACCAGGACCTGACGCGCTACGAGCTGCACCGCGTGTGGGAAGTGGTGGGCACCGTGAAGCCGGGCGAGCGGCACATCTACGCCAAGCGCCACATGTACATCGACGAGGACAGCTGGCAGATCGCCGAAGTCGACCACTACGACGGCCGCGGCCAGCTGTGGCGCGTTTCCGAAGGCCACCAGATGTTCAACTACGCGCACCAGGCCGGCGGCTACGTGCCGGAGGTGATCTACGACGTGATCGCCGGCCGCTACCTGGCCCTGGGCCTGTTCAACGAAGAGAAGAGCGGCTACCGCTTCGGCATCAAGGCCAGCATGGCCGACTACACCCCGGCGGCGCTGCGCAACGAAGGCGTGCGCTGAACCGGGCATGGCCGGCGGCGGCGAGGGCTGTCGCCGGTCATGTACCTTCCTGTAATGCCAAAGAGTGATATGTCTCTACATACATCCGGCTGATAGCCCTTCCCCGGGGGCCGCCTCCTGACTAGTCTCGAACGTCAGGATCGGTCGGACCCCTGCCCATGATCGACGCTGCCACCCCCCAGTCTTCGCTGCCCCGCCTGCCACCGCAGCACCTGCCGCGCGCGCGCCTGCGCCAGGCCCTGCTGCACGAGGAACACCGCCTGCGCCTGCTGCTCGCGCCCCTGGGGCACGGCAAGACCGTGCTGCTGGGCGAATGCGCGCGCGCCGCCCCGGCGGGCACCCGCGTCGCCTGGCTGGCGCTGGGCGGCGAGGCCCTGGACGCCGCGGCCCTGTGCCGGCGCCTGGGCGAGGCCCTGGGCCTGGGGCCGGTCGGCGAGGTCGAAGTGCTCGGCCGCCTGCGCGACTGCCGCGAACCGCTGTGGATCATGCTCGACGACTACTCCCGCGAACCCGATGCCGCGCTGGACGCCTGCCTCGACCGCCTGCTGGCCCAGGCTTCGCCCTGGGTGTCCTGGTGGCTGGCCAGCCGGCGGCGCCCGGCGTGCAACCTGGCGCGCCTGCTGCTGGAGGGCGAACTGCTGGAACTGGGCGCGGCGGAACTGGGCTTCGACGCCGCCGAGCTGGAAGCCTTCCTGCTGCGCAACGGCCGCGACTGGCCGGAGGAACTGCGCCTGGCGCTGCTGGAGCAGACCGACGGCTGGTGCGCCGGCATCCGCCTGCGCCTGCTCGGCTGGCCGGCCGAGGCGGGCACGCCCTCGCCCGGGCAACTGGCCGAGGCCGGCCGGCCGCTGCTGCGCGAATACCTGCAGCGGGAAATCCTCGATGCCCTGCCGGCGCCGCTGGCGGAGGTGCTCTGCGACCTGGCGCGGCTCACCCGCTGCTGCACCTCCCTGGCCGAATACCTCTTCGAGGAACAGCCCGGCGTTCTCGAAGCCCTGCTCGAACGCGGCGTCGGCCTGCAGCGCGAGGAGGGCGCCGGCGCCTGGTACCGCCTGCCGCCGCTGCTGGCCGACGAACTCGCCGACATGGGCCACGGCTCGCCCAGCAGCCTGCACCGCCGGGCCTGCCAGTGGTACAGCCAGCAGGGCGACATCCACGCCGCCTTCGAACACTCATTGCGCGCCGAGCAACCCGACGTCGCCGCCAGCCTGTTGCAGCGCCTGACCGAAGAGCAGTTGCTGCAGGGGCACAACGTGGCGCGGGTGCTGCGCCTGCGCGAGGCGCTGCCGCAGGAACTGCTGGCGAGCACGCCGCGCCTGCTGATCCTCAACGCCTGGGCGCTGCTCTTCGGCGGGCGCCTGGACGAGGTCGAGACGCAGCTGCAGGACTTCTCGCGCTTCCTGCCGCTGCCCGGCGAAGCGCGTCAGCGGGCGCTGGTGGCGCAGTGGCTGGGCCTGGCCGGCATGCTCGCCCACGCCCGTGGCCGCCGCGAGGCCGCGCCGCTGCTGCAGGCCGCCCTGGACGACCTGCCGGACGAAGCCTGGGCGCAGCGCCTGATCAGCCTGTCCGCGCTCAGCCAACTGGCGCTGATCGACGGCCGCCTGGACGAGGCCCGGCTGCTCAACCGTGACGCCCTGAAGCTGGCCCGCGCCCGCGGCAGCGCCATCTTCGAGGTCTACCTGGAGATCGACCACGCCTACCTGCTGGCCCAGCGCGGCGAGCTGCCGCGCGCCGAAGCCCTGCTGCGGCGCATGCTCGACACCCTGGCCGAACGGCACCAGAGCGGCTGCCCGGTGGCCTGCCGCGCGCAGTTGCGCCTGGGCTGGCTGTGCTACCACCAGGGCCGCCCGGCCGAGGCGCGCCAACTGCTGCAGGACGGCCTGCGCGGCGCGCAGCGCAGCCTCGACCCCTGCGCCCTGTACGGCTACATCGGCCTGGCGATGCTGGATGCGCGCCAGGGCCAGTTCGACGTGGCCTTCAACCGCCTGCTCGAAGCCGAGCGGCAGATGCAGCTGCAGCACATTCCCGAAGCGGTCTACCGCGGCCCGCTGCTGCTGGCCGGCGGCACCCTCGGCCTGCGCCAGGGGCGGACCGCCCAGGCTCGGGAAATCTTCACCCGGGTGCTGAGCCGCTACCGCGAGGAAGGCCGCAGCGCGCCGGCCTCGGCGGTCGACCTGCTGCTGCGGGTGGAATGCCAACTGGCCATGGCCGACATCCAGGACGGCCAGGCGCAACGGGCGCTGGAGCGCTTGTCGATCCTGCTGGCGGAAATGCAGCGGCAGGGGCGCATGGCCCTGGTCTGCGAGGTCCGGCTGGGGCTGGCGCTGGCCCATGCCGCCGCCGGCGCCGACGAACAGGCCCGCGACTGCTGGCAGGAAGGCCTGGAACTGGCCCGCCGCCACGGCCTGGAAGCGATACTGGAAGACGCCCGCCAGCGCCTGCCGGAACGCTTGGCCGAACAGGCCGGCGAACGCCCGGCGCCGCTGCTCAGCCTGCGCGAGCTGTCGGTGCTGGAACTGATCGCCCGCGGCTGCTCCAACCTGGAGATCGGCGAGCGCCTGTTCATCTCCCTGCACACCGTGAAAACCCACGCCCGGCGCATCAACGGCAAGCTCGGCGTCGAACGCCGCACCCAGGCCGTGGCCCGGGCCAAGGAGCTGGGGCTGCTCAAAGCCTGACGCCCCACGATGCTCTTCGTAGGAGCGAGCTTGCTCGCGAACAGACTCCGCAGCGGGGTTCGTTCGCGAGCAAGCTCGCTCCTACGAGGAAACTCCATACCTCACAGCAAATTGTAGGAGCGGGCCCTGCCCGCGATTCGCGCGCAGGGCGCGCTCCTACAGGTGGGTGCCGAAGCGCTTTTCGTAGGATGGCGTTGAGCGAAGCGATACCCATCGCGCTTACACGCCTGAACTCCTGTTCAGTGCAACGCCTTCTTCTGCACCGCGATCGCCTCGATGCGCTGGCCCAGGCGCAGTTGCTCGGCCGGGTCGTCGCTGAGCAGCAGGGCGCGCTCCAGGTCGTAGCGTTCGGCCTGGGGGCATTCCAGGTGGTGGTAGAGGTCGGCGCGGGCCAGGTGGTCGGCGGCGCTGGCGGCGCCCAGCTCCAGTACGCGCTGGGCATCCTTCAGGGCCGCCAGGTGGTCGCCGGCGGTCTGGTGCAACTGGCGCAGGTTGCGCGACAGGCGCTGGAGCATCTCGCGCGGCTCGGCGTTGCGCAGGAAGGCGGCGCTCAGCTCCACGTTCGGGCCCAGGTGACGGGCCAGCAGGTCGCGGCAGTCGCGGGGGTAGAGACGGCGGCCGGTGGCGGGGTCGAGCAGGTGGTCGGCGCCGGGCACGCGCAGCAGGAAGCGCGCGGGGAAGTTCACCCCTTGGAGGGCGATACCCTGGCGGCGCGCCAGCTCCAGGGCGATCAGCGCCAGCGACAACGGTTGCCCGCGGCGGCGCTGCAGCACCTGGGGCAGCAGGGCGGCGCGGGCCAGCAGGGGCACGTCGTCGTCCTCGGCGAAGCCCATCTCGTTCAGCCGGCGCAGCAGCAACTGGGCCCGTTCGATGTCGCCGGCGGCCACGGGCAGCGTCGCCTGCAGTTGCCGCTGCAGTTCGTCGAGCACGCGCAGGGCCTGCTCGGGCGGCAGGTGCGGCTCGTGCTCGGCGGCTATCCACAGGGCCGCCTCGAACAGCGCTGGTGGCTCCTGGGCTAGGCAGGCGAGGCAGGCTTGGCGCGGGTCCATGGCGTTCTCCGGCTGATACTGCGTTTTACCCGCAGCGCCGGGGCGCCGTCCAGAGCCGCCGTGGCTGGTCGTCGGCGCCGCCGCTGGCCCGCGGCGCCTCTGCCTATACTGAAGGGGCCGGCCGCGGCAGGCGCCGCCGGCCGACCCTCACGCGCCAGCAAGGGAGCGCCGCCATGTTCGACATGATGGAAGCCACCCGGCTAGAGAAACTGCACCTCGCCTACGACCCGGCCACCGGGCTGCGGGCCGTCATCGCCATCCACAGCACCCGCCTGGGCCCGGCCCTGGGCGGCTGCCGCTACCTGCCTTATCCCAACGACGAGGCGGCCCTGCGCGACGCCGCGCGCCTGGCCCAGGGCATGAGCTACAAGGCCGCCCTGGCCGGCCTGCGCCAGGGCGGCGGCAAGGCGGTGATCCTGCGCGCACCCCATGTGGACAACCGCGGCGCGCTGTTCGAGGCCTTCGGCCGCTTCATCGAAAGCCTTGGCGGGGCCTACGTCACCGCGGTGGACAGCGGCACCTCCAGCGCCGACATGGACTGCATCGCCCAGCACACCGACCACGTCACCAGCACCACCCGCGGCGGCGATCCCTCGCCGCACACGGCATTGGGCGTATTCGCCGGCATCCGCGCCAGCGCCCAGGCGCGCCTGGGCAGCGACGACCTGGAGGACCTGCGCATCGCCGTGCAGGGGCTGGGCCACGTGGGCTACGCCCTGTGCGAACACCTGCACGCCGCCGGCGCCGAACTGCTGGTCAGCGACCTGGACCCGGGCAAGGTGCAACTGGCGGTCGACCAGTTCGGCGCCCAGCCCATCGCCAACGAGGCGCTGCTGACCACGCCCTGCGACATCCTCGCGCCCTGTGGCCTGGGCGGGGTGCTCAGCTCGCCGGTGGTGGCGCAGCTGCGTTGCGCGGTGGTGGCCGGCGCGGCGAACAACCAGTTGGCGCACCCGGACGTGGCCGACGAGCTGGAAGCCCGCGGCATCCTCTATGCGCCGGACTACGTGATCAATTCCGGCGGGCTGATCTACGTCGCCCTGCAGCACCAGGGCCAGGAGCTGCCGGCGATCACCGCGCACCTGGCGCAGATCGGCAACCGCCTCACCGAGGTGTTCGCCCACGCCCAGGCCGACCACCGCTCGCCGGCGCGGGTGGCCGACATGCTTGCCGAGCGGATTCTCTACGGGCATGGGGGATGACAGGCTGCAGTAGGGGCATTGGGATAGACGCCCTGTAGGAGCGCGCTCTGCGCGCGATTTCGCGGGCAGGGCCCGCTCCTACAGGGGCACGGCGGGGCCAGATCGTAGGAGCGGATTCATCCGCGATCCGGCCGGCAGGCCGGTGTGCGCCGGTGATCGCGGACGGAGTCCGCTCCTACAGTTCCAAGGAAGCACCATCGTAGGATGGGTTGAGCGAAGCGATACCCATCACCACCACCGCATGGGTTTCGCAAGCTCAACCCATCCTACGTAGAGCACCCTGGCATGGCGGTTCGGGCGCTGCTCATTCCCCTTCGGCAAACAACTCGCCGAGGGCGTCGGGCTGGTTCTTGAAGGCGCGGGCGAAGGTGTCGCGGTGGCGGGCCATGAAGATGCCCACTTCCTCCACCTGCTCCTCGTTCAGCGAGGGCACCGCCTTGTGCAGGACGGCGGCGAGGTTCTCCGCCAGTTCGAGCATCTTGTCGTGCCGGTCGGCTTCTGCCTTATCCATGAACAGGCGCTCCGGATCGCGGCTGCTGCGGTACACCACTTCGACGGCCATTCATCACCTCGTATGCCTTCTTGCTGTCTGGGGGGAACAAGCACTGTTTATTTATACAGTGAAGCATAAGGCAATCGCCCGGCCCCTGGGAAGAGGGAAATTGCAGAAGGCCAGTATGGCCGGCGAACCGCTTCGGGGCACGCGGGGCCATGGCAGGGCATGCGACAAGTTGGCGCGGGGCTGGTGGATGGCGCGCGGCGGCGGCGCCCGGCAGACTGGCCGGGCACGCGGGAGGAAGGTTCAGGAGGCGATGCGCAAGGCGCGGCCGGCGGTCATGTCCGCCAGCAGGCGCGGGGCGCTGTCGCCCTGCTCGATGGCGATGCCGAAGCGGATGCTCTGGATCAGGCGTTGCAGCTGTTCGGCGTCCTGCAGCTGGGCGTTGCGGATGAGCCGCTTGGCCGCCACGCCGGCTTCGGTGGAAAGCGTCAGCACGATGCTGCCGTCCGGCCGTTCGAGGCTGAAATTGACCCGGAACTGGGCCTGGAATGCATCGGTGAGTACCTGGAAGGGGCTTTCCATCTTCGATCCTGCCTGCGTGGTGGCGTGACCCTTCATGGACTGGAAGGCGTCAGCAAAGTTCGCATTCATATTGCCGCAGCCTCGGCAGGCTATTGCTGCCCAGGGTCAATGGCGTGTGTCTTGCACGTACCAAGCCAACAATCGCTTTATCGAACCGGGAGTCGACGGATGAAACTGCAATGGGCCGAACGCATGCGCCAACAGATGCACGGAATGGCCGAGTCGCTGGGCAACCTGCTGGTGGAGGGCTTCCACTACCTGGCGCTGTTCGCCATCGGCGGCACCGTGTTCTGGTCGGCGGCGGTGGCCTTCGTCGAGATGTTCGAGAAGGGCCACGCGAGCATCGACGACATCCTGCTGCTGTTCATCTACCTCGAACTGGGCGCCATGGTCGGCATCTACTTCAAGACCAACCACATGCCGGTGCGCTTCCTGATCTACGTGGCGATGACCGCGCTGACGCGCCTGATGATCGCCGACATCCAGCACAACCACGTGCCCGACGACGGCATCATCCTGGTCTCGGTGGCCCTGTTGCTGCTGGCCCTGGCCATCCTGGTGGTGCGCTACGCTTCCTCGCGCTTCCCCTCGGCGCCGTCGGGCAAGGGCGAGCAGGCGCTGCTGCAGGACGACGAGCGCTGACGGCGGTTCGAGCCGCAATGGCCCCCTTGGCGGCCGCGATGCACTAACATCGGAATAATTCGCGCCGCCGAGGGAAGACCCGCACGATGAAGGGCTGGAAGCTGTTCGCACCCCTGCTGCTCCTGGTAATCATCTCCATCACCCTGTACCTGCGTCTGCACACCCAACCCTTGCTGTTGCAAGGCGAGGCGGACGCCACCGAAGTCATAGTCGCCTCCAAGGCCAAGGGCCGCGTCGAGACGCTGCACGTGCGGCGTGGCGACGACGTGCAGAAGGGCCAGCTGTTGATAAGCCTCAGCAGCCCGGAGCTGCAGGCCCAGCTGGACTCGCTGCGCGCCGCGCGCAGCCAGGTGCAGGCGCAGCTCGACGAATCCCTGCACGGCACCCGCGAGGAAACCCTGCGCGCCCTCCAGGCCAGCCTGCAGCAGGCCCAGGCCGAGCTGCGCAACGCCGAGCTGGACTTCCAGCGCAACGAGGAACTGGCCGGCCGCGGCTTCGTCTCCCAGGCCCAGCTCGACACCACCCGCCGCGCCCGCGACGTGGCGCGCAACCAGGTGGCCGAGGCCCAGGCCAACCTCGACCAGGGCCAGCGCGGCGACCGCGAGGAAGTGCGCCAGGCGCTGCAGGCCGCGGTGCGCCGCGCCGATGCGCAGATCGTCGAACTGCAGGCGCAGACAGACGACCTGGCGGTGCTCGCCCCGGTGGACGGCGAGGTCGGGCCGATCCCGGCGGAGGAGGGCGAGCTGATCAACGCCTACAGCCCGCTGCTGACCCTGGTGCGGCTGTCCGACAGCTACCTGGTGTTCAACCTGCGCGAGGACATCCTCGCCAAGGTGCGCAAGGGCGACAAGGTGAAGCTGCGCATCCCGGCGCTGGAGAATGCCGAGGTGGACACCGAGGTGCGCTACATCGCCCCGCTGGGCGATTTCGCCACCAAGCGCGCGACCCGCGCCACCGGCGACTTCGACCTGAAGACCTTCGAGGTCCGCCTGTACCCGCTGCAAGCGGTGCAGGGCCTGCGTCCGGGGATGAGCGCGCTGTGGCAATGGCAGCAATAAGGCGCAACCTGCTGCGCTTCGCCCAGGCGTTCAACACCGAGACGCGCATCGCCGTGCGCAGCTGGACCATCCACTGGCTCGGCTGGCTGTGGCCGCTGCTGCTGTTCACCCTGATCAGCGGCATCTACCAGGCCGGCACCCTGCTGGACATGCCGGTGGCCGTGGTCGACGCCGACCACAGCCACCTGTCGCGGCGCGTGGTGCGCGAGCTGGACGCCGGTTCCCACGCCCAGGTCGAGGTGCTCGGCGGCGGCCTGCAGGAAGGCTTGCGGCGCCTGCGCGCGGCCGACGACTACGCGCTGCTGTACATCCCCCGCGACTTCGAGGCCGACGCCCTGGCCGGACGCCAGCCGCGCGCGGTGCTCTACTACAACTCGCTGTTCTATTCCGCCGGCTTCTATTCCACCCAGGACTTCAGCGGCCTGGTCGCTGGCGTCAACCAGGACCTGCGCCCCTACCTGGCCGCCGGCGCGGGCGCTCCGCTGCCGAAGCTGGCGAGCATCAGCGTGGCCTACGAGAGCCTGTTCAACGCCAGCGGCAACTACATCTACTACCAGCAGTTCGCCGCCATCGTGCACCTGCTGCAGCTGTTCGTGATCGTCGCCACCGTCCACGTGCTGGCCCGCGAGGCCCCGGAGCTGCGCGCCTCCTCGCCGCACATCCTGCGCGCCCGGGCGCTGGGCGTGCGCCTGCTGGGCAAGCTGGCGCCCTACACCCTGCTGTTCAGCGCGCTGCTGATGCTGGAGCTGTTCCTGCTGGTGACGCTCAACGGCGCGAAGATCAACGGCAGCCCGCTGTGGATGCTGGCGATCACCGTGTGCTACGTGATGGCGGCGCAGAGCGTCGGCCTGGTGCTGTTCATCTTCACCGCCAACCGCTTCAGCGCCTACTCGCTGATCGGCCTGCTGATCGGCGTGGCGCAGACCTATTCCGGGGTGCTGCTGCCGGACCTGGCGATGCCCGAGATCGCCCGCTTCATCAGCCTGGCCGAGCCGCTGACGCACACCCTGCACGGCCTGTTCGACCAGTTCCTGCGCCAGGCCCCGCCGGAATCCGGGCTGTACGCCTGCTGCCGGCTGCTGGTCTACCCGCTGCTGGCCTACATGATCGCCAAGCTGCGCCTGCGCCGGCGCCTCGACCTGAGCCCGGCCTGAGGAGGCGCCATGGAGAACTTCTGGAGCGTCCTCAGGCAGACCCTGAAGAACATGCTGGGCAAGCCGCTGTGGCTGCTGACCGTGCTGTCGGTGGCGCTGACCACCTTGCCCTACGCCCACCGCACCATGGACGACCTGCCGGTGGCGGTGGTCGACATGGACCACAGCGCCGCCTCCCGCGAGCTGATCCGCCTGCTCGACGCCGCGCCCAAGATCGCCGTGCGCAGCTACAGCGAGCTGCCCACGGCGCAGCACGACCTGGCCTGGCGCCGGCTGTTCGGCATCGTCATCCTCCCGGTGGACTTCGAAAAGCGCGTGCTGCGCGGCGAGGCGGTGAGCGTGCCGATCTTCGGCGACGCCACCAACCGCATGGCCAACGGACAGATCCAGCAGGACATCAGCGCCACCTACAACGAGCTGACGCTGCGCTACAACGCCCACCTGCTGCTGCACAACGGCTTCAGCGCGAGCCAGGCCGAGGTGCTGCTGAGCCCGGTGGTGGGCCAGCTGACCGACCTGTTCAACCCCGGCACCAGCTTCGCCGCCATCGTCCTGCCGGGGCTGGTGACGCTGATCCTGCAGCACAGCCTGCTGCTGTCCTGCACGCGGGTGAACCTCAACCTGCGCGGCGGCACCCCGCGCTCGCTGCGCCAGCCGCCGTCCACGCGCTTCGGCCGCTACGCTGCGCAGCTGCTGATCTGGACGGTGCTGGCCATGCTCTTCTACGTGATCTGGCCGTGGATCATGGGCTACCGGCAGACCGCCTCGTTCTTCATGCTCATGGGCCTGGTGCTGCCCTTCCTGCTGGCGGTGATCGCCCTGAGCGAATTCCTCGCCGAGCTGCTGCCCTCGGAAGAGGCGGTGTACCTGACCATGACCTTCATCACCCTGCCGCTGTTCTACATGGCCGGCTTCACCTGGCCGCCCCAGGCCATGCCGCAGTGGGTGCAGTGGCTGGCCAACGGCATCCCCTCCACCTGGGCGATCCGCGCGGTGGTGGAGATGAACCAGATGAACCTGCCGCTCTCGGCGGTTTCCGACCGCATCCTGGTGCTGCTGGGCATGGCCGCCGCCTACGGCCTGCTGGGCACGCTGATCTACCAGTTCCGCAACTGGCGCTGGGACCAGCTCAAGGGCTGGTGAGCCCCGATGCGCTCTTGCTCTTCGTAGGAGCGAGCTTGCTCGCGAACAGATTCCGCTGCGGGGGCCCGTTCGCGAGCAAGCTCGCTCCTACGAGAAGCCGTGCCCGCCTGCGGGAGCGGATCTCGCTGTGGCCATGGCGATGGGTATCGCTTCGCTCAACCCATCCTACGGGGCTGGCGCGGCTCGGAAATCGCCTTCCCACCCGTCGCCGCCCCTTGCCGGGATGGCGCGCCCGTGGCATCTTTGCGCAAATGATAAGACTTCGCATTTGAGGGGTGTTCACAGGCGCCCCCCCCGGTGCAACGCGCCCCTGGCGCAGAGGGCTCCCGTGTCGTCCCCGTCCGCTTCCACCCATTCCCAGGTCGGCGAACTCTACGCCGGCCACCACCACTGGCTGCTGGGCTGGCTCTACCGCCGCCTGGAATGCCACCAGCAGGCCGCCGACCTGGCCCAGGACACCTTCGTCCGCCTGCTCGGCCGCCGCGAACTGAAGGGCCTGCGCGAACCCCGCGCGTTTCTCGCCACCGTGGCCCGCGGGCTGGTGGTGGACCACTTCCGCCGGCAGAGCCTGGAGCGCGCCTGGCTCGACAGCCTGGCGCAGCAGCCGGAGGCCGAGGCGCCCTCGGCCGAGGCGCGCGCCCTGGTGCTGGAGACGCTGATGGAGATCGACCGCCTGCTCGACGGCCTCAAGCCCAAGGTGCGCAGCGCCTTCCTGCTGTCGCAGCTGGACGGCCTGACCTACCCGCAGATCGCCGAGCAGCTGGGCGTTTCGCTCAGCTCGGTGCAGCAGTACATGACCCAGGCCTTCGCCCACTGCTACCAGGCGCTGTATTCATGAGCCGGGCGCAGCCGCTGGAACACGGCGTGGTCGAGCAGGCCATCGGCTGGCGCGTGCGCCTGGCCTCGGGCCTGGCCGGCGCCGACGAACAGGCCGCCTGCCAGCGCTGGCGCGCCGCCGATCCGAGCCACGAGCAGGCCTGGCAGCGCCTGGACTTCTTCGACGGGCGCCTGGCCGGCGTGGCGCCGGAAACCGCCAGCAGCGCCCTGCGCCAGGCCGCCTTCGACCCCACGCGGCGCCGCGCGCTGAAGAACCTGATGCTGCTGGCCGGCTGCGCCGCGGTGCTCGGCAGCGGCGCCTACGGCCTGCGCGATTCGCGCTGGCTGGCCCAGGAACGCACCGGCGTCGGCGAGCGCCGGCGCATCGCGCTGCCCGACGGCGGCTGGCTGCAACTGAACACCGACAGCGCCATCGACCTGGCCTTCGACGCCCACAGCCGGCGCATCCGCCTGCTGGCCGGGGAAATTCTCGTGCAGACCGGCCACGACGCCGCCGGTCGCGGCTTCTGGGTGGACACCGCCCAGGGCCGCCTGCAGGCCCTGGGCACGCGCTTCGCCGTGCGCCTGGAAAGCCACGATGCGCTGCTGGCGGTGCAGCAGGGCGCGGTGGCGGTATCGCCGGGCGATGGCGAGCACGTCGCCGGCGTTATCCAGGCCGGCCAGCAGGTCCGCTTCGACCGCCAGGGGCTGTACGGCGTCGCCGACCTGGACGCCGACGCCCTGGCCTGGAGCGACGGCTACCTGGTGGCCCGGCAATGGACCCTCGGCCGCCTGTGCACGGAACTGTCGCGCTACCGCCCGGGCGTGCTGCGCTGCGACCCGGCGGTGGCCGGCCTGGCGATCTCCGGGGTGTTCCCGCTGGACCAGCCGGAACAGGCCATCGCCGCCCTGCAGCGCAGCCTGCCGGTCCGCGCGCAGTACCGCACCCGCTACTGGGTGACGCTGGTGCCGGCCTAGCGCTGCAGGGGGGGCTCCGTAGCCGAATCCGGAACGCGCTTGGAGCCACGGTCAAGCGGCGTATAACCGCGAACGGTTATACGCCCTACGTTACGGGTGGGCTTGGCGTAGGGCGGATAACGTTCGGCGTTATCCGCCGTTTCACCTTGGCCCCCGGCCGCTGCGGATTCGAACCCGGAGCTCAGGCATCGCCCGTCTTGCGCCGGTTCTTGTAGCTGCCGCGGATGTTCATCGCCGCCAGGCACAGTTGCAGCAGCACCAGGGCGTAGGCCTTGGCCGGCAGGCCCCAGGCTATCCACAGGGCGTTGCTGGCCAGGAAGGTCCAGAAGCCGAGCTTGCGCCGCCGGCGCTCGCGGGAGCCGACCAGCCAGGCGGCCAGTACCGTGACCAGCATCGCCGGCCATTGCAGCAGGTCGAGGAGTTCGTGCATGGGGCGGTTTCCCGCGGCTGTCGTCCTTGCTTCAGACCAACCCGGGCGCCGCGAAGTGCGGTCGGACCGCGTAGCCGTCGAGCAGCGCCTGCACCTTGTCGGCGTCCAGCTCGCCGTTGAAGGGCACGCCCAGGGCCTGGCGGTGGATGCCGGTGGCGGCCAGCCACAGGGTGTCGATGCGCGCGGCCAGGGCGCCGGGCACGTCGGTCACCAGGGAGTCGCCGACGAACAGGATGTTCTGCGCCCCGCGCGCCTGCAGCTGTCGCTCGGCTATGCGGAAGGCCGCCGGGTCCGGCTTGCCGAACCAGCGCACCTCGCCGCCTTCCTCGGCGAAGGCTTCGGCCAGGCGGCCGGCGCCGAATACCGTGCGCCCGGCGGAGACCACCACGCGGTCCGGGTTGGCGCAGAGGAAGGGCAGGTCCAGGCCCTGGCGCAGCGGTTCGAAGCGCGCCTCCAGCTCGTCCTGGGGGAAGCTGCCGACGCCGAGGATCAGCGTGGCCTTGTGGATATCCGTGCCGAAACGCTCGCGGATGTGCGCAGGCCAAGTGCCCAGGGCGTCGGCCACGCCGGCGATGCAGATGCCGCCGCGCTGCAGCTGCGCATCGTGCTCGATGGCGTCGATGGCCAGTTGCCCGGAGGTGGTGATGCCCGCGTACAGCTCACGCGGCACGCCCAGGCGGGCGAGGGTGTCGGCCATTTCCGCGACGCTGCGCGAGGCGTTGCTGAGGAACCACACCGGGCGCCCCTCGGCGGCGCGGCGGCGCAGCCAGGCGAGGGCGCCGGGGAACACCTCGGCGCCGTCCATCAGCACGCCCCAGAGGTCGAGGATGAAGCCGTCGTAGCTGGCGCAGAAGGCATCCAGGCCGGCGTGGTCGATGAGGCGGGTGTGGGTGACGGCGCTGAAGCGTGGGGAGGTCATGGCAAGCCTGTCGCGGGGAAAAGCCCCAGCCTAACGCACCGCGGGCAGGCAGGTGAATGCTTTCAGCTGGCCGGGTGGGCCTGGGCGACGCTCTCCGGCGCCGGGGCCACCGGCACTTCCACCAGCCCGCGCAGGTGGCACAGGCTGAACGGGCTGGGGCTGCAGCGGCCCTCGGCCATGGCCTGGCGGATGGCGTCGACGTCGGCGTTCTGCACGTAGTGGATGGCGTCGGCCATGTCGTCGGCGCTGCCGAAGCCGCCCTCGCGCATTTCCTCGAGCGCGTCTTCCTTGCTCCAGCCCTGGACCACCGTGCGGTACATGGCGGAGAACAGCCCGGTGCGGTCGCTGCCGTGCTTGCAGTGCATCAGCACCGGGCCCTGCTGCTGGGCGGCCTGCAGCAGGTTGAGCACGCGGATGACGTCGGCGTCGTCGACGCGGTCGGCATGGGTCGGAAAACTGAGGATCTGCAGCGGCGCGGCGCTGCTCCAGGCCTTGTCGTCGTCCTTGATGAAGCTCAGCACCGTGTGCACGCCGAGCCGCTGTAGCAGCGGCAGGTCCTGGCCGTCGGGCAGGGCGCTGCGGTAGAGGGTGGGCGACATGCGGTAGAGGTTGAACGACTTGTCCACCGGCTGCGCCCAGTCGGCGGGGCGCTCGTCGGCGTGGGCCGCCCCGGCGACCAGAACGAGGGCAGCAAGGGCGAGCAGGCAGCGGCGCAGGGCCGCGAAGGGCAGGGCGGGGCGCATGGAGGCCTCCTGGCTGGCGGAGCGCAGACAGTAGGCGGCGGGCGATAAAGCCCGGATGAAAAGATTGTGAAAAAAGCGTGAAGACGCCCCGCGGCGATCAGCGGGGCAGGAAGCGCGCCTGCACCGGCGGGCGGAAGAACCACCAGGCGGCCAGCGGGTAGACCAGGTAATTCACCAGGTACAGCAGCAGCGCGGCGTGGCTCGGCGGGTTGCGCCAGGCGGCCAGGGCCACCAGCGCCAGGTACAGCAGGGCCAGGCCGGCGGCGTAGAAGCCGAGCAGGCGCCAGCGCTCGGCGACGCTGGGCAGGCGCCCCACGCGGCGGGCGAAGAAGAACGCCATGCCGGCGCCGATGGCCAGCGCCACCAGCAGGTTCACCGGCACCAGGCCGTAGCGCAGCAGGGTGCGCAGCAGCACGTTGAGGAGCATGGCGATGAGGATGCCGGTGAGGGCGTAGTAGCGGGTGCGGATGGGCATGGCTAGAGGCTCCCGTCCAGGCCGAAGCGTTTCTTCAGGGCCTTGTCCAGCAGGCCGGTGGGCAGCCAGCGTGCCAGCAGCGGCAAGGCGCGGCTGCCATGGCCGACGCGCAGCAGGCGCGGGCGTGGGCGGCGCTGCACGGCGGCGAGCAGTTGGCGGGCCAGTTCGGCGGCCGGGGTGGGTTTGTCCTGGGAGGCGCCGGCGCGGGCGCGGATGAAGTTGCGCAGCGGCCACCAGGGCGAGCGGTCGTCCACCAGTTCCTGCCAGGTGCGCCCGGCGTTGGCGCCGAAGCTGGAGGCGATGGCGCCGGGCTGCACTTCCAGCACCTCGATGCCGAAGGGCGCCAGTTCCAGGCGCAGCGCCTCGTTGAGCGCGTGCAGCGCGGCCTTGGAGGCGCAGTAGGCGCCGGCGAAGGGGGTGACCAGCACGCCGGAGACGCTGCCGATGTTCACCACCAGCCCACGGCGTTCGCGCAGCAGCCCGAAGCAGGCGCGGGTCAGCTCGACCACGGCGAAGACGTTGGTCTCGAACTGCCGGCGCAGGGCTTCGGCGCCGCCGTCCAGCAGCGGGCCCATGGCGCCGTAGCCGGCGTTGTTAACCAGCACGTCCAGGCCGCCGGCCTCGCGCTGCAACTGCCCGGCCAGGCGGGCGATGGCGGCGCCGTCGTCGACGTCCAGTCGCACGCCGCGGAAACCGGCCTGGCCCAGGGCGGCCACGTCTTCGTCGCGCCGGGCCGTGGCCCAGACGCTGTAGCCGGCGCCCTGGAAGGCCTCGGCCAGGGCGCGGCCGATGCCGCTGGAGCAGCCGGTGATGAGGGCGACGGGTTGGGGCATGGCGGCTTTCCTTGGCGTGGGGCGCGTGGGTGTTCGGCGCCTACCCTAGCCGATTGCGCCGCGTGGGTGAACTCAGTCGCCGAAGCGCCCTTCGATGCGCTCGGCGCGGAACTCCAGGGTGCTGGCGCGGTAGCCCGGGCGCAGCGCCGGCAGCGGCAGGCAGTCGCTCCAGGCATCGCCGCCGAGCAGCGCGCCGGGGCCGCGGTAGCGCGGCGCCTCGTAGAGGTTCTCGGCCAGGTCCGTGGTGTCGCCGGGGCGGTAGGCGGCGACCTTCCAGCGCAGTTCCAGCAGCGGTGCGTCGCTGCCGTTCTTCAGGTCGACGCGCAGCGGGCGGTCGGCCGGGCACAGCGTCGGCGCGTAGCGGATGCGCAGTTCCAGGCGTTCCAGGCGGCGCTGGTCGAGGCTGTCCTGCCAGATCGCCAGGGCCACCACCAGGCCCAGGCCGACCAGGGCCGCGGCCGAGATCGGCAGGGCGCGAGCGGGGTAGCGCAGCAGGAGGATGATCCAGGTGACGATGAGGAGGATGCCGAAGAACATGGATGCGTCCGGGGTGGGCCTGGGCAGCAGCCTAGCAAATCCGCCGCTTCTCGAACGATTCCGATACGCGCTGGCGACCTGGGTCAAGGTTGCGCGGATTTGGTGCGCCGGGCGCTGCCTTCTGCCTCGAAAAGCCGCATAATGCACATTTGAGCAGGCACGCGGCGGCATATTTCCCATAGGAAGTGTGCATTCTGAACATTTATCGATGTTCGTCATGCTCAAAAGTTTCCGCGTCGTTCCCCGTCGGCTTTTCCGGCCCGCTCCTTGCTCCAGGCCGACAGACACCCCATCCACCTCGCGGAGACATCCATGAGTTCCCCCAGTGAATTCCCCCTGAGCGCCACGCCCAGGGAAGGGCGCAAAGGGCTGCTGCCCATCGCCATGGTCCTGTTCAGCTTCACCTTCTTCACCGGCACCATGTTCGCCGGCGGCAAGATCGGCATGGCCTTCGACTTCGTCGACATGCTCTGGGTCGCCGTCGTCGGCAACACGCTGCTGGCCGTCTACGCCGCCGCCCTGGGCCTGATCGCCTCGCGCAGCGGGCTGAACACCGTGCTCATGGGGCGCTTCTGCTTCGGCGAGCGCGGCAGCAAACTCTCCGACTTCCTGCTCGGTTTCGCCGAGCTGGGCTGGTACGCCTGGGGCACCGCCACCGTGGCCATCGTGCTGGTGAAGATGCTGGCCCTGCCGGGCTGGCTGACCATCCCGCTGATGGTGCTGTTCGGCCTGGGCTTCAGCATCACCGCGATCATCGGCTTCAAGGGCCTGGACCTGCTGTCGCGGGTGTCGGTGCCGTTGATGTTCGTGCTGCTGGTGGCCTCGATGGTCATCGCCACCCACAAGGCCGGCGGCTGGGCCGGGCTGCTGGCGGTGCAGCCGAGCACCGGCATGACCTTCTCGGCCGCCGTGACCATGGTCTTCGGCACCTTCGCCAGCGGCGCCACCCAGGCCACCAACTGGACGCGCATGGCCCGCAGCGGGCGCATCGCCGTGGCCGCCAGCGTCATCAGCTTCCTCGTCGGCAACGGCCTGATGATCGTCGCCGGCGCCTGGTGCGCCATCGTCTACCAGAACGCCGACATCGTCGAAGTCATGGTCCTGCAGGGCCTGTCGTTCGCCGCGGTGATCATGCTCTGCCTGAACCTGTGGACCATCCAGGGCCCGACCATCTACAACGTCTCCGCCGCGGCCTGCCACCTGGTGCGCAGCGAGCGCCGGCGCAGCATGACGCTGCTCGCCGCGGGCGTGGGCATCATCCTGGCCATCGGCGGCATGTACGAGTGGCTGATTCCCTTCCTGGTGCTGCTGGGCTCGATCATCCCGCCGCTGGGCGGGGTGATCATGGCCGACTTCTGGCACCGTCACCGCGGCAACTACCCGGCGCTGGTCGGCCCGCACATCCCGGCGTTCAACGTCGCCGGCCTGGTGTCCTACGCCGTGGGCGCGGCGCTGGCCTATGCCTCGCCGTGGATAGCCCCGCTGGTGGGCATCGGCGCATCGGCGGCCTGCTACATCGTGCTCGGCGAAATCGCCCGCGCCCGCGCCGGCGTGGCGGAGCCGCGCGCTTGAGCCTGAGCGTCGAGGAAATCCTTCGCCTGCCGGGCCTGGAGACACTGACCCTGCGGGCCGGCGCACGCAACCTGCAGCGCAGCGTGCGCTGGTCCTACGTGGCGGAGAACGAAGGCATCGCCGAGTGGGTGATGGGGGGTGAGCTGGTATTCGTCACCGGTATCAACCACCCGCGCGACGAGGCCAACCTGCTGCGCCTGGCCCGCGAGGGCATCGCCAGCGGCATCGCCGGGCTGGTGATCCTCACCGGCGACGAGTTCATCCAGCGCATCCCCGATGCGCTGGTGGCGCTGGCCGAGGCCGAGGGCCTGCCGCTGATCGAGCAGCCCTACGCGCTGAAGATGGTGATCGTCACCCACCTGATCGGCACGGCCCTGGTGCAGATGACCCAGGTGAAGCACTCGCGGCGCGACATCCTCGGCCAGTTGCTCAGCGGCGACTGCCCGAGCCTGGCCATCGTCCGCCGCCGCGCCGAGCACCTGCAACTGCCGCTGGACGCGCCACGGCGTCTGGTGGCGCTGCGCCTGGCCGGCATCGACGGGCTGTTCCGCGAGCACGTCCCGGAGGAGGCCGAGCGCCGCCTGCACCTGTACCGCCAGCAGTTGCTCGACCGCCTGGAGGACTGGCAGCGCAACCTGCCGGACGTTCTGCCGACCATCGTCCAGGGCGACCTGTTCGTGCTGCTGCTGGCCGACTGCGAGCAGGCCTGCGGGCGCGACGCCCTGCAAGGGCTGGCGGCGACCCTGGCGCGGGAGCTGCCGTTGCGCGCCTACCTCGGCCTGTCGGCGCCCGCCGCGGATTGCGCCGATTTCCCCCGCGCGCTGCTGCAGGCGCGCCAGGCGCTGGAGGTGGCCGAGGGCCTGCGCCCGCCGGGCGGCCTCTGCGACTACCGCGAGCTGGGCGTGCTGCGCCTGCTGCGGGCCATTCCCGATCGCACGGTGATCGAGCAGTTCCTCCACGACACCCTCGGCGCCCTGCTGGTGCCCGGGCGCAAGCAGCCGCAGCTGCTGGTCGACACCCTCGACGCCCTGCTCCAGGAGGGCGGCAACGCCTTGCGCGCCGCCCAGCGCCTGGGCATCCACCGCAACACCCTGAACCAGCGGATCGCGCGCATCGAGTCGTTGAGCGGCCAGTCCCTCGACGACCCGCAGTTCCGCCTGAACGCATCCATGGCGCTGCTCATCCGCCGCATGTCCAGCGCCCAGCCTGAGGAGCCACGCTAATGAAGATCGTCAACGCCAAGCTGCGCAAGCAAACCGGCCTGTTCACCATCCGCTGCGCGGGCGAGACCATCGCCGAGGTGCTGCCCCAGGCGGCAAGCGTCGTCGCCGCGGCCGAGGACCTCGACGCCGCCGGGCAACTGGTGATCGCGCCACTGGTGGAGCCGCACATCCACCTCGACGCCACCCTCACCGCCGGCGAGCCGGAATGGAACATGAGCGGCACCCTGTTCGAGGGCATCGAGCGCTGGGCGCAGCGCAAGGAAACCATCACGCACGAAGACACCAAGGCCCGCGCCCACACCACCATCCGCATGCTGGCCGCCCACGGCATCCAGCACGTGCGCACCCACGTGGACGTCACCGATCCCACGCTGGCCGCGCTCAAGGCGATGTTGGAAGTGAAGGAGGAGGCGAAGCACCTGGTGGACCTGCAGATCGTCGCCTTCCCGCAGGAGGGCATCGAGTCCTACGAGGGCGGCCGCGGGCTGATGGAAGAGGCGATCCGCCTGGGCGCGGACGTGGTCGGTGGCATCCCGCATTTCGAGAACACCCGCGAGCAGGGCGTCAGTTCGATCAAGTTCCTCATGGACCTGGCCGAGCGCAGCGGCTGCCTGGTGGACGTGCACTGCGACGAGACCGACGATCCCAATTCGCGCTTCCTCGAAGTGCTGGCTGAAGAGGCGCGGGTGCGTGGCATGGGGGCGCGGGTCACCGCCAGCCATACCACGGCGATGGGTTCCTACGACAACGCCTATTGCTCGAAGCTGTTCCGCCTGCTCAAGCGTTCGGGCATCAGCTTCGTTTCCTGCCCGACCGAGAGCATTCACCTGCAGGGGCGCTTCGACAGCTTCCCGAAACGCCGCGGTGTGACCCGCGTGGCGGAGATCGACCGCGCCGGGATGAACGTGTGCTTCGGCCAGGATTCGATCAAGGACCCGTGGTACCCGCTGGGCAACGGCAACATCCTGCGCGTGCTCGATGCCGGCCTGCACATCTGCCACATGATGGGTTTCGAGGACCTGCAGCGCAGCCTCGACCTGGTCACCGACAACAGCGCCCGCGCGCTGAACCTGGGCGAGCGCTACGGCATCGCCGCCGGCCGCCCGGCCAACCTGCTGGTGCTGGGCGTGGACAGCGACTACGAGGCAGTGCGCCAGCAGACCAAGGCGCTGTACTCGATCCGCCACGGCCGCGTGCTGATGCGCCGCGCGCCGGAAAGTGTGGAGTTGCTGGAAGGCTGATACCGGGATACCTGTAGGAGCGGGCCCTGCCCGCGATTTCGCGCGCAGGGCGCGCTCCTACAGGGGAATGGCGTGGGTGGGGCGGCGTAGGAGCGGATCTCATCCGCGAATCGCGCCTATACGCCCGGCTATCGCGGACGGAGTCCGCTCCTACGCCTGTGCTTCCCGGGAACCGTTGGCGTTATGTTCTCTGCTGTAGGAGCGGGCCCTGCCCGCGATTCGCGCGCAGGGCGCGCTCCTACAGGGGAGTGGCGTGGGTGGGGCGGCGTAGGAGCGGATCTTATCCGCGATCCGAGCCGGTACGCCCGGCTATCGCGGACAAGGTTCGGGCGAGCACGGCTTCTTGTAGGAGCGAGCTTGCTCGCGAACGGCTTCGCTGCGGGGCTGGTTCGCGAGCAAGCTCGCTCCTACGAAGAGCCTCCCGGGGTGGCCGGCAAGGCAGCCCCGTAGGATGGGTTGAGCGAAGCGATACCCATCGCCATGGCAGCATGGGTTTCGCAAGCTCAACCCATCCTACGAAAAGCATTTCGGCGCAATGGGATCTGCGCACAAAGAAAAACCCCCAGGCACATGGCCTGGGGGCGATTGGCATCGATGGGGAGACGCCGTCCTTCAACTAGCGAGCGGCTACCTGCGCGCGGATGCCGCTCTCTTCGGTTCGACCGTAGACGTCTTCCAGACGTTCGATGTCGTCTTCGCCCAGGTAGCTGCCGGACTGCACTTCGATGATCTCCAGCGGGATCTTGCCGGGGTTGGCCAGGCGGTGCACCGAGGCGATGGGGATGTAGGTGGACTGGTTCTCGGTGAGCAGGAACACCTTTTCGTCGCAGGTCACCTGGGCGGTGCCGGAGACCACGATCCAGTGCTCGGCGCGGTGGTGGTGCATCTGCAGCGAGAGCTGCGCGCCGGGCTTGACGGTGATGTGCTTGACCTGGAAGCGGCCGCCCATGTCCACCGAGTCGTAGCTGCCCCAGGGGCGGTACACGGCGCAGTGGTTCTGGGTTTCGCTGCGGCCGGCGGCGTCCAGTTCGTTGACCACTTTCTTCACGTCCTGCACGTGGTCGCGGTGGGCGATCATCATGGCGTCCTTGGTTTCCACCACGACGATGTCGTCCAGGCCGACCACCGAGACCAGCTTGCCGTTGCCGTGCACCAGGCAGTTGCGGCTGTCGTGCACCAGCACGTCGCCCTTGGTGACGTTGCCGTTGGCGTCCTTGTCGTGCACTTCCCAGATCGACGACCAGCTGCCGACGTCGTTCCAGCCGGCGGCCAGGGGCACCACGCAGGCGCGCTGGGTCTTTTCCATCACCGCGTAGTCGATGGAGTTGTCCGGGCAGCATTCGAAGGTGGCCGGGTCGATGTTGACCACCTCGCCCTCGTGCTGGCTGCGCTCCAGGGCCAGCAGGCAGGTGTCGTAGATGTCGGCGTCGTGGCGCTTGAGTTCTTCCAGGAAGCGGCTGGCGCGGAACAGGAACATGCCGCTGTTCCAGTAGTGCCCGCCTTCCTCGACGAACTGGCGGGCGCGGACCTCGTCGGGTTTCTCGATGAAGCGCTCGACCCGCGCGACGCCACCGGGCAGCTTGTCGTCGGCGTTGGCGCGGATGTAGCCGTAGCCGGTTTCCGGGCGGCTGGCGGGTACGCCGAAGAGCACCATCTCACCCTTCTCGGCGGCCACGGTGGCCAGGGCCAGGGCGCGCTGGAAGGCGCGCGGGTCTTCCAGCACGTGGTCGGCCGGCAGCACCAGCAGCAGTTCGTCACGGCCTTCGGCGACCAGCTTCATGGCGGCGATGGCCACGGCCGGGGCGGTGTTGCGGCCGAAGGGTTCGAGCAGGATGCCCTGGGTCTTGAGCTTCAGTTGTTCGAGCTGTTCCTGGAGGATGAAGCGGTGTTCCTTGTTGCTCACCACCAGCGGCGGCTCCATGCCTTCGAAGGCCAGGCGCTCGAGGGTCTGCTGGAACAGCGTGTGCTCGCCGGCCAGGGCCAGGAACTGCTTGGGATACAGCTTGCGGGAAAGGGGCCAGAGTCGCGAGCCGCTACCACCGGAAAGAATGACGGGAATCATGTGGGGTTTCTCCTTAAAGCGTTCATGCGTTCTGTGGGGCGCCGGGCGCCGTTACCGTTTCGGGTGACCTCTCCGTGCGGGCCGTCTTGGCAGCTCGCTGGTTTTTTCTGCCGGTGTGGCCGGTCTTTTTGTGGTGTTCTTTTGGGTGATTTGGTGTGGGGGGCGTTAAGAGCCCCTCTCCCCAGCCCTCTCCCTGAAGGGAGAGGGGGTTGTTCGGCGTGAAGGGGCGCCACCTCGCTCGCCGGCTTGCGCGGAGCTTTCCGCTTGCACGGATAGCTCCCTCTCCCTTCAGGGAGAGGGCGGGGGGAGAGGGCTAGGGCTTCGCGCCGGGGTGTCATGGAGTGAGCCTCAATCCGCCTTCACCGGCCGCTTGACCCACACCGGCGACAGCTTGCCGCCCTCGCCGGTGACGTACAGGCACACCACCTCGCCGCGTTCCAGGGTGACGGGCTTCAGGTCGCTGACCTTCTTGCCGCCCTCGAACAGCGCCAGGTTCACCTTCACCGGGTTGATCTCGCGGTCGCCGTGGCTTTGCGGGGCGACGTTGCCGACCACTTCGGTCTTGCCGTCGGCGGTCTTCAGGGTCAGCGCCTGGCCGCTGAGGTTCTGCACCCGCACCAGGGCCTTCTGCTTGTTCTTGAAGGGCGGCTCGGGCACCAGCCTGGGCTGGCCGCCGGGCTGGCTGACCAGGGTGTAGTAGGCGTCCGGGTCGAGTTTCACCGGCAGGCTCTGGCTGCCGACCTTGGCGGTGTAGTTGCCCGGCGGGAGGAACTTGAAGTCGCTGGAGCCCAGGGGTGACACGTCGTTGAGCTGGGCGTTGCCGACGCTCACCGAGAGCTCGCTGTTGCCGGCGTTGTAGGCCCGCACGAAGGCCGAACCCTTGGGCGCCTGCGGGCCGTAGAGCGCGGCTTCGCCGGCGTGGGCGCCGAAGGCGGCCAGGCCCAGGGCCAGTGCCAGGGCGGGGGATTTCCAGCCGAGGGTCTTGGAACGAGTCATGGGGTGTACCTCCGTCTTCACTTTTTCATGGGGCGCGCTGGCGCCCTTGGCGTGGCGCTCAGTGCGCCGCGGTCAGGCCCGGCGGGTTGGCCGCCAGGCGTTCGTCACGGTTGCCGGCCGCGCGCAGCTGGGCCAGCCAGTTCGCATCGAACTGGCTGAGGTCGCTGTGCATCGGCAGGTAGCGTTCGGGGAATTCCCACACCAGCAGGCGCGGCGGCTTCTGCTGGAAGCCCGGGTCCTTGAGCAGTTCGAGCATGGGTTCGAGGGGGCCCTTGCCTTCCTTGGCGTAGTTGATCAGGTCGGTGGACAGCGCCTGCTTGAGCGCGCCGGCGAAGTTCCAGTGCGGGTTGGCGCTGTAGCTGGTGCCCACCAGGGCCACCTGCGGCTCGGCGTTGTCGCCGAACAGGTCGCCGCCGGCCGCCGCGTTGTCTTCGGCCGGGTGGGTCTGGCGCGCCTGCAGCTGGTCCGGCGCCGGCAGCAGTTCGCTGAACAGCGGGTCCAGGGGCAGGAAGGTCAGCAGGTCGCCCTTGTGCGGCGTGGCCTTGCTGGCGTCGGTGATGAAGGTCTGCTGCGGCAGGTCGAGGTTCTGCCCCTCGCGGATGCTCTGGGCCAGGCGCTGGGCCACGGCCTCGGCGCCCAGCGGCGTCCAGTGGGTGTCGGTGCGCAGGAACACCTGGCCGTTGTCCTTGGCCTGCTCCAGGGTGTCCAGCAGCTTGGGCGCGGCCATGCCGGCCTGGCGCGCGCGCTGCAGGAATTCGTCGTACAGGCCGACGTGCAGCTGGGCCGGCTGTTCCTTGCCGATGTACTCGGGGTAGATGCGCGCCTTGGCCGGGATGATCGCCAGCACCAGCTTCACGCCGCGGCGTTCCAGCTCCTGCTGCACGCCGCGCACCAGGGCCCAGTTGTCGTCCAGCTGGGTCTGGCTGGGCGCCGGCTTGAATTCCTCGTCGGTGTACAGCCAGCCGTCCTTGCCGATCACCACGCCCGGGCGGCCTTCGTCGAACAGGGCGTAGTCCAGCGCGGCCCAGAGGTTGGTGCCCAGGCGCTTGATGGGGAACTGGTCGTCGTAGTGGCCTTCGAAGGCGTGGGCCAGCTTGCCGTTGAGCACCGTGGTGCCCTCGGCGGCGGCGAAGCTGGGGAAGGCCTTCAGCGACCAGCCGGCCAGGCCCAGCAGTATCCCGCCGAAGGCGGCGACGTAGGCGTATTGCAGGGGTTTGCTGATTTTGGAAACGTAAGGAGTCGGTTGCATGGTCCGGCCTCGCTCAGAACTGGAAGTAGAGGAAGGGCGAGTAGCTCTGCGCCGAGAGCTTCAGCACCGAGGCGGCGAACAGCGCCAGCAGGGCCACGCGGGTGGCCAGCACGGGCAGTTGGGTGAGCCAGTGCGGGCGGTACACCGCCGCGCCGCTGCGCGAGTAGGCGATGGCCGCCGGGTCGCTCTCGGCATCCTGTGGGCTGCGCGGCTGGGCGCTGGCCGGGCCGTCGGCGGCGACGTCGTCGGTCCTGGCCGCGGCCTTGGGCGCCTTGCTCTGCAGCGGCTGGTTGTAGAACTGGCGCAGGCCGAAGACGGCCAGCACCACGTAGGCCACCACCAGGGTGCCCACCTGCAGGCCGGTGAGGCTGGCGCGGCTCTGCTCGGACAGGCTCCAGTCGCCGAAGCTGAACATGGCTGCGTACATGCGCCAGGCCACGTGCAGGTTCTCGGCGCGGAAGATCACCCAGCCGACGATCACCAGCAGGAAGGTGAAGGCCCACTTCAGCGGGTTGAGCACCCGCGGCGCGGCGTTCACGCCCAGGGCGCGCTCGATGGCAAGCCACACGCCGTGCCAGGCGCCCCAGATGATGTAGGTGACGTTGGCGCCGTGCCACAGGCCGCCCAGCAACATGGTCAGGATCAGGTTGCGGTAGGTCTGGAAGGTGCTGCCGCGGTTGCCGCCCAGGCTGATGTACAGGTAGTCGCGCAGCCAGGTGGACAGGCTGATGTGCCAGCGTCGCCAGAACTCGGTGATGGACTGGCTGATGTAGGGCTGGTTGAAGTTCTCCATGAAGCGGAAGCCCATCATCAGGCCCAGGCCGATGGCCATGTCGCTGTAGCCGGAGAAGTCGAAGTACAGCTGCGCGGTGTAGGCCAGGGCGCCGAGCCAGGCGTCGCCGGTGGTCGGGTCCTGCAGGGCGAAGCAGTGGTCGGCCAGGGCCGCCAGGGTGTCGGCGATGAACACCTTCTTGACGAAGCCCTGCATGAAGCGGGTGCAGCCTTCGGCGAACTTGTCCAGGGTGTGGGTGCGGTGGTTGAACTGGTCCACCAGGTCGCGGAAGCGCAGCACGGGGCCGGCGATCAGGTGCGGGAAGATCGCCACGAAGGCCGCGAAGTCGATGAGGTTGCGCGTGGCCGGGGTGTCGCCGCGGTAGACGTCGATGATGTAGCTGATCGACTCGAAGGTGTAGAAGCTGATGCCGATGGGCAGCAGGATGTGCGTCAGCACGAAGGGCTGCATGCCGAACGAGGTGATGATCTGGTTGAGGCTGTCGACGCCGAAGTTGGCGTACTTGAAGTAGCCCAGCACGGCCAGGTCGACCACCACGCCGAGGATCAGCCAGCGCCTGGCCGCCAGGGTGCGCACGCCGGCGGCGCCGATGCGCAGGCCGATCCAGTAGTTGAACAGGGTCACGCCGGCGAACAGGGCGAGGAAGTCCACCCGCCACCAGGCGTAGAAGACGTAGCTGGCCACCAGCAACAGCAGGTTGCGGTAGCGGTTCCCGCTCAGGTAGTACAGGCCGAGGAAGATCGGCAGGAACAGGAACAGGAACACGTTGGAAGAAAAGACCATTGCCCGTCTCGCTCTGGAGCTTCGTACCCTGGGTGGCTCCAGCCCTTCCGGCGCCGCGTGGCGCGCAAGGAAAAGGCCGGTGTCACCCGCCAGTTCCTCCCCGTTGTGTCGCTAAGGTGGTGCGCCCGCCCGGCGTCTTTTGCGCTTGGGTCGGGGGTGGCTGGGTCCGTATTCGTTGCGGGGTTCAGCCGGGTGTTTCGGTGTTGCGGGGAGGTTCTTTCCCTCTCCCTAACCCTCTCCCTGAAGGGAGAGGGGACTGTTCGGTGCAGGTGGAAACCGTTGTGTCAGCCGGCACGTACTGCTCCCTCTCCCTTCAGGGAGAGGGCTGGGGAGAGGGGGCGGGCTTGCCGGTCTGCACCCCACTCCCATTGAGCGCATCAGCTCCCGCCATTCCCCCGGTTGAACACCTTCGTCACATCCCCGCCGAGGCGGAAGCTGTTGAACGGCTCCATCTTCCTGCGCCAGTCCTGGGTCTTCGGCGCGCAGCTGTAGAGCGCGCAGTAGGGCTCCAGCCAGGCGAACTTGCTGTTTTCCTTCAGGTCGGTCATGTCCTGGTCGTTGCCGGTCCGGCGGTCGAAGTCCTGCTGGTCGTCCACCCCCTGCATCACCCTTTCGGCCAGGCGCTGCAGGGCGCCGTTGTTTTCCTGGCGCAGGTCCACGCCGTTGACCTGGGCGAAGGCGGCGATCATCGCCAGCGGCGGCAGGCTGTAGTTGTGGTAGGACAGGGCGCGCTGGCGGCGCTTGAGTTCGTTGGGCAGGTAGCCCTGGGCGTCGACCTGGCTGGCCGCCACCTTGAATTCGCGCACCGACCAGTCGAACAGGTCGCGGCGGTTGGTCACCACGGCGGTGGACATCACCGACCAGGCCGCCCAGTAGCTGTGGTTGTTGATCTTCTTCAGCGGCAGGTTGCTCCAGTCGCTGACCACCTGGGTGCCGAGCTTGCCGAACCACTGTTCGATCTGCGCCGCCTGCTGCGGGTAGGCCGCCAGCGGACGGCTGCTGGAGAACTTCAGGCGCAGGTAGGACGAGGACAGGCTGCCCAGGGCCCATTTGCGCATGGACTTGCCGGTGTGGTTGAAGTCGGCGCTTTCCAGGGCGTCGGCCCGGGCCCAGGTGGTCAGCCAGTTCAGCGCGCAGTCCAGGTCGCCCTTGTGGCCGCTGCGCATGTACTGGGTGATCAGCTTGGTGGTGCCGCGCTCCATCTCGGTGATGTCCTTGATCTGCTCGCGGAACTTGCCCTCGGCGGCGACGTTGAGGGTGGCGCGCGCCGAGTCCGAACCCTCGTACTTGCTGGTGAACTGCAGCGAGCCGGTGTAGGGCGCGGGCACCGCCGGGCAGCTGTCGGCGTCGCCCTTGCGCTCGCCGACCGCGGCGAAGTAGCCCGGCGGCGGCACCAGGTCGGCGGCCTGGCTGCTCTGCCCGTAGAGGGCGCCGAGGCTGCTCAGGGCCATGGCCGGCCACAGCAGGCGCAGGCCCTTGTTGCGGGAAAGTCGCTGGATGGACATGGGGTTACCTCCCGGCCACGGTACTGGCGGTGGCCTTGATCTGCGGGGTCTGGCACAGCTTCGCCTCGACCTCGAGGCCGGCCGGCATGTCGTCCGGCGCCTCGATCTCCAGGGAGAGGAACTGCTGGTCCGGCCAGTCCTCGTCGTTGCGCAGTTCGAAGACGTAGCGCCCGCCGGTGTCGACGGCCTTGGACTGCTCGATCTTCAGCTGCTCGCGGCGGCCGTTCATGTACCAGACGGTGTTCTTCAGCTCGTGGATGCCCGGGTCGCTGTAGGTGACGTCGGCGGTGTAGCTGCCGCTGCGGATCGGCAGCGCGCCGCTGTTGAGCAGCACCTCGTTGCGCCCGGCGTGCAGCTTGACCTTGCGGCTGAGCACGGCCTTCTGGTCCGCGCAGCCGTTGGCCACCAGGGGCATGGCCTGGCGGTAGAAGCTCTTCTGCGCCATGTCGTAGTGGGTGGCGAATTCCCAGACCAGGATCTTCGGCGGCTTGTCGTGGAATTCCTTGCTGGTCAGATAGGCCAGCAGCGAGCTGTCGAAGCCGCCGCCGGAGACGGCGTTGTTGAGGATGTCGACCTTGCCGTACTGCTCCAGGAAGCCGACGAAGTTGTACGCCGGGCCGCTGTTGGAGGTGCCGACCACCGCCACCTGCGGGTCGCCGCCGTCGCCGAACAGGTCGCCGCCGCCGCTGTCGCCCACCGGCTCGGTCTCGAAGCGGTCGACGTACTGCGGCGCGTAGCTGCTGCCGCACAGTTGTGCGGCGGCCTTGTGGAAGGTGCCGAGCTTGGACAGCAGGCCCACGCGCTTGCTTTCGAATTCCTTCTTCGGGATGTCCGCGTAGGCGGGCATCTCTTTCAGGGTTTCGGCGGCGATCTTCGCGCTGCGCATGGCGCCGTAGGGCGTCCAGTGGTGGTCGCCCTTGAAGTAGTAGGGGTGGGCTTCCTTCTCGTCGAACAGCGGCGAGAAGTCCGGGGTGTGGATGCCGGCCTCGCGGAACTTGGCGATGGTCGCCAGGTAGTTCTTCTTCGCCAGTTCGTAGTTGAACGCGGCCTTCTCCTCGGGGGTGAGCTTCTCGCGGTTGATGAGGCCGCGGGTGGGTTGGTAGACCACCATCAGCTCGACGCCGCGGCGCTGCAACGCCTCGTTCAGCGCCTTGAGTTCGCGCCAGCCCTCGGGCGTGGTGCCGAAGTCGGTGCGCAGGTCGTAGGTGGTGCGGAACAGCCAGTCTTCCTGGGCCGGCACCAGGTGGGTGAAGAAGCCCAGGTACTTGGTGTTGTAGGCCTTGTCGTCGGCCGCGGCCGGGCACAGGCCGGCGGCGGGCAGGGCGCTGTAGGTCGGCGCGCCGGCGGCGTCGGCGGCGCCCGCAGCAAGAATACCGTGGGCCAGCAGCAGGCCGGCGGCCAGAGTCGACAGGCGCAGCAGACGATGGGGGCGGATGGTCATGGTACGGGTCCTCAATTCTGCAGTTCGGCCTGGCTTTCCACGGGGTCGATCAGCACGGCGCGCTGCTGGCGTACGAGCAGGTCGAGGATCTGGTCCTGCTTCTCGCCGAGCACGCCGTTGAAGCTGATGCCCGAGGATTTGGTCGGGCCGAGCATGGCCACCTTGTAGAGTTCCAGCGACAGCGGCGAGTCCACCGACAGCGGCCCGGAACCGTTGCCCACCAGCTTGCCGCCGACCACGATGAGCGACACCTTGGTGTCGAAGGGGTCGAGGTCGATGTTGCGGTCGGTGTTGGACAGGTCCTTGATGTGCCCGTACACGCCGATCAGCTTGTTGCCGGCGGCGAGGTTCTCGTACAGGCGGATGTTCACGCTGTTGCGGATGCGGATGCCGTGGCGCCGGTTGCCCAGCACCTGGTTGCCGTAGATCAGGTTGTCGCCGCTCTCGTACAGCGTGATGCCGTCGGAGTGGTTGCGGTACACCTCGTTGTAGGCCACCAGGTTGCGCTCGGAATTACGGTCCAGGACGATCCCGGAGAGGTGGTTGTCGTAGGTCTTGTTGTGGAAGATCCAGCTGTCGTTGACCTCGCGCGAGACGATGATGCCGTGCTTCTTCTTCGTCCCGTGCACGGTGTTCTCGGCGATGATCAGGCGGTGCGAGCGGTCGTGCGGGTCGATGCCGTAGATGACGTTGTCGCGGTAGGTGTTGCCGCGCACCACCAGGTCGTCGGCCTCGTAGCAGTAGAAGCCGTACCAGTTGTCGACGAAGGTCGAGCCGATCACCCAGCCCTTGGGCCGCGGGCGCTTCATGGTCTTGTCCATGCCCGGGCTGTACTGCGAGATGGAGATGCCGTAGGCCTTGGAGGCGTTGTAGCCGAAGCTTTGGAAGGTGCTGTCGACCAGGTAGGCCTCGGCGCCGCCCCAGGAGATCAGGAAGGGGCGGAACTCGTTGGGGCTCTTGAACCAGGCCGGCTCGCCTTTCGCCTCGTTCCAGGCGGTGACCTTGGTGTCGCGGATGAACAGCTTGCCGTCGTTGACCAGGAAGGCGCCGCGGTCCTGGGACAGGCGCAGTTCCTTGACCTTGCCGTCGACCTCCAGGGTCGCGCCCTGGCTGACCACGATGGGCAGGCGGGCGACGTACACGCCGGGCTCGACCTGCTCCAGCGCCTTGCCGAGCTTGCCGGCCAGCTGCGCGAGGTTGACGTAGCCGCCCTCGATGAAGATCGCCTGGGGCATCTGCCGCTGGCGCTTGACCCACTCGGCCAGGCGGTTCTGCCCGCCGGTGAACTCCTTCAGCGGCTGCTGTTGCACCATGCGCTGCACCACGGCCTTGCCGCCGGGCTTGCGCACGATCTTCTTCGCCACCGCCTCGGCGGTGTAGCCGGAGAGGTCGGGCAGCTTCGGCGGGTCCAGGTGCAGCGGGCCCTCGGGCAGCGCGGTGACCGTGTAGTTGCCGGTTTCCTTGAGGCCCTGGACGTGGCCGGGCTGGTTGGCCGGCGAGGGTTGCTCGCTGGCCTCGGCGTCCTTGGCGTTGGCCGCCGGGGTCGAGGCCCAGGCGGGGCCCGTGGCGACCAGCAGGCCGCCGAGCAGCAGGGCGGCCAGGGGTAGCGGATGGCGGTTCATGGTGGGTTCTCCCTGTGGGCGTGGAGCCGCGAGCCGCTGGGCCCCCGCGTGCGCGGGAGTGACGGTTGCCGGACGGGGGATTCGAGCCCCCGCGCTCCCCGTGCCCGTTCGCACGCGGGAGGGTTTTTCCGTCATCCCCGCGAACGCGGGGAACCAGTGACTGCCAGCTCGCATCGCCCTGATCCTCAGAAGCGCCAGATGAAATCGACGAAGGCGTGGTGCATCGTCGAGTCGACGTGGCTGCCGTAGGCGTCGCCGGGCTTGAAGACGCCGCCGCGGAAGCGCACCAGGGCCGAGGGCTCGTCGATGTACTGGCTCATCGAGGCGGGCAGCAGGCCCTGCTTGAAGTACTTGGTGACCACCAGGTCGACTTCCTGGCCGATGTCCTTGGAGTTGTTCTCCAGGGGCGCGGTGATGCCGCTGTTGCCGATGTCCGAGTCGCCGTCCACGCGCCAGAACTTGTGGTACACGAGGCTCGCGTCGTAGTCGTCGCGCAGTTGCCAGGCGCCGAACACGGTGGCGTCCTGCAGGTTGGAGAGTTCGCCGCGGAAGGCCTCGCCGAAGCGGTGCACGCGGGCGCGGGTGCCGGTGAAGTTGGAGCGGTTGCTCTGCAGGCCGGTCTGTTCGTACTGGTCCTCGCCGTCGTGGCCGCCGCCGCTGCCGCGGGCGTAGCCGACGCCGGCGCGCCACTGCTCGTCGATGTTCCAGCGCAGGCCCAGGTCGATGCCATAGGCGTTGACGTCGCCGCTCTGCTTGCCGGTGGCCACGCGCTCGCCGTCCACCGCGGCGCTGGTCAGGCGGTCGCGGTTGCCGCTCAGCCAGGTGGCGCTGGCCCAGTAGTTCAGCGGCATCTGCGAGCGGTAGTTGTAGCCGTCGCCGTTGGCCTCGATGCCGACCCAGGTGAGGTCGCCGGTGGAGCGCTTGTCCAGCGAGTCGATGGTCTCGCCCGCATCCGGCAGGTTGCCGCTGTCATCGCTGTGGTGCAGGCGCAGGCCCACCCAGTGGTGTGGCGCCCATTGCGTGGAGATGTCGCCGAAGACGTGGGTGCGGTCCTCGTCTTCCGGCGCCAGGTCGGTGATGTCGGTGCGGTACTCGGAGAAGCGCTGGGCGGCGCCCAGGTGGGCGCGCAGCAGGGTGGTGTCGAAGGTCCAGTTCAGCGCCTCGATATTGGTGTCCTGCCACATGCCGCTGTCGTCGCGCAGGCGCTGGCGGCCGAAGCGCAGGTGCTCGCCGGGGTACTGGGTGAGGCCGGCGTAGTCCACCCAGAACTCGCGCAGGGCGAGGTAGGCGTCGTCGGGCTCGCGCTTGTGGTCGCTGCTGTCGCGGCCGCTGGCGTCGACTTCGTCGGACTGCAGGGTGTCGGTCTGGATGGTGTCGGTGGCGGCCACCGCCTGGCCCATCACGTAGGCGCTCCACTGGCCCCACTGGCCGAAGGCCCAGGGCCGCAGGTCGATGCCGATGCCGTTGAGGTCGCCGCCGTGGGCGGTGCCCAGGTCGCGATCGTCCTCGGACTCGGCGGTGATCTTGATGTCGATGCCGTAGTTCTTGGGCGGCGTGTCGTCGGCCCAGGCGCCGGCGGCGAACAGGGTGCCGGCCAGGCTCATGCCGGCGCCGAGCATCGCCGGGAACAGCCGGGCGCGGCGGATGGCGCGGGCCAGGCGGATCGGTTGGAACAGCGGGGCGGAGGTCGGGTCGGGGCGCTTCATAGGCTTTCTTGTTCCTGTTCGTTCTGCATGAGGCTGACGGTGGCCTGCCAGTTGGCGCCGCGGGCCTGTTCCTCGCGCTTGAGCAGCTGCTGCGCCTGGCTCAGTTCGGCCGGCTGCAGCTGCGGTTGCAGTTCGCTCATCAGGTCGCCGGCCTGGGGTATCTGCTGGCGCTGCGCCAGGGTGCCGAAGACGTAGGCGTTGACGCGGTTGGGCTGTACGCCGCGGCCTTGCGACCAGAGCTGGGCCAGGGCCATGTCGGCGCTGGCCTGGCCCGCGCGGGCGGCGATCAGCAGGTGGTCGGCGGCCTTCTGCGGGTAGACCTTGCCGAGGAAGCCGCGGCGGTAGATCTGCCCCAGGTAGTAGTGCGCCTGGGGTTCGCTGGCGGCGGCCTTGAGCAGGTGCTGCTCGGCCTTCTGCGGGTCCTGGGGCATCCACTTGCCGTCGTAGTACAGGCGCCCGAGCAGCAGCTCGGCGCGCGGCTGGGCGGCGTCCTGGGCTTTCTTCAGGTAGTCGAGCATCTGCTCGACGTCGCCCAGCTCGGGGTAGTCGTACTGCAGCTTGGCCAGGTCGACCCAGGCCGCGGGGTAGGTCGGCGCCAGTTCGCCGAGCAGGGCCTGGGCGGTCTGCGGGTCGGGCTTGCCGAGGTCGGCGTCGGCCAGCACCTGGGCCACCGATTCCACCCGCTCCGGCGGCACCCGGCCGGCCTTGTACGCGGCGCGCAGGCGGTCGAGGTGGGCCTTCTGCTTGTCCGCGTCGCCCTGCACCTGGTACACGGTGGCCAGCTCCATCCAGCACACGTCCATGCGCGTCAGCCAGCGCTGGCAGACCTGCTCGATCTCGCCCAGGTGCTGGTTGTAGGTGCCCTGGGTGCGGTACAGGATGATCTGCGCCAGGTCCGCCTGGGGCAGGCCCTGGGCGCGCCACTGGTCGATGCGCTGCTGCGGGTTGACCCCCGGCCAGGCCTGCGGGTACTGCAGGTAGAGCACGATCAGCGGCACCAGGGCGCTGTCCTCGCCTTCGTTGAAGGCGCGGTTGAGCAGTTGCTCGGCCTCGCGGTGCTCGGCGTCGGTGGCGCCGGGCTTGGCTGCCAGCCACTTGCCCAGGCGCGCGCGGGCCCGCGGCGAGGTCTCGGCGGCGTCGCGGTAGAGCTTCTCTGCCTTGGCCTGGGCCGCGCTGTCGCCGCTGGCGGCCTGCATGTCGGCCAGGCCGATCTGCGCGTCGGTGTAGCCGAGGGTGGCCAGGGCCTGGTAGTTGGCCTGGGCGGTGGCGATGTCGCCGCGGGCCATGGCCTCGTCGGCCAGGCGCTGGTCCGGCAGGCCGGCGCAGCCGGCGGCCAGGCCGATGGCCAGGGCCAGGGCGGCGCCGCGCAGCGGATGGTGGGCGATGGCGTTCATGCTTGGGTCCTCAGCGCGCGGTGGCCATGGCCATGGCCTTGTTCAGCAGGGTGCGGCCGGGCAGGCCGCCGATGCTGACTTCCGCCGGGCGCCCGGCGAGCTGGCTGTCCAGCGGCTGCTCGGGCTGGATCTGCGCGCGGATCTCCGACGACAGGTCGCCGTCCACCGGCGCGGTGCGCAGGATGCGGCCGCTGCGCACTTCGCTGTCGCCGGCGACCTGGAAGTGCACCAGGGTGCCCGGCGAGAGTTCGGTGGCGTTGCGGTAGGCGAAGCGCGCCTCGACGGTGGCGCTGGCCTCGCGCGGGGCCAGGGTGAAGATCACGTCGCCCTTGTTGGCGTACTGGCCGTTGGCGACGCGCTGCTCGATCACCCGGCAGTCGCAGGGGCTGGTGAGGGTGCCCTTGAGCTGGTGGCCGAAGAGCTTCTCGATGTTGCCGGGGTTGAGCTGCTCGTCGGACAGGTTGCCCTTGAGCAGGTCCAGCAGGCTGGTGGAGAAGGTGGCGATGGGCGCGCCCTTGGCCACTTCGGCGTCCATCTGCACCAGGCTGTCGACGGTGCCCTCGCGGGGCATGGTGATCTGCTGGGCGGGGATGTTGACCACGCCGGAGTCGGCATGGGTGACGAAGTACAGGTTGTACAGCTGGTTGAGGATGAAGGCGAAGGCGCCGACGCCGACCACGAAGATGGCGGTGCTCAGGGTCACCGCGCGGATGCGCCCGAAGAAGCCCATGCCGCCGCCGGCGCCGCCGTGCTTGCGGGCCTTGGTGAAGTTCTCGCGCTGTAGGGTGTTGAGCATGTCGCCGACGCTGACCACCTCGCCGGCCAGGTACGCGGTGATCAGGTAGCGCAGGGCGGCGACCTCGCGCGGCTTCAGGTGCTGGAACTCGCAGCCGGTGCGGCGGCTGTCCGGGTCGAAGGAGCGCACCTGGAACTCTACTTCCAGGGCGAAGCTGATGCTGTCGATCTGGAACAGCAGCTTGCCCTTGTGCAGGTCGCCGACCTGGATAGGCGCGCCGCTGGCGGTGAAGGCGAAGCCGCCGGCGGAAAGGTCCAAGAGCCTTGCGTCGACGCCCTCGCGGTGGGCGCCGATGTAGCGGATGCGCGCGGGCAGCTTGACCCGCGCGTGCTGGCGCTGGGCTTCGGATTCGTGCACGACGTTGACGTTGACGGCGGTATTCATGAAGTCGGTCCTATGTTCGAAACGGATCGGATTGGCCGCGGGCCGGTTGCTCAAGGGGTCATACGATCGTCAGGAGTACGGCGACGAACACACTGGCGGCAGAGAAGGTCATGGCGCGCGAGGACCAGGTGTTGAACCAGCGCTGGTAGCTGTTCAGGCCCCGGTCGAGCTTGGTGCTCTGGCGCGTCCAGGACTGCTGGTCGAGGCGGAAGAACACGTAGATCTTCACCAGGGCGCCGACGATCTGGTTGTAATAGAGGATCAGCGGGTAGGCCGGGCCGATCGGGTGGCCGGACAGCGACAGCAGCAGGGTGAGGATCAGGCGGGTGATGCCGATCCACAGCAGGTACACCAGCAGGAAGGTGATGCTGTACTTGATGCTGGCGATGATCGCCGCCACCAGGCCCAGCAGGCAGGTCCACATGGACAGGCGCTGGTCGAACAGCACCACCGTGGTGAACCAGCCCAGGCGCCGCGGGCCCAGGCCCAGGGCGCGGGAGTTCTGCCGCAGGTTGTTGCCGTACCAGCGGAACATCAGCTTGCGGCTGGCCTTGATGAAGCTCTTCTCCGGCGGGTGCTCGACGGTGTTGATGGCCGCATCCGGCACGTAGAAGGTGTCGTAGCCCAGGCGCATCAGGCTGTACCAGCTGGACTTGTCGTCGCCGGTGAGGAACTGGAAGCGCCCCAGGCGCCAGTGGTCCAGGTGGTCGGCCTCGACGTCGGCGATGAAGTCGGGGTCGGTGACCACGGCGGCGCGGAACACCGACATGCGCCCGGTCATGGTCAGCACGCGCTTGGACAGGGCCATGGAGCACATGTTGATGTGGCGCTGGGCGAAGCGCAGCTTGTGCCACTGGCTCATCACGTAGCCGCCCTGCACCTCGCAGAATTCGTTGGTGGTCAGGCCGCCGACCTGGGGGAACAGCTTGAACCAGCGCACCGTGGCCTGGACCACGCCGGGTTCGAGCACGGTGTCGCCGTCGATCACCGCCACCACCGAGCCTTCGTCGGGCATGTGCCGGGAGATGGCGCGGAAGCCGTGGGCCAGGCCGTCGCGCTTGCCGGTGCCGGGGATGCGCACGAAGTCCAGCTTCACGTGGGTGGGCGGGTTGAGCTTCTGCCACTGCTGCTTGATCAGCACCTGGTCGGACATCTCGACGATGGAGCAGACCACGGTGGTCGGGTAGCCGCAGGCGATGGCCTCCTGGATCACCGAGCGGTAGACCATGGAGGTGGTCATGGCGTCGATGCGGAAGCTGGTGACCATCAGGTAGACGTGGGACGGGTCCGCCGCCTTGCCGAGCTTGCGCAGGCGCCGCTTGTAGTGCGGGTAGACGACGTGCAGGAAGAGCATGCCGCGCAGGAAGTGCAGACCGCCCATGGAATAGCGCCAGATGCCCACCGCGCCGATGATCAGCAGGAAGTCGCGGGCATTGGGGTCGAACACCGTGGGAGGCACGATCAGCGCCAGGCCCATCAGCAGGCAGAGGAAGGCCAGCCAGCCGGTGGCTTCGCCGAGGGCTCGTTTGTATGCGTCCATGGTCAGGTCCGTCAGTCGCGTCTTGGCTTCGTGGGAACAGGTGGGCTCCCGTAGGAGCGAGCTTGCTCGCGAACCGCCCCGGCACCGGTACCGCCGGGAAGAGCGTTCGCGAGCAAGCTCGCTCCTACGAAGAGCCGGCGGCGCTTACCAGCAGATGCCTTCGGCGCGCTCGTCGGAGCCGTGGGACATGAAGCCGATCAGGTCGACCACCTTCTTGCCCTGCGGCGCCTGGTTCACCACGTCGACGAACAGCTCGTCGCCGTTGCCCAGCACCAGCACGTCGGAGGTCTTCACCACCTGGTCGAGGTCGGAGACCAGCAGCGAGGAGACGTGGGGGATCTTCGACTCGATGTACTCCTTGTTCGCGCCGTGGACGCGGGCGTACTCGACGTTGCGGTCGAAGATCTGCAGCTCGTAGCCCTTGCCGATGAGCATCTCGGCCAGCTCCACCAGCGGGCTCTCGCGCAGGTCGTCGGTGCCGGACTTGAACGACAGGCCGAGCAGGCCGACCTTGCGGCTGCCGTGGGCGGTGATGATCTCGAAGGCCTTCTGCACCTGGTAGGCGTTGCTGCGCATGATCGAGCCGATCATCGGGTGCTCGACGTCCAGCTGGCCGGCGCGGTAGGTGAGGGCGCGCACGTCCTTGGGCAGGCAGGAGCCGCCGAAGGCGAAGCCGGGCTTCATGTAGTAGCGCGACAGGTTCAGCTTGCGGTCCTGGCAGACCACGTCCATCACCTCGCGGCCATCGACGCCGACAGCCTTGGCGATGTTGCCGATCTCGTTGGCGAAGGTGACCTTGGCGGCGTGCCAGACGTTGCAGGTGTACTTGATCATCTCCGCGACTTCGATGGACTTGCGGATGATCGGCGCGTCCAGCTCGCGGTAGATTTCCTCCAGCAGGTCGCCGGTCTGCGCGTCCAGCTCGCCGATGACGGTCATCGGCGGGAAGTCGTAGTCCTTGATCGCGGTGCTCTCGCGCAGGAACTCGGGGTTGGTGCCCACGCCGAAGTCGGCCCCGGCCTTCTTGCCCGAGCAGTCCTCGATGATCGGGATCACCACGTTCTTCACGGTGCCCGGCAGCACGGTGCTGCGCACCACCACGGTGTGGCGGCCGGCCTTCTCGCGGATGGCGTAGCCGATCTCGCGGCAGACGCTCTCGATGTAGCCCAGGTCCAGGTCGCCGTTCTTCTTGCTCGGGGTGCCGACGCAGATGAAGGAGACGTCGCTGTCCAGCACCGCCTGCTTGAAGTCGGTGGTGCCCGACAGCCGCGAGGTGCGGATGCCCTGTTCCAGCAGGGGCTCCAGCCCCGGTTCGACGATGGGCGACTTGCCGCGGTTGATCAGGTCGATCTTGGTGGTGGAAACGTCCACGCCGATCACTTCGTGACCACGGGCGGACAGGCAACCGGCGCATACTGCGCCGACGTAGCCAAGACCAAAGATGCTGATACGCATCGTATTCACCTCTGCTTTGTCGAGCTGTTAAAAGTTGGCCTTCTGGCCAATTCCCTTTTGCTGCGGCGCCCCTGTCAGGCGCGCCGCTTCAGGCAGTCCGTGAGTGACTCGAATTTTCTGCACTCAATTCGGGCAGAATTCCGCGGCATGCACTTTAATGTTTCAGGGTGATTGCAAAGTTAGAACTAATTGCACTCTTCTGATGCGCTAAAGTTTGCTTTGGAGTTCTGCATTAATTTCATAACTCATTGAAATTATTCAGGTTGAACGAGTCACTCGAGCAGCGCTCGATGCGTTTTCGAAAAACCTGGTTATGGGCAACAAACCCATGATGGGCGTTGCGGAAGTAGGATGTTCGAGGCCGCTCGATAGTTCCTGCCACCCATCCTGAGGGGTAATCGGAATTAAATATCCAATCGCCATCAAATAAGGCGCTTTTGATATCAAGCTGAAACACGATTGTCGTTTTTGGCGGACTTGCAAAATGCAAGGATTGGAAAAAGTTCCGCGCTGATTCAGCTGTTTTACACTTCGTTCAGCTGCCGTTCAGGATGTCGGAAAGGGTGTTTCAAGGTATTTCGTGCAACTTGCAATCGTGAATTGCATGTAATGGCGGGATGCTTTTAATGGCCAATGGATTACATGCGCGATGGCAAAAAAGGCGCTTTTCTGCCGTGGTGATGGCGCGCGGGGGCGAGAAAAATTTTTGCAAAGCCAGCGCGGTTGCCGACGAACGGTAGCAGTACCCGTTTTCGGCGTGTGGGTAAGAAGGCGGGAAGCGGGGCGGGCGGCGGCCGGGCGGCCGCCGCTTTTCGGGGCAGGTCAGGCGTCGGGGTGGTCGCGCAGGAACACCAGGCGGTCGGCGGAGGACTCTTCGGCGGCGAAGCGGTAGCCGGCGTAGTCGAAGTCCTTCAGGCCCTCGGGGTCGGTCAGGCGCTCCTTGATCACGTAGCGCGCCATCAGGCCGCGGGCCTTCTTGGCGTAGAAGCTGATGATCTTGTACTGGCCGTTCTTCAGGTCCTTGAACTCGGTGTCGATGATGCGGGCGTCCAGCGCCTTGCGCTTCACCGCGCCGAAGTATTCGTTGGAGGCCAGGTTGAGCAGCACGGCGTCGCCCTGCTCGGCGAGGTCTTGATTCAGCCAGGCGCTGATGCGCTCGCCCCAGAACTCATAGAGGTTGGCGCCGCGGGCGTTGGCCAGCCTGGTGCCCATCTCCAGGCGGTAGGGCTGCATCAGGTCCAGCGGCCGCAGCACGCCATAAAGGCCGGAGAGCATGCGCAGGTGGCGCTGGGCGAAGTCGAAGTCGGCGGCGTCGAAGTCCTCGGCGGCCAGGCCGGTGTAGACGTCGCCCTTGAAGGCCAGTAGCGCCTGCTTGGCGTTGGCCGGGCTGAAGTCGGGGTGCCAGCTGGCGTAGCGCGCGGCGTTCAGGCCGGCGAGCTTGTCCGACAGGCTCATCAGGCTGCCGATCTGCGCCGGGGTCATCTCGCGCAGCACGCCGATCAGCTCCTGGGCATCGTCCAGGTGCAGCGGCAGGGTGTGGCGGTCGGTGACCGGCGGGGTTTCGTAGTCCAGGGTCTTGGCGGGGGAAATCACCATCAGCATCGTGCGGTCTCCTCGAAGCGTCGGGCGATTGTAGGGAGTTGCCGAGGCCGGCTCCACCCATGGGGACGATAGGCGGGGCCAATGAGGCGAGACGTGGGGAGACCGTCGGGCGCGGATAAGCCGATGATCGGATTAATAAAATTAGCGCCGTAACGCAGCCGCGCCAAGGTATTTCGTCAGCCGGCGAAAAAAATTCGCCTGATAAGGAAAAAGACTTTCTACCGTCACAATTTTTCCTGTATTTCTGGAGCCGTAGACCGCCGAACCCTGCAGACAGGTGGCGGCCCCGGCCCGTCCCTTGCTTGCACCCCTCTCGAGCCCCGGCATCGAGAGCCGGCGTCTCACCGCACGGCGGAGCGCTGTCACGGCATTCCGTCGTAACGCCCCCAGAATGAGGTGACACGCGTATGGATGACCACGGACGTTCCAGCACCACCCAGCCGATCTTCTACGTCCTCGACACCAACGTTCTGATCCACGATCCCAACGCCCTGCTCAACTTCCAGGAACACCACGTCGCCATCCCGATGACGGTGCTGGAGGAACTCGACAAGCTCAAGACCGGTAAACACTCCGTCGCCGCCGAATGCCGCCAGGCCATCCGCCTGATCGACCAGGTGCTGGGTGAGGCGAGCCCGGAGCAGGTGGAGGACGGCGTTCCCATCCAGCGTGGCAAGAGCGGCCCCTGCGGCAGCCTGTCGATCCTCATGAGCAAGCGCGCCGAGCCGATCACCTGGCTGCCGGAGCACCTCAACGACAACAAGATCATCAACCAGTTGGTCGAGCTGCAGAGCCGCAACAGCAGCCGCCGGGTGGTGCTGGTCACCAAGGACATCAACATGCGCCTGAAGGCGCGCGCCTGCGGGGTGGCGGCGGAGGACTACCACACCGACCAGCTGATCGACGACGTGGCCCTGCTGCCGCGCGGCTACCACTCGCTGAACGGCTCGTTCTGGGACCGCGTCAGCAAGGTGGAGACGCGCCAGGACCACGGCCGCACCTGGCACCGCGTGCAGCTCACCGACAACCTGCCGGCGGTGCACATCAACGAGTTCATCGTCGACGAGCAGGGCTTCGTCGGCTGGATCAAGGGCATCCAGCAGGACGAACTGCTGATCCTCGACCTGCACCAGGAGCCGCTGCTGCACCAGGAAGCCTGGGGCCTGCGCCCGCGCGACCTGTACCAGTCGCTGGCGCTGTACGCGCTGCTCGACCCGGACATCCACTTGGTCAACCTGTCCGGCGCCGCCGGCTCGGGCAAGACCATCCTGGCCCTGGCGGCGGCCATCGAGCAGACCATGGTCACCAAGCGCTACCGGCGCATCATCGCCACCCGCAGCGTGCAGGGCCTGGACGAGGACATCGGCTTCCTGCCCGGCACCGAGGCCGAGAAGATGGAGCCCTGGCTGGGGGCCATCACCGACAACCTGGAAGCCCTGCATTCGGACGACGAATGCACCCACGGCAGCGTCGACTACATCCTCAGCAAGGTGCCGCTGCAGTTCAAATCGCTGAACTACATCCGCGGCCGCAGCTTCCAGCAGAGCCTGATCCTCATCGACGAGTGCCAGAACCTCACCCCGCACCAGATGAAGACCATCATCACCCGCGCGGGCAATGGCTCGAAGGTGATCTGCCTGGGCAACCTGGCGCAGATCGACACCCCCTACCTGTCGGCCACCAGCTCCGGCCTGACCTACCTGACCGAACGCTTCAAGGACTTCCCCCACGGCGTGCACGTGACCCTGCAAGGGGTACCGCGCTCGGTGCTGGCGGAGTTCGCCGAGGCGCATCTGTAAACGCGGAACCGGCCGGGCTCCTGCTGGGCTGGCCGGTGTACTCGATGCCTTCCCCCTTGCACGGAAAGCCCCCTCTCCCTTCAGGGAGAGGGTTGGGGAGAGGGTTACGGACCTCGCCGATACTCCAGCGTTTGGCCTGGACTCCGCACCCCCACCCTAACCCTCCCCCGCAAGCGGGAGAGGGGACCGTTGGGCAGAACGAGGAGCCATGCGGTCAGCCGGCGGGTCCTGTTCGCGAGCAAGCTCGCTCCTACAGGTCGAGGCCGAACTTTCCGTCCACGCCGAACGGCCCCCTCTCCCTCTGGGAGAGGGCTGGGGTGAGGGTTACGGACTCCGCTGCCACTCCAGCGCCCAGCCTGAACTCCGCACCCCCACCCTAACCCTCCCCCGCAAGCGGGAGAGGGGACCGTTGGGCAGAACGGGGGGCCATGCGGTCAGCCGGCGGGTCCTGTTCGCGAGCAAGCTCGCTCCTACAGGTTGAGGCCGAACTTTCCGTCCACGCCGAACGGCCCCCTCTCCCTCTGGGAGAGGGCTGGGGTGAGGGTAACGGACAGCTGGCAACTCCCATTCGCAAGCAAAAAAGCACCATCCCCCCGCTCTTCGTAGGAGCGAGCTTGCTCGCGAACCCACCCTACCTCTTCTTGTATACAATCCTCCCTCCTTTTTCACCGCCCGCCAGGCCCCCCACGGCCCGTCCAGGGCGTACACTGGTTGCCATCGCTCGTTCTACCCGGAGACCTTCCTTGCTCACCCATCTCGATTCCCAGGGCCGCGCCAACATGGTCGACGTCACCGACAAGGCGGTGACTTCCCGTGAAGCCGTGGCCGAAGCGCGGGTGCGCATGCGCCCGGAGACCCTGCGCCTGATCCAGGACGGCGGCCACCCCAAGGGCGACGTCTTCGCCGTGGCGCGCATCGCCGGCATCCAGGCGGCCAAGCGCACCCATGAACTCATCCCGCTGTGCCACCCGCTGCTGCTCACCAGCGTCAAGGTCGAGCTGCAGGCCGATGGTGAGGACGCCGTGCGCATCGAGGCGCGCTGCAAGCTGGCCGGGCAGACCGGCGTGGAGATGGAAGCGCTGACCGCCGCCAGCGTCGCCGCGCTGACCATCTATGACATGTGCAAGGCCGTGGACAAGGGCATGACCATCGAGGGCGTGCGCCTGCTGGAGAAGCTCGGCGGCAAGAGCGGCCACTACCGTGCGGAGGAGGGCCGATGATCCGCGTGCAATACTTCGCCCGTTACCGCGAGGCCCTCGGCCTGGACGGCGAGCAGCTGGGCTGGAGCGAGGCCTTCGCCAGCGTCGACGGCCTGCGCGAACACCTGCTGCAACGCGGCGGCGCCTGGCAGGTGCTGGCCGAGCAGAACCTGATGTGCGCGCGCAACCAGGAGTTGTGCGCCCTCGACGAGCCCCTCGCCGATGGCGACGAGGTGGCCTTCTTCCCCACCGTCACCGGAGGCTGAGGCCATGGCCGTGCGCGTCCAGGAAAACCCCTTCGACCCCGGCGCCGAGGTCAACGCGCTGCATGCCGCCAACGTCGGCATCGGCGCGGTGGTCGGCTTCGTCGGCTACGTGCGTGACTTCAACGACGGCCGCGAGGTCGGCGGCATGTTCCTCGAACACTACCCGGGCATGACCGAGAGGGCCCTGGAGAAGATCGCCGACGAAGCCCGGGAGCGCTGGCCGCTGCTGCGCCTGGAGATCCTCCACCGCATCGGCCGCCTGGAGCCGGGCGAGCCCATCGTCTTCGTCGGCACCGCCAGCGCCCACCGCCAGGCGGCGTTCGACGCCTGCAACTTCGTCATGGACTACCTCAAGACCCGCGCGCCCTTCTGGAAGAAGGAAGACACCGCCGAAGGCCCGCGCTGGGTGGAAGGCCGCTGCAGCGACCAGGCCGCGGCGCAACGCTGGGACAAATAGTCGCGCTACCTCTTCCGAGGAATGGGCAGGCCAGCCGCCGAGGCGCAGGCTGGCCGCAGTCTCATCCTTCCCCGGAGGCAGCCATGAGCCACCTGGCCACGCAGGACTTCCAGAGCCTGCAGATCGCCGTGCTGACCGTCAGCGACACCCGCACCCTGCAAACCGACGACTCCGGCCAGAGCCTGGCCGACGCCCTGCACGAGGCCGGCCACGTGCTGGCCGAGCGGCGCCTGGTGGTGGACGACATCCACCAGATCCGCGCGGTGGTCTGCGCCTGGATCGCCGACCCGCGCATCCAGGTCGGGCTGATCACCGGCGGCACCGGCTTCACCGCCCGCGACAACACCCCGCAGGCCGTCGAGCCGCTGCTGGAGCGGCGCGTCGAGGGCTTCGGCGAACTCTTCCGCCAGGTCTCCCTGGCCGAGATCGGCACCTCCAGCATCCAGTCGCGGGCCCTGGCCGGCGTCACCAACGGCACCTTGGTCTGCTGCCTGCCCGGCTCGCCCGGCGCCTGCCGCACCGCCTGGCGGGAAATCCTCGCCGCGCAGCTGGACAGCCGCACCCGGCCATGCAGCTTCGTGCCGCACCTGAAGACCCCGCCCAAGCCCGAGGGTGGCTGCGGTGGCGGCGCCTGTGCCTGCGGCAGCCGGTCATGAGCGGCTGCGGCTGTGACGGCCACGGCCTGAAGCCGGTGGACGAGGCCCTGGCCGAGCTGCTGGCGCGCGCCCCGGCGCCGCCGGCGGTGGAGTCCGTGGCCCTGGCCGATGCCCTCGGCCGGGTGCTGGCCAGCGACCTGGAAGCCCCCTGTGACCTGCCGCACTGGGACAACAGCGCGATGGACGGCTATGCCCTGCGCGCGGCCGACGTGCCGGCGGCCGGCGGCAGCCTGGCGCTGGCCGGCTGCATCGCTGCCGGCGAGGCGGGCGACCAGGCGTTGCCGGCGGGCTGCGCCGTGCGCATTTTCACCGGCGCGCCCTTGCCGCCGGGGGCCGACAGCGTAGTGGCCCAGGAAGATTGCCGGGCCGAGGGCGACCGCGTGTGGCTGCCGCCGGTAACGGCGGGTAGCCATGTGCGCCGCCGCGGCGAGGAATTGCGCCAGGGCGCGCCGCTGTTGCGCGCCGGGTACCGTTTGCGGCCCCAGGAACTGGGCCTGCTGGCCGCTGTGGGCCAGGCCCGGGTGCCGGTGTACCGGCGCCTGCGCGTGTGCCTGCTGAGCAGCGGCGACGAGTTGCGCGAGCCCGGCCAGGCGCTGGCGCCGGGGCAGATCTACAACGCCAACCGCTTCAGCCTCGGCGCCCTGCTGCGCCAATGGGGCCTGGACGTACAGGAATACGAAGTGCTGGTCGACACCCTGGCGGCCAGCCGCGACGCCCTGGAGCTGGCCGCCGCCGAATGCGACCTGCTGATCAGCAGCGGCGGCGTCTCGGTGGGCGAGCGCGACCACCTCAAGCAGGCGGTCGGCGCCCTCGGCGAACTGCACCTGTGGCGCCTGGCGATGCAGCCGGGCAAGCCGCTGGCCTTCGGCAGCGTGGCCGGCAAGCCCTGGCTGGGCCTGCCGGGCAACCCGGCGGCGGCGCTGGTCACCGCCCTGGTGGCGGCGCGGCCCTTCCTGCGCCGCGCCCAGGGGCTGGCGGAGACCGCGGTGGCGCCGCTGAACCTGCCGGCGGCCTTCGCCTGGCCGCAGCCGAACAAGCGCCGCCAGTACCTGCGGGCGCGCCTGGCGACCGACGCCGGCGGCGCCAGCCGGGTGGAAATCCACCCGCAGCAGGGCTCGGCGATGCTGCTGGCCGCCAGCTGGGCCGACGGCCTGGCGGTGGTGGAGGCGGGGCGCACCCTCGTCGCCGGCGAGCCCGTGACCTACCTGCCGTTCAGCGAACTGTACAGCTGACGTCAGCCTGGCCGCCGGCCTCGCCGAGGCGCGGCGGCCGTTTCATGCAAGGGGGAAGCATGCAACTGGTATGTCCGGCGGGTAGCCTGCCCGCCCTCAAGTCGGCGCTGCGCGAAGGCGCCGATGCCATCTACGTGGGATTCCGCGACGACACCAACGCTCGTCACTTCGCCGGGCTGAACCTCGACGACCGCCAGCTACAGGAGGGCCTGGGGCTGATCCGAGCGGCCGGCCGGCAGCTCTACCTGGCGGTCAACACCTACCCCGGCGCCGCCGGCTGGCCGCGTTGGCAACGGGCGGTGGACCACGCCGCCGAACTGGGCGTGGATGCGCTGATCGCCGCCGACTGCGCGGTGCTCGGCTATGCCGCGCGGCGCCATCCGAAGCTGGCGTTGCATCTGTCGGTGCAGGGCTCGGCGACCAACGTCGCGGCGCTGGCCTTCTACCACGAGCGCTACGGCATCCGCCGCGCGGTGCTGCCGCGGGTGCTGTCGCTGGCCCAGGTGCGCCAGGTGGCGGCGAACAGCCCGGTGCCGGTGGAAGTCTTCGCCTTCGGCAGCCTGTGCATCATGGCCGAGGGGCGCTGCCACCTGTCCTCCTACGTCACCGGCGAGTCGCCGAACCTTTGCGGCGTCTGCTCGCCGGCCAAGGCGGTGCGCTGGAGCGAGGAGCCCGAGGGGCTGACCTCGCGCCTGAACGAAGTGCTGATCGACCGCTACGCGCCGGGTGAGCCGGCCGGCTACCCGACCCTCTGCAAGGGCCGCTTCGTGGTCAACGGCCAGCGCTTCCACGCCCTGGAGGAACCCACCAGCCTCAACACCATCGACCTCATCCCGCAGCTGGCGCAGATCGGCGTGGCGGCGGTGAAGATCGAGGGCCGCCAGCGCAGCCCGGCCTACGTCGAGCAGGTCACCCGCGTCTGGCGCCAGGCGCTGGACAGCTGGCGCCGCGCGCCGGAGCGCTACCAGCCGCAGGCGCAGTGGCAGGCCGCGCTGGAGAAACTTTCCGAAGGCCACCAGACCACCCTGGGCGCCTACCATCGTTCCTGGCAGTGAGGTAAAGCCTGATGAAACTCAGCCTGGGGCCGGTGCTGTTCTACTGGGACCGCCGGACACTCCTGGACTTCTACGCGCAGATGGCCGAACAGCCGCTGGACGCCATCTACCTCGGCGAGACCGTGTGCTCCAAGCGCCGCGCCCTGTCGCTGGACGACTGGCTGGGCCTGGGCCGCGAGCTGGCGCAGCAGAGCGGGGCGGAGATCCTCCTCTCGGGGCTGGCGCTGATCGAGGCGGCCTCCGAGCTGTCGGCGCTGCGCCGGCTGTGCGGCAACGGCGAGCTGCGGGTGGAGGCCAACGACATGGGCGCGGTGCAGATACTGCACGGCCTGGGCGTCGAATTCGTCGGCGGCCCGGCGCTGAACCTGTACAACGGCCACGCCCTGGCCGAGCTGCACGGCTGCGGCCTGCGCCGCTGGGTGCCGCCGGTGGAATGTTCCGGCGAGCAGGTGCTGGCGGTGCTGGAGCAGGCCCGGGAGCTGGGCCTGGAAGACCTGGAAACCGAGGTGTTCGCCTACGGCCACCTGCCCCTGGCGTACTCCGCGCGCTGCTTCACCGCCCGCGCGGAGAACCGGCCCAAGGACGACTGCCAGTTCTGCTGCCAGAACTACCCGGAGGGGATGTCGATGCTCAGCCAGGAAGGCGCGCCGCTGTTCACCCTCAACGGCATCCAGACGATGTCCGGCGAGCCGGGCAACCTGCTGGCCGACTACGCCTCGTTGCGCGACTGCGGCGCCGACCTGCTGCGCCTGAGCCCGCGGGCGCAGGGCATGGTGGAGGTGGTCCAGGCCTTCGACCGGGTGCGCCGCGGCGCCGCGCCGCCGCTGGCGGTGGAAGGCTGCAACGGTTACTGGCATGGCCGCCCCGGCATGCTGCGCAGCGATGAGGTGAACCTGTGCTGAATCTCGAAACCGGCGCCCTGCGCGCCGCCGAACGCCTGCTGCCGCTGGCTGCGCGGGTGCCCGCGCCGCTGCAGCGGGCGGTGCTGCAACGCGCCGCCAACCGCCTGTTCGCCGCGCCCCTGGCGGCTGGGGACTTCGACCTGCTGGAGGGCCACTGGCTGCGCCTGGAGGTGAGCGACCTGGGCCTGGGCTGGAACCTCACCCGCGGCCGCAACGGCCTGCAACTGGCCGAGGGCCCGGTGCCCAGCGTGACCATCCGCGGCGGCTGGCGCGACTTCCTGCTGCTGGCCGGGCGCCAGGAGGACCCCGACACCCTGTTCTTCCGCCGCCGCCTGGTGATCGAGGGCGACACCGAACTGGGGCTGGCGCTGAAGAACCTGATCGACAGCCTCGACCCCGACAGCCTGCCGCCGTGGCTGTGGAACGGTTTGCAGCGCGCCGCCCGCGGCGTGCAGGCGCAGCAGGCCTGAGGCGGCGCTCAGGCGCTGCTGAGCAGGAGGAACTGCAGTTCCTCGTAGAGCATCTCGAAATCGTCGAGCGAACTGCTTTCGCCGTAGCGTTTGCGCAGCCCGTACTCGGTGAGGGTGAGCGCGTGCGCCGGGATCACCCCATGGCGCGCCAGGCAGCCGCGCACGCAGTGCAGGTGGCAGCCGTCCAGGGCGAGGATCGGCCGTCCGGAGCAGGCCTTCTTCACCAGCGGCGGCACGTCGCCGCCGACGCCGGCGATGCAGGACATCTCCGCCAGGCCGTCGCGGTCCAGGCGCAGGGCCAGGTCGTTGGCCAACTGGGCCAGGTTGGAACAGCCGGAACAGGAATACACGAGGGGCAACTGGGACTTCGGGTGCATGGCGACCTCCGCGCAGTGAGTGCGCAGTGTCCGGCGGCGGCCAGGCGCGGCGACATGACCTGCGTCAATTCGTGCTGACGGCTACTCCTGTGGAGGTATGAGGGTTTTACATGGGGCCCCGGATCGCGCCGGTATGTCCGGTTACCGGGTGGGCATGGCTTCTCGTAGGAGCGAGCTTGCTCGCGAACAGACTCCGCTGCGGGGCTCATTCGCGAGCAAGCTCGCTCCTACGAAGAGCCTCCCGGGAGCGTAGGGCGAATAACCGCTCGCGGTTATCCGCCAATTGTAGATACCGTGTCACCTAGCCTCGAGCAAGGGCCAGTTCCACGTTGTAGGGCTGGCCCGACTTGAGGACGCCGTAGGCAATCTGCAGCAGTTTGCGCATGGCCGCACAGATGATCTGTTTACCCGCTTTGCCTTTCTCTTCGAGCCGTAAACGCAATGCCCGTACCGCCTGGTTATGGCTCATGGCACAGATGGCTGGCATGAACAGGCCTGCACGTAAGAGGCGTGAGCCGATCTTTGAGATCCTCACCTGGCCCTTGTGTTGGCCGGATTCCCTGAGCCTCGGATTGAGTCCTGCAAAAGCCACGACCGCCCGGGCACTCTCGAAGCGGCTGATTGATCC